>PPHI01000009.1 GCA_002901265.1 Rhodopirellula baltica | reverse complement strand
AACCCTAAGGCGAAGTTGCCAAGACGCGAGTTGGCGGTAATGCAAAGCAGAAACTCGCCAAGTAGCTCCCAACTCCAGGGACCACTCAACGAAATGTTGTCTCAAACGGGCAGGCCGGGAGCTGCTGATCTGGCACCATGGCATTTGCAAAACGAATCATTGCAATGACCCCGGTTGCAAATTCGGTGCGACTTCCTGATTTCCCCAGCACGCCACCGATCGGATGGACGGTCAAAGCGCAGGAAGATCAAATCAAGGTCGATGCGATTGTGCCAGCCGAGGTCTTCGAAACGGCTGCGCAATATGTGACTGCATTGATGCGTCCGATGCCTGCTCCAGAGGCGACGACGGCCCCTGAAGCAGTACCCATTCCCTAGAAGCAAGTTAGCCCTAGTAGCAAGTCAGCCCCTAACGGCCTGTGGGTTTTCACGTTGATTCTCTCCCAGTGTCGTCATTCGTTCGGTTCTTTGATCGAAGAATTGCGAGATTGAGAGCGACTTGTGATAGGGCTCCTGTCTGTTCCGCGACTGTGCGATTGCACTCGCTTCGTCCAGCGATGCAAAAACAGATGCTATTGCGGAGATTCTTGTTTCACATCTTGCAGGCCGTTCTCTTGCAGACCCTGCTGCCGAAGCCATTTGGCGACGGCGGCACGGTCCTGCGTCAATCGCTCCATCGGTGTTGGCTCGGTTGAGGCTTCTTGGTTTGGTTTGTGGCCGAAACGCTTTGCTCCAAACGGATACGCTTTAAGCTGTCTGCCCCAGTAAGCGTAGTTGCCGTGCATGGCCGGAGGTTGAATCGCAAAGTCCAATGCGTTGAATCCTTCCCGGCCGCCATCGACGTCGTTCAAGACGTTTGCGATGTAGCGTGATCTTGCATTTTGATAGACCGCACCGTTAAACCCGATTCCAGGTTTTCCTTTGCCAGAAAACACGGTCGGTGTATTCCAGTGAACGGACACGAGCGTCCAACGGCCAACACGTTTCACGGTGGTTTTATCACAGCCAAGCGTCGATACCGCATCGAGATCTGCACCCCCTTCGAGCAATCGCTTTACCAGGTCAAGGTCGCCTGCGGCGGCCGCAAGATGCAGAATCGTCTTGCCGCCGACTCGCGCGTTCACATCGATCGATCCGTTCTTAAGAGCGGACATCAGTGCGTCGGAGTTTCCCAGCAAGTACTCTTCGACCTCTTTGGGATACGTCAACGTGGTACCGCGAAGGTGTTGGTAGGTCGGCTGGATCAAGGCGAGCTCAGCAAGGCTGAAGCCAGACGCTTCTTGCCATTGCCGTAGTCCTTCGGTTCGAATGTCGGACAGGTAATCCAGTTGGTGTTCTTCGTTGATCATGTTCGCAAGCGACGCGTGACCTGACATCGCGATCAAGTGACCAACAGCACAGTGCGTTCCACAGGGATCGATGAAGACAGGGCGGCGTCCTTCGACAAAAACGTTTTGTGGGAACTGGCCGGCATTGATGTAAGTCTGAAGTGTTTTTAGGTGGTTCTTGCGCTGATGCTTTTGCGTTGCATTCAGTCGACTGGTATCTGCGTCGTGGAGTTCTCTTAGCGCAAGGCTCAGGTGGATGCGGATCAACGGCACATCTGAAGCAATTGCGAAGTCGGTGTTGATCACATTTAAGTCAGGCGAACGTGTGGACCACTGTCGGTTGAGTTCGCAAAGGGCTCGGTAGACAGCGTGTTGCTGTTGGTTGTACGCACGGTTCTGCGAAGGCGAAGCGTCACTGGCGATCAAGTTTGACGCTAGCAGTGTCGATGTGATCAGAGCAAGAAAAGTGAGGACGGAAACAAAGGGTGACAGCCGGTTTTTTCGTTTCATGGTTCGGGTCGGTACGGTTTGAGTCGAAGTGGCGTAAGTGGACACCTTGACCTGCGCAAACCACCGGATCCGGCCTTAACCAATTTTTCGCCGCGGCGGGGGATTCGCATTCACTGCCGTTTTTACAGCTCTGCGAAAACTCGGCCGGGAAGCCGTTTGCATTGCCTGCAGTATGACGGCACGCATTTGTCGGTCGTGCCGGTGAGGGGATTTACCCTCAGTTCGCCGTAACGCAGCCCAGTCGGCTATAAACGCTGCCGTAGTGCCAATAAGGCCTGCCTCGGCCGCAATAATCGTTCTCCGCTCGAATTGCCATTGGCTTTCCCAACTGCGGAGTGTAGGCTTCGTGGGATGGGATAGCGCTCTGCATATCCCATGTACTGTTTCGATTGGATGAATGAGAGAGGCGGCTCTGACTGGGTCGCGTGGTCCAATCAGAAGAAGCTCGCCTGAGGATAGGGGTCACGCTTCTTGAGTGGCAAACTGACCGTTTGCCAATTGCCGCCAATCAACGGTCGCGTCGACCCTCTGGAAAAGCTGCACGCGTCATCACGACGCACTTCGCCCGATTGTTTTCTTGTTGACAACGGGCTGATGAAGAGCGGCCATCGACGCTGTCGGATCAGCAGCCTTGGAATGTTCCAGGGCGAGCACCAGCACTTTGGTTCGCTAGACGCATTCGTCTCCACTTCGCACCTCTTGATCCGCCGCGAAGCCAAGCCGCTGAGAAGCGACACAGTCCACCCATCTGCATCGAGTCGATGCGTCGGACTGAAACTATTTTCTACATGCAAAACTTTGAATCATTGAATCTGTTCGCGCCGCTAGAAAAAGCACTCCGCGAACTCAACTACCAAACACCCACACCGATCCAAGCAAAGGCCATCCCGCCAGCCATCGAAGGCATGGACATCTTGGGTTGTGCCAGCACCGGTACTGGCAAGACGGCCGCTTTTGCGATCCCGATCTTGGATTTCCTTGGCAACGAAAAACCACGGACCCGGGCGTATCATCCGACCGTTCTGATTCTCGCGCCGACTCGCGAGTTGGTGATCCAAATTGCCGACAGCTTCGGTGACTACGGCAAGCACATGAAGTTCCGCCAGACGCTCGTCTATGGTGGCATTCGGCAAGACTCTCAAGTCAAGTCACTCAAGCACGGCACGGACGTTTTGATCGCCACGCCGGGCCGATTGATGGACTTGATGGAACAGGGCAAAGTCAAGTTCGACGACATCCAGATTTTCGTCTTGGACGAAGCCGATCGGATGTTGGACATGGGCTTTCTGCCAGCACTCCGCAAGATTGTTGCCAAGCTTCCAGAAGACCGTCAGTCGATGTTCTTTTCGGCTACGCTTTCGCCGACCATCCGCGAACTCGCTGCGACGTTCCTATTCAACCCGATTTCGGTGACCGTCCCCAGCAAGGCGTTGACCGCGGACGGCGTCAAGCAATCAGTGCGATACGTTCAGCGTGACGAAAAAGTCAACGCGCTGCATTCTTATCTGTCGAGTGACAAAGTCGATCGCACGATCGTGTTCACGCGAACAAAGCATGGCGCGAACAATCTTGTCAAGAAGCTTGAGCGGCAAGGCATCGTCGCGCTGGCCATTCACGGGAATAAATCCCAAGGTGCTCGCCAGCGAGCGCTGGACGCGTTCCGTGACAACAAAATCAAGACTCTGGTCGCGACAGACGTTGCCGCACGTGGGATCGACATCGAAGGTGTCACGCACGTTGTGAACTTTGACATGCCCGTCGAGCCCGAAAGCTATGTGCACCGCGTCGGCCGGACTGGGCGTGCGGGTGCAAAAGGCATCGCCATTTCATATTGCACCTCTGCCGAAACCAAAGAGTTGAAGGCGATCGAAAAGTTGATCGGATTTGATCTTCGTGTCGAAAACCCCAAGTTCAAGTTCGGCGAAAGTGCTCCCGCAGCAAAGGGCGGTAAATCGGCAAGCGGCAAGTCGCAAGGCTCGCGTCGCAAGAACAAGTCGTACAAGCCCCATTGGCAAATGAAGGGACGTAACAAGCGTCGCTCGAAGACGGCATCCGCCTGAAGTTAGCTTACCGATTTGATAGAGATTAAGAGGAGTAATTGATATCGCTAAAAACCAAAATACCTTTGCCAAGCGTGCCCGTGAAATGGAAAAAAAACGCAAGGCGGAGGAAAAGCGAAGCCGCCGCAAAGAGCGGAAATCGGCCGAGCAAGAATCGGTTCGCACTGATGAGACAAATCGAAATAGTGACGCGACTTCAACAGAAGCGTCCCTGCCAGAGTCAACGCAATCATCAGTTGAATCGAGTTAGCGATCTTCGATTTAATACATAAAACCACCGTATCGATCAGCTCTGGCAAGCGTTTGCTGGACTCGAAGATGCATGATTTTTTTAGAGAGCAGAAGTATGACGGAACAAGGGACAATCAAGCGGATCACGGACAAAGGCTTCGGTTTCATCGCACCAAATGCTGGGGATGGGGACATGTTTTTCCACAGTTCTGCCCTCGAAGGGGTGAACTTTGATGAACTTCGAGAGGGGCAGGTCGTGACCTATTCGATCGGTCGTGGCCCTAAAGGTCCTCGCGCTGAAAACGTTCGGCTTGGTAGTGAATAGAATCCGCCGGCCGGGTAGGGCGCGTTGTTGCCCCTCATAATCGGCTTTTGCATCGTTTCAGCCTGATGATCTTTATGCGCCGCACTGGTGCCTTGTCCCCTGACGGGGGCTTCTTCCGAGGAGGTGCACCGGTGGTTAAATTTCAGCAGGTTGTTTCGTATCTCACGCAATCGATTAACGAGTTATTGATAGTAATCGCATGGCGTTTTCCATAACCATACAATCGTGGATGCTGGGGTTCGTCATGCTGGGGCTGCGCATGACGTGCCGTGTGAAGGTGCACAACGATCCGCGTGGGACACTGCGCGATCGTGGCCAAGCCTACGCGTTTTCAATCCTTCATGCACATTCGGTCGCTGCCGCGATCAATCGCGAGCCGAATACCGCCGCAATGGTGTCGCAGTCCGAGGATGGGCAGCTTCTGATCCCGGCCTATCGGCTGTTGCAAATCAAGGCGATTCGCGGATCGAGCCGACGGACCGGTCGTCAAAAAGGCGGCCGGGAGGCGTTGGAACAGTTGGTCGAACACGTCGCGATCGATTCGTCGATCGTGTTGGCCGTTGATGGGCCTCGGGGCCCGCGCAATCACGTCCGCAAAGGCATCGCGGTGTTGTCCCGGCAATCGGGTGCGGCGGTCGTCAACGTCGCGATGGTGCCTCGCAAACGGATCGTGCTTCGCGGAACCTGGGACCGAATGCAGATTCCATGGCCATTCAGTTGCGTCGATGCCTATTTCGGCGAACCGCTCGTTCCTGACGAAAACGAATCCGTCGAAGACTATCGGATTCGTATCCAGGAGTCGCTCAATGAGCTTGAGGCAATTCACGACGCTGCCGAGCACAAAGCGGCAACTGAAAAAGCTGCTGCCCGAAAACGCAAAGCCTAGTTAGTCGATGCTATTCGGCTCTGGCCGCCGGAGCCAAGCGTTTGTCGCTGACCCACTGCGGAGCGTATGATCCGGCGATCATACCAAGGACACTCGCAGCTAAGCCGCAAAGCTGTGACGGTACGATGAACTCATCTTGCAGCACGAAGTTCATGACGGCCCACACGGCAACGCCAATCACGATCGATAACAAAGCGCCCTGAGTTGTTGCCGGCTTCCAGTAAATGCCAAATGCGAGTGGGACGAGCGCCCCGGCAAGCACAATGCTGTACGCGGCTTGCACCATCTCGTACATCGTCTTGCTGCTGGTAACTGCTTGCATCGTGACCACGATAGCGAACAGCACCAATACGATCCGTAGCGACAGCAGGATCGCTTTCTCGGACAGCTTTCGTCGAGACGATCGTAGGATGTTTTCGACCAACAGGTTCGTCGGTGCGAGCAGCGTTCCGCTGGCCGTTGATAGGATCGCCGAGACGAGCGCGCCCATGAAGATCGCTTGCGCCCAGAACGGCATCATCGTTAGGACAAGGTCTGGCAGTGTGCGTTGGATTTCGCGTTCGTCGTCACTTGCAAACCGTTCCATGAATGCGGGGTCAATCACCGTCGCGGCGTACGCGATAAACATCGGAACGAAGGCAAATACAAAGTAGAACGTTCCGCCCATTAGCGTACCGCGAACTGCGGTCCGCTCGTCCTTTGCACTGGTGACACGCTGAAAGACGTCTTGCTGGGGGATCGAACCGAGTGCTGCCGTCAAAAAGCCGGCGACATAGGCGAACCATTCTCGGGTGCCACCTTGCGGGAACAGTTGCAGTTTACCGCCGCTGCGGGCGGCTTCGAAAACGGGCGTGAATCCACCGGCCAAGTTGGCGACCAAGACCGCGACGATCAGCAGGCCGATCACAATCACGACCGTTTGAATCATGTCTGTCAGTGCGACGGACCACATGCCACCGAGTGCCGTGTAGAACACCACCACAATGGCACCCATGACGATGCCATAGTTCAGCGTCATCCAGTCCGCACCGGCAGACTTGCCGAGTACCGACAGCACCAAGCCGAACGCCGTGAACTGTGCCGCCGCCCAACCCAGGTAGGAAAACGCGATGACTGCCGAGGTCAAAATCTCGACTCGCTTGCCAAACCGCAAGCGATAGTAGTCGCCGATCGTCAGCAGGTTCAGACGATAGAAGTGCTTGGCGAACAAGACGGCGACCAGCACTAGGCAAACGGAAAAACCGAACGGGTCTCCCGGGATCGCCGACAGACCCTCATTCGCGAAGGTCGCCGAAACCGACAGCACGGTTTCGGCGCCAAACCAAGTCGCAAACACGCAGGTGAAATTCATGTACAGCGGCAGAGACCTGCCGGCGATCATGAAGTCTTTTGAATCTCCCACCAATCGAGACGCGTACAAGCCGATCCCGATCGTCAATGCAAGATAAAGCAGTACGGCGAAGGTGAGCATCAATCCTTTCAGCGTTTACGAAGGGTGACGGGTGACGTCAATCGATTTGGATGGTGCGCGCGACCGGCAGCCCGTTGAATGGGCTGGCGCTGGCGCCTGCATACGCGCCCATGGTGGGCACAAGCAGCAGTTCACCAACTTCGAGTGCTGGCAGGTATTGATCGCGGCTGACCACGTCGCTGGAGTCGCAGGTCGGGCCGGCGATGACGCAGGCTTCGGTGTCGCGTCCCCAAGCGTTTTCGACGATCAGCGGAAAGTCTGCGTGGTCGAATACTTTGCCCGAAAAGCTGCCGTACAAGCCGTCGTCGATGATGTACCACGGGGTTCCCCAGCGAGTGCTCTTGCCGATCACGCGAGTGATCAGTGTCGTGCATTCGGCGCTCAAGCCACGGCCCGGTTCGGCGATTAGTCGGATCGGCAGGTCGCCGAACGATTCACGCAAGCCTTCGGAAACGACCTGGCCGAACGATTCCATGGTAGGAGCGTTTTCGATGTACGGCGCCGGGAAGCCGCCGCCGATGTCTAGGACTTCCAAGTCGAAGCCCAGTTCGGCTGCTTGGTCCCAGAACGCACGAACCGAACGCAGTACCGAACGGTAGTCTTCGGGGTCGGTGCATTGGCTGCCGACGTGGAATGAAAAACCACGAACGTTCAGGCCCAATTCGCGAGCGTGTTGAAGGATTTCCAGGGCGTCTTCGAGTGGCGCACCAAACTTGGACGACAGGTTAATCATGCTGGAATTACCCGAGACAGCCAGCCGCATCAGCAGCGAAGCATCGGGGGTCAGTCGAGCGATTTTTTCCGCTTCGAGAGGGTTGTCGAATACAAACCAGCGGACGCCTGCTTCGTAGCAGCGCAGCAGGTTTTGATCGGTTTTGCAGGGGTGAGTGTGCAGCATTCGGTCCGGGGTGAATCCGGCCGCCAACGCGGCGTCCAGTTCGCCTTCGGAGCAGATGTCGACGAAGGCGTTTTCGGCGCACAGTGTCGAGAGGATGTTCAAGTCGCAGTTCGACTTCGCGGCATAGTACAGGTCCACGCCGGGCAATGCTTGACGCATCGCATGGTAGGTGTCGATCAGTTTAGATTTGGAGACCACCAGCAGTGGTGTCCCATACTCGCAAGCGAGTTGCCGAGCCAAGTCAAAATCAAGAACCGTACGAGCTTCACGAACAAACGCAGCGCGCGCAACACCCTGTAGTTGGATCAAGGGGAATCCCCTCCATTGTTGGTAAAAGAAACGACAATCAAACCAGCCTCAACGGCTGTTGGCCGACCTTTCTTTAGCTGTCATCTAACCGCAATCATGCAGCGACAACGCGTTGACCTTGGGGGATTTTTAGAGCCTTACGGTATGGCGACGTACCGGCATGCGGCGGGCTGATCTCGCTGTGGACCGTCCTGCCTCGGAAGCGTCGCCATCGCTGAAGCTGGCGACACAATCCGTTATTAAAAACCAGTGTCAGTCTTCGACTTTTTCCGTTCTGTTGCAACACCATTTTTCAAAAATGGGGCGACTTAGACACGTGAGCTGTTCAAGGGACTGGCACGCCGAACCGGCAAGAGAAACGATCCATCACGCCAACGAGTTTTCGGCTCCGGTGCCAACCCGTTAGACGTTTCGCAGGCCGCTGGTTAAGCGTCCAAAATCGTTGTTCCGCCTCGCGCGGTATTCAAGCAACAAATTGAAAATCGTCAAGCGGTTTCCCGCCTCAGAAAGCCAACTTTTAACCCCGTGATTCTGGCAGCAACTCCACTGATTCAGTGGCGATGCCCCGGCTGGGGATCAAGCCCCAATCGTAGGCGCCGCCCAGTAGTGGATCTTGTCAAAGATCCGGGCCCTCCAAATACTAGATCTTGTCAAAAATCCGGGCCCTCCAGTAGTGGATCTTGTCAAAGATCCGTCTTGCCCAAGCAGTACTGGATCTTGTCAAAGATCCCTCCGTCACCGTGGCTACCTCACCGACACAAATGAAGCTCGTTTGCGAGCGAGGTTTCACTCTCCTGGCGAGAGTACTTGACACAAAAGGACCCTCAATTCGGGGCCCGAGGTGTACATTTACGGTATTCTTCACGAAAGCTAAAATCGATGGAAGCGAGTGCGGTGAACCGCTAGTGTTTGGATGCAGATCGGCCTCGCTATCCGGGTCAATTGAGGAGAGTGATGCGGTGAGCGAGTTGATTGAAAATGCCCCCCGGCGTGTGAGCACGGGAATTGCAGCGTTGGATGGCATTCTCTATGGCGGACTGGAAGCAGAGCGACTGTATCTGATCGAAGGGAGCCCCGGCACGGGAAAGACGACACTCGGGCTGCAGTACCTGCTGGAGGGGCGAGCCAACGGGGAAAAGGGATTTTATGTCACCCTCTCCGAAACCAAGGAAGAGCTGATCGCGATCGCCCGATCACATGGTTGGTCGCTGGACGGAATCGAGGTTCACGAGCTAGTCGATCCACAAGGTGAGGCTGGTCAAAGTCACTACACAATGTTCGAGCCGGGTGAGATCGAGCTCGGCAACACACTGAGCAGTGTTCAAGAACACATCGAATTGTTTAAGCCGAATCGGCTTGTGTTCGACTCGCTTTCGGAGATGCGTTTACTTTCGCAAGGCGCATTTCGATACCGCCGCCAGATCCTTGCCTTGAAACAGTTCCTGTCGGGCCGAAATTGCACGACGCTTCTCCTCGATGACAAAGCGTCGGGTGAAGACCACCAACTTCAAAGCTTGTCGCACGGCGTCATTCGCCTTGAACAGCATTTGACCGACTACGGGAAGGAACGCCGGTACCTGCGCGTTATCAAATATCGCGGATCGGATTTTGCAGGCGGCGTCCACGATCTTCAGATCACGCGGGGCGGACTGGTCGTCTTTCCGCAGTGGCTTGATAGTGAAACGCAGCCTCTGCCAGATGGAAAACATTTGAGTAGCGGGCTTCCCGCTTTGGACAAGCTGCTGGGCGGCGGCGTCGCCGAAGGTTCGAGTACTTTGTTGCTCGGCCCTGCCGGGGTCGGGAAGTCGAGCATGGGAGTGCAGTTTGCTGTCGAAGCGGCAAAGCGTGGCGATCGTGCCATCCTCTTTGAGTTCGAAGAAAGCGAACACGCATTGCTCAATCGATCCGAAGGGCTGGGGCTGCCTCTAAAAAAATACATCGCCGAAGGATTGATCGAGGTAAATCATTTGCGTCCCGGTGAAGTGACACCGAATGAGTTCGCTTCATTGGTGCGGTCTTCCGTCGAAGTCGACCAAGATCAAAAACGAACATCGGTGGTGATCATCGACAGTTTGAATGGCTATCTGAACGCCATGCCCCACGAGAAATTCTTGGTCGTTCATCTCAACGATATTCTGCACTATCTCGGCCGACGAGGCGTTTGTACGTTTCTTGTTGTGGCGCAGCACGGCATGCTCGGCCGCGCCACTTCGACCCCGGTTGATACCAGCTACTTGGCCGATGCAGTTGTCTTGTTTCGCTACTTCGAGGCTGAAGGTCAAATCCATCGCGCGATCTCGGTCGTCAAAAACCGAACGGCCAGTCACGAACATACGATTCGCGAATTCGCTCTCAGCTCCAAGGGGCTAACGATTGGCGAGCCGCTCACGAAATTCCGCGGCGTCTTTAGCGGTACACCCGAGTTTGTCGGTGCTCATGAAGCACTGATGCCAGCGAAGGGGAATCGCAACGAATGAGTGATGAGTATCCTCTCGAAGAAGCCACCCAACGCGTGGCAATCCTCGCGCCCACCCCGCGTGACGCCGAATTGTGTGGGCAAATCCTGACTGACGCAGGAATCGGTTTCGAACTGTGCGCGAATATGACGAGCTTGTGTGCCGCGATCTCTTCAGGGATCGGAGTCGGCTTGGCGCCTGAAGGGCATCTGAATGACTCCGCTTTGGTAAAGCTTGAAAACGCTTTGCGTGATCAACCAGAGTGGTCCGATTTTCCGCTGCTCGTTCTGCTCGGCAACCACGAACTGTCGTCAGAACGCGTCGACCGTCTGCTTTCTCTGGGCAACGTCACCTTGGTGCCCAGCCCGATACGGATCGCAGTTTTCGTCAGCAAGTTGAAAGCGAGATTACGAGATCGTCAGCGTCAAGTCGCCGTGCGCAACTTGCTTTTGGAACGCCGCCAAGCGGCCGATGCAGCTGAGGTCGATTCACGCAGACTTCGAATGGCACTGCAAGCCGGAGAGATGGGGATCTGGGAGTGGAGTCCGCAGGGGCTCTACTGGTCTCCGCGGTTTTATGAACTGTACGGATTCGACTCGGCAGTGACGCCTGATCCCGAGCGTTGCTTCGAACGGGTGCACCCCGACGACCGGGACGAGCTTATCGAGCAATGGACGAAATCGATCACCGAAGCGACCGACCTGGATATCGAGTTTCGGATTTATCATCCGACGCTTGGGCTGCGTTGGCTTTCCGCCGCCGGCGAACCGCTCAGTAGTACGTCCGGCAAAGTGGTGCGAAATACGGGGGTCATCTGGGACGTCACTGAACGACATGAGATAGAAGCATCGCTCCGCGAAGCGCGAGAACTTGCCGAATCAGCGAACCGTTCCAAAAGTGAATTTCTTGCCAACATGAGCCATGAAATTCGTACTCCCATGACCGCGATCCTCGGTTACGTCGACTTGCTCCGCGAAAGCTCCGGGGGTAGCGAGACAAATGACTATATCGAAACGATCCGGCGGAACGGTTTTTACCTGTTGGATATTATCAACGACATCTTGGACTTGTCGAAGATCGAAGCAGAGAGAGTGGAATTGGTGTCTGAGCCGTTCTCGCCACTGCAACTCGTCGAGGATGTTCGAAACATGATGTCGGTTCGTGCGTCGGACAACGGGATTCGATTTGTTGTCGAGTGTCACGATGGTATCCCGGGGACGGTCTTCGCCGATCAAAAACGTCTCAAACAGATTCTGATTAACCTCGTCGGAAACGCGATCAAGTTTACCGATCAAGGTGCCGTAACGCTCTCGACGCAGTATGAGGCAGCGACGAACCTGATTAGTTTTCAAGTAACCGACACCGGTATTGGGATGACAGAACGCCAGATCAAGCGGCTGTTCCAGCCATTCACGCAGGTGGACGCGTCGGATTCACGACGGCATGAAGGCACCGGGCTTGGCTTGGCGATTTCAAAGCGTTTGGCCAATATCATGGGCGGCAATATCACCGTCGAAAGTGAATCCGGCGTCGGCAGTTGCTTTACCGCTTCGATCGATGCTGGAAATGTGAAGACTGGCGAAATGGTCGTCGCCGTCGCAAGTCCTGAGCAACAACAATCAGCAGCACCTGATGAAAACACGCCGCTGGACTGCAGCGTGTTGGTGGTCGACGACCGTCGCGATATTCGATTCCTCGCAACGCGTCTGTTAAGTAAGGCTGGCGCGAGAATCACAGAGGCTGATGACGGCCAAGAGGCCGTTGAGATCGTACAGGAGATGATTCGAAACGATCGCGTCGTGGACCTGATTTTGCTCGACATGCAAATGCCTCGGTTAGACGGCTACCGAACGACCGAGCAATTGCGGCGACTCGGTTTTCAAGGTCCTATCGTGGCTTTGACGGCCGACGCGATGAAGGACGATATGAAGCGTTGCCTCGAATGTGGTTGTAACGACTACCTCAGCAAACCAATCGACAAAACCGCCCTCGTCTCCTGCGTCAGACGCCATACAACAAGGTAGTGGATCTCGTCAAAGATCCTCCCAGCACCACAACAAGGTAGTGGATCTTGTCGAAGATCCTCCCAGCACCACGATCCCAAGCGGTAATGGATCTTGTCAAAGATCCGGCTTGTCAGTCCGCACCGAAATCGCAAACACCGTCGACCAACCGTTGGCGAAACTCCGATTTCATGAACTGAATGAAGGAGAGACCGAGACAGTATTCCTGGCGATGGTGGATCGAGTGGGCAACAGGTAGCATCGCGACAAGTTTTTGCGGGGCATGCCGGTGGTTTGTGGTCAATCAAGCATCACTGATGCGGATTGAGAATCCTGTCGATCGTCTTTGTTGAAAGTCTCGAATCCTCGTCAGATCGAACGGCCCTAAGCGATGGCGAACTGTTGACTGTCGTTTTGTCGCGGCCAGGTAACGCAAGTTCGAGGACAGTAACGAGATCCCAGTAGTTCATTGAGGCAGCGTCTCCCCATCGCGCGACTGCAAACGGGGAACGACTGCAAAACTGACCGCTGGGGCGAGATGTTCGATTTCCAATAGTGCGTCTAGTGCACCCTTTAGTATCAGCAAGTTGATTGCGTTGACGCCTGGGGAATCGTCTGCCGGTTCGCACTCAAAAATGCGGATGTATGCCTCGATCACGCGATCCAAGTAGACGCTCGCGATCGTCGGATTCTCAAGTTCGGATTCGGCGAATTTGTCTTTGTAGACACGACCGGGTATCCCGTTGGTTTCGGCGTTTTCGCCGTGATGCGCACGACGTTCTCCCATCGAGTCGCGAAGTGGGACAGGCAACAATGCAAGATCGAGTTTCTGTTGAAATCCCTGCGAGACTTCTATTCGTTTTTGAAATGCGTCGGTCAGTTATTTGTTCATCTCAACCGCTTGAATGCCCTCAACGAGCTGAAATAGTGGGCTGTCCTTTGTCACTGGCCCTTTCAATGCGATCTTGATCCGTTCCCGAAGAGACGCTTGGAGTTGCCCGCATACTTCTTCATCAAATCGGCCATCGGACAGGTCATAGCCGATGGCTCAGATCGACCTTTGACCAAATGGCATATCGCCAATACAAGTTTGCATGTTCACTCGAAAGCTGGCATGTGGTTTTGTCGAGTCAATTGTATGGGAAGGGGCGGGCATGATACGATTCGCAAGTGAAGTGATACGTCAGGCCGATTTGAAATGGAGTTCTAGACACGCTCGATCATTGCAGACCACTGATTCGTTTCGGCGGGAGCACTATGATTGGCCTTAGCCGGACCTGATGGTAGCGAATAAGAAGCGACAGAGTGGAGTTGGCGGACCACGGCGGATTCATGGAGGATCAACTGGCCCAAATGCGACGTATTTAGCGAATTACGATTTCACGAAGTTCCAGGCCGACTATGTCAATTGTTGAAAACCAGTTTTATGCCATCGCGTCGGTTCTGACCTGCATTGCGATCTTTCTGTGGGGACTTCGATGTTGGTTGTTCCTTCGTGTCACGGCGCCGTCGCCCAAGGTATTCATCTCGTATCGTAGAGATGATTCACGTGCCGATTCGAATGCATTGTGGCGATCACTCGCCGGAGACTTCGGTGAATCCGCCGTTTTTCTTGATACCAACACCATTGAACCAGGTGCCGAATTTCCGAAGGAAATCGATTACCGGCTTCGGGAATCAGATGTTGTCTTGGTCGTTATTGGACCGGTCTGGGAGTCGATCGCAAATGATCAGCGGCGACCACGCATCATGGCTGAAGACGACTGGGTTCGGCGTGAGGTAGAACTCGCAATGGAGTATGCAAAGCACGTGATTCCGGTCACACTCGGCACGCGAGCGATGCCGATCGAGAGCGATCTTCCCGCCGGGCTACACCCAATGCTTTTGCGTAATGCGACACCATTGAGATCCGATCGCGATTTCACCACCGATGTTGCGCGGATCCGTAGAGAGTGCTGTAAGTATTCGCGTTCCACTCCCGAAACGCGATATCTGATCGGAAGCGATGTGGCGGCACTGGTTGCGGGATTGGGCCTGATTTGGGTGACTTCCGTGTATGCCAAACAGTCCAGTGATCGTCAAATGTTCGACAGCGATACAATTGCCACAGAACGGCAAGAAGCAATTGGTAATTCGGAGGAACAACTACGAAAAGAAATCAGACAAACGGACAAGAAAAATAGGGAAGACATCGAGGAACAGGTTGAAGCGTCGAAGCGAGTTTTGCCAAGTTCGCTGACTGAACTTCACAAGGCACTTTTGTCCAGTGAGGCATCTGGTACCGCTGTTCTCGAAAAGGCTGAGATTATTGGGGCAATCGCAACGACAACGTTGACATTCAACAAGCTCTCCAATAGTGGTAGCTGGCGATTCGAAGAAACGGGCGTCGACGATTCGCCGAATATCAATCTCTACCCTCCGGAAAATAGCTCCCCAGCACTTGATGAAGCGGTCAAGTCGAAACAGCCGTTACGTGTTCGACTCCAAGTCATCCAATGGAGCGGCAGCAGCGGATTCATCGGTAAGATTATTTATATTGTTCCCGCTCAGAACTGATCGTTCATCAAAGATTGAAACGACGCCCAACACCGACTTTCGCATTTTTAGTAGACAGTGGTTGCGAATCGCCTGGGTGGCGAGCAAACCGAATGGTTGACTTACCCGGTCACGCCCGATCCATCTGACTCGCCTTTGGGCAGCTTTTTCAGCTGTTCATCGTGGTCATCAATCGAGTCTTGTTGGATGTTGTTGACGTCCACCGTTTCTGCGATTTGGCGGAACAGTACACGAAAGGCTTCTTTTGCGGATTCGCTGGTCGACGCCGGCAATCTAATTTTCATGGTCTTCTTCGTTCCATTGACCACGAACTCGATCGTCTCAACAACGAACTCTTTGGCAACGCTTCTGCTGCCTCCTGCCGGGACTTTCACCTGATAGCTCTTTTCGACTTCTTCGGTGTATGGTACCTGGACTTCGTATGTTTCTTCCCTTGTTTCCATGACGGGGACTTGGACGGTGTACTCCCGCTCTTCGGTCGTCGTATAGGGAACTTGTCTGGTGACTTGGTAAGTGGAACCGTCCGGCCTGCGATAGGTTTTCTGTTCGGTCCTGTACTTTGTGACTTCGACGGTGCGGGTCCGTGTTTGAGGCACATACTTGGTCACATTCACCGAACGTGTTTTGGTTTCCGTTCGATACTTTGTAACCTGTTCGATACGGATCCGATTTTCGGTTCGGTATTGCGTAGGCAGGCTTGCCGTAGCGTTTGGCGAGCAGATGGGCGACTGAGCGACGACACCGCAGCGGTTGTTGATGGCCGAACTTGCGGTCACTTGGCGGGACATGCAAGGTGACGTAACTCCGACTGGACAGACCACGGGTGTCACCCGACAGCAGCGGCGTTTCCCAAAACTGGCGCCCTCCGCGTCAGAAATTCCCGCAAATCCCAAGATGGTAGATACCAGCAGAACGGTTCCTCGGCACAGCATCGCATCGCCCCTAAAGTTGAAGACTCTAAGCCGCAAACTCTTGAACGGGGGGTGAGTGTAGCTAACACTGGAAGGGAGGTCAAATACTTCCGTTTAGGGTCATTGTGATGTTTCGAGCCAGTATGTTTTCTTGCGCCTTGGCGATCGGTTTGGGAGGCCTATTCGATGCTGCGAATCCTGCTGTTGCAGTGTCACCGCAGGGAGCTGCAAAGGTCGACCCCGCGCGCGATACCTCTGAACGCGGTGCTGTGGGAGTCGGAGATCTGGTTGTCGCACGCCAAGACGTTGCATTGCGGTTTGAGAATAAAACCGTTGATCATGTTCAGGCGGGGCAGGTGCTACGCGTGCTTGCGATCAGCGAAGATAGGTATTGGGTCAGTCGAGGGCTTCCTGGTTGGGTTTCGGCGAAGTCGATGATTGAGCTCGAACACGCCGAATCGTTCTTCGAATCTCGAATTGGGAGGGGCGGGGATTCTGCGGATTACTTTGCGCGCGGTGCAGTTCGGGTCGCAGTGGGCAAGGCTGAAGAAGGGGTGAGCGACTTGCGCAAGGCCATTGAAATATCTGGGGATCGTCCGGGATATCTAGAACAGCTCGGTTTCGCGCAACTCGCGACGAGAGAGCACCAATCTGCATCCGTGACTTTTTCCAAAGCGATTCAAAATGATCCGAAGTCCGCATCGGCGTGGATGGGGCGAGGCTTGTTTCACTATCAAGCTGGCCGACATCAGGAATCCTACCAGGATTTTTACAAGGCTCACCAATTGGTTCCCGACCACGCATTTCCAAGGAAGTATCTTGGTGTGATATTGCATGATCGCGGACAACTCGTCGAAGCCCGCACGCAGCTTGAAAAGGCGGTCAAGCTTGATGCCTTTGACGCGTTTTCACACAAGGCATTGGGGCGCTTGATTTTTGAGCAGGGTGACCTTCCCGAAGCTTTGAACGAATTTAGCATCGCATTGAACCTTGCTCCTTCAGATGTCGAGGCATTGACCGGGCGTGGTGTGACACGACACGCTATTGGTAAGGAGTTGTCTGGCGCGGCGAAGGATTTTCAAGAAGCACTTCGTTTGCTTGATCCTGCCGAGCACGAAGCGTTTTTGTGGAGCAACCTGGGGCAGGCCCAGTTCGAACTGGGGGATTTTACCAACGCTCGGGCATCACTTGAAAATGCGATCCGGTTAGATCCGAAATTCGCCGAGGCGCGAAGTCATTTGGCATACCTATTGGCGGTGCAGCAACCGAGCGTTTCCGATGACTTGAACGAAGCGAAGCAGCACCTTCGTGTCGTATTTGCAGGTCAAGACGCGAAGACGTTTTGGGATTACCGTGCTCTCGCTGCGGTCAATGCTGCATATGGTGACTTCGTGCGTGCGGCCCGCTTTCAGCGATTGGGCGAAGATTCTCTCAAAAGTCATGGGCCGATGAGATTTGTAGAGGCCTCTGCGGAAACTCGCAAAATTTATGAGCGAAAAGCGAAAGGTTAGTTCGCCGATCCGCCATCGATAACAGATGCTTGGCCCACAACCGGCGACTCATCCGCACTTGCCATTTAATGAGAAGTCGCAAGTTTCAAATTCAACAAGGCATCACGCGTTGCTAAGATGAGAATCGGATGTTTCAGGCATGATTGATGAGAGTTAAAAACATGGCGAAGCTCTGCCGGATCGATATAAACACTTTTCAAATGCTGGCGATCCTTTTTTTACTCATAGGCAGTGGGATCAGCAGTGGAATCAATGGCATGTCTCAGGAATTCGTTACGACTCGTTTCATGGATGCCGACGACGCGGAAACCGCCATTGGCATGATTCGAAACGAAGGTAAAGTCGTAGTCACGTTCTGTGGCTACTCGGGACTTGGATACCAGAATCCTAAACGCCTGAATCGGATCGCCGAACAAGTGTTGGCTTCGCTGGATCCGAAGCGGACGATCGTGAACGTTGGCGGAACGGCGGTGGGAATCGGGCAAGTCTACGACGTGGCGAAAAAAATGGGATTCCGGACGACTGGCGTGGTCTCGATCCTCGCAAAGCAATATCCAGATGGGATTTCAAAAAATGTCGACTTGGTCGTTTATGTAAAAGACGACACGTGGGGTGGACTGATAAAAGACGGTGAGTTGTCCGAGACATCCAAAGCGGTCGTCGAATGCAGCGACTCTCTAATTGGGATCGGAGGCGGCGCGGTGGCGGGCGAAGAACTTAGTGAGGCACTGCGCTGCGGCAAACCGGTTCGCTTTTTCACCGCCGAAATGAATCATGCAAACGCAATCAAAAAAGCTGAGCGCAAAAGCCAGCCGGTTCCGACTGACTTTCGCGGTGAAGCACATCGGGCAATGGAAGCGAATCAGCACCTCAAGATTGAACACGATTGAACGCATCTGACCGATTGCGGCGGAACGCACATGCAGAGGAATTTGAATGAGTAGCCAGCAGGACCGTCCCTCAAGCGACAGTCGTCTTAGGAACATGGACACGACGGTCGTCGCACTTCCATTGCTTGAGAAGGTGAGTGAGGGCGGAACGCAAAAGCACCCGGTGATTATCGAAGTCAACCTGTTGAGCTCGATGGGCGGTGAACGAACCAAGGAGAGGGTGACTGAACTTGTGAAGAGCATCAGCGGTGCGAGTGCGGTCAATGAGCAACTCAGCGTCGATTCAGAGCAATACGTGTTTGCCAATTTGAGCTCCAAGGAAATTCAGCGGCTATGCGTTTTGAATGAACGAGGGCGGGATGGTCGCTCTGACGTTGAGTCGCGGAAGTTGCGGCCAATTTACAAAATTTGGCCCGACTTCGACGTCGAAATGCAACTCAGTGAATCGGTCAGTACCGTCAAGGCCGATGCGGCGAGGGTTGCGTTCGCTGCCTCGGGGCGCGGGATCGTTTGGGCGGTGATCGATTCTGGTATCCAAGGCAAACACCCTCACTTTCGACATCACCAAAATCTTCAATTACCTTCCCCGTTGGCTCATTGGGACTTTACGTCTGACGAACCTCGTGAGATTCGCAACCCTTACGATTTGTCAGACCCCGCCGGTCACGGGACGCACGTTGCGGGGATCATCGCAGGTGAGAATAAGAGCGAAAGCAGTCCGTTACGTGCCCGCGTCTTTACACGTGACGGTGTCGGCGATCCAACGATCGAAACGTTGAATCTGTCAGAAATCCGAGGCGTCGCACCCGAATGCAAATTAGTTAGCCTTCGCGTTACCGATGGCGAAGGGCGAACTCGTGCAAGTCGAATTCTTGCCGCCCTCGCATTGATTCGCCGAATCAATGGGGACGGACGGTTGGCGAGAATCCATGGCGTAAACATCAGCCTGGGGCATTCGTTTGAGCCGGAATGGTTTGCCTGTGGCCAGAGCCCGCTTTGCGTGGAAGTCGATCGGCTCGTGCGTTCAGGGACGGTGGTCGTGGTTGCAGCGGGAAACGGTGGCTTCGGAACCGTCAACTCCAAGTTCAAAGAGCATATGCAAGCTGGCCTGCATTCGACGTTGCTTGATCCGGCCAACGCAAGAATGGCGATAACTGTTGGGTCGACGCATCGAAACATGCCACATATCTATGGCGTTTCGTACTTTTCAGCCAAGGGGCCAACAGGTGATGGGCGACTCAAACCCGATCTAGTTGCGCCAGGAGAAA
Organism: Rhodopirellula baltica; assembly: GCA_002901265.1. Classification (GTDB taxonomy): domain Bacteria; phylum Planctomycetota; class Planctomycetia; order Pirellulales; family Pirellulaceae; genus Stieleria; species Stieleria baltica_A. The sequence goes on along the minus strand of PPHI01000009.1, from coordinate 43,807 downwards.
AAATTATCTCGTGTTCTTCAAATGCGTGCGATGACGGCTGTGAGTATGTTGAAAGCAGCGGAACCAGTATGGCCGCACCTCATGTGTCGGGCTGTATCGCAGGATTCCTTTCTATCCGTCGCGAATTCAAAAACCAGCCGGAGCGAATTAAAGAAATCTTCATGGAAACAGCGACAGATCTGGGCCGCGAACGTTATTTCCAAGGCAGCGGCTTGATCGATTTGATGCGCGCGATTCAGTCAGTATGACAATCAGCCAATCGCGTTTCTTACTGGGGTCGATTCGCCAATGTTTTCTACGAAGTGAACTGGTTGAAAACAGTTGCGTTGAAAACTAGAGTGGTGCGTGCTACCCGATCGAATGGGGGCCCGGTGCGAGACGATGCCGGTATGGACTGTCGAGTGGAAGCTCGGCTGTGTGTTTTCTTCGTTGGAAGATTTCAGCCAGAGCGCGAACCAAAATGGCATTTGATTGCGATCGTCTTGCAAGTGGGGTCAGCGATAAGCAATTCTTGAGTCAGCTATCGGCGGCTCTCGATCGTTTTGACCGACAAGCAGTTTCCGATCTCTGTCGGGGCCTAGTTGAGAAACTCCACTCGCGTGCGACTCGACCCGATTCGGACGATTCTGCAAAGATTCTATCTGAGCTGCGACGCAAACGGCATTTCACCGAAATGTGTCTTGTGGGCGATGCGTTAATGGCGGCCCACGAAAACGCCCCGCAGGTCAAACGGCAATACATTCAAGGATTGATCGATCAGGGGGAATTGTCGGCGGGCTTAGCCGTCGCGGAGCAGTTACTCGCCGATCCAGCAGCCGCAAGTGAACATCTTGAAATACAAGGACTGATCGGCCGAGTTCACAAGCAGCGTTTCGTCAATACCGAGGATCCCATCTGGTTGGACGAGTCGATCCGTTCCTACCTTCCGGTCTATCAACAATTACCGGAAAGTCACTTGTGGCACGGAATCAACGCGGCCGCATTGCTGCATCGCGCGAGTGGTTTGATCGAGACGCTTGCGTATCCGACAGCGGATGTCCTCGGGAAAAGGATCTTGCGAATCATCGAAGCGAGAGATGCCGCCGGTAAGGTCAATGTTTGGGACTTGGCAACGGGGATGGAGGCCTCGCTGGCGGTTGCAAATACCGAGGGTGCACTGCAATGGGCTCGTCGGTATGTGGCATCGGAGCAGACCGACGCATTCGAGCTCGCCAGTACGCTGCGGCAGATGAAAGAGATCTGGCAGCTCAATAAGGACAGCGAACCCGGGAATCTTCTCCTGCCGCTGTTGGAAGCGGAGCTATTGAAGCGACTTGGCGGCGAGGTATTGATCCAGGATGGCAAGTTCGAGTCCAAGAAAGCGAACGAGCTTGCCAGGAACAATCAACTGGAAAAAGTCTTTGGTCAAGATTCCTATCGAACCTGGCAATGGTACGTGACGGGGCTTGAGCGTGGTCAGGCAGTGGCCAGGATCGAAACGGCAACGGCGAAAGGTGTTGGCACTGGCTTTTTGGTCAACGAAAATGAATTCTTTGGAATCGGCAGCCGGACCTTGTTGCTGACGAATGCTCACGTTCTTGATCTCCATGGCGATCATGGGGCACTCACGCCTGAGCAAGCTTATCTAAAGTTTGAGGCTTCCTCTGGTCCGGCTGGTATTCGGAATCGAATTGGTGAAATCATTGCGACTTCGCCTCCGGAAGAACTTGACTTTACGATCGCGTCGGTAACGGGAACGTTGCCCAGCGTTTCGCCATTTCCGGTCTCGCCAGTCACTCCTTCTCCGGAGCAATCAAGGCGGCTCTACGCAATTGGACACCCGCTCGGCGGCGGTCTTTCGGTCTCATTGCACGACAACTTATTGATCGACTTCGCCGCTCCCTTTTTGCATTATCGAACACCGACCGATCCCGGGAGTTCGGGAAGCCCGATCTGCGATTCTGATTGGGAACTTGTCGCAATTCATCATGCAGGAAGTTCGCAAATGCAGCGATTGCATGGCGATGGGTGCTATGAGGCGAACGAAGGGATCTGGATCAAATCGATCCAACGTTTTCTTCAAGGTCAGCCACCCGTCGTCGTGCCTCCCGTCCTGTCTGAAACGTCTCGGGCAGCTCTTCAGTCGGTGACCCGGACGCCACTCCGGAAGTCGCATCTATCGTATCAGCCAGTCACAACGATGAGCGATACATTCAACTCATCTTTACGTCCTCAATTCCAACGAGAGAGTCCAGTGTCCAAGTTCGACAAGCAATCGAGGCTACATCAGTACTCCAAGCAGATCGTGTCGGAAGGTCGAATGGAGGATCTGAAGACCGAGATCCCACAGATGGTCGCCGCGACGGAATCAATCGGGTTTGAATCGGCTGGAGGATTTGGTTATCGGCAACCGCGCCCCGAAGATGCCGAACGCGCGATCGAACGTATCCAAAGAGGTGAGTCGCTCAACGAGGCTGAAATGTTTGCGATGGAAGCGATTGTGCTGCCTCGTGAACGGCCGGTCGTGTTTGTTCAAAACAATTCATTTATGACGCCAGAGAATCCTTGGGGACATTACAGTCAATCGGAATACAAGGTGCCGCTCTGCTCGGCAATCCACTCGATCGGACGAGTTGAGCTTCCCAACAATCGCTTGATCCCATTCGGCGGAACCGCTTTTGTCGTTGGACACAACCTGTTGATGACGAACCGGCACGTTGCGGAACTGTTTGCGACAGGACTCGGAAACCTCGTGCATTTTCTCACCGGGCAGACGGCGGGTTGGGACTATCTTCGTGAAAAAGGTTCTCCCGAAGGCGACCAAACGGTGCTGGAAGTCCGTGACATCCGGATGATCCATCCCTACTGGGACATGGCGTTGTTGGAAGTGGCTGGGCTTCAGCCTTCACAGGGACCGCTGACTCTCGCGGCAACACCTCCGGAAGGCTTGTACGGAAGCGATGTCGCGGTGATCGGCTATCCCGCCAAGGATTGGCGAAACGATTCCGAATTGCAGGACAGCATCTTCAAACGTGTTTACAACGTCAAACGCTTGCAGCCCGGCAAGATCGTTGCTCGCGAGGCGATTAACAGTTTCGGAAATAGTGTTTCAGCCATGACGCACGATAGCTCGACGTTGGGTGGAAATTCCGGTTCTGCTGTCGTTGATGCCCGATCGGGGAAGGTAGTAGGACTGCACTTTGCGGGAATTTACTTGCATGCCAACTACTGCGTTCCTTCGTATGAGCTCGCCCGCGATCCTCGCGTTGTCGACGCCGGAGTAAAGTTCGACGCGGCCGCGCCGGAGAACGCAGCACTTGATAAATATTGGGCCGGGCATGAAGGGTCGCAAACGACTAGACAGACTTATGCCACGAATTCACCCTACCGCAATGAGCCTAAACCGTCTCAGACGGGCGAATTCACAGTTCGTTTTGGTAGCACGCAGTTCTCAATTCCATTCAATCTGTCATCGGTGTCCGGGCAGGAGTCGGCAGCGGTCAACGTTTCTGTCGACCCACTGGAAGCGACCAAACCGCCGGTCATTTTCCCAAGGTTGGATAAACGAAACGGTTATGATCCAGGCTTTCTGGGACGCAACGTCGACGAAGTCCCACTTCCAGAATTGACCGACGAGGGAAAGAAGATCGTCGCACGACTCGATAGTGGGGACCACGTGCTGAAGTACCATCACTTCTCGGTCGTGATGCACAAAATTCGTCGCCTCGCTCTATTCACCGCCGCGAATGTCGACTGGCGTGACCGAATGCGAAAGATCAATGGGCGGAAACCAACGCGTCGTGAACTCAACGGTTTCGGTGAGCATGATCGGGAACTGTGGGTCACCGACGATCGTATCCCTGAAGCTCATCAATTGCCCGACGTGTTTTTCACCAAGGACGGCGGTGCCTTCGATCGTGGACACCTTGTCAGACGCGACGACGTCACTTGGGGGAAAAGTTTTGAGTCGATGCAAAAGGGCAATGGCGATACGTTTCACACGACCAACTGCTCACCACAAGTTGCCGGCTTCAATCAGTCATCGCGCGGTCGCGACAATTGGGGCGATTTGGAAAATATGGTGCAGCGACATACCGGCACCGAACGTGTCATCGTCATGTCAGGCCCTGTGTTAGACGAAGACGACTTGCGGTTCCAAGGACGGGACAAACGTGGGGACGTCTTGGTCCAAATTCCAGGCCGGTTTTGGAAAATCATCGTTGCCGAAGGTGACGACGGCCCGGAAGCCTTCGGGTTTGTTCTCGAACAAGACCTGTCGAACGTCGATTTGGAATTCACTGTTCCAGCAAACTGGCGCTGTTACATGAAGAGTATCAGCGAGATCGAAGAACTGCTGTTCGGACTGGCCACACTCGACTGGTTAAAGAAACACGACAAGTTCGAATCAAATCGAGGTCGTCGAATGGCTTCACGCGTGAAGTAAATCACGGTCGTGAAAGCCGTTTCACCTGTGACGCTGATCACAGCGCAATCTCGTGCAGCCTGGCAAAGTAGCCCCATCGCCGTTCAATCGAACGGCAACTGAATTGATCAGCTTCTCTGGAACGGACTGATCGATCGACACTCGCAAGTCATCACGCGGAAGCGTGGATGGCGGATACGTGGTCCGCTCGCCGCGTGCGAACGTCAATGATTCAACGCTACGGCGAAATTCGATCGATCGGATACCGTGACTTTCTGGCAATCGTTTGCCAAAGGCCTCACACATCCTTGCCGGCGGCAACGCCGCGGGAATACTTCTGTCAACTTTCTAATGGAGAGAGAAATGGGTGACCAAGACTACATTGATGCGGAAGCGAGTTGGGCAAAGTTCGAAATCCCAGTGAAGGGACTCAAAGCCGAGAGTAAACTTCGTGGCGAAACGGATCCTGTAAGAGTCAGCAAGGATGGGATGAAAGTTCCACCACTGTTTGAGCTAGGGACTGAATTTGTCCAGCCGATTGCTGGGGATGATGCTGGATTGGCAGAGGCATTTGCGTTTCCGGGAAATCTCCATGAAACGGTCAGCGTAGAGCGGCCGATGCGTGTTGAAATATCTCCTCACCCTGATCGTGTTCTCAATGCAAAAGCAATCGTTCCCGTACTGACCGACGGCGAATTTTTTTACCTCGCTGGACCGCCCGTAGATCAGGGCGAACACACCGAGTTCCGCCAAGGGAAGGTCACCTACTCGCTCAATATCACACAAATCCCAGACGTCGAAGCCGCACCCCCAAGCCAAGAGGTTGAGGCGAGGATTTCTGGTTTTCGATCACTGAAATTGGGCTTTTTCAAAATTGTCGGCATTCCAACTTCGTTGACCGGTTTGCGTTACCCGGAATTGAAACGTGGGCGTGTTGAATACCGATCGATCAAGGAAAATGAACTCGCGACAGGCCGCGTTGCAATGCTTGTTCACGGCTTTCTGTCTGAAACGTCTTGGCTCGCTTCCGCTCTAAAAAAACTGCTGATGGATTCAGGCTATGAGCATGTTGTGACTTTCGACTATGAAACCATCACGACAGAGATCAACGAAACATCGATGGATCTTGTGACCGCACTACAGCGTGCCGGTGTGCAAGCCAACTCGCAACGGATCGATGTGATTGCCCACAGTATGGGCAGCCTTGTCTCTCGCAGTCTCGTCTCTTCACAAAGTCAGTTGCCAGGAGCAATTCGCCGCATTTTGCTGATGGGGCCGCCCAATGCGGGAACGCCGATCGCTTACTCGGTCGACGGCGCGGTCCGACTGGTGAGTGCTCTGATCAATCTTAAGTTGGGGCCCGTACCTGTTGGACCTGTTCTGCGATTCTTGGCTGATTGGGTGGATAACGGACTTGATGACCTGCAACCGAATTCAAAATTCATCACCAAGTTGAATACTGGATTGGAAAATCAGACGACACCCATCACCGTCGTCGCTGGGAATGCTACAGCACGTACTGATTTGCATCCACTGATAACGCGAATTCTCGGCAAGACCGCGAAGGCGTTTTATGGCGGTGAGAACGACTTGGTAGTTCCAGTGGAGAGTATGACTGCGATCGCCAATCTCGCCGGCGACTCCGTTACAGTCGTCTCTTCCGACAGTAATCATTTCAGCTATCTCAATCCAGACTCCGACTCATTGCCTGTCGTAGAGGAATGGATCCGCCAAGGAGACAAAAATGCCTGACCCAAAACGGATAAAAAGCACAGACTTCATCATTTGCGAAGCAAGTGACTCCTACGAAAATATCATCGATCGTCTGGAAAACAGTGCGGCAACGTGGGTGTTGCTTTCGAACGATTCATTTTCAACACGAAATTTCAGCATTGTTGCGCGTGCGAAATTACTTGATTTGCTGCGGAGATTCGTTGACGGGGATTTCTCGAAGACCGTTGGGCAGCTTTTGGATTTGCGGGAAGCCGATTCGAACCCACAACTTGTTGACGGAAAAATCCGATTCGCTGGCCGCCACTCAATGAGTTTCGATGGGCGATTTGCCAATGGCGTCGTCAGTGTCCGAGATGAAGTGCCCGATGCAATTCAGTTTCCTCCGGTCGCACATGCCGGGCCGAGAAGCGGATCTGAAGGGGCACTGGAGAGCATCCAAGGTCCTACGCCGATGGACTCTCTCGTCAGTTGCGATTTAGGTGCATCGTTCCCAGATGAAATCGTTGCTGGTCAATCGGAAACCCTGGAAGTCTGCCTGTCAGCGGAAGGTGCTTTTCTAGAGGGAGCGACAACGAAAACGGAATTGTCGCCAAATGAAAAGGTAATTGTTCAAGTTAAGGTCTCACGCAACCTTGTGCTTGATGAACCTGATCTCGAGAAACAAGAGATCGATGTACCTACCAACCCAAACAATCCGAAATGTCTTGCCTACGACATTACGGCATTACCACTTTCTGAGCAAAACCCTGCGGGGCAAGGGCGAATCAACGTTCGACTCTTTCAGCCATCGAGTGGGGCGGAAATTCGAGGTAGCCTAAAGCTCCATCCGGACGTGGTGTCTGTACCAACGGGCAATACTTCATTGCTGAATGTAGCCGGATCGACTTTACCTCCGAGTCGATTTGATGAACCGGATATCACGATCTTCATCGAAGAACGTGCCGTGGAGAGCGAGCTTGAAATCCAATTCAGCTACAGTGATTCGACCCACCTAAACGCCCCCCTGGGATACAAACGCATCAAGTCCGTCGCGGCAGATTACTTCAAGGAGCAGTTTCGGGCCATCGAGGAATCCAATCTTCTTGACGACGCAGATGCGATGGTGCTGGACAATCGATTGAGGAGCAAAGGAGTCGAATTCAGCAAAGACCTCCTCTCAGCTGAAATGCGATCGCTTTTAAACGAACGTGGTGATGAAATCCAAACGATTCAAGTCATTACCGGTACTCACCATATTCCATGGGAGATGGTTAGCGTTCCATCAGGAAACTTGGGTGATCGCACGTTGTTGGCCGAGCGTTTTGCCGTAACGCGATGGACCGAAGGGGTGCGGCCACCTGAAGCGATCAATGTGAAGGAAATACTTTACTGTGCTCCAATCTATGAAGAGTCGCGTCAACTGAAGTATGTCGATGACGAAATCGCAATGATCAAGTCGTTGACGAAATTCGGTTGTAAGCCACAAGAGATCACTCCTGCGCATACACAGCCCGTGATCGCATCCCTGGGACGCAAGGATCCTGGGATCGGGCTTTTCCATTTCATGGGGCACGCCAATGCTGCCGGGCGAACTTTTGGTGAGCCGGTGCTCCAGCTGGAAACCGAAAAGAACGTGCAATATGGCAGCTATACAAAAGACAAAGTGCACCGCTTGCTTCCGACAGACGTCGCGTCTCTCGGATCTGTGTGGGCAACTGAGCGACCGTTTATCTTTTTGAATGCGTGCCAGACGGGGCAGGCAACGCAATCACTAACGGGCTACAAGGCATGGGCTTCGGCACTGCAAAATGCAAATGCCGGAGCGATCATTTGCACGCTGTGGTCGGTGCGAGACAATGCCGCACATCTGTTTTCCGAGACCTTGTATCGCGAGCTATTGCAAAATAAAAAGAAACTGGGTGAGAGCGTGCTGCTTGCCCGCCAAGCGGTCGCCAAGACAAACGATCCTTCCTGGTTGGCCTATGTGGTGTACGGTCACCCGAACACCCGATGCGTGGTCGAGTAGCTAGGCGACGAAGATGGGATGATTCGCATCGGCGATGAATGCGTTCACCTTCATTATCAGGCGTTGGGGGATATCCACTTGGGCCCGACGAAGCGATTGTGATGCGAGTTGCTGTGCAAGAGAGTGCTGAGAGAGTTTTCTTGCGATTTCGGCATGGATCGCCGATACGAATCCACCGTCGAGACTTTGCTTTGCCGCTTCGATTTCCGCCTCCGCTTCGTCAACGCGATCCAACAGCGCGAGCGCTAATGCTCGTCCGGCTCGACAAAACGCAAGTTCTTGAATCGATGTGTATGCCAAGACCTTCGATCGAAATTCAAGTGGAATCTCTTCTTCGACCTGAAATACTCTTGCAAGGGCGAGCATTCGGTCAAAGTCAACGAGGCCTTCTAACGGATTCCCACCTTCGGTGAGAGCAAAGCCTCGCTTGACTAGCATGTCACTTTCTAGTCCAGCTATGGTCATGGAGTTGGTGAAGTCCTGTGCGGCTCCAACGAAGTCGCCAGCGCACCACTTCGCGGTGCCGCGGCACTTCCAAAAACCTTCTTCCATGGGGGCGGCGGTGATTGCTGCGTCCATTTTGCCGATGCAAGAATCGTATTCGCAGTTCATCAGCGCAGTGATTCCAGCATCTAGCAGTGGGGTGCAGAACTCGTGCATGCGGATTCGCAGACCGTTTTGCACTTCGTGAACGTAAGCGTGACTGGGGATGAGCGACGCGGCTTCTTGAAGTTTCGATTCGCACTTCACGAACTGCTTCTCCTCCAGGTAAACCTTGGCCTGTTCGGTGATCGCGGGAACGAAGTGGGGACAGAGTTCAGCCACTTGCTCGAAGAGTTCAATGCATGCGTCCCAGTCTTGATCTCGTGAAAGTTCTAGCGCTAATCGCATTTCAGCGAGTAGTTGCCTGACAAAAACAAAGTTTTCAGGTGCATGCTCAGAGACCGCCCGCATGGCGGCGTGCGACTGTTCTAGCAACGGCATCGCCTCGCGATATCGACCTTCCATACAAAGTTGAACGCCAGGTTGGTGGGATTGCATCGCGTCCATGAATTCACCTAGAAACGGATCGTCAATGTTCTGTGAAAAATGTTGCGCTGCCAACTCCGCGCATTGACTGCCATAGGTTGAGTGAGGGAACAGGCGTTCTTCGATAAACAGATAGTCGTAGCATCGATGGCTACCTTTTCGAAACGCGATCTCTTGTTGGGCAAGAGCAAAGTACATTCCCGGGCCCGGCCAATTCGATTCGGCAAGCCATCGCGAAGCGATCTCGGCAGATTCCTTGATTTCGCCGCGTTCTCGAAGTCGATCGACGAGCCAAATCGTATTTTGATAATCTCGGTCACCTCGCTCGTAAAATTGACAACGGATCTCCGTAATGGCGGAGTCGAGGTCATAGAGTTCCCGGCTTCGCTGGGCCTGCAGCAATTTCAAGTCTCTCGCTTTCGGGAGAGCGCCAGGACTGGGGTGGTGCCCGATCGGTCGAGGCAGGACGTGCTCACCAACGTCCGCATCGTGCCATTGGTAATCAATACGACCGGTGGCATCCGCCGTATGTGGTGTGAGTTGTACTTGGACGGAACGGGCGATCAAAACGCCGTCTGGAAAACTCGCGATCATACGCGACGGCGCCAGCAATCTCGCTTTGACCTCTTGTTCTGTGCCGCGCAGGTTTGCCCAACCTCGGTGTTCCGATCCGACTATCAGAGTCGCGCGGCCTTCGCAATAGACCTTCGTCGGATGCGTTTGATCCACCAGGGCGATGTCAAATACAAAGCTTGCGTTCTGCAGTAGCTGGTGAATTGGCTTGAGGGAGTTGTCGATCGATACGGCTATTGAAGAGGACTCATGTAGGTAGTCGATATCGATCCGGACTTCAAAAGCGTAGTCGAGGTCGGAATAGCCAATGCAGTGGATTGAAAAATCGTTTGATAGTTCGTCGTGCCAAGCCGGATCGTTGCTGACCGGGACCGATTTCGCCAACGAAGAAAGGCTCGCGTTGATGTCTGAAATCAGCTGCTCGTCTGTCGTGTAGCGACCAGCAGCGTTGGCAAAGATAGCGAGGCGATCTCGGGCAAAGGGATGGCTCATCTGCAGTTCTCTGGTGCGCTGGTCTAGTCCCTGCAGATAGGTGAAGGCTCCAAGTACCGATCGCATTTCAAAACCCGGGAGTTTCGATGCATACTCCATCGCGAACCGATCCGCTTCGATTTCGAGGGTTCGTGCACGTTCATCATTCGGAGCTTGATCGAAATGAGCAAGCCGATGGTGTCCCACTTCGTGCCCAATTAGGAATGCAAGCGTGTCTACCATCAAGCGATGGTAGAGGAGCAGGTGATAAGGCGATGGTTGCTCGTGACTGAAGTGATGTGAAGGTTCCTCGGTTGACGCTGATTCGAGGAATTCGGCGAAGGACTTCGTGGTTGAAGGAATCGACACGATGGGCGGCGCGAAGTCTCGGAGTTTCAACATTCCATCGGGGGCCGCATCGGCCTGTTGGAGAGCAACTTCGCCATTCGTCATGGCGTACTGGATCCCACGCGGGGCACGCCCCGCCGGAGATGCGAACCGCAACGCCTTGAGAGAAAACTCCTCAGGTGTGCAATAACTGGGCAGAGGTGCGGTCGATCCTACGAAAGGGCTTTGTGTCGTCGATAAGAATTGGTCAAAGAGATAGCGGCTGAGCAACCGAAGGGATTGGTCTAATCGCAAGAGCGCTGCAGCCCCAAACGCGATTCCTGAAGGCGGTGTGGCAATGAAATCTTCTGCCCAGTCGTGTTCCAGTGAGTAGATTTTGAATGTGATGGCTGGCTTATTTTTCGCGCTATCATCGATTCGCCGAAAGATCTCTTCAGATAAGTCGCTCAGGTAGGCAAGTCGGTCTTTGCCAGAACCGGTTCGCAGTGCGGCAGCGTAATGATCCATCCATCGTCGGTCGAAGTGCAAAGACGTCGGGGCGGTCTTTGTCGTGTGTTTCATTGACATCTGCGTTCCGCTCAAGTGTGGCCGCTGAATTCGGGACTTTCGGCGAAAGCTGTTATAGACGCTGCTTCTGCTTGATGCATGCAATCAAGCGGCAGTACTTCGACATCTCCTATTGGCTCGTTGTTTGTCGAGTGTCGCCTTGCATTTGGCGACAGCAACGCTCTCTAACGCGGTTTTCTGCGGAGCAGAACACGAAAATGGCAGAGGGAGATTTTGAAAATTAGCAGGCTGCCAAACACCGATTGGCTGGCCAAAATGACCCAATGTCGCCTATCACTCCGTGAAAGTAGCGTTCCCGTATTTCAACAACCGCAACTCACAGACAAATCCACGAACCAATCCGAGCAACTAACCGTCTCGCCAACCGCAACCGATCCAAACCAGCATCAGCTACAAACACCTCCTGTTCTCCATCGAGTCTTTGGATGGTTGTCCATCGACTCATCGATCCGTCAACCAACACTCGGGCCGAAGGTCCAGCCGGTTACCTAGCCCAGCCCGCCGGGCTGGGACTCAATTAAAGCAAAGAACACCTGATGGCCAAAGGCCCGGTCCATTACCAATTCCTTCAGACCATTTCCTCCAACGTCGGCCACGGGGGAGCAACTTCTTACGGCAACAACAACGAATGAATCCGCGAGCCTTTTCAATGTTCGTACCTCTCCTATGTTCGGGGGGCTCGAATTGTGGAGCTGTCTCGGCCAAGCCAACTCGAGCGAAACTTCCCGCGTCTGCATCACCACATTGAGGGTGTCTAATTCGTGCCCGACACCTTTTCTAGGCCATAAAAAGGTCTCGCGGAATGAAGGCTTGATGATCGAAAGTTGTTTTTTGATTCAGAGAAGAATGCGACCTATGCTCCTAGCACAACGTTTGACAACCGTTCTCCGAGCCAAGGTGTGCCCATGAGACTTGCCAGTACCCTATCCGTTTCGCCACAAGAAATGGCGGATCAGGAAAGACGATCAGGGGAATATGAAACGACAACACTGCATTTGTACCAGAGCATGATCAAGTATGGGCTCATGTTGAAAGATGCGGAACACTCGGCGAGCGACGACCGCAGTGCTGCGAAGCAACAGTTGTCAAATGCATTTGGTTCTTGGGTTGCATCTCTCGAATTTTTCTTACGAGTGAAGCAATGGACGCGGCGTATTCCCGAAGAATTTCTCGGCCTCTATGACAGGGTGTGGAAGGTATTTCGCCCACGGTCTCACTGGTACGCTCTAGGAGCGGCCCGAGAACCTTGGCTGATTGAGGCTAACGATGGCAGTCACCATGGGCATGTTTTCAGGATCCCCTGTCACCATTGGTGGCCTGACGAAGGCAACCTTCGGATTCTGACCGATGCGAAGGAGGCAACGCCCAACTTCGTCGTGGGATATAATCGCGTCTACGATGAACTCATTGGTCTTCCGCAAGTAAAAGCACAGGTAAAGCTGCGGAGACTTTCGCCAATCGGCGGCTAAGGGTGACACCAAAGCCGAAAAAGGGTGGCCAACACGAACGGCAATGGCTTATGCCAAACCAACAATCGGTGGTTGTCTCAGCGCAAGCAGGAAACCGCAAAATGGGGTGACAGCTTCCTAGGACCAATGAGCAAAGATCTGCTGAAGGAATTCCCCGAAATCAAGGAGTTCTCATAACGGAATCTGAGATCGATCCGTCAGTGGCAGGCCTTCTGGACACAGCCCGCGGAAATTGGAAACAAGCTGTTTCCAATTTGCCAGTCAATGCGAAATAGCTTGTGTCGCAAGTTACATGGGCCACAACCTCATTCTGGTGCAGAACCTCAGCGGGCCAGCTGACGCCATCTTTTACGTCCAGGAAACCAAATCATCGAAAACCTCCCCGAGTAGTTCGCTCCTCCATCTCCTGCATCAAACAAATCGAAGCCAAATTGGGTGAATGGGAAGACGATTAGCCCATGTCTCGCTAGCTAGGATTGGCTGCAGAGTCTCGAGGTCATATTCGCCGAGAGCCTCCGGCGTCGGCCACCGAAGCACGCTCGCCAGCAGGAAGATGCAAGCCCGCCTGTGGAGTTCGGCGAATCCCATAAATCACCTAGGCGTCGTCTTTGACGCAAACTCAAGTGACTCTCTGTTTTGAGTCCTGGAACCTTTTATTTTCCTGGAACCTTTTCTTTTTCAGCATCAGCTCCAGGCACCGCTCGTTCTCCATGGAGTCATTGGATCGTTTTCGATCGACTCACCGAATGGTCAACCAACACTTGGGCCGAAGGTGAAGCCAGTTACCTAGCCCAGCCCACCGGGCTGGGACTCCATCAAAACCCAGGTCAACTGAGGGCCAAAGGCCCGATCCGTTACCAACTCATCGAGCGGTCAACCAACATTCGGGCCGAAGGTCCAACCGGTTACCTAGCCCAGCCCACCGGGCTGGGACTCCATCGAAACCCAGAACACCTGAGGGCCAAAGGCCCGGTCCGTTACCAATTCCTTCAAGCCACCCGCAACAACAACGCCCAATGTCGCCTTTCACTCCGTGAAAGAAGCGTTCCCCAGCCCAAACAACCGCACCTCCCAAACCAAATCGCCTGCTCAAATCCACCCGACGACTACAACGAGTAAAATGCATTGATGCTCGGCACCCACCGTTCATCGCATCCCTCGAGTCTCGTATACATCCTTCCGGCAACTCCGGTGTCACACATGAAACCTGGCACAATCTCAAGTTGGTGCGTCGTCTTGCTTTTGGTCGGGTGGATGAACCCAATCGAAGCGGGGTCCGAAACAAAACCGCAAGACGGTCCTTCCGCTGCTTCGCTAACGCCCGAACCCGGTTCAGAGAAGGACGTCGAGTGTCAGGTTCTCGATATGAGCACGGGGGCTATCACGAAAGTCAAAGGCCGTCAGTGCGATTACATGTCGGGGGAAATCCATTGGCCCGGCGCCACCCCGCACAACTATCCCATGACGGTCACCGCGTTTTCGTACGAAGACATGCACTGGATTGGGATGGCGGGAGACATTTACATCGATCGTGAGGGAAGTCTTAGTGGCTTGGCGACGCTGCGTGGCGGTTTCTCTTGGCTCGACAATCTTGCCAACAATCGCGAGGACAGATCACTTGCCGAAGAAATGGCAGCGTTTCGGACGGAGTTGCCGATGGACGATCTAATTCATGCGTTTCTCCGCAAGTGGGTGCGAGACATTCGACCGGGCGAATCCAATTGTTGGATCAAATTCAGCGACGTGATTCCCAAGCCCTATCTCGGCTACCTGCTGTCCAATCCGCTGGGCAGCGCATCGATCGCGAGAGCCAAGTTTGTCACCGCAGTCAAAGACGGCGAATTATTGAAGGTCACCGTATCGGATCAAACCGATGTGATGTCGCCAAGCATCTGGATCGACCTCGACACAAGAAAGCCGGTCAAGGCAGAAGGCTACGTTTACGATCCGGATGCCAAGGATCGAGAACTCAAAAGGCGATTGTTAAAAAGCATCGGAATCGGCGACTGACAACGGAGTCAGGGCAACAAAGTCGACGCGGAATCGCGTAAATCGCAGTGAAATCTCAAAGAGTAAAAACGCTAATCGTGCAGCAAGTTGCTGCACAATAACGCGGGGCACAACCCACCGCTCTTAGACAGCTTCAGCCCGAATATGCCGGTCAGCGGAGCGTCGAGATCTCGGCAATCGACAGCCCAGCGATCGACATCGAACTCCGCAAATCCAAAAGCGACATCGAATTCGAGCACTCACTCCGGGACCTCACCAACCCCATCGAAGCGAGTGAATGCCAAATCACCAAAAAACTTTCCGAGCAATTCCGCTCATCCATCCCACAAATCGAAGCCAAATTGGTCGATTGGAAAGACAGCTAGCTCATCTCTCGCCAACTAGGATTGGATGCAAAGTCTCAAGTTTAAGTTCGCAGAGAGACTCCGGCGCCCGTCACCGAAACGCACTCGCCATCTGGAAGATGCAGGTCCGCCCCTGGATTTCAGCGAATCCCATAAATTTCCTAGGCGTTGTCTCTGACCCAAACTCAAGTGACTCACTGTTTTGAGTCCTGGAACCTTTTCTTTTCCCGCTCCAAGGAATAGTGGCATTTACTCCCGAAAGGATATCCTTTCATGGTCGGATTCATCAACCACCCGAATTTATACCTCTTTCGCTACGTCGTCCCAGGCTTTGCGGGCTGCCTCCTGAACAGAGATTGCGGGTTCCTACTCTGTGACCGACTTACGCAGAATCAGCGAACCTGCAATGCTACCTACTTGTCGCTGGTTATCAGATTGATTCAGTACGAGAGGGTGAATTGCGATGATTGACGGAGTATCGAAAGAACGCATTCTCAACTTGACGGATCGGGAGAAACGGTGGCTTGACAACATCAAGAAAGCCGTACTTGCGTGCGACCGGGCGTTCCTGAATGGGGAGAAACGCGACCGATGTTTCCCCGAACTCTGCAATGCCATTGACACGGCAAAGACGCTGGAACGATCGCTCCGTGGCGAAGACACTTCACCCATCAAGAACAAGGCTCGGTTTTTGGAGTTCTTCGGTGGTGTCAGTCCTGACGATGGAGGTTATCGGTCCGGGGACGTTGTCGATTCCAGGAACGGAAAGAATGTCCGATTTACAATCGGCGAACTCGTGTACGCGATTCGTTGCATGTGCCACGAAAACGAGAATCTGGATGCGGACGACCGCCCGGACTATCACATTCTGTTGAATTGGACGGGGCCGTTCCTGCATCAGCACCATTTCGTCAGCCAGTTTGAAAACGAACGAATCGAAGTGAATGCTGAACTGTTGCTGGATTTCGTTCGCGGGCGAGTCGCTGGATTTGTGACCAAGATTGATTCCTACATTGCATTCGCGGAATCGGGTTGCATCAACATCAGTTGTGCCCCGCCCTTGGGGTCAATTCGACCGGGCGAGAACTTTGTGTACGCGAATCAAGAGTGATTTACAACGTACGCAGTATTTCGGCAACGTTGTCCAACCCGGCAGCGGTGAGAACCCGAATCGCTCGCTCCAAATCGTCTCGGTACACACTCGGGTACACAGCGGAGCGGGGTGAGACAGAATCGCCGTTATTGTCGGGCAATTCTGATTGCGAAGTGGGCGATACTGGATTCGAACCAGTGACCTCTGCCGTGTGAAAGCAGCGCTCTAACCAACTGAGCCAATCGCCCTTTTGCCCCGTTCTGGGGTGGCTTTGAAAATAACTTCTCGTTTTCGCACGGGCAAGGCCGCCCGCTCGGTCTGACACGTTTTCTTGACTCGCTCTCAGCTTTCGCTTCATAAATCCCGCCCTTATGCATGCTGCTGCCGCCGTGCGGCGGGAACTGGACTGGCCTGCACGCCCCCGTTTTCGCTATCCAAGAGCCTGCCAAAACGCCTCCATCGAAGCCCGGTCGCATGATCTATTTCCTGACCACCAAACGCCACGATTACACCATCCGCAAGTGCTTGCGATCCGAAGGCAAGTGCTTGCAGGCGATCGTGCAACCGATGTGCTATGCCGCACTGTTCTTGAAGCGGCGGTTTCCGCGCGGCACCTACGTTTTTGCCGACCACGAACGGCTGACCGAAAGCGACCTCGACAAGCTGCACTCGGTCTGCGAGCAGCTTCGCCGCGACCCGCACATTCGTCTCCTGAATCTGCCCGACCGAACGCTCGGTCGGCTCGCGTTGCTCGAGCGTCTGCATCAGGCCGGCATCAATGACTTCACCGGCTACCGCTTGGAAGATCAACCGCGTCCGCAACGCTTCCCCGTCTTCGTCCGTGGCGAAGACGATCATAAAGGTCCCCTGTCATCGCTGATCGAAACTCAGCCGGAGCTCGATGCGGTCTACGAACAATGGTCGGGCCGCTGGGGCAAGGCATCACGCAAGCTGGTGATCGAGCACTGTGATGTGGCCGACGAACACGCTGTCTATCGCAAGTACGCCGCATTCCGAATCGGCGACGCGATCTTGCCGCGGCATCTATTCTTTGGAAGCAATTGGTGCGTGAAGTCATGGGAACTGCTCGACGAACACTTGCTTGCCGAAGAGCGTGAGTACATCGATGCGTTCCCGCATCACGATCAGCTGCAGCAGATTTTTGATTTGGCGGGTGTCGAGTTTGGGCGAATTGATTACGGCGTTCGCGATGGCAAGCTTCAGGTGTGGGAGATCAACACGAATCCGATGTTGCCGGTGAATTACGGAGGTGGTGGTTCGGCAAGGCAAGCGTTGCACGAAGCGTTCAATCAGCGGTTCAACGACGCGATGCGAGTGATCGATACGCCGTGTGATGTGGAAGGCGAGTCAAGTTTGTCGGTGCGACCAGCAGTTCCGATCTGGGCGGCGCCAGCGCTCGCGGCAAGGTTCGTCTATCGGCGAGCGACGCGAGGGCAGCGCAAGAAGGTCGCGGTATAAGTTGGAGTCTAGGTTTTAGCCGATCTTTTCGGGGTGGCCGTTGGTGTTGGATGCGGGGTTAATGTTTGCGTTTGATTGGCCGCATCCGCGATCCGTTTTGAGTTTTGTTGCCGTGGGGAGTGGTGGCTGGGCGGAACCGCGGCTAGCGCCGATCGGCTAATGGTGGTGACGTGGTCGGGAAGTTTGACTGGGTTATGGGGTCCGTCGCCAATTTGCGATTTGCAATGTTCATTTTGCAATTTGCAATCTACTGGACGGAACCGCGGCTAGTGCCGTTCGGCTAATGCGGTGATGGATGTCGTAGGTTTCGATGTGACGCTGGAGCTCTTCTCCGACGGTCATCGGATTGCCTTCGCTATTGAGCACTTCGCATGGGTTGCCTTTGTTGGTCAACGTGATCGCCGGAGTGTGTTCGCCGAGGTGGAGTGCTTCGCAGCGAGCACGCTGTTGTTTGATCGATTGTGCCATGCTGGCGCAAAGCTGTTGGCCGCGTTCGGTGAATTCGCCCCAGGCGATCAGCTGGTCGAGACTGAGCTCCAATTGCCCGGCCAGTTTCGCGGCGCGGTAGGCGGCGAATTGTTGATCACCGGTCGAGAGATCACCGCTCTCGATCGCCGACAACCAAAACTCGAGGACTCGTTCGAAAACATAGACCGCGTGCAGCAACCCGTAGATCGGTCGCGGGTCGTCTCGCCAGGGTGAATAGACGGTGTCGGGACCCAGCCCAAGGCTTTCGTCGGCTGGGACGAAGAAGCCGCCTTGTTCTTCGATCGCGAACAATCGGTTGTGATAGAACTCGTGGATCAAGTCGTCGGCCAACATCAGACTGCAACGGGCACCGGTGAAGATCGCCGCTCCGGGGAGTCGTGAGCAACTGGTGTTGAAGACGCCGTCGAAGCCCAATGGCTTGAACGCGATCACGCGCATCGATGCGGTTAACTGCGCCGCGGTATCAGGCGCATAGCGACCGATGAGTCGGATGGTTTCGTCAAGCAGCGATTGGTAATCCGATTGGGCATCCACGTCTGCGGGGACGACGGAGCGAATGTCGGACAGTCCGGCGACGTTGAAGGCCGGGGGCTGCAAGCGTATCGCGCCGACTTGTGGGGCGACATGAATCGTCAGGTCACCGTGTTTTTCGGTGACTTGGGGCAGACGCAAGCTTGTGGGAGTGCCGTTGACGGTCAGTTCGAGGTTGCCTGAATCGCTGGTGCCATGCAGCACCAAGTCGCAGGACCCGGCGAACGAGTAGGCGGTGCCGGGAAGGATTTCGGGCAGGTTCAAACGGAGCGGCGCGATGCTGGTGGGCTGTTTCGCGGTCAGAGCTAGCGAAACGACGAATCGGCCGAAGCGTTCGAGGTGTGCGCCCAGTTGTTGGTTGAGCGTCAGGGTTTCGCCTGCGTGTCGTTCGTCGATGTAAGCTTGCGTGCCGCGTGGCAGTTCGGTGCCCAGGTAGGCGGAGACGAACAGGTCATACGCGGTTCGTGCGAAGAAGTAGGCTTGGGGATCGGTGAGAACGTGATCGGCGATTTCGTCGGGCAGCGACAGGACCCAGTCGATTTGTTCGCAGTACCGCGATTGGATTGCGGTGAGATCGCCACGCTGTAAGAGGGCTTTGCGGATTGCCGAGAGCGTCGCGACGGTTTTTTGATATTTAAGGTTTAGGATCGAATGCGATTCCCAGACCCAATCCGGTGTTTGGTGTGAGATCGAATCAGAAGGCGACGTGAGCGGGGCGATGGTCGTCATGGTTGCTGCGGCGTCGTTGGTTTGGTGAAACGTGCGTACACGTACGGATTGGCGTGGGGTGGTTGCTGGTCGGGAACCGCGGCTAGCGCCGTTCGGTTGATGGGTGGTAGTGATCAGCCGCATTCGCGATAGCGAGCGGTTATTTGGGTGTGTGTGAGGTGGTTGCTGGTCGGGAACCGCGGCTAGCGCCGTTCGGCTAATGGGTGGTAGTGATCAGCCGCATTCGCGATAGCGAGCGGTTGTTTGGGTGTGTGTGGTTTGGTGGCTGGTCGGGAACCGCGAAGCATTCTAGGACCTGGCGTTCGAGTCAACAGTTACGCATCAGTCGAAGACAGCATCTTGTTCGATGATGTCAACGTCGGGCGTCGAAGTCGGCTGCGGCGAGTGATCGTCGACAAGGGCGTTTCTATTCCGGCGGAAACCGAGATCGGTTTTGACCCAGCCGCCGATGCCGCTCGTGGATTAAAGGTCACCGAGAGCGGATTGGTGGTGATCAGCCGCGGCGAAAAGATCTCGCCCGCGTCTGTGGTCGGGCAAGTCGGTTAAGTAGCTCGATGATTCGGGTAGTGGATCTTGTTAAAGATCCGGCTTGAAGGCAGTGTGAAGGGAAGGCAGTGTGAGTGGGATCTTTAACAAGATCCACTACTTGGTTTGTCCAATAGCGGACGGCGAGTCCTTTGTGAAAGACTCGCCGTCGGCGTGGTTTTTGGTCAGTCGCGTTTGTGATTAGCGAACGTCGAAGCGATCCAAATTCATTACTTTGTTCCAGGCGGCGACAAAGTCTTGGACGAACTTTTCTTCGCCGTCTTGGCTGGCGTAAACTTCGGAGATGGCTCGCAGTTGCGAGTTGGATCCGAAGACCAAGTCGACCGCACTGGCAGTCCATTTGGCTTTTCCAGTGCTGCGATCACGGCCTTGGTAAAAGTGCTCGCAGACGGGAGACTTTTTCCACTGCGTATTCATGTCCAACAGGTTTACGAAGAAGTCGTTCGACAGTTGGCCAGGCGAGTCGGTGAAGACTCCTAGGTCTGGATAGCCAACGTTGGTGCCCAGGACACGCATCCCGCCAACGAGGACCGTCATCTCTGGTGCGGTCAGCGTCAACAATTGGGCTTTGTCGAGCAACAGTTCTTCGGCCGGGCGATCTTGGTGATGGCCGAGGTAGTTTCGAAAGCCATCGGAGGTCGGCTCCAGCGGTTCGAACGATTCGGCATCGGTCATTTCTGCGGTGGCATCGGTGCGACCCGGTGTGAACGGGACATCGACGGAGTGGCCGGCGTCACTGGCCGCTTTTTCAACAGCCGCACAACCGCCAAGGACAATCAGGTCAGCCAACGAGACGCGTTTGTCGCCTTGCTGCGATGCATTGAATTCCTTTTGGATGCCCTCCAGAGTACTGAGCACATTGGCGAGCTCGTCGGGTTGGTTGACGGGCCAATCTTTTTGTGGAGCCAACCGAATGCGTGCCCCGTTCGCACCACCGCGTTTGTCACTGCCACGGAAAGTCGACGCGGAAGCCCAAGCGGTGGAGACCAATTGCGGAACGGATAAACCGGAATCGAGCAGCTTTGTTTTCAAGCTGGCGATGTCGGAGTCGTTGATCAATTCGTGATCGACGGCGGGGACGGGGTCTTGCCAGATTTGAGGTTCGGCGACCCAGGGACCCAGACACCTTGAAACGGGGCCCATGTCACGGTGAGTCAGCTTGTACCAGGCTTTGGCGAACGCTTTTTCGAATTCCTCGGGATGTTCGTGAAAGCGTTTGGAGATCTTGTTAAAGCCGGGATCCATCTTGAGCGCGATGTCGGTCGTGAACATCATCGGCGCGTGTGTTTTGTTAGGCAGGTGCGCGTCGGGGACAAGCGTTTGCGCTGCCTCGTCTTTGGGTTTCCATTGATGGGCACCGGCGGGGCTCTTGTTCAGTTCCCATTCGAAGCTGAACAGGTTGTCGAAGTAATCGTGCGACCATTGGGCTGGCGTGGACGTCCAAGCGCCTTCCAGGCCACTGGTGATCGTGTCTTCGGCGTTGCCTTTGCCATGCGTGTTGATCCAGCCCAAGCCTTGTTCGGCGAGGCCGGCGGCTTCGGGTTCGGGGCCGACATTGCCTTTGGGGCTGGCCGCACCGTGTGCTTTGCCGAAGCTGTGTCCGCCAGCGATCAGTGCAACGGTTTCTTCGTCATTCATTGCCATCCGGCCAAAGGTGCGACGGATGGCTTCGGCGGCGGCCATCGGATCGGGTTGACCCTTGGGGCCTTCCGGGTTGACGTAGATCAGACCCATCTGTGTTGCGGCGAGCGGGTTTTCCAATTCGCTGTCGTCTTTGTCATAGCGTTTACCGCCAAGCCATTCGCTTTCGGGGCCCCAGTAGATGTCTTCTTGAGGTTCCCAGACATCGGCACGTCCGCCGGCAAACCCGATCGTTTCGAAGCCCATTGATTCCAAGGCGCAGTTACCGGCGAAGACCATCAAGTCTGCCCAGGAAATCTTGTTGCCGTATTTCTGTTTGATGGGCCAAAGCAGGCGACGTGCTTTGTCCAGGTTGGCGTTGTCGGGCCAGCTATTCAGAGGCGCAAACCGCTGTGTGCCATAGCCTGCGCCACCACGTCCGTCGGTCACACGGTAAGTACCAGCACTGTGCCATGCCATGCGAATGAACAAGGGGCCGTAGTGACCGTAGTCAGCCGGCCACCAGTCCTGCGACGTGGTCATCAGGGCGTTGACGTCTTTCTTAAGCTCGTCCAAGTCCAGCTTGGCGAATTCGTCGGCGTAGTTAAAATCCGGCCCCATGGGATTTCCCTTGGCCGAGTTTTGGTGCAGGACGCTGAGGTTCAGTTGGTTGGGCCACCAACCGGCGTTGGACATTGAACCCGCTGCGGTGGTGCGCATTCTCGCTGGGGCGTATTCATGTGTGCCGCCAACAACGGGACATTGCGCCGCGTCACCGGACGCAGTGTTTGTCTGCGAAGGGTCTGCCTGGGCAGGGCTCGATTGAGCGAACGCAGTTGTTGAGGAGCCTGCGACGCAGCCCGCTGCGAGGACCAACAGACGAAAAGGTTTGGCGGTTTTTGCCAAAGCCATGGACATACGATTCATTGTGATCTCCGGGGAATGGTCGTCACGGGGGCTTTCGGGCAACGATCCCGAAAACGCTCTACTTTTAGACCGGTGTTACTTTCAGACCACTGTAGGCCTCGAAGAAGGGGCTTTCCAATGCATTGTCCCGATGGCTTCCATGCATTAGGTGCATGGGGAGATCTTCGCGAGGGTGAACATTCAGTGACCAAACACTTCGTCCACCAAGCCCGGATCACTGCGCAGAGGTGCTGACGTTTAGCTTGCGCATTCGCGAAGCGAGCGTGGTCGGTTTCAGGCCCAGCACTGCTGCGGCACCTTCGGGACCGTAGATTTTGCCAGCACATTGTCGCAGTGCGTTGCGAATGTTGTTGATCTGGAGCTGAATCAATTCAGCCTCGGTCAAAATGGATTCGGTGTCGGTGTTCGACCGGTAGTGTTGGTCGTCAATCTGTCCCAGCTCGGAGAGGTCGTCGTGTAGGTCGAAACGCAATTTGCCATCGATTGATACGATGGCGGAGCGTTCAAGCACGTGTTGAAGTTCACGAATATTTCCAGGCCAGTTGTATCGCTGTAATTGTTGGACGTTGGCGAGCGTTAGGCGAAACGATTTACGACCGAGCTTGCGGCTGATCGAACGGAGGAAGTGCTTCGCGAGCAATGGTATGTCTTCGGAGCGCATGCGCAGCGGCGCGAGTTCGATCGGGAAGACGCTCAATCGGTAATAGAGGTCTTGGCGGAAGCGACCTTTGATCGCTTCGTTGCGCAGGTCACGGTTGGTGGCTGCGATGATGCGAACGTTGACACGGCGTGTTCGTTCTTCGCCAACGCGTTCGAGTTCGCCTTCCTGCAACACGCGTAGTAGTTTCGATTGCAGGTCCAAAGGGATCTCACCGACTTCATCGAGGAACAGTGTTCCACCGTCGGCCAGTTCGAATCGTCCGGCACGGTCGCGGAGTGCTCCGGTAAAGGAACCTTTGCTGTGTCCAAAGAATTCGCTCTCGTAGAGTTCACGTGGGATTGCCGCACAGTTCACTTTGATCAACGGCCGGTCGCAACGGTCGCTGCGGCGATGGACTTCACGAGCGATCAGTTCCTTACCGGTGCCGCTTTCGCCAAGCACAAGCACACTTGAGTCGGTTGGGGCGACTAGGTCGATTTGGCGAACGATGGTTTGTAGCGCGGCGCTTTGTCCGACCAGTTCACCAAAGGAGACTTCGCCGACTTCTTCACGTAGATATTCATTTTCAAGTTCCAGCCGTCGACGGAGCGATTCGATTTCGTCAACGGCTTGGGCGCTGGAAATCGCTGCGGCCAGTTGGTCGCTGATCATCATCAGCCATTGGTCGCAAGATGGCCCGATCGGGACTCGTGAGAAGATGCCGAGCACTCCGAGCGTCTCATCTCGATAGCGCAGCGGCATGCCTTGGAAAGCGACGATGCCTTCGGATTCGACCCAGGCGGGATCGACGATCCAATCGGATCCTTCGCCGATGTTGATACGGATCGGTTCCCCGGTTGCCGCAATCTGGCCGACTTTTCGAACGCCCATTGGCATTCGCCGAAAACTTCCATCCGTGTCTTGCCAGTGCTGATCTGGATCGACACGGCTATTTCCGAAGCTGGCCGCCAAGTGCAAACATGCGCGACGGTCACGGCATTCGGTGGCAAGTGAGCAGCGGTCGCAGTCGCCGTCACGTGGTGGCTTGGTCAGCCAAATCCGTACCAACGCA
The DNA here is from genome assembly GCA_002901265.1 of Rhodopirellula baltica. Taxonomy (GTDB): domain Bacteria; phylum Planctomycetota; class Planctomycetia; order Pirellulales; family Pirellulaceae; genus Stieleria; species Stieleria baltica_A. Next base: position 19,729 of record PPHI01000009.1, on the reverse strand, counting down.
ATCTGTAGATCGTGCCCCAGTCGCTGTACCGCAAGGGGGAGCAGCTCGGGCAAGTGATGTTTGCCTGAGATCGCGAGCAAGATCTCTTTCGGGTCACCAAAAACGGCATACGTATCAAGTCCCATCGATTCGATCCGGTAACGAAATAACGTGATTGTGTAACGATATTTCATCGTACCACGAAATGTCGTGGCTATTGGTTTTGCCCTGCCGGTTTTTTAAATCCTTGCTGGGTAATGACTTGCGGATTTGTTGTGAGGTTTGGCACGAGAGCTGAATAGAGCTGTTCTTCGTCAGGCAAATGGCCTGAAACAAAACTCTTTCCACTTTCGATTTGGAGAATCTCCGATGTCCCGTCTACCACACGTTAGCGTTGAACAAGCCGATGCCAAAGTTCGTCCCCTCTACGACGCGATCCAGTCAAAGCTGGGGATGGTTCCGAACATGATGCAGGTCATGGGGAACTCGGCCGCAACGTTGTCGGCGTACTTGCAGTTCAGCGGACAATTGGCCACTGGTGTTTTAACGGCAAAGCAGCGTGAGCTGATCGCGTTGTCGGTTGGTCAGGCCAACGAGTGCGGCTACTGCTTGGCAGCTCACTCGGCGCTGGGCAAACACGCTGGGCTCTCTGGCGAGCAGATTGCTGACGCCCGTCGTGGCAGTTCTGTTGATTCGAAAGACGATGCCTTGGTCAAATTCGCCCGTGCGATCGTGCAGAAGCAAGGGTTTGTCAGCAGCCATGACTTGGCGGACATTCGCTCGCATGGCTTTGGCGAAGACGCGGTGACAGAGATCATCGCCAACGTGGCGCTGAACCTGTTCACGAATTACTTCAATCACGTCGCCGATACGGAAATCGATTTTCCGGCGGCACCGGAATTGGCGGTCGCTTCCTAAGGCCACTCGGGTAAAAGGATCAGCGCATCAAAAAACGGCTTCGCACCTTTGGTGGAAGCCGTTTGTGATGTTTTGTACTAGCCGAGGCGATTAGCCTTCGGCTGGTGCGGCCATGACGGCGTCGTTCGTGACTGGGATGTCATCACCTTGCGAAGCACGGTTATCGAACAGCGTGAACATGATGAACAGTCCGACGAAGACGAACGATCCGAGGAACCAGATGACGTTCATCGGTTTGTCGAACGCTAGGTGCATGAAGATCGAACCGACCAGCACTGCTTTGATGGTGGCGATGATCATCACGACGATGATGTCGTAGCTACCCAAGTCAAAGTTCGCCTGAAACACCGTCAGAACGGTCAGCAAGGTCAAGACGACAAAGACACCGAACAACAACGGCAGTGGCAATGGGTGCGCGAAATCGTAACCTTCGCGAGAGCCTTCGTGTGCTGACATGGTGAGTATTAAACGGTTCAGAAAGGGAGTTGGCTTGGTGAAACGATCGACGGTCGGTGGCAGGCTGCCTTACCGGATCAGGTACATCAGCGGGAACAGGTAGATCCAAATCAAGTCGACCAAGTGCCAGTACAGACCGACGTAGTCGACGGGACCAAAGTAGTTCTTGTTGAAATCTTGTCGCAAGGCACGGACGAGCAACCAGATCAGCACGCCGATACCGGCGAGGATGTGAATCGCGTGAACGCCGGTCATGCAGTAATAGATACTGAAGAACACGCCCGCGCGGCTTTTACGCATCACGTTTTCTTCTGCCGCGGCGACGGTGGCCGAAACGTCATCGTAGACGTGATAGGTGATCGCACCGTTTGCCATGTCGTTTTGGGCCTGACGGGCAGCAAGTTCGCCTTGCAAACCGGTGTTGGTCGTGTCGGCAGCGAGACGTTTGATGACGTCCAGTTCGTTGTCACTGCTGACCATGGTTCCGGGAGCGACGAGACCTGCAATGGCTTCCGTAGGTGCAGCTTCGGCGGTCTCTTCCGTTGCCGCTTCTTGCTCATGCGATTCGGCAGCGTGTTCGCCTTCGCCCGCATGTTCTCCTTCAGCGTGCGAGTCGTGCTCACCGCCTTCGACGTGAGCAGCGTGTTCGGTTCCATGGGATTCGCTACCGCCAGATTCCAGGATTGTTCCCAGTCCGACACCGACGAAGAAGCACAGGAAAACGACCAAGATTGGCTTGGCACATTCGAATTGGAATTTGGCTCCACGCAGGAAGCTGACAACCAACCAGATAAAGATCCCGACTGTGGCCACTGCGAACGGGGCGCAGATGTAAGCCAAGTAGTTCGGCCCACCGACAGGGTGTGGGTTGCTTGGGTCGTAGGTAAACAGACCGGCAGGCAGCAGGCCCATCGTCCATTTGTGCGAGTATTCGATCGCCTTGACGCCCAAGAAGATCATCGCACAGCAAAGTGTTGATGCGATCAGGGCGGCGGTCTTTTTGTGTTGTTCGAGCTGCGACGCACGAACGGCCCAAGCCATCGTGAAGGAGCTGAACAGCAGAACGCCGGTGTTGATCGCACCAAGTTTGGTGTTCAAAAACTGGCTGCAGCCTTCGAAGACGTCAGGACGCCAAGATCGGTAAATGGCGTAGGCACAGAACATCCCGCTGAAGAACAGGACTTCGGTTACCAGGAAAATCCACATCCCGAGCTTACCACTATCGAACTGTTGTTCGGGGGTGTCGAAGTGGTGAGCGAGGTACGACGGATGGTCGTGGTCGTGACCGTGTGAATCGGCTGAATGGTCGGCCGTGGCAGAGTGCCCGGCATCAGTGGTAGCCATCAGTGGAGTCAACCGTGCGGGGGAAATGGATGTTTAAAAGTGCAAAGTGGATCGGAATCGCCTCCGAGGCGTCGTCCCGATGCGAGGACCGAAGGTTGACCGTGGTCGGCTTCGATCGTCGCGGTATCTATGCGATTGCTATTTCAATAGCGGGGAACTATTCCCCGGCGTGTGCTGGGCTTTCGGCGGGTTTTTCGCTGGGGACGGTTTCGCGTTTCGGCTCAATTTTCACGTAGCGTTCTGAAGCCGCGTCCCATTGGATGTCACCGAATTCGTAGGGGTCACCTACTACTGGTGGGCGTTCAAAGTTGTAGAACGGCGGTGGCGAGGTGCAGGCCCATTCCAAGGTTGCGGCACCCCAAGGGTTCGCAGGGGCTTTCTTGCCTTTGACCAGCGAAACCAGCAGGACGACCAATGCGACCAACAATCCGATGCCGAGCAGCAAAGCACCCCAGGTGCTCATCGCGTGCAAGCCGGCGAACTCAGGGTCGTAGGTCGCGTAACGGCGAGGCATCCCGCGGCTACCGAGGACGAACTGTGGCAAGAAGGTGAGGTTGAAACCGAGGAACACGATCACTGCGGAAATCTGTCCGCCAAGTTCGTTGTACATGCGGCCGAACATTTTTGGCCACCAGTGGAAGACAGCACCCAGGAAGGCAACCAGTGTTCCGCCGACCATCACGTAGTGGAAGTGGGCGACAACAAAGTAAGTGTCGTGCAGGTGCATGTCGGTTGCGAGCGTACCGAGGTGAAGTCCGGTCAGACCGCCAATTGTGAACAGGAAGATGAACGCGATGGCGTAGCACATCGGCGTGGTCATCGTGATCGCACCCTTGTACATCGTGGCCAACCAGTTGAACACCTTGATGGCCGATGGTACGGAAACGGTGAACGTCAGGGCACTAAAGATGATCGTGGTCATCGAGCCCATGCCCGCGGTGAACATGTGGTGTCCCCAGACCAAGAAGCCCAACAAGGCAATCGCGATCGAGGAGTACGCGATGAAGCGGTAACCGAAGATTCGTTTGTGCGAGTGAACACTGATCAGTTCGCTGATCACGCCGAAGGCGGGCAGAATCATGATGTATACAGCGGGGTGGCTGTAGAACCAGAAAAAGTGTTGGTAGGTGACAGGGTCACCGTTGTATTCGGGGTCAAAGATCCCGATGTGCATGGTGCGTTCAGCGATCAGCAACAGCAGCGTGATGCCCAAGACGGGCGTCGCCAAAACCTGGATGATGCTGGTCGAGTAGGTTGCCCACAAGAACAGTGGCATGCGGAACCAAGTCATCCCTGGCGGACGCATCGTGTTGATGGTCACGATGAAGTTCAGACCGGTGAAGATCGAGCTGAAACCCAGGATGAACGCACCCGAGGTAGCCAAGATCACCGAGGTGTCAGTTGTCGTGCTGTAAGGCGTATAGAACGTCCAGCCGGTATCGAGACCGCTGGCGAGCAACGCCATCACGAAGAACACGGCTCCGGCGACCCACAGAAAGAAACTGCTGAGGTTCAGTCGTGGGAAGGCGACGTCTTTGGCACCCAGCATTACGGGCACCAGGAAGTTACCGAGTGCGGCCGGAATACTGGGGATGATAAACAGGAACACCATGATCGCCCCGTGAAGGGTGAAGACCTGGTTGTAAATGTCGTTGGGGGCCTTGTCAGGGGCGAGCCACTTGAAGAATTCGTTGTTGAACAACCATCCGTCTGGCGCGAACAGGTGCAAACGAATCCCCAGTGCCAGCAGACCGGCAATAAGGAACGCCAGCGAGACGCCGACCAAGTACATCACGCCGATTCGCTTGTGATCCAGAGTGAAGACCCAGGTCAATAAGCCGCGCGAGTTGGTCAGGTAGTTTTCTTCAGGAGTCGGGTAGCCTGGATCTTTGACTTCGTATCCGGCTGGGACTGATCCAACAGACATTATTTACCTCGAACGATTGGCTCTTCCGGTCGTCGTTGCTCGTTGAGCAAGTCGGCAGTTCAGAAGAGTTTAGCGTGAATTCGGTGTTCTTTTAAATTGTTTCGGGGAATCGTAATCGCTCGCCACGTCTGCGGCGGCGTCGCAGGCTTACTCGGCCGCCGCTTCGGCGGGTTGTCCTTCACCTTCGGCGGCGGTCGTTTCGCCACCGCTTGCTCCGGCTTCGCCGAGGCTCTTGATGTATTCGATCAAGCTATAAATGTCGTCGTCAGTCAGCTGGCCTTTGTAGCTCGGCATGACAGGTTGGAATCCGGCAGCGATCTTGGCTTTCGGGTTCAGGATCGACTCACGCAGGTAGTTCTCGTCCGCGGTGACTGATTCGCCGCTTGCCAGCGGACGCGATTTACCGGCGAGGTCTTTCCAGCTTGGGCCGACCAGTTTGGTTCCGTCGATCGAGTGGCAGCTTTTGCATCCGCGGCGTTGATACAGTTTTTCGCCGTAGCTGGCGGGTGACTCGGTCGATGGGCGGCTGCTGTATTTTTTGATCCAAGCTTCGAGGTCTTCACGGGTTTCGTGAACGACAACGACGGTTTGCATTTGCGAGTGATTCGTTCCGCAGTACTCTGCACAGTAGAGGTCGTAGAACGAATAGCCATCGGGGGTGAACTGACGTGCGTCATAGTCCCAGCTGGCGTTCGTTTCGGCGTCTTTGGCGGCCAGTTGTTCCAGCTCTTCGTCGGTCGCGATCTTTTCGCTCGGCTCGGTCGCTTTGAACCACATGTAGTTGAAACGGCCAGGGACGATGTCCTTTTTGACGCGGAACGCAGGGATGTACAGGCTGTGGATGACGTCTTTGCTTGTCATCGTCAGCTTGGTTGGCTCACCGGCGACCACGTGCAATTCGGGGTGAATGACGAACTTGCCGTAGTTGATGCCCCAGCCCCATTTGTAAGCGTCGACACCAAGGTCATAAGCGCCTTCTGGGATGGTGCGGTGATTCAGGAAGCCCTGTGCACCGAAGTAGAACATCACGATCAGCAAGAATGATGGGCCGATCGACCAAACCAATTCGATGGTGGTGTTGTGATCCGTTTGGCTTTCCGCTTGTTGGCCTTTCGCTTTCTTGTATTTCAGTGCGAAACCGAACAACGCGATCACGATCGCGATGAAGAAGATCAGCGCGACGATGGTGATGAAGTGAAAGATCCAGTCGGAATCCGACGAGAACGTCGATGCCGACTTTGGGAAAAGCGACAGCTTGCTTTCAGTTTGGTCGGCAAGCAACGTGATCGCAGCGGGAATCATGTTCAACATTTCGAAAGGTGAGTTTGATTTATTGTTCGTTCGAATGGGTTTCGACAGCGGACGGGTTGTCTGAACTGTCGACCGGCGAGCCAGTCGCATGGGGACTTTGGTCCGCCGAACCGGGACCGCCTTTGCGACCGACCCAGTAGGGAACCAGTGCGGCCAACATCACCCCGATGAAGCCAAGCCCACACAGACGCATGAGTCGCCAAGCGTGCGGTGTGTAGGAATTGGAGTCGGGGTCATAGCTGTAGCACCACATGATGAATTGGTCGACGGCGTTTCCGACCGTTCCTTCGCCCGCTTCGACCAAAGCGAGTTTCAGTTGATCAGCCGGAAAGTCCAGCGAAAGCGAATAGCGTGTGATCACGCCTTTGGGCGAGATAAACGCCAGCATCGCTGGGTGGTTGTATTGTTGAATGGCTTCGTCGTAGCGGTATCGAAACCCAACGGTGTCAGCCAACTTGTCGATCACCGGCTGTTTGGCGGTGGTGAAGGTCCAACCGCGGTTTGCGAGCGGCTGATTGACAACATCGTCGACGTATTTTGCTTTGGTTTCCGCGGCCCGTTTCGTCGTCTCTTTGGGATCGATGCTGACGGTCAGGATTCGGAAGTCTTCGCCCAGTTTCAGGTCCAACTGATTCAGCGACGCGGTCAGCTGGTTCAGTTGGATACTGCACAGCATTGGGCAATTGCTGTAGTTCATCGTGAAAATGGTTGGGACGGTTCCGTCGATGACGTCCGCCACTTTGATTTCATTGCCGTTGGAATCCGTCAACGATAAATCCAGGGGCAGCGAGTCGCCCAAGTTTTGATCGACGGTGATTCCCTCGGCTTCGCGAGGCAACCCGGTGTTCAGCGTGACGGCGTCGTTGTCGGTGAACGCGCCTTGTGCGAACGCACTGGATTCACCGCAGAGCACGTGTCCGGCGCACACGACGAGCGTGATCGCCAAGTAGGCGATGGTCGTGATACCGGTCGCTTGCATCCGCGTGAATGCAGTTTCCGGCGAGCTAGGTTGCGTCGCTTTCGTTGTCATCAGCGTGGTTGTCGGAGTGCGCCTCTTCGATGACCGCTTGCATCGCTTTCTCGATCGGCATGATTGCGTTGCCCGTCGCGGGGTCGGCGCCGTAGCGAGAGATGCTTTCGGTTTGGTCGGTCAACACTTGGTTTTGTCGGCTGTAGCTGCTGTCAGCTTGGAGCTGAGTTTGGTGCGCGTCTACCAGGAGGTAGTACACGTACTGAACCGCCAAGATGGTGACGATCGTCACAAGAACCGAACCGATTCCGATCACGAAAATCTGGCGTGTATCTAGGTCGTCGTATTTAGCCATGGCTTTATTTGTCTGATTCTATCGGTCTTGGGCCGAAATGCGGAGGCGGAAAACCCGTTGATGCGACGCGGTGTCCCGCCCCCTCCTGTGTACTAATGCCGTCCTAAAGGTTTTCGAAAACGATCGATTCACGGAGGCGTGGGTCGCGAACAGCGATCACACGGTTGCCGCTGGCAACACGGAGACCGAGGCCAACGAACAGGGCGGTCATGCCAACGATCGAAAGGATGCTGGCAATCAGGCCAAGTGCTCCACCCAGGTTGGGAATGTTTTCGTGAACAAGATGCCGGGCTTCGGGCATCACGATCCAGTAAATGTCAATTGCGTGCATGACCAGGATGTAACACGCCCACATCGCCATCAGGCCGGGGCGGCGTCGGATGTGACGGCTCATCGTGCCAAGGAAAGGCACCAACCAGTGCAGCAAAATCAGGGCGATCGAAAGACCGCCGAAAACACCCCGCTGACGGGCGAAAAACCATTCCGTTTCTTCTGGCATGTTTCCGTACCAGATCAGCAGGTATTGGCTGAATCCGATGTAGGTCCAGAAAACGATGAAACCGAAGATGTATTTGCCAAGGTCGTGGTAATGCTCGACCGTGATTTCGTCTTTCATCGCGCCGTGACGTTGCAGCACGTACGACACGACGGTGATCAAGCAGTGTGCACTCAGGATCGCGCCGGCAAAGATGTAGACGCCGAACATGGTCGAGAACCACATCGGTGCCAGGCTCATGCCCCAGTCGAACGCCGCGAACGAGGTCGTCAACGCGAACAGCATCACAGCGGGGCCAGCCCAGTACTGCATGCGATCAGTCGCGGCGCGTTCGCCGGTTTCATCCTGAGTGGTGCTGCCACGCCAGTAATACACGGCGAGTCCGCCCCAGATCAGGAAGTACAGAACCGACCGTGCGATGAAGAACGGTGCGTTCAAGAAGCTGGTTTTGGTGGCCCACATTTTTGCGTCTAGCCCGTGTGCGCTAGCAAAATTCGGGTCGGTCCAGACGAACAGTCGACCTTCGAAGAATAGCGAGAACAGGATTGGCAAAAACAGGATCGCGAGCGGCAAGATCAAGATCATGAAGCATTCGGCGATGCGACGAACCACCACGCTCCATCCCGCACGCACGAGGTGCTGGATCAGGACGAAGAACAGCGAACCGAGTGCCAGAGTCAGCACATACATGTACGCCGTCAGGTAGGTTGAAAAACCGAATCGTGGCATCGATTCGCTTTCGGCGGCGAATGCCATGCCGACGCCAACGATAAGTGCCACCAAGCCGCCACCGAGCAGCGGCAATTGCAAACTGGCCAACGACGATGGCAGGCTGAACGTCGGATCGTCCGCTGGCTTAAACTTCGGTGCGGCGTGTTCGGACATGTTTGAACTGAAGTTGACTGTACAGAAGCGTGGTTGTTTCTAAGGCGAATGCCACCGGCAATCGCGGTTTAATAATCTCGCGTCGTTGGGACGCGAAGCTGACATCAATTACTTTTGCTCGCGAGCGGCGGCTGCCTTGGCGGCTTCGTCGGCTTGTCGTTGCAGCTCTTTTTGGGCGGCGTCGACAGCACTTTTGACTTCTTCTTTGCGACCTTCTGGAATCAGGTCCATCGTCGCATTTTGGCTTTTCTGCAAGGCGCGAACATAGGCGACGATAGCCCAGCGGTCTTCGACCTTGATCTGTCCGGCGTAGCCCGGCATTTTGCGAATCCCGTTGCTGATCGTCGAGAACAGCTTTCCATCGGGGTATTTGTCGCTGTACAGCGTGTCTTGGTGCATGTTGGACGGTGGCACCCAGGTGTCGAAACCTTTTTCCTGAGCACGTTGATTGACTAGGCCGTTGCCTTTGCCGTCCATGCCGTGGCAGACACTGCAGTAGATGCCGAATTGTTGTTGGCCGCGGGCCATCAACTCGCTGTCGACGGTCATCGGGTTTTCGGTGACCCAAGGTGTGGTGTCCATCACGCTTGGTGTTTCTTTGTCGTCCTCGGCTTTGGCGACATCGGTGACTTCGTCGGCTATCGCGGCTTGGTCATCTTGCATGAACGCGGCGACCAAGCGTTGAGCTTGAGGGGCGTTCATCGCTTGCAGCGAATCGACATCGATACCGGTCATCACGTCGAGTGAACCGATCAGTTGGCCACGGGCGACGGTACCGGGAACGTCGGGACGCATCGCACGGTTGTCGGCAAACAAGCTAGTGACTTGCTGCGCGTCTTTTGCCGGCGAAAAGTCCATGTCCATGAAGATGTGGAAACGCGGCTGGCTGCTGTTGGTGACACGCATCAACAGGACGCACAACAACGGGATGACCGACGCGGCAACGGCAACACCCCAGATGACGAAGATCGGCCGCGGGATCTCTTTGGGGGTGTTGTCTTCGAGCACTTCGCTGACGTAGTCGCTGCCGGTATCGGTCAGCAGCGATCGAACGCCTGCGGCATCGTAACGCTCGTCTTTGGCATCGATATACAGGAAGAACCGGTCATCGGTGGCGCGGTCGAATCGCGGGTCGGTGAACATCGGATTGCTGAAACGCGGCAGGCCGTTGAGGGCCCACATGCCGAAGAACGCACCGAAGGATGCCAACAGAATCGTTAGCTCGAACGCGACCGGGATGAATGCTGGTAGCGAGATGAACGGTTTGCCGGAGATGATGTACTTGTAATCAACACCGTTCATCCAAATTTCCATGGTCAGCGCGATACACGTGCCGGTCAGGCCTGCAAAGAAGCAGATCCATGGAAGGATTGTCGGTTTGATTCCGAGCGCCTTGTCGATCCCGTGAACCGGGAACGGCGTGTAGGCGTCAGTTTTTGTATAGCCGGCATCACGGATGCGACGGCAAGCGCTCAACAACGTGTCGACCGTTGTGAACTCGGCCATCATCCCGTGAACGATTTTTTCAGAATTGGTATCCGACATGTTTTCCTGATCCATCGAAACAGATCACAAGTGCTTGAATAAATGTTTCGTAACTTGGCGCCAAAAGCTCTGACTCTGTGAATCGTCGCCTTTCTTAATGTTCTGCTTCACCGTGCTCGGCTGCGGCATGTGCCATGTGATGTTGCTTGGCCAAGCTCGATTTGACTTCGGCCATGTTGATCACCGGCAGGGTACGGCAGAACAGCAGGAACAAGGTAAAGAACAGTCCGAACGAACCGATCAGCATTCCCCAATCGACCCAGGTCGGTGAAAAGTACGCCCAGGCACTGGGCAGGTAGTCGCGTGACAAACTGGTGATCGTGATCACGAAGCGTTCGAACCACATCCCGATGTTCACGAAGATGCAGACCACGACGATGATCCAAGGTGTGGTGCGGCATTTCTTGAACCAGAACAGCTGTGGGCTGATCACGTTGCAGGAAACCATGGTCCAGTAAGCCCACCAATAAGGCCCGAAGGCACGGTTGATGAACGCGAATTGCTCAGCGGGCACCTGTCCGTACCAGGCGATGAAGAATTCTGTTCCGTAGGCGAGACCGACCAGTGAGCCGGTTGCCAGGATGATCTTGCACATGTTTTCCAAGTGCCGGATCGTGATCAGTTTTTCCAGGTTCAGCATCGAGCGAGCCGGGATCATCAGCGTGAGCACCATCGCGAAACCGCTGAAGATCGCACCCGCGACGAAGTACGGTGGGAAGATCGTTGTGTGCCAACCGGGAACTTGCGAAACCGCGAAGTCAAACGAAACGATCGTGTGTACCGAGAGAACCAGCGGGGCAGCCAAGGCGGCCAGAATCGCGTAGGCCTTTTCGTATCGCATCCAGTGACGCGACGATCCGCTCCATCCCAGGCACAGCAGGCCGTAGATCATGCGGCGATATTTGTTTTTGCTGCGGTCACGGAAGGTCGCCAAATCGGGAACCATCCCCATGTACCAGAACAACAGCGACACGGTGCCGTAGGTTGAAACCGCGAAAACGTCCCACAGCAGCGGGCTGCGGAATTGTGGCCACATCCAGAGGTTCAAGCTGGGGTACGGTGCGAGCCAAAACGCCAGCCAGGCGCGGCCGACGTGGATACCTGGAAAGGTACCTGCACAGGCAACGGCGAAGATCGTCATCGCTTCGGCGGCGCGGTTGATACTGGTTCGCCATTCTTGGCGGAACAGGTAAAGGATCGCACTAATCAGCGTTCCCGCGTGGCCAATACCGACCCAGAAAACGAAGTTTACAATCGGCCAGCCCCAGAAAATCGGAGCACGGTTACCCCAGACGCCGACACCGGTGTAGATCAAGTAAACGATCAGCAAGCCCAGCATCTGCAGCAGTGCAAACGCGACCAGGAACCCGCCAACCCAACCGGCACTTGGCTTACGCTCGGCAACTTGGCAGACCGATTCGGTGATGTCGTGATAATTCGTATTACCGAGAACGAGTGGGGCGCGTTCGCCGGGTCGTTCGACGGTGTTATCCAGTCCGTTTGGAATGGCCAGTGACATGAAACGTTCTTATTGGTTGAAGAGGTCTTCGTCTGGATTGTGCGGGGCGCGACGGGCCGACAAACTTAGTCGTTGCCCGTGGCTGCAAGTGTCAATTATTCGGCGTGTTGCTCTTCGCCGTGGTGTTCATCGCTGTGTGCGGAGTCATTGTGTGCGGCTTCGCCGTGTGCATCCGCAGCATGTTCGTCGTGCCCATCGCCTTCACCGTGACCGCCGTGCCCGTGGTGGGCTTCGATGGTGGCCAAGTCTTCGATCTGTTGGGTGGTTTTCAAGCGTGGGTGAGGGTTGCGAACGCGAGCGAGGTACATCGTGCGTGGCTTGATGTTGAGTTGCTCGAGCATGCCGTACGCACGGGTATCGGCGTGCTTTTTGGCGACGACCGATTCTTCGTCACTGATGTTTCCGAAGTCGATCGCGTTGGTGCTGCAGGCGGCCTGGCAAGCGGTGATGACGTCGCCGTCTTCGATCTTGCGGCCTTCTTTGCGAGCGTGGATTTTCGCCTTTTCGACGCGTTGGACGCAGTAGGTGCACTTTTCCATGACACCGCGGCCACGCACGGTGACCTCGGGGTTGAGGACCAGTGCTTGAAGCTTGCGGTTGGCTTTTTCGATAGCACTCGGAAAGGCTTCGACGCCGTAGCCAACGCCGACTTCGGCGTTGTAATTGAAGTAATTAAAGCGACGGACCTTCACCGGGCAGTTGTTCGCACAGTAACGCGTTCCGATACACCGGTTGTAAGCCATCGCGTTGATGCCTTCGTTGGTGTGGACGGTCGCGGCGACCGGGCAAACCTGTTCGCAAGGTGCGGTTTCGCAGTGGATACAAGCCATCGGCTGGTGGACGACTTGAGCGTCGTCGGCGTCGCCTTGGAAGTACGTGTCGATACGCAACCAGTGCATTTCACGGCTGTTGCGAACTTGTTCCGCACCGACGATCGGCACGTTGTTTTCGCTTTGGCAAGCGACCACACAGGCGTTGCAGCCGAGGCACTTCGACAAGTCGATTGCCATACCCCACTGCGGTGCAAAGTCGAATGCGGGGTCTTTTTCGATCTCTTGGATCGGCTCGTATTGAAGCGATCCGTATTCGCCGACTTTGGGAACGTGAGGAGCTTTCGGTTGTTCGTTCGCGAAAGTCGGAACCTTGTTCAACAGTTCGACGGTGCCTTCACGGACCAAGTTGTAGCTACGGCGTTCGGTTTCTTCGCGTCCAAGTTCATCGATGGCCCAGTGGTTCTGGGTGGTCGCGAATTCGTACTCGCTGTAGTTCGGTCGGGCTTCGACCGAGTAGGCAATCGACATCGAATCCGTGGTGCGGATCGGCGAAACATCGATACCAACGGCGTCGACGCTGTAGTCGGTCATACCGCCGACCATGCCGGCGCGGGTTCGTCCGTATCCGATCGAGACCGTCACGACGCCGGGAGCGATACCGGGAACTTCGTAAACGGGCAGTTCAATCTTCGATTCGCCGCGACGCAGCGTGATGTAGTAACCGTGCTTGATTCCCAGCTTCGCGGCAGTCGCGGGGCCGATCAAAGCTCCGTTGCCCCAAGTCAGCTTGGTGATCGGTTGTGGCAATTCTTGCAACCAACCGTTGTTGGCAAAGCGGCCGTCGTAAAGACCGTCGGGCACGGTGAAGACGACTTCGAAGTTGTTCTCGTCGATGTCCTTCGCCGCGACGACTTCAGGCGTTTCGCTGGGCAGTTCTTTGGCGGTTCCGCTGACGTCGCTGATCGCGGCAGGGCCTTTCAGGGCGTCCGAGAATCCGTCGTGCAGCAATTGTCGCCATTCGCGTTCTTTCAGCGACTTGCCAGCGATTTCGTCAGCGGTCTTGCGGACGATCAGCATCGGGTCGGTGACTTCGCTTTCAATCAAGAACGCGATGACTTCGGCAAGCGTGCGTCCGCCCATCAATGGCAGGATTTGTGGCTGACCGATGCCGTAATAGCCTTGCCCGTTGACGCAGTCGCTCCACGATTCGAGTGGATGCGACATTGGCAACGACCAGTTGCACAAGACGGCGGTCTCGTCGTCGTACTCGCCCAGGTAAACCGTTTGTTTAACCTTGCCAATCGCCGCGGCGACATCAACATCGCCAGGAGCGGTGACCAGCGGGTTGTTGCCGGCGATCATCAATGTTTCGATGTCACCAGCGTTGATTGCGTCAACCAATTCGGCGAGCGACTTGGTTTGCAGGTCGCGGTCGGCACACGGTGTGAACGTTTGGATGGTGCCGAGCGATCCGAGCTTTTTGTTCAGTTCGATTCCGGCGGCAACAGCGTCAGCGCCAAGTCCGGTACCGACGATCACAACCGCTTGTTCACCAGCGGCATGGATGTCGTGAACAAGGCAATCGAGGAATCGTTCTTGGCGTTCGGTCGCGGTGATGTCTTCGTGGTTAAACGGAAGTTCATCATGCGAATGATCGTCGTGGCTTTCACCGGCTTTCAATCGGTCGACGCCCCGGCCAACTTCGGCCAGGAACGCAGGCATTTGACTTGGACGGACGGCCAGGCGTGTGTCAGCCATGGTTCCGGTCACGCTGTAACCAGCTTCGGCGACGTACAACCGGCTCATTTCGCCGGTGGTGGGATCGCGTTTCTCGGCGAAGGTGCGTGACGCGAGAAGCGATCCGGGATCGTTGCCCAGTGGGTCAGCACCGAGTACGAAGATGACTTTGGCCTTGCTGAGGTCCAGTGACTGTTCGCAAGCGGTTCCCAGCATTTGCTGAGTCGCTTGACGCATCACGCCACCATCGATGGTGTTGTAGGATGCGATCGTCGCTTGAGGCAGTTTCGCTTGCAACTCGGCGAGCATGCGGACCGTTGTCGGCGATTCGGTCGGCGAAGTCAGCAGCGCGAAGCCCTTGCCTTCGTTGTTGCTGGCGGCTTTCTTGATCGCCGCACGGCCGACGGTGAAGAAGTCTTCCCAGGTCGTCTCTTGCTTACGAGCATCGCCGATTCGCTTCAGCACAGGGCCGTCATCGCCGCGAGAACGGTCCGGGTCGTAAAGACCAAGGATCGATGCCTGAACGTAGGTGTTCGTTCCGGCGGACGAAGGGTGCGTGGTGTTCGGCTCGACGTGCTGTGGGCGGCCGTCGAAGCAGCGGACGATCAGGTTGTGAACCGTTCCGGCGAGCTCGAAGTTGGTCGCACGCTCGTAGAATTCACCCGGAACACGGCCTTCGGGGCGAATCACGAAGGGGGCAATAACCTCTTCGGGATAGCGGCAACCGGCTACGCCGGCCATCGCTAGCGAGGCGCCCATCAATTGCATCCAGCGTCGTCTGGAAACGCCTTCGGGAAATTCCGAAGCGGCAACGGGGAATTCGCGGTGTAAAAACTTTTCCTTGAACTCCGAACTGCCATTTAACTCCGAAAGACTACGCCAGTAGTTAGGAGCTTGGCTGTTCTTGCTGGATTGCTTTTGCGTCATCTTGGTTTGAATCGATCAGTTGCTGGCGCGGCGAATTCGGCTTGCCTGCCGGGACTGGATTGGATTGTGGGAACCGTAGATCGCCCCTGTTGCGATAGCTACGCCGTCGCGTGGTGCTATCGCGGTGAAGCGATGTTGTTGTGGGGATGTTTGGTAAACGGGGTGCCCGGCAAAGCGGGGCGGATCCGTTTAGCGGTGGCAAACCGCACAGTGTCGTTGGGGATTGATGCTTTCTTCTTCACGAACCTTCAACGCGAACTCTTCTTGATTCGCGACGTCGTAATGTTCTTTCCAGAAGTCATCCGAAGGTTCCCAATCAAGCTTGGTGACAAACTCTTTCGGACGAAGGTGTTCGTTTGGATTTTGGTGACAACCGATACACCACGCCATCGACAGCTCTTCGTGCTGGTAGACCTTTTCCATCTGGTCGATTCGACCGTGGCAGGAAACGCAGCTGACGCCGGAGTTCACGTGGGCGGAGTGGTTGAAGTAAACGAACTCGGGGAGGTTGTGGATGCGAATCCACTGCATGCTCTTACCCGATTTCCAGCTTTCGTGGATTGGCTTGAGATTCAAGCTGTCCGCTTGAACCGCTGCCAACGACGTTTGGCCGGCTTCGTTTTTGGGGCTGTGGCAGTTGATGCAGGTCGCCGTAGGAGGGACAGCTGCATGTGAGGCATCAAACACGGTGTTGTGGCAATACCGACAGTCCAGCTTTAACTGCCCCGCGTGAATCGCGTGGCTGAACGGCACCGGCTGTGTTGGCTGATAGCCAATATTCAGTGTCACGGGGTCCGTTAACAGGCCCCCCATGGCAGCTGCAAACAGCCCGCCGCCGCCAATGGCAGCACCGAGGACTAGAAGGAAGGGATTGGTCCACCGCGGAAATAGAAAACGTTCCATGATCATCGACCGGCAGTAATGCCGGACGCTTTACGCGCAGAAAAGTTCGACGGGTACTTTCGAGGATGCGAAGTATCGGGTGAGCGCGGGCGAATTGACAAGGGCATCGTTGGTGCGAGCGACATTGTGTCGCTAACTTTCCATCTCAAGTCGTGTGGCTCATCGTCGCACCGTGGATCTGTTGTAGCAAATCCTGCGAGTTTGACGGTTGTGATCCGCATCGGTTTGACTTGATCGGACGAATCGGTTGCTTTCATTCAGTCGATTCTGGGAACCACCAGCTTCCGTCTTCGCTGACCGGAGTCGCTTCACAGCGCATCGAGTCATATGCAGAGGCTAGCTCGCGAATAGCCCAGTCAATATCACTGCACTCCAATCGGTATTCCGGCCATTGCCATCCGCCCGGCCACATCAGGTGTGGAGCGGGCCAGCGGAGGTTTTCCTCCACTCGGTGGAGTCGTACCAGCAAGCGTGGCATCGAAGCGGCCGCCCCTTTTGCTGTCGACCGACTGCTGAATTGGTGGGGCGCACCGGGAAGTCCGTCGGTCACCCACGCCGTTTCAGTCGCGTGTCGCTCGATTGCGACGTGTCGGTGAAGTCTTGCTGGCGTAGATACCGGATGCCGTGTTCTGTTTCGAGTCGTTGGCAGATCAGTTCTCGCAATGACTGTGATCCAGTGACGAGCGCGAGTGACGGGGCTTCTTCAAGCAGGTGGTCATGGAGCTCGCGCATCGTCCAGCCGAACCTCGGGTCGCGGAAGTGTGGCACGACGTCGCAGGCCGGCTGCAGCACAAACCGCCGGGCGGTGTATCGCGGGTGTGGGACGACGAGTCCGCTCGCGCCACCGACCAGTCGTCCATGCAGAACAACATCGAGATCAATCGAGCGTGCGTCCCAGCGTCGGCGGCGCTGACGGCCAAGGCGATCTTCGAGTTGTTGCAGGCGGTGGAGGATCTCTCGAGCCGGTGCGGTCGTTTCAAACGCGCCGACGGCATTGAGGAATGGCTCTTGCCCGCCGGGGCCGCCGATCGGAGGCGTTTCGAAAAGCCGGCTCGTTTCCAGAGGCTTCTCGTTACTGATCACGTCCCACCGCGAAATTTCCTCTGCCGCAACCGCGATCAGGTCGAAGCGGTCACCCAGGTTGCTGCCAAAGCTGATCAGGCACTGCGAGACCTGCTTGTGGCTCGGCGGAGAGACGCCCGGAAGCGGCCGGGCCAAGTAGGGCGGGTTGGGCGATGTCATGCGGTCATCCTACACCGCCAGCTGTCTCTGGTTCTACCACCGAAGCCAAGTCCCCGCCGCAGTCTCGTCCGGCAGTAGTAGGGAACCAGTTGGCGATTCGCGTAGGGGTATCGCCATAAGGCCACTCACGATTTCCACGGTCTTTTGGCCGCAGGTCACAATCGCCGAAAGCTCCCATCTCTCGCTCGCAATTACAGCGCGCCCATCGTCGGTCGGATCTTCGAGGATCACCCTGTCGTGTGTCCCGGCGATGATCCAAATCTTTTGGCCGAAGGTCACACTCACCGTAGCCTACGGCAACGCCGTAGGTTCCCGAACGCCAGCAATTAGCATTGGCCGAAGGTCAATTTCACCCGGAGTCGCCCCGCAGCATCTCAGTACCAGCGATAATGCTCGCCGCCCCCGTCGCTCCAGATCCAGCATGCCGCTGCGTGGGAACGTACTTAGTGTCGGCTCGCCAACCCGATCCCTGGCTCCCATCTCCCGCTCGCATCGACAACGCGTGCATTGTCGGTCGGGTCTGCGAATCTCACCCGAACGTGATCCCAGCGATGTCCCAGATCTTTTGGCCGAAGGTCATCCTCACCGTAGCCTGCGGCAGCGCCGTAGGTTCTCTCGCATCGGCAACGCATTCATTGTCATTCGGATCTGCGAAGCTTGCCCAGGCGCGTGTCCCGGTGATGTCTCGAGTCTTTTGGCCGAAGGTCACGCTTACCGTAGCCTGCGGCAACGCCGTAGGTTCCCGAGCGCCAGCAACCAATATTGGCCGAAGGTCAATTTCACCTGGGACCTCTTTCTGGTTTCCATGCGGCCAGAAGCAAAGCACTTTCATCGTTCTCTAGTCAGTTGGCGTCCCCGCCGTAAACCGCTGTTGCTGTCGCCGAAGCAAAACTCACGGTAGGCCGTCGAGGGTATGGCTGCGTCGGTACTCTGGCTGGTTGTTGTTTGTCCCGAGCGTTCTAGCAAGCTCACCGTAGCGGGAGGTGTCTCTGTGCGGACCAGTCCATTTAAGAGCGAAAGGGTTCGCTGGTCGTAGTCAAGTATGGACGAGGGGCCTGGGGATTAGTGCACGATAGGTTTAGCCACCAACACAATGGGTGGTCCGTTTTATTCTCGCATCAACTACCAATATTCCGTACAATATCCGCCTGCGAAGTACCAACATTTAGTAGTTACCCGACGAACTATTTTTACCAATATTAACGTTCTTTTTTCGATGTGCGAAATCAAGATCTGTGGATACTGCGAAGTAACTGATCAGAATCGTCGCGTCATCGACGACGAGCAAACGCTGAGGTGCTTTAACAAACTGGAGTATTGCGATGAGCGTCCGATCGACAACCTCTTCGACGGCGATCCCGAGGAACTGGCTCTGATTCAGAAATTGATCTCAGGCGGAACACTCGTTCTTGAATACCTCGATTCTGAGAATGTGATTCTTGCGACGACCGGATACACTGCGAAGGAAGAGTTGTCGGATTCAGAAATTCAAAAGCTGATCAGCTTTACATCCGGGCACTGGGTTGACGGGTTTGGATCGCGATTCTGCGAAGACTTTCTCCAAGACCAGGGCTACCGACTGGAGCTCAATTGCGATGCTAGGTTTCAGGACGCCTTCGCAAGTGTTACGACAAATGAAACGACGCGGTTCTTTCGCGTTCAATTTTAATCTTGGGGCGGGTAGCAATGCCGTGCACGCGAAGGTCGGGAGTCGTGTCAATTGAAGTGGTCGGTCCACCGCCCGACCTCGGTGACGGCTACCGTTCACGCTGGTAGTTGTGACCGCAATGACCGACGCCTTTCTTCAAAACTGCTGATTGTTGCGCTCGAATCTCGCCCATCCGATTTCACGGAACCTCAGTTTCCTATTGATCGCTCTTGATGTCGCGGTTTGATCGGTGCGCGGTCGACTCGGCCAATGAATACAAGCCGACGCCTGGCAGCCGATAGCGACTACGAGCACCGCATTGCTGAGCACGATTGAAGGCAATCCGACGCCTGACGTTCCGACTGCCAATTCGCTGCTCGTCACCCTTCGCACTGCCGATCGAGTAAACTTGTCGTCAGCGGCGAACTGCAAACTGTCGTCGTGGGGACGCCGCGAACTATTCCTTGCGCGCGAAGGCACGGAGTCCTCGTCAATCGATTTACTACAAACTCGTTCGCCGTGCCTCGGTGAATGACGACGTTCGCGCGGAAGGTTGTGACCGCAATGACCAACGCCCGTGGTCATGTCCATCCCATCTTCGTGTTCTTCGCGAACTTCGTGGTTTAAAAGTTTCGTCGACGGCCTGGATGGTGCGATCGGATGCCGCCCATCGGAGTTCACGGAACCTCCGTTTCCTATTGATCGCTCTTGATGTCACGGTTTGATCGGTGCGCGGTCGACTAGGCCGATGAAGACAATCCAACGCCTGGCAACCGATTGCGAGTACGAGCACC
>PPHI01000025.1 GCA_002901265.1 Rhodopirellula baltica | reverse complement strand
ATCATTGGATGGATGTAGTATTTGGATCTTGCCCGTTCTTGTCCGTTGAGAACTTGAACGACAGTCGGTTCCAGTTCCTTGAGAAGACGAATGATCGGCTGGTTGTCGTTGCGTTGTTCGTGCTCGTCTTGAATCGTATAAGGGCTTAGTTCGTTGACCAGGATTTGGACCGCGGTCACCCAACCTTCGATCGAAGGATCGTGGTTCATCGGGAAGGCATCTCGAAATGTTGTCGGATCTCGCACAAGCTCTGCGATGATCGGTACGACTACACCGATTGCTTCACCTTCATTTGCTTCGCAGTGTGACTTAATAAGCGTCAGCAAATGCCGTCGAACTGCGTTGGATTCCGTTTCCGGCGACGTATGCTCCAGGATTTGGCCGATCGCTTCAAGGAATTCCAGTTCGTATTGGCTCGCTTCATCAAGGTGAGCTGAGTTCGATTCAATTTGGGTGAGTCGATCGTGCGTCCATTGTCTCGGGGCGTTCCAGATGGCACTGTGCAACAAGCGAATTGAAAAACATGCTCTTGTCCGAGGACTGGTTTGGCGGAGTTTCGATTCAAAGGAGTCGAGCTCTTTGGACCAGCTTTCGAAAGGTCGTTGTCGAACCAGGCGAGTCCAAAGTGTTTCTGTCAATGCATAGCATAACGGGGTGCGATTTCGTTCTGCGATCAAGCAGATTGCATCGATCAATTCGTCATCCGAGATTTCGTTGCGGACATATTCGAGCGTCAGCGACATCAATCCCGGATCGTTTGAATGAATTGCCAGTCCGTCCAGCAACTCCATCAAGAACGGATGCCGCTGATCGCTGTGACTGAAATCTGTCAGAACTGCGGTTAAGTAATACTCTTGTGGTGTTCGCGAAGGTTGCCGTCGAAGTTGAGCGAACGCCTCGTTGGGATTCGCGATTGCAAGCTGTTCTATCGATTGTGATTCGTATGAATCGTGTTTAAGGTTTGGGAAGGTCGATGCAGGTTCGGCGGAGTTTGCCGAAGGCGGGATTGTTGGTAGCCGCTGCCATGCGGAGTTTGCCTGTTCGCTGCGATCATTGTCGGCTTGGTATCGCAGTGCGCGTTCGAGTCGTTCGTAGGCTTGGCGAATCAGTTGGAACTCAGCAGGATGTTCATCGGGTTTGAATTGACGGATCGCTTTGCCATAGCTGCGTTTCAACTCGCGGCGATCGTAGTTTCCCGTCTGCAAGGCAAAGAATTGCTCTGGATCCGATGGCAGTAAATCAATCTTGTACATTCGTGTTCCCGTTCGTCCCCTGCATCCTTTCCGTCGTTGTTCGCAAACCGGGGATTGGGTCTCGTAGGCTTTCGTATGGAGAGATTTGCTCGGCTTGTTTTCGGTAGTTTTCGATCATCATGTCAACGACATCAGCCGCAGTCACATCTGGCTGTGGTGGTGATGTCGCGTCGTCGTCGGCATCGGTTTGCGTTGAATGATCGTTGAGTGGCGATTGATATCGGGGCAGGCCAGGGAGTGACCGTCGCAAATTTGGTTGCGTTGGGGCGCGCGGATCCTGTTGGTCACGAACTTTGTCGTTTTTTGCGGTCACTACGACGACCGAGATAAGAAACGCAGCTGCGGCGCACTGCACGCCGCGGTTTTGAATGAAGTTTCTAAACAGATTGGGCGCAGTGCTTTCTCGTTTCCATTTTTGGAAATTGCTTGGGTCACAGATCTCATCGATCCAAGCTCGGCTGAGATCGTAGAGGTCGGGAAACTTGTTTCGGAATTCGATTGCGACGTGTACCCGTTGGGAAACGACGCGCGACGCAACCGCTTCAGCGATGTAGCTTTCCCACAACTGGCCTGATGCGGCATGGGAAGCGACCAGCGACCGATGGAGCGTTTCAACAAAGGCTGGTTCAGAAAGTATGTTTGGCAGTTCGAGCAGCTCGTTGCGGTGGTTGGCAATCCGCCGGAATTGCGTGACGCGAGCCGCATATTCTGGAATTTGATCGTTGTCTAAGGCATCGATTTCCGATGCCAGTTGCTCGATGGGAAGCGAATAAAAATCACGCTGTAGCCGGGACAAGGTTTGTCGAGCGTGTTCGCGAAGTCGTACCGTATCAGTGGTGCGAGAGCGTTCCTGGCGGACAGGAGTTTCGGATGTCCGCGTCTGGAGACCGAACAATTCCCTTCGACGACGCAGTATCGTTGCCGAATCCCATACCGGGTTGATCTGGATTTGCTCCGCTACATACGCCTCGAATTCTTCGTCAGTGATCCGATCTTTGTTGTCGCCCGACATCATGCCAAGTCATCCTCTGGGGAGATTCCAAGGCTGGACAAACATGTCAGCAGCATCTGTTTTGCGTGATGGAATTCGTCGCGATTAGATCGATTCATCGCCGATTCGTAGAAGTCGATCGCTTGATCGAGTTGTTGTCTTTGCCAGCTTGGGAGTTCCCCCAGCATCCGTTCCGCGAAGCGAGCAAGTTGCAAGTTAGCTTGGTCTTCACGGGGGTAGAACTTTAAAGACGCGATTCGACGTTTGGCGTCTTCGACCGATTGCGGAGACAAGCTTTCAACGTGGCTGGTCAGGACGGTACGGAATTTTTTACCGCCGGGCGTGTATGCTTCGACCTCGAGGACTCCGCTGATGTCATAGGTAAAACGGATCAGTAGCGGACTACCGGCTGGACCTTGGGGGAGTGGGCTGACTTCGAGTTGGCCGACAAGCATGTTTTCAGCGGTCTTTCTGGAGTCACCTTGATACACTCGAACCGTCACGGAAGGCTGGTTTGCCGCGACGGTGTAGAACATCTCTTCCTGTGAAATCGGAATGGTGCTGTTGCGATGCAAGATTGGCGAAAAGTACCCGTCTTTGCGTTGGCCACCTAATTCCTTGCTGACTTCAACTCCCAAGGTAAACGGGCAGACGTCGGTCATGATCATGTCATCGACCGCCGCATCGCGTTCGATCAATGCTGCCTGGACCGAGGCACCGAGTGCGACAATCTCGTCAGGATTGAAACGCGCGATGGCTGGCTTTTGGAAGTAGTTTTCGACGAACGATTGGAACACCGGCATGCGTGTCGCACCGCCAACTAAAATCACATCGTCGATGTCTTCTGGGGCTAAATCCGTATCACGCATCGCTCTTGCGATCGGTGCCGAAACGCGTCGCAGCAACGGGCCGCACAGTGAAGAGTAGGTTGTTCGATCGATGTGGATGGTTTTGGGATCGCCACCAAACTCGCCCTCTTCATTCGGCAAACGAATGCTCGCAGAGTCCGATCGGGTGAGCTGTCGTTTTGCGTTTTCACATTCACTGCGCAATCGCGCGACACGGCGGGGGAACTGAAATTCGGCAACCTCAAGAGCGATGTTTTGGGTTTGCAGGACGTGAGCGACGATTCGATCGGTGAAGTCTTCACCGCCCAGCATGCTTTCACCGGCCGTTGAACGAATTTCGAGAGTGCTTTCGAAGACCTCCATCACTGTCACATCAAATGTCCCGCCACCGAGATCGATGATGGTGATCATTTTCTCGTCGTCGCGATCATGAAAGCCATGCACCAACGCTGCGGCTGTTGGTTCGTTGATCATACGGCGAACCGTCAGGCCTGCCATTTCACCGGCAAGACGGGTCGCTTGGCGAGCATGGTCATTGAAATATGCAGGCACCGTGATCACCGCTTCAGTGATCGGCATCCCGAGTGCATTCGCCGCGTCTTCTTTGAGTGAGCGTAGTACGAGGCTGCTAAGTTCGATCGGCGAGAATTCTTGGCCGCGAAGATTGAACCGACGGTCTTGGGCCATAAACCGTTTGAAGCAGGACACACACGCATCGGGTTGCGTGACGCGTAGTTCCTTTGCGGCTTGTCCAACAATGATTTCGCCGCTTTCGAGAACGCCGATAACGGATGGTGTTAGAACCGAACCGTGACTGTTTGGGATCAGTTCTGGTTTACCATTTAGAAAAACACTGACCAGCGAGTTGGTCGTTCCCAAGTCGATTCCGACACACGGGGCATTCTTTTGGGTCTCGGTCATTCAATTAAGGAGTGGCGATGGGAGCGATCGGGACTACGGCAGGCCTTCGCCTATGATATCCCATCGAAATACGCATCGCACTCGAGTCGGCGTCACCTGGAATTCACGAAAAAGGTTTCCGTCTCGCAGACGATGTGCAAATCGCAAAGTGGATTATTTGGCAAGGTCGCCTCTGTTCGGCAAGTATCGCTAAATTCGGCGGAAAAGAGCGGGTTCAGAGTTCATTGCGGATTGGATTGCGGTATTCCCGGGGCGTTGAGCACGTCTCGACAGTAACAGACCACGTTTAAGTGTGCACAGTACCTCTCGATGCGAGAGTGAGTTTGGCAGGGCCGGGTGGCGAGCTCCAGTGGTGATTGCCTTTGGGGCCTCATTCGCAAAATTGCCCCCGCGCAGTCTTCGCGTTGTGATGCCGTCGTTTCGCTCTATTGGTATTCTAGAGCCGGCTTTGTCGCAATGTTTATTTGGAAAGTGGTGCATCGCAACCGGTAGGACGCAATATGATTGAAACACCAGATCATGATCGGTTCGCCAAGTTGCAAGCGATCGATGCAGAACTTCGCTGGGCCAATCGATGTCTTTCGATCATTGCGACTGGTACCATTGGGGCCTTGCTTTATGTACTTCGCCCGGTCTTGGCTCCGTTTGTTGTCGCAATCTTTTTGACAGTGGGACTCCGCCCAATCCTTGAGCTACTCCAGCGGCGCCTTCGGACGAATCGAATAGTGGCAGTCGCGATTGTCTTTCTTCTCGTCGTTGTCTCGCTGGTATTGCTAGGTGGGGCGATCGCATCCTCGATCGACCAGTTGGCAAGCGACGACGCATATCAGCACCGAGCGGCGGCGGTTACCGAAGAAATTGCCTTGATTGCTGAGAGGCTGAACATGTTGCCCTCGGCCGGGTTTGAAGAGGGAGAAGTAAAGATCTCAAGTGGCAAGCGGCTTAGGCTGATCATCCGTCAGGGAGTTGGTTCTGCACGGGACTGGTTGACTAAAGGCATGATGTCCTTGAGCGGTTCGCTTAGCGTCGTGTTGATCTACATGTTGTTTTTGCTTCTCGGGGCAAGCACGCCTACCGGGAAAAAAAGCGAGCTCTGGGACCTGATCGAGGGAAAACTGCGGGAATACATTGTTGTTA
This sequence comes from Rhodopirellula baltica, assembly GCA_002901265.1. Classification (GTDB taxonomy): domain Bacteria; phylum Planctomycetota; class Planctomycetia; order Pirellulales; family Pirellulaceae; genus Stieleria; species Stieleria baltica_A. Next base: position 58,391 of record PPHI01000025.1, on the reverse strand, counting down.
AGACGATGATTTCTTCGGGCACAGGCATCGCAGTCTGGTTAGTGCTCAGCGTTTTCGGAGTCCCTCTTGCAGTCCTGCTTGGGCTGCTGACGTTCCTTTTGAACTACATCCCAAATTTTGGTCCGCTTGTGACTTGCGTCGTGCCGCTTCCAGTCATCTGGTTAAGTCCCGATCTCAGTCTTAATGCAATGGTTGCGTCAACTGTTCTTGCATGCGGAGTTCAAGTGATTGGAGGAAACGTCGTAGAGCCTCGCATAATGGGATCCTCGTTTGAACTACATCCGGTCGTTGTGATGCTCGCCTTAATGGCTTGGTATGCAATCTGGGGATTCGTCGGAATGCTTCTGGCAATTCCAATAACCGCTTCGCTCAAGGTTGTCCTTGAACGCATTGAGCGTACACGACCAGTTGCTGGGATCATGTCCGGCGACCTTAGCTACCTCCGGCTTGGCGCTGGAACACTTAAGTAGCATGCGTGCTTAACCGATTTTTGTGACAGCTATTTGGCGAACACAGATTCCGGGTTTTTCAGAATAGCCAGGGTGCGGTCAAATTGCGGCGTTCTTGTAGCCCATTTCTTCCACGGCGGGCTGAATGCAGTTGTCTGGCTGCTTTTGTTTGTGCTTCAGTGCGGGGGCACCAAGATGATCTGGCTCAATGGCAAATGATCAACGTCGTGCTATTGAGTTGAGTCGCGAGACAGCATTCCCGGCCGGAGTGCTGGTAAGGCAAGCGTTGGCGTACGAGCGCACTTTAGGCCTCGAACGCTTCGTCATCCAAGTCATCGGGTTCTTCGTCGAAAGCGTCGTCATCCAGGTCGACTTCGGCGCGGCGAAGTAGATTTTCTGGTGGTTCGCTTCCGTCATCGGGGATCCAGCGAATCGTCTCACGTGGTGGATCCGACAAACTATCGTCGCATTCGAGCGCGATCCAGGAAATGTCGCCTGGGCCGTCTGCTGAATCACCGTCTTCGAATTCTTCGGTGCCATTCATCAGGTACAGCGACGCATTACGAAGAAAACGTTCGACGTCCTCTGGTTCGTACTTATTCGTATCGTAGACGGCTTCCATATCGGGCAAGTCCAATTGCCCCATGCCGACGGTGTCCATCAAAGCCCAGCGTTCTTCGGTGCGAAACAGACGCACGTTCGCCCACATGTCGAGTGGCGGCAGGTCATAGTTCCAAGCGAAGTTCAAGCCTTGGCGAAGCCCGGTTTGATCGCGTAAGACTTCGCCGCCCGGGTTGAAATAGCAAATCGCTTCGGGCAGTTCGAGCAGTTCAGAGACCGCTCGCATGAGGAACTTCAGTTCTGCCATCGAGTCGTAGTCATCCGGGATCAGTACGACGTCATCGGAATCGCTGTCGTCTGGCTCTTCGGTTTCAGCGGGGGTACCGTCGACAACCGGAGGAGCTTCATTCGATTCTTCGGCGGTCGAAGAAGCAGCGGCAGCTGCGTCGCCACATCCAGAAGTGCATGGTGCGGGTTCAGCACAGCAAGCTGGTTCGCAAACGACAGGCTCGCAGCAAACAGGAGCGCATTCGATCGGGGCACAGGTGGGCGGGCACGGGGTCGGCCGTTTTGCATCGCAGGCGTTTCAGCAATCCGCCTGCGGTTGCCGGTCCAACGCCGAGAACGGTCGACAAGCACGCGACGAGGGCCCACCGGGTGGTGATGCGGACCTTTCGTTTCATCATGTTAGGCTCCTGGACGGCTCAAAAAAGCCGCAGCTTGTAAATTCAAGAACGATTTGTGTTCGAGGTGTTAAGACGCACGCTTGGGCGCGAATGAGAACCTTCAATGCTAATTGAGCCAAAATGCAGTCTCAAGCAGATAAAATGGGCAATTTGCAGATGAAGTAATTGATTCGCCGCCAGTTGACTGGTCTGTCAATTGAATCGGACTTGCCGATAAAACGTGTCGTTGGCAGATCGTGCCACGCTCGGCTTCCGCGGCTTCCTTGCATTTTGAGCTGACAAACTGAGCCGGGGTATCAACCGGCCGGAGTATTAACGGCCGATGGCAACAGCCACAGTGGGGGCTGCTGAACTCCTCTCACACTGACAACCATTTTACCGCAGGATCGCGCTCTGATGTTTCGTTTCGTTCAACGGCTGTTTTCGTCGATGAGCCTTGAGCGAAAGAGCTTGCTGTTTTTCGGTTTCTTTTTCACCGTGCTGATGTGCGGGGCGTTTTTTGTCGTCCAGACGCTGGGCAATCGGCTTGTGCTGCGGACAACCCAACAGCGGGCCCAGGATTTAGCAGACGCGGAACTGATGCTGCTGCATAGCGATGCGATCTGGGCAGACGGCTGCAAGGAAGAGGCAATCGCGTTCAATACGAATGTGATGGCAGATCTACGTAGCGAGATTTTGGCGCAGGATATCCAGTTCGAGATTTTAGGACTGGAGGACAAAACACCTTTTGTCGACCTGCCGCCGGTGATGCCCCCAGAAGACGCGACGGAGCGTGAACGACTGGAAGCCCTATTGCCGCAGTTCCGCGAGCAGATGGCTCACATCATTGCCCAGGATCCCGAGATCACCGAGTCATTCGATCTAGGGGAGAACGAGTCGATGAGCATGATCGGCCTGGGAACACAGCCGATCCACCAACAAGTCGGTCCCGTCAACGGTTCATACATCTATTACCGCCCGATCTTTCCGTTCCCCAAACGGGAATGCAGCTCATGCCATTACTCGGAAGACAAGAGGCTCAAGCAAGCGGCCGGCGGGAACCCGATCAAGCTTGCCGAATTGGTGCCCTTTCGCGTCATTCGCGTGACGATGCCCTACAAGGACACCGAAGACCAGACGACTTGGGTGAGCTCGATCGTGGTCGCATTGGCTTTGTTCATCGTCGCGATGACGCTCTACATGTTGCACGCGTTGATTCGGTACTTAGTTCTTGAACCGCTTTACCACATCCGCGATGTCAGCGAAGCGATCACCCATGGCGACGTGACCAAGCGGGCGACGATCGAATCCGAAGATGAGTTTCGTGAACTCGCCGACGCATTCAACCGAATGCTACGTGGGATGTTGGAGAGCCAGGAGAAAGAACGCATCATCAATGCTGAATTGGATGCCCGCGTTGATCAACTCGCGCAGCTCAACTGGCAGCTTTACGAAGCCAACCGGGTGAAGAGCGATTTCATGGCCAACATGAGCCACGAATTGCGGACGCCGCTAAACAGCATCATCGGGTTCTCGGAAGTACTGCATGGGATCGATGCCTTAACCGACAAGCAGCGTCGGTACGCCGAGAACATCCAGAAGAGCGGTCGGCTATTGCTAGAAATGATCAACGACATCTTGGATCTGGCCAAAGTCGAAGCGGGCAAGATGGAAGTCCGTCGCAACGAATTTGATCTGGGACGCCTAATCGCCGCCCAAGCGGACATGATCGGATCGCTTAGTGAGGAGAAACACATCTCACTGACCACGGAGATCCCAGAGAAGCTTCCACTCGCCTATCAAGATCCAAACAAACTGGGGCAGATTATCAACAATTTGCTTTCCAATGCGATCAAGTTCACACCGGAAGGTGGCAAGGTAACGATCTGCGTCGAAGACTTGCCCGCCGGGCTTTCAGACGGCGATTCCGGGGGCGAGCGGTTTCGGATGCTTGTGATCGACACGGGTGTAGGGATCGCGGAAGAAGACCAGTCGATCATCTTCCAGAAGTTCCGCCAGAGCCGCAAAGTGCTTGATGGAGAGGGCTTAACGCGTGAGTTTGCCGGGACGGGGCTAGGGCTGTCCATCGTCAAAGAACTTGCCAAACTCTTGGGCGGCGAAGTCGGCTTTGAAAGCGAGCTCGGACGTGGCAGTACGTTTTGGGTCGAATTGCCATGGCGGCTCAGTGACGAGTCGCTTCAAGCTGCCAACGAACTCAGTCAACCACCGGGCTTTCAACCGACCACAAAATGAAATCAGTCAAACTATTTACCGACGGCGCGTGCAGCGGAAACCCTGGGCCAGGCGGCTGGGCGTTCGTCTTGCGATGCGAAAAGACAGGCAAGGAACTTGAGCGGGCTGCCGGAACGCCAACCGCGACCAACAACCAGATGGAATTGCAAGCGGTGATCGAAGGGTTGAAAGCGCTGAAGGAACCCTGCCAAGTCACGCTGTATGCCGACAGCAGTTATGTGCTGCAAGGGATGAAGACTTGGATGGCGGGCTGGAAGAGCCGCGGTTGGAAACGCAAAGACGGTTCAAAGTTAGTTCCCGTCAAAAACGTTGAACTCTGGCAAGAGCTGGACCGACTGATGCAAACGCACACGATCACGTTCGAGCATGTCAAAGGCCATAGCGGTCACATCGAGAACGAGCGTTGTGACCAGCTGGCTGTTGAGGCCTATCAGCGTTATCTGGTGAAGCGATAACGCGACATTAAAAGCATTGTCGAAGCAGACGCGTAGGCTTGATAGCTCGCACGATCGAATCCTAAGTGTCCGATCCGTCAAAGCGAAAAACTTTAGGTCGACCGACGACCTTTCACGAGGGTCAGTCCGACGATGGCGAAGATGACGGCGGCCGCACCACTGATGGCTGCATTACGTCCCCAGTTGGCCTTCTTTTCGATCACGATTTGGTAGTCAAACGGGGCGGTCAACTCGAGTGCTTGAGCTTCCATGTGTTCGAACTCCAGGATCATCGCCCCGGGTTCCGCTTCACCGTAATGCTCGACGATCTCGGCGATGTGTGATTCCTGCGTCTGATCAACGCTGATCGCGGCCCAGCAAATCCCGCAGTATCCGGCGATCAACAGGGCGATGACCGAAAGCAACATCATCGCGGTGAAACCGATGTTGCTCCCGGGGTTCACGGCCGTCGTTTCGGGACGGTCGGATTCGGTTTCGACACGGGGAAGTTTGCGGAGCTGGCCGAGGGTGGGAATGACCATCGATTCGCCACAGCTGGGACACGCCAGGCTATCTCCCGCCTGTGCTGGGGTGACCGACACGTCCGCTTGACAATTTGGGCAAGATAGCAAGTACATCGACTGAAATATGAAGAACTTTTGAAGTGATAGCGGCTGGACCGAGCCATTGCCCGGACTAGAATCTTACTCGTACTCGAACACGCCACATTACGCACCGCTCCCGCATCGGATCGCTAACGCCGCGCTGAATTCCGTGTTTTTTCTGACTCGGACGAAATGCGGCCCAGACGCGTTAGCAGATGATTGCCGGACATCCCGGATGACTCGCGGTCAAATAGCGAACTAATTTGTTCGTACAGCAGTTCAAAGGAGTTGAAATTGCTTCCCATCACGTGGGCGTGAACAAATCGGGAACGGCCAAGACGGCACGACTCAGCTTGCGAGTGTCAAAGAGCTGGCGTCCTAAATGAAGTCGAATGCCTTAATCAGGATTTTCACTTTTATTTGGGAATTAGCAATGGCCTTCGCAGTTGTCTGAATCAGAAACCGTTACGAGGGGGGCCTCTCTTGTTGGGAAATTTTGCACGGGGAAATGCCTGTCGATCGGTGCGCTTACGCCGCTCGGCTTTCAGTAACCGACAGAGTCAACCAATCAGAACCAATTGGGACAAGAGGAAAGTTCTTCCAATTGGCGGAGACCTCCAGGGAAACGTCAGAGGGGTGGTAGAGTTTTCGCAGCGAATTTCAATGATGCGAGTAGTCAGTGATTCTTCCACACCATGATTCTGGCCATTCCCCAAGCACTGAAAGCGGAACGTTCTGCTGACGTGCGGCCGGGTTGAAGTAATCTGGAGCGAGCCAAGTGTTCGATAACCAGTTATCTCGACCACACCGATCATCACATCATCCTTCAACAACCTGAAATATTCCTCCTGGAGCCCTAGCTTTGTTCGATACCCTCTTGGACGAATTCGACGACGTTGCCGCACAGTCTGCCGAAGCAGTGACCGGTGGCTTTCGCAAATTGCCCGTCGACGAGAACGAAGATGACGGCGTCTCATCGCCTCAAGTAGCCGAAGGTGAAGTCCAGCTGGACAGCCCCGACGAGCTGCTCGCTGAAGAGGCGGAAACCTGGTCCGATGACCCGGTTCGCATGTATTTGACTCAGATGGGTGAAATCCCGTTGCTGACGCGACGGCAAGAGATCGAGCTGGCAAAACGCATCGAAGAAACTCGCCGACGCTTCCGCACCAAGCTGCTGGAAAACCACTACGTCTTGGTCGAAGCCTACAAAACGCTCAAAAAAGTCTATCGCGGACAGCTTCCCTTCGACCGAACCGTTCAAGTCTCGGTGACCGATCGACTGGAAAAAGAACAGATCATCGGCCGTTTGCCGCACAACCTGCTGACCCTGCAGACGTTGCTCAAACGCAACAAACACGATTTCAAGGTCGCTCTCAGCAAAAGCGCGTCCAAACGACGCCGCGCCGAAGCGTGGCGATCGCTGGCACGCCGCCGTCGCCGCGCCGTTCGACTGATCGAAGAATTAGGCCTGCGTACCCAACGCATCGAAACCCGTATCGAGCTGCTGGAAAAATTCAGCGCCCGACTGACCGAAATCGATGAGCTGATCAACGACCAAAAACGCACCAAGCACGGCCGTGAAACACGCGACCAACTGCTGCACGAGCGCCGCCAGATCCTGACCGCTTGCCAAGAAACACCCACCTCGCTGCGTAATCGCGTCAATATGCTGAAATCGGTTTACTCCGAATACCAGCAAGCCAAACGTGAACTGAGCGAAGGGAACCTGCGTCTGGTCGTCTCGATCGCGAAGAAGTACCGCAACCGTGGCCTGTCGTTCCTGGACTTGATCCAAGAGGGCAACGCCGGCTTGATGCGTGCTGTCGACAAATTCGAATACCGCCGTGGTTTCAAGTTCTGCACCTATGCGACCTGGTGGATTCGCCAAGCGATCACCCGTGCCGTCGCCGACCAAAGTCGAACCATTCGGATCCCGGTTCACATGGTCGAAACCATGAGCCGCGTTCGCAACGTCGCTCGACAATTGCTGCAAGAACTCGGACGCGAACCCACAATCGAAGAAACCGCTCGTCGCGCTGACGTGACCGTCGAAGAAGCACGCCGCGTCCTGACGATGAGCCGTTTCCCGATCTCCCTGGACCGCCCAGTCGGAAACAGCGAAGACAGCCAGTTTGGTGATCTGCTGCCCGACGGAACCGCCGAAAGCCCGCAAATCGGTGCGACCCAAGAGATGCTGCGTGACCGAATCACCAATGTCCTCAAGTCGCTCTCGTACCGCGAACGCGAAATCATCAAATTGCGTTACGGCCTCGGGGATGGTTACAGCTACACCCTCGAAGAGGTTGGCCACATCTTCAAGGTGACACGTGAACGGATCCGTCAGATCGAAGCCAAAGCGGTTCGCAAGCTGCAACAGCCAAGCCGAAGCCAGGACTTGGTTGGCTTCCTCGACTAACTTGCCTGACTGATGCATTCGCATCAGTGACGCGACCACCGAAGGCGACGATTATGAGCCATAATCGTCGCCTTTTATTTTTGCCGCTAATCCTCGGCTGAACACGAGGCACCGGACATCCGCGGCATCCGTCCTCTTTTCTTTCTAATTCAATGCCGACCGTTGCAGATGTGCTTTCACAGGGGTGGAAAGTTCACCAGGCTGGGAAAATCGATGAAGCCCTCCGCGTCTACCAACACGTCATTAAACAGGCTCCACGGAACCCCGAAGCCCACGTGTATCTTGGGATCGCACTGTTCGATCAACGTCGGTACCAAGAATCCGTCGCGTCGTACCGCCAAGCCATCTCACTGAAAGAACACTTCCCGATTGCCTGGAACAACCTGGGCAATTCACTGCGGATGGTCGGCGACGTCGACGAGAGCGACAAGTGCTTTGGCAAAGCGCTCTCGATGGATCAAAAGTATTTGTCGGTTTACAAGAACCGCGGCACACTTTGGATCTGGTCGGGCGAAGTCGAACGTGGGCTCGCGTGGTACGAGAAAGGCCTGGAAATCGCCCCCGACGATGCGGAACTGCACCGAAATCTAGGCGTGATTTATCTGCTGCAAGGTGATTTCGATCGCGGCTGGCCCGAGTACCGCTGGCGTTGGAAAATGCCCGGGATGCGACGCCCCCATTCACCCGCACCGCTGTGGACCGGCCAACCGATCGAAGGCCGCAGCATCCTGCTGTACCCCGAGCAAGGCCGCGGTGACGAGATGAACTTCATCCGCGTCGCATCGGTCCTCGCACAAGCCGGCGCGAGCGTGGTTGTGCAATGCTCACCAGCAATGATCCCGCTGTTCACTTCCGTTCGCGGTGTTCAATCGCTGCTGCCAACGGGAAGCCAACTGCCGCCCGTTGATTTCCAAGCTTCGTTTATCGATGCGGTCGACGGCTGGTACCAGTTCACCGGCGAACTCCCGCTCGGAAAAGATTTTTTTCACGACCATGGAAGTCATTCGGGGTACCTAAACGTTTCCGATCCACTTGTGAACTATTGGCTTCACTGGATGGAAAAGAACGATTTAGGCAAAGACCATCGAAAACGGATCGGGATCGCTTGGCAGGGCAATCCGAAGCATCATGCCGACGTTTATCGCAGTGTCCCCTTGGAAGTGCTTCGGCCACTGGCGGAAGACGACAGCCTTCACCTGATCAGTTTGCAACTCGGCTTTGGCAGCGAACAAATCGACCAAGTCGACTTTGGTAGCAAAATCAGCCGATTGCCAGACGACACCGACACCTCCGGCGGTGCCTTTACCGACACCGCTGCGGTCATGAAAAACATCGACGCCGTGGTGACCACCGACACGTCATTAGCTCACCTAGCAGGTTCCCTAGGTGTGCCAACGCTGTTGCTATTGGGCAAGGTCCCTGACTGGCGGTGGCTTACCAAGGGGCAAAACACCGCCTGGTACCCCAGCATCACAATGTTTCGTCAGGATCAGATGGGAAATTGGAGCAGCGTCGTCGAGCGAGTCCACGAACACTTGCGATCCAGCTCGACAAGCTAACGTGGATACCGTGAATCCTGGATCGAACGTGCTGCCGTTGCCCCGTTGCGGGCGACGATCTCCTGGATCGTTGGCACGTTGATATGGCGGCGGGCGGCTTCGAACCGCAGCGTGCGCTCGAAGACGGGCAGCGGAAACACGGGGTTCTTGCCACGCGACCGGCGTTCCAAGGCCAACACGAGCTTCTTGTCCAAGCGGCCCTGCTCGATCAAGCGGACGATTTCGTGGACATAACTCCGCTGGTCCTCTGATGCCGCACGCAACCGGCTGGCCAAGTAGTCTTCCAGCGAAGGCGCCTTGCTTTGCGCGGGAGTTGGCGGGAGGTTCCCCGGATAGATCGTCGTTTGTGCTTGTACGGCCGTCGAACTGATCAGCACAAAGGCGATCGCGGCAGCGAATTTGCAAAGGCGTTCAATCATGATTGAATGCGGTTTGGTGGAGAGAATCGTTGGACGGCGCAGATCGCACATCGCCCGCTAGCCTCGCCGGTACCAAGTCGACCGGCACTGCGACAATGCCAGTTCGAGCGATCGTGATGTTGCTAGCAACGGTTGGGCAATCTACGTCGCCTTTCCGATCGCCTTTTAAAATCCGTTGTGCTGGTCGCATGGATTGTGTGCACCGTGGGGGCTGGATCGTCGATGGTGACACTGTGCCAGAGGTTCCCGCATTCTGGCTCAAGACTCAAAGAGATCGGCTGTCCCGTTCAGTGGTCTCTGACTGGCAAGAAGCACAAAAGGATTCCGCGATGAACCGTTGGATGTGGATTGGATCATTGGCCGGACTGCTGCTCGTCAGCACCGGCTGCTTGCGTCATCAAACACGCAAAGGTTGCTCGAACGGAACCTGTTCAACAGGAACTTGTTCGACTGGCAATTGTGGCTCTGGCTTGCTCGGCAAGATGGCCGGATGCAACTCGTGTGGCAGTGGATGCCGCACCGGATGTGCACCTGGTTCGATCGGTTGGCAGCAAGGCGGACTGGATTACAGCTCGCACCTCGGCCCCGGTGCCGGCGCGATGGGGCATCAACGCGCCCAGTCGCAGCAGTTCACCCCTGGACCGCCGACCGGACAGGTCGCGTACCCGTATTACACGGTTCGCGGTCCACGTGATTTTCTGCAAAGCGACCCGCCGTCCATCGGACGTTAATTCCGCTATGGCGGGATCGGTTCGTCATCGGTTTCCAGCGGCAAGGCCACAAACCTGTGTGCCTTGCCGGATCAGGGAAGACCAAAAAGTGGCGAACCTGTCTGTAAGTGCGACGGACTGTTGAAGTAGTTGTCTGTGGTGGGCATCGTCGATCTGTTCGCATGTCCGCCGATTTGAGAGTTCAAAACGATCACGTTCTGTTTAGCGTGTCAGAGAAAGTGCTGTGGCATCCGACGTACGATTGAAAGAACAGTTGCCGCGATTAACCGATCGCATTGTGGCCAGCTACACCCCGGATGATGGAATCAACCATTTGGGGCACTGTCCGCTGCCAAGTTACGAGGGCATCGTCGAAATCCTGCTGGATATCAAAGACGTCTTGTACCCGGGCTATCGTCGCCGCATTGGCCTGCACGCCGGCAACATTGTTTACCACGTCGGCAGCATCATCGATTCGCTGCACGACAAGCTGACGACCCAGATCGCTCGGGCCCTGCGCCACGAAGACCGTGTACGCAACAGCCATTCGGATTGCGAAAGCGAGACCGACTACGAGGCGAAGGGTCAAGCGATGGCGATCGAACTGCTTGAGCGGATCCCGGATCTGCGCAAGACACTGGCCACTGATGTCCAAGCGGCTTACGACGGTGACCCGGCATGCCAGACCACCGACGAAGTCGTCTTTTGCTATCCCGGTGTCGAAGCGGTAACCGTTTACCGGATCGCACATGAATTGGTACAGCTCAGCGTGCCGTTCATCCCACGAATGATGACCGAGTGGGCGCACAAACAAACGGGAATCGACATTCACCCTGGCGCGAAAATCGGCAAGTATTTTTTCATCGATCACGGCACTGGCGTCGTCATCGGCGAAACTTGCGATATCGGTGACCGCGTCAAGCTTTACCAGGGTGTGACCCTGGGGGCGTTGAGCTTCAAGACGGACGATGACGGCTCGTTGATCCGTGGCCAAAAACGCCACCCCACGATCCAGGACAATGTGGTGGTTTATGCGAACGCCACCATCTTGGGCGGCAAAACAGTCATCGGCCATGACAGCGTGATAGGGTCGAGCGTTTGGGTGACCCAAAGCGTTTCCCCAAATACAACTGTCGTCTTGGAAAAGCCCGATTTGAAGGTCCGCGGTGGGGGTAAGGCATCGTCCCCGGCCGAGTCGGGTTCCTACCAAATATGAAGTTCGCCGACTGGGTGATTCAGTCGCCTGACTTGGCGGTAAACTACCATTCCGCGAACGTTCCCACCGCCTAGAGTTTCCCGCCAGCAATGCCCACGTTGCAACCATTCGACATCGTCAATCGCACCCGATTCGTGTTTGGTCAGGGCGTGTTCGCTCGACTTGGCGAACTGGCTGCCGAATTTCGCCCCAAGTGCGTGCTGGTTGTCAGCGATCATGGGATCGTCCAAGCCGGGCACTTTGACCGGGCGGTCGAACTACTAAAAAACGCGGGCCTTCGCGTCGAGTCCTTCCATGACTTCGCCGAAAACCCGACCTCCGCGATGGTCGATGCTGGCGTCCGAAAAGCAGCCGAGGCCAAGCCGGACCTGCTAATCGGTCTGGGCGGCGGCAGCAGCATGGACTGTTGCAAAGGCATTAACTTTGTCTACTCCTGCGGCGGCACCATCCACGATTACCACGGGGTTGGAAAAGCGACGGCCGATTTGCTGCCGATGATCGCCATCCCGACCACCAGCGGAACGGGCAGCGAAGCCCAATCGTTTGCCTTGATCAGCGATGCGGAATCCCACGTCAAAATGGCCTGTGGCGACAAGCGTGCCGCATGCAGCATCGCGGTCCTGGATCCAGAACTGACGGTCACACAGCCACGTGCGGTCACCGCACTGACCGGGATCGATGCGATTTCACATGCGATCGAAACCTACGTGACGAATCGACGAAACCCAATGTCAATCACGTACAGCCGGCGAGCGTTTGGCCTGCTCGCATCGGGTTTCTCGACCGTTCTGAATCGGCCCGAGGACGTCGACGCCCGCAGCGCGATGCAACTCGGTGCCTGCTTTGCCGGAATGGCGATCGAAACCTCGATGCTGGGTGCCGCACACGCGACGGCGAATCCGTTGACGGCACGCCACGACATCACTCACGGCCAAGCGGTCGGACTGATGCTGCCCGCAGTGATTCGACTGAATGGCCAGCAGCACGCCGATTGGTACGCCGAATTGATGCGTGAAATCGAACCGACGACCTCCGTTGACGAAGCACCGGAAAAACTCGCCCAGTTGGTCACGCGCTGGTTAGAAGAAGCCAACTTGGCGACCAGCTTGAACGCATTGCAAATCCCAGCAAGTGGGATCGAGGCCTTTGTCGAAGAAGCGCTGCAGCAATGGACCGGGAACTTCAACCCAGTCCCATTGGATCGTCACAATGCCGAGCAGCTTTACCGCTCGGTCGCCTAGCCGATCGCTTGGGCGAGGTCGTCTTTCAAGTCCTCAAACGACTCCAGACCAACCGACAAGCGAATCAAGCCATCGGTAATACCAAACTTCGCTCGGTCGTTGGCGTCATAGCTGGCATGTGACATTGTCGCTGGCTGCTCGATCAGTGACTCCACCGCACCCAAGCTGACCGCGAGGTGGAACAGCTTCGTCGCTTCGCAAACACGGGCGGTTTCTTCGATCCCAGCGTCCAGCTCGAACGTGACCATCGCACCGAAGCCGCCTTCAAACAGTTTGCCGGCAAGTTCAAACTGCGGATGGCTTTCCAACCCTGGGTACAGGACGTTACGAACCTTGGGATGTTCTTGCAGCCACTTGGCAATGGGCAAAGCGGTTTTGCTTTGTTCGCGAACGCGCAAGTCCAGCGTTTTCAGCCCACGCGTTATCAAGAACGAACTCATCGGATCCAAAACCGCGCCGGTCGCGTTTAGGATGAAATACAGTCGATCGTACAATTCAGGATCAGCCACGGCGACGGTCCCGCCCAGGCAATCACTGTGACCACCCAAGTACTTGGTCGCCGAATGCATCACGATGTCGATGCCACACTCCAGCGGCCGAATCAAGCTTGGCGTTGCGAACGTATTGTCGACGCCAATCAACACGCCACGTTGCTTTGCCAGTTCGGCAAGCTTCGGCAGGTCTGGAATCGACAGCCTTGGGTTGCCGATCGATTCGGCCCAAATCAGCTTTGTTTTGTCGGTGATTGCCGCAGCCACGGCATCAACATCAGTCATGTCAACCAATGAAACGGTGATCCCGCTGCGGTTGCAAATCTTGTGCAACAGCCGATAGGCACCACCGTAAAGGTCACAGCCGGCGATCACATGGTCGCCCGTTTCCAACAGCATCATGACGCCGTGGATCGCGGCCATGCCGGTGGAGTAAGCAAGTGATCCGCAACCAGATTCGAGTGACGCGAGCGTCGTTTGCAGGTGGGCCCTGGTCGGGTTTCCGCTTCGTGAGTAATCAAACTCGCCCCACACACCGGCGCCTGGCTGGCGAAACGTGCTGGCAAAGTGAACCGGCGGAACAACTGCCCCGGTTGCCGGGTCGATGTCATTTCCGCCGTGGATGGCGCGGGTCCGAAACGAAAGGTCCTTCTTGTCCTGCTCGCTCATGCTGTCAGTGCTTGTTCCAAATCGGCGATTAAGTCTTCGGTGTTTTCGATCCCGCAAGACATACGAATCATGTTGTCGCTGATGCCAAAGCGTTCACGTTCCTCTGGCGTACAGTGGAAATAGCTCATCACCAACGGTTGCTCGATCAGTGACTCCACACCGCCCAAGCTTGGCGCGATGCGTGGAATCCGAGCGGCATCAACAATGTTCGCGGTCTGCTTCCAGTCGGCGTCACGGATCGTGAATGTGATCAAACCGCCGAAGCCTTTCATTTGCGCTTTGGCAATCGCATGCGACGGGTGACTTTCCAGTCCCGGGTAATAAACACGTTCGACGCGTGGGTGTGCTTCCAGGAACTGTGCCAAGCGAAGCCCGTTTTCGTTCTGACGTTGCATCCGCAACTCGAACGTCTTTAGCCCACGCTCCAACAAGTACATGTTGTGTGGCGAGTTGATGTTGCCCAAGATGCCGCGCATCTTGCGAACCGATTCCAGTTGTTCTTTACTGCCGCAGATCACGCCGGCGATCAAATCGTTGTGCCCGCCCAGGTACTTGGTCGCCGAGTGCAAAACGTAGTCAACGCCGTACTCGGTGGGATTCAAGTTGTAGGGCGTTGCCAAAGTCGCATCAATCAGCGTTTCGACTTCATTCGCTTTACCGACAGCGGCGAAGCGTTCCAGGTCGATAACCGACAGATGGGGGTTGGTCGGCGATTCGCTGACCAACATTTTGGTGTTTTCGTTGATGGCTGCTTCCATCGCTTCGAAGTCGCCCGTTTTGACTTGGCGGGTGACGACGCCGAAACGCGCGAGGTGCTTTGCGCAAAACTCGCGACTGCGGTGATAACACTGGTCAAAGAAAACGATCTCATCGCCGGAAGAAAGCTTCGTCATCAACAGGCCGACGATTGCCGCCATACCGCTGCCATAGACGATCGCTTCTTCGCACCTTTCGAGTGCGGCGATTTTCGCTTCGACGCTCTTCTCGTTGGGGTTGCCGTAGCGACCGTATTCCTCACGCTGTTCTTCGCCATTGACGAATCGCAACAGATCGTCAGTCGATTCGAAGGTGAAGGTCGCCGCGGTGTAGACCGGCGTCGTGATACTACCCGCGTCTTTTTGGCGAGCCTCGCCAGCGTGGACGCACTGAGTCGAAAGATCGGCTTTCCGCATTTCGGTGCCAGACTGGTTAGCAACTGAGTTCGCGGTTGCCTTGGATGACGCTGACGCGTCGCATGATGTTTGTTCTGTTCTCATGGCTCTTTAGCAGAAGGGCTGCAAGTGGCCTTAAATCCCGTTAAATACACCCGAGACATTGCCTGTCCCAGAATGTCACTCCACACAGACTAGCTGGGCAAGATAGAATCGACAAGGCAAAACGTTTTTGCACTTTCCGCATTGGCAATTCGCCGACCTGATTGACGGCATGATCCATTCAATTTCTCAACACGCGGCCGATAACCCACGCCACTGTCGGGGTTTAGGGTCCACTCGGGGTGTCGACCCTCAGGGCCCAGCCGCCATTCGCGCCTCCGTCAAACCGAACCACCAACGGGCGACTTTGTCTGCTAGCTGGCAGGCAATGTTGCTATCAACGCTGTTGGCTGCCGTGACGGTCGCATCCTCCGCCGACACCCTTTTCGCAGCACCCCAACAGCCGGTCGCCCAACAACAGCCGGTCGCCCAACAACAGATCGAACAGTGGGTGCGAGAGCTTTCCAGCGACCAATTCAAAGCACGTGAACAGGCTTCCGAAAACCTGTTCCACGCCGGGGTTGAGGCGATCCCCGTCATGCGTGACCTTCGCGAAAAAGTTTCAGATCCCGAACAACTCGATCGCCTCGGCCGCATCATCGGCATGTTGAGCGAGCAACAGTTCGAAGATCGCATCGAACGATTTTTAAAAGGGCAGCCCACGGACTTGGAAGGCTGGCCGGAATTTGAAAAGCTGTTCAACGATTCACAGCAAGTCCGCGAGATGTTTGTGGATCTGTATCGCGAACACCCTTATGCGCTCGAAGCGATGGGAGGCACCCGCGGTGACGTTCTCGGTGCGATCGCCAAGGTGAGCGACAAGCTCCGCTTTCGCGGCGCCGGACTGCGCCAAGCTCCATTGCGTCTGGACTTACTGGCGCTGCTTCTGCCACCGATCAGCAGTGACGTCCAAACCGACGTGGAATACGACTTAAGCGTTTACACCCTGTTGCAGCTTCACCCCGCAAACGACCTGCGTGGCGACCCCGTGTTCGGCGATCCTTTTAAAGCCATCGTTTCGAAGTGGATGCGTCAAAGCCACATCAGTGTTCGCGACCGGGTGCTACGCATCGCCTTGGAATGGAAGCTGGACATCACACGAGAGTTGGCAATTGAAACACTTGACCAAAACCCCGATGCGGACTTGATCGCCCGCGCGATCCAGGCACTCGCTAGCCAAGGCGTTCCCGATGATACGACGCGATTGGTGCCTTATCTGGACGATCCCACGGTCATTGTTCGGAAACAGTTTATCGGCAGTATCGAAAGCGACGTGCAACTCCGTGACGTTGCCGCAGCCGCTATCGCTCACTTGTACTCGGTCCCAGTGGTAGATGTCGGCTTTGTCAAACCGGCGGAACATTCGATCGTCGGTATCATCCTCGAAGACCTGGTCGTCGCGACCGACAGGTCGGGTCGTCGCGTGATTCCTGGCCAGCCGTTGCTCCCCGGCCAACAAATCGTCCCCAAAGATTCTGGCGACAACGATGCTGAACAGGAAGAAGCAGAAGACCTGGAAATGACCGAGGAAGAAGCGGAGATGTGGGAAGAGATTCAACGCCAACTGGAGCAACATGGCATGGAATCCGGCCCGCGTGAACTAGAACAGTTCAAAAGCTTTCAACGTCAACGCCGTAACGAAGAAAAAGCACGCAAGCTGATCCGCCAACGTGTCTTGGCGTTGATCGAACAACATCGCAAAGAAACACCAGCCGCGGCGAACACGCCACGAGCTGGCAGCTAGCTAGGTTACGAGTTAAACGTGCGCAGCATCTTGCGACCTTTATAAAGGTTGAAGATGTCTTCTGGTCCTAGTGGACGATGCCGTCCGGCGGTGGCCTGGTCAATCGTTTCCAGCCCATCGGTCACGACCAAACAAGTGGTGCCTTCGCGGGTCGCCGAAAAGACTCCGGCACGTTCATCTAGAAACAGACCCAGCAATTGTGGCTTCAAGTCTTCATAGCCCACGTGCTGCAAGTGCTGTTGGAACGTTTCCATCACACGAATCTGGGCCTCGTTCTGCGACTCGGCCGGAACGGAAAAGATGTCTTCGTGTTCGGCGTGCCAGCCCGCATAGATTGCATAGATATCGTCGATCGGCATGTCCGCCAAATCACAGCTCAACGCACACACACCGGGACCGGTTAAGCCGATGTTGCTATACAGTCCATTGCCGGTGTCGTATTCGAAGCGGACCAAGATCACATCAACCGGATCATCGAAGCTGGGCCATAGCATCCGGCGGTTGGCGGCGACTTCGACACGTGTTGGCGGGACGCCCATCTGGTGCGGCTGAGTCAACCACAAAGCCATCTCCGCTTCCGCAGTCGACTCTTCCGAACGCAGCTTTTCGTCGATCTCTTCGCCGAACCCAAGTTCATCGGCATACGCGATCGCTCGCAACCGTGCGGCCGGTTCGTCAGCCAGTTCGATCAAACGTTTACGCCCGTCTTCGTCGCCAAGCTTTGCCAACGCACCAGCAGCTTCGCATTGGACACGTCGGTGACGCAGCGTCACGGTTTGGTTGAGCTTGCCAACCGAAGTCGGATCGCCGATCGACGCCAACGAATCGCACAGCGAAACCGCCAAGGCGACCGCTTCGCCAAGCCGTTTTTGAACGGTCGGTACGTCGTCGCCAAGCGAACGCGGGTCCTCTTCGAACCGCTCCAGTCGTCGCGAGACCGCGCCCAACAATTCTTGGAGCGAACCGATCATCGACTCGGCCGGGTGCGGATCAACACGATCGCTGCGATACAGGTAGTTTGCCAAGTCCAACATCGGCGACGCCATCGACGGCTCGGCAATGCACTCTAGGATCTTCGGAAACAACGCGTCGGTATTCCAATCATCGTGCGTCATCAACGGCCCGAGCACTTGTCCCACTTGCATCCAATCATCAAGCGGACGCTCGACCAAACGATTGACCAACAGCACGAGCGCCTCGTCACTACGCGTGTGCGTCAATAACTGCAGCAAAAGGTGCCGATTGGAAACATTCTCGGGCAGCGCTTCGTCGATTTGGCTGACCAAATTTGGCTCGACCGAGGCAAGTTCGCTCTTGGCGTTTTCGTCGGTCGCCAATTGGGTGTGCAGCACACGCAGCAACGTTCCAATGATCGCGGGATCGGACGCGGAAAGGGCTTCGAGATGCTCGCCAAAATACAGCAGGACTTGTTTGGCCGAGCTCGCATCGCCGGCCGCGATTTCTTTCAGTCGGTAGCCCGCCGCAACGGGGTCTGTTTCGGGGCCGACAAGGGCTGAAAGGGTGGTTTCTAAAGACACGAGGGTGCCGGGGGATTTCGTAGTTGAAATGGGGACTCCGTACCAGTTTCGACCCACGGGCCTTTTTTGTCGACCCACCGAATTTCCAGTGCTGCAAATCGTCAGCCATGATCCCGTTCCATCGCGGCTCAACCACGTGGTAGCATACGTGTCCCCTACCGGCCTGCTGCCTCCTCCCATCCTCCCGCCTGAAGACATCCTTTCTGATGAAACCGATCGTCCAGATCTCGCTCGACTTGACCAACATTGATGAAGCCCTCGAAACGGCAGCCCTGGCAATGCGTGCCGGTGTCGACTGGCTCGAAGCGGGCACACCATTGATCCTTGCCGAAGGCTTGCACGGCGTCCGCGCCCTTCGCAAAGCGTTTCCAGAAACCCCCATCGTTGCCGACTTGAAAACGATGGACGGCGGATACCTGGAAGCCGAAATGATGGCCAAGGCCGGCGCAACCCATGTCGTTGTGATGGCACGGGCACACGCCGAAACTGTCAAGTGTGTCGTGAAAGCGGGTGCGGACTTTGGCGTCAAAGTCATGGGCGACAACATGGTCAGCGACGACATGGTCGCCGGTGCCAAGTGGCTCGAGGACCTCGGCTGCGACTACATCATTCACCACATCGGCTATGACGAGCGCCGGGGGATCGCTGCCGCTGGCAACCGCATGCCAAGCCCCATGGACCAGCTTCGCGAAGTCGTCGATGCCGTCAAAGTCCCCGTTCAAGCCGTCGGCGGGTTAACGCTCGAACAAGCGATCGCGTGCCCGAGTTATGGCGCACCACTGGTCGTCTTAGGAGCACCACTGACGATCGACGCCGACGCCTTTAAAACCGCCGACGGAAATCTCGAAGCCAGCTTGCGCATGATCTGTGACGCCGTTCATGCACAAGACGTCAAAACCACATCTGGAACTTGATCGCCGGCTTATAAAACGAAACACATCTCTCATTCCCCGCCCTCCCCTTCCCCGTTCTTCTGCCCCTATGAAATCACCTGCTGTCGTTAACTTTTCGCCCGAAAAGGTTCGGTCGAAATCCGTGAAGTCGAGAAGCCCGAAATCGGCCCCGAAGACGTCTTGTTGGAAGTCGCCAACGTTGCGTCTGCGGAAGCGACCTGCACCAATGGACGGCCGACCATTCTTGGCCCGTTAACTATCCCGTCGTTTTGGGACACGAGTTCGGTGGGCACATCGCGGCCTTGGGAAAGGACGTCACGGGCTGGGCAGAAGGCGATCGCGTCGTTTCCGAAACAGCCGCCATCATCTCCAAAGACAACCCGATGACGCGGCGTGGGTTGTACAACCTGGACTCCACACGCAAAGGTTTCGGATATGGCGTCGACGGGGCGATGACACGTTTCGTTCGCGTTCCCTCGCGGATCTTGCATCATGTCCCCGATCAAGTTCCCTTCGAACAAGCCTGCCTGACCGAGCCGTGCTGCGTGGCATACAACGCCGTGGTCAAGAACGCTCGCATCGAACCCGGTGACCGGATCATCGTTTTGGGACCAGGAACCATCGGGATTCTTTGTGCCGCGATGGCGCGACTGTGTGGTGCCGAAGTCGCGTTGGTCGGTCTGGAACAAGACTCGCATCGCTTGAAGATCGCAAGTGACGCGTATGGATGCGAAACCATCATCGGTGACGCGGCGGAATGGGCCAGACAACGTGACGGGCTGGGCTGCGATGGCGTGATTGATGCCGCCGGCGCGAGCGCGACCTTGAAAATCGCGATCGACTTGGTCCGCCCCGCTGGCTGGATCAGCAAAGTCGGCTGGGGTCCCCAGCCGCTCGGGTTCAACCTGGACCCGTTGGTGCAAAAGAACGTGACGCTGCAAGGCAGCTTCAGTCACAACTGGCCGATTTGGGAACGTGTGTTGGCGCTGCTTGGCAGTGGAACGTTGGATGTGCGGCCGATCATCGGCGGCGTTTGGCCGATCGATCAGTGGCACGATGCGTTTCATCAAATGCATTCGGGTGCCGTCGTCAAAAGCGTTTTGAAGCCCGTCTAAACGCGGCTCTAAGACATCCCATTCCCAATCTTCCAGCACCCCAGCCATGCCAAAATTAGCCGCCTTCCCCAAAGCCTTCATGACCGCGTTATGCAAAGACGGACGCATGACGGTCGCACAGTGGATCGAACTCGCCGCCGACTTAGAAGTCGACGGACTGGAGTGGTACGCGGGCTTTCTTGAAATGGACGACGAGTCCAACTGGTCGACATTCCGATCGATGGTCGAAGACACCGGCAAAGTCATCCCGATGATGTGCTGCTCACCCGACTTCACCCACCCCGACCAATCGTTTCGTGAGACCGAGATTGCAAAACAGAAGCGTTGGATCGACATGACCCATACGCTTGGCGGTGGTTATTGCCGCGTCCTTAGCGGTCAACGGAGACCTGAGCTAAGCGTCGATCAAGGGGTCTCCCTTGCGGCCGATTGCATCGAAGCCTGCTTGCCCTATGCGGCCGAACGAAACATCACGCTGATCTTGGAAAATCACTACAAGGATGACTTTTGGTTGTATCCCGAGTTTGCTCAGAAGATGGACGTCTTTTGCAAGTTGGTCGATCGTATCGATCACCCTAACTTCGGCGTCAACTATGACCCGTCGAATACTTACCTCGCCGGCGAAGACCCGATCGAACTTCTTAAACGTGTTTCCGATCGTGTCGTCACCATGCACGCCAGCGATCGATACTTGGCCGAAGGAACGATCGAAGACCTACGCAACGAAGAAGGCGGTGCCGAGGGCTATGCAAAGCGTTTGCGGCATGGCGAAATCGGCAAGGGCTTGAACGATTACGACGCGATCTTTAGCGAACTGAAATCCAAAGGCTTTGACAATTGGATCAGCATCGAAGACGGAGTCGACGGCATGGACCAACTCCGCCGCAGTGTCGCATTCCTGAAAGCAAAAATCGCTCAGCATTGGCCTACCTAGCGAGCATTGGCCTACCTAGTAAATGCTGGCCACCAACGCATTAAGGTTGACAACCCTGGCCAACCGGCGTATCGTTAATCGCAGATAGACGATTGACCGTGTGCGAGAGACCCTCGGTGGCTAAGAAAACAACGCGAAAAGGCTGCGACACCACATCCGCTGAACTGAAGCCAGACCCCACCGCCGATGAACTGGCGGGGTTGGCCTGGGCGATCGCACATCCCGCTCGTGTGCAGATTTTACGTCTACTGATCAAACGCGATGCCTGTATGTGTGGCGAGATCGTCAGTCGCCTTCCGCTCGCACAATCAACCGTCTCCCAGCATCTCAAAATTTTGAAAGAGTCAGGGTTGGTCCAAGGCGAAGTGGATGGCCCGAAGGTTTGCTATTGCGTCAACGAAGACAAATTGCAACGCCTAAAGCAATTGGTCGACGGCCTTTGATTGCCGTGGCAGCGTTTTTTTAACACCACCAATCGTTTATCGACGATTGCCGATTTGAAAGGAGAGAACCTGATGAGTGAAGTCCTCGTATTCGACCGAGCGATGTGCTGCAGCACCGGCGTTTGTGGACCGCAAGTGGATCCAGTGCTACCCCGATTCGCCGCGGATCTTGAATGGCTCAAGGAACAAGGGCATTCCGTCACTCGGTTCAATTTGGCACACGATGCCGCAGAATACGCCGCCCACGAGCGCGTACAAAAGTTGCTCAGCAGTGAAGGAACCGATTGCTTGCCGCTGATCCTTGTCGATGGCCAAGTGGTAAGCCGGAGTGAGTATCCGCAACGCGAAAACCTGGCGTTGTGGACCGATTCGCCACTCAAGCAAAAGCCAGCCTTACCGATTTCGAACGACGGTTGCTGTGGTGGTTCAGGCTGCTGCTAGCGAAAGGAGCAAGCACCGATGGAATTTCTAAACTCTCCCACACGGAACCTCTTCTTCACCGGCAAAGGTGGCGTTGGAAAAACGTCCATGGCATGCGCGGCTGCCGTGAACTTGGCGGATCGAGGGTTAAAGGTTTTGCTGGTTTCGACAGACCCCGCATCCAATCTGGACGAGGTCCTTGCGACGAAACTATCGAATCGACCGACACCGGTGGCGACACTCGACAACCTTTGGGCGATGAACATCGATCCCGAGCAGGCCGCCAGTGAGTATCGTGAAAGGATGGTCGCCCCTTATCGCAACGTGCTGCCGGAAGCGGCAATCAAAAGCATGGAAGAGCAATTCTCTGGCTCTTGTACTCTGGAGATCGCCGCATTCGACGAGTTTGCAAAGTTACTCGGTGACACGGCAGCCACGGAAGCGTTTGACCACGTCATCTTTGACACCGCACCAACGGGGCACACGCTTCGCTTGTTGACTTTGCCATCGGCCTGGTCAGGTTTCATGGATACAAACACCTCGGGCACCTCATGCCTGGGACCGCTCGCCGGCCTGCAAGCTCAGGAGGCGATTTATAAACGAACGGTCGCTTCACTTGCGAACGAAGATCAAACAACGTTGATCCTAGTGACTCGTCCCGACACCTCGGCACTCCGCGAGGCCGAGCGGACGCGTGGTGAGCTTTGTGCGTTGGGAGTCGCCAACCAACACCTCGTCATCAACGGCATCTTCAAAACGACGATCCCATCAGACCCGATTGCAACTGTAATGCAATCACGCGGTGACCAGGCGATCTCGTCGCTTCCGTCAGGGCTCGGAAAACTGAAGCGTACCGAGGTGCCGCTGGCTTCAAACAGCTTGACGGGAATCGCGGCGTTGCGAGCGATCACTTCGCCTGACACGCCTACAACGGAACTCCCGGATCACCTCACAGGCAAACACATCGTCCGCGCCGACGATCAAGATTCGATCTCCGACTTGGTCGACGAATTTGCCAGGCAGCAACGAGGTGTTGTACTGACAATGGGAAAGGGCGGCGTCGGCAAGACGAGCGTCGCTGCGGCAATCGCGGTTGCACTCGCTGAAAAAGGATTGCAGGTGCACCTCTCAACGACCGATCCGGCGGCCCACGTTGCCAATGCCTTGGCGGAAGAAAACCTGGATGGATTGCGTGTCAGTCGCATTGATCCGGCCGCAGAAACAGCGTCCTACCGTAATGAGGTATTGCGAACCGCAGGCGCCGGACTCGACAAACAAGGACTGGCTTTGCTGGAAGAAGACCTTCGTTCCCCATGTACCGAAGAGATCGCAGTGTTCCGTGCGTTCGCCAGAGCAGTTGCCGAAGGTGAAGACAGTTTCGTTGTGCTCGATACAGCACCGACAGGCCACACGATCTTGTTGCTTGACGCCGCGATGGCCTACCACCGCGAAGTTACACGTCAATCGACACAAATGCCGGAGTCTGTTGAGAATCTCTTGCCGCGTCTACGAGATCCGAAGTTCACCCACATTTTGGTCGTGACCCTTCCCGAATCGACACCGGTCCATGAAGCGGCCAAGTTGCAAGAGGATCTACGACGTGCGGAAATTGAACCGTTTGCGTGGGTCATCAATCAATCATTGACTCCGCTAACGGTGAAAGACCCAATTCTCGTCGGACGGCAGCAAAGCGAGCAACCTTTGATTGCCGAAGTCATTTCTAACTTGTCCAAACGAACCGTCTTGATTCCGTGGCTCGCTGTCCCGCCGGTCGGCGTAACTGGCCTTCACCAAATGACCGAAGCGAACAGGCATTCGATCCCAGAAAGGGCCTCAACCTAGCAACCACCTGCGTGCTCATTCCGGGACGCAGCGAAGTCCCACACATTCTCTGCCTAAGACTTTTGGTTCTGCGGAACGTCTAGGAAAGCGGGAAAGCTTTGAAGTCGACGTTGCCGCCGGAGATCACGGCGGCAACACGTTTGCCTTTGAACCGATCGGTGTTTGAACGCAGCCCGGCATAGGAAACCGCACCGGAAGGCTCGGCGATCAAGTGCACCTGCTCTGCAATCTCCCGCGTGGCCGTCACGATTTCTTCTTCGCTGACCAGCAGCAATTCATCCAACAAGTTTTGAATGATCGGGAACGTCAAATCGCCTAGCGAGGTCCTCAGCCCGTCGGCGATTGTGTCATATCGCGTCGGCTGCTCTCGTTGGCCGGACTTCAGTGACCGGGCCGCGTCATCGGCAAGTTCCGGTTCGACGGCAATTACTTGTATGTCTGGGCGCATCGACTTGGCAGCGATCAAGATCCCTGACAGCAACCCGCCGCCTCCGACCGGTGCCAGAATCACATCGATGTTTTCGACCTGCTCAAGGATCTCCAACGCGACCGTCCCCTGCCCGGCCATCACTTCGGCACAGTTGAACGGCGGGACCATCACCGCACCAGTTTGCAATTGAACTTCATCCGCCTTCGCTTCGCGGCTCTGTGCATCGGGCTCCGAAAAGATCGGCTCGATTCCGAAGCTCCGTACTGACGCAATTTTGATCTCCGGAGCATTGTGCGGCATCACGATATGGGCAGTGATCCCACGAATCGCCGCCGCCCGTGCCAGTGCCGCTGCATGGTTACCAGATGAATGGGTGACGACGCCACGAGACGCTTCCTGTTCCGACAATCGCAACACCGCATTCATCGCACCACGTGCTTTGAACGCCCCGATGTGCTGCAAGTTTTCAGCCTTGAAAAACAGCTCGCATCCCAATCGCTTGGAGAGTCGTTCGTGATGGATGCATGGCGTTTGCAACACATGCGGCCGGATCAACTCGGCTGCCGATCGAATGTCTTCCAAGTCAATCGCGAACGGTGATTCTGGCATCGTGCTTCTTTGGACTTGTTGACCTGTGCGAACGTGTTTTACAGATCGTTATTGTGACAGATACCGACCGATTTCGCTTTGTAGCCGTTCAGCCGCCTCACCATCGACATCGATTTGAAATCGTTTTTGCCGGGAAGTCGCTCCGCTGACCAATTCGATCGATGATGGCGCGATCGAAAGCGCTTTGCCAAGCAACTTGCGGATCGCCGCGTTTGCCTTGCCTTTGTCGGCGGGGGCGGTCACGCTGACACGCAATCTGCCGTCGTGGACACCGCCAACTTGATTCTTGGCGGCCCCCGGTTTGGCGTGAACTTCCAACTCGATCATCGATCAATCGATGCGGTAAAGCGTTGATGCGGTGCGAAGCAGCAAGCCGCCATCAAGTGGGACGATCGACGCCAGCGTGCGGTCCTCGATCTCGTTTTGGGCGACTTCTTCGAACTCATCAATTGCACGAATGATGGTGCACTCGCCATCTTCCGATAAGAAGTACAGCTTGCCTTCGGACAAAAACGGCGACGCCGAGTAGTTGCCGCCAAGTCGTTTCTTCCAAATCATCTCGCCGTCGGCCAAGTTGCGGCAACTGGCGATCCCATCATCGCTGACGGTAAAGATCATGTCATCGACAACGATTGGCGATGGGTTGAACGGGACAAACTTGTCATCACGCCATTCGACGTGGGTCTCGGTGACATCGCCCGAACCGTCAGGACGAATCGCGAGCAACTCTGCTTTGCCGACATAGCCCGTGCAAACCAAAATCAGTCCGCCTGCATAAACCGGACGTGGAACGATGGACCATTTCTTGGGATAGTGCACGTACCATTTTTCTTCGCCCGTGTTCGGGTCATAGCCGTACGCCGCATCGCTGGCGGCGCTGACCAACGTGTCACCAGCATCGGTTGTGATAATCAGTGGTGTCGAAAAAGAAAACTTCAGTTCCGCTGGCACCGACCGATCCGTTTTCCAGCGGTCCTCGCCGGTCGCCTTGTCCAAGGCCATGACGAACGCGTGATCGCCACCGTCACAGTTAAAGATCAACATGTCTTTGTACAGGATCGGTGACCCGCCACAACCATGAACGGGCTTGAAGACAATCTCGCGACTCCAAATCACATTGCCTTCGAGATCCAACGCAGCCGTCCCATAGATTCCGAAGTGAACGTACAAGCGATCTTCGGTAACGATTGGCGTTCCGCTGGCGTGCGAGTTCTTGGGGTGCGCCTTTGCTCCCGGCGGAACTTCACCGACCGGTGTCGACCACAAAGCCTTGCCCGTCTTGGCATCCAGGCAAACGGCACGCAATGAATAGGCTGTTTCCGCAGAGCTCGTATTTTTTCCGTCGCTCGTAATCTTTTCTTCGCCCAGCGGAACCGCAGTCGTCAGGTAAATACGATCGTTCTGAATCACCGGTGACGACCAGCCTTTGCCGGGATCGTCAAATTCCCAAACGACGTTTTCGCTAGGGCTCCACTCGGTCGGAACGTTTTCACACGTCGAGATTCCTTGGCCGCCTGGACCGCGGAACTGGTACCAATCTTCGGCGAACACTTGCGCGGTCGTCGTCAACGAGGCCAGTGTCGTTGCGGCAATCGCAATGCCCATCAGTTTGGACGAAAACTTGGTAGCGAAACGGTAAAGATTCATCAGCGATTTGAACGGGGATGGATGGACGGCTGGGGCCGGAACGGGGAGGGCTCGATACGGGGACTACCCGCGCTTCCTGCGAAGCTTTCCCCCAAACCCGATGCACAATGTTAGCAATGATTCCCGGCTGTCGAGACATCCATCATAGACGGATTCGCCAACGAGACGATCCCCAAGTGGAATCGTGAAATCGCACGGGCTGTCTGCCAGCCCAAAGAAGTGGCACTTTGCTGGTGCTAAAGCTGCAAAACGCCGTTGCTGTCACCGAACTGTGCCGCATCTGCCCCCATTTGATGCATCATCCAGAGGTACAGATTGCACAGCGGAGTGCCGTTTTTGTAAGCGACATGGCGCCCCGTCTTGATCCGTCCGCCCGCCGATCCGGCCAACAGAATCGGCAAGTCGTCGTGGTTGTGTCGGTCGCCATCGCTGATGCCACTGCCATAGACGATCATGCTGTTGTCCAGCACATTTGATCGGCCTTCCGGGATACTACGCAACCGCCCTAGCAAGTACGCGAAACGGTCGAGATGGAAGCGATTGATCTTGGCGATTTGAGCTTGCTTGTGCTCGCTTTTGCCGTGGTGCGAAAGCTCGTGATGACCTTCGCTGACATCGATCTGGTTGTAGCTTCGATTGCTGCCTGCGTTGGTAAACATGAACGACAAGATCCGTGTGCTGTCGGTTTGGAACGCGAGTGCCACCATGTCCATCATCAAGTCACTGTGTTGCTCCAACTCTTTGGGAACGCCACTTGGACGCGGGTAGTCCGGCACGCCTTCTTCGGTCAGACGCAGCCGTTCGGCGCCCCCAAGCCGTTTTTCTACGTCACGGACGGCGTACAAGTACTCGTCCATTTTGCGGCGGTCGACTTCCGGCAACACGCGATGCAATCGTTTGGCGTCTTCCAACGCAAAGTCCAAGATGCTTTTGCGATAGGTCTCACGGATCGACAGTGCGGTCTTCGTTTCCTTGACGGTCTGACCGGCGAACAATCGATCGAACAACGCCCCGGGATCAATCTCTTTTGCCATCGGGTTGGTCGGCCCGCGCCATGACATGTTCGACGCATAGGCACAGCTATATCCGCTGTCACAGTTACCCGCTTGGGCACTCGCTTCCAGCCCCAATTCCAGTGACGAAAATCGCGTGCGGTCGCCGACATACTGTGCGGTGGCTTGATCGACCGAGATCGCGTTTTGAATGTCCGCACCATTGGTTTTTCTCGGGTGCGCTCCTGTCAAGAACGCGGCGACACTGCGGGCGTGATCACCGCCGCCATCGCCGTGGGCGTGTGCCCCGTCCAATGTCAAACCGCTGAGTACGTTGATGTCGTCACGATAGTCACCGATCCGCTCCAGCGTCGGCTTCAGGTCGTATTTGAAACCCTCTTTGCTTGGCGTCCAGTCCGGCATGTGCATGCCATTGGGAACATAGAAGAACGCCATCCGCAGCGGCGTCTGTGGTGCGTTGCCGGCGGCGGAAAGCAACCGTGTCGGCGACATCGATTCCAGCAAAGGCAACGCGATCGAGACACCAGCGCCACGCAACAGGGTTCTTCGTGAAAGTGATTTGGGCATTGCTATTCTCGGTAACCTTGTTTTTGAAACGGATCACTTTCGATGATCGCGACAATCAAGTACGCAAATCGATCGCCACCGGCATGACAGTCGTCGACGATCTGATCGATCGCGCATTTGTCGTAGTACTCGGTGCCTCGGCCGATCGCATAGATCAGCATTTTTTCGGCGAGCGCTCGGATAAAATCTTCTTTGCGTTCGGTGCTCAACAACTGACGCAATTCATCGACTCCGTTGAACGTGGTGCCATTGGGAAACGCACCCGATGCATCAATGGGATCGACACCGTCGCTGGTTCGCCAGCGTCCGACGGCATCAAAGTTTTCAAGCGCGAATCCCAGCGGGTCCATCATGTTGTGGCAGGTCGCACAGGCGGGGTTCGCACGGTGCTGCTCCAGTCGTTCGCGCAGCGTCCCCGCCAACTGTCCACGCTCGAGTTCGGGCACGTCAGCCGGTGGTGGCGGCGGCGGGGTGTTGAGCAGGTTTTCCAAAATCCACTTGCCGCGTTTTACCGGGCTGGTACGTGTCGGGTTGCTCGTCACGGCCAAGACACTGCCATGCGTCAGCAATCCGCCTCGCGGCGTCCCCGCCAAGCTGACTTTGCGAAACTCGTTGCCTTCGATCCCGCCGATGCCATAGAACTTCGCCAGCGGTTCATTCAAGTAGGTAAAGTCGGCATCTAGCAAACTTGTCACCGGCAGGTTGTCACGCATCGCACCGGCGAAAAACGTCAGCGTTTCGCGCCACAGCAACGACCGAACTTCCTCGTCAAATCCGCGGAATAAACGGGTGTCGGGATTGATCGTTTCCAGGTTGCGCAGCTGCAGCCATTGTGACGCGAAGTTATCGACAAATTGGTTTGAACGTCGGTCACGAATCATCGACGCGATCTTGTGAAGCAAGCGCTCTCGATCGCGTATCGTTCCTTCGTGGGCCATCGCCAGCAGTTCATCATCTGGCATGCTGCTCCACAAAAAATACGAAATCCGCGTCGCCAATTCATAGTTGTTGATCAGCGGCATCGCGCCATCAGACTCGGGCTCACGTGGCCTTTCGATCTTGAACAAAAAGTGCGGCGAGACCAACACACTGGCGACGGCGACTTGAATCGCGTCTTCGAATAAACCACCGGCTTGACGAACCTCTTCGAACAACGTGACCAGTCGCTGAACTTCTGAAGTGGTTGCCGGTCGCCGAAACGCACGACTGGCAAAACGTAACATGATCGCTTGGGCGGCTTGCGATTCACTGACATCACGGGACGGCGATACGAACACGATCTGTCGATGGCTGAGTGGCAACTTGGTCACATCAATCGTCGTCCGTCGCCGCTCGGTGCCGGTGAGTTTGACGTGGTACAAATGAAAGTTGCGGTCGGCGACGTTGGCTTCGTAGTAATCGTTGAGAAAGCTGATTTCGATTTTTCGTTCGCCACGTCCGAGCCGTAACGGAACGACGATGTCTTCGGCTTGCTCATTGGCCACATCAATGATTCGTGACCTGCCACCAAAATTCAGTTCGACCTTGACCGGTTCATCGCCCGCTTGGTCACCACCGACCGTCAAGGTTAACTCGTAGTCCCCACCAAACGGTACGTCTGCTTGTAACGCTACGGTCCCTGAAGAGGCCATCACCATCGGGGCAGAACCGCCGAACTTCTCGGCACCGATCAACTTCGAAGCTGTCCGTTGGATCTCGAAAATCTCCGGAGGCGGCGGTGCATAGATCGCTTCGCCAGCGATGTCCATCGCGGCATCGACATACTTTTCCATCAACAGCGGCGGCAGCGAAAGTACATCGCCGATGTTATCAAACCCATAACCGACATCATCGCCAGGAAAGTCGTCGGCAGGTTTGTAATCAACACCGGTCAAGTCGCGAATCGTGTTGCGATACTCGGTTCGATTCAAACGCCGCAGTGCCACCCGCCCCGCATTGGGATTGCGCACGCAGTTGACTGCGTTCGCCAGTTCATCAATTGTGCTGACCATTCGCGTGCGTGTATCCGCATCCATCGCGGGACCGTCTTCCGGTGGCATCGTGCCCAAACGCAGGTGGGCGATCGCTTGCATCCAACGTGTGCGGTTCTTGTTGACGCTCTCGGCTGTCGAATCGATTTCCAGATCGATCTCGCTGCCTTTGTCATGGCAGTCAAAACAATAGGTCCGAAGCAGCGGCAACAGCTTCTCATGAAACGTCGATTCCCGGTGCGCGGCATCGTCCCCGAATGCAGTAACGGAACTGCAACAGGCGATCACGGCCAGGACAATCGATGTGACCTGTCGGGGCAATCGTTGGGAAGGTGGATGCAAGGAACCGCCGAACGAAGAAGGGAACAAACGTACTGTGAACTATTCTACCTCTAAAACGCACGAAAGACCCAATGATGCTCAATAATCGAGCTACCGATTTCACACCACCCTCTGGGTGCAGATAGTTCACCCCGGCGGAAGTGCCGCCCGGCTTCGCAACATGTGAATATGCTCCGGCCCGGTACCGCAGCAACCACCCAGCAGGACGGCTCCTGCGTCCAACCAGCGTTTGGCGAATTTCCAGTACCTCTCGGCAGCCGCTTGGCCGGTCGTCTCCCAGCCGATGCCTTCGTCGGCCGTTCCTGCATTCGCGTAGACTCCCAGCGGGATCGAAAGCTTCGCGCTCGCAAGTGCCTGCACAAAACGGTCGGTTTCGCTCGCTGGTGTGCAGTTCACTAGCACAGCGTCCGCCCCACATTGCTCCGCAACGATTGCAGTGTCCGCCATCTGATCCGGTGTCATCAAGTCCGCGTCGGGGCCGGCGGTCAAAGCGAGCCACACGGGCAGTCCGGTTGTCAGTGCTGCCTCCAAAGCCACGATCGCTTCGCCAGTGTGCGGAAACGTCTCGCAAAGGATAAAGTCGCAGCCACCATCGGCCAAACATTCCGCCATCTCGCGGTGCTCCTCGGCAACCAAACTAGGCGGCAGGGACGCGATCGGTGAGAGATCCGGTCGGTAGCAATCAGCCAGCGGTGAAAGACTTCCGGCAATGCGATGCTGTGCCGGGACGGCCTTGCGAGCGAGTTCAATCGCGAGGCGTGTTAAGTCCTGCCACGACAAACCAAGTTCGCGTCGCCGCTCAACGTCGCGTCGTTTCGTCCGAAACGTTGCAGCCGTGTGGATCGTGGCACCCGCGTCAGCGTAGTCGCGATGGATGGCAACGATCGCTTCCGGGGCCGACGTGATGGCCGCGGCGCTCCACAATGGCGGAGGCGTCGCGACACCACGCTTGGCAAGTTGCGTGCCGAGTGGTCCGTCAAGAATCGTGATGCAATTCGACTCATCAAGCACGTCTCGCCTCTCTTTGTCGAGCAACGTCGTTCGCGGCGACTTCACCGGCTTATTTGAACAATTTCATGATGTCGAAATTGTTGCCGCTGCCGCTTGCCTTATCGACACCGGGGCCGCCATCCAGATTGATCGATCCGCCGACGGTCGTGTTATTGATAGACAACTGATCGTAGCCATCGTGCAGTTCGATGTCCAAATCATCCGCGACCGTAACGCCATACAGCGTCACGCGATCGTCGTCTTTGTCACCGTTGATTTCGATGTCTTCATAATTACCGCCGTTAATCCACATGATGTCATCGCCGGAATCCAGATCGGCGAACAGTTTGTTGGCCGCTGACGAATACT
This sequence comes from Rhodopirellula baltica, assembly GCA_002901265.1. GTDB lineage: Bacteria > Planctomycetota > Planctomycetia > Pirellulales > Pirellulaceae > Stieleria > Stieleria baltica_A. The sequence continues at coordinate 26,584 of PPHI01000025.1, read as the reverse complement.
GAATCGCGACGTCGTCATTGCCGGTGTCGCCATCGATTTCGATACGGTCGCCAGCTGATACCGCATACAAATCCAATTCGTCGTTGCCGCTACCAAGTTCGACATCAATGTCATCGGTCGCATTCGAGTAGGCCACAACGACCTGGTCGTCATTGCCATGAGTCCGCACGATGATGTCGCGAGCAAGTGTGTTGTAAACACCAACCATGTCATTACCGCCGTCGGTATCGATGACCAAATCGCCGTGGCTGGTGTTGTTCAGATGGACATTGTTAACGAAGACCCGGTCATTGCCGCCATTCATACCGATGAATACGTCATCGACAAGATTCGCGTCGATTTCAAAAGGCGTGCTCTGACCGTTGATGGTCGTGTTGCCATAAAGGTAATTTCCGGTCACTCGCAGCATCCCGTTGACTTCGGCGATGTCGACGCGATTGCTTGAAGCGTTGCCTTCGATTCGCAGGTCCCCACTGCTCATCCAAACCTGTACATCGCCTGCCATCAGCAAGCGTTGGTCAACCTGCTGAAACCCTGATCCGATACGTCGTTTGTGACTTTGGCGTGCCATGACAAAGAACTCCAGTGCTTAGAAAGTTTGCGAGACCGCCGGCCATTGCCAGCGTGTGTCTTTCCAAGCGAAAGGAAGTTTAGCCTGCTACGCGAGAACTCAGAAAACCGGGGGGGAATCCTCACTCGCTCGCTGAATCGCCGACCTTCACCACTGGCGAAAGGTTCAGCTGTCAGCGTTGATTCTCTAATGGAGCTGACGATCGTCAGTACGGAGCTTGTTTGCGATTTTCGTACTCAACTTGGCCGAACGATAGACGATCACCGTTTCGTTTTCATTGGCCTGGATCGGTTCAGAAATGGCGACCCAGCCGTTAGCCAGAAGGTGTTCCCGGATGTTGGGTTGGTACCGATTGATGACGTTGAAGGCGTAGTGTTGTTGGATATAGGCCGCTGTCTTCTCGTCCGGCATCACGAGGTAATCGATCTCGCGTTCGCACTCGGAGATCAACGTACCGATTTTTTCAGATTCGGTCTCGCCAGCAACTTCATCCCAGGTCGCTTCCGCAGCAACGTCGAAGGTGTTTTTCCGTTGGAACGCCATCCCATCGCATTCAAGCTGCCCATCGATCTTCCGGAAACCGTCGTGATCGAAGGTCGCAACCGAATACACACTTCCGGCACAAACCGATGTCACCTGTGTTACAGAATAATTGATTTGCCCCACACCGTTCGCTCGGCAATCTTTGACCATCGTGTCGACCATTTGCTTCAGCGAAGCCATTTCGTTGACCCCCGAGGGTTGGTGTTCCTCCCAGCCATCTGCGGCTGCGGACGCGAGCGCGAACACCAGCGAAGCGGTCGCGATTCGCCCAAGGGATTTCGACCCGATTGATTCGATTGTCTTCGCGAGCAACAACAGCGTCGCGACGCTCATCCCCACGATTGCAGGCATACTGACGAACGGATTGTTGCCAGCGCCACGCAAGACCAAGAACAAAACCGGACTCACACCGATCCAAACCATTGCGACAAAGCTGGGCCCCATTCCACGCAGCGTTTCCCAAAGTGGTAGTTTTGGCAAGCTGCGAACCGTGTAGATCGAGATAGCGATCAGCCAAATCATCAGAAGCAATGCAAAGTTCTCGCCAATACTTCGTCCAGCAAATTCGAAGTGCTTGATCGACTCAGAGATGCTCAGATCCGCATTGGCGTCTGTATTCCAGACCACATAGTAGTAATACAGGCGATCGAACTTGAGAAAGAAGAACCAGCCGGTTCCCAGGACAGTCACCAATGCGGCAATCAATTGTCCTTGCAAGTGCCGTGAACGTTCAATGCCTCGAAGCAATGTCCACAATGCGATCGGCCCCAAAGCAACCAACAAATAAACCGGTGCGGTCGCACGTGAAAGGCAAGTAACCGTAGCGGCGACACCGACCAACGCATAGATCGTTCGCGACGGCTTCTCCATCGCCGCGAGCATCAGAATCGCTGTGCAGCCGAACGACAAGCAAAGCATCAAGTCCACTCGGAAATCTGAAAGCCCGCCGTTGGCACCGTAAAGGCAATCGCAAGCCAAAAACGCGAAGCAAACAAGCCCTGCTGTTGACAACGACGTTTTCTGAAATCGCTGCAGATACCAGGACAGGCATCCTAAAAATGCGAACAGATAAATCATCTGAATCCAGACGCCGATCAGTCGCGAAGGTTCCGCAAAGACGCCCACTAGGATACCGATCAAAAACGGCATCAACACTGTCGAGCCGCTGTTCCAAACCAGCTGAACACCGGACACGATTCCGTTGGTTTGCGTTTCCACCACTGCGGCATGCATTAGGTGGTGATAGTCAATCGAATCGTAAAACGGATTCATGTGTTGATACAATTCGATGTTCAACTGCGAGCAAAACGCACCGACGAGGAAACAAACGAACGCGATCGGTACTAAAAGCTTCCATAACGCGAACTGGACGTTCTGTACTTCTAGCTGTTCTTCAGACTGCATCATTGAATTCAATGTCCGTTACGCGGAGAGACGCCGGCTATAATCCGTCGCGGTTGAATGTTCAGAGGGACTTTGCTGGATCGGATGAATCATGGTGCCTGCGGCCGAGTCCGAAGAAAGGTCACTGGCAAGCAAATACGGCGGACGTTTACGACATTCTTCATAGATCCGTCCGATGTATTCACCGAGGACACCGGTTGCGATCAGCTGGAATCCGCCCAAGCCTAAGATCGAACACAGGATCGTAGTGAATCCCAATTCGGCCGTTTCGAATCCGATCAGCCGCTTACCCACAAACCATGCCGCAGCCGCAATCGAAAGGGCACACAAAGTGACTCCCGATGCGGTCAACAAACGCAGTGGCTTTAATGAGTTACCAAAAATCGCGTCAAGCGCGTAACGCAGCAACCTTGTGAAGGTTTGCTTCGGCTCGCCTCCTGCCCGTTCCTGGCGTTCAAACCGAACGATCTCGACGTTGAAGCCAACCCAAGAACGAAGGGCGGGGAAGAATCGATGAGATTCATCGAGGCGACAAATCGCATCAACCGCTTGCCGATTCATCAAGCAAAACGTCCCTGTGTTTTTAGGGACATTCGATTCGGAAAGAATTTGAAACAGGCGATGAAACGCGGCAAAGCACAAGCCGCGAACAAACGTCTCTTTGCGGGACGAACGCTGTGCGATCACCACACCCGCCCCCGATTCGAACTTCTGCAACAGTTCTGGAATCAACTCCGGCGGATCTTGTAAATCGCCATCCATCAACACCACACAGTCCGCGTCGCTCGCATGTAAACCAGCGGTGATCGCGGCCGGTTGCCCGAAGTTCCGCGACAGCGAAAGTAAGCGAACAGCCCCTTTGGATTCCAGGCCTGCGTTTTGCGATTGATCCGCTTGTGAACGATTGGCATCGATTGCGTGTTTGGCAATCCAGTCCGCCGTCCCGTCGCGACTGCCGTCGTCAACGTAGATGATTCGGTAGGACTGCCCTGTGGATTGGCATGCCGCATCGACCCGCTGATGCAGCAATTCGATGATTTCGATTTCGTTGAAGACAGGAATAACGACGTCAATTCGTCTTTTTTCCATGGATGGTTCCACTCGTCAGATACGGGCCGTTGGTAATTGCCGCGACCGTAGTAGAACCAAAAAACAGGAGTCAAGACCAGTCCGGCAAGGTGTGCGAGAAACCCTGCGAACTGGGGCCCAGCGAAGCTACGAACTGGGGTTCAGCGAAGCTACGAACTGGGGTTGTCGTGACGCCGCGATACGAACGCCCGAAGCCGGCATCAACGTTAGTCCTTGACGTCTTCGTATTCGTCGTCCTCGTCTTCGTATTCTTCCTCGTCGTAGTCTTCGTAGCCGTCTTCCTCGTCGTCAGACGCCTGCGAAGTCACTGCTGAGTCGTCGTCATCATCAGATTCTGGCGGATCCAACCCCTGCATTTCGTGCCACTGTTCCAGCGATAACAACACGTCACGGGCCTTGCTGCCGTTGTAATCGCCGACAATGCCATCTTCGGCCATAAAGTCGATTAACTTCGCCGCACGCCCATATCCAATGCCCAAGTGACGCTGCAACAGCGAGCATGAACCGCGGCCTTCACGGATGATTACTTCTACCGCACTGTCATAGATGTCCGGTCGATCAGAGCCAAGCGATGGCCCATCGCCTTCTTCGTCCTCGTTGACTTTCAGGTTCATCAACTCGCCGACGAAGTTTTGCTCTCGCATGCTGCAGTGAGCACAGATCGCATCGATCTCTTCGTCCGAAAGATACGTCCCCTGACCACGAATCAGCGTACTGGTTCCCGGCCACAGGAACAGCATGTCACCGTTGCCGAGCAGCTTGTCCGCACCGTTTTCGTCCAACACGACGCGACTGTCGGTTTTACTTGCCACCTGGAAGCTCAAACGTGCTGGCAAGTTACTCTTGATCAAACCGGTGATGACGTCGACGGTCGGCTTTTGGGTTGCCAAGATCAGGTGGATCCCGACCGCACGGCTTTTCTGGGCCAAACGAATGATGTGTTGCTCGACGTCCTTGCCAGCCGTCATCATCAAGTCCGCCATTTCGTCGGCGACGATCACGATGAACGGCAGTTTGTCCGGAACGCTCCCATCATCGTCTTGCGGCTCGATTTCCAAACGACGGAGGATCTCGTCTCGTCCCAAGTCGTTGAAACTGTTGATGTGACGCACGCCGACGTTGGCCAGCAACGAATAACGTTCCTCCATCTTCTCAACAGCCCACGCCAAAATTGCTTCCGCCTTCCGCATGTCCGTGATCACGGGATGCATCAAGTGCGGCAGCTTTCCGTAACCGCTGAGTTCGACCATCTTCGGGTCGATCATCAACATCCGGACCTCGTCTGGACCACGTGTCATCAGCATGGACGTGATGATCGAGTTCAAACAAACACTCTTACCCGTACCAGTTCGCCCCGCGATCAACAGGTGAGGCATCTTGGCCAAGTCGACGACCATTGGGTTCCCCGAAACGTCTTTGCCCAAGAACACGGGGATGTTCATCTTCAACGAGTTCGTGTCGGATTCCTCCATCACGTCGCGTAAGCGAACCGCTTGGCGTTTCTCGTTGGGCACCTCGATACCGACGGTGTTCTTGCCAGGAATCGGCGCGACGATTCGAACGCTCGGTACACGCAGCGCGATCGCCAAGTCTTCCGCCAACCCGGTGATCTTGCTCAGTCGCAGCCCCGCTTCGAGTTCGATCTCGTACTGCGCAATGACCGGACCGGTTTCGATTTCGACGACGCGGATGTTGAACCCGAAATCGGCAAACGTCGCTTCCAAGATTTTGGCTTTGCGACGGACCTCGTTGAGCTGCTCTTCGTAATCGATGTCGTCACTCGCTTCGAGCAACTCGATCGGCGGCATCATGTACTCTTCCGCAACCGCCGGCGATTGCTCGACCATCGCCCGAGCGACCTTGTCCAGTTCGCTTTCGGTTTTGTTGCGTTTGGGCATGCGGATTTTGGGCCCAGGCACCGAGTGCTCGGGATCTTGCCGCAGCTGCTGTGTTTCGCCTTCGACTTCGATTTCGCGGTACGACGATTCGTCTTCGTACTCTTCCTCGTACTCGGCGTACTCCTCTGCCGAATCCTCCGCTTCCGCGTCGGGTTCAGTGTCGGCTTCATCGATTTCGGCAGGCTCGGTCTCCTTTGGCTTTTTGCGACGACCACTGGATCGCAGCTTGATACGCGGCTCGGGCTTTTCCTCTTCCTGCGTCTCTTCTTCGGCAGTCGCTTCCGAATCCGCGGTTGCCACCACTGGTTCGGCCGCTGCTGCCGGCTCGGAATTGGATTTGTTTTTTTTGCCGTCGTCGCCGGGGCTCGCCAGCTGATCGGCCGCTTCTTCGAAGGGCTTCCGTTTGGGGCGCAGCATTGGTGGCATCGCCGAGGCGGCCCGTTCCATTCCAGCTCGTGAAGCTTGCGCTCCACCGGCAAAAATCTTCTTCGTGGCGTAGAGGATCGCGTAGTCCGTCGTTAACAACGTTCCGACCGACAGCATCGTCAACGTCAGGATCCACGCACCGCCGGCACTAAAGTGGTCGAGAAGCCAGCTCGAAATCATCGCGCCCAACACACCGCCGGCGCCATAGACCGACAGCCCATCGCTTTCGATCGGCATCATCGCGGTCGCCGTGGCGACAGCCGCAACAATCACTGTGCCGCCCATCGAACGCAAGACCGGCGCTTTCAAATGGCCACGGCGAAGCATCGCGATCGAAACACCGCCACAAGCCGCGATCACAAACGCCGACGCAAGACCGAGGTAATGCATCATCGCCGAAGCAATCAACGCACCCCAGTAACCACATGCGTTGTGGATCGATTCCGCCGGCGGATAGACCAACACGTCAGGCACATGGATCTGACTGATCGGCCAAAACGGTGCGTCGATCGGGTCCGACGGATTGCGTGTCGCTAACGAAATGGTCAACAAGATCGTCAGCGCAATCAACAAGATCGAACCGACGTCGCGTGCGAAGTCAGGCTCGGCGTTCGATTCGTTGATCAGATCAGCCGACATTCAGCTTCCATCAGCTTAATGCATTGAATTTTGGGCAAACGATAACCGGTCATTGTCGCTATCGGACGTTAAAGTCAAGCGCATGAGTTCCATCAAGGCGTCAAGGTTGATCCCGTCAAGTCGAACGCTTGTTACAGCCGGACCAGCTTGCCAGACCGGACTTCTTTCACTGTGCGGACATCTTTCCCCAAGCGTCGTTGGCGTGAAACAGCAAGCAGTATTCTTAGACCACCAGTTCGTTTTCGCTCGCCCTCTTGCTAGGGGACGTGAACAATTCATGCGGCAGCGATTCGAGTCTGCGTCAATGCGAAAGCACTAAGCGAACGCACGCAACAATTCGAATCCGGTCGCTCATGAGGGGCGGCTGATCGCGGTGATCGTGAAACACGTTTTCGTGAAACACGATCCAACGATCAAACCACATGGAAGCCAACTTGCCATCAGTCGAATGGTCCACTCTCCCCTCAACCTCTGATGTAACCATCGTGTCAATCGAACTGTTACATACCGCATTCGGAATCATCTTCACCTTCGTTTGGCTTTTCGTCGGACAGATTCTTGTCGCCAGCCGCTAACGGGGTGAAGTCGATGTTTCTGTCCTCTGAAGCCATCTTGCGGCGCGGGATCGTTTGCCAGACCGTACAGAAGCAATCCGAGCACAAGCAAATCCTTTGCACATTGCTCTGGATGTGCACGATCGTTGCAGTGTCCAGCACTGACGCGATTCACGCACAAAATCCAGATCCAGTTTCACGCCCCAACATCGTGGTCATTGTCGCCGACGATCTTGGCTATGGTGAAACCGGAATGATGGGCAATCGCGAAATCCCGACGCCCAATATCGACAGTCTCGCCGCACGCGGCGTGCGCTGTACCGCCGGATACGTGACCTCGTCTTATTGCAGCCCATCGCGTGCCGGGATCTTGACGGGACGTTATCAATCTCGTTTCGGTTATGACGTCAACCCGACCGGCAAACGGAACCTTTTACCAGAGGCCGGTCTGCCGCAAAGCGAGACAACCTTCGTCCAGAAACTTCAGGACTCGGGTTACCAAACCGGGCTGGTCGGCAAATGGCATTTGGGTGCCACTCCGGAACTGCATCCGCTGCGACGCGGCTTCGGTTCGTTTTATGGCTTTTTGCATGAAGGCCATTTCTATGTCCCCGGATCGATCAACGATCCGACGTCTTTCCAAGGCGTCATGACGATGGTTCGTGATAAAGCGCTGGACACCGGGACCCGCGCCCGAGAGGGTGACTTTATTCGCGGGAACTACGCCCCAATCAATGAGCCGGCCTACGATCAAGACAACCCGGTTTTGCGTGGAACCGATCCGATCACCGAGACACGTTACCTGACCGATGCGATATCGGAAGAAGCGGTTCAGTTTGTCAATCAACATCATGAATCGCCGTTTTGCTTGATGGTGTGCTTCAACGCTGTCCACAGCCCCATGCAGGCCAAACTTGCGGACGCCCAAGCGTTTCAACGAATCGAAGACGAACAACGACGCATCTTTGCCGGTATGCTTTCGGCAATGGACCGTGGAATCGGAACGATTTTGGACGCGATTGACGAACATCGCCTGCGACGTAATACGCTGATTGTGTTTCTGAGCGACAACGGCGGTCCGACCAAGGAACTGACCAGCAGCAATCAACCGCTTCGTGACGGGAAAGGGTCGCTTTACGAAGGCGGCGTGCGGATCCCGATGGTGTGGAGCTTTCCGACACGTTTGCCCGAAGGCAAACTCGAAACTCGTCCCGTACTCAGCCTAGACATCGCAGCGACGGCACTCGATCTGGCCGGAATACCGAGCGGAAACGAACTTGACGGAGTCAGCTTGTTCGACTGGATCGATTCACCACTCGCCGAAGGTCACCAGACTATTTTTTGGCGAATGCAACGTGGCAAGAAAGCCCTGCGGAGTGGCAACTGGAAGATCGTCTCGCCGGGTGCTGACGAACCGTTCGAACTGTACCACCTCGCCAGTGACATTGGTGAACAGCGCAACCTTGCCGAACAGCAGAACGAAAAGCTCAGCGAACTCGTCAAACGCTGGCAGTCGTTCAACCTCCAAATGCCACCGTTGAAGTAGCCCCACTGAACCAGCCCTGTCGAAGCTTCGTCGCAGCCGCCCACCCCTACGAAAAACTTGCGTCATTGTCGCCAGTCGCTTAGGGTAGCAGGACCTGCCCTCCTGCCTTTCACCCTCCATTCACGCGGCGGTGCGTCTAATGCCTGCTGTTCTTCGTTGGTTTTCGATCCTCTGGATCGGACTCTGGTCGCACTTTCTGTTCGCCGCAGACCCGGCTTCGGTCGAGTTTTTTGAAACCGAAATTCGCCCTGTTCTGATTGAGCACTGTTACGAATGTCATAACTCGTCGGATGCAGACGAAGGCGGCTTTGTCGCTGACCACCGCGCTGCAATGCGTCAAGGCGGCGAAACCGGCGCGATTATGGTCCCCGGCGATGCGTCTCAAAGTCGACTGATCGCGATCCTGCGTCACGAAATCGACGGCTTAGAAATGCCCGCCGGCGGTCCCAAACTGGACGAAGCGGTGATTGCAAAATTCGCTCGCTGGATCGATGCCGGCGCGATGGACCCTCGCGACCAACCGCCATCCGCCGAGGAGCACGAGAAGGCTTCGTCTTGGCCAGAAACAATGAAGCGGCGAAAGCAGTGGTGGAGTTTCCAACCGTTCACGAATGCGCAACCGCCATCGGGCGAGGCGGCGAATCCGATCGACCGCTTCATTGATCAAACGATCCGCGATCAACAACTGAAACCCTCGCCACGTGCCAACGCAGACGTACTGGTGCGGAGGTTGTACGTGACCCTGATCGGACTGCCTCCGACCATCCAGCAATCACAAGACTGGTCCAAGCGAATCGACGAATCAGGTGACGAAGCGATCGCCGAACTGATCGACTCGCTTCTCGACAACAAGCACTTCGGCGAACGCTGGGCACGGCACTGGATGGACTGGGTTCGCTACGCCGAATCACATGGCAGCGAAGGCGACCCGGCGATCGAAGGTGCATGGCACTATCGTGACTATCTAATCCGTGCGTTGAATGCGGACGTGCCTTACGACCAACTGGTTCGCGAACACATTGCCGGCGACCTGCTGGAACAGCCACGCGTCAACCTGGACTTGGGAATCAACGAATCGGTCATCGGCACTGCTCACTGGCGGATGGTCTTTCATGGGTTCGCGCCAACCGATGCCTTGGACGAACGGGTTCGCTTTACTGATGACCAGATCAATGTATTCAGTAAAACGTTTTTGGGACTGACCGTTTCTTGTGCTCGTTGCCATGACCACAAGTTTGATCCAATCAGCCAAGCCGACTACTACGCCTTGTTCGGAATCCTCGAATCTTGTCGCCCCGGACGTGCGGCAATCCAACTTCCCGATGTGCTGTATTCGGCAAAGCCACAAATCGACCAGCTGAAATCACAAATCAAATCTTCCATCGCCGGACAGTGGATCCGTTCGATTGAATCGCTTGGCACAAGGCTAAAGGGCAACGATTTCCGTGACGTCACGAGCGGAATCCTGGCTCCGCTGAACGCCGCAAAAGGCAAACTCGATGCGGGAATGGCATTCGACGACGCTTGGCAACAGGTACTCGCCGAACAAGCAGATACGCCGGACCCACTCGACTCGGCACACATTCATGAGTACTGGAACCTTGGCGAACCCTTGGGAAGCGATCGCTGGTTTGGTGTGAAATCCGATCACGAAGCCGGCGCAGGTGAGTTTGCACTTCAACCCGATCAGACACAGGTTCTGACCGGGATTTACCCGGCCGGATTGTATTCACACCTGCACTCGCAAAAGTTCCCGAGTCGCTTCACCAGTGACGACGTTGTCCTGGGTGCCAACCAACGGATTTGGGTAGAATCGATCGGCGATTTTGGCGCGACCAATCGATACGCCGTTTTCGATTACCCTCGCAACGGAACGGTCTATCAAAAATCAGAACTTGATCCGAACTGGCGTTGGCGGCCCTTGGACGTCAGTTACTGGGAAGGCGACACCATTCACGTCGAAGCGGCAACGTCCCGTGATGCACCGCTTTTGACATCGGGTAGAGACAGATCTTGGTTCGGGCTACGCCGCGTCGTCGTGGCCGATGCGGAATGGACTCCGCCCGACCCTGATCGAGAACTTCAACAAGCAATCTTTGCTGCCGCAAGCCAACATCCGCCGAGTTCAATCGATGACTTGGTTGACGTTTATTGCGAATCGCTATCCGCCGCGGTCGAAACCTGGTCTTCCGGCGAGATGAGCGATGCTCAAGCCTTGATACTCAATGACGCCCTACAACGGTCCTTACTGGAAAACCGACTGGACCACTTGCACGCTGCCAAAACCGCAGTGCTCGCCTATCGAAAAATCGAAGCAAGCATACCGATCGCGAAACGCATCCCGTCTTTGGATGAATCGAACCCACGTGACCAGCCACTGATGGTTCGTGGCAATCATAAGCAACTCGGCGAGCCCGTTCCGCGGCGTTTCCTTGAAGCGATCGATCCCACACCTTACGCCGAACAATCCAAGACAACGGACAGTGGTCGACGACAATTGGCAGAAGACATCTTGCGCAGTGACAATCCACTGGCACGCCGAGTGATCGTCAATCGCATTTGGACCTACCTATTCGGTAAAGGGCTCGTCACGACACCCGACAACTTTGGTCGACTCGGTGCCAAGCCAACCCATCCCGAACTGCTCGATTACTTGGCAAACGAATTCAGCAACGACGGTTGGTCGATAAAGACTCTGATTCGACGCATCCTTTTGACCGATGCTTGGCAGCGTTCCTCCGTCGCCGAACCTGCGTCGATTGAGCGTGACCCCGCAAACCAGTATTTGACACATGCCAATCAGCGGCGATTGGAAGCGGAAGCGATCCGCGATCACCTACTATCCATCGCAGGTCAACTCGACGGTCGCATGTTCGGCCGGCCGGTGAATTCCACAGCGACACGACGCAGCATCTACCTATCTGTGATCCGAAACGCATTAGACCCATTTCTACGCGCCTTCGATTTCCCAGAACCGTTTGCAACAGTTGGCGACCGTTCGGTAACCAACGTCCCGGCGCAGTCATTGACACTGATGAACGATCCCGTCGTCGATGGTTGGGCGCGGCAATGGGCGGCGAGGCAACTTCGTGAGCGATCGAAACACACTGATCAGGACCGAATCGCCGAAATGTTTTACCAAGTCACCGCACGACAGATATCTGGCGAGGAACTGAGTGATCTCACGCAATTCCTGGAACAAACCAAGCAAGAAGTGACATCTTTGCTTCAAAAGCGTGATGTATTAAACCAAGAACGCCTCGCTTTATCCAAAGACCTCGACAACGACCTGCAGTCGGCCATTGAACTGGTCACAACTGAACGGGCTACACAGAACAAGGTTGACCCCATTGCCGCGTGGGACTTTACCACGGGACTCCAGGATCGCGTCGGAAAACTTGACGCAACTATTCAAGGTGATGCCCACGTTGACACCAACGGTTTAACGGTGCGACGCGGTGCGTATGCGATCGCCGGTCCGATCCCCCAAACGTTGCGTGCAAAGTCACTCGAAGCACACGTCAAACTGGACTCACTTGAACAAAGCGGTGGCGGGGTGATCTCAATCCAAACACCCGATGGTCGAGTCTTCGACGCCATCGTTTACGGTGAACGCCAACCTCGCCGCTGGTTGTCTGGCAGCGAATTGCATCGTCGCAGCCAAGACGTCATTGCCGCGCCAGAATCGCTGGCAACCGAACGTGCGGTACAGATTGTGATTACTTATCACGAAGACGGTAACATCGCTATCTATCGCAACGGGCAGCCATACGGACAACCTTACGAAAGTACCGGACCGGCGGATTTCCTGGCGGGTCAAGCGATGATCACCTTCGGATTACGCCACTTACCCTCGATCGGCAATCGGTCGCTACAAGGACAAATCGTTCGAGCGGCAATCTATGACACTGCGCTTACCGCCGAACAAGTCGCCATTATTGCCAAGGCCAATCCCAAGTATCTGTCGATAGACGATCTGATTGAAGACCTCGATCCAGAGCAACAAGTTGTGATCAAGGAAAAGCAACAGCGTTTTGACACGATCAAGTCGGAACTTCAATCGCTTTCGACGCTCCAAGACGACGTCGAGCTTCAAGCCTACACCGAGCTGGCTCGAACAATGTTTCTATTGAAGGAGTTGATCTATGTTCGTTAGTCGACGCCGCTTCCTAGAGAAGACGTCAACCGGTTTTGGCGCCGCTGCGCTGTCGGCGATGCTGTCATCAGAAGCGAACGCCACCCCGGCAGCTCCCGGCCAATCGCTTCCCGACGGTGCGGCGATCCGACAAACCCACCATCGTCCAACAGCCAAACATGTCATCTTTTGCTACATGTCGGGCGGTGTTTCACACGTCGATTCCTTCGACCCAAAACCTGAACTGAAACGCTTGCATGGCAGGCCGATGCCGGTGCAAGTACAGCGTACGCAGTTCAACAATAACGGGAACGTGATGGCCAGTCCTTTCGCGTTCAACCGGTACGGTGAATCAGGATTGCCAGTCAGCGAATTATTCCCCCATGTCGCCACGGTTGCTGACGAGTTGGCGGTGATTCGTTCCATGACAACAGCTGTCAACGAACACGCGCAGGGCAACTTTGTCATGCACAGCGGATTCCCGTTTATGGGGCATCCGAGTGCGGGGGCGTGGTGTTCGTACGGCTTGGGAACCGAAACGAATGAGTTGCCAGGGTATGTCGTCCTGCAAAGCGGCGGCGCGATGCCACCACACGGCGGCGTCAGCCTGTTCAGCAGCGGCTATTTGCCGGCGGAACATCAAGGTTCGATCCTGGTAGCCGATGCCGAAGAAGCGATTCGCAACATCCGTCCGCTCGGCACTGAGACGATGCAAAAGCGGCGATTGCAAGCCGCGGCGAGGCTCGATTCACGCTACGCCGCTATGACGCAGTACGACTCGCAAGTCGAAGCCGCGATCAAGAACTATGAAACCGCGTTTCGGATGCAAACGGCGGTACCGGACCTGTGTGATCTTTCCCAAGAAACGGCCGCGACGAAACAGGCGTATGGACTGGATTCCGCCGACGTACAGATGGCTGGGTATGGGCGTCAATGTTTGCTGGCTCGTCGGTTGGTCGAAAAGGGCGTTCGATTTATCGAACTGAGTTGCCTGCCACAGTCACCCGGCACCGGACAAGCACCGAACCCCTGGGACCAGCACAGCGGGCTGGAACCGGGGCACCGCACAATGAGTCGCCAAGTCGACCAGCCGATCGCAGCGCTGATCAAAGACCTCCGCCAACGTGGATTACTGGACGAAACCCTGGTGGTATGGGCTGGCGAATTTGGCCGAACGCCTTTTTCACAAGGCAGCGATGGTCGTGACCACAACCCCTTTGGATTCAGCGTTTGGATGGCCGGAGGAGGAACAAAAGGCGGCGTCGTTCATGGCGCAACGGACGAACTTGGTTACTACGCCATCGAAAACAAGCAGACGGTCTATGACCTTTGGGCAACGGTGTTGCACCTGCTCGGCGTGGATCACACCAAGCTAACCTATCGCTACAGCGGCCGGGACTTTCGACTGACTGATGTGCACGGTGAAGTGATCACTCCGGTGGTGAATTCATAGCCGTCTCAATCAGACCGACTCATTCACTTGGTCGGCAACGATATCTTTCGAATCCAGTTGGCTGGAACGTGGTGTCGCCACCAACATGCCCTTTTCCCAAGGAAAGCGAATCGTGAAGGTCGTCCCACGTCCGACTTTGGATCGAACCGAAATGCTTCCGCCAAGTTCTTCACACGCCGCTTTGACAGCGCCCAAGCCGACACCCCGACCAGAAAGGTCTGTTGCTTGATCACGTGTGGAGAATCCGTCGCTGAATAACGCTTCGATCAAGTCCTCTTTGTTTTCACACGGGAGATTCAAATTGGACGCCTTCTCGCGAATCCGGTCCCAATCTAAACCACGCCCGTCGTCGGCCAACTGGATTTCCATCCAACCGTTCACGACGTCACTGGAGAACTTCAAATTCCCGGGACCTGTTTTTCCAGCCGCGGTTCGCTCCTCGGCGGTTTCCAGTCCATGATCGACTGCATTGCGAACCACGTGAACCAAAGTTGGCCAAAACGATTTCAGGCGTTCGCCGGGAATGCAGAGCCCGCCATCATGAGTCGAGACAATGATGTCGCGGTCAAGCTGCAAAGCGATTCGGGCCGCATGGTCGGCCAATCGCTTTAGCTGTGTATCCACCGGCTCCAACAGACAATGCTCCACAAAGGGAAGGATGTCGCTGTATTCGGCTTTGCTGTGAAGTAGCTCGACAACGTGTTCCAGTTCGGCCCGTGTGACTTGGATAATGCCTTGGTCGCAGGTATCTAAGAACGTTCCCATACGGCTGAGCCCGTCATTCCAAATCTCACGCATCGATTCGATTTCCAGCTCCGAAGGCATGCGGTTTTCATCTTCGAGAACCGATTCTAATTCGTGAATAAACTTCGAAATCGACTTGAACCCGATGATCGCGCAATTGCCCTTGATGGTATGAACGATTCGCCGCGAAGTGATCAGATCACTCGCATTCTTGACACCGTCGATCAGCTTGTTGCATTCGCGGATCGCGTCGCAGAATCCGTCACGGTCTTTCAGCAAGTTGCCGATGACAACTTGCAACTCTTTGATCGCAAGTTCAGCACGTTCGGCTTCGAGTCGCGCGGTGACATCTTTGACGATGATCAACACACGACAGAGCACTCCGTCGTTGGCGACTTCGCGATAGTCAAGTTGGTAGGTTCGATTGTTATGATCCAATTGTGACGGTGCTTGGGCAGCAGCGACCTCGAACGGGAACACATCAGAAACGATCTGATCAAACCCCATCCAAAATTCATCTGAAAGCTGTTGATCGTCCCCCGCCAGATAGTCCCAAAATTTGGCGTCAGTTGCGGGTTCGCCAAACCATTCAACGACCGCCTTGGACCGTTCGGGCAATATTCGCCCGTCGGTGTCGACGGTAAAGATTCCGTCTCCGGTACTATCGAGCACCAATTGCAGAGACGCAGTGCGTTGCTTGACCGCAAGTTCCAATCCGCTGTTGACTTCCGCCAAGCTGCTGGACAATTCGCTCAATCGTCCGTTTTGCAGCCGAAGGTCGATGACGCTGGTACGGACGCGGAATGCGGCGATCACCATCGAAAGCAGACCAACCAAAACGATCACTGCCGACACCGTCCGGCTCAGGCCAATGGTGGCTTCCGCATACTCGCTCGTCTCTTCGGCGAAGATCTCAGAGAACACGGTCAGGTCCGAGGTGCAGTGTTGCAATTCGTGAGCTGAAAACTCCGCCTTCTTTTGCAGTTCGCGAAGGTCGCGTGTCCGCAGTAAAATTTCCCGACGTTGCTCAGATAGCGACTCGGTCACGTCGTCACTGTCGATGCTGGTGATTAACTTCTTCGTCAATCTGGTCAACATCGCCATCCGGTCGGCAAAACTGTCATCGCCCAGCACACGCTGGATCTCTTGTAGCGACTCTTGCAACTTTTGAGCATTCTGCGCGATTTCATTGGCCGACAGCGAATTCAGCACATCGATGTTCTTCGCCAATGCAATCTTGCCTGCCAGCGAGTTCAGCTTTTGCGCGGATAGATTGAACGAATCAATCGCTTCGGTTTGGATTCGAGTGTCGCCAACGATCAAATTGCGAACATGATCTCCATGCTCTTCCGAGCGTTCCAAGTGTTTCGCAACTTTGCGAAGCTCGAGCACATAGCGTAAACGCAGGATGCCAGAAATTGCCGACGTCTCCTGCAACAACAGTTTCAAGTCAGCGTCGATTCCAGATAACGTTTCTTGAAAGGATACGCCCAATGAATCCGTCACTTTTGCAATCTCAAACAATTCCCTTCGTGCGGCAAGGAATTCATCGACTTCGGTCTCAAGCTTCTCAGTCGCTCCCTTCGGAAATTCAGCATTCGCAACGATTTCCGGTTCGGAGAGCTGTTCTTTCAAGAGCTGTAGCGTCTCCTTCGCCATCTCTTCGTCTGTATGATCCCTCTCCATCCTTTCAATCTTGGCACGACTGAGCCGTTCCAAATTGCTTTGGCTCAAAAACATGTGGCTGACCGAATCGCTCAACTCGACAAGACGGCTTTGGATCGGCACCACATCATTGGACAACCGAGTAATCGACGTTCCCAGGGTATGCTGGACCACGCAGATCGCGACAATCAAACTGGCGAGTACAAATGCGCCCAACGCCGCTATTGTTTTGACGTTTCGTTCGATGTTCCCATTCCCAGCTGAAGGCCCATTCCCATCTGAAGATTCGCCCGCTGAAGGTTTGACTGTGGGTTGGCTCACTGGTACGCCTCCTCAACCTCGTATCGGCTTGCGTCTACGATCGCTTCGTTCCAATCTTCCAGCGGCACCAACTGCCCATCTCGGATGAATGTCGGCCAGATTTGATGACTCAGTTGGTGTTCCGTTTTGGACAACCGATGTTCGAGCCCAAGCCCAAGTTGAATCGGTTCACCGCTCTCCAATCCATCGATAAAGTCTTCGGCATCAGCGTCTGGGCCCGCTAGTTTCAAGCCTTCGACAAACGCCTTGGCGACCAAGAACCCTTCGAAGCTGACAAAGTTCTGGCTGTCGGGCGGGACAATGCGGCGAAATTCGATTGCCGCATCAACGCTGCTCGACGGAGTCGGAACGACTTGTGTGATGATCACGCCGTTGCCCCAATCGCCCAGTTCGGCGACCAACGACGAACTTCCTACGAAAGACACGTTTAGAAAAACAGGATTGAAATTGTTCTGACGGGCCGTCTTGATGAACTTGGCACACGGCTTGTATGCCCCAACCATAATCACCGCCTTGACGTTTTCACGCGGGTCCAGCAATCGGCTCAAACCGTCTTCGATGTCGACGGTGTTTCGGGTGTAGCGGCCATGTGGCAAACGCTCGGCATCCGGGAACCCGATGGCTTCCAGTGCGCTGATCGCACCTCGCCACCCCGCATCGCCATAGGCGTCGTTCTGTGTAAAGAAGCCGATCTCTTCGGGAGCGATTTTCAACTCCTTGACGAGCCCTTCAATCATGCGAGCAGTTTCCTCGGCATACGACGCTCGGTAGTTGATCACATAGCGATCAGGTGGAGTATGGCGAAGCAATCCCGCACCGGTGAATGCACCAAACATCGGAACGCTTTTTTCATTTGCGATCGGCACGGCAACGGCCGCCGTCGGCGTGCCCACATTTCCGATCACACAAATCACCTCATGCTGATCAATCAGCCTGCGCATGTTTGGTGCCGTCTTGCTCGGTTCGTAGGAATCGTCGATCGCGATCAATTCCAAAGGCCGATGGTGGACGCCGCCCCGTACGTTGACGTAGTTGAAATACGTTTCAATGCCTTCTCGCATTCCGTTGCCAAGCGCACTCGCTGGGCCGGAGAAGGCTGCGGACATTCCGATCCGCCAAGGACTTTTTTTCTCAACCACAGTTTGCTCGTCCGCCAGACAGGCGACGGTACAACAAACGATTGACGCGACAAAAGATGGGACAAGACGAATGAACCGAGGCATACTAGCTCCAGTCGGTTACCGGGATCCGTTTGCAACACACTGCGTTGCATCGGATCACTCGGCGAGTCGTGCCTGCAAGGTGCCCCTCCGGCTCGATCAACGCGGCGACGTCGCCTGCGGTGCAGTTCGCTCCCGGCTCTGTGCGGAAGCTTTACAACGTCAACTTGGACTATCGATAGAAAGTTGTCGAAAGATCCTTCCCCGCTTTCACGACGGGTTGTCCCTTAAAACGTGCCGATCCGGCCCCCCCTCGCTGTTTTGGTCTGTGAAGTCGACACTGATTTGCCGTTAGGAAACTCAATGTTTCACGATCGATCTCGATCACGATCAAGTTGAATCGCCTGATCTCACATCGCCCTGTGGCGGTTGCCGGACCTGCTCTTGCGGAGGCATTCAATTGCTTGTTAAAGCACAATGCAATTCAGACTTCGATGTCCCTGCCCCTTTAAGATGCCCATTGATGGAACGCTTTCGATTCAGGCACGACGCCTGTGCACAACAGTCACACGCAGCGTTTTCCTCCACGAACAACGCTCGCGTTTGGTTCGGACCTTTGGCAGTGTGCCTGTACCTGTTGAGCTGCTGCTCCGGATGCGCAACGCTGTTAAGCGAACGTAGGTATCCCGTCACGATCGACAACCCTCCGGGCCCCACCTACTTTTCAGTCGTCGATCACAAACAAAACGTGATCCATCAAGGCGTCACACCCCAACAAGTCACCTTGGATGCAAAGCGGTTTCCGTTTATCCCTGCCAAGTACGGTGTCGTCTTTGCCGGTGCCGGCAATACCAGCCAAACTCGCGAGATCAAAGCTAAACCCGACCCGTGGATCGTTGGCAACCTGCTTGTCGGCGGTGTCCCAGGCGTGATCGTCGATGGGGCCAGCGGTGCGATGTACAAACTGCCCAAGAAAGTCGAAGGCTTTGTACCCACCACCGCGACCGTCACCGATGCCAGCCAAGGCGCAGTGATCGCCAACGCGGTCGCCAGATCAGGCGTCAAAGGCGACACCACGACCAACGTTCTCTTGGACGCAAACCCCGCCGTTCAACCAAGTACGGACCCCGGACAGTTTGTCGTGTCTGAACAGCTCAGTGACCAAGTTCCCGTACGCACCGCATCGGCCGTCGGTGACGAAAACATCAACCGCTAAAACGCACACGCTGAACTTGGCCACTTCGTAGCTCAAGCGTTTGCCCGTTGCACTCCAACAACAGCGATCCTTCATCGCTGATCCCACGGCAAACGCCTTCTACGAGCTGATCGTTTTGACGCAGCGAGATCGCACGACCGGTCAGCACACATCGCGACCGGTACTGCCCCATCAATCGCTCCGGTATCTGTAGGTCCGAGATCGATTCTAAAACCGACGCAGTGATCGCGTTGAGCAATTCTTCACGCCCGACGCTTCGCTGCGCAATGTCGGCCAGCGCCAGCGCCGGTGACTGTGAATCGGCCAGCTGCTCGGGAGCACGGTCAACATTGATCCCGATTCCAATCACCAAGCGGTTGGCCGCCGACGCGGACGTCTCGATCAAGATCCCGCCCAGTTTCCGAAGCTGACGGATCTGCCCCTTGCGATCCGTTTCGATCGCGCAAATGTCATTCGGCCACTTCAACATCACCCGAAGCGGCGAACAGCAATGCTCGATGCCTTGAGCGACACCGATGCCAGTCGCGATCGAAACCAGTGCCGCGTTTGGTGATTGCAAATCAAAATCGCAAAGCAACGAAAACGTCAACGAGTCGTTGCTGCTGTGCCACTGGTTGCCCTGACGTCCACGGCCAGACGTTTGCCGATCAGTCAGATACAAACGCGGCAGATGCGATGGCGCCGCCGCGTCTGTCTGCAGCGACTGCAGCGCATCCGAATTCGTCGAACCCGTTTGTTCGGTGTACACGCAAGACCTGACCAGGCCTTCGTCGATCATCTCGGAAACGGCAAGCCGCATCGTGGCGGAGACTTCGCCACGGCAATCTAAACAGGGATCCACAGTCGAAACGTCGCTAGAAAAGACAAAAGGAACATCAGCAGCAACCCGGCCGCGACCCAGCGCCAAAGCTTGGGAATGTCGTCGACCGCCCGGTGATCGCCAAACTCGCGATCAATGTACTCTTCGTAATCGAATCCGTCGTCGACGTAATCGTCATCCTCGAAATCGTCGTCGTGCTCCATGGGGTGACCACCGGAATGGGGAGTGTAACGGAGTGCAACTCTTGGCTAAAATCAGGCCCTCTTCTCGGGCCAGTAGCTCAGTCGGTTAGAGCAGGGCACTCATAATGCCTTTGTCGCGGGTTCAAGTCCTGCCTGGCCTATCCTTTTTCGCAAGCGTTCGCCTTCGGGCCGCTTGCGTCGGTTCTAACGGATCCGGTTGCCAATCGGACAGCCCGCTGGCGACGGGTTTGCTGGCAATGTGGGACAATCTCCGATTGATGCCCCCGTTTCGCCAGTCGGATGCCCGTTTCAACGGTTGGATGATCGTGGCTCGCTGGGTAGATTGGCACTATGGACGCCACCGCTAGAAAACTGCCGACGATTCGTCAACTTCCCCCGAATTTGATCAACCAAATCGCTGCCGGCGAGGTCATCGAACGGCCCGCCTCGGTCGTCAAGGAACTGCTCGAAAACAGCGTCGATGCCGGGTCAACCCGGATCGAGGTTTCGATCGTTGGCGGCGGAACCGAAATGATCCGCATCAGCGACAACGGCTGCGGGATGACGGCCGACCAATTGCCGTTGGCCCTGGCCAGTCACGCGACCAGCAAACTGCCCACCGACGAAGCCCTGTTTCATGTCAGCACCCTGGGGTTCCGCGGCGAAGCGCTCGCATCCATCGGCAGTGTCTCGCAGCTCACCATCCGCAGCCGGATCGACGGCGACGACGCCGGAAACGAAGTCCGAGTGCGTGGCGGCGTGATCGAGCCCCCGGTCCCGTGCGGGTGCGGCGTCGGCACGGTGATGGAAGTTCGCAATCTGTTTTTCAATACCCCGGTTCGCCATCGGTTCTTGAAAACCGCGCAAACCGAAAAAGGCCATATCGTCGAAGCCTTCACCCGATTGGCACTCGCCAATTCGCACATCCACTTTGTGCTCAACAACAACGACAAGCCGCTTTATGACCTGCCGGTGACGGAGCGCTGGAGCGAGCGAATCGAAGCCTTCTTCGGCAGCGAGATCGCCGATTGCTTGATCCCGATCAATAGCGACGACGCGCAGATCCGTGTCTCAGGCTACGTGTGCGACCCGTCGGTCAGCCGCGGTAACTCGCGGATGCAGTACCTGTTTCTCAACGGTCGACACATTCGCGACCGCTCGTTGCAGCATGCCCTTGGCGAAGCGTACCGAGGACTGTTGATGGTCGGCCGACACCCGGTGTGTTTCTTGCGGATGTCGATGCCTGCCGAAATGATCGACGTTAACGTTCACCCGACAAAGCTAGAGGTCCGCTTTACCGACGGCGGTCGCGTTTACAGTCGACTGCTGCAAACGCTTCGTCACCACTTTCTGACCACCGACATGACGCAGCGTGTCGGTCCCTCATCGCCAGCGAACCAACCAACGCAGTCCGATGCCCCGCAAGGCCCCACCGTACCGGTACTCAATCGGACCGAACAAGCTCATCGCCAATCGGTGATCGAATGGGCGCGGACGGGACGCTCACCTGACGAAGTCTTCGTCTCGCCCAACCGTGGTGGCGACAACATGCCGACCAATGCCGGGCCGATCGCATCACAGAACTCGATGACGTCCCTTGGCGGTGTCCCCGATTTTCAGCCCTACCCCTCAGGCAACTCGATGGGTTTGCCTGCGACAGGAATGGCGTCCACCGGTGACGCGGACTTTGCCCCCGATCCGAACCTGGCACCTTGGGATGATCCCCACATGCCGATCGGCGATCCGCCACTGTCACGCAACGGGCACCCCAGCGTTTGCTACTTGGGCTTCCAAGTTCATAACCGCTACTTGGTCACCCAAGACGAAAAAGGCATGGTCGTCATTGACCAGCACGCCCTTCACGAACGCGTGCTCTATGAACGCGTCAAAACCAAAGTGCTCGACAGTGGCCAAGCTCTCGAATCACAAGGCTTGCTGGTTCCCGAAACCGTTTCGCTCACGCCGGCCGAACGAACCGCCGTGCTGGAGCACCAAGACACGCTTCGCCAAATCGGAATGGATATCGAAGACTTCGGTGGTGAAACCGTCGTGATCCGGTCCTACCCGGCAATGCTTCGCAAGACGCCTCCCGCTGAAATGCTGCGGACGTTGATGGAGTCGGTTTTAGGCGGCGGAAAAAAGCCCGAGCCGATCGAGCTGCTCAATCACTTGCTCTCCACGATCGCTTGCAAAGCCGCCGTCAAAGCTGGCGACCCGCTCTCGCCCGAAGAGATCGAATCGTTGCTCGAACAAAAAGACCTTTTCAACGACACCCACCACTGCCCACACGGACGCCCAACGGCCTTGTTCTTCAGCCGTGACGAACTGGATCGCATGTTCGGACGCCTGGGCCCACGCGGCAGGGTCTGATCGAAGTGAACGGATTCAACACTTCGCAAGCAACTGACGCATCGCTGACGTTTGTCGACGTCACCCTGCGGGATCAACGGTTGCGTTTACTTGCCGGTGGCGGCGTGTATCACCGCGACCGACGCAGCCTTTTTGTCGCCGATTTGCACCTTGGTAAAGACACCACATTCCGCCGACACGGGCTGCCGGTCCCCAAAGGCAGTTGTGAAGCAACCTTGAATCGTGTCGCAAAAATGATCGACGCGTGCGAACCAGCGCAGCTGTTTTTCTTGGGCGACATGTTTCACGCCAAGTCCTCGGTCTCGGATGAAGTCGATCGAGCAATTTGTGCGTTTCGCGATCGCTTTTCCGAAATCCCGATGACGCTGGTGCGTGGCAACCACGATGCCTCGTTTCGCAAATTGCCAAGCCGCTGGGCGATCGATTCGTGCGCAGAAAACTTCATTGTTGATGAACTGCGACTCTGCCACCATCCGGTCCACTGTGGTGATGATAAAGCCCTAGCCTTGGCCGGGCACCTGCACCCCGCATTCGCCCTGGGCACCGTGACCGAGCGGCTGGGGAATTTGCCCTGTTTTTGGTACACGCAGGGCTGCTTGATATTGCCAGCCATTGGCGAGTTTACGGGGACCTATCGCGTCCGTCGCCAAGCGGCCGACGACCGAGTGTGGGTGGTCGCTGACGAAACCGTTCTGGAAATACCGAACGTCTAGCAGAAAGTCCGCCTGGGCTGACCCGCATCTCGATCATGCGCTACAATGAAGGTATTGCAGTTCTTCAAGCAGTGGCGCATCGATGCAAACTGAACCCACCATTATTTTGTCTGGAACGGATCCCGATCTCCCGCGCAAACTCCCCTCGGGGTTGGGGCGATACAAAGGGCGACGTGAAATTGGCCGAGGTGGAAATGGCGTATTGGAGGGAGCGTTTGACCCGGTCACCGGGCGGACGGTCGCGATCAAGATGCTGCCGTTTGACGTCCACGCGGTCCCTAACGAACGCCGTCGGTTGCTTCGCGAAGCACGGGTGACGGCCCAGCTGCAGCACCCCAATACCGTGCCGGTCTATGAAATCGGCAACGACATCATGCACGGCATCTACTTCACAATGAAGTTGATCTCGGGCGAGAACCTGTTCGAAATTCTAAAGCGGATCGCACGCGGCGACCAACGAACCGAAGCCGCCTACCCTGCCGTCCGCCGAGTCTCGTCCTTGGCCGGTGCCTGCCAAGCACTCGCCTACGCCCACGCTCGCGGCGTCATCCACCGTGACGTCAAACCAGAAAACATCTGGGTCGGCAACTTTGACGAAGTCTATTTGTTGGACTGGGGCACGGCCAAAGTCTGGGGATCGATGGATGACCAAACCGTCGTTCGCTATGACGCCACGGCACTGAAGAAAGCCGAAGAGGAACAGCAGCAAGAACAACAACTGCAAACCCTAACCGGCGGTGGCCAGCGTCCGGGCACCCCGCTGTACATGTCACCCGAACAGATCCAAGGTACACGCAGCATCGACGAACGCAGTGACATCTTCAACGCGGGCGTCTGCTTGTACGAGTTGCTCGCGATTCGCGAACCGTTCCGCGGCGCGAACATCGACCAAACGTTCCGCAACATCATTCACGGCGAAGTGCCTCCGCCCAGCGAACGATCGCCAGAACGCAACATCCCAAAACTTGCCGATCAAGTCGTCCTGCGCGCGTTGGAAAAACGCCCCGGCGACCGGTTCCAAACGATGCGTGAAATGATCGATGCAGTTCACGACGTGATTCAACTGCTTGACCAGGACTGATTCGTATCTATGTGTGGAATCACCGGAGCCGTTTGGCTGGACGATCGTAAAGCGGTCGACCAGCACTTGCTATCCAAGATGACCGATGCGATCACGCATCGCGGACCCGATGACGATGGCCATTGGATTGCCCCGCATCAAGTCGACGGTCAAGGCCGTGCCTATGGAATCGCACTCGGCTTTCGGCGCCTTTCCATTATCGACGTTGCCGGTGCCGCACAGCCGCTTGGCAACGAAGACGGCGGTGTCCAAATCATATTCAATGGCGAAATCTATAACTACAAAACACTTCGCCGACGACTCGAAGGCAACGGCCACCGCTTCCAAACCGATGGCGACGGCGAAACCATCGTGCACCTGTACGAAGACCTCGCGACCGATTGCTTCGCCGAACTCAACGGCATGTTCGCGATCGCACTTTGGGATCGCCGCCGCAGCCGATTGGTCTTGGCACGTGACCGGATCGGACAAAAGCCCGTCTACTATGCGTTCGACGGCCAACGTTTGGTGTTCGGCAGCGAGCTGAAGTGTTTGGCCGCCGTCGAAGGCGTTTGCACGGAACTTGATCCGGCCGCCATCGACGAATTTTTAACCTACCAATACGTGCCCCATCCGGGAACGATTTGGAAAGGCGTCCGCAAGTTGCCTCCGGGGCATTTCCTGGTCTTCGAAAAAGGCAACCTGAGCGTCCACCGGTATTGGGACTTTGATCCCACCGTCGAAAAACAAATCACTCGGCAACAAGCGGTCGAAACGCTGCGTGAATTGCTTACCGACTCGGTCCGCTACCGTTTGCAAAGCGACGTGCCGCTGGGTTCGTTTTTGTCCGGCGGGATCGATTCGTCCTTGATCACCGCAATCGCCGCCGCCCAGCGTGACGAACCGATCCGAACATTCAGCATCGGTTTCCCCGTCGCCGACTTTGACGAAACGCACTATGCCGCACAAGTCGCAGCGCATCTCAAAACTGATCACAAACGTTTCGAAGTCCAGCCCAGCGGGGCGCAGGTCATCGAAAAGTTAGTTTGGCATTTTGACGAACCCTTCGGCGACTCATCAGCGGTTCCGACGTGGTACCTCTCGGAACTGACACGCCGCGAAGTCACGGTTGCCCTTTCAGGTGACGGCGGTGACGAATTGTTTGCCGGATACGAACGGTATCGTGCCCTTTGGCTAAGTGTTCGCTTGCGGCGAATGTTTCCGATCCATCGCATGCCTGGGATCGGGCTGGTCCAGCGTTTGCCAGATAGCAACAAACAGTATTCGATCATGCGCCGCGCCAAGCGTTTCTTCGAAGCGCTCGAGCAACCCGAAGCACGACGCTATTTGAATTGGCTGCAGATTTTTCCCGAACGCATGCGGGCCGAGCTTTACACCGACGACTTCGTGGAACAGTTGCCGGGCGAAGACCCGTTCGAGTTTTTGGATTCGGTCTGGCAGCGTAGCGACGGGCGTGATGTCGTATCGCGTGCGTCGATCTCGGACTTGTTGTCCTATTTGCCCTGTGACTTGTGTACCAAAGTCGATGTGGCTTCAATGGCCCATTCACTCGAAGTCCGCCAGCCGATGCTTGACCATCGCGTGGTCGAGTTCGCGGCATCGTTGCCGGTCGATCTAAAGTTCCGAGGCCGACGAGGCAAACTGTTGCTCGAAGATGCCTTTGGCGACATGATCCCACGATCGATTTTCCATCGCCGGAAAATGGGATTTGGCATCCCGATCGGCCAATGGTTCCGCGACGAACTCAAGCCAATGGTCCACGAAACGCTGCTCGGCCCCGACGCCCGCATCGCCCCCTATTTCCGCCGCGAAGTCGTCGAAAAGCTAGTCGGCCAACACGAGCGAATGGAAAACAACCACGGCTACCGATTGTGGAATTTATTGATCCTCGAGCAATGGCTGCGGCAGTGGAACTAAACGCGCCCCATCAGCCGACGGCGCGATAGCGTGCGGTTAGGTGCCCCAGCAAAACGCGACCAACTCAACCGATTGCAAATTGCAAAATGAACATTGCAAATTGAAAATTGGTAGACGCAGTCCGGCGGGAGTCGATT
>PPHI01000072.1 GCA_002901265.1 Rhodopirellula baltica | reverse complement strand
TTCACTGCTCGACCCGACATATTCCCTTCCTTTGTTTGAGTTCGTCTTCAGCAAACTAACATCAGGCAGGGGAAGGGAATTTTTTGCATCATGAACTAGGGATCATGAACTAGGGTAGCTGGGAAAGATACGCAGAACTTTTCCCTCGTGGCACCGGAAATCCAATCCGTGGCACTAGTTGCCGCGAAGCGTTTGGATTTCCAGCCGCGGAAAACGTTTGTTATCGGCGCATTAAAAAACCCCGCCATCGTTGACGGGGTGCTCACTCGAGGTGATTCGCTTGCCGTTTAGAACGGCGCGTCTTCTTCGCTCGCTTCGTCGAACGCACTGTTTGCGTCGGTCACGCGTTCGACCATCGGTTCGCCGCCGCCAGCACCATTGCCGGTGATGCGGAACGAGGTCGCTTCGACATTGACGAAGAACTTGACTTCGCTATTCGCGTCACGTTGCCATCGCCGTCCGTTCAAGCGATAGGTGATTTCGACTTCATCGCCTTCGTTCATCTCGTCAACCGCATCGCAAGAATCGCGGGTGAATTCGACGGGGACAAAATTCGTGAAGCTGCCTTTGTCCTGTTCCAGGACGACCAATCGCTTGCGGAACCCTTTGGCTCCGTACGTTTTCGTTTCTTCAATTAGATGGACGACGCCCGTGACAGACGGATCGCTCATAGTTCGGCTCAATTCGGGTGGCAATCTGACTAGCGACTCGCGGCATTTAGGGCGAGCCCAGTCGACGGAAGCCCTCCCGTCGACTGAAGCCAGTTTACCGAAAGATGTGAAGAGACGAAACGTGGTGGAAATGGCGTTTTCTGATTAGATTGTGTTTCTCACCTCCATGAGATTCATTGCCAACGGCACGATTCGCCGTAGAATCCCCACCTACCAAGCCCCCATCCGGAGACCCCTTCATGCCGCGCGTTCAGTTTCTTTACTCATTCGCCTTTGCAATCGTCGCAATTGTCGCCCCTCAATTTGCTCCCGCTGACGAGCCCTTCACGGCCGCACCAGCCGAGCAAGACGGTATGACGGTCCTGTTTGACGGCGAAACCCTGGAAGGCTGGGATGGTGATCCACAACTTTGGGAAGTCCGTGATGGTGTAGTCCACGGCGAAACGACTGATGAAAAGGTCGCCAAAGGCAACACCTTCCTGATCCATCAAAACGAACTCGCTGATTTTGAACTGCGTTTGTCCTTCCGCTGCAACGCGACCAACAACTCCGGTATCCAGTACCGTTCGCAACGCGTTGACACCAAGCCGTCTTCGCCAAACCAATGGGTTTTGCGCGGTTATCAACACGAGATCCGCAACGAAGAAAACATGCCCAACGTGCCTTCGTTTATCTACGATGAACGTGGTTCGCGAGGGCGTATCTGTTTGGCCGGCGAAAAAGCGGTATGGAACGAAGACGGAAAAGAAGTCGTCGGCGAACCGCTGATCACAAAAGAAGAGTTCAAGGAGTTGATGAAAGTCGACGATTGGAACGACGTCGTCATCATCGCAAAGGGCAACCACCTGCAGCATTTCCTTAACGGACGTTTGGTTTTGGATTTCACCGATAACCTGAAGGAAAAGTCCTTTTCCAAAGGCTTCATCGGTCTGCAACTGCACGCCGGAAAGCCGATGTGGACCGAGTTTAAAAACATCCGCGTTCGCTCGCTGTAGTCGTTCGCCCTTCGAAGTTTGCTTCCAGTCGAACACGGCATCCGCCAAAATTTTGACGCCTCGACTTGCGAATCCACTCGCTTGTCGAGGCTTTTTTGTTGGTAAAAACTATCGATTGAATCGGTTGGCCGGCCCGTTCACGACGCGGTTGTGTGGACTTTGCTAAGCAGGTCGAAGCCACTGGAGTGAATTTCATCCGCTGGTCGAAATGTTGAAGTGACGCGTTCTCTTTCGCTCGCGTTGCCTTCGTCATTTAAACGCCAACGCTCACCGTCGCATGCTCCTTTCGCAAGCTCGCATCGCAAACTATCGAACGGTCGTTGGCCAGCCGAAACGCGGTGCATGCAAAGTCAGTGCGGCAACGCAGCGACAAATCGACAAGATCCGTAAACGCTGTGGCGAGTTGCAATCGCTGTCGTCGGACGGTTTTAGTGAAGCATGCAGCACGCTCCGGCAACGCTTGAGCGGTTTGCCCGAGTGTACGCTTGCCGCGAATGTGGTCGAGTCGTTTGCGCTGACGAATGAGGCGCTGCGCCGAGTGACTGGCATGACATATTACGACGTGCAACTGGCTGCCGGTTTCGCACTCGCCGCCGGTACGGTCGCGGAGATCCAGACTGGCGAGGGCAAGACGATCACGACGGCATTGCCTGCGGTGCTGTATGGGTGGACTGGCAAAGGCGTGCATGTTGCGACCACGAACGATTATCTGTCTGGTCGAGACTTTGAAACGCTACGTCCGGTCTTTGAACAACTCGGGCTTTCTGCTGGCTTGCTTGTTCCGCAGTCGCCGCACGAACAAAAGTCAGCGGCATACGCGTGCGCGATCACTTATGGGCCGGGCTATGAGTTTGGTTTTGATTTCTTGCGTGACCGATTGCTGCTTCGCTCGCGAAAACAACAGCGTCTTGGCACTGAGATGCTACGCGTGCTGCAGGGGCTTGCTGATACCGACTTGCGTCCGATGCAACGCGGCCACTTCGTCGCGATCATCGACGAAGCGGACAGTGTGCTGATTGACGAAGCCAGCACGCCGCTGGTGCTTAGCGGCGGCAAGTCAACAGTCTCGACATCGCCGGTGATCTATCAGTTTGCTTTGGCTGTTGCACAGGAACTTTCGCCGAACGTTGACTACCAAGTTGATCGTTCGCAGCGTCGACTTGGTCTGACGGAGCAGGGGATCGCGAAAGTCCACTTGGCGTTCGAGCATCGTCCCGCCGGCATGCTTTCACGCCCGCTCGCTGACCTCGTCGAAAATGCTCTGCGGGCTCAGTTCCTGTTCGAGCGTGATGTCGATTATGTCGTCCAAGGGCAGCAGGTCTTGTTGGTTGATTCAAACACTGGGCGGATTCACGACGAACGGAAATGGAGCAACGGTTTGCACCAAGCGGTCGAGGCGAAGGAACGCGTCGCGATCACCGATGAGAACGAAACCCAAGCACGGATCACGCGTCAGCGCTACATGCGGCTTTACGAACGTGTGGCTGGTCTCAGTGGAACGGTCACGGGAAGTGAAGACGAACTGCGAGAGTTTTATCGTTTGCCTGTGGTGAAGATTGGCACGCATCGCGAGTGTCGCCGTGTGCATCATGCGATGCGATTTTTCGCTGACTTTGAATCCAAGGCGATTGCGATCGCGACGGCAGTTTCCGGTTGTCTCGCGAAGGGGCAGCCGGTGCTGATCGGAACGCAGACGATTGATGAAAGCCAGCGTTTATCGCAGCGTTTGACGCAAGCAGGCATCGCACATCAGGTGCTCAACGGTTTGCAAGATCAGCACGAAGCCGATGTGATCGCGAAGGCGGGGCAATGTGGGGCGGTCACCGTTGCGACGAACATGGCAGGCCGCGGGACTGACATTAAACCTGATGAACGTGCAATCGCGGCTGGCGGGTTGCATGTGATCGCGACCACGATCAGCACCAGTTCGCGTGTGGATCGTCAGCTGATCGGGCGAGCGGCACGGCAAGGCGATCCCGGTAGCTGTCAGTTTTACATTGCCGCCGATGACGACTTGATCGTGGCGCAGGCACCCGAGCTTTCCAAGCAGATGCGCGGTGCCACGAGTAAAATGGGTGAATGCGAAACGGACTTCACCACCGCGATCCGCAAGCTCCAGCAGCACTGCGAACGCGCAGCCGTCCTGCACCGCGAACAGCTCCTCGCTCACGACCGCTGGCACGAATCCATCCAAACCTCCCTCTAAAGGTGTCAGGTACCTTTTAGGCAGTTTGGGTAGTCTCAGTCCTTGGTGAATCTAAAAACGGTACCTGGTACCTTTTTCATGCCTATGTCTGAACGGTCTTCGAAATATCGGTTTTCGATCTTGCAGCTACTTGTCGTTTTGACGGCGGTTGGCGTGTTGTTGGCATTGCTATTGCCAGCGATCACCACCACGCGAGAAGCAGCTCGCCTGATGTCTTGCGGCAATAACTTGAGGCAGATTGGACTTGGTTTTCACAACTACCACAGTGCTTATAAGCAGTTGCCGCCGGCATGTGGCGGAACGGGGCCGACGTCGAAAGACAGCTGTTCGAACCAATGCCGATTGTCTGCCCTTGTGGCGATCTCGTGCTTTATAGAATCGAGTCCGTTCTGGGGTTGCGTTTCAAATCCGTACTATCCCGAGGAGTGGGCAAGCCTGCCGATTGGCCCTTCAGAAGCGGTCAAGCGGTCGCCTTATTTTGATGCGTTCATGGCGGAGCGATCGGGGGCTGCTGGTCCACTCGTTGATTCGTCAAATCAACGTTACTTTCCGGCGATGGGGCCAGCACCTTGGCGGGCCAAGGACTATCCGCCGTGGCAATATGGACAACCTACTTATCACTGCCCAGCCGATCAAAACCCCAGTCCCAATGGTCGCGCGGCGTTTTCGAATTATGTGCTTTGCTATGGCGACGGTATTGTTGATGTTGGCTACGTTCCCGGCGAACCGCTGTCCTTTCGTGGGCGAAACGCGAGTTCCGGCAATCAACGGGGCATCTTTGCCAACGGCGTCAATGTACGCTTCGATGATGTTACCGATGGCTTAGCGAATACAGCGATGGTTGGTGAAACAGTGACCTTCAACGGCAACCGAGATGTTCGCCGGAGTGTTGCTGCCAACATTGCGGGGATCGCAGAAACACCCTCGCTCTGTCTAAAGGTTGCCAGTCGCGGCAATTACTCCGATGGCATCGTATTGCGGATGACGCCTGACGGGGTCGCGTCCCGTGGAGGGAATTGGGCGGACGGGGCGATCACCTGGACCGGCTTCAATACCGTTCTTCCACCCAACTCGCCAAGCTGCGACCGCGAATCAAAACACCACTTCGACGGCATCTTCAGCACCGCCAGTCTCCACCGCGACATCGCGCAAGTCCTGATGGCGGATGGTTCCGTCAAGGCAATCAGCAATTCGATCGACACTGGGGCCGCAGGCCGTTCGGCATCGAACGTCCTGCCACACGAATTGCCCACCGAAAGCCCCTTTGGTGTCTGGGGAGCGATGGGAACACGCAGTGGCGAGGAATCGATTCAGCACAGTGATGAGAGCCTCAGCTTGGATGGGAAATTGCCTATTCCTCCAAAAAGGTACCTGACACCTTTTGGGTGGTGAGGAAGTAGCCGCCGGTTTGGAAGGGGGAGTGGGTGGTGGCGGTGCCGGTGAGGTTGATGCGGTCGATTCGTTGGAGCTTCAGGCCGCTGGCGGTGATCAGGCGGCGGAGTTCGCGGGTGTCGAAGCGGTGCATGAACATATCCGGCAGGCCGCGATAGGCGTACGTCCAATCGCCGAAGTCGTCCGTGGGGGATCGGCGGCTGCGTAGCCAGCTTTGTAGCAGCTGCTTGGCCCCGCCGGGTTCCGTCAGCGCCGCCCAGCGACGATGCACATGAAAAACGAACGTGCCGCCATCACGCAAAATCCTGTGCACGTGACGCAGGAATCGAAGTCGATTTGCCTCTCCTGCGATCATCCCCAAGGTGCTGAACATGCAAAACGCATGGTCAGCGATTCCGTCGGCAAAACAATCGAGCTCCACCAAGCTGGCCCGAACCGGAACGACACATGCTTGAGGCTCGCGTTCCGATCGCGCCGCGAGTTCTTCGAGCATGTGCTGGCTGAGGTCGACCCCGACAACTTCGAAGCCTAGTTCACTTGCGGGGAAGGCAAGCCGTCCGGTGCCGCAGCCCAAATCGAGCACGAGCGGGGAGTGTGTTTCAGATTTTGTTTGCGATGCGGTCTCGCCCCGCTGCTGGCGGAGGTGATCGAGCAGGAAATCGCGGTCGAGAGTACAGAGCGGCGTGTCTGCCACAAACTGGTCGTAGTGGCGTGCGATCGACCGCTGGTGCAGATATCGCCAGGTTCCGGGGGCTACCCCATCGGGGCGTCGCCACTCCGGAGGCATCGATTCTTGGGTCATGGTGTAAATGGGGGCGTGTTTCTATAATCGCGTCGTCCCAAGCAGGCCCGAGGACGATTGATAACAAACTGGGTGTCGAAGACATGCGGACAAATGTGGTGCCAGGCATCACTCGTTGTCATCGTGGTCGGAAATCTTAACAACCACTGTTGAATTACCACTGCTTAACAACACATATCTTCCCGTCCCCTTCATCGGGCGTCGGTGATTTCGCTGGGGCTTGCCGATCGGCGAGCAAGCGAAAGTGACGATGCCCGCAACGCCAGGAGTCATCAACAAAGTGGCTATTCGAGTTGCAATCAACGGTTTCGGTCGAATCGGTCGACTGACCTTCCGCAATCTGATGGAACGCAGCGGCGAGTTCGAAGTTGTCGCCATCAACGACTTGACCGACAACAAGACCCTCGCGACCCTGCTGAAGTACGACAGCGTGCACGGCCGCTACGACGGCGACGTCGAGTACGACGACAGCTCGCTGACCGTCAACGGCAAAAAAATCCTTGCTCTGGCTGAGCGTGACCCACGCAAATTGCCTTGGGGCGAAAACAACATCGACATCGTGATCGAGTCGACCGGTTTCTTCACCGGCCGCGCAGAAGGCGACAAGCCCGGCTACGACAGCCACTTGGAAGCCGGTTGCAAGCGAGTCATCTTGAGCGCCCCTGCGAAAGACGGCGCTGACCTGACCTGCGTTTTGGGTGTCAACGACGACCAGCTGACCGCCGAGCAACTGTGCGTCAGCAACGCTTCGTGCACCACCAACTGCTTGGCTCCTGTTGCCAAGGTTCTGCACGAACAATTCGGCATCGAGTCCGGATTGATGACCACCGTTCACGCTTACACCAACGACCAAAACGTTCAGGATCAACCTCACAAGGACCTGTACCGTGCTCGTGCCGCAGCGTTGAACATCATCCCAACCTCGACCGGTGCTGCAAAGGCTGTCGGTTTGGTGATTCCAGCTCTGCAAGGCAAGCTGACCGGTATCGCGATGCGAGTTCCAGTACCAACCGGAAGCGTCGTCGACTTGACCGTCAACCTGACCAAAGACGCCACTGCCGAGTCGATCAACGCAGCAATCAAAGCTGCCGCTGAAGGCCCGCTGAAAGGCATCCTGAAGTTCACCACTGACCCGATCGTTAGCAGCGACATCGTTCACGATTCGCACAGCAGTATCTTCGCCGCTGACTTCACCCAAGTTCTGGGAACGAAGATGGTGAAGATCGTCAGCTGGTACGACAACGAATGGGGTTACAGCTGCCGCACCGCAGACCTTGTCGCTCGCATCGGCAAGTTCCTGTAAGCCGCGAAGCTTTTTCGCGAAGCGAAGTCATGAAGCCGAGTTTGCATTTGTTTGCAAGCTCGGTTTTTTGTTGGGTCGGGGGAGAAGAGAGAGAGGGGAGCACGGAGAGGAGGATCGGCTGAAGCCTAGACTCCAGCTTAGGCGTGCGAAAGATCGGCTAAAACCTAGGTTCCAGCTTGGGCTTAGCGGCCTTCGCGGAGGCGGTAGCCTAGGAAGTTGTCGAGCTCGGGTTCGGCTTCGATCTGCGAGACCGTTTTCTCGATATCGTATTCGATTCGGTGGTACTGAATCGATTGCTCGTCCATCACGACATAGCAACTGCGTGGGTCGAGGTCGCGTGGCTGGCCGACGCTGCCGACGTTGATCATCAGGCGATCGCCGGCGGTGGTGAGGTCGAACTTGTCTTCGATCTCGTCTGGTCGGACGAATCGCGAGTTCATCGTGAACACGCCGGGGACGTGGGTGTGTCCTTGGAAGCACAGTTTGGGCACCAGGGAGAACAGCTTTTCCATTTTTTTGCTGTTCTGGACGTCTTCCGGCATGACGTATTCGTTTGTCGGCCCACGTGGCGATCCGTGGACGAACAGGTTGTTGTCTTCGCGAACGGTTCGAGGCAGGCCGCAGAGGAAATTCATGCGGCGGCGTGACGGGGTGATTCCGTTCTCGTCTGCCTGCTCGTCGCCCGAAGTGCTTTCCAGTTGTGTGCGTGTCCAGAAGATCGCTTGCTCGGCTGCCGCGTTGAAGCCCTCGGGGTCAAACATCGCGCTGCTGTCGTGGTTGCCCAGGATGCAGAAGTCGAACTTCATCACCAGGTCAAGGCATTCGCAGGGCTTGGGCCCGTAGCCGACGACGTCGCCCAGGCAGATGATGCGGTCCACATTTTGTGACTCAATGTGGTCCAGCACTGCCAAGAGCGCGGTCAAATTGCCGTGAATGTCACTGAGAATAGCGGTGCGTGTCACTGAGTCTTAACGGCCGTATTTGATTCGGTCACCGAGTTGATCGGACAGGTCCGGTTCGGCATAGATCTTGTTCGCGGTGGTCTCAATGTCGTACTCGACCCTGCGGAAAGTCACCAGGGGCCCCCCCGGTGCGTCTTTATCGAGGATCACGTAACACGCACGGCAGTCTTCGTCACGCGGTTGTCCGACGCTGCCGACGTTGATCATCGCCTTTTCGGCACCGAGTTGGTACTGGTAATCGCACTCGTCGGGCTGGATGAATTCGCAATCGGTGGTGAACACGCCCGGCAGGTGAGTGTGTCCCATGAAGCAGTACTGAGTGACTTTCCCAAACAAAATTTCCATCTTGCGTTGATCGAAGATGTATTCGGGGAACACGTACTCGTTGGTCGGGTCGCGTGGTGACCCGTGCACGAACTTGTACTGTTCGTCGTCGTGATAGCGCGGTAATTCACCGAGAAAGTCCCAGCGTCCATTGATTTGGGCGTTGGTTCCGGGCCCATTGTCCAATTGGTCGCGGGTCCAGTAAATCGCCTGCAACGCCATCGGGTTGAACCCATCGGGATCGAATAACGCCGCTTGGTCATGGTTGCCAAGGATCGTTACACGAGCGCGACGCATCACTTGGTCAAGGCACTCGCATGGATTGGGGCCATAACCGATGATGTCGCCGAGGCAAAAAATTTCGTCGACGGAATTTTTGCCGATGTCCTCAAGAACCGCGAGCAGCGCTTCAAGATTTCCGTGAATATCGCTGATCAGTGCTCGCTTCACTTTGATTGATTTCCGAACGAGAGCAGGCGGATTGTCGGGGGCTTTGAAAAAGTATCGGGATCGAAGATTGTAAAGGTAATCAAAAATTCACGGCAATCCCACGCCGTAGGCCACTACAGCATGACGAATCCCACAAACTTTCAGAATTCCGACGCGACTTCGATCTGTCATTTGGCATTGGAAACGATTGGCAAAGGCGGCTCAATCGCAATCCTTTCGGGCGAAAGTCCAATTTGGTCACGCGCCGTTGGGACCGATCGTCGCGCTGCGGCCGACTTGGCAGTCCAACTCGACGAGGCGATGCGATTTTTGCACCAACAAGAATTGCATCTCGGTTGCCTGTCGGTAGCCATCGGTCCGGGATCATTCACTGGCCTTCGAATTGCAGTCACTACGGCAAAAACGCTCGCCTACGCGCTCGATTTGCCAATCATACCGGTTGGGGCTTTGGCAGCGATCGCGGTCGCTTTGCCTAGGCCCGCCAAAGCACACCGTACCCTGGTGGGGCTGAATGCCTACCGGGGGCAAGTTTTTTCCGCAGCGTTTTCGGACGACGAACTTCAGTCCGGGGCGAGTTCCGATTGGAACGGTCGGGCTGACTTGATCGAGCGATCGACATGGGACAGCGAGGCCGCTGCGGCCCTGGCAGCGGGTGGTCAGGTGATTTGCGAACCCGCGATTACGCCCCGTGAATCCGACGGACCCGATTCTGGCCACCTGGTCGCGCTCGATGGTGGCGTCAATCTGGCTGTTGGCGTTGGGATCGCCGCGAATCGGTTGCGAGGGGCCGAATTGCCGAATGCGGGGCATCGCTCGGACAACGTGCCATATGAGTCAGCGTTTGCCCTGGCGCCTCGCTACATCAAGCTTAGCGCTGCGGAGGAGAAGGCAGCCGAACGCTGATCGGTTCGTTGGTGTGGCGAACGCCGTCGGTGCCGTAGTAGATGGTCATTTTTTTCTGGTGATCGTAGACCGCGGTTAATTTCACGCTCCGCGGACCGTGCACACAAAAGTAAAAACCGCAGGATTCGCCACCGCGTGACACGTTTCGCCGTGTCATCGGAAATTGTCCTGGTTCCAGTCCGCCGATGCGACACAACGTGTTTTCGACGTGTCGGCAGAACTGATCGAATGAGACGGCTTGTGTGGAAAACCCAATCATGCGGTCAAATCTAGAAGGAATCGATCGAGTAACGCACCTCTTCCGCCGGGGCCTTTCCTCCGACGGCAATGCGTGCCCGCCTTGGGGCAGCGTAGGTATCGGCGCGATCGGGACCGAAGATTAGTTTCCGAAAAAAGCTATAGGTGGGAACGTCGACCGTCTTTTTCCGTCACACGCTGAAAAATATCCCTCAAAATCCGCTGTTCCAGTGAAGTATCGCGGCCTTGAGAAATCCAGCCGAGCGTTTGTGGGACGCTTCCCTGTCCGCCGACAGGCACATCGGATTGCCGAACGATTGTCCCATCATGACGTCGCGACGAGGTGGTTTCAGTCGCGAACTGCGTCGCGTTGGTGTCTTCCAAGTCTTTGAGGACGATGACTTCGACGGTGTATCCGGCGCCACGTGGCCGCACGGTCACGGTTGCTTTGCGGCGGATGGACTGCAGGGTACTGTGCATGGCTTCAAATCCGGCGGTGCTGTCTTTGCGCCAGAATTCGCTCATTGAAGCACCGACCTGATAGGGCGTTTCGACGCGTCCATCGAGCACCATTGTCGGCGAGTTTTGCACAGGTTGTTCGCGGGCAATACGAAAGTAATCGTCAACCGTATCGATCACTTGTGACCATACGAAGGCATCGTTCGCCGGCGGCAGTTCCAGTGGGTTGGGGATGTACTGTGCTGGGGCACGACGATCCAATCGATAGGCCAATTGCCCACACCCGGACAGTAACGCGATGATCACGATCAGGCCTAACGGACTGGTCGTTCGCGCTGGCCGTGAGGTCGCAATTGCCATAACGGATTTCATCGATTTCCCAATCGCTTATCGCAGTGTGTTGGTGTTGCGAGCTGCAACGTTGATTCGCAATTGTTTCGCTCCCGGAACATCGTCGGGAAACATCGACCACACGGGGACCTTCTTTTGCATCTGCGCGAGCATTTTCTCTTGTGCTTTCATCACCTTGGCTTGTTTGATTTGCTCGCGAATCTCTTCTTGGACTTCCTTGAGTTGCTGCACGCCAGCGGGCATACGTTGCTGGACGCGAATGATATGTAGCCCCTGGGAATCTTCGATCACTTCGCTCATCGTATTCAGCGGCATGCTGAAAATTTGCTTGTCGAGTTCCTTGGACGCCAGCGCGCCTTGCGACGTCCAATCGTGTTGGCCGCCGTCTGACGCATACGATTCTTCGCTGCCTTCGCGTGCGGTCTGAGCCCAGCTTTTGTTGAAGTTGATTCCGCCACGGGCAGTCAAGCGATTCGCCGCTTCTACACGAGAAGCGTCATCTTCAGTCTGCAGGTTTAATTTTTCCCAATGGTAGATATCTCGTCCCATCGCGGTCAGCTTGTCGTGTGCCGCTTTGCGGGTCGGATGATTCGCGAAGAGCACCGATAGCTGCTCCCACTTCGCCTTCGCACCATATCGATAGTCGTCGATGTTTCGGTCGTAGTGGTTTTTGATTTCCGCGATCGGGACGTCGGGGTTCTGATTGACTTTGTCTTTCATGAACATGTGGCCGAGCATCATGTCGCCAAATTCGCGCTGACGTGCCTGCAGCGAAACCCCGGTCTCGCGAAGCTTGGCATCGATTTCGGTCAAGCTTTCCGTTCCATATTTCTCTTTGAGTGCTTTCAGCTCGTTTTCGTAGAACAGTTGTCGTGCGCGCTGAGCCATCATCGCGCTCACCTCGGCGCGTTTCTCCGCAGATTGCGTCCCGACTTGTTCAAGTAAAAAGCACTCGCTCATCACCTTGTTCTGGATCGCCGAGCGCAAGGCGGAACGCGCGAGTTGCGTTCGCGCCATCGCGAGTTGTTCCTCAGGGATATTTTGCTTCGTTTGTTCGATCGCTTGTTTGATGCGCGTTTCAACTTTGGGCTGAATGTCACCCCAGAGGATCGGAGATTGTCCGACAACCGCCACTATTGCCGCGGGGTCTTCGGGCAATGGTTCGTCCGTCGTTGGGAACCCCTGCGCAATCACCAATGAGGCGTACAACGAAATCATCATCACGACCGCGATCGGTCGGGAGCAAGGATGATTCAGGGCCGTGTTAAAAGGGCGTTGTCGTCGCATCTTCCGTTCTGCGAGAAAATAGGTGTCGGCTATCAAGCGGCAAGTCGCTCTTGGGCTTGTAGTCCGATTTACACTCCTGCGACAAGCCCATTCCGATACCTGGAGATTGAGCCATTTGCTTTCAAATACTCCTTCTCTTGAATGCACTTGACACCCGCTCCAGGTACGGACTATTGATCCTCCCATCGCCCAAAAAATACGGCCAACAGACACAGCAGCGAATTCGGATGTAGGCAAACGTTTTGCGGGAATCGTTTCCTGACGGAACCTTTTTATGAGGTGAAGTCGGAGCAAAAAGGTGATGTGAAGACGGTTTCTGGGTCAATCGTCTTCCGAAAGCCGCTCCACATCGAATTCGCTCGCACCGGGGCACTGCCGTTGGTAGTGCCCCGGTGCCCGAACCACCCTTGCCATTTCTGCGGGCAGTTGGTGAACGAAACCGAAAAAGACTGTAACTTTTCGTTCGCCGCCGCATCTAAATCTTCGCCGGACAGCACCTTTGCCCCCGACTGCATTGGCATCAAGCAAGATTTCGTATGGTTAGGACGGTTTTCTTTGGATTCATGCTGATGAAAAGTCCGGTGGGAGCAAGCTTCAACTAAGATTGCGGCCAATCGATCTCCGCCACCTTCAGCGTCTCATGAAGCGACTTCGAAACGCAGTTTCATCATTCTGGCAGGGCCGCCGACATCGACTTTCGCGAAAGCCAGCCCCACCGCTGTCGCTGCAACACTTGGAGTCGAGAGATCTAATGGCGGCCGAAGTCAGCGTGACGTTGACTTCACAGGCTTCGGTGCCGGAGCTGCCCACGAAACCGCTCATCTACTCCTTTGAGCGCGCAACGAACGATGATTTTTTAGTCATCAAGTTTCAGCTCGCCGGCGATGCCCAGTTCGATGTCGACTATCGGGTCGACGAATATGACAGCGGTACCATTCATCTGCCTGATGAAGCGATGGCAGGTCCTGTTGTCGGAACAGCGACATTCTTTCCCGGCGAGTCGACCGTGCGGATGAAAGTCATTCCGCAGCGTGATTCGGCGATCGAGCGTGACGAAATCGTTGCGGTTTCGATTCTGGAGGCGACAGAATTTGACGCCGTCCATGGCGCGGCGACTTTCATCACCGACGACTCGGACCCGCAACACTATTTGCTTGATGAAGCGAACCGGTTAGGAATTGTCGATATCGAAACTGGTGTCATCGATGTGCTCGGTACGGTTGATGTCTCACAAACATTAAATGACATTGCGTTTTTAGAAGACGGCACGCTGTTTGGGATCTCGAACAACGATCTTTTCGAGCTCCAGTTCACTGCGGTTGAGAACGGTGTAATTCCGGTTCGTCATATTGCAGCTCATCATGTCGATCAAGGCAACGCGTTGGTGGATGCTCGCCACGGAGACTTTGGGTCAGAGATCGGCGATCTATTGGTGGTCGGCTTCAATCGTTTGCAGGTGCAACGCATCGACATGAACCTCATCGACGAGACGTGGACTTATGAAGCGACAACGCCAGTGTTTGATATTGCTAACGCGTTGGCTGTGAAAGGCTACCGGAGCAGTTATGCATCGAGCGGTGACTTGGATTATCTGTCCGATGGCGATTTAGTCTTATCGGCACAAGGGGCAGGTGACCCGTTCGATTCGTTGATCCGCTTTGAAACGCCTGGCGATGTTGGTGTGATTCAAACCGCGCCGGTTGCGGCCGGCAGCCAGAGCGAGATCTTCATGGACGTGTATGGACTGTCGTTCGGCGATAGAGACAAATTCGCGTTCGCCGCCCACACAATGTTGACGGTCAACCAATTTAGTCTGAAAACGGTTCGTGAAGTCGAAATGCTCGGCCGCCCCTATGAACTCGGTGCGGAGATTGTCGCTGTCGGGACCATCGTCGGTGACCCAGTCACGCCGCCACAGGTCAGCTTGAATGTAGGCTTAATTGATGCGCCGAGTTTGCCGCACGGAATCATGCCAACGACATGGCTGATCCAGCGATCGGACTTGCGTCGGATCCGCATCAAGCTCGGTGCGCCCGTCACCAGTGTCAGCACCAGTGAGTTGGCGTTGACGAGCTTGGGCCTGTCTGACGCGGCGCCCCCGATCAATATTCCGCTGTCGCAGCAACAGCTTCAATTGAGTGGCGATGGAAAAACGATTGAGATTCTGTTGGATCACGAGCAGCTGCCTGACGGTCGGTACCAACTGGATGTTGCCTCGACGTTAACCACGGGGCCACATTTCACGATGGTCGGTGACTCGGTCAACCGATTCTTTAGTATCGACGGAGACTTCGACGGTAACCGTGTCGTCGATATTCGTGATTACGCCACACTTGCTTATTGGTACGGCCAAACGACGGCGGTCGCCCCGGCGTATGTCGATTTGGACGGGTCAGGCATGATCGATCAAGGCGACGTGTCGCAGTTCAATGACAACTTCACATTGTTCGTTGATCTACCCGGTCAGCCCAACCCGCGCGTTGGTGAATACTTGCGACTGGATGAATTGACGCGAGCGAACCATTCGATTGTGAATGCGCTGGATGTTAGTGGCGACGCGAGGGTTTCGCCGCTGGACGCGTTGCAGGTCATTAACCGGCTTGCGTTAGGCATGTCCAATAATCTTGACTGGCGGTATGACGTGAATCGTGACGGGGAAATCACGCCACGTGATGCACTGTTCGTTATCAATCAATTGGCGAGACAGGCCGGTAGCTCTGCAGCCAATGTGTCGCTGGCCGGTGGAGAATCGAATGGCGAAGGTGAGTTCTTGCCGGAGCGATCGGGTTTCATTTCATCGATCACATCGCGTGAGAAGGCCGGCGTATTCGACAATCGTTTGGCTGATGCGGCAATTTCACAGCTTTTTGAAAGCTAAAGAAATTATGCCCCGTCCTTGGTTGGCGGGGGTGTTCTGGGGGTTTGCCGCTCGCGATAATATTTGAAGTTGGTGGCGGGTGTGGGCCGCCAACGACCATTTCGCTCGAAGTCGATCTGAGAGTAGATCGATCCATCCCAAAATTGTCCTCCCCACCTTTTGATGGAGACTCCACGCATGTCCCGAATTCTTGCTTCTGTCTGTGCACTTGCATTGTTCACCGTTTCAGCTGTTCACGCCGAAGAGAGCGACACCTGCCTGAAATCGGGTGATTCGATCGGCGCGTTCTACGTTGTCAAAGTCGCTGGTGCGGAAGACGACCAAGTCGAAAAAGGCGAAAAGCTGTGCTACCGCTGCCGCTATGGCCAACGTCCGATGGTGATGGTTTTCGCTCGTGAGACTGAGGGCAATGTTGGCAAGTTGGTTCAGGAAATCGACGCGGCCGTTGCCGCCAATGAAGAAGCTCAACTGAAGGGCTTGGTCACGATGTTGGGGAAAGACGAATCGAAACTGAAATCATCGGCGAACAAGTTCGCTTCGAAAACTGGCGCTAAGAACATCCCGTTTGTTGTCGCGACCGATCACGAAGCCGGACCTAGTTCTTACAAGATTGCTGAAGACGCAGCAGTAACAGTTGTGGTTGCAGCTAACAGCGAAGTTGTCGCATCGCACTCGTTCAAGACAGCCGATCAAGTTGACGTGGCGGCCATCATGGGCGAAGTTAAGAAGGCACTGAACTAGATCAAGCCGACCGTCACGCTAGTTGATTCCATGCGTGAAGGCTTGGTGTGAATCGGTCTCTTTGCTCACCAAGCATCCACCGGCCGCCGTGTGAACGCCATGGTTCACACGGCGGCTGTTTTTTTATCTGAAGCGTTGATTGCCGTGTTTTCCTGGATCGTCCTGAGCGTGATTTCGGCCCTGTTGTTGGGCTTTTATGACAGCGCCAAAAAAATGGCCGTCAATAAGAACGCGGTTCCGATCGTGTTGCTTTGTAGCGTGTCGATCGGCGCGACTTTGTATCTACCATTGATGGTTCTCTCGGTGATCGCCCCGGACTGGATCGCTGCCGATTGGATTCGGGTTAAATCATTATCGTGGTCCAGTCACGGACTGATCATGATGAAGAGCATCTTGGTGGGCGCGTCTTGGACACTGGCGTTCAGCGCACTCAAGCACCTGCCACTTTCGATCGGTGCCCCGATTCGAGCGACCAGTCCGTTCTGGACGATCTTGATCGCGATCAGTTTTCTTGGTGAGCGACCTTTGCTGTCCCAATGGATCGGGATGCTGATCGTGCTGATCGGATTTTGGTGTTTTACCCTGGTCGGTCGACGCGAAGGGATCCGCTTTCTGCGTGACCGGTATGTGTTGCTGATGGTGTTGGCGACGTTGCTGGGGTCATGTAGCAGCATCTATGACAAATGGCTGCTGCAACGATTGGAGCCGATCACGTTACAGGCTTGGTTTACCGTTTACTTGGTTCCGGTGATGATGCCCATGGCGATTTGGTGGTACCGAGTCAATTCGCACC
This sequence comes from Rhodopirellula baltica, assembly GCA_002901265.1. Lineage (GTDB taxonomy): Bacteria > Planctomycetota > Planctomycetia > Pirellulales > Pirellulaceae > Stieleria > Stieleria baltica_A. The sequence continues at coordinate 47,665 of PPHI01000072.1, read as the reverse complement.
GAGCCAATTCGTACGGGGGAAGTCGCGACCGGGCAGGTCAGCGAGGGGAAGTTCTAGCTGCGGAAGGTGCGAAAGCCATTTTTCAGTGGCGAAATAGCATCGCTTTGGTCAGTCCACTGTTGATTGCCGCAGACGCGTTTTATTTCATCGCGTTATCGGACCCGGAGGCGATGGTTTCGGTCGTTAGTGTGATCCGTCGCTCCAGCGTCGTGGTTGCCCTCGCATTCGGGGCTTCTGCCCTTAGTGAAGCAAATTTCCGCTCTAAAGCGCTGTGTGTGGGGCTGATTCTGATTGGCGTTGTCGTTTTAACTTGGAAGAATTAGACAAACGGGTGCCAATTTTCCTTCATGATGAAGGAATTCATTGGCAAAAACGGGCTTCGTACCAGCGAACTTCGACCAACACTTCTTCGAGGCGGACATTGTGCGAGTTAAACTGGTGCCTTTCCAGAGCATCGGATCCTGGTTTTCACCCGCGGACATGGCCCGTATGTTAGAACGCCATTTAGCGTGGCTGCGCCCGGGTAGTTTTGACGCAATTCATCTCATTTGGTTTGACCGAGGCGGGCGGTAGGACACCGCCAACGGCGTTACATGAGCGAGTTTCTGCTTTTTTACGAACGGCCAAACCCCACGACCTGGGTTTACCTGTCGTCGTTTTTGACCATCGGGCTGTACTTTGTGTTTCATCGCTTTTGGAGCGTTCGGAACCTGGACATCCTGCTCGTGTTGCTGCTCGCGCCGGGGTTGCTGATGGTTCAAGAAGGCCGTCGGCGACATCTTCGTGAAATGGAGTCTGGTGATATCGCGTTTTACGACGTCGCCGACCCGAATTGGCGCCAACCCAACGACGCATCCGAATTGGTGTCGGCCTACCCGTCGCCGCAAGTCGGACAAGACGCTGCTGGCAATCCTGACGACCCTGAATTGGCCGAAGAGGGCGATTCGTTTGGCATCGACGGTGTCCCCGAGACGCCGCCTGCTGACACAGCACCGCCACGTATCCAAGACGAAACACGCATTCCGCTTCGCACCGAACCCGAAGCGCTCGATGAGCGTTTGGAGTCCACGACGCTGCACCCCGAACAGATTGAAACGGACACGGAGCAGTCTGCGAAGCGTCTCCAGCGCGCGGGTTTTATCTGGCTGTTTTTGGTCGAGTTGCTGATCTTGGGGCGGCTGATGATTGATCCCGTGATGAATCGCCGGCCGATGCTGGATCCAAACCTGACCGTTGGCGGGTCGTACTTTATCAGTATCTCGTTGTTCATCTTTATGATGGTCAACGTCGCGACCAGCACGCCGCGAGCGCGAGTTTGGCAGGGACCGGAACTCGGCCCCGGCTATGTCTTGATGCACCAGTTACCAACGATCACGACGCGTCCGGTCAGCTCCGCACTTGGTGGCGAACGGGCACCGACCGAGGACGAGGTCAATCTCGGCAAAGGGTCGTCGGCGATCTTGGCCAAGGTATTGGCGATCTCGGCACATCTGGCGATTGTGGTCGGCCTGATTTTGATCGGGAACCGTCATTTCGGAAACCTACGCAGCGGCGTGGGGTGTGCGTTGCTTTATCTGATTGTTCCGTACACGGCACAGTACACCGGCCGTGTCGATCATGCCCTACCGGCTGCGCTACTGCTGTGGGCGATCCTTTCGTACCGCCGGCCGATGATTGCGGGAATGTTTTTGGGGCTCGCCGCAGGACTGGTGTATTACCCATTGTTCCTATTGCCGCTGTGGTACAGCTTTTATTGGCGAAAGGGCGTTCGTTCGTTTTCGGTGGGCGTCATTGTCACGCTGGCAATCTTGGTTGCGGTGTTGACCTTCAGTGGAACCGATTCGTTGGTCGAGCAACTTCGTCGGATGTTCGGCCTGTTCGCGCCGACCAAGGAGCCACGCGGTATCTGGGGGTTGGGCTGGGATCCGCGCTGGCGATTGCCGGTCATTGTCGCGTTCGGAATTCTCAGTTCGCTATTCGCGGCTTGGCCATCGTCGAAGAACCTTGGCACGCTCATCGGCTGTTCGGCCGCAGTGATGGTCGCGGTTCAGTTTTGGCACGGCTACGGCGGTGGTTTGTTTATCGCCTGGTTCTTGCCGTTGTTGCTTTTGACAATCTTCCGCCCCAACTTGGAAGACCGCGTTGCCGTCAAAGTTGTCAAAGGGCGAAGCTGGGACCGATCGATCCCGGCGAACACTTCTGGTCGACTTGAACTGGAATGATCGACCGATCTTAAGACTCAATCGAACAAGTATGGAATCGACCGAACCGTCCGCGCCCGGTGTGGCCAATCACGCACCTGTGGCCACAAACGAGACAGCACGCGCGTACTACACAAGGATGTTGGATGCAGCTGACGCTGACATTCAAGCTTTGAATCGCAAGGATTCGTTGTTTGCAACGACACGCTTGGTCGTGTTCGCGGCCGCCCTGGTGATGGTTTTGCTCGGTTACTTCGCCGATGTCGGCTGGGCCGTGCTGTACATCGGCTGGGGATTGTTGGCTTGTTTTTTTGTGGTCGCGATCCTGAATGAACCGGTGCGTGATGCGTTGGCGGCAAAGGAACGTGAGAGTCAAATCATTCGTCGCCTACTCGCTCGCATGGACCGCAAGTGGGACGAGCTGAACTGGAAAGCGAATCGCAAGCGTCTGCAAACGTTAAAGCTGCAAGAGCACCAAAAAGACGTTGCCGACGATTTGGACCTGCTGGGGAAAACGTCGTTGTTTCAGTGGGTATCGATGGCCGGCACGACTGTCGGAGTGCGGACCCTCGCAAACTGGCTGACCAGCCCCGCCGTAGCGGAAACGGCCAAACGGCGCAGCCAAGCAATCCGTTCTCTCGCAGAAAAGCGAAGCGAGCGATTGCGTTTTTACTCGCTCGCCGATGACGTTGGCCAAGGCACCGGGGATCCGGATGAATTCATCCGATGGTCTCAAGACGAACCATGGCTGGACCGACGGCGATGGTTACCGGTGTGGGGCAATCTCACAGCACTCGTCTCGATTGTCTTGATCGCACTGTTGCTCGGGAATCGAATGGGTCTGGTAGATGCGTCGCTTGCCAAGCCAGCCTTGATCGCATTAACCGTGATCTTGGTCATCAACATGCTGATCACGACCGTCATGCTTGGTCCTGTGCATCAGATCTTTTCGATCGCGATGGCAAGTCGTCAGAGCGTCGACGAGTACCGCGAGTTGTTTTCTGCGGCCGCTTGGTTGAATGAACAATCAAAAGAGGGATCGGGTGACGATCGTTTGGAACATCTGCATCGCGTCTTGCTTGAAGACAGTCAGCAGTCGGCGAAGCAAGGGATGGGCGAGCTGAGCCGTATCGCATGGCTCGGTTCGCTGCGCACTTCGGCGGCAACGTTCCTGTTTTATTTGCCACTGCAAGCGTTCTCGCTATGGGATGTTCGCGTCTTCGCAAAGCTCGAAGTATGGCAGGCAAAATACCGCGACCACGTTCCGAGTTGGTTTGATGCCTTCGGTGAAGTCGAAGCGTTGATGTCGCTCGCCGCCGTTTGTGATGAGAATCCGACGTGGGTATTTCCGCAGTGGGTTGATGCCGAAACTGCGGATAACGATCGGCATTGTTTCCGGTCGGCCGGACTTGGGCACCCGTTACTGCCCGATTCCAGTCGGGTATGCAACGATGTAACGATCGGCCCACCGGGAAAAGTGTTGCTCGTCACCGGCAGTAATATGTCGGGCAAAAGCACGATGCTGCGGAGTGCCGGATTGAATATCGCACTGGCTGGTGCCGGATGTCCGGTGTGCGCCACAGAGCTCGCTCTGCCGTCGATCGAACTTTCGACCAGCATTCGCGTCCGTGACAACTTGGCCGAAGGCGTTTCGTTTTACATGGCCGAATTGAAGCGTCTGAAGGGAGTCGTCGATCGTGCACGTCACCTTGCTGACCAGAAAGGTATCGTGTCGATGTTTCTGCTAGACGAAATCCTGCAGGGGACAAACTCGCGAGAACGGCAAATCGCGGTCACACAGGTGCTGCGTCACTTGCTTGAGTGCGGTGCGATTGGCGCGATCAGCACTCATGACTTGGAGCTTGCTGATGAGCCGGAACTGGTCGCCGTTTCGGAGATCGTGCACTTTCGCGAGACGATTACGCCCGACGCCAAGGGCAACGAGCAGATGACGTTTGACTATCAGATGCACGCGGGCGTCAGTCCGACGACCAACGCGCTGCGTTTGCTCGAAATCGTTGGCCTTGGAAAGGCCGAAGGCTAGATCGGTTGGTAGTCGAAGTAGTGCTTGGACTTGATCACTTCGGCAACCGCTGGAGGCACCATCAATTGCCAGCTCTCGTCACCGTTCTTGATCCGTTTGAGCACATCGCGAGAAAAGACTCCCAGGCAGTTGGCGTCAAAGTTATCGAGCGCTACGATGTCGCCACGCCCACGCAGGTAGTCGTAGAGGTGTTGAGTTTCCGGCTTGATTTCTAGGTTCTCGCTTGTTTCCAATTCGCCGGTTTCGGTGTTTTGGAAGGGATAACAGAACACCTTTAGGTCGTTTTTGAACAACCTTCCGAACGATTCCAACACACCACCTTGCAGGCCGGTGTAGTACTGTTCGTCGAAGAGATCCTTCATGCTGGTTGCCCCCATCACGATCGCGATCGATTCCTTTGTCAGATCGTTCAGGTAAGCAGCCAGTCGGTAGTACTGGAAGTAATCGGAGATCAGCACGGGCATCCCACAAGCTGCGATCACGTCGGCCCTTGCGAGAAAGTCACGCAGATCGATTTGCCCCTCGGCCTTGAGATTGTTCATGGTGATTTCCATCACCTGGGCAATCTCTTTGCCTTTGACGTGTGGCTGTTCGGAAAACTTTTCGTGGGCGCATCGCAACATGTCGAGGTTGACATTACAAACCGGACGGAAGCTTCCCCGTTCGACTAGGATTGGTTTGCGATAAAAGAATTCCGATGGTTGCAAAACTTCGCCGTCTGCGGCAAACATCGCGGCCCCGCTCAAGCCCAGTTCGACCAGTTTCAAGCTCATCAGTCGGTTGTCGACATGCCGAAACGCGATCCCGGAAAACTCGATCATGTCGATTTCGATGCGTGACGTCGTCAAACCGTCCAGCAATGAATCGACCAGCATTTCTGGTTCGTGGTTCAGCATCGTTGCGCCGTAAACCAAGTTGACGCCAACGATGCCCAGTGCTTCTTGTTGCAGGGCGGCATCGTCGTCGAGCATCCGCACATGGATGATGATTTGGCTGTCATCGTCACGTGGATGGGCTTGGAACTTAATCCCCATCCACCCGTGGCATTGATTGGTGCCGGAGTAATTGCGTGCCGAGACGGTGTCGGCAAACGCGAAAAACGCGGTCGTGTCACCGCGAGCTTCGCGAAGGCGATCCAGGTTCAATTTGTGCTCATAGTCCAGCATCGATTCAAGACGTTCGCGGCAGACATACCGGGATGCTCGGCCATAGATCGCGTCGCTGACTTTCATGTCATAGGCCGACATGCTTTTGGCGATCGTCCCCGATGCGCCGCCGACGCGGAAGAACCAACGGACGACCTCCTGGCCGGCACCGATTTCGGCAAAGGTTCCATAGCGGCGAGAGTCCAAATTGACCTCGAGCGCCTTTTGCCTTGTGTTGAGTTGTTCGCTGGGCTGCTGGCTTAAAAGTCTCGCTTGCATGACCAATTCTTAAGAGGGGAGAAGTCGTCGTTGCCGGTGAATCGCTGAATTTACACGATCGACCTACACGCAATGGGTGGACCCCATGTGCGGCAGACACGCTGCCGTTACATCGCCTTTGTGGCGGTATCTGTTGGCGAAGTTGTCGGTTCGCGATGTTGGCGGCTTGCCCATAACAGGGCGAGCGAAAGCAGCACACACAACCGCGCCGGCCAATCGCCAATTCGCACTGCCAAGCTCAATCGATCGTCGATTTGTGGTTTGGCCACTAGATGGCCGTTGGTGCCCTGTGTCAATTGATCGACGACACGCCCGTAACTGTCAATCCACACGGTCGGGCCATTATTGGCTGCCGACAGCACGGGACGCCGGCACACGACGGCAAGCAACTGGGCACAGCGTTTGTGATGTTCGATCACGCTCGAGTCATCAAACCAGCCATCATTTGTTGCCGTCACGATCGCATCAGGAAGCGGTCGGTTCTGGTTTCGAAGGACACGGAAATGGTTGACAGAGACACGCTCGACAGCGGTTTCGATGCAAATGTTTGCACTCAAGCCAACTCCATTCACATCGAAGACGCGAGGACCGTCCCCGGTATCGATACCAAGTCCCGGCGGCACAAAGTCTTTGACCCAGGGGATCGATTTGATGAATGGTATGTATTCCCCGAACATCACCAGGTGCATTTTTCCATACCAGTCAGCGACTTCGGCGTTCGGCGTCACATGGACCAGACTGCTATAGGCTTTCGTCGTGTCGCTATATTCGACGACCGCGCAACCGCCGATGAAGTGTGGCGGTTGGTTGGCAGGGCCGTTGCCGTCTGCAAGGACTTGCAGCACATTTGAGGCTCGAAAAAGGAAGCGTTGACGCTGTTCGTTCAGCCAGTCAGTGACCTCGTCCATCGTCACGCCGTTACGTTTGGCGTCGTCCGGATTGCCGTCACCAATGATCCATGGCAGGGTGCCCGTCATCATGGATTCGGGCCACACAACCGCATCTATTTTTTCTTCATTTTTTTTGATCGCGGCGACGGATTCTTCGAGGTAAGCCTGGAAAATCTCAAGCTCGCGTTCCTTCGTTTGGACATACTCGATCGGCTCATTCCTGCCGATCAACGCGATTGTCGCCGGACCTGTGGCGAGTGGATAAGCAAGTCGCCAGCGTCCATAGCCAACCGCAGCGACGAGGAGCACGCTTGCGATCGCCGTACTGACCAGCGGAGTGACCAGGCTCGGACGCGGTTTGCCGCAGAACCATGTCGTCCATTGAAACACAGCAACATTAACGACAACGATCAAAAACGAGACCGCGTAGGTTCCGCCCAAGTCGGCGATCTGAATCAACTGTGGGACATCCGCTAAGCTATGGCCTAACATCAAGACTGAGATGCCGGTCAGGAAATAGTTCCGTACGCATTCCAGCCCGACCCAAACGATTGGCACCACCAGCAGATCGTTCCCGCGATTGATCCGCTGCAGCACCCAAACAAACATCACCGAAAAGCTGGCCAAATATCCGGCCAGTGCGAGCCAGCACGGATAGATCAGCGGATTGGCATGCCGCAGTCCTTGCAGAGAGAGCGCCCAGTACACTGTCGCGGCTAAAAGAATCGCCAGATAGTGTCGGCGGGTCAGGCGACCGGTGCCGGAATTTGCAGGCGACTTGGCAAGGATCAACAGTGGAACGATTGCGACAAAAACGCACGGCCAGAGTCCGACAGGAGGCTGCGCGGTCCAACGAAGTGCCATCGCGGCAATGATCATGAACCAACAGTTTCGCCCGATCGCTGACGATTTGACGTCGCTCTGGGAATTGGTCGTATGATTTGCGGAGGATTCGTGGTCGGCCATGCGCGAATCGTAAGAAATCCACCGTTTGGCCGCCATGCCGGTCACGTGCACCGCCAACGCATTTAAAGTATTCCGAATCGCGGTCTCACTCGATTTTCCCCGCCGTGAGTGAACGACGATCGTCCCTTATCAACTACATGAACGATTGAGCAAAGTTTCGTGAAATCCACCCTACCGATCGCCCATTTGTTGGCAGGAGCACTGCTGATTTTCGCCGCCATGGGGTCTGTGAACGTCCCACGAGCGGTTGCTCAGGAAACGGCGTCTTCGGAAAAGACTGCTGCGACGGCGAAAAAAGACGCTGAGATCCCTGCCGAAACGATCTCCGCGATCGGTCCAATGTTCGACCGGATTCGGCAAGCCAAATCGACGCGTGCTGCTGTCGAGATCACCGAAGAAACGATCGTTGGGGGCGCGGTGATCGGTTCAAAAACGGCGACCTATCAAATCGCTTCCACCGCTCCCCAAAGCTTTACGGTTTATTACAAAAGCGATCAACAGCGTTCGCGTGTTTACAACAATAACGACCAAGCGACGATCGCGATTTCGCCCGAAGCGTTCTGTCATTTAGCAAAACCGAACGGAATGCAAGACGCTGTGTTTGGATTGCCGTTTCCCATGGGGCCTTATCCTGAACCCGTACTCGCGCTGACTCTTGCCGGTGTTGATCCAGCGTTGTCGCTTCTCAACGGGATGGAAACGGTTGAGATCGTGGACCGTAGTAAGTTTCGGGGCGAAACTCCGGCAATTCATTTCAAAGGCGTTCAAGATGACGCGGTCAGTTGGGACCTCTGGGTCTCCGCAGGCGACAAGCCGGCGCCGCTGCGTTTGTTAGTCGACTTAACGGAAATGCTACGTGTCAACGGCAGCATCGAACTGGCTGATGACTACCAGTTCGTTTTACGTTTCGATTTCAAGTCTTGGGCAATTGACTTGGACAACAGCGAGAAACTGTTCGTCTACCCGAACTTGAAGAACGCTCGCCAATACGATTCGCTGCATGCGTACTTTGACGCTCAGAAGCAAACCGATCCTTGATTTCGCGATGAGTTCCGTTCGTTAAGAACTGCATGACAACATCGAACACCCGGCGCGATGCCGTGCCCATTCCGGCCGTTTTTCGGCAAACGCTTCGCGGCCTTGTTGTTGTTCGTATGGATTGCGAAGCACGTCCAGCAGCTCCCACACGCCTTGATGATCACCTTGCTCGCTACGGTCGATCGCTAGCTGTGCCAAGTAATTTCGCAGCACATACAGCGGGTTCACGCGATTCATTCGTTGCTGCCGCTGTTGGTCGCTCACTCCGCCAAGTTGCAATCGATTGCGATACCGGGACCACCACTCGAGCGACTTGGATTTCGTCTCGTCAGTAATCTTATCGGCCGCATAGTACGCTTGGCCCATCGTTTCGATCCACCGATTCCATTGCTCATCGGCAGACGCCGTTTCATCAACCGATTCGCAAGGCAGCTCTGCCAACGAACGATAGAACAGCGTCATGTCGGTTTCGGCGAGAACGAGAACGTCGAGTAGATCGCCAAACAACTCTTGATCGTCTTCACCACGAAACGATTCAAGTCCCAACTTCGCGACCATCATCGAATGCCAAGCGTCTTCGAAGCTTTCTACGTACAATTTCAATCCCGATTGCAGGGCTTCGACGTTGTTGTCGACCAGTGGCAATAACGCTCCGGCGAATTGGGCGAGATTCCATTGTGCAACCTGTGGTTGATGCCCATACCGATACCGTCGCCCTTGAGCGTCCGTGGTGTTCGGAGTCCAGTTGGGATCGTAGTCCTCCAGCCAGCCATACGGTCCATAGTCAATCGTTAAACCTAAGACTGACAAGTTGTCCGTATTCATCACTCCGTGGACGAATCCGACCCGCATCCAATGCACCATCAACTCCGCCGTCCGCTGGCAAACCTCGGCGAAGAATTCGGGATAGACATCGGGGGATGGTTCGCCGAGATGCGGAAAGTCGTTCCGGATTGTAAAGTCGGTCAGGCGTTTAAGCGTGGTGATGTCACCCCGGCTGGCAAACAATTGGAAATTGCCCAAGCGGACGAAGGATGGTGCGACGCGGCAGACGATCGCACCCGGTTCGTCCTTGGGGTTGCCGTCGTAAAACATGTCACGGGTCACTGACTCGCCGGTTAAAACCAGACTCAAGGCGCGTGTGGTGGGTACGCCTAAGTGATGCATCGCTTCACTGCAAAGGAATTCTCGGACGCTACTACGCAGTACCGCCAGGCCATCGGCGAACCGCGAGTATGGCGTCGGCCCCGAACCTTTCAATTGCAAGGTCTGATGTTTGCCATTTACGTCAACAACTTCGCCCAGGTTGATCGCCCGACCGTCGCCCAGTTGACCGGCCCAATTTCCAAATTGGTGCCCGCCGTAGCACATCGCGAACGGGTCCATTCCCGGCAGCAAATCTCCGCCGCCAAACACGCTGGCAAACTGCTGGGATCGGGCTAAAGATTCCGTTAGGCCCAATTGCTGGACAACTTCTTTGGAATACGCGACCAGTTGTGGCCGCTTGAAATTCATCGGGCGGACGCGTGAGAAACAAGCTTCGTAGACTTGTCGCGTCGAGTTCTCGGTTTCGGGGTCACCTGGCAAACTTCGTGTGAAACGATTGTCAAAGGTGAGTGATTCCCAGGCTGTATTCCGTTGGTCTGTCTTCATCAATGAAGTTTAACAGGTACGTCATTTCGGTGCAGAGTGTCCCCCCTTACGAACACTGGTCGTCGATTCCGCTATGGCGGTAGTTGCAAGTGGTTCGTTATTTTGAAAGGCGATTTTCGACGCCAAATTATGGCAACTTTGCCAAGGCGAGTCGGCGGCGGACGAACACGGTTCGAACCCCGTCAAACACAGCTGATCCAAATTCAACCGATATGTCTACCGAGCAACCGACGTCTCTCGATTCATCTACGAGTCCGGAACAAGAATCCCCACAAACGGTCGAAACGGAAGTTGCCGCCGACACGGGGCGTAAGCTGCGGACATGGCCGGCATGGATCATCGCGTTGCTTGCGGTCGGCTTGATCGCGGCACGCTGGTATCCGACCGTTTCGTTGAATTTGATGATGGCCGCATTCATGGGGCCTGCCGCGGCTGGCGGATTGATGCTGCTGTGGTGGTGCTTCTTCAGCCGAGCAAGTGTGAAGGAAAAAATTCTGGGCACGATTGGCTTCATCGCAGTGGTTGTGATTGCGGTCGCCTTGCTTGACAGTTCGATGCAGGACATGGCGACCATCGTGATGGTCGTGCCGACGGCAGTGTTGGCGTTTTTGTTGACGCTGATCTTCTTTGCCGCCCAACCGAAACGACGCCTGCCACTGGCTCTGGTCGTGACGGCATTGCTTGTCAGTTATTGGGAAACGCAAAAGTTAGAAGGTCTGACCGGCCGCTTCGAAGCGGAGTTGCTGTGGCGTTGGGAACCAACCGCCGAAGAACGTTACTTGGCTGAATTGGCCAAACGTGACGACGCCGCCGAACCGTCAGTTGCCGCTGAATCGATTTCATTTGCGTCGGCACCTTGGCCAGCCTTTCGTGGGGCTGAACGCGACGGAATCCTGCATGGTGTTCGCGTGTCAGAGAATTGGAAGGAGACGCCGCCCGTCGAAGTCTGGCGACAAAAGATCGGACCTGGATGGTCGTCCTTTGCAATCGGCGGCGGCCGCCTGTTCACCCAAGAACAGCGTGGCGATAACGAAGCGGTGATCTGTTTGGATGCCGAAACGGGAAAGCAAATCTGGGACGTGACGTATCCGAGCCGATTTTGGGAAGCGATTGGCGGAGCTGGACCACGGGCCACCCCAACGCTCACCGAAAACGCTCTGTTTTCACTTGGTGCCGATGGGATCTTGCTGTGCCTGGATCCGTTGGACGGTCGCGAAATCTGGCGACGCGACTTGAAAGATGACGCTAAACGCAGCGCACCACAGTGGGGCTTTTCATCCTCTCCGTTGATCGCTGATGGAAATGTGATCGTTCATGCCGGCGGCGAGGGCGACCTGGGAGTGATTGCCTACCAGACGACCGACGGAAAAATCGCGTGGTCAGCACCATCGGGTGACCACAGCTATAGCTCGCCTCAACTCGCGACAATCGAAGGCACAGCAGGGGTTTTGATGATGACCAACACAGGGTTGGATTTTCTAGACCCGGCCAATGGGGAGGTGATTTGGCAGCACGCGTGGCCCGTCGAAAACTATCGCGCGTTGCAACCACTGGTCGTCGGTAACTCGGTCTACATTGCCACCGCATTGCAGGACGGAACTCGGAAGGTCAACGTGACGAAACCAACCGACGACGGACCATGGGAAACGTCTGAAGAATGGACCACGATGCAAATGAAGCCGGACTTTAATGACTTCGTATTTTATGAAGGCAATGTCTATGGTTTTGATGGCAGTGTGTTTGCATGTATCGACGCCGAAACTGGCGACCGGCAATGGAAGCGTGGACGCTACGGCAACGGACAAGTTTTACTGTTGGCAGACGCCGGGCAGCTATTGATCACAACCGAGAAAGGTGAAATCGTGCTTGCCAAAGCCTCGCCGGACAAACTCGTCGAGATCGCGAAGTTACCGGTTCTGGACGGCAAAACATGGAACCATCCCGTCGTTGTCGGTGACCGACTGTTTGTCCGAAACGCCAAAGAGATTGCCTGTTACTCACTGACCCTACAGTAGCATCGATCGAGCGGAGGTTGATCGGAAAGCCCGTCGTGGGGTGCCCTGCGCCCCCAAGTGATAGGCCTACAGGTAACAATTGTCTAGCCGTCGAAATTCGGTTCCCCACTTTTGGTTCGTGTTCGTTATCATCAGTGGTGAAGTTTGGTGAACCTGATGAATCGAGGTGGATGACATGCATGATGCAGAATATGTGCGGGACATAGGCCTCTCCTTGGACTCTGCCGGATCCGAGGCGGAAACCATCGACCAGCGTGAAAGCGCGTCGGGTGATGAAGATATCGACTTTCATCTGCATTCGGAGATTCCGGCACAAATCGGCGACTATGCGATCTTGGCGCTGATCGCTAGTGGCGGAATGGGGCGGGTCTATCGCGCCCGACGTAGCGGTCAAAAACAAGACGTCGCACTCAAGGTCATCGCCCGCGATCTGCCTTCCACACGGATGTTGGCGCGATTCGAATGCGAGCGGATCGCTTTGGAGATGATGGATCATCCCAATATTTCGAAGGTCTTGGACTCTGGGTTCGACGAAGCGGGTCGGCCTTTCGTCGTCATGGAACTGGTTCATGGGACTCCGATCGATGTCTACTGTGACAAGAACCGGCTGACGATCAGTGAAAGGCTGCGTCTGTTCCAGCAGGTCTGCAACGCGATTCAACATGCTCATCAAAAAGGCATCATTCACCGCGACATCAAACCGTCGAATCTGCTGGTACAGGCCCCTGAACAACGCGTCCCCTCAGACGTGCAGACGCCTGAAACTCCAGGTCACAGTCCTTCACGAGGCGAAGCGATCGTCAAAGTGATTGACTTCGGTTTGTCGAAGTCGTCACACAACGACACGATTTTGGATTCGTTCGATCAGACGCAAAATGGAGATTTGATCGGAACGATCGAATACATGAGTCCCGAGCAAGCTCGTGTCACCGATGCTGACATTGACTCTCGGACGGATGTCTATTCGTTGGGTGTGATCCTCTATCAATTGCTGACTGGGCAATCGCCGATCGGTCGCTTGCGATCGTTGACCGATAACTTGGAAAGCTTGTTACGGACGCTGCGTGAAGAAGACGTTCGCAAGCCTAGTTATCACGTCCGCACCGCCGGTGACGATGTGTTTGGCTTTGCGCATTGTCGGCGACTTACACCAGAAAAGCTGGCCTCCGACCTCGAAGGCGACTTGGACTGCATGGCGCTCAAGGCACTCGAGAAGTACCCTTGGCATCGCTATCCGACAGCCGCAGCGGTGGCCGACGATGTACAGCGTCACTTGGCCGGCGAAAGTATCGTCGCCAACCCACGACCGCTCATCTACCAACTGCAACGCTCGCTGGTTCGCCATCGCTATATGGCCATGATGGCAAGTGTCGTGATGCTTGCCTTGGGAATCGGATTGGCAGGGTCGATGTACATGTGGTCGCAAAGTGAAATTCAACGTCAGCGGGCGATCATTGCCGAGCGTTATGCACGCGAAGCGGCTGGGCATGCGATCCATGTTTCTGAAAAGTATCAACTGCAACGTGATGCCGCGGTTTCGGCGCGGCAAGCTGCCGAAATAATGGCCGCTCAAACGCATTATTTGCTTGCCCGCGACCGCGGCGAACAAGGACGCACGCGTGAGTCGTTGCAACTGTTGCAGCGTGTCCCGGCATCGGCGCGACAGTTCGAATGGTTTCTTGCCCGAAGCCGGTTGGATTCCAGCTTGCGAACTTTTGCCGGTACGGCGAAACCCACGCAAACGATTGCCTTTGATTATGAAAACGATTGCTTGGTTGCGATGACGGACGATGGGCAGATGCTTCGGCATTCGTTCATTGATTCGACGCCTTCGTCTCGGTCGCGATTCTACCTGGAATCCTCTGGACCGGCGTGTCTTGACAGTTCTGGACGATGGCTTGCGACGGCGACACGAGACAACGGTGTTCATCTGATCGACACCGTAACGGGCGACATTACGCAGCGTCTGGATCCGCAAGACGAACGCATCAACGGCATGAGTTGGCTTGTGGAAGAGGATGAGGACTTAGCCTCTCGCACACTCGTGGTCTCGCACACCGGCGGTTTGGTACGAGTGATCGATTTGGAAAACCGAGAAACGGTTGGTGAAATCCAGCACCCCAGTGGCGAAATCTTGGATCTGTCCTGTTCGCCCCACGGTGACTACATCGCGGTGATGAGTCGGATTCCCTGGGGAGGCGTCACCGACGGACATTTGTATTTGTACGATCGCGATGGTGTCTTGCTTTGGCAGAGCGATAGCGACGAAACCCCGGTTCGTTGTTTCGCCTTCACCGCTGATGGAAACGGCATTCTCATCGGTGACTCTGATGGAAAAATTCGATGGATCGACTCGATGTCTGGCGAGACAGAGCGATATTTTGCCCGCTGTAGTCAAGCACCCGCAACGATCAGCTGTTCTGCTGACGGAAATTTGTTCGCCGTCGGTCGCACCGACGGTGCAATTCAGATTTGGCGAACTGACACTCACCATTCATCTGCCTTGCTTTGTGGGCATACACGCTCGATCACAGACTTGCATTTTCACCGTGACAACGGACGACTGCTTTCGGCGAGTGTAGATAAATCGGTCAAACTATGGGCTGTCGATGATTCCCTACACCGATCCGGGGACGCACCCGAACGGCTTGCGTCGCTCGACGGAATCGTTGGCGCGATGGCGATCGATCCTCAAGGTCGCTATGTCGCCTTTGCAGGCGGCGACTTACTTCGCAACCGGACCGACGCGACGCGCCCGATGGATTCGTCGATCCATTTGCTTCATGCGGTGACCCACCAACCGATCAAGCGTCTCGACGGTCATGATGACGGGATATTGTCGATCGCAATTCGCCCCGGTGGCGACCAACTGGCGAGTGCAAGTATCGACCGTACCGTTCGGCTTTGGGATTTATCCGAACGCGGTCAGCAACCGATCGTCCTCGATCATGGCAGTTGGGTTTCTGCGATCGCATACACGGTTGATGGCGAGATCGTTTCGACCGGGACGCACAACGGTATCGTTCGATTTTGGGAGGCGTCAACGGGAACGCTGATTCGCAGTTTTCGGTCCAACGACAAAATTAAATCGCTCGCGTTCAGTGAGGACGGACAGACATTCGCCAGTGGCGGGACCGATGGCCAAATCCGATTGTGGGATGTCAAATCTGGACAATTACACCACACGATCGACACCAAAACCGATCGGGTGCAGTGCTTGCAATTCGTCGATGGCGACCAGCGGATTATGTCCGAAACGGTTGATAATTCGATCGCGATTTGGAACCTGCAATCGCTGCAGATTGAGCGGCAATTCGAAGGTCACGACCGCGCGATTCGGTCAATCTTGGTTCATCCGCTGGACCAACGTTTGATCAGTTGTAGCGACGATGGAACGATTCGAATTTGGGATCTCGAATCGACGCGAGAACTTGAGTCGATCCGGTTGGCAGATGCGAAGGCTTGGTCGATGGCGCTTTCGGCAGAAGGCGATCGGCTTTATGCGGGTTTGAGAAACGGCGATGTCGTTCACTGGGCGGCGAATCGTCGTTGGCCGGTCACGTCCCTGGCGCTGTATCGTGACCAGATCCTTTCCGCCACCCACAATGTCAAAGCCAACGTGATCGCTACCGCGGGACGTGACGGTTCGCTTTCGCTGTGGAATCCGGCCAGTGGGGAACTGTTGGCCAAAACAGCTGCTGATCATCGGGAAATCACTTCGATCGCCGTCTCCTCGGATCGCACTCGTCTGGTCGCGGCGACCGACAATGGACAATTGGATTTTTATCAAATTGTGCTCGATGACGAAGACCAAGTTGTCATTCATCCCATCGCGTCACTACGTCAATCGAGTTCACAGATTACGACGCTAGCGTTTGACCACACCAATGACTCGATCTTGGGACGCACCTCACGGGGACGTACCTTCGCCGTGTCGCTTCGCAATCGGCGAACGTTCGACCATCAAGACGACGCGATCAGCGAAATCTTGGAGCATGCTTGCCAAGCGGAAAGCGATGTCTATCGGTTGCTGTATACCGACGCCAACTAGTGCCAATCATTTGTGTTGGCCCCCTGGTGTGTGGGTGATGACATCCTCCAGTGATCAATCGTTGGCGTTTTTGCGGCGAGCGCCAAAACTGTAACCTACTCTTCACGCAGCCCCGACTACTCAAACCGCATAACTTGGCCCAGCTCATGCTCCGCTGCGAAGAGCTCCGCAAACTGTACGACACCCATCTCGCTGTTGACGGTGTTAGCTTTTCCCTCGAACCGGGGAGCATCGGCGGACTAGTCGGACCAAACGGAGCGGGCAAGACGACAACAATGCGTTGTCTGGCCGGATTGATCCCCGCGACGAGCGGCAAACTGAACGTCGCCGGGTGTGAACTGACAGACTACAACTCGTCATCGCTGATCGATTTGAAGCGACGGCTGGCTTATGTGCCTGACGACCCGCCGCTCTTTGACGATTTGACGGTGGGCGAACACATGGAGTTTATCGGACGGATTTATGACGTCCCGGATCGCCAAGCGAAGAGCGAAGAACTGCTGGATTACTTTCAGCTGACCGAAAAAATCAATGCCGGGGCTACGACCTTGTCGCGTGGGATGCGACAGAAACTGGCAATCGCCTGTGCGTATTTGTTTGAACCCAGCGTGATTCTGCTGGACGAACCGATGACCGGATTGGACCCTCCGGGGATCCGTCGACTACTCGAGTCGACCCGCGAACGCGCCAAGGCAGGTGCGACCATCATCATTTCCAGTCACCTGCTGGCGATGATCGAAGACGTTTGCAGCCACCTAATCGTGATGCAACACGGACGCCTACAGTTTTTTGGCGACGTCGGGCAGCTGCGTCAGCAGTTCCCTGCGGCGAAGTCTCTTGAACAAGCATACTTTGAGGCAACATCCCCAGTCACGACATGACTACTCCATTGCGACACCTGCTTTGGTTGACCGCGCGTCGAGCGATGTTTCGTCTTCACCGTGGATTCACCCGCCTGCGCTCGCCACGACGAATCGTCGCGTCCGCGATCGCTGTTGTGTTTCTCAGCGTTTACGTCCTGAACGGGGTGCTGATCCTCGCGTCTCGGCGAACCGCTGATCCCGAATCACTCCGCCTGTGGCTTTCCGGCGGGATGGTTCTGTACCTCATCTATCACTCCGTCCGCTGTGTCTGGACCGATCGACAAGTGGATATGGAATACACCGCGGCCGAAAACCTCTGGCTTGGCGGCGCACCGATCAGTCGATCGCTATTCGCCGGATACAAGGTTTTCAGCGTGTTGTTCTCGGCACTCCTGAAGACGTTTTTTCTTGCGATCGCACTCGCACCTGATGTCCAGCACTTTTGGTTGCTCGCCGTCGGCGTGTTTGCTGCGCTGATGATGCTCGAAACGGTGCGTATGTCCTGGCAACGTTTCGTCACCGGGATCTCGCAACGGGACCTGGTGTTCTGGCGAGTGTCATTGTCGATTGTCGCCGCGGCAGCCGTCGTGCAGCTATTCGCTGAATTGGTGCGGATCACGCCGCCCGGTTCAGGACCTGGTGTGTACATGATGCAGAGCTTCACGGCGGTTGGTCATGTCGCGTCAAGCAGCTGTGTCCAGTGGTTGGCGTTGCCATGGCAACCCGCAGCACTGTTGGCGACGACGAGCGAACTGTCCACGCAAACGTTCTCGCAGTTGATCGCATCGATCTCGTTAATTCCTGCCGGGATCGTGATGATGGTCCGGGTTGACAGATGGGCCAACCGAAGCCGACTCGATCGAGAACGCGATGCGTTGGAGACCGGTCAGTACCGTCAAGTCAAAGAGGCCAGTTTGGCGACGCGCTACGCACGGCGCTCGGCATTGGATTTGTTCGAACAGAGACTGCCTTCGCGGACACATGACGCTCTCGCTTTGGTTTGGCGTCAAACACTGTCCGTACGTCGGTACTTTGGCACGATCGCATTCAGCTTTTGCCTGCCAACATTGCTCTGCCTTTCACCTTTGCTGACCGGCCGCGTGTCCAATCAATGGGCCTTTGTCGTTGCCGGGATCGCGTTGTGCACGATGCTGCTGGCGCCGCCCGCGCTGCGGATTGATTTTCGGCGTGATTTGAAACGCATGCTGTTGCTGCGTGGCTTGCCGCTCAATCCGATCAATGCGGTGTTAGGACAAATGCTGTTACCGATTCTGATCACGATGGGTTTTCAACTGACGACGCTCGCAATCGCCGCTTCGGTTGTCCATCCGGGCTGGTCACAGATCCTGGGTTGGTCCGGGATGTTGTCTGCGTTGGCAGTGTTTACCTTCGCCACCGAGAATGCACTGTTTTTGGCATACCCACACCATGAACACGCACAGGGTTTGGGGATGGTCGTTCGCGCCAATGTGATGTTCCTTGGCAAAGCCACACTGATCGCTGCCGCGGTCGGTGCGCTCTTGTTGTGGGTCAGCGTGTGCAGGTCGCTATTTAGCGAATCCTACATCGCGCCGATTTACATCACGGGGGCAATTGCGGGGACATGGAGTCTCGCGATCGCAGCCGTCGTCGTGACGTCCTGGTGCTGGCGCCGGTTTGATATCGCTGCCGATTTGCCGCCGGAATAGTTCGATCACGGCATCAATCGAACGGACACGTTTCGGTTATTGAAACGTGTCCGGATAGATTACCAGCTCGATCCGGCGATTCGCGGCCCGTCCCATCGCCGAAGCATTCGACCCCAAGGGGCGGTTGGCACCTTGGGCGACGATAAAGAATTGAGACACCGGCATTCCGGCTTGTCGCGTCAGCACGTCTAAAACGGCTGACGCTTGTGCCGACGCCAGTTGATGTGCGGTAGCCGATCCCGGCATCCCGTTCGCGTTATCGGTGTAGCCTTCGATGCCGATCTTTTGTCGCGGAAACAGACTGCGAATCTGTGCAGCAATTGGATAGATCACTTGGCTGGCTTGTGGAATGAGCTGAGCCGATCCTGGTACGAACAGTTGATCGCTGGGAATTCCGATTCGAATTCGCTCGCCATCCCGTTCAACGGGCAGACCACCGAGATTCAAGTTCGAAGCGAGTTGTCCAAGGTTCGTGTTGGGAACGATCGAAGCACCACCGCGACGTTGTGCGGAAGCTTGGAAACCGCGTACTTGGTTTTGTGCGTCGTTGGCGGCCAGACGGGCGTCGTCAAGCTGCTGGTTGGTATCAGCCAACTGCTGACGAACCAACGAGAGTTCTTCGCGATAGACTTGGGCTTGTTGTTCGCTTTGAGCAAGCTGCGTGTGAAGCTGACGATTGTTGTCGTCAAGCAATTGGACGCGGCGAGTCAATTCTGCCAACCGGGCATCACCAGGAGCAGCCGCTTGTCCAAACGTTGGGCTGAGCGCACCGTTCTGTGCCGGGTAAGCACCAGCACCGGGAACCGCGAGGTACGGATTCTGACTGCATCCGAGCATGGAACACGCCAGCAACGCGACGCACCACAGCGTGAATGAGTATTGATTAATCCGACTGATCACTGGAATCACCGTCCCTGAAGTCTATGCCTTGGCGGCATCCAAACCGACAAGTATCGGCAAGGAATAGATCGCCACGCCAGCAAAATCAAGATCAGTTACCAGAAAAGCCAATCGTGAATTGCTATCAAACAATCACGATTGGCTGGGTCGGGATTACTTCATGGCGAGCTTAGCGTCGGCGACGGAAGCTGAGTGAGAATTGATGTGCACTCGCGGTGCTGATCGCGTTGTCGTAGTCACCGCCGGTCAAGTCACTGGTGCCAACCGTCACATCGGGGCCGAACATCCATTGGTAGGCGAAGTCCATTTCCAACCCACGCCAGTTCCATCCGTATCCGACCGACAACGCATGTTCGATCGTGGTTTGAATGAAGGGCGTCAGCGTTTCGGCGGGGATGGGGTTTCGGTGATAGATGTATCCCAATCGCAAGACATTGCAGTTTGCCAATTGTTGCTCGACACCAAAACGCAACGACACGGAGTCACGCCAATTCATCGGGATCGACTCGTTGAGTGTCGGTGCCACGATCTGGAACGTCGGGTCGTTCGGGTTGGTCAGTTGCAAGTCGATTTGTCGGTAAGCATTCGACCAGTCCATCCAAATCGCGTCGAATGAGAAGGTGCGGTTGGCGGGTGTTTGGTGAGCGATCCCGACGCCCATCATGCGTGGCCAAACGATATCGATCTGTGAATCGTAGCGCGCGGTTCCGACGCCGGGGATAGCGGCGGTGGTGGTGCCGTCAAGTTCCATGTCCGCTTCTTCGAGGTAGCTCACCCCGATTGTCGTCGCATCGCTGAGGTCATATTGAAAGCCAAGCGACCAATGCGGGGCGATCCCGGTGCCTTGGGCGTCGACCCGTAGACCTGTACCGGCGAGTGCATTGGGTCCCTGCAAGGTGTAGGGGCCTTCGAATTCGACGTGACTGATCGAAGCCCCGACGGTTGCACCAAACGAAAGACGGTCTGTCAGATTGATCGAAAGTGTTGGCAGTACACGGGCCATCGCACCGATGGATTTCATGTGCTGTGGACCAGCCAACGCGCCTTGTCCGTTGAGAATGTATTCCGCCGCGAAGCCCGCTTGGGAAAACATTCCGAGGCCGACCATCACGTCGTCGCTTAACCGTTTCGCGAAAGCAACTTCGCCAATCGGAAACGGGTTGTCGATATCGCCGGTTCGTGGGTTATCCGGATCGGAATACGACAGGTCCGTCATCAGCAAGTGACCGCCGATTTCGATCATCGAATCCCCCTCAAACCCAACAAGACCTGCGGGGTTATCCAGCATGACGTGCGCGTTGTCGTGGTGTGCGATGTTGGTTCCGCCACGACCGATGCTTCTCGCACCGACGCCGTCACGAATCGTGCCGTCAGCGAAAAGATCTGACACCAGCGCAAGACTGGTGATTGCCATAATCATTCTGACTGATGCACTGCATTTCCTAACTCTCATCGCCCACTCGCTCCTTCACGTGCCGAATAACTTCCCAATGATCTCAAACTGGGGCTTTCGAACCATCGTTACGCAGTCGCGTCATACTTTGCACGATGTGGACAAAGAGCGAATGTGAGGGAACACCCGCGCCCGGTTTGGAGGGGCAGACAAGATTCCTGAAGTAGCCTTTGTCGATGACGTAAACTCGGATGAGACCACGTCGGAAGACGCGTTAGCGCGGAGGCTAAAACGCATGGAGCGATTTTATGTTCGATCGTGACAAGAACATTTCCAATAGCAAAATCCTAGTGATCGACGACGAACAAATCGTCATCGACGTGATCACTGCGCACTTGAACGTTGCCGGCTATTGGAATGTTGTCGGGATCTGTGATTCAATCGATGCCGCTGGGCGAATGAAACAAGAAGGCCCAGATTTGGTCCTCGTTGACATTTCGATGCCAGACGTGAGCGGGAACTATCTGTTGCAAGTTGCCCGCGATGAACCCTCGCTCAAAAATGTCCCGATCATCGTTGTCACCGGGAATGACTCTCCCGAGATACACCGCCGTGCAATCGACCTAGGTGCACGCGAAGTCTTGACCAAGCCGGTCGATCCGCGACGATTGCTGAAACGTGTGGAGCATGCGTTGGAGTCTAAGTTTCGGCGTGACGAAACCACGCATCTTGAACGTTTGCAACGCAGCAAACCTGCTAACGAAATCTATCGAGAACTCCGCGGTCGGTATCGCTAGTGATCGTGTCGATCAAGCCATAGGCTTGTCGAAACGCGTTGACGTCTTTTTGTTTCCCCATCACCAAAACGGTTTCGCCGGCTCGAAATGTACGGTCGCCTGGCGGGTTGAAATCCAGTGCCTCCGATTTTGACTTTACAGCGACGACCAATAATTGGTGTTGATCACGAACTCGCATCTCGGCAATGGATCGGTCTGCCAGTTTGCTGCTCTCGGGGATTGCCAGTTCGTCTAGCATCAGGTCTTGGAACTCCGGCTGCGTCAACGACGAGAAAAACTGTGCCGCGGTCGGTCGTGTCACCAAGCGTGACAGGTATTCAGCGACCATTTGGTGTCCCATGACCACTTCGTTAGCACCGGCTTGGCGAAGTTTTCTGGACGTGCTTTCTTGGTCAGCGAGTGCGACGATGCGGATGGTGGGACAAAGGTTGCGGGCCGACAACGTGATAAAGACGTTTTCGGCATCGGTCGGAAGAGCCACGACGATCGCACCGGCTTCGGAGATGTTTGCTTCCTTGAGCGCGTCTTCGTCGGTTGCGTCCGCGTTGATCGCCAGGTAACCCAAATCGATCGCCTGTTGATAATTGTGCGGATCGATTTCAACGATCACAAAGCCACGATTTAGGCGGGCCAAATCGTATGCCAGGATCGGGCCGCTTTTACCAAACCCGCAAATGATCGTGTGGTTCTTCAGCCGGGAGATCTCTCGTTCCATTCTTCGTAGCCCAAAGGCTCGGTCCAATTCGCCTTGCAGCGTCAGTTGGATCAAGCCGGTAAACGTGTACGCACCGGCGGTCGTCCCGAGCAGGATCACCGCCATCGAAAGCAATTGTGCCGCCGTATCGTGATTGCTGTGTTCGCCATAGCCGACGGTGGAAATCGTAATCACGACCATCCACATCGCTTCGATCCATTCGTAGTTCGCGAGGTAGCGAAATCCCAAGACCGCGAACAAGACGATTGCCGCAAGCGCCGTCGCACCACGACGGATTTTGACAAAGGGCGAATTGATCGGGCGGATCGGATGGAGCGGTCGAACGTTCATGGTGTCAGCTAGCATGCACGGCGAACTAGATCTCTTCGTCAACAAAGATAATGTGGCGGAAGTAATGCTGGGACTCGAAACTGGCACCCAACGCGCCAATTAGCAACCCCAGCGATGCGGCAAACATCGCCATCTGTGGCCAATCCCACCAAGAAAGCTGTCGCGCACTGTTGACGGTCGAACTGGCCCATGTCGCAACCAAGTCTCCCGGGAACAGCACCGCACTGACAAGTGTTCCCAAAATGAAGAGCGTCGCCCAAGTGGTTGCCATCCCCGTCAATACGATCCCAAACGCCGACGCCGATGTGACGACCGATTGCTCACTGCGACGATGGCGGCGACGCACCAGCAA
Organism: Rhodopirellula baltica; assembly: GCA_002901265.1. Classification (GTDB taxonomy): domain Bacteria; phylum Planctomycetota; class Planctomycetia; order Pirellulales; family Pirellulaceae; genus Stieleria; species Stieleria baltica_A. The sequence goes on along the minus strand of PPHI01000072.1, from coordinate 24,345 downwards.
CTGTTGGCGGATGACCACGTAGAACGTTGTCGCCAACAACGTGATGACGAATAGCAGCGCCACGCGAAGGAAGCTTTGTGCGAGTGCCAGATCCCAGGCCTCTGCCGTCATGAATAAAACGGCTAGCGTCGAAAAAGATGCGATCGTCAAACGACTCAATCGCTGTGGGAATTGCCAAGGACGCGCAGCACGGATCGCTTGAAAAATCTCGCGACGATTGATCAGTGCCGCACGCACCCCGAATAAGAATCGCCCCATCCGTTTCCCGACGCGTTCTTCCAGGCGCTGGTCGGCGATTTCCAGCAACGCCGAACGTTGCCGTTGTAGGTCTTCTTCATCGATGCCTGCCATCATGTCCAGCGCCGCCGCCGAGGGCGGATGATACAGCAGATCGTTGGGATGATCCGAGCGTGGTAAACCGGCAAGGTGTCCGAGCGCATGCAACATCAGTCGACTGAGCCGCCGGGCAATTCGCGCCACACGTTCGCCGTGGTCGACCTCTACACCGAGCGCTTGCGGGTCAATCAGTGACAATGAAATAACCGCTGCATCAAGCGGCCGGCTGAGTGCCGCGAAGCAGTACGGCGAGTAGTTTCCGGTCAATTCGGCACCGGTCAAAACGAACGCAAAATCCCAATGCTTGGCATCGCGTTCCTCGACCGCTTGTTGCAACAACAGGCTTGGTTCCACACGGCCGGAACCTTCCGTTACCGAAGCGGTCATCTCGGGGCGTTTGATTTCGAAGAAATCGAACTTGAACCCGGGAAAGAGCTCACTCAAGCGTGCATCGGTCTGCTCCACCGCCAACTTGGTCGAGCGGGCATCAACGGCGTCCAACTTTCCGGCGACGATCACGCCGATTTCAATCAGGTGGTAATCCAAACTCACGACGACTGGTAACCAAGAGTTCCTTTTGTTCCAGGTCGTCGCCGAGCGGCCGACCGAGACTACATCATAGCTGCTTTTGAAAGCAATCGCTTCAAGAAGCCACCGATTCGACTCATCGGCGTTTGCAAGGTCTGATCTTCGCCTTCTAATTCCGGTTCGGCAACATTCTGTCGCCAATCCTGCAGGGCAAATTCCCAACCGACATCATGCCCGGCACGTTCACTGAGAAAGTATTTATGGCGATCGATCTCTTCGATTTGCTGCTCGGACAATTCGTTAGCGAAATCTTGCATGGCGAAGGCATCCCATCATGAATTGGCGTGTTGGTCGCTGACATCGTTGCCTCGTCCGTGACGATGGCCCATCGGTCATCGGGATTATTCGGGCGACCAAATGTTCGTCAATCGAGAAAACGGAGTTCCGTTCGCTCACCGAATCTGTGGGGCAAGTTCTTACATCCAATGCCCCCAATGGGTGCAGGTAATGATGGCAATTAGCCTTTGGAAAAGGCCTCTGCTTCATCAAGCAACATCTCACGCATCGACTGTACCAACCGGCTTTGGAAGCGATAGGGATCCCAGATCATCGCCACGGTACGCGTCGGTTTGGAACCAGCGATCGAGCGATAGACTCGCGCTCTCGACTTGTCCAGCTTGGCCGCCATTTCTGGAACAAAGGACACGCTGTCTGAGATCGCCACCAGTTCCTGTACCATTGATAACTGGTTGGTCCTGCCAACGGTTACTGGCTGGAACGACCGTCCGCGGCAGTACGTCGAGATCGTATCCGACAAACAGTGTGCTTCGTTCAGGACGACGAAGGGAAGCGATTCGATGTCTGATGCACGGATTTGCTTTTTGTTGCCCAGCGGATGATTGGCGGCTAGCACCAGCAGCAGTTCTTCTTCGAACAGCGTTTCCGCTGCGAGGTGTTTGCCGACGATTGGCAGCGCGACCACGAGCAAATCGATTTCACCTTGTGAGCATCCGGCTAGCAAATTCTGTGTCGTGTCTTCGTGCAGTTCGACGTTGGCTTTGGGAAAGCGTTTTGCAAAGCGTTTCAAAAAGGTGGGCAAAAAGTACGGCGCGATTGTCGGGATCGCTCCCAGTCGGATTCGCCCCGATTTTCCATCGTCGGTGATCCTGGCTTTTGTGTCATCGATGATCGCCATGATCTGTTCGGCACGTGATTTCATCAGCACGCCGGCGTCGGTCAAGTCTGTCGCTTTGCTCTTTCGCACCAGCAGCGGCACACCGAGTTCTTCTTCAAGCTTTTGAATCGAGCGACTGAGTGCGGGTTGCGAGATCAGCAGTTCTTCGGCCGCACGGGTAAAGTTTCCCATCTCGGCCAGTTTCAAAAAATAGCGTAGTTGGTCCAGTTCCATGCGATCTGCCTCACTCGCCTTGTTTGCTGACTCGTCGCAATCTCGCGAGCGTCATTCACCCATCAATGTCAAAACCAACCGCCGTGGTCCCGCATGGTCACGGTGCTCACAAAGGTAAATCCCCTGCCAAGTACCTAGCTTCAGGTCGCCACCGCCTACCGGGATTTGCACGCTCGCGCCCATCATGCTGGCTTTCACGTGCGCGGGCATGTCGTCGGGGCCTTCAAGGGTATGAACGTATGGCAACGACTCCGGTACGGCGTGATTCATCGCGGTCTCAAAGTCAACGCGAACATCGGGATCGGCATTTTCGTTAATGGTTAACGATGCGCTCGTATGCAGGATAAAGACGTGCAACAAGCCAACCGAAATGGAGTCGATTTCAGGCAGTGCGCGAGTCACCGCGGAGGTGATGAGGTGAAAGCCACGACGCTGGGCCGGGAGCGTAATTGTTTTCTGGATCCACATGACCCCTCCAAAATGACGAAACGACCCAAACAAACGGAGAAGGTTTTCAAAAAAAATGAAAAAAAATTCCACCCCCAGTCTTACCCGAAACCTAGCGTTTCGCCTGCAATCCGCACAGGGCAGGAAAAGAAATGTGACATGCGATAATCACCCCCGCTTGACGAACTCGAGGCGATATGATCCGCCAACGGTGTGGTGCAACGTTGGTATTCGCCCCCTTGACAGCCAAGACGACCGTTCCTTGGGGTTGTCAGATCACGTTGCTTGTGTGCCCAATTTGGCAGCTTCGGGCCCACGATTCTGGGGCCAAGTCAGGGGCTTGCAATCTGACGGTCATCAAGCCACCCACAATTTTTCTTGACTCACGCATTTAGACGTCAATAATCCCCTCGTCAACAGTTGTTGTTGCGGAGACGTCTCTCTCTTTTTTATATCCCGAGACGTGTAGGTGATCCGCACAGCGATGAACCAACTCAATTGCGGCTTTCCATGAGGAAAGCAGTCACAAATACGCCAAGTCGACTGGAAGAATTCGGTCCTGGCACTCCCAGAGGTAGATTCACGTCAATGAAAGAAATGAGCCGTTGCAAGAACGTTTTCGAAGCCATCCTTCGTTACGGACACGATGAAGATTTCGTCCCACACGAAGACGACAACTTCAACCCCACCGATGCGCCGGCAGGCAGCCCCGAGAAGATTGAAGTATTGCGTAAACGCGTCGAGCGTGGTCAGCCCTTGTGGCACAACACCGACCGCGTGGATTACACCGGATTGACCGGAGCGATTCGCCCTCGCGAATAAACATCCGCGACGCAGATGAGTGACCCAGAAAACCCCGTCGGTTCTGCCGGCGGGGTTTTCTATTGCGCTCACCCTCTCCAGATCGCTGCCTAGCCCGCAGCCTTCTCCAGGCTTGCCTGTAGCCTCGCCACACGGTCCGCCAGCGTCTCGCTGCTGACCCGCTCACGCAACTTGTCGACCAATAATGGGAATGCTAACGGCGTGACTTTCGGCGGCTCGGTGATCATCACCCGGCAGTCGCCGATACGGTCCAGCGCGGCTCGCATCCGGCCCGCTTCGAGTTGAAACTGCAACACTTCGCGGCGCGCCTGAACGAGCAGCAAGTTGTTCGGGTCGTACTTCTCAAACACGTCAAAGAACAGGTTGCTGCTCGCTTGCAGATTGCGATTCGTTTGCCCCTTCCCAGGAAACCCGCTATGTACCAAACCAGCTACACGGGCGATCTCGCGGAACTGACGCTTTGCCATCTCCGTCGAATTCATGCTGGCAACAATGTCGCGGTCCAGGTTCTCTGCTGACAGCAGTCCGCTCGCGATCGTTGACTCAATCGGTATCTCACTCGGCGATTGCAAGACGATCCCATAATCGTTGCATGCCATCGATAGAGACAGCTTGCGATGCTGGCTGATTCGGTAGGCGAGCACCGCCGCCAAGCCTTCGTGCGCGAGTCGTCCTTCGAAAGGGAAGAGAAACACCTGGTGACCGCCACGCGTTTTGATCTTCTCGATCAGGAACTCGTCGCGTGCCGGCAAGATGCTCCAGCGTTTTTGGATCTCGAACAGCTCCTTCAGTGCTTTCATTTCGGGGCCAACCAATTGTCCATCGGCGGCCTCTTCCAGTTTTCGCCGCAGTGCTTCACTGAGCTCCGACGACAAAGGCAAGCGACCGCCCATCCAGCGCGGGACCGCATCGGGTGTTCCCGTCGCCCGCTTGACGTAGGCCGCGTTGTCGCGGATCCGTACCAAGCTGACCAACCGACCCGCGAACAGAAACTTGTCGCCCGGATTCAACCTCGCCAAGAAATACTCTTCCGCGGTTCCCAGCGTGGTGCCTTTGAGATACTTCACCTTCATCGCCGCATCGCTGACAATGGTTCCGATACTCATCCGATGCGTTCGAATCGTACGTTTGTCATGAACGATGTACCGATCGATTTCTTGTCCGGATTCCTGGACGACCCGTTTGAACTCGGGATACTGCTCCAGTGAACTGCCACCACGGACGACAAAGTCAATCACCCAGTCCCACTCTTGATCGCTCAGCTCGCGGTAGGCGTAACAGTCACGGACTTCTTCTAGCATGGCCTGGGATGTAAAACCGCCACCGATCGCGATCGTAACCAAGTGCTGCGCCAACACGTCCAGCGGCTGATGGTGTGTCTGCTTCGATTCAAGCTCGCCCCGTGCGATCGCATCCTTTGCCGCAGCCAACTCAATCAACTCGATCGCATGCGTTGGCACAAACGACATCCGGCTGACTGCGTCTGGTTGGTGCCCACTACGGCCGGCTCGTTGAAGCAACCGTGCGGCACCTTTGGGGCTTCCGATCTGCACAACACTATCGACCGCGGTGAAGTCGACACCCAGGTCCAAACTGCTGGTGCACACCACGGCTTTCAGGCGTCCTTCCTTTAGTCCTGCTTCCACCCATCGGCGGACCGAGGCGTCCAGCGATCCGTGATGGAGCGCGATTTGGCCGGCCCAATCGGGGCGTTTGGCAAGCAGATTCTGATACCAGATCTCCGTTTGGCTTCGCGTGTTGGCAAACACGAGCGCCGACTCGGTGTGCTCAAGTTCCTCAGCAACCTGCGGAATCATCCGCGTGCCGATGTGGCCGGACCAGGGGAAGCGTTCGATCTTGCGAGGGATGATCGAACGCAGTTGCATCTTCTTGCGGCGATAGCCCTCGACAATCTTTGCGGGCTGGCTGGCCGAAACTCCGGTCAGCGCCATTAATGCCTCGTCCAGATTCCCCAGTGTCGCACTTAATCCCCAAGTGCGCAGCTGCGGACAAAGGCATCGCATTCTGGCCAACGCGAGCTCGGTTTGGATTCCACGTTTGCTGCCCAGCAATTCGTGCCACTCATCGACGATCACCGCTTCACAGTGACGGAGTTGTTCAAGCAGCTTTTCATGAGTCAGCATCAACGACAGGCTTTCTGGCGTTGTCACGAGCGCAGTCGGCAAACGTTTTAGAAGCCTTGCTTTCACACTTGCCTTTGTGTCACCGGTGCGACTTTCCAGTGTCCATGGCAAACCCATCGCATCGATCGGCTGGCGAAGTGCGGCTTCGGTGTCGCCAGCGAGCGCGCGAAGCGGAGTGATCCAGATGACTTTCAGCGGTAGCGGTTGTTTTGGATTCCACTGCGCACGATCTCGATTGGCCTTTAGCCATTGCAGGATCGGTGCCATCCACACGGCAAGCGTTTTACCAGTCCCGGTTGCCGAATGGACCAAGCCACTGTGTCCTTTGGCATACGCGTTCCAGACACTCGCTTGGAATCGAAAAGGTTTCCAGCCGAGCACGTCAAAGAATTGATCGACCGCTTTGCGTGGTGCGATTCGGTCGGGCATGCTTGGCGACTTGGAATCCGTTGAACGCTTCTTAGCCATCGGGCAGCAACGCCTTCAAATCGCTTAGCTGATTGGCGTCTTCAGCTCGCTTATCATGACGCCATCGCAAGATCCGTGGGAATCGCGTTGCGACGCCACTCTTGTGGCGTGTGCTTTGGCTGATCCCTTCGAAGGCGATTTCGAAGACCAGTTCCGGCGTGACGCTTCGTACCGGGCCGAATGACTCGCTGGTGTTCTGCCGGACGAAGCGATCGACTTTGCGAATCTCTGCGTCATCCAAACCGCTATACGCTTTCGCGACAGGTACCAAGTTTCCTTCGTCCCACAATGCAAACGTGTAGTCGGTGTAAAGGCTGGCCCGTTTGCCATGTCCCCGCTGGGCATAAATCAGCACTGCGTCGATCGTGTAGGGTTGGACCTTCCATTTCCACCACGTCCCACGGACGCGGCCGACGTCGTACACGCTGTCCCAACGTTTGAGCATCAGACCTTCGCTATGACGCTCGCGACTGGTTTCACGGACGGTCGCCCATTGCAACCAGTCGTTTCCGTCGATCAGTTCGGTCACGCAGAGGTTGGGGTGGCGGATAGGGTTGAGAACTTGCTGTAGTTGCCGTCGTCGTTCGCGGAATGGCTGCTGCCGGATGTCATTTCCGGAGACTTCCATTAAATCGAATGCGTGGAACACCACCGGGACTTCTTTTAGCAGTTTCTTGCCGACGCGTTTGCGACCGATACGACGCTGCAACTGTGAAAACGGCAGCACCTCGGCTGTGTTTCCGTCCTGGTCGATCGCACAGGCCAGGATTTCTCCGTCGATCACCGTCCCGTTCGGCAGCAAGCTTGCCGCGTCTTCGATCTCTGGCCAGCGATTCTCCATCAGGTCTTCGCCCCGCGACCATAGAAACGTTTCACCTTCGCGGCGAATGATCTGTCCACGGATTCCATCCCACTTCCATTCGGCCGCGAAGTCGGTTGTCTCCCCCAGGACGGCTGCGATCTCGGCGGCTTGTTTTGCACCCCCATCGCGATCAGGCGATGTCGCTTGCTCGATCGGATGCGCCAAGCAAAACGGGTAAGGTCGACTGATTTGAGTGTCACCTTCGTTCGGATCGACAACGCGATGAAAGAACTCGGCATTGGGTTCCCAGTCGCCCATCAATCGGTGTGCGATCGTTTCGGAGCTGATCCCGGATGCTTGTGCGAGTGCCCGTGTGACGAGCGCTTTGCTGACACCGACGCGCAAACCACCGGTGATCAACTTCATCACGACGAACCGCATCGCCGGATCGGTCTGCTGCCAGATCTCGACCACGGCGTCATGCTGTTGCTCGGGCGTCAGAGGACGTAGCGGCAACAATTTGTTTTCAATCCAGCCCACCAAGCTGGTGTCGGAAACGCTTTCGCCGGGCGGCACGACCAGTGAAATTGTTTCCGCCAAATCACCGACTGAAGAATACGATTCTTCGAACAGCCAATCGGGAATGCCGGCTTCTTCGGCCGCCCATTGCCGCAGCAATCGTGACGGGACAAGCTGCCGAATCTTGCGACCGGATAAAATCGAAATCGCCCATGCGGCATCGTGGGGCGGCGCTTGTGTGAAGTAATCGCACATCGCGGCGACTTTTTCGTTGGTCTTCGTTGTCGAATCAAGTCGCCAATACATGTCGGCAAATCGTTTCATGCATTTGCCTCCGCCTGATCGATTTCATCATCCTCATTTTCGTCGCGACGTTCGGCTTGATCCAGCGCCACCGCATCGCGGCCGATCGATTGCAGGTAACGTGCCAAGATTGCCGAGTATCCATGGTGCACCCAAACCTGTTCGGGATCACAAAGCTCGATTGCCTTCAGTGTCGTCGCCCAATCCACATGATCGCTCAGTACGAAGCCTCGGTCGGCGGCACGGCGGCGCCGTGTCCCGCGGACCATCATCCATCCGCTTGCCATCGCAGCGCTGACTTTACCGAACCGCCGCATCCAGGGTGTTCCGTGTGCGCTGGGAACCGCAACGACCATCGCGCCGCGAAAGTCTGCTTTGCGTTCGACTTCACCAACGTAGATCGTCTCAGGCAACTCGACGCCTGATGCGCGATAGGCCGCGACGCCTTTTTCAACCGCGCCGTGTGTGTAGATTGGACCGATCGATGCGTCCAAACCGGCAAGCAGCCGCTGACTTTTACCAACCGCATATCCGTAAAGCAAACAACACTTGTCCTCTTCCGCACTCGCTTTCCACCACGCGTTGACCTCCGCAAAAATCTCCGTCTGGTCACGCCAGCGATACACTGGCAGCGCAAACGTCGACTCGGTGACAAACAGGTCGCAAGGCACCGGTTCCCAGCTGGCGCAGGTCGAATCCGGGCCCAGCTTGTAATCCCCTGCCACCACGGCAACTCGGCCGTTGTGTTCCAGACGCACCTGTGCCGATCCCAGTATATGACCTGCGGGAAAAAGCGTGACCTTCACCCCATGGTGCGTGATCGTTTCGCCGTATCGCAAGAAGTCGAACTCGGCATCCGGCGACAGTCGCATCCGAACCAGATGTTCGCCTGCCGTCGATGACAAATAATGCTCACAGCCCCAGCGCGCGTGATCGGAGTGGGCGTGGGTGATCACGGCCCGTTTCACAGGCCGCTTGGGATCGACATAAAAATCACCCGCAGGGCAATACAGCCCGCGTTCGGTGTTTTGCAAAAGGTTGCTGTGCTGGATGATCGACATGATGAAGCATACTCATCCGTCCAGACCAACCGCGAATCAATTTTCGAGTGCCGCCAGAGCAGCCTTTTTTGCCGTGCCGACAAGTGGCGCGATCCCGACCCCGCGCAAGGCGTTGGTGGCCAGATGCAACTGAGGGATCACATCGATTGCGGCTTCGATCGCATCGGCTCGCTTCACATGGCCAACATGATATTGCGGCATCGCGTTGTTCCAACGCACCACCCGAGCCAATGTCTCGGTGCCCTCCAAGCCGATCAAGTCACGCAGTTCCTGGCGTGCGAGCGCGATCAATTCGTCATCCGATTTTGCCAGGTCTTGCGACCGCATCGCACCGCCAAAGAATGCCCGAGCGATGACGTGATCATCGGGGCAACGGTTGGAGTACTTGTGACTGGCGAAGCTGACCGCCAGCACATGACGATTTTCGATCGACGGTACCACGATGCCAAACTTATTCGGCAGGCGTCGCAAGTGTTTTTTGGCAAGACACAGCACCACGATTGCTGCCGAGGCCGATTCGATTTCGGCTAAGCCATCAGATGCCGCTTGGCAAGCGTTCGCGATGGCCGTCTCTGCAGTCGAGTCGGTACTGGCATCACCCAGCAGCTTTGCCGCGACTGCGGCGGGTGTCGCCAAGACAACTTCGTCAAACGCTTGCTCGTGATCGTCAATCGTGAGCTGCCAATGTTGGCCGTCGTATCGCAACTGCTGGACTGGTGTGTTCAGCGAGATTGATTCGGGGCCGACGCGATCGGCCAGGGTTTCGATCAGCTCGCCCATGCCACCGGGGAACCCACGAAAACGCTGGTACCGCGCGCCGGCGCTGTTTCGTTCGGTGGTGTCTTGATTGTCACGTCGACGCGACAGAGTTGCCTTGGCCAAGGAGCCGTGTTGCTGGACCATGGATGCGATCGGGGCCATCGTTGCTTTCAGGCTGAGCTTTTCCACATCTGCGGTGTAAATGCCAGCGACGAGCGGTTCGACGAGGCGGTCGAGCGTCTGCTTGCCCAGGCGTTGCCGAACGAACTGGGCAACGCTCAAGTCATCGTCGCATCCGGGGGTGAGCTCCGGCTGACGCTTGATGAATCGTTCGGCCAGGAATCGCAGTTTAGCCGTGGGGGTCAGGATTGGCGTCAGCAACATCTGCCACGGCTTTGTCGCTCGCATCAACACGAATCCTTCCGGAATCGGCATGGCTTTCCCTTGATGCACGACGAGTGCCCCGGCGCGGGTGGCGTCGGGGGTAATCAGCTTGTCGTCGACACCCAGGTCACTGCACAGCTGCATCGCCGCAGGAGGATCGGTGGCGAACATGTCAGCACCGCAATCGATCACAAAGCGACCTTCCGGAGCTTCGACGATTTCGGTTCCGATGACACCTCCCAAGCGGGGCGAGGCTTCGAACAGTCGGACTTCCGTTTCGGGGGTCTGTTGACGAAGGTAGAACGCGGCGGTCAGTCCGGAAATTCCGCCGCCGATAATTGCAATCCGTTTCGGCATTCTAGGGTCGACTTAGGGCTCGTATCCGCTTGATTGTTGTCGCATGGCTTCTTCGTATGCGCTCGAACTGCTGGAGCTCGAATCCATTCCGGAACCATAGTCGGTACCGTAGCCGCTTCCGTAATCGTAATTACTCGAGCTTGAACTGTTTCCGTTGCCGCGCATTCGTTGGCCAGCCGCGCGTGCATCGGCGATCTGCGAGAGGAGTGGTTTCATGCCTTCGACGATGGTGTCCATCTGTGCGTGCAGTTCACGCGGTGACGCGGCGTTGAGTGCCGATTGTACAAAGCCGTCGATCATCAACGTCACCATCGTCGCTTGTCCGGCACCCAGTAACGATCCCGAAGGCGTATTGGTCAATCCGTTTTCCCAGGACTTCGTGAGTTCGGCCCAACCCTCTTTGGTTTTATCTGCGGGCATCCATTTGCCTTCGACTTGTACATAATCGACGGGAATTGCGGTGGAACCGATTTTGGTTTCGACGGTTGCCTTGCCGTCTGCTTCGTTTGTGACGTCGTAGGTGATTTCGGGCATCCCCAGTGATTCGCTCAGGTCTCCCAAGTTGGCAATGTAAGGAGCGACTCGCGAATCAAGGTCCTTGACCCAGTCACGTAGCGGGCGATTTGGGATCTCTGTGAGGGCGAGTTTTTCGGGATCGAGTCCGTCACGAATGATTCCGCCGATGGCCAAAGTCGCTTTCTTGAGCGTTTCTTTATTCACTTCATCGATGTTCGACAGTCGCGGGTACGAGAACAGCCAACGCTGGCGGGTCACGATCAATTCGCCGATCGAGTGAACCGACTTGAGAACTTGGTCCAAACCGGCGGGGTCAAGTTTCTCGATCGAGGCTTTGGTGAGTCGCTCGAAATCAGCTTGATACGACGCAGGCATCATGTCGTAGCTGGCCAGCAAGACATGTCCATTACGCGTTTGTGTGTTTTGCCATTCCAACATCGACAAAACGTCGCCACCACCTGAATATGGTTGGTAGGGCGCGACGCTGGGTGGTTCGGGCAGTGGCGTGGGGGCGGGGGCAGAAGCCTCTTTCGCGTCATTTTCGATCAGCGAACGCATTTCGCCACGACGCTTCTTCTGTGTTTCTTCCAGCTGTCGGGCGCGAATGCGGCTTTCGGCAATCAACTTGTCCATCGAGACGGACACTCGCCGACCATCGTTCATTTGCAGGACCACGGTGTTCCCCCATAAACCGATGAAGTCGGCTTCGATGGTGTGCTTACCGTACAGATCGGTCCATCGCTCGCCAGCCTGTGCGGTATCAGACCACAGCCCCATCAAGGACGCACAGGCGACAGCGAAGCAAATCGCGTTTCGGGAAATGATCGCAATTCGACGAGTTCCAAAAGTCATGTCGATTTCGGCTGGCAAATGTTCTGGGGATTTCTTCAGCGCCACATGGGCTCGTCCCAACGGGAGGCTTCGGAGTCCAGTATATTGCGTGGACGCAAAAATTACCGCCGCTTTTTCGGGGAAGTTTGCGTTCCGATCTGCGAATGCGGACTTTTCGGCCTTTTAATCGCACGATAGGTGTCGTCGCAGCGTCGCTGCCCCGATGTATAGAACGCGGAAAGATTCGTTCGGCCAAATCGTTTGTTCAGCGTGACCCATCGCTTGTGACGAGTCCTAAACCGCTAGATCGGAGTGAATCGTGCTCAGTTCGGACAGCCCCCACATGAGCCAATCGGATACGGAATTTCAACCGCTTCGGGACAAGTTCTATAACGCCACGGTGATTGAGCGAATCGATTGCCACGAGAACTTGGCGCGCTTTCGGGTTCGTCCTGATAACGGCGTGCCCCACTTCGACGCGGGACAGTATGTCACTCTCGGGCTGGGAAACTGGGAAAAGCGGCTCGATGGAACTCAGGTCGAAACGGTTCCCGAAAAGAAACTGACCAAGCTGGTGCGACGCGCGTACTCGATCTCGTGCCCGTTGCTGGACCAAGACGGTCGCATCGCGCCGGTTGATTCGCTCGATTACCTAGAGTTTTACATCACGCTTGTCCGCGCCGCGTCTTCGGCTGACCAACCGCCGCCAGCTTTGACCCCGCGTTTGTTCGAGTTGAAAGCCGGCGACCGCGTCGAAATCGGCAAACGCATCGTTGGCAAATACACCATCGGTGACATCGATCCCGATCACACCGTGCTGATGCTCGGCACCGGAACTGGCGAAGCTCCGCACAATGCGATGACCGCATCGCTGCTGGCCAAGGGGCATCGTGGTCGAATTGTGAATGCTTGCTGCGTACGGTACCTAGGCGACTTGGGGTATCACGCCAGGCATTTTGCCGTGATGAACCAGTTTTCTAATTATCGGTACTTGCCTTGCACCACTCGTGAACCGTTCAACATTAACACATCGCTGCCCGGCTACGTTGGCAAACAATACTTGCAAGACTTGTTTACCAGCGGCAAACTTGCCGTTGCTGCCGATGATCCACTGAGCCCCGATAACACGCACGTGTTTTTGTGCGGCAACCCCGACATGATCGGGTATGTCCCACCGGGCAGCGAACCACCACCAACCCCTGGGATGCTGCCGCTATTGGAATCTGCCGGTTTTTTGCCCGTCGACCATGATCACGAATCAGGTGCGGGACGGATCCGGTTCGAGAAATATTGGTAGCCTACCACCGGCTTCTCTTGACCTTTCACCACGTAACTGCAAACACCATGGATCTCTCAAACAACACGATCGCTCTCATTCTTGGCGGCGGTCGTGGAACACGCCTCTTCCCACTGACCAAGATTCGTGCAAAACCCGCAGTGCCATTGGCCGGGAAGTATCGCCTGATCGATATCCCGATTTCCAACTGCATCAACAGTGGCTTGCGTCGTGTGTTCGTGCTCACGCAGTTTCTTTCGGTCAGCCTTCACCGCCACCTCCGTCAAACGTATCGCTTTGACCACTTCACCGGCGGCTTTGTCGAACTGTTGGCGGCACAGCAAACCGTCGACGCCGGGACCGAAGACTGGTACCAGGGAACCGCCGACGCTGTCCGCAAAAACTTGCGTTACATCGATCAGCCCGACATCAAGTACGTGTTGATCCTGTCCGGTGACCAGCTTTATCGGATGGACTTCCGCGACATGATGCAAACTCACATCGACACTGGCGCCGACGCCACCATCGCCGGGATCCCCGTCGACCGCAAAGACGCCAAAGCGCTCGGCATCATGCAGATCAACGACGATGGCCGCGTTACCGGTTTTGTCGAAAAGCCACAGACCGAGGAAGACCTCGCCAAAGTCCGCATGGATCCCGCTTGGATCGACGCCCGCGGCATCCCCAGCAACGGTCGTGACTGCATCGCCAGCATGGGCCTGTATATCTTTAATAAAGAAGTCATGGTCGACTTGCTCGAAGGGAACAGCCACGAAGACTTCGGCAAAGAAGTTTTCCCCGGTGCGATCGACTCGCGAAAAGTCAATGTGCACCTGTTCGACGGCTATTGGGAAGACATCGGAACGATCCGCGCGTTCTACGAAGCCAACCTATCGCTCGCCAGCAAGACCCCGCCGTTCAAGCTGGGCTGCGCATCGGCACCGATCTACAGTCGCCCCCGATTTTTGCCACCAACGGTAATGGGTGACAACGTCACCATCCGCGGCAGCTTGATCGCGGACGGTTGCCACATCGGCAGCAACGTGACGATCGAAAACAGCGTGATCGGATTGCGAACCGTCATCGGCGACAACGTCACCATCAAAGACAGCGTTGTGATGGGAGCTGACTACACGGACGACGGACGTGAGTTGGACGCCGGTCAAGTGCCAACGGGCATCGGTGCTGGCAGCACGATCAGTGGCGCGATCCTGGATAAGAATAGCCGCGTCGGAACCAACGTAACGATCGTCAACAAAAAAGACGTCGTGCACCACGGCGAAGACGACGACCTGCAAGTTCGTGACGGCGTCTGCATCGTGATCAAGAACGGAAGCATCCCCAACGACTTCAGCTTCTAGTCAATCACTGCTAAACCAATCAGGCTTTGCCGCAGTCTCCCGCAAAAGAGGCTGCGGTTTTTTTGTTGATCAAACGCGATCGTTCGATGTGGTCACCATTTGCCTCACGTCGCGGGGGATCAAGATGACCGGCAAGGCGGGAAACGGAGAAAAGGAATTCAAATGGACTCGTCAGAAAAGCGGTGTCGCACTCGATGGGCATTTCACGCCTGATGCTCTTCTACTGAGAATGCAGGCTCTGATGAACAATGGATACAGCGTCCTTCAGCAAGAACAATGTCATACCGCCCAGGAACGATTGCGAAAGGCGTTGGGAGTGTTTTCGTATTAGCCACCATTGTAGACAAAGTGGATGCCAGTTTTGCGTTACCAAAGCTTGGGTGACTCGGCTCAGCGTGTTGCTCGATTTTAGGTATGGTATTGGAAAGCACCAAGCGTGCCGGTGGAAATGAAAGTCGATGACATTGATTGAGTGATGGTGCTTGCTTTCGATCCTCGGCGCGATGGTCGCGTTTGGCTGATAACTCATTGAGGCACTGTGAATTGGTGAATGACAACTCACTTGGCTATGCCGATTACTATCAGTTGGATGACTACGCCGGGATTGGCCAACGGATCGCTGTTCAGTTGATTGACGTTTGTGTGTTGATCGGACTTGCGATTGGTCTTTGGTTGCTGTTTCTGTTGTCGATGCAGATGGGGCTCATTCGCACTGATCCGTCCGAAGTGTTTTGGGTGGTTCAGCTTTTCGTGATTTGGGTTTATCTGGGGCAGGTGAAGCGTTCCGTCGGTACGCTGGGGTATCGACTTTTGGGCCTCAAAATCGTGCGAGCAAAGGGCGGGCGGCCAACTCTGTTAGCGATGACGGCGCGAATGATGCTATGGATTTTCGGCCCCTTCAACGTGTTGCTCGATTTAGTTTGGCTTGCGGCGGATTCAGAACGGCAATCGCTGCGAGATTGCTATCTCAGTACCTATGTGGTGAAGCGGTCAGCTGTCCCGTTAGGGCAAGGGCCAGTTCACCTAACACGATACAACGCTTGCGGTATGACACTGGGTTATCCAAGAGTGATCCGGCCGGAATGACGGTGTGGCGAGTCTCGGATTTTTAGGGTAGCGGAACCGTGGCGATCGACCTGTGGATTCTGTTGCTCAGTAGTAGATGGTTGGGGTGTCGGGCTGTCTGTGTTGTTTTAGCCGCCTTTGTGCGTTAGTGATTGGGTTTAGCCACCCTATCGTTATTCACTCGCTCGATGTCTGGTGAATGGTCCTAGGGAAAAAACGCGTGACCACGGCCCTCTTTTGTTCACTATAAAGCGAGTTAGGTGTTCGAACCTGTATTGAAGAACCTGAACGCTAACTGAACCGGACATGGAAGAGCAAAAGCCGTCAATGTGACGCGCTGTATCACCGCAACCGAAGAAATGCAAAAGAACGTCGCGGTCGGCGACTGCATCGATTGAGAAGTGAACGTGTTGAACGAGCGTTCGCCCACCTCTGCGATACTTGCGGAGTGAGGCGGACTCGGCTCAGCAGCACTGGCAAGGTACGCAAACGATACATGTCAGTACCAATGGCTCATCGTTTAGGTCTCATCGTGCGCTCGTTGATTGGTGCATGAAAGCCGACGTGCGCCGCAATGCTATTCCGTCGAAGTTTTCGCCATGGTGATAGCGATTTGGGGTATGGGGCCTGCATTTCCGTCTGCGAGGCCGCCAGCAAACACAAATCCTGTTTTATTGTTCGCCAAAAACTAGAGATTGACGCGGCGAAATTTGGTCTTCAGGGGCATCTGCAGATCAGCAACAGTTTGACTGAGGCTTCGCTGTTGCCCAATCCATATAGGCGCAGCTTCTGGGCATCAATCCTCGCGCAGTGTGCATGCTCATTTGGGAAATTGAGCCGTTTTTGGTAAATCGCGTTTTTGTTGATTTCGCTAATGCTTGGTTGGTGAACAACTTGCGTGCGATTAGTTTCAGTCTGGACATGATTCAACTGAACTTTGGAACATGAGTTGCGAACTCTCGCCAGCATCGGGGATGAAGAAGGTAGCTCAAGTATCTATGCCACTGTTGAGATAGCTAAGCAGTGTGCGTGAGAGATTGGCTTAGTGTGACGAACGACGTTGAAGGAAGAATCGCCGGAAATGGGTAAGGGAATTTGGTTTCGTAAAAAGCGTCGCTGTCCGAATTCGTCACGCCGCAATCGCACATTTCGTCGTCGGAATGCGATTTCCGAGCAGTTGGAATCAAGGAGAATGCTTGCTGTCATATCCGTTGACGATCTTTATGTCGACGAAGACGCGGGTACCGCCGAAGTCTCCCTTTCTTACACTGGCACTCTCAACTCTGGGAGCATCGACTGGGTGACCAGCGATGGAACTGCAGGCTCTGGAAGTGACTACACCGCTAGTTCGGGAACGTTGAGTATTTCTGGAATCGGGATGGGAGGTCCGCCCTCAGGGAGTGGTGGTGGCACGGCGGTTTCTCTGACCGTGTCAATTCCTATAAGTGAAGACACCTTAAGGGAAAGCGGAGAGACCTTCTACGTTACTATTTCAAACGCATCGGGAAATTCCATAGGAGACGACACTGGACGCATCGTTATCGTTGATAACGATTCAGCTGGCCGTACGAGAGATCTGGACAATTTTATTAGTAGTGCTGGCGACGTCTTGCATAGCGGCGCCGCCAGTCTTTCGTATGAGTTGCCAAGCGGGCTGTCGCTTGAATACAGTACACTAACGTATGGTGCTGAAATACTTGACATTCGGACTGAGCAGCCATCCGACAGTGTCGTCCCATCCCAAATCAAAGCTGATCTATATATCGACGGGGCAATTGATCGAACGATCTATTATGACACAGCGGGGCTCGCTCTAGGTGACGACCAACGGTTTGTCTTTGATTTCAGCGATTCGACGTTGGCGAGTGGCACATACCCTTGGCAGCTAGTAATCACCGAAACGATAGGGCTAAATGAGAGTGTGCGAATCCTGGATGGCGTGTTTGACCACTACAACAGACGTGGTGGCTTCGTCGGCGATGGTTGGCAGATTGGTGGTCTCGATCGTTTGGCCGTAACCGATAATTGGGCGACGGTTTTGCTATCAAACGGGGCAACATCACGATTCCCCCGGGAATCAGGCGGTGGCCCCATTGAACCACTGCCAGGGCCTCCGTCACCGACTGGCGAAGAGACGTACGTGCCTTTGCTTGGTGGCTTTCAGGAATATACAGATGGTAGCTTTCTCTGGGTGCAGCGAGATAAGACTCAGCTGACTTTTGATTCAAGCGGGAATCTGCTTACTCGCATCGATCCGAATGGCAATGAAACCGGTTTTAGCTATGATTCAATTGGTAATTTGACAAAAGTTACTTTTCAAGATGGCCGTGAAGTTGATTTTGGCTATGGAGGCGGCAGTCAAATCAATACAATCACCGATTGGGCTGGGCGTGTGACGACGCTGACGCACGGTGCTGGTGGTGAACTTCAGACCATTCAGTCACCTGATCCTGATGGCATTGGTGCGATTTCAGCAGCCGAAACCGATTTCGAATATTGGTCAGTTTCAGGATTGCTGAAGAAGCACCAGGATGCATTGGGCGATGCAACAGAGTATTCGTATGACACCTTTGGTCGTCTCAGTAGCATAACGTCACCCGGGTGTGTCGTAACTGTGTTTGCGCCGCAAGTAGTCCAAGGTGCAGTCGCATCGGGCGAAGGTACTGTGGTGTCGCCAGCTGACTTGCCGATTGCTGACCCTAGCGGCACAGTCACCAATGCTTTTTCAAATACTGTGGTGTCCAAGTATGGCCCCAATGGTGGTCTGTTAGCTTTGACGAATGAATTAGGGAATACAACCACGTGGGAGCGCGGAGTGGGCGGCTTCGCGACGAAGATGACGTTGCCAGATCCGGATGGTGCCGGTCCCCAATCTTCGCCCGTGACAAGTTATGAATACGACTCGAATTTTAATTTAACGAAAACCATTTTCCCTGATTTAAGCGAGACGGAGGCGGTATTCGATAGCACTTGGAATGTGCCATTAGAGGTGACGGATCCGCTTGGGAACCAAACCCGCTATATGCTCGATGCCCGTGGAAATGTGATCACAATTCAGAGCGTCATTGGCCTCCCTGATGACGTTTACAATGGAGAGACGGACGACATATTTTCGAGCATGAGCTACACAGCGGCTCCGACAGCGTCGGGCCAAGTTCCTGGCGGCATGATCGCAAGTCTTACAGATCCGCTAGGCACTGTGACTAAATACACTTATGGCACGACTTCTGGCGTTCCAAGTTTTGGGCAAGTCATTTCGGTGACTGATGCTTTTGGGACTCCACTCGCATCAACAGTGTCAACAGGGTACGGAAGTGATTTTCTGTCCTCATCCGTTACCGATCCACTGGGGAGTGTCACGTCCTATTCCTATGATGATTTAGGGCGTTTGACAGCCACGGTATACCCAGATCCCGACGGTGCTGGGCCGCTTGCTAGTTCATCAATTGCGTTTACCTACGACGCTTTGAATCGAATTGCAACTTCGACAGATCCTTTAGGGAATGTCACCACTCATGAATACGATGAGCGCGGTAACCTTTTGTCGGTCACATTGCCCGATCCGGATGGGGGCGGTGTGCGTACTGCGCCGGTCATTTCGTACACTTATGACTTGCTTAATCGGCAAGTGACAGAAACGGATGCGCTTGGGAACGTTACGTCAATCGCGTACGACGCCGCGAGCCGAGTTTTAAGCAGGACGCTGCCAGACCCAGATGGCGCTGGATCGCTCGTGTCGTCTGTCTATTCAACCGCCTATGATTTCCTAGGACGCCCAACGTCAGATACTGATCCGCTAGGGAATGTGACGTCGTACACTTACGACACAATGAGTCGCGTCGTGTCGACAACGTTTCCGGACCCGGACGGTGGGGGGCCGCTGGCGGCGCCCGTGTACACGACGGAGTACGATGACATGGGGCAGGTTGTATCGCAAACTGATCCGCTTGGTAGCACAACGAGCTACTCCTACGATGAATTCGGCCGAATTAAACTCACGACCTTGCCTGATTTGGACGGAGCTGGGCCGCTTTCCCCTCAGGTCAGCAGTGCTACGTATGACGCAGTTGGAAATCTGGTTAGTTTTGCCGCATTTGATGGCACCACCCAGACGCATGCCTATGATGAATTGCATCGTCGTACAGCGACTACGTTTTCGGATCCTGACGGAGGCGGTCCACTTACTTCGCCGGTTTTGACTTGGTCCTACGATTTACTTGGGAATTTGATTGCGGAAACAAGTTCCTCGGGTGCAGTTACGTCTTACCTATATGACAAACTGGGGCGGTTAACGCAGACAACACAACCGGATCCTGATGGGGTTGGCCCGCTTGCATCACCAGTTACCGTGATGGCGTACGATTTAGGGTCACGAGTAATCTCGACTACCGATCCTCTCGGGAATACGACGGAGATGTCGTACGATAATCTGGGGCTTCTGACTTCCAGGTCCATGCCTGACCCTGACGGCGCAGGGCCGCTCATGCGACCCACGACAACTTTTGCGTATGATGCCAAGGGGCAGCAGACGAGCTTAACGGACGCTCTTGGCGAGACAACATCTTGGCAACTCGACAACCTTGGGCGGTTAATTACCGAGACTGATCCACGATTGAATTCAAGGTCGTACGCCTATGATGAGGCAGGGCACCTTGTATCTGCAGTCGATCGCAATGGGCTTGAACGCATATTTACGTATGACAACCTCGGGCGAGTGGTGGAAGAGTCGTGGAAAGATGGTGTGGCGATTTCCCACACGATGGCGTTTTCCTATGATGCAATGAGTAACCCGCTCTCATCTGGGGATTCTTTTGCCGAGTATTCCTATGTGTATGACGTACTCGGTCGCGTTACTTCCGTACTGACGGATTTTGGGAGTGGCAATGGGGAGTTCCTGCTCTCAAGCGAATATAACGCCTCTAGCGGCGTTCTTGAAGCAATTGAGCTCCAGTCGAATGCCGGGGGCGGGTGGGTGGACGATTTGGTTGAGTCGTATTCATACGACGGTCTCAATCGTATAAGCGCAATCACTCAAGCTGGTAAATTGGGGGGCGCAGTTGTTGCTGGCAAGCGAGTCGATCTTGGGTATGACAGCGGGAGCCGAGTGAGTTCGATTGACCGCTACTCTTCAGTGAACGCGACGCCAGCCACTTCAGTCGCTAATTCTGGAGTGCTTTTTGATTCTCTGGGTAGGATATCTTCGATCGAACACGAAGACGGCGCAACTTCGATCGCAAGTTACGACTTAGTCTACGATGCTGGAAGTCGCATCACGGAAATGAGTTTTTCTTCGCTTGCTGGCTTATCTGGTACAACCGAGTTTTCTTATGACGCCAATGCGCAGTTGGTGGGTGCCGATCATTCTTACATCGCTGATGAGGCATATGGCTTTGATTTGAATGGGAACCGGTCAAGCGGTACTTCAATCGGAACCGGCAATCGCCTGCTTTCTGACGCCACATGGGCCTACACTTATGACGACGAAGGAAACCTCACGGAGAGGACGCGGATTAGTTCGGCTCCCGCTGATGACAAAACTGTGGTTTACGCTTGGGATCATCGCAACCGATTGCTTTCCGTAACGAATAAAGACAATTTTGGGGGGGTGACGCAGGTAGTTGAGCATTCTTACGACGTCTACGATCGCCGAGTGAGCGTGAGCTTGGATGCAGACGGCGTTGGGCCACTTGCATCGGAGGTCGTTCGATATGTTTACCGTGGAGCTGATGTACTCGTCACCAGTGATGGAACTGGAGAAATCACTCAGCGGGTTCTGCATGGGCCAGCAGTCGATCAGGTTTTTGCGATAGAAGATGCATCCACAGGGGATGTCCTTTGGGCACTGACGGATCAACTTGGTAGTGTGCGGGACGTTATCGATTCGACGGGGGCTGTCGCCAACCATTTGGTTTACGACAGCTTCGGAAATGTTGTAAGCGAAACGTCATCTGCGATCGATTTTCTCTACGGTTTCACAGGTCGTGAACGTGACAAGCCGACTGGGTTGAACTATCACCGTGCTCGCTACTATGCATCGGATACGGGGCGTTGGCTTAGTCAGGATCCAATCGGATTCGCAGCAGGGGATGAAAATCTTTATCGCTACGTTGGGAATCAAGCTACTTCAGTGACAGACCCGACTGGCCTCTGGGGATGGGACGGCGATTGGATTGAATACGGAATTGGTGGAATGCTTGGTCTTCAGGGGCAAGAGGTCCTCGAGATAGCTGGCCAGAATATTGTCAACAATCCACTCCGGCCAATCATTGGCCATATCGCGCTAGTCGAGCCGACTGGAATCGCAGGGGGAGTTGACTCAGTAATCACCGGAACGCTTGAAGGCCAAGGCGTAGGTGAAATCGCGGGAAACGTCGCATTGGAAGTCTTGCCAGGGCCCAATCCCAATAAACTTCGAAAGGGGGGGGCGATTATCAAAAGGATGGCCCCGCCGAAAACCGGTGTTGGCGACGGCTTGGCGAAACTCCCCGGAGGAAGTAACGTTTCGCTACCAGAGTTGCCCGCAGGCAAGGTGTCGGGTATCGTCCCAAGTAATGCCCCAAGGGGTGGAACGTACAAACTAAAGGATGTGGACGGGAATGTGCAACGGACGGGGCGTTCAAAGGATTTGGATGCACGGAGGCGCGCTCATGCAAACCATCCTGACACTAAGGACCACGACTTTGAAGTCGATCGACGAACGGACGTGTACGCTGAACAGCGAGGCAGGGAGCAAATCATTCACGATGCTCATCCAGAGGCTTTGCTTGAGAATGGCGGATTAAACAAAATTCGTGGCATCAGCCCCAAGAATCCGAGACTCGAAGAGTATCTTGAAGCAGGACGACGACTTGATGATGGCTAAGCAACAACATGACTATGAGGTCGGCTCAATATTCTGTGTGCCGCTACGAGATGGCGGGTACGCAAAAGGTATCGTCGCAAGATGCGATCACCGAGGACTGGTGTTCGGATACTTCTTCGGGCCTCGCACGCAATCCGAGTCCGAATGTGTTCACGCGGGCGATCTGAAGCCAGAAGACGCTATCTTGCTTGGCCAATTTGGAGATATTGGCCTCAAGAATGGAGAATGGAGGCTAACCGGATCAGTCGAACCTTGGAATCCAGATGAATGGCCGATGCCCGCGTTTTCTAGCCCAGCTGATGATGCGACTATGGTTACTATTACTGACTACGACGACAATACGCTGAATACGAAATCAGTACGAACGGTGCCTCAAAGTGAAGAAACTGCGAAGCTCCCCGTAGATCGGGTCATGGGTTACGGTTCCGTTGAGATCAGGCTTACACGGTTGTTGGAGGTGCCGCAAGAATCGTAGTGGTTGAGGCGGTAATTTGTAGCCCCAAAGAGAACAGGTCAAGGAAAAGGTGTCAGGACCAATACTGTTCGGCACGGAATTTGCGCAGTCATAATAGGACGGCCAGGGGTTTTGGGTGGAGTTGCGCGTCGAGCGATGACATGACATACTTGGTGGGTGAGACAATCATCGGGAGAATGAATGGTGCCATCCATCATCCAGCTAAGCAAGCTGAATTGGAACCACGACTCTCGAAGTGCAACAAACGGTCGCTGGGCCTCTGCCGCGATTAGCTGGCTCGTTCAGGATCGAGCAACTGAGTTCTGACCCAGAGTCGGCGCAGCGTGGTACCGAAGGCTCTCACTTTCATTCGGTGGCTGGTGCGTTGGCGATGGCTAATTTGATCTGCGACAAGCTAGTCGAAGCAGGCCGCCGCGATTGCTTGGCCGCGATGATACTGCCGGCCTGTTTGCTTTGCGTGCTCTTGCATGGATTCTGGGCTGCCGATGCACGAGGCCTTGCCGAAGAACTTGGGCCAGTGCCAAACCAAGTCGCGCCACATCGAAACATCGATCCCGAGTTGGCCCAGAATCTTGGCCAATGATTTCGGGACCTTCGCCGACATCCCGTCGACACTCTGCTTCGCCGTCCAGCGAAGCAGTTCCCAGTACGCCTCCCAATCCACATTCAAGAATCCCCGGTCACTGCTGCGTACGCCTTCGGTATGGACTTCGGCGTCATCAGAAAGCTTGTCGGGTTTCAGTCTTAGGGGGCTGAGCCAAGCGTCGCGCCGGATGCGTTTCCCTGTCGGATTCTTACGGCTTTGCTTTCGCTTTTCGCGCAGTTCATCGACTGGTGTTTCGCGGATCTCCCGCCCCGCCTCTTCGGTGCTCACTGGCTTGAGGTCAAACGCGGCCGATGGGATCAGCTCGCCGCGTTTTGATTTCGCCCGATCGTAAGCACTTGTGTGGGGACATTGGTCGGGACTCTCTGCCATCGCCGCACGGACCGGATTGAGATCAACATACATGGCACAGGCCAATAAGCCAGCCTCATCTACAATCCGCTGCGCTTTAAAGCGTCCTTCCCAGAACCGCCCCGTGCAGTCATCTTGCTTGTTCGCCATCCGTGCGATCGGTTCTGACAAGGCACGCATGAACCACGAGAGATCCGATAGGTGATCGCGGATCTGCTCGATCCGCTTGCGGTCCCGCACCAGCCTTTTGACATCGTTTTCGTTCGGTTCGGCGAGGTGTTCTTCCAGTCGTTTGCCGGGGAAGACACGCAGCCAGCGGATCGCGACTTCTTCGTCGGTCCACTGAGCACAGACATCCGGCCGGTTGCGGAGGATCTGATGCATATGATTGCTCATGACCGCATAGCTGAGCACATCAACGGCAAATACCGAGGCGAGCGCTTCGAGACGGCGGCGGATCCATTCTTTGCGAAAGGAATAGTCCTTCCCGGAAACGGGGTCGACGCCGGCGAGCCAAGCGCGGCGAACACACCGCTGCTGGATATGGACTATACAGACATCACCTGAGGTGAACTGTTCACATCGCTGAGGCCGAGGCATCGCACTCTCCTGTATGGGGGTGCGAGTCAATCTACCGGGCGAGCGGATCGAGTCAAGCATTTGGTG
>PPHI01000092.1 GCA_002901265.1 Rhodopirellula baltica | reverse complement strand
CGGTCGGTTAGCCGGCCCACAATTCGCCATTGTTTTGATTGACCAGAGACAAGCTCTGATCGCTCAAAAGCGATCTCAATATCTGAACTCAACAGAAGTTTCACCACCAAATTGTCAATGATCGGTTGGAAAGTGTTCCGCGTTTGCGGCTGTCATTTCCAAGGAGGCGGAAATGTAGGGGCGGCCTCCCTGTCTCGCAAGTGCCTTCGAACACATTTTTCAAAATAACTTCTGACAGGCTCCCTTAGCGACTGTTTGCAGACTGGCTTCTCGAACGCATTTTGCCGTTAAAACGCGTGTTTCGAGCATTCTGAGGTTCAAAATGGGCAAATAAAGGAGGCATTGCCGTTGGCACGCTTCCTTCAAATTTCCCTGCTCACCCCTCGCCGATACCGTTGGATGGAGCAGCTGCTCTTTTTACTTCCCGTTCGCATCGCAACCTTTCGAAGGATCTCCAACGGATGTCCACTTCCAGTGACAACCCCGATGCTCAGCTCGACGCGCTGATCTCGCGAATCCATTCGCTGACCGGTGCCGCCAAACCACCTGAAAAGCAGCAGCCTCGACCAGCGGCGGCGACCCCAAACGCGCCAGCACCTCAACCGAATACGCCCGCGACCCCGGCGGCGCCCCTCGGTCCGGCTTCCCAAAGTCCGCCCGGTGGACCACGTCCGCCAAGCATGCCTGGTCGTCCGCCTCTTGCACCATCAGCACCTGTCCGCGCTGCGGTGCCAAGCCACCCCGGCGCACCACAAACCGCGGCGACGTCCGCGCAAAGTCCGCCACCAGCTCCGCGTCCCGCCGCATCCGGCCATGCAGCCACACCGGGTTCACCCACTGCGATGCCGTCGTCGGCCGGGCAATCTCAAGCCGCCGGCAATCCAAACCAGAACGCCCCCGGCAACACCAAATCGGCCGAGGCCCAACCTGCCAAAAGCGATGAAGCGCCGACCGGGGGCCCAAAACAATCGCTTGGTTCGACGATTGATATTCCGCCTGGTCCCCTCGGATTTAAGGGCTCACGAGACGAACCGTGGCGCCCGGTCGAACCGGAGACGCTTCATGCTGGCGGTATCAACGAATCGATCATGGAAGCGATCGTTTATCGCTACTTGCTGACTGCTGGCGAAAGCGAAGGACGTCGTGTTGCCGACCAAGTCAAGCTGCCATTTCGCCTGGTCGAACCGGTGTTGACGCGGCTAAAGATGGAGCAAAACATCGCGTACAAAAGCGCGACAGCGACAAACGATTACGTCTATGTGCTTACCGAAACCGGACGTCAAATCGCTCGCAATCACAGCGCGGACTGCACCTATTTCGGTGCCTGTCCGGTTCGCCTGTCGGACTACATCAAGAGCGTGAAGTACCAAACGATCGAGGGGCAATACCCCAAAAAAGCCGACCTCGTTCGCGCGTTCAGCGACCTATTGATCAACCCAAAGATGCTCAATCGACTCGGGCCTGCTGTCGCGAGTGGTCGCGGGATGTTCTTGTTCGGGTTTCCCGGAAATGGCAAAACGTCGATCGCAGAACGCGTCACGGGGGCCTTCGGGAAGTACATCTGGATTCCGCGAAGCGTTGATGTCGACGGTGACATCATGCGGGTGTTTGACCCGATGAACCACGAAATCGATATGCCACAGGAGTCAACAGGCTTGCTGGACATCGGTGGCTTTGACAAACGCTGGGTTCGCATCCGACGCCCCACCATCGTCGCCGGTGGTGAATTGACGATGGAAATGCTGGAGGTGTTGCACAACCCCGAAAGCAAGATCAGCGAGTCACCGCTGCAGATGAAGAGCAACTGTGGAACGCTGGTCATCGACGACTTTGGTCGACAAAAAATGCGCGTCGATGAACTACTCAACCGTTGGATTATCCCGCTCGAAAAACGCTATGACTTTTTGAACATGGCGAGCGGTAAAAAGATCCAAGTTCCGTTTGACCAGTTGGTCATCTTCAGCACGAACTTGGAACCGAAAGACCTCGTCGACGACGCTTTCTTGCGACGGATTCCCTACAAAATCGAAGTGGAAAACCCGCCAGAACAGGACTTCCGAAAGCTCTGTGAAATCATGTGCCGAGTCGTCAAAGTCCCGTACAACGCCGACGCGATCGACTATTTGGTGGAGACGCACTACAAGCCGGTCAATCGCCCGTTCCGCAACTGCCAACCACGTGACTTGTTGCTGCAAGTTCGGAACTACTGCCTCTACAATGACCTCGAAATCGAGCTCAAAAACGAGTACCTCGACTTTGCTTGCGACAACTACTTCTCGGTAATGTAAGCCGATCAAGTTCCTACCAAAGAAAAAGCTCAGTGACGGTCGCCGCCACTGAGCTTTTGTTGTTTATAGAGCAAGAAGAGCGTTTGCGCTATTCGGCGCGGTTCGCATCTGAATCGTCGGTCGCTTGCGATTCCGCTTCGACCATCTTCCTCATTTGCTCTAGCTGATCGTCGTTTTCGGGTTCAATGACCGTTGCTTCACCGCTGGAGCAGCCGGTCACGGTGAACACGCTACCGAAACACAGGGCACAAAGTGCCAATCGAAAAAATGACTTCATTGCATTTCCTTTGTTGATCGTCATTTGGTGGTTAATTGAAGTTCTCTTGGATCACTTCACTGTTTGCACGCGTACCGAGTGCACCCCACACGCCATAGGGACTGGGGCTTCCGATCGCTGTGTAGTTGGCTCCTGCACGCACCATCGGGGCGCGTGAGTTGCCCGCTTCGATCGAATCGGAGATGAACACGACCGCGCCGTCACCCATCAGGATGTGAACACCGCCTTGGTGGCGGCTGCTTGGTGGAAAGACACCGGGAACACTGGCAGCCGCTTGCGCGCCGCCCTGCTGGCAGATCTCGCGGTTGGGTGGCAGGATCGTCGTCATGCCGCTCCACATCGCACGTCCATCGGACCAGCGGAATCCGCGGAATCGACTTCCGCCGGCTGCTTGCAAGTTCGGCTGGGTGCAGTTGGCACCGTTGCTGCACCAGAACTTGGGACGTTCTGGATCGATTTCGTTATTGTCGTAGCACAGGCTTGGGTTAGCGTGCAGCTGGTTGTTGCCGTGGTTAAACGAGCCTTCACCGATGATCGAGCGGTCGCCGATCGCGGTGACAATTTCGCCGGCCATGATGGTGTTCGAAAGGCCGTCCAGTACGTCACGGAAACGTGTCGCGTCACGGGTGACAAACATCCCGCGATGCTCGGTTTTGACGATCACGGCCCAGGTGACTTCTTGGTTGCCGGTGAATTGCAGGTCGGCATCCCAACGCCCGACGTCTTGACGACGGATCGAATCGCCCATGCACGCCGCATAGTTCGTTCGACCTTGTGCTGGCAAACCGAGGCCCGGGTCACTCGGGCAACGCAACATCGGCAGCTCCGTCATCCATGGTGGATAGAACAGTTGCCATGGCACTGGCCCCATCGGGTTCCACTTGTTTGGCTGCTGCAAGTCTGGAAGGCCAACGACTTTGATGCTGGGATTGCTGATCTGATCCCAGAGGCCTTGCTGCTCCATGTACGGAGTCAGGCCGACCAACCATCCGAGGAAGCCGTGGTTGGTGCCACCACCTTGGTCCGGCGTACCAGTGGTCCTGGGGTCTGCCGCAGGTGTTCCGGCTGGAGGGCGAGAACCGCCGCACTGAGTAGGCAGCTGCTTGTACGCAGAATGATAGTTGTGGGCTGCCAACCCAATCTGCTTGAAGTTGTTACTGCAGGACATCCGACGGGCCGCCTCACGAGCCGCTTGAACAGCGGGGAGTAACAGGCCGACAAGGATCCCAATAATCGCGATCACAACTAGAAGTTCAACGAGCGTGAATCCAGCTCGCCGATGTCTGAACACAACGTGATTCATATAACACCGATTCAAAGAGAAGCGAAAAGTACCATGCTGGTACCGGTAAAAAATGGGCCCCCGAATTATAGCCGAGCAATGGCCTGTGCGAATGCGAACACTGGCACCTAAAGCAAGTACTTGACGCATTAGACAACGATGCTCAAGCCCCTGGAAAAGAAGCTCACCGCTAGATTGCTGTTAACCGGCGTATCCTTCCAATACCGACTCTCAGCGGCAAGACAGTGGTTCGCCTGTTTGGCGCAAAACCGATGCCCGCGCACCAAGTACTAACCTGGTAAAGCTAGCGACAACTCCGACACTCGTCGCTTCCCAGAATGTGACATGAAAGGCCAATTGCTATCGCGTCGCAGGTTAACCCTGAAGGACTATAGACGACTACTGCCGAAGGCCACTGACGATTCCGCTTTGCGACTGTTGGCGAAGATTGCCAGCTCGCGAAAGGATCTCTTCGTCCGATGGTTGGACGTGGGGCGTCAATGTGACATCGATAATCCGTTCATCGCGTATCTCTCCCGGCCAAAGCGTCTCGGCAAAGAAGTCGATCCCGGGCCACTGGTACCACGGCGGATTAAATCGCCGCTTGATCGTTTCGGTACGGTAGCCGTCCGCTTCGATTCGGATTTCACGTGTCCCATAGAACGTATAGGACGTTGCCGCGGGAGACGAACCAATGACTTGGTTGTCAACGGAAACCATCGCACCAGGCGGGTTGGTACGCACCGTCATTCGACGACGAACACAACCAGTGCTGAGCAACAGCACCGTGAAACCGCAAATGATGTGAAACTGTTTCCGCAAGGCCTTGGTCCACCATAGAGATTGATGATGGCCACCGTACTACCAATTGCGGCAAGAGTCCTGCCAGGGCAATTACAGTGTTGGCTCAACCGATTTGGTTTTGCGATCAAAGCGAAAGACTTGCTTGCTCCGCGGATCGGAGACGTAGAGATAGCTTTCGTCCGCAGTCAATCCGACAGGACCTTGCAGCGGTTCGCCTTCGAACCACTTTTCGGTTTTGCCGTCGGCTGTGAAACGCCAAATGGATTTCCCGTAGCCATCAGTCACAAAGCCTTCGTCGCCCGCCCAAACCAGACCGTTTGGAAATTGGTAGGGCCGATCACCGACGACGGTTTCGGCTTTGTTGTTTGCGACATCAATCTTCACCACGGCATCGGCGTCGGGAGTGATCGCCCACAACATACCGTCGGCATCAAACGACAGTCCCCGCGCGTTGACTCGGGCAACCAGTTCAGGTTTTCCGCCGCTGATCGGCAATCGAAAACCGCACGACGTTCCGCATCACCGACATAGATCTGTTCGCCCGCAGCGTCGACCGCGAGAGCCATCGGGATACCTAAGTAGCCGCCATTGAGCGCGACGAGTTTCACGCCGGGCTCTTTCGCGTAATAAATCTCGCGAGTTGCCGAATCGCCGATCAACACACCGCCTTGCGGATGCGGAACGACACACCATGGGCGATTCATCGGTTTGCGGAGCAACTTTGTGCCCGGCGTATAGAGTTCTTTCTTTTCGCCTTGTTGGACCCAAATGCCGGGCAGGTCGAGGTCAACGATAAAACGCTGGTCACCGTTGACGGCCACCGCGCGGGGATACGTCACGCTGGCAGATGCGGCGTCGATCGGGGATGGCACTTCAACGTCTTTTGCCTGGATCGCTGGCTTTTCGCCGCTAGCCTCCGTTTCGGCCGCTTCTTGAGCCGACGCGGGCTGGACACCAACCGCGAGATGGCTGATCGCCAGCAAGAGCGTCAATGCAAACGCGTATGTGACGGTCGGGAAAGTGGTAACGGTTGCGCAAAGTTTTCTAATGGTCACGATTCTGAATGCCGAAAGTAACACCGTAAATGTAAATCAATTGCCGTCCCTCCCTGCGGAAAGATTCCAGAACATGATAACGTCAACGATCCCAGTTTCGCCGGGACAAGCCGATCAAAATTGTTCATCGACCTGGAAAAACGCTTCTTCAAAGACGGTCGTGTTCTTCTTGGGCGTCCTATTATGGCACTCCTTTGGCCTCACGACCGAAGCTCAACAGCCGGTCGCTCGTCTCGCCGAAGACGTCTTTCGCCAAGACCGTATCGATGTTTCGCATGCATCACCTGTCTCCCGAGGGGGTGCAAGGGCGGTGCGTCCTGCGGTCAAATCGCAGATTCGGCAAGTCAGCCACCACGAAACGATCATCACATCGGACGAATTCGCTCCCGGCCAAATTGTTTCATCGAGCCCCATTTTCGAATCGACCTGCGGCTGTGAATCGGTCTGCGATTGTGCCGTTGGCGATGTCCGTGGGCCGTCGTGCGGCCTCGAACCTGGCTGTGGAATCGAAACCTGGACAGAACCTGGCTGCGGTGCCGAAGGCTGTTTCGATGGCGGATGTGACGGATGCTGCGATAGCTACACGCCAGGCTGCGGCTGCAACACCTGTGCTGGCGGGCCCCGTGGATTCCTTGACGGAATGTTTCCCCGCTTGTCGGTCCCTTGGAACCGAATGGAGTTCTTTGCCGGTGCGGCCGGATTCACCGGACCGATGAACTACGCCACTGTCGGGTCGGGCGATCAGCGCGGGAGCGGCAGTTTCGGATTCTACGAAGGGTTCAACAAAGGCATTCCGCTTGGCTTTTTCGGAACTGACTTGTCGTATCAGTCGGGTGTCCGATTTTTGCAAGCCAACTTGTCCGGGGCCGATTTCACTGACGAATCACGCAAACAGATATTCCTGACCAACGGCTTGTTCCGCCGAGTCGACTGGGGCCTGCAGTATGGCGTCGTACTCGATTACCTGTACGAAGATTGGTACTTCCGCGGAAACCTGATTCAACTTCGTGGTGAGCTTTCGTGGAAGACACAGCGTTGCGACGTCTTCGGATTCAAATTCGCAACCGGTGTCAAAGACGACGATGGGCTGACCAGCGTGACGAATGCTGGTGGGACGACCATCAGCAATCAAGTCAGCTTTGATTCGGTCAACCAATACCGTTTCTTCTATCGCCAGATGCTGTCGGAATTCGGATCACTCGAAGGAGCACTGGGATGGACTGACGACGAAGACTTTATCGTTAATCTTGACCTGGCATTGCCCGTACACCGCAACGTGACCTGGGATACCTCGGCGACCTACTACATCCCGGACGATCAGGCCGCCGATGCAGACTACATGCAGGAAGGCTGGAATCTGGCATTCGGGTTCACGATCCGTCCGGGTGCGTCAAAAGGCGGACGCTGGTACTCGCGACCACTGATGAACGTCGCGGACAACGGTACGATGATCGTCAACCGACGCTAGAGATCAGTCACGCGGGACTTCGATCCCGCGGATCATCGCTTGCAGCTCTTCGTCGACATCGCGGCCTTCGATTTCCGCCTCGGCGGTCAGTTGGACGCGGTGCCGCAGTGCCGGAATAGCGACCTCGACAACATCATCGGGGATCGCATAGTCACGCCCACTGAACCCGGCCAGCGTTCGCGCACACTGCATCAGCGCCAAACCGGCACGTGGCGAGGCTCCCAGATGGAACGCTGGCCAGGACCGCGTCCCGCGGACAATCTTGTTGATGTAATCGACGAGCGATTCTTCCACATTGACCGTCCCACACAACTTGATGCAGTTCATCACGGATTCCGGATCGGTGATCGTTTTGATCTCGTTTTCCAGTCGTTCGTTTAAACTGACCTGTTGGCTGTGCAGTTTCAGGATCTCGGCTTCCTGTGCTTCGGTCGGATAATCGACTTTCAGCTTGAACATGAATCGGTCCAGCTGAGCTTCGGGCAGGTTGTAGGTCCCTTCGCTCTCCAGCGGGTTTTGAGTGGCCATCACCAAGAACGGTTGTGGGACCCCATGGCTCGTCCCGTCGATGGTGACACGGTATTCCTGCATGATTTCCAGCAAGGCAGCGTGTGTCTTTGCCGGCGAACGGTTGATTTCGTCAGCCAGCAGCAACTGCGTGAACACCGGACCTGGGCGAAAGCGAAACTCGCTCTTTTGCATGTCAAACACCGGCGCACCGGTGATATCCGAAGGCATCAGGTCAGCAGTGAACTGAATCCGTCCGAAGTCACATCCAAGGACGCGACCGAGTGTTCGCACGAACAAAGTTTTGCCGAGCCCTGGCACCGACTCGATCAAGACGTGCCCACCGGAAAACAACGCAGTCAGCGTGCCCAGGACTAACTCCTCTTGGCCGACGTACAGCTTGGCGACCTCATCGGAGATCGACGTAAACAGTTTTTCGACCGGCGCGAATCGTTCGCTCTTTTCACGTAGCGATGGCGTGTTCGTCGCGATTGGCGGGTCGCCTTGCGGTTCGTCTGTCAACGTTGTTCCTCAGTGCTGTGGGACTCGGTGTGGTTGACGAGGGAATCTGCACTCGCAGTCTCGCCAACAGGATTTATTTTCGCCGGGGCAGCTTCACTCGCAACCGGTAGAACCTCGGCCGTCGATTTCTGCTCGGGTTCCTCAAGGACCCAGCGGCCATGGGTTTCACCACGAACCTGCCGCATGTAGTCACTGATACGTTCGCGAGCAAACCGTTCGCCGCCGCGTCGCCAAAGCAGCGTCGCGACCGCATCAAGGTGATCGCCGAAATGCGTTAATGTTCCACTGTCAACTTGCTTGGGTCGACCAAAGATCGGCAACAGGACCAGGCACACGATCAACCCAATCACCGCCGCATGAACAGTCACCATGCTGAGCGGAAACTCGGTCAACATTTCGGCGCCGGTGGCACGCGGAATCTCTCCTACCTCGGCACTGATCGGCAACTGATCGCTGGCGGTGATAAACCCCACTGCCAAATCATCTCCGTCTGGCGTCAACTTGGTTTCGTCGTCGACCAAATGGGCATCTGATGCGGTCTGCCAAGTGCTTTCGATCAACGAGTCCGCGAGGGCACGGTTCTCGGGATGGACGAGACCAAAGTTTGTCAACAGTGACCCGCCAGCGACAACGATGATCTGTGAATCGTTCCATGTCTCCGAAGTGACGCGAGCGACCAGAGTTTCGCCGCCGGACGTTTCCAACAAAGACTCGAACTCATGCGACTCCGTCTTTCCTGAATGCTGTGTCGGTTGAACGGACGGAGTGATCGCCGGATTGATCGCTCCGGTGGCGGAAGGAGGCGATATTGCCGGGCTGCCCTGCGCCACTTGGCTGGGCGCGATCACCCATTCGAAATCTTGCGGCTCGTCGCCAATCAATCGAGCGGTATCGCTCCATGCGGTATCAGACGACGCATCTTGCCCCACAGTGACAGTTGCCCGTTGAACCTTTGGCGTCGCGACAAACCATTGGCCAAAATCGACGCTGACGCGTTGCACCTGTTGCTGATGGTTTGAGATCAGGCTTTCCCCGAGCTTGCGGCGATACTCAATCCGTTGCGAAGGATCCGCTTTTGAACTCGCTTGACGAAAGTATTCGGATTCTGAACCGCTGTCGGGCACGACATAGATCAACGTCCGTCCGCCCTGTTCCAGCCATCGATCGATCCATTGCCCTGTATTGAAATCGATCAACGTGATTTCCATTGGCGTCCAGACAAACGCAGCGATTTTGCGGGTCCGCTGTGTCAAACGGTTGACATCACGCGTCGAAAAATCGGCTTTCTCGAACGCATCATGAAAGGTTGTTAATCCGTTGACACTGCGTCTTGCAAAGTAGCCTTTTGTTCCGCCGTACTGGGTGCTGAGCGAGCTCCCACAGCCGCTACTCAAGATCGCGACACAAACGGTTAACCAACACCAACCGTCTCTCCACCAATCGAATTGAATTCGCGGATTCAATGGGGAGCTCCATGTGTGAGTGCGAGATGTTCCATTTCGCGGTTCTGTTCCCACAACCTGGCAAAAACGTCGTTGCCGATTTCATGACGACCGAAATACGAATGCTCAAACGCATCAGCCGTCTGTCGCAACCAAGCGGCACAGGACGCGTCATGCGAATGCGTCTCGCGGACGTACTTGCCGTTTGTTTTTCCGCGTGCAAGCCGCAGCAAACCGTATTTGTCCAGCAACAACAACTGGTGTCCGAGCAGCAAGATGATCGCTTTGTCGTATTCCTCGGCCTGCATCAAACGTTCGCACTCACTCCGCAAATTAACGTCTGTGCGACGAAGCTCCGGCGGCAAATGCTTCATTCGCTCTAACGTTTGCTGATCGGGAAGCTTCCCGTGGGCGGCCCCTCCGCTTTCCGATTCCGCGCTGGCCAACTTCACTTCCGCGCGGCCAATCGCGTAAACGATTAATCCGACGATCACGATCACCATCGAAACCAAGAACAGCCAACCGAACAGATTTGACAGTGTGAAGCCAGACCCAAACAGCGTTGACGCGTTGCCTGTCGTCGGATTGGCGTTGGCTTTGCTTTTTGCTTGAATCGCAGGTGCCTTTGGCAACCAACGGCTCTCACGATTGACCGAATCATCTCTTCGCGGAACGACCGTGATCGGAATTAACTGATTCTGATCCGCATCGTACCAAGGTGTTGCGGAAAGCGATTCGCCCACCGGCGATCGAGCCGCGGGCGATAAATTGAGCGACGGATTACCGGAAGCGTCTTGTGCGCTGGCTGCCGCTGGCGCCAATGCAATCCAAAGGCCGAGCAAACACCGAAGGCGGCTGAACTCGAACATTACACGCCTCCTCGATTGCCGCTCACCGGGAGAGCTGGCGCGACAGAGCCGCTCACGATTTCGACCTCTTCGCCGAACTGCCGGATCGCTTCGGCACGCACAGCGAGCTCAACGTCCCAGCCTTCTAACCGGATTCTTGTATCCAAATAAGCGATCATACGCACGACGACACTCAACCCGCCGACGGTCCAAAGTGCGACCGGATACAAACCGAGCAGCGTCACCAATCCAAAATTCCAGTAGCCCGTCGCGATCCCTCGAAACCAAACCAAACTATAAAACAGTCCAGCAAAAAGGATGCACAGCGTTGCCGCGGTGATCACCCATCGGCTGCCAACGTCGCTTCCGGAAGGACGATGCAATGCCTTTGCCCGCTTTCTTAATGTCATTTCGTTTGAGTTTTTGCTTCGCTCGGGGCACCGCTCCAACAAAATCATCTCGGGCAAAAACGGTCGATTGGCACGTATCACAATCGCGACGAACAAAATTGCCAGCGGGACCGTCACATCGTAGGTCGTGTTCCAAGGTTGAAACAGTCTGATGCCGGCGATGATCATGGCCGGGATCGCCAAGCGGCGGAACCCCAACAGGCGTATCCAGCGTCCGAACATCTGCCGGGCGCTACTGGCGGCACTTTTCCAACTCGGCTTCGATTCGAATACCGCTTGCCCCAAGTAAATCGTTGTCACCACACCGGCGGCAGGCGTTTGCAAAAACACCAATAGCGCCATCCAAATCAAATAGCGGACGATCTGCCATCGGGCTTCCGGATCGTCCATCCCGTATTGGTATTCGGTAATCGGGATCCAATACAGCAACAACGCGTTCGCGATCGCCCAAGGCGCCGCCCCCATCACGAACCCTTTCAGTAACAGTGTCGGATAACGATGCAGCAAAACGAGCGCAAGGTCACCGATTTCTGAAAGCGTGCGTACGCGAATCGCGACATGTGTTTGGTCAAGTTGCACCGGCGGACCTCCCCGCTTCGGTTTCGCGTGATTGGACTAAATCCGAATAACGCGCCGTCCGAACCAACGACCGGTCGGTACTCCCCTGACGTGGGAACCCCAAAACGACAAAGTACAACGTGATCAAACTGCTCGATGTGATCGACCACGCCACTTTCACGAGATACGGTGCACTACTCGGCGATAGGAAGCCCTCGGTGAACGCGGCAAGTACGAACATCGCCGCGCTTGCGGCCATCACCGGAACCGCGTCGCGACCGGCCTGACGCATCGAATCGACACGTGATAGCCCATGAGTTTGAAATAGCCCCAGTCCCAACCGCATCCCGCCAGCGGCTGACAATGCGATCGCTGTCAGTTCGAAAGGTCCATGCGCGGTGACGAATTCGAAGAAGTGGTCGGCGCCATCAATCCCATCGCGGGACATGTATCCGAAAGTCGCCCCGAGTACCACGGCGTTATAAGCGAGCGTGTACAAACAGGGGACCAGCAAAATCCCCCAAGCAAAGCACTGCAGCCCGATGCCGGTGTTGTGGCTGATGTAGAACGCTGCTCGCGCTGAATACTCTTGCGGTGCGACGTTTAGCGGTTCCAAAAACGATGCTTCCGTCTTTTTCAGCATTTCGCTGCCACAAACGTTTTCCGCGAACAAGGGAAACTGGTCTTCGGCAGCTCCCATGATCATCGCCATCGCAAACAATCCGAAAAACACGATCGTCGCCACCCGGACACAACCGTCGTTGAAAATTCGTTGGGGCGCTTCCTCAAACAAGATGCGGAACCAACCGACCGGCGACGCGGATTGCGTTCGATAGAGTTGATTGTGCGCGCGAGCGACCAAGCGGTGCAGGTACGTGACCGTATTGGGAGGCAACTGATACGCATCGGCCAGCGCTAAATCCGCACATGCCGCTCGGTACAACGAAGCAAACCGTGTGATGCCTCTCGCCCCACGATGTTTAGCGCCAAGCGAATCGGTTCGTCCACGGAGCTCCATCGCCTCGCAAAGCTGCTCCAGCTCAGACCAATCGGTCCTCCGCTTTTCCAATAGCTTGGCAACATTCATTCTTTCGCTTCACTCACTGTCTCGACCGTTGCAGCCGGATCCGTCACCACCGGAACCGATTGAGCCATTTCACGGATCGTTTCGTCGGCCAACCCGCCAACCTTGTCCGCGTCTTTGGCAAGTGGACTGTATCCCGAAAGCGGCCCGAGGTCAGGTGACTCGGTCGCAGAATCAGCCAAGAAGGTTTTGTAGTAAAGCGAGTAGAGCAGCAAATCGGGGTCGATATCTTTGCGGAATTCGAAACGCTCGATCAACGGATCGGTAAGCTTGCGTGCAACCTCGCGACGACGTGGCGGTGTCATGAAGTGCCGACGTTCGGCATAGGTTGCCAAGGTACGTGCCATCTTGCGCGTAATCAGATAGTCACCCGGAATGAACGATGCGAGCGCGGGGACACGCGCGTCGTCGACTTTTGCCACGGGCAATTGCCACTTGCGTTCGTCAACGATCACCATTGTCCCGGCTGCCAAGTCGCCCATCCGCTGCATTCGCTGTGTCATCATCATGGTGACCAGTCCTACGATTCCGGATGGGATCACAAGCTGTGGCGGCAATTCCGGATCGAACATGCTAAGCGATGCGGCTGGCGCCAGATCGGCGACACGCAACAAATTCCGAAGCAGTGCGCTGCGCGGTGTGATCGGGCGTCCGTCGACCTGGATCACACGAATTCCGCACATCCATTTTCCGATCGTCCGCCCGTTGAAATACGCTTCAAAGATCGTTCCGTAAAACCAATTGATGGCGAAGATCCCGATCATAAAGAACGCTTGGCTGAGCGGTCCTGAAAAACTCGACAGGAACGACATCAGCCCGCCCGCGATCGCCAGCGCCAACCAAACCGCGATCACGACGAACCAGCGGACCGCGAAGTCAATCAGATAGGCGGGCAGACGTCGAAACGGCCCGGCCAATTGATATTCAAAGGCAATGTTTTCCGGTGTGATTACACCGATCGTTGTATCGAGCGGGGCCGCGGCAGCCATGCAATCCTAGTGAATGAGTCTCGAAGGTGCGTCCCAATTATCGTCCGATCGCACCGGGTCACGCAAGCGCCGGCTATTCGCCCGTTTAAAGCGCCAACCTCACACCATTAACGGCGGACAAAGTGCTAAACTCTTCCGCCATGAACAAACCGATTGAACCTCCCCATCAAATCACTCGCATCTTAGCCTCGGTTGGCCCAGGGCTGATCGTCGCCGGGTCCATTGTCGGCAGTGGTGAATTAATCGCGACCACCAAAACGGGTGCCGAAGCCGGTTTCAGCCTCCTTTGGTTGATCCTGCTCGGATGCCTGATCAAGGTCTTTGCACAAATCGAATTTGGCCGATACGCCATCATCAGTGGCAAGACGACGCTGATTGCTCTGGACGAAGTTCCCGGTCCCCGTGTTCGCGGGCGCGGCAATTGGCTGGTGTGGTATTGGTTGGTGATGTGGCTGGCCAGCATTTCGCAACTTGGCGGCATCGTCGGCGGTGTTGGGCAAGCACTCGCGATCACCGCGCCGTTAACTGACCAAGGCAAAGCGTACAACGAAGCGGCCGACGCCCAGCAATTGGCTACCTTCGAAGAATTTCGATCGCTGCGTCAGTCGGTCGAAAGGGAGCAACCCTCCGCCGAGGCGCAAGCACAAACCGAAAAATCGATCGCCGAAGCCTGGGCCCGGTACGACGATGCGTACCCGCCAACGGATACCGCGCATGCCGAGACCAACGATGCGGCGATTTGGGCAGTGATCATCGCCGTCATCACCAGCGTGATTTTGGTGGTCGGTCGATACGGTCTGATCCAGTCATTCAGCACCGCCTTGGTCGCATCCTTTACGGTGCTGGTGGTCGTCAATGTCTACTGGCTGCAAAGCGAAGCCGAGTTCGCGTTCAGTGCCCAAGAATTTCTGTCAGGACTTAAATTCCATCTGCCGAGTCGCATGGAAGGCATCAACCCGATCGCCACCGCATTGGCCACGTTTGGGATCATCGGCGTCGGTGCGGCAGAGCTAATCACTTATCCGTATTGGTGTTTAGAAAAAGGCTATGGCAGATTTACTGGGGACAACGATGGGTCACCAGAATGGAAACGCCGTGCGGCTGGCTGGATGCGTGTAATGCAAGTCGACGCCTGGGGAGCGATGGTGATCTACACCTTCGCGACAATGGCGTTCTTTCTGATGGGCGCCTCCGTACTGCACCGGATCGGTTTGAATCCAGAGAAAGGCGAGATGGTGCGGACGCTTGCCGTGATGTTTCAACCGGTGTTCTCGGATTGGGCAGCGGTGATCTTTTTGTTTGGGGCGATCGCGGTGCTGTATTCAACATTCTTTGTCGCCAACGCGTCCCATGCCCGGACATTCGCCGATTGCATGCGGGTGATCGGACTGGTCGACCACAGCGAAGAAACGTACCAACGCTGGGTGAGAATCTTAAGCGGTGTGTTTCCACTGCTTTGCGTGGTGATTTTCTTGAAGTTCCAATCCCCAGCAAAACTGGTCCTGATCAGTGGGATCACCCAAGGCGTGATGCTGCCGATGCTCGGCGGAGCGGCACTGTATTTCCGCTACCAACGCTGCATTGAAGAGCTCAAGCCAGGCAAGTTCTGGGACCTTTGCTTGTGGCTGTCCGCGATTGCGATGCTGATCACCGGTACATGGACCGTGATCAGTGTGATCAGCTAGACGGCGAAAAAGCCTGCGGACTCCCCAAAGAAACTGCCCGAACCACCCAACCTGAAACGGACTTCACGCAACGTGAGGGGGTAACAGCGGCTATCCCGGGCTTTAAAAAAATTCTTCCGACCGCCCCAAGACTTGGTTGTTCGAGCCGAACAGGAGGGTGAAGCGAGCCACAACACCTTCGGCTCTTCTCCTCCGACCACCTTTGGGGAACCAATCCATGTTGAAAAAAGCCCTCATCACCGGCGGCGCCGTCGCCCTGTTGTCCAGCTTGGCGGTGGGGATTCCACTGTCCAGCTATACAAAATGCGGCGTCAATTACCTGAAAGAAACCGCCAGTGATTCCGTTCCGTTGGAATGGAAGATCAAGCAAGCACGTCAGATGATTTCGGATCTGAAACCCGAGATCACGAAAAACGCCAAGCGAATTGCGTCTGAGAAAATTGAAGTCGTTCGCTTGCAAAAGGAATTCGAGACCACCGAAACGCAGCTCACCAAAGCTCAGTCGGACATCGAGCGACTGACCGACGACCTGAAGGGCGGCGACGAACATTTCGTCTATGCAGGTCGCAGCTACTCGTCGGACCAAGTCAAAGAGGACTTGAAAAACCGCTTCAAGCGTTTCAAGACCCGTCGCGCGACGGCTGAAAAGCTGCAGCAAATGTTGGGAGCTCGCGAATCGTCGCTGGCTTCAGCTGAAGCTCGCATGGAAGAGATGCTCAATGCCAAGCGTCAACTGGAGGTGGAGATCGAGAACCTGCAAGCCCGCTTGGGCGCCCTGCGTGTTGCCGAGACCGCCAGTGACTTGAATCTGGACGACAGCCATCTTTCTCAGACACGTCGACTGCTGGACGAAATTGCCACAGATATTGACGTGAAAGAGGAAACCATGCGTGTCGACGTCGAGTACTTCAGTGGAATCGATCTCGATGAACCGAGCGACGAAAACTTGCTCGACGACATCGCGGCCTACTTCGATGGCAAGCAGCCTGCATCGGAATTGGTTTCGATCCAAGTCGACTGATCGCTGTTCACCGCTGTCTCTTTACAACGTCTCGTGACGATGAATTCGATGATTCGCCCCACCCAATCTTCACCGCAAACCGACGCCTGGCGATTGTGGATCGATCGCTGCGGCGGTTACGCCCTGTTCGCCGGTGACCGGCTGACGATTGGCGGCGTGCGTCAGAATGGCGAGACAGCAGACGTAACCGTGCAAGCCGATTGGCGACGCAATGAAGGAACGTTGATTCGCCACGGCGGCGATTACTTTTGGTCGCCGTCGGTTTCTGACGGCAACAATTCTGGGCCCCGGTCAATGGCCCCGCCCAAACGCCAATTGCTTGTCGATGGCAGCCGTTTTCCGATTTCGGGTTCGGCGACCATGTTGCTTCGCAAGCCATCGGTCCTGTCAGCCTCCGCGGTTTTGGAATTGCAGCCTCCGCATCGATTTGACGGGCATGTCGATCACATCTTGATCGCCGCACAAACCCTGTTGATTGGCCCGACCGAAGCCAACCACATTCGCTGCTCGGGCATGGACGTGTCAGCGGTCCTCGTGATTCGAGACGGCAGGTGGAAGGCAAAGCTGAATCGGAGCAGCAACACATCGCGATTCCTCGCGTCGGAAACGGCGCGTGAGTTTGTGGACCTGATTCCTGGCCAGCGTCAATCGCTGGGACCTTTGGACATGATGTTGGAAGAAGTATGAACTCACTCGCACCTGAAAAGCGTCCCGAATCCCAATCAGCGGACCGTGCGGACTCACCAATGTCCAAACGCGGGAAATGTTGCTTTGGCAAAATGAACTTCGTCGACGCGTTTTGGGGTTCGCTGAAGCCGCGCAAACAGAAATTGCATCAAATCGGATCTGAAAAGTCTTCGCGCATTCAGCGTGACGCGGGCCCGATCAACGATAAAATGGAACTCGCTGAAACTTCGCTCGGCTGTGTGCCTTCGGCGCATGCCGGCTCGTCAACGAATTCCCGGCCCATGTCGTTCACCTATCCACCCGGCTCACAACCTTTGCCACCGTACACGATACGGCGTGGTGTCGGTGTTGGCGGGTTCGGCGAAGTGTACTTTGCGGTCAGCGAAGCCGGAAAAGAGGTCGCACTCAAGCGAATCCAGCGCAATCTGGACGTCGAAATCCGCGGTGTATCGCAGTGCCTTAATCTGAAGCACCCAAACTTGGTCTCGCTGTTTGACATCTGTCGCGATGCCGACAGCGGTTCGTGGGTGGTGATGGAATACGTCGCCGGACAAAACCTCCGTGACGTGCTGGATCTCTATCCGACCGGATTAACAGAGACCGACGCCCGACGTTGGTTTGCCGGAATTGCCGCCGGCGTCTCGCATCTGCACAGTGCCGGACTCGTCCACCGGGACTTAAAACCCGGCAACGTGTTCGATGATTTGGGGATCGTCAAAGTCGGCGATTATGGACTGAGTAAATACATCAGCGCGTCCCAGCGTGGTGGTCACACCGAAAGCGTCGGCACGTTCCACTACATGGCCCCGGAAATTGGACGCGGGCAATACGGACGCGAGATCGATATCTATGCGTTGGGAATCATCCTTTACGAATTGCTGACCGGACGAGTTCCCTTTGACGGCGATAGCTGTCATGAGATCATCGTCAAACACATGACCGCGCTGCCGGACTTGAGCGCCATCGCGTCGCCGTATCGTGAAGTCATCGGTGCGGCGCTCGACAAAGACCCCACCAAGCGTCCTTCCACCGTGGCGGATATGATCGCGCCACTCGGGTTGGACTCTTCTGATGCCGTTGCGATCGCAGCACTCCAGTCCCCAGTTTTGAAACCCACACCTCGTGGTCGCAAACTTCACGAGCCTGTCGCGAGCTTTCCAACACAAAAATCACCCGCCCCGCAAATTGGCGCACCAGCCGTCGCTGGGCCATATTCCTCGCCAACCGAAGAACCGCTGCTACGCGCGATCCGCAAATCAACCAGCGACCTTGGGTTGTGGTGGCAATCACTCGAACAGTCACCCCGATCTCGGTTTTGGATCGGCGCGGTGGTCGCGTTCGTGCTGTTCCTAAACACCAGTTGGTTGCTGCCTGTGTTGTCGGTGTTGGCAGCGATTTATGTGCCGTACTACATCATCCGGCAAATGGTGCTGCACACGAACGAACAGCCCAGCTATGCGCGAGCACACCAATTGGCATCTCGCCAATCGTCGAAACCGAAACGTGCGAAGTCAAAAACCGAATGGAAAAACGAAGTTCGTAATACGCTTCGGGCAAAACACAACTTGGTCCGCTTGGCAGAATTGAATACGTCTTGGCTGGCATCTTCGTTGACCGTGCTTGCGATGGCCGTCATCGCGGGAGTCATCGGGCTTCGCAGTGGGGATGTCACGGCGATCGAGCTTGCCCCGTTCTTTTGGATGGCACTTGTCGTCCTGGTCGGGGCGCAAGGCATTCTTGGTCTTGGAAAACTTTGGGAACGCAACGAAGGCGAAAGTTTGCCTCGACGCTTGGTCTTGGCCGGTGTCGGTGCGATGGTTGGACTATGGGCCTTTGCACTGACAGAGTACTTCCTGTTGCCCGCGATTCCCGCATACAGCGAATTTCTGAAAAGCGATCTCCCACAAGCCCTTTATCACAACGATGGAACCATTCGTGCATCCGGCATGATGGCACACTTCGCGTTGCTGTTCGGTGGCATTCGTTGGTGGAAATCAGTTGACCCGCTTCGCCGCACACGACTGAGCCTTTGGAGCGTCGCCGTCGTCTGCGTCGCCGCTTGGGGCGCTCACCAGATCCTGCCTATTCCCCAGCCGATCGGTTTGCTGGTCGCCGGCGGCTTGGCAATCGCCACGCAAATGTCAGCCCCTTGGATCAACCCGCGTTCCTATGAATCGGAGATCGAGCGGTTCTCGCACCTCCGTCATCGGCGACGATCACCGAATGCCACTTCTCCCGATCACGAAACCTTGGCGATGGAGGTTCAATCATGAAACACCTACTGCCATCCTTGACCGCTTTTGCCGTGGTCGCATTTGTCGCAACCGTCGGCTATGCCGAAACGATCACCGACCAAGAT
The DNA here is from genome assembly GCA_002901265.1 of Rhodopirellula baltica. GTDB lineage: Bacteria > Planctomycetota > Planctomycetia > Pirellulales > Pirellulaceae > Stieleria > Stieleria baltica_A. The sequence goes on along the minus strand of PPHI01000092.1, from coordinate 48,611 downwards.
GCCGAAACCGAAGTGGCTTCAGTCGTGGTCGAAGCGGCCGTGGTCGAAGCATCCGATCCTGAATCGAATCTCGAAACGGTCGAGCCCACCGACAAAGTCGAAGCCGCAGGCAATTCGGGAACTGAATCCGAAGCTCTCGAGAACGAATCAGCCTCTGACGAGTCCCCAACAGATCCGCCACAACCGGACAACGACTCGGCCGAACCTTCCCAAGGATCGGCGAACCTCTCGGTCGCGCCGCTAACTCATATCACTTATCCCGACGATTGGCCAAGCTGGGCCGACGCCGAACGAAACATCGAAGGGAGCAATCACACGTGGCCAGTGACCACGGGTGGGTGCAAGACGATCGAGGCCTGCGAAGACAAGCTGATGGCGCTGCTGCGGGCCAACATCGCCTTGTACATCAAGGAATGTTACGATTGGAATTGCGATGAGTGCTATCTAAGCGACCAAGCGATTCGCGAAATACTGGTCGCGCGGCGATACGAAGGCACCATCACCAAAGGCGACGAAGAACTGAAAGAAATCGCCGTCGAGCTGCGGTTTGATCCCGAGGCACAGGCGTTGATCCAACGCGCCGTACAAAACGACCAGCTAGACGGCCGGTTGCGCGCAAGTGGTGGATTATTCGCGATCACGATCATCGGGCTGTTCTGCAGCGGCGGTATCCTGGGTGTGATCAGTCGCCGATTTTCATAGCGGCCAATCGTCACACGATCAATGTTCAGTGGTTGGGGGCAAGGCTCTGCAATCGCGGCTCGCTCGAACATTCCTGCGTTTTCCAGTGATCGCTGCAGGTCGCATTTCGGTAAATCAACCGGACGTAGCCTTGCCGTGGGATAGGCGTGCTTGAACTGTGACCTACAATGGAAACGTGGAGCCCGCTCGCTGTCACAGCGGACGCAGCTGGCAAACTGGTAGCTGGTGCGGCCCCATGGGCGAACAACGCTTAGCATTACCAATCACAGAAACATGACAGACGATTCCGCCCCGGTTTACACCGCTGCCGATCTTGGCGCCGACAGCGTTCTACTAGTCGATGACACCGTGATACTGCGGGACCGACTTGCAATGGCGCTTCGTCAACGGGGATTCTTGGTCCAAACCGCCGGCACTTACGACGAAGCTGTCGAAGTGTTTCATCACTCCCCGACAGACTTGGCGGTGCTCGATTTGCGGATGCCTGGCAAGTCAGGACTGGACCTACTACGCAAACTTTTGCAGATGAATCCGAATACGCGGATCATCATGCTCAGCGGATTCGGCAGCATCCCCGCGTCGATCGATGCGGTGCGTGCGGGTGCAGTGAACTTCCTCAGCAAGCCCGCCGATGCCGATGACATCCTAGCCGCTTTCGCACGTGGTGACTGCCCGACAGTTCCGACTGGCGAAGTCAGCTTCCCCGCCCCGTCGCTTGCACGAAACGAGTGGGAGCACATTCATCGAGTTTTATCGGACTGCGGTGGCAACATCAGCGAAGCGGCACGTCGATTGGGCATCCACCGGCGGTCCCTGCAACGCAAGCTCCGTAAACGGGCCCCAGAAGATCCGGCGAGCCCAGAAGTGATCGAAAACGAGCAACCGTAAACCGGATTGACTTCAACATCACGTTGCCGCCTTTGGTTGATCGCGCATCGGAATTGAAACGCGGTGGGTATAATCTCGAGCGAACTCGATTTTGCTACCCAACAATAGCCGCCGATGCGTTTTCTCACTTCTGCCGCCTTGCTGTTCCTCTCCGTTTGCACCGCCGTTGCAAACGAACGTCCCAACATTGTCGTTTATCTGGCCGACGATTTGTCTCAGCGAGACATCTCGGTCTATGACGAACATGGAATCAAAACCCCAGCCTTAGAAGCACTCGCTTCGGAAGGCATGACGTTCAATCAAGCGTTCGTTGCCAGCCCATCTTGTGCGCCAAGTCGGGCCGCGCTTTTGACAGGGCTGATGCCAGCCCGCAACGGTGCCGAGGAAAACCATTCAACACCAAGTGCTGACGTTGATCGCCTGCCCTTCGTCCTGAAGGACCTTGGTTATCAAGTCGCGTCGTTCGGCAAAATCGCCCACTCCAATCGCGCTAAATCGTTCGGCTTTGAAGTCGTCGAGAATGCCAAGGAGATGCCCAAGCTACTGCAGAACGTAACGCGCTTTCTGAACAACCGAAAGGATGACCGGCCATTGGCCCTGTTTGTCGGGATTGGCAATCCGCACGTACCTTGGCCAAATCATTCCAGCTTTGATCCCGCTGGTGTGTACTTGCCACCGATGCTGATCGATACGCCGCGGACGCGAGTTCAGCGTTCACGATACTTGCAAGAGGTTAAACAGCTCGACGAAGTTCTAGCAAGCCTGCGGACACTGACACAGAAACATCTTCAAGGCGATCCAATCTACGTGTTCTCCAGCGACCACGGCGCACAGTTCCCGCTCGGCAAATGGACGTTGTACGAAGAAGGGATTCGTGTGCCATTGATCGTCTCATGGCCAGGACACATTCAAGCCAACACACGTACGGACGCGATGGTCAGCTGGGTGGACATGTTGCCGACCTTAATCGAGTTGGCTGGCGGCGAGGTACCGACCGGACTTGACGGTGCCAGCTTTGCCGATGTGCTCAGTGGAAAAGCAAAAACGCATCGCGCACTGATCTTCACCACACACAGCGGCGACCGACAAATGAACGTGTATCCCGTTCGTTCGGTACGCGACGGTCGGTTCAAGTACATTCGCAACCTGCATCCCGAGTTTGCCTTCACGACACACATCGATCTGCTTCATCGAGCGAACTCGAGCGACTACATTCTCGAATGGCAAGAACTCGCAAAGACAGATGCGACGGCTGCCGACGCAATGAATCGGTACCATGCTCGGCCTGCCGAGGAACTTTACGATCTGGAATCGGATCCCTATGAACGCAACAACCTGATCGACGAAACGGCACATGCCGCCAACCGTCAGCAATTGTCGGATGCACTCGATGCGTGGTTAAAGGATCAAGGCGACGAGATGACAGTCTTTCATCAGCCCTACATGCTAGACGAACCAGAGACCTGGGTTCCCCGTTCAGGAAACAGTCCCGAATAAGGCACGCGTTCTCAGCCAACGTCCAAGAACGGAAGCATGGGAAACGATCCGTCCAGGATGGAATCGCTTGAGCACTCAAGCCACTGCTGCAAAACGGTGGCATAGACCGACCGAAAATCGGTGTGGTGCTTTAAGTCACCTTCTTCGAGGTCGGTCAAACTTGGATAGTCGCCGACCTCGCCAGCACGTACTCGACCGCCAGCGAAAAACACGGGCGCGGCAGTCCCATGATCCGTTCCATCGCTCGCGTTCTCAGCCACTCGCCGGCCAAACTCGCTAAAGCACATCACCAAGACCCGGTCACCGTTGCCTTGTCCGCTGATGTCAGCCACAAAGGCGTTCACGGCATCTCCAACTTCGCGAAGCAACGCAGTATGCGCATCGGGTTGATTGGCATGTGTATCGAATCCGTCAATACGAACGTAGTAGACTCTTGTTTCAAGATCCGAAGCGATCAACTGCGAGACCGTTTGCAGTTTCTGACCAAGGTTGCTTTTCGGATACGTGGATTGGCTTGGCTTTTGTTTTCGTGTCTGCTCCATACGCTCGCTGGTCATGATCGCCGACGAAGTGCTGCTTTGGATAAAGCCAAGCAACTCGTTTTCGTCAGACGTCGTTTCAGCACTCAGTTCACGAATCGTCTCGGAGAGGTCTACACTTCCATTCTTTCGCAGTTGGAATTGCTGCAAAGATTGGATCGATGGCACACGCAGTTCGCGTGACATCAGCGCGAACGGTTGTTGTTCAGATCCCAAATGAATCGCTGGCGGATCGTTGCTTTCCCGTCTTGACGCTTGCAATGCCCGCCCAATCCAACCGTCGGGTCGAGGCTCGTCCTTGCGATGGCAAGTGTGCCATATATCCATCGACTCGAAGTGCGATCGGTTCGGATCTGGATAGCCGATGCCATGCAATATCGAAAGCTTCCCCTGTTCAAGCAATGACGCAAACCCGGTAAGTGCCGGATGGAAACCACGATCATCATTGATCGCCAAGCAGCTCGATTTCTCGATTCGCAGATTTGGCCGAGCCTTGCGGTAAGCATCATCATTGAACGGAACGACGGTATTCAATCCGTCATTGCCACCGGCCATCTCGACGACGACCAGAATCTTGCCATCCGATTTTGAATTCCTCGCTCCAAGACACAGCGTTCTCGGACAGGCGACCACTTGATCCAGCGAAAGTGCCGCGACACTAGCGGCCGATGAGTGGAGGACACGACGTCGGCTGATTTTCTTTGTCATGACAACTGAAACTCCGGCAGCGAGCACAGTAGGTGAATTGCATCTTCAAAACCGTTGGCACTTCGATCAAGCGAATTCAAACGGATCGATTCGATTTGGTTGCGAACAGAATCGTTTAGCGGTACGGCAAATAAGATCGGCTGAACAAACGCGAGCAAATCATCGATGGTCGCAACGCCCCGATCGTCCAAGTATTCCCGAAGTGATTGCTTTCCAAATCTGGTTTTGGGATGGTCGACGAGTCGTCGAACAAAATTCGATCGTCCGAGTAGCGTTGACGAATTGATCCACGCCCGACCTCCGTCCCAACCTTTGACGCTGGGCGGATGGTACAACCCTTGACCCAAATCAGAAATCGCTTCGGCAACCATGTAAGTGTCAGTGGTGCCTTCGAGTGACCGAAGTAAATCGATCGCAAACTCGACCGGCGAACGAACTTTTCTGGCTCGCGCAGACTCCGAGAAAAACAGGTTGCTTCCCAAAATCCGTTTCACCGTCGGTGCGATCTGAAGGTCATCTGCTTGCATGCGGTCAGCAAGTGGTTGCAACAATTCAGGCGTGCACTTCAAATCGTCGGCAACGAAAAATCGCACCAGCTTTTCACACAGAAACATTGGTGCGGATGACTGCTCACTGACGATCCGCACGGCATCTTCACCGCCGAACGATCCACTTTTTCCGAGAACCGTTTTCTTTCCAGTGTCATGCTGAAATCGGTTGAATCGGAAACGTTTGCGTTTGATCTCCCAACCGGTAAAACAGCGAGCCAACTCGCGGATATCGGTTTCACTGTAGTTGCCTTCGCCAAGTGAAAACAACTCCATGATTTCGCGAGCATAGTTCTCGTTCGGGTGTGACTTCCGGTTGGTCACCGAATCCAAGTAAATCAGCATTGCCGGATCACGGGAGATTTCCAACAACAGCACATGAAAGTCGCCGAGAGCATGCTGGCGGAGCAATTCGTTTTGCTGCAGCATCAACTCCGCATCATCGACCTTCGTCGCGCTTGTGGCGAAATGGCCGTGCCAGAACAATGTCATCTTTTCGAGCAACGGATGCGGTGTCGTCAGCATCCGATAAACCCATCCGGCAGCAAGTTGCTTGTTGCTGCCACTGGCGAGCGCCGCACGCGTGAGTGTTCGTATCTCGTCCAAGTAATCTTGAGACGTGTTCTCGACGTCCGTGAGTCCGTCGAGGGTCGATTCGAATCCTGATTTGACGGCCTGTTCCAATTGCTGCGCGGTCGGTGCAAATCCGCCACGACGGAGCAGATGCGACGCGAGCGAATGACCCCATGGCTGATCGTCGGTGGGTGTAAAGCGTTCCCACGCCCAATCTGGATCAATCGTGAAAGCGGTTCCGACAGCCATTGGGTTCACCCTTTGCGATTCACTCGCTTACCAAGTCAGTTTGATCGGTGTTGACTTCGACATCGACGGCCAGCTTCAGTTTTCCGGCCGAAGGCCCAAACGTGACTTTGGCAGACTTGAAATAGCCAATCATGTTGGTGATGAAGTCGATCGTCGCCTGAGCTTCCTCCAGCGAGTTGCCTTCTTCAAGCATGTTTTGAGCGACGAGTTGCGATCGGTTGTCCACGACAACTTTTTGCAGCACATCAGCAGACAGCAATAACTGCGTGTTCGCTTGGGTTTCGCTAGATGCTGGCTCTTCCGAAACGGTCAAGCGTTTTGCAAGGTCAGTGGTACTGGCGAGCACCAATCGGTCACCAGAGAATCCGAGCGTGGGTGAAAAATTGAATACGATCGGCGCATCGGTTGAACCTTCGTCCTCACGCTCGGGAACAAAGCGACTGATCACCAACTGGGCACCTCCGTCAAGCTTATCGAGGTCAAGTTCCAATTGGCGATTGCCTTCTTGAGCACCGATGATGTTGATAAAACCGACCAGGCTTTGAAAAATCCTTTTGAATTCCCTCGACACTTCATCGGGATTTTCCATCTTCATTAGCAACGCAAACGCGGGCAGCTTGATTGCCGGAACAGGTTGTCCATCGGCGAATTCTTGGCGAACGGCAACAAACCCGATTCCTGCTCGACCGAACCGAGAATGTCTTCGCCAAAGTCGTGACCAGAAAAGATTGTCGTTAGTGTGGCATCAGCTTTCGCAAACTCGTCGTTGATACGTTCATCGAACAGGTCACCGGAGTGCAACCACATCGCGGAAAAGTCGCGGTAGGTACTCAAGCTAAGCAACTGCTGAGGCTGCTGAGGGATCGCGGGACCAACACCAGCATGATCGGGACCGAAGTAATATTCTCGTTCGCTGGGAATCGCACTTTCGACGAACGGAATGACAAACTGCAAGCCAAGCCCGGTTGTTGTCAAATCAACCTCGGCCGTCGCATAGGGCGTCTCGTCCAGACAGCTCAGTAAGCCGCCCACCAACGCTTCCGCGACTGGATTACGGCGAACGTCGCGGTGCAGCTTCTCGAATTTCCCCTTGGATCGAAAAGGATCCAATATGACGTACGCCCAGGCGTCCGCTTCGTTGCTTTGGGTTTGTTTGGCTGCTTGAAATGCCGGGTCATCGTGCAGCGATTCGCCAGATGGTTCGAGCATTTGGTCGAGGATAAACCGCCCAAGATCCGAATTGTTGGTAATCAAGATCCGGTCTTCGTGAATCGCGACCCGTACGTCGCGTTTTTTGTAGGCGGTGATGCCACGATACTCCACCGGCTCCAATCCGTTGAACCATTCGATCGATGCAACTTGCATCGCCTTCTCAAAAACCGTCTTGGCAGATTCCTTATCTTTCGCCGTGAGGATGACCGCGGCTCCGTCGGTTGCTCCGTCGCGAATCGCGACGACACCGTTTGCGGTGGTATTTTGGACGACTTCGCGAAGTGGCATACCGAACAAGCCCTCGACCATCGCGAGTCCAACCTGGGCTTGCGCGTATTGCTGGGACTTCGCAACTTGGTCGTACTGCGGCATCGACTCCAGACGAGCCCGAATGGGATGGCCTAAGATGGTTTCGGCAATGGAATCCGGGTTGGGAATCTCAAGATAAGCGAGCGTGGTCGGCGGCAGCAGTCGCGATACATCACGTGGATCGTCCTCGGCGACCGCCGTTGATGCCAGTGAAGCGATCGAACTGGCGGCGAATGAAAGGGCCAACCAACGCCCCAGCGAAGTGTTTAACATCTCAGATTCCGACGGAATTGTTCAACGTGAACCGGACAGCATTTCCACTTGTTTTACCAACGCGATGGCGAGAAGGTTTCGGCCGCGTGGCAAGAATGCAGAATTTGCTGACACCCAAGATTCGCTTTCACGACAGGGATCTTGGCTTAGTTTCCAAGCACCGCCGCTAGGATCGCGAAAAAACGTTATTCCCTGGTCATGACCAAAATCGCCGTGTCGGCGTTCAGGTTCGGATCGTCGTCCGCCGCGATCACTTCGCCAGTAGAAGCATCGAAATAGTACTCGTCCACCAAACGCAACTGTTTCCGTTGGCAGAGGTCATGAACGTCCGCGATCGAAGGGAAACGTCGGTTGGGCGTATTGAACCACTCATAACCGAATTCGCCCGGAGCTTTCGGTGAGCGTCCCCGGACGACGTAATCTTCGCGGAGTTTTTTGTAGGCGAAGTTTGGGAAACTGACGATCACGCGTTTGCCAACCCGCAGCATCTCGTCAAACAACTTTTCGATGTTTGCGACAGCTTGCAATGTCGCACTGAGCACCACCACGTCAAACTGATTATCGATAAATGCCGGCAAGCCTTCGTTCAAGTCATAGTCGATGATATTCAGTCCGCGCCGCCCCGCGTTCAAGATGCTGGACTGGGCGACTTCGACGCCGACCAGTTTTTGATGCCCGCGTTGTTTAAGCGCTGCCAGCAAATGGCCATCGCCGCATCCCAAGTCCAACACGGATGCGTTTTCTGGGATCTCGTTGATGATCAACGATTCGACCTTGCTGATCGACGGCGGAATACGATCAACGTCGCCCAAACGCGATTGGATCAAAGGCGCGTACTTGGCGATGTCTTCGTTGATTAAGAACGAATCGTGCCCACGTGGCGAAGTGATTTCGGCATAGGTGACCGATTTATCAAGTGCCGTTAACGCGTTGACGATGTCCCGAGACTGATGCGGTGTGAACAGCCAATCGCTGCTGAAACTCACAACAACGAACTCACACTGAGCTTCACCGAAGGTTTCCATCAGTTGCAATCGACTGGTGCCAAGATCAAACAGATCCATCGCCATCGTGATCGTGACGTAGCTGTTGGCATCGAACCGAGTCGTAAACTTTTGTCCCTGGTAGGCGAGGTACGAACCGATGCTGAACCGTTGTTCGAAACTGGTCGCGACTTCACGCGGATCGTGTCGATCCGATTCAAACTTTTTCTCCATCACCTCCGTCGATAGATAAGTGATGTGGCCAAGCATTCGTGCGATTGCCAATCCGGTGTCCGGGCGCTCCGGCTGGTCATAGTACTGACCGTCGTAAAAATGCGGATCGGTCTGAATCGCATTGCGTCCAATCACATCGAATCCCAACGCTTGGCTGGTCAATCGGGCACTCGACGCGATGACGACACAAAGCTCCGTCGCATCGGGAAATCGGGACACCCAACTCATCGCTTGGTGCCCGCCTAGCGATCCACCAATGATCGCTCGCAAACGCTTGATCCCAAGGTGATCGATCAAACGTTTCTGCACGGTGACCATGTCACCAATCGTGATCCGCGGAAAATCGGCTCCGTAGGGCTTGCCGGTTTGCGGATTCAGATCGCCAGGGCCCGTTGTCCCTCGACATCCGCCCAATACGTTGGGACAGATTACGAAAAAATGATCTGTGTCGATCGGTTTGCCGGGGCCGATCAAATCGTCCCACCAGCCGGGATCATCGTCTTCGCCGTGGCGTGCCGCATGAGAGTCACCGGAGAGCGCATGACAGACCAGCACTGCGTTGCTGGCGTCGTCATTCAGTTCTCCCCAGGTTTCGAAAGCGCACCGGACCCCGTCAAGCTTGCTGCCACGTTCCAACTCGATTTCACCATCGAACGCGACATGGCGAGCATGCGTTAGCGGCCCGACGACACGATTGTCGTCGGTGCTTTCAAAAGACTGGCTCTCAGCCGCCTTCTCGGACATTACGCGGTGGCAGCCGCCAAGGCTTGCTTCAAGTCGTCGATGATATCGTCGGCGTCTTCGATACCGACCGACATACGAATGTACTCGGGCACCACACCTGCCTGACGCTGTTCGTCTGCGGACAACTGCTGGTGTGTCGTACTGGCGGGGTGAATCACCAACGTCTTGGCGTCACCGATGTTGGCCAAGTGCGAACAGAGCTCACACGAGTTGATAAACTTTTTGCCCGCTTCCATACCGCCTTTGATACCGAATCCAAGAATCGCGCCTTGGCCGTCGGGCAAGTACTGCTGACCGCGATCATAGTCGCTGTGTGATTTCAATCCTGGATAGTTCACCCACTCGACAGCGTCGCTGGACTCCAGGAACTCGGCGACCTTCTTGGCGTTTTCGCAGTGTCGTGGCATCCGCAGGTGCAACGTTTCCAAACCTTGCAAGAACAGGAACGCGGCAAAGGGGCTCATCGCGGCACCGGTGTCACGCAACCAGTGCGTCCGCATGTGAACCAAGTAAGCGATGTTTCCCATTGGGCGAAGATGTTCTTCAAAGACGGCACCATGGTACGACGGCGAAGGTCCGCAGAACTCGGGCCATTTTTCGGGATTGTCGGCCCACTTGAAGTTCCCGCTGTCAACGATCGCACCGCCAACATGCGTGCCGTGGCCGCCCAAGAATTTTGTCGTGCTGTAGATCACGATGTCGATGCCGTGTTCGATCGGACGCAGCAACATCGGTGTCATCACCGTGTTGTCGCACAATACCGGCACTGGCCCGTGCGGTGCCGAGTGCGCCGCATCGGCGATGGCTTTGAAATCCGGCACGTCGTTTTTCGGATTGCCGATCGATTCCATGTAAACCAATCGCGTATTCTCGTCGACCAGTTCGTGGATTTTATCGGGCTCGTTCGGATTAAAGAATCGAACTTCGATACCCAGGTTTTTGAGCGTCTGCGTAAACAATGTCCAGGTGCCGCCATAAAGCGACGTGCTGCTGACGATGTTTTGACCACTATGTGCGATCGTCAAAATTGCTGCGGTGATTGCCGCTTGCCCCGACGCAAAGCACAAACCGGTCACACCGCCGTCGAGTGCCGCCAAACGTTTTTCCAAGACGTCGACCGTCGGATTCATCAGGCGACTATAGATATTGCCGAACTCGGCCAACCCGAATAATGCGGCCGCATGATCCGTGTCGTTAAACACGTAGCTGGTGGTCGCATAAATTGGCACCGCCCGACTGTTCGTTGTCGGATCAGGTTCCTGGCCGGCGTGCAGCGTCAACGTTCCGCGTCGATGATTGGCACTCATATCGTTTCTTTTCAGGAATGAGGGGGGAGTCTCAATGGAAAATCCGGGAGATCCGGAGGTGGCAATTCGGCGGTTTGCGGGGTTCCCGCTGCCGCTCGCGGCGTGAAGGGGAATGCCGCGATCCAATCGGTCTGGACCGGAGATTGCACCGTGAGTGTAAAACTTCGTCTGGGGCGCGACGAGTGGGGGCTCCCAAACGCTTCTCTAGAAACTGCGATCCTCATCCCAATTTCACACGGTGACGCAATTTCACGCGGTGGCGTTCGAATACGCAAAGCATCGATGTTCGAAAAAATCACAACCGAGGAAGCGGCCGCGCCCCATCGACGCTACGGTGAGGCCTTGGCTTAAACGCGCCCGCAGCTAAAACGCAGCTCCCAAAATGACGACCGCCAAATCAAGAAGGACGATTGACCGTGGAATTTAACTGCCCCATGTGTGGAAAACAGTACCAAGCCGGCGACGACATGACCGGAAAAACGGTCAATTGCCGAACCTGTGGTCACGCATTCAATGTGCCCGGCAGCACGGCAACAATGGATGACCCGTTCGAGTCGGCTGGCTTGGGATCGGGGGTCAACACCACCGCCGACCACGATGACCAGTTCTCGGCCGGTGAAGTCCAAATCAGCTCCGCACCGGTGACGATGCGGGGCGGTCAATCATCGGATGGTCGAGCACGAACCAGCGATGAAATCGATTACGAGATCTTCGGACACGAAACACAGTACGTCGAAATCACGCTTGACCCGGGCGAGCAAACGATCGCCGAAGCGGGCGCGCTAATGTACATGACCGACGGGATCGAGATGGCGACCGTCTTCGGCGACCCATCAAAACAAGACTCCAGCTTATTCGGCAAGGTACTCTCGGCCGGAAAACGTGTGCTGACCGGCGAAGCGTTATTCATGACGACATTCACCAATCAATCTCAGCAGCGTGCCCAAGTTGCTTTCGGTGCGCCCTATCCGGGGCGATGTATTCCATTGCACCTCGATCAACTTGGCGGCGAAGTGATCTGCCAAAAAGACGCGTTCCTCTGTGGCGCCCGCGGGACGACCGTCGATATCGCATTTCAAAAGAAGATTGGCGCTGGACTGTTCGGCGGCGAAGGCTTCATCATGCAACGTCTACGCGGCGACGGCATCGGGATCATTCACGCGGGCGGAACGATGATGTACCGAGAACTCGAAGCGGGCGAAACGATTCGCTTGGATACCGGGTGCTTGGTCGCGATGGGGCCGACCGTTAACTATGACGTGCAGTTTGTTGGCGGGCTAAAGAACGCATTCTTCGGTGGCGAAGGCTTGTTCCTCGCTACCGTCCGAGGCCCCGGCCCCGTCTGGCTGCAATCGTTGCCGTTCTCGCGATTCGCCGGTCGCCTTGCTTCCGCGATCCCGGCCGCGGGCAACACACGCAAGGGCGAAGGAAGCCTGCTTGGTGGTCTGGGCGAAATGTTTATGGGCGACTGATTCAAGGCCACTGATATCTGGTCTGCCGGACAATCCCAGTGAGGGTTGTCCGTCGCTTCGGTGTCGCGATTTCGACTGCGTTCACCCCCAATTCTTCGCGTTCTCACGCACCATCAAGACTGCATTGCCCGACAGTCTTGTTGCAGATCTTCCGCGTCTGCCACCGGACACCCGTTTCTCTTTTGTGGGTTCGGTCCCTGCACTGCTGGCTTATCCCTCGCTGTGCTGGCTGGGGTGTTCCCCTATTCCCGTAAGTTCCAAATTGCGAATTCGATCGCGTATTTAGTGGCGTTCTATCGTTCCCTGTATTCGCAGACATTCTGCAGTTGCAGACGGTCTCGGTCTGGCATGTTAGCCGCAACCGGAAGGACGTTCACGGTTGCCACACATCGATGCCTTTAAAGCCAACCTGTACGGGGAATTGAGTTGTGGACGGACTTGACGACATCATCAAAGAGTTTTTGGTCGAAAGCTATGAAAGCCTCGACCAACTTGACAGCGATCTGCTTGCGCTCGAAGACGAACCGGATAACCGCGATCGACTCGCAAGTATCTTTCGAACGATCCATACGATCAAAGGCACGTCTGGCTTTCTCGCCCTTCCCAAACTAGAGAAAGTCGCCCACGTCGGCGAGAACCTACTGGTCCCACTTCGCGATGGTGCATTTCAACTAAACAATCATATCGCGGATGGTTTGCTCGGCATGGTCGATGCCATCCGCAGCATCCTGACCAATTTGGAAGACAGCGGAATTGAAGGCGAAGCGACTATGCGTCGCTGATCGGACAGCTTCAAGAACTGCTTGATACCAAGGGTGAAGTCGACGGCTCGACTCCCGCAGTGGTAGCAACCGATGCCGAGAATGAAAACGCATCGGGGAAAGACGCAAGTGCCGATCACGTCGCCCCCGAACCCAGCGTCGCCGCAGCAGAGACGACTTCTGTCAAACCTGCCGAGTCCAAACCGGCTGCCGCAGTCCCTACGCCAAAACCGGCCGAAGTCAGTGAAGCGAAGACGCCACCGAAGCCATCCGACGGAGAGAAAGGCAAATCCGTTGCCGACTCCACGGTGCGAATCGATGTCGATCTCCTCGACAAATTGATGAACCTTGTCGGCGAACTGGTGCTGGCTCGGAATCAGATTTTGCGTATCTGCGAGAAATCGAAAGATTCAAATATTCTGGCGGCTTCACAGCGTTTGAACTTGATCACGACAGAGCTGCAAGAAGGCGTGATGAAGACTCGGATGCAACCGATCCGCCATGCCTGGAGCAAACTGCCACGCGTCGTACGTGACCTCGCGTCCGCTTGCAAAAAGAAAGTCGCCGTCGAAATGGAAGGCGCTGACACGGAACTTGACAAAACGATTCTTGAAGCGATCAAGGACCCGCTCACACACATCGTCCGAAATTCGGTCGATCACGGGATTGAACCGCCAGAAGCCAGACTGGAAGCCGGCAAACGTGCGGAAGGCATCTTGTTGTTGCGGGCATTCCACGAAGGCGGACAAGTCATCATCGAAATCTGCGATGACGGTGGCGGAATTCGCGCCGATCGCGTCCGTGACAAGGCGATCGAGAAAGGGCTAATCACTCCCGAGCAAGCCGACATGATGGGCGAGCGTGAGCTGATCAACCTGATCTTGTTGCCAGGCTTTTCGACGGCACAAACGGTCACAAACGTTTCAGGGCGCGGCGTCGGTATGGACGTCGTGAAAACAAATATTGAACGGATCGGCGGGACACTCGAAATCAAGAGTGTCGCCGGAAAGGGGACGACACTCCGGATCAAGATTCCGTTGACACTCGCGATCGTTCCGGCATTGATCACCGAGACAGCCGGCGAAGCATACGCGATCCCACAAGTCAGTTTGCTGGAACTGGTACGCCTCGATTGTGACCTCGACAAATGTGAAATCGAGTTCATCCATGACGTCCCCGTCTATCGCTTACGCGGAAACCTTTTGCCGTTGGTGTTCCTCGACGAACTGCTCGGCCTGCGTCCGCCACGGGGACGGAACGACTACAACGAAAGTGTCAATATTATCGTCCTGCAAGCGGAAGATCGGCACTTCGGGTTAGTCGTCGATTCGGTGATCGACAGTCAAGAAATTGTCGTTAAGCCCTTAGGCGGTTTTTTAGAAAATATTGCCTGCTATGCAGGTGCTACCATCATGGGGGATGGGATGGTCGCACTGATCTTGGACGTGCTTGGCGTCGCACAACGCAGCAACGTTTTGTCAGAACACCGTGATCGCGTTCCGCGAAACAATGACCTCGCACACCTCGATGGCATGTCGGAGTCCGAACTGATGCTGTTGGTCGAGTCCGATAACGGAAATCGATCGGCAATCAAACTCTCCACTGTCGCGCGGTTGGAAAAGTTCGAAGCAAGCAGAATCGAACATTCCGGCAACGAGCAGGTCATCCAATACCGCGGCGAAATCATGCCGTTGCTTCAATTGGGCAATGGTTACGGCGGAGGTGTTTCGGGAGACGAAAACGGTTTGATCAATGCGGTCGTCTATTCCGCCGGACGAATGCATGTAGGCGTAGTCGTCGAGAACATCGTCGATGTCGTCAATGTGCCCCTTTCGATGCTGAACGAACCCAACAAAGGTCAATGCATCATCCGCGATCGCGTCACCGAAGTGGTCGACTTGGATCAAGTCGTTTCACATGTCGCGCCACGAGGATTCGACAACCCGATGTTCGCCTAGCAAACCTTGATTCCATTCCAGATTGCCCTCCGATTGATTTGAATTGATTGCCCTGATACGCCCTGTTTGTTCCCAATGTCACTTGATAGTTAGTGTCGAGTTCCATCGATGAATTTACTTAGTCGTCTTTCGCAACTTACAAGAGTCCTGATGCTCGGAGTGCTGCTACCTGCACTTTTGGCGATCGGCATGGCTTGTTTGTACTACGTTGATGCAAAACAGAAAGCGATCGACAGTTGTGTCGAACGTGGTCTGGCACTCTGCGAATCCGCCGAAGCGACGCGTGATCACATGAACCAACAGTGGAAAGACGGCATTGTCACCACTGACGAGTTGATCGAGTTGCAGAATCAGGGCGAACAAGAAAAACTGCTTTCGACGCTTCCGATCATTGCGGCATTCAATGCGATCGAACATGTCTCAAAACAGGCTGACTTCACCTATCGCATTCCTGCATTTCGCCCACGTAACCCTGACCATAAGCCCAACAAATTTCAACTCGACGCGTTGACAGAATTGAGGGCGACGAACGCCGCTGAATTGGTCAAAGTTGATGCCGCCACCAATACAGCACACCTGTTTCGATCGATCCGGCTGGACAATAGTTGTCTGATTTGTCACGGCGATCCGAAAACGTCGCAAGAGCTATGGGGCAACGACACTGGTACAGACGTGCTCGGTTACCCGATGGAAGGTATGAAGGCCGGTGACCTGTATGGTGCGTTCGAAATTGTGCAATCTTTGCAACCAGCCGAAGCGGCGGCCCAGACGGCGCTCGCGAAAGGCGGCGTGGCCGTGGTGATCCTGCTTGCGATCAGTTCACTCTTTTCGTTGATGGTGCTCCGTTCCATCCGTGATGATCAATCGAAAAAGGCAGCCGAAATCGGGGCTGCTGTCGGTGACGAAGTCGCCAACGATACGGCCTGCATCGCAACATCGATCGAAGAATTCTCCGCGAACGTCCGCAGCATCGCCGAATATGCGACCCACGCGTCTCGTGATGCGAAACTCGTCGTGTCGCTGGTCGAATCAACCCACCAACAGAGCAACGCTCTCGATGCGAGCACACGAGAAATTGGCAGCGTCGTGCAATTGATCGAATCGATCGCCGAGCAAACCAATCTACTTGCCCTCAATGCGACAATCGAAGCCGCCCGGGCCGGAGAGGTAGGTAAGGGTTTTGCTGTCGTTGCGGGCGAAGTCAAAGGACTCGCCCAACAAACAGCGGATGCCACCGGCGCGATCACCGAACGAATCGAGTCGGTTCAGCAAACCGCATCGCGTCTCCTTGCTGATATTCGCAATGTACAAGACACGATCAACAACATCGATTCGAACCAAGACGCGATCGCCGGTGCGGTTTCGCAACAACAAGAAGCGACCGATGAAATCAGCCAGAGCGTCTATCGTGTGCTTCAATCAAGTCGCTCACTCGCGGACCGACTGAAAACATCAAAGTAGCCTGTACGTCACACATCCACCTGATCGCAGGTTCCCCGTCCCGTAATCAGGTCACTGAATTACAAAAGAACTTTTTCACTTCTATGAAAGAACATGCTTAAGTCCTCGAAAAAGCTTGGTCGTATTCGCTGGTATATCGCTGCCATTCCGCTGATTTGCTTGGCCGGAATGACGGTGCAAGTTTTTCTGATGTCGTTGCAAAGTTCGCAACTGATGTCCAGCGCTGCGGCGACAAACTTGAGCGGTCGGCAACGGATGCTCAACCAACGCCACACGCGAGAATTGCTCGAAATCGCCGAAGGCGACAAAGCCAATCCGGAAGCGACCTACGAACTGATGATGGAGTCGCTATCGCTGTTACGGTTCGGCGGCGAACATGAATTTGGGGAAATCCATCCCGCCGACGAATCGGTGGCCGAGGCACTCGATTTATCACAGACGGCTTTCGAGCATAAGAAAAAGCTTGCCGACGAGTTTCTCTCCGCGCTACAAATCGCTGATAAAGAACGCGTTCAAAACCTACGGGCGATGTTGATCGCGCAAACCCAAGACGCACATCAAGCGGCACATGCCGTCGTGATGGCCATCGGTGACGATGCTTCGTATCTGGCGCAACAACAGTTTTATCGTATGATGCTAGGAGCGATCCTCATCACGATTGGGTGTTTCGCTGTTTCGATGTATTGCTCGCGAAAAGCGGTCACAGTACTTGCTAAAGCATCGGAATCCATCGGCTCCACCGGTGACGTGGCACAGAACGTCAGCACGAGCGCCGAATCACTTCGCAGCGCAGTCGAACAATTCGAAGCTTCGATTCAAGAGATCGCCCGCAATGCGACTGGCGCGGCGAGTGTCGCACGAAATGCGGTCGATGCGGCGCGGTCGACGACCGAAACGATTTCTCGATTGGGACGAAGCAGTACCGAAATCGGCGAGATGATTCGCGTGATCAACTCGATTGCTGAGCAAACGAACCTGCTGGCGTTGAATGCGACCATCGAAGCAGCCCGTGCCGGAGAAGCTGGCAAAGGATTCGCCGTCGTCGCGAACGAAGTCAAGGAACTCGCCGCCCAAACCGGTACTGCCACCGAAGACATTGTCCGCCGAATCGAAGCGATCCAAGGCGACACCATGGAAGCGACTGACGCGATCGAATTGGTCAGCGACATCATTTCGCAGATCAACGAAAGCCAAAACGCGATCGCCGGGGCCGTCGAAGAACAAACCGCGATGACAGCCGAGATTTCCAACAACGTTGCCGATTTGGCCGATGGAAACAACATGATCGCCAACACGGTGCTGTCACTGACAGAATTGCTTCGCAGTGAGGTAAAGGGTGCAATCTCCGGTCAATCGAGTTCGGGGAAAAGAGGCTCCCAGATGCAGGCAAAGTATCAACTGTAAGACCAGAACGACAACGTAAACCAATCGGTATCGCCTAACGCTCGCCGCACAAGCCTCACTCGGCTCACAACATGGACCCAACTCTTCACATCGAAACGCCGCCGAAGTCGCTCCAAGCGCTTCTCGAGGGGCGTCGTGGTGAGACGCTGAGTCTGCCGTCTGCGGCCTGTGAAGCGTTGGAAATCGCACAAGACCCTGAGTGTCGCCCGCAACACCTTGCCTGTGTGATTTCACGAGACCCAATGTTGGCCGCGGATACCTTGGCTTTGGCGAACTCGCCGGTCTTCGCCGGTGGCAAAACCCTGACCTCGCTCCACCGTGCGATCACGCGACTGGGAATTCGCCAGTGCAAAAACCTGATCATCGCGTCCAGCACGGCCGGAATGATGAAACGGCTACCGATCGAACAGATTTGGGTGCGCGAGTTACTGTTGCGCCACAGCTTTGCGACCGCGACAGTGGCAGTCTATCTCGGCGAATTTTTAGATCTCGGCTTTGATGGCGAAGAATTCACCGCCGGCTTATTACACGACCTGGGCCGATTGATTTTCGCATTGGTCGATCCGGATCGTTTCCAGCTTGCAGACCCGTTGAATTTTCAAGAATCTCAACAAACACTCCAGCGAGAGCGAGAGATTTTTCAAACCGATCACTGCCATCTCGGTGCTTGGTTCGCGAACCGACAACGGCTTCCGCACGCCTTAACCGAGTCTATCCTATTTCATCACACCCCGTCTTCAGAGTGCAACCATCAAAAGCTAGTTGCGATCACCTCCGCAGCGGACCATCTTGCCAATCATCTGCAACGATCTGGCGAATCGATGAGCTATGATCCAGAAGGCAATTTAGGCATCAAGATGTTAGAAGAAGTGGTAAACCGTCCATTACTAGAATCGTTCACTGAAATCACGGAACCGATTCTCGAACGAACCCAGGCAGATTTGGAAGTGAGTTGTAAAGATCTATGCGAATCGGATTCAAGGTGTAGCGAATGAACGAAGTCATACGTGTAATGGTGTGCGATGACTCGTCCATGATGAGACGTCTGCTGGTTTCGACCCTGAATAGCGCCAAAGACATCTCAGTCGTCAGCGAAGCGGTGCACGGAAAAGACGCGATCGACAAACTGCCGCGTTGCCGCCCCGACATCATCATCATGGATGTCGGGATGCCGGTGATGGATGGCATTGAAACAGTTCGCGAGATCCGAAAAGTGGATCGCAAGCTTCCTGTCATCATGTTCAGCGCGCTCACCCAAGACGGTGCGGAAGCGACCATGGACGCGATCTCAGCAGGAGCCGACGATTTCGCCACCAAACCGGTGGACGCAGGGCATATCAGCAATGCGGTCTCGCAACTGAAAGAAGAATTGCTCCCGAAGATCTATCGTCTGGTTCCTACCAAAGCCAAAGCCAAAGCACTAAGTGGTGTGGGCGGCGGGGGTGGACTCGCCGCTGGAATGGGTCGCAATCCGGTCGGAGGAATGACGCCGCAGCGACAACCCGCCATCAATCGAGTGACCACCCCGGCGCGAATCGATGCGATCGGGATCGGTGTTTCGACAGGCGGCCCCAAAGCGCTCGCGACCGTCGTCAGCCGATTGCCGGTCGACTTGAAGGTGCCAATCTTTATCGTCCAGCATATGCCGGCTTCGTTCACAGCTTTGTTGGCCGAAAGACTTTCATCGGAGCGCGGACATTCGGTGGTCGAAGCGAGCAACGACAGAGTCATCGCGCCCGGACAAATCGTCATCGCGCCGGGCGGTTTTCACATGACGGTGATTCGACGAAATAACGAGATCATCACCAAACTGAACCAGGAACCGCCGATCCATTCTTGCCGTCCCGCTGCTGACCCGATGTTCCGTTCGATGGCCAGTACATTCGGCGAAAACTGCCTCGGTATCATCCTGACCGGTATGGGAATCGATGGAACCGAAGGCGCTCGGGCTTTAAAGGAAAAAGGCTGCATGGTCATCGCTCAAGACAAAGAAACCAGCGTCGTCTGGGGCATGCCTGGCAATGTGGTCCAACAAGGCCTCGCAGATGTCGTCCTGCCGATCGACAAAATTGCCTTGGAAATCGAGCGAGTCCTTCCCAAGTAAGCCTTGCCGGCGCGATTCGCAGTGACGATTCGCAGTGACGATTAGCTAACGTTTCGACTCATTCGTGATGCGAGATTGCGAAGCGTATCACTCGCGTCGTTCTCGGCAAGCTTGGCCTGGATCAGATGCAACTGGCCCGCATCGTTCCAGGCATCCTCAAAAGCATTCTTAAATTCGCTTTCGGTCGCAACCAAATGGCTTTTGCCGCGGCCATAAACGTCCAAAAGCTTGCAGTAATTCCACGGCTGGATTTCGTTGTAAACCCAATCTCCGGCATGCAAGTATCGTTCGGTGCCATACCCATGGTTGTCCAAGACAATAACAATGGGATTGTGCCCGTAGCGAATCAGCGTGCTTAATTCTTGGCCGGTCATTTGAAACGCCCCGTCGCCAACCAATGCCACAACACGATGATCAGGTTTCGCCGTCGCGGCTCCCAGTGCGGCCGGAATCGCGAACCCCATCGATGTGTAGTATGCCGGACTTAAAAATTCGCCGCGGTCATGAATCGTCAATTCTGTCGCCGCGAACAACGAATCACCAACATCGGCAACGACGATCGTTTCTCCGTCAAGCCGCTGATTGATTTGTTGGATCATCCAACTTGTTCGCAAACCGTTCGGTGCCGTGTTGTCGTCATTCGTCGAATCGCTTTCCACCGCACCGACATCGTTCGCCGCGTGTTTGATCGGTTTCTGGAGTTCACGTTCGGGGTACGGCAGTGTTCCCAACCCGTCCAAGAAGTCTTTCAAGCCGACATTGTGATAGTGGTGGTGCGAAATACGCAGTTCTTCGCTGGTCGCGTAGATACAAGCCGAGGGGCGTAAGTTGGCGGAAAAGATTCCCAAGTTGATGTCGCTTAGGAACGCTCCCAACAACAACACTAAATCGCTTTCTTCGACAAACCGCGTGACCGCCTGATCTCCCAACGCTCCTTCGTACAATCCAATAAAGCTTGGGTGCTGCTCGCTGATAACGCTTTTCCCCAGCATTGTCGTCGCAATTGGAATGTTCGCGTTCTCAGCCAGCGTCAACAGTTCGTCTTGAAGCGCGAACCGGTGGAGCTCGACACCGGCAACGATCACCGGTTGCTTTGCCGATCGAATGAGTTGCACCGCTTCCTTAATCGCTTCGCCGGTGGCTTCGGGATCCTGAGTAGGCATCACGCCACGAAAACTGTGGGTGATTGGCGGAACGACGCGAACCATGTCACGCGGGATCTCCAAATAAACCGGACGCTTGAATCGATCACAGGCATCCAACACCCGATCGATTTCCGAGAATGCAGTCAGGGGATCCGAGAGCTCTGTTCCCGCGATCGTGAATTTTTCGAACACGTCGTACTGAGTTCGAAAATCTCGCACCATGTGGTGAAGTAACGCGCCGCGCGAACGTTCCTTGAGTCCCGGTGACCCGGTAACGACAACGACGGGTGATTTTTCCGCATACGCACCCGCAATTGAATTGCAAACGCTAAGCCCTCCGACGCAATAGGTCACGCAGACTGCGCCCATGCCGTTGATCCTCGCATAAGCATCGGCGGCAAACCCCGCACAGTCTTCGCGAGTACAACCGATCATCTCGATCGGGCTTTTCTCGAGTTCGCTATAAAGCGATAAGACATAGTCACCAGGGATTCCGAACATCTGTGCAATTCCGTAATCCTGCAGACGCCGAATCAGATACTGGGCGATGGATAAGTTGGCTGTCGTGCGGCGACCCGCGTCGATCGATTTCGACGTCGTAGCATGCGAACGAGAAACATCCATTGCGAGACCTCATTCCGTTGGAGAATTCGATTCGGTAGCGATCCGTTACTCGTATTGTATCCGAATCACCTCAATCCAAACGTACGGCCTGAATCCGATCAAGGCAAAGCGTCGCTGCCCTGTCGGTAGGGATAACGATCACGACATCGATCATCGCAAGCGACTCGTCGCGAGGTGGAACTTGAAACTCCCACTGCCAGTCGTCCCAGCTCTTGCCGACTTCCCCAAGCGACCGCCGCAAACACTCCTCTCCGTTGGACCGCACGACGACTTCACAATTCACACCAGTGGACCGCTGCTGTTGGGCGGTTTGCTTACACCGCAACAAGAGTGAATAGCGCTGACCGGCCACGGCTGGCAGCGATTGGGACAATTCCCAATTGCCTTCGGAACCGACTTCCTGCGGTGCGGCGATACGCAGTATGGATCGCTCAACCGATTTTTGTTTTTCGAGATCAACTTCAATTTTCGGTCGAACCCGCAAATGGGTTACACCCGATTGAGTGTCTTCCCCTGGTCTCAATCGCCAGTACCGCCCCATCGGAAGTTCGAACTCTCCATCAAGAATCGGCAACACCTTGGGGGATCCGTTTCCGTTGGCTTGAATGATTTCGTTTACCGAGGCATTCGGGAGCGCGGCGACACGGTCTGCGGTTTCCTTTAATAATCCTATCTTGGCGTAGTAGAGCTTCTTCGCTTCTTCGTCGTCGGTTTCACGTAATTGTTTAAGCCAAACAATTGCCTGCGCCCTCGCGATTTCAGCGAACGGCGTCACATCGCAAGCGGGGTCCAATTGCCGCGCCTGCTCGATCGCCTCCACGGCTTGATCAAATCGTTCGCGACGGACAGCCTGTTTGGCCAAACCAAACCATGCACTCGATTGGTGTCGTCTTGAAATCGCTTGAGTCGTCGCTTTTTGATAGAGACGCTGAACTTCTTCATTCGGCTCGATTTCACGTTCTTCGATCAGTCGAGCAAGGCCCAACGTTGCAACGACGTCATCGGGCAATTGTGCCAGCGTGTTTCGGAAATGACGTTCGGCTTCGTCAAACTCGGAAGCTTTGAAAGCGCACCATCCCAGGATCTGCTCCGCTCGCGGATGATCCGGCTGATGTGTGATCGCGCGATCCGCCCAACCTTTTGCTTGGTCGACGCGATCACGCGAGTATTCCAAGGACGCCATCAACGCGGCGAGTTCGGCAAGGTGTTCGGTATCAGCTTCGTTGTCACGAAGGATTTGATAACGTTGCTGTACGTATTCGACTGCCCGGGTTCGTCCCCGAAGGTCATTCAATTTCAAGATCGGTCCGTCGAGTGTTTCGGCAACGTCAAAGCCTAGGTCAATCGCTTGATAGAACGATTCAATCGCCAGCCGAGGCTGGTCGACGAACGCTGCAGCGGCACCGAGATGCCAATACGGCCAATCTTGGTCAGCAGCGATTCGAACCGCTCGACTCGCGTCGTCCAAACTGAGCTTAAACAGTTCTTCGATTCGGGATGCTTTGCCGGTCCAGTCAGCGTCCTTGCTTCGCATGGTCAAAGCGAGCTCGAGTGCGACGGTGGAGCGGTCGGCATGCGCGAACGCGGTTTCCGGACGGATTGCAATGCAACGCCCATACTGGATCTTTGCCAAGTCCAGCCAACGGATCGCTTCATCGAGATCATGAGCACGCGACGCGGCTTGGGCTTTCAAAAAATAGGCTTGTCCGGTCGTCATACCGATCCAATAGTCGGCGGGAGACTGATCGAGTGACCGCCGCAGTGTTTCCAACGCAACATCAACCGCATAGTCGGCATCCGCCTGGCCTTCGCGTTTGGGCACAAACGTCACGCCGTAGTCTTTGAACCAGGTGCGGTAAGCCGGATCGACACTTGCGATCAGACTGGCGATCGCAAGTTCCAGTCCGTCGGCGGCGTTGTTGGGTGGTCCCAATTCAGCGGGCTCGATGCGGGACCCGTGATGCAATCGGAACCGTGCGATGCTGCCCAACCAGATCGCAGACTGACTGGGACGAAACGTCTCGATTCGCCGAGTCAGTGATTCGGTGGCCGAAGCTTCGTCCGCCCCGAGGTTTGACGTTAGAAAGCTTCTTAGCAATCGAAACAGACTCGGCGTTCGACCCTGCTTGTCGCCGCCCATCACGATCACCATTCGCTTTAGATAAATCGAGTTCAAAGCGGTCAAGACGCGATAGACTTTCCAGCGGATCGCATCGGCTTGGCTGGGCGTCAAATCCTGTACCGGCAGATCGGCCCACCAACTTTCGCTTTGAAACACTCCGAGTTCGCCGAGCGAAGCCTGCAGCAAGATCGCCGCTTCAGTGTCTCGGGCGAGGTAATCGAGATCTTCTCCTCGGCGCACAAGCGAAACGAACGCACCTAATCGACGGAGACGATCCTGTTTCTGAAGCCATGTTTCGCGGAGACGATCGAATGATTCCAAGTCGCCCATACGATCAATCGCCAACGCTGCCAAAGTGGCTGCATCCGAATAACGTCCATCGCGAATTGCGGCGTGGCTGCGTTCGGTCGCCGCTCCCACCATTGCCGCAGCTTCTTTCTGCCGTGTCTCGGCTTGGAACCGGATCTGTTGCTCCGCGTTCGATTCCCTTCGCTGCGACAGAAGTTTTCGCCGTGCCATTTCGTCCTGAACGGCCAAGCCCGCGATCGATCCGATACCGATCAGGATTGTGGCGACAACGATTGCCGCCGAGCGAGCGGGATTTTTTCTTGCCAGCCGAAACAAACGCTCCGTTGGCGGCGATTGATAAACACTCACCGTCTGGTCGGCGAGATAGCGTTCGACATCGTCTGCCAGGTCACCGGCATTTTGGTAGCGATGCTTTGCCGATCGCCGCATCGCCTTCATCGCAATCGCGGACAGCGCGCGGGGAATCAACGGATCGACCGTGTGCGGAACTTCGATTCGGCCTTCGGCGATCTTACGGAATGTCGATTCGAGATCCGATTCGCCTTCGTGAGGTGCCTTTCCGGTCAAGATGAAATACAGCGTCGCACCCAGGCAATAGATATCGGACGCTTCATTGACTCGTTCAACATCGCCCTTGGCCTGCTCGGGGCTCATAAATCGAGGTGTCCCCAAGGTCGTGCCGTGCCGGGTTTGCTCGACCGAAGATCCGGCGTCCGATTGCTGGTCCCAATCCGCCACATCCAGGGTTTCAAAGTTCGCGCCGGGTACATCTCCCGCAAGATCAGAAACGTTGTCCGTTCGTTTCGCCAAGCCCCAATCGACGACCAAGGTTTGCCCATAGGCCCCCAGCATAATGTTCGAGGGCTTCAAGTCTCGGTGAATGACCTGACGACTGTGTGCGTACTGGATGGTCAGACAAACGTCTCGAAACCGGTTCAACAAATCTCGCAAGACGTCTTGGGGGTACCAAAGTCGAGCTGTTTTCTTGCGACTGACGGAAAGCTCATCCAAATCCAAATGCCGGGTCACGACCGCTTGCAGGGTCTCGCCTTGAATGAGCTGCATTGCATAGTACGGCCGCCCGTCGTCGTGTTCGCCGAAGGCATAAACAGGTACAACGCCAGGATGCTCCAGGTAGCCCGTGATTTCGGCTTCCCGTCGGAATCGCGCTGCCGCGTCCGGATTACTTGTCCATTCAGTCCGGATGCTCTTTAGCGCGACCGTTCGTGACAATTGGTAATCCCATGCCACAAAAACTTCACCGAGCCCTCCCACCGCATGTCGACTTCGAATTTCGAAACGCTCGGGCACATTTTGCGGCGACTCGGCTGGCAGGCTGTCTTTGGCGAACATGCCTCCGTCCAAAAAGCCGTCGGCGTCGCTGAGCTGCAGTGCGACGATCAACTCGGTCACGCGATTCAATTTAGACGCGTCACCACCACAAGCCTGCCGAACAAACGCTTCGCGTTTCGACTGATCTTCGATCTCAAGTGCGGCGGTAGCAATGTCATCAACGTCCATGTGGCGCATCATACCGTGATGACGCCATCGCCGACAAATTCAGGACTTGTCGAAACCGTCAGTTTTCAGAGAACGTCTGGAAGACCTTTCTATTGGTCTGGATCTGACGCTGGGCAGCGTCAGCAACGATCGTTTGGCACTCGTTGATTTGGTTGATGATGTCGGTCACGTTGTGAATCATCTTAACGGCCGAATCCGTATCGCGATTGATTTGTTCGACCCGTTGAAGCACCGCTTCGGTCGCATCATTGGTCTCTTTGGCCAAGTTTTTGACTTCACCGGCTACGACTGCAAAGCCTTTTCCCGATTCGCCGGCTCGCGCCGCTTCGATGGTCGCGTTCAGCGCCAACAGGTTGGTCTGCTCGGCTACCGCCGCGATCGCTTTCACGACGTCACCGATTTGGTCACTACTTGCGTTGAGACGCTGGATCGACTCGTGAGCTTGGACCGTGGCGTGGACGGCCTCTCGAGAAACGTCCAGTGCGCGTCCGGTGTTGTGCGCGATGTGCTGGATGCTTTCATCGAACTGATGTACCGCTTCGATAACCTCTTTGCTTGCTGCCTTTTTCTTTGCCTGAGGACCATTGGGATTCGACGCTGATTGCGACATCGCCAGCGCATAGCTGGTCGCCCCATTGGCAAAGATTTTCGTGATAATCGCGACCATCGCTATGACGACTGCGGTAGCAACCACGACCTGCAAACGCACCGACTGAATCGCTTCCGTTGCGATGTGCTCGTTGATTCTCCAAAGCACATAGCCTTGCAGTCCACACAGCAGAACCGAAACGGTGAGGCAAAACGAAATGATCTTCGAGTTCATTAAACCTTGACCCTTATTCATCGACGCCGGCAGTCGATCAATGCGACAGGCAAATGCCAGCGGTTGTTGGGCGTCTATCGAAATCAGATCAGTCGCCCAGGAGACCCCCACATGCGAAAGCAGGTGCAAATGCGAGAACCTTCCCCCATTCGGATCAATGTTAAAGCGCCAATAGTCGCCCCCTTTCCGTTTTCATGTCGCCGACGGAAAACGGTCAGTGTGAACGACGTCGTCCTGGGAAATCATCGCGATGTGGGTTGCCATAGCCATGTTGTCGACGGCTGGCGGCACGCCTTGCCGCTTCAATCGCTTGCTCGTTCAAAGCCCCCGCGACATTCATCATCGCTCCGGTCATCAGCGTCGCCATCGGGTTTGCCGCCAACATGGCGACCTGATTCGCTGTCGCAGCTCCCGAGAATTGCGCCGTCTTCATCGCTGACCAGAGTTCGTCAATGTCCGCTTCCTGTCCCGCCCGATCGATCAGAGCAAGCAGATCGAACGAATCAACAAAGTACGAACGATTGGAATCGAACTTCGCCGCCCGAAAACGCTGCATCATCCGGCCGTATGCATCCAGACAACGCTGCAATTGGCGTTGCTGTTCACGTGAACGTTCCTGCTGTTCGTCGAGCCGTTCCAAACTTTCATCGATGCCGCGAATCCTAGCGACGATTTGATCGTCGGTCAGTTCTTCCGTCGCAACGGCTCGCGCGTCGAGATCTGCTGTCTCGATCGATTCTAAAACGTGCCGGAAAGCTTCAATCGCTTGGCGGTAATAATCGCCGCGTGGATTTTCTAGGTCAGCGATTTGCGTTTCCAGCGATTCAACTTTTGAACAGATCAGTTCCAGTTCGTTTAACCGCGACTGGCGATCATCCCTTAGTCGCTGTACCGAATCGATCACCGCTTGCAATCCACACTCACGTACAACGGCTTCGTGACGCTGTTCGAGTGACTCCATCACAACGTCGAGCGCCTTGCGATCTTCGGCAATGATCTGCCGCATTTGTTCGGGCGTCTTCACCAAGAAGTCATAACTTTTCTTAGCCTTCGAGTAATCGATGTAGTTTGCCAGCCAACGATCCATCCGCCGCGTGAATCCGCGAGCGGCGTATTGCTTTGAGCCAAACTTGCGATCATAGAGATAGTTGAAAAACGTGCTGGATTGAAAACTTGGCAACTTGCGAGCGGCATCCTGCTCGATCTCGTTAAAGTTGGCTTCGGCGCGTTCGAGTGCGGTTTCAGCGGCAGCAGCTTGGCTCGTCAAAGCGACGAATTCCTGATCTTCCGACAGACGTTGCTGAACATCGCTGGCCAAACGATCTCGCTTTTCGGTGAGCGAATCGAGTTCGTTGTCGAGTTTTAGCAAGCGGTCTTCTTCGATCGATCGCCGGTCGTTGTATTTGGCAAGTTCAGTTTGGCTGCGTCGCAATTCATCTTGTAAACGCATCAACACTTGGCTCAATTCGCCACGGACTTCTGACCAAGTCGCATCAATCGATTCGGCCGACAACTCGGGCAGGTAGTGCTTGGCCAAGTCCAACAGGGCAGTGCTTCGATCATCGCCGAGAGTTCCACGATCGTCGCCCATCCCGGCGGTCATCCGGCGGGCCTCATCGACCCGCGATTGCAGTCGCTTGAATCCTTCGATCAACTGGCGATGCATCGCCGGTCCAGAGATGGTCATAGGAGCTTGTCGTTTGGCTGTCGTAGTACGGGTCGAATTAGGCAATCAAATAAAAGAAGCCAGCGGCCGCGGCAAATGCCAAGATCGCGGCGATTCGTTTCCGCCAAACCCAGCCGTATGCAAAAACCGATTGCAATCCGGATGGGGGATCGCTGTAGGTGTGTTGAGTTTCAAGGTATTGGTCAATGGCGGCATCAATTTCCGCTTCGGTGACACTGTCCCCAGAAAGTGCGGCAGTCCTCAGAAGCTTTGCCCGCAACGCGTCTCGCATTTCGTCACGTCGAAACATCACCTCCGCTTGCTCGCGTTGGTCACGCATTTCCCGTGCGACATCCATCACACGCAATGTTTCCGCGATGGTCAGCTCGTGCTCGGGAAGTTCGTCGATCGATTGTGTCGCTTGTGCCTGACTCATCAGCTTGATCGCAAATTCCGAAAATCAAAAGGAAAGGGACGCCAACCATTTTGGCTCAGGAACTGAAATTTTGCCACGCCACCCGAGCAAAACGCGAAGCAATCATTTTCGCGCCATGTATGGCTGTGACTTTGGCCCATGTCCAAGCGGCAACGAATGCCACGTTGTCACACATCTCACCCGAAATCGCCCTCGTCTAGGATTGCCGCTGTAGGGATCGGCCCACAAAATCAATCCATGTCGGTCGATTGCATCCTGGCAGGTGACGCGCTAACTTACTAGGGAGCTGAAATCCGTCTTTCGGGGCGCGCGTTACAGGGCTTTGTCTTTCCTTCGTTTTCTCATTTAATCGATCATGTCTAAACAAGCGACCGCCTCCGCCAACCAAACGCAACCCACGGCATCCACCGGCGGAAGCAGCAAAATGCGCGAGTATCTCAATAGCGCCGTCACCGTCCTTCGCGAGTTCGGCGTCGACAGCAAGAATGCCGCACCACAAGAATTGATCACGCTGCTGGAAAGCGTCAAACATCTGGACGAAGCCAAAGTGCTGGCCATCGCCGACGTGATCCAACACATGGGCGCGTTCAACGCGTTAGTCCGCGAAAACGTCGAGAGCATCCAAGTCGGTAATCGCTACCTGCAAATCACGCAGGAATTCGATTCGATTCGCGAAGACAGCAAGCGGCTGATCGCACAGCTAGACGATGGCAAAATCAGCGGCACCGAAAAACTGTCGAACTGGTGGATGAAAATTCGTCGCGGCACACCGACCGATCGCTTCGAAAAAATCACCGAGACCTACGCGGAAGTTGCCAAGGACACCAAGGCGGCTCTCAAAAGCGAAGACATGATCATGGACGCGTACATCGACTTTCGCTTTGCCTTGAAAGAAGCGGAAGTCCTCGCGCGAGAACTGTTCGATGATCATCTGCCCGTCCTGGAAGCCGCCAAACAGAAACTCGCTGACGCTCAGGACGCTCTCGATCAATACGCTGGAACCGACCAAGCGGGTAAAAGCCAACTTGAACTGGCTCGCGACGAAGCCCGCAAACAATTCGAAGACGAAGACGAAACGTACCAGTTGCTAAAAGACATCGCCGAGAACCTGCAAATCGGTTACGACGTCGGCGAAACCTTGGTCACAAAACTGAAGCAAACCCACGACGTCAAGGAGCGCGTTTATCGCCGCGCGGTCACGTTCTTTACGACCAACGAACACGTCTTCACCATCCTGGGCACCGTCTATCAAAGCCAGCACGGCTTGCACGAAGTCACGCAAGCAACCGAAGCGATGAAAGAAGGCGTTAACAAAGGCTTGGAAGACATCGCGACTCTCGGACGGGAACTCGAACGCGCAGCCCTGAAAGCCGGTTACGGCAGCACCATCGACCCCGAATCAGTGCAAAAACTGGTTGACGCAATCAGTGACTTTCAAGTCGAATCGCTCGAGATGATTGCCGAACTGCGGAAAGAAAGTGAGCAGAGCACCAAGGCGATTCGCAAAAGTGTCGAAGAGGGCAAGAAAAAGTACCAGGAAACGCTCGCCAAACACGCTCGTGGCAACCTTTAATCCTGCCATCGCATAACATCCCTTCCGGTGGGAGGCCCCACGCCCACCGGGTGTTACTTCGTCTCTTAAGTCATTCGAGGAGTTCCAATGCTCGAGCCATTGAATCTTGCCCCGCTGACGGATGCACAAAATCGCTTCCGACGCGACTTCAATGACTTCGCCCGACTCTGGCAGGAGACGAAAGAGGTCTGGAAAGATGACCGGGCACGTCAGTTCGAACAAGAAGACCTGTCAGCGATCGCCCCCAGCTTGAGCCGTTTTACGGCCAGCTTAGCGGAATTCACCGAAAACCTCCGCAAGGCCCAGGTCGCGATCAGCGACACCGAGACAGGGTCTCGCGAGGTATACTGAATGTAGCGACACCGGCCTGGAGAGGCCGTAAAAATGTAGACGCAATGTGACGTCGACAAATCCGGCATGGACCTTGTCGGGTACCTTTTCTTGTCGCGTCTCATCTCGTCTTTCGGTACACCGCTATGAAAGATTCGTCCGTCTCTCCAGCAGGACTACTTTCGCCCACTCGGCAACGAGTGTTGCTGGATGCTCTGATCGCTCGCTTCAAAACCTGCCACGCCGAGCGATTGAACTTAGTTCATCAACATGCGTCACAGCGTGAAGAAGAAGAGGTCCAACTGGTCGCCGAGCGGAACGGGGTTACCGCCGACTGCCGGCGAGATCGCTACACGACATTCTCGCAATGGGACGCGGCCGAAGAAAAAGTCTTTGCCGCCTATGAAAGCGAAACGCTGCGGCTGCGGAATGAAATCAATCGCTTGGCATCACTCTATCGTCGCAAGAAAAGCCAAGGCGTTGAGACGATCGAAAACAAAGTCGACGCCCGGCGCAGCGCCGTCCAACACCAATACGAATCGCACAAGCACGAACCAGGCGAGCTAAGCAAACGCGAAATCGAAAAGATCAACCACTCGATGGTCGCGATCGGCAAGGACATGCAGTGGACTTGTGAATTGACGGTTCGCCGATTGGACGGCCTCCCCAATGTCCCGCCAGCAGAAGCCCCCGAGGACGTGATCGAGTATGAACGGCCAACTTCGATTCGGCACACCGTCGAAGTCATCGGTGATTTGACAAAGCGTGCTCATGATTCGGTGATTGACCTTCAAACGGGAGCGTCGGTTCGGATTGTTGATTCGTTCTACTTACCCGCCGGTGTCGCAACGGCCGTCGTGATCTGGATCACCGCAGTTGTCCTGATGCGCCCCGAATCATTCTGGACGGTCATGCTGGCCGGTGTCGCTGTCGCCGGCGTTCTCGGAATTAGCTTGTTCGCAGCTCTCTTGATTCCGCTAAGACGCAAAACACGACGAACCTATCCCCGGATTTACCGCACGGTGCGGGCGGCCGAAGAAGCCGCTGAGATCGGCAAAAAGATTTCGGTCGAACAGGCCCGTCTGTCAAGCGAAGAACTGATCGCCCGCCGTGACGAACACCTGCGACAAGCGGAACAGTGGCGCAAAGAACAGCTTGAACACCTGAACCAAACCCTGATGGCCGAAGAACAGGCCGCCCGCGATCGCTTGACCGAACAACTCGGCCAGTTGGAGACCGGCTTTCAAAATGGCTATGACTCGCTGAATGCGGAGATGAACCAAAAAGCCGAATCGGTTGCCGCGTCAATCACATCGCGACTGTCACAGACAGACCAACGATTGCATCAACGTCGCGAAGACAACGCCCAGCGACGACACGATGAATTGCAACACGTAACGGATCGAATGCGTGAAGGTGTTCGGGTAGGTCTGAATCGGATTTCATCACTCAGTGACAATGCTTCGAAACGATTTCCGTCTTGGGAACAAGTCGCGAATGAAGTTCAAACGTCCGAGCCAAACTTAAACTATGTCCCCGTCGGCGAGTTAGCCGTTGGCGATTTGCTCTATCAAACTATTTCAGTACAGAAAGCAACTGACTCCGGCGGCGCGATCGATTCGATGTTCAATCCGGCTGAAATTCCGGATTCGCTCTGCATCGCACTGCATCGACGTTTGCATAGCGGGTTATTGATTCGAGCCGCGTCAGGGCAAATGAATCAGGCGATCGAACTGATCCAAGCGGTCCTGTGGCGTATGCTGACCGGCACATCCGGTGGCCGCACACGAACAACGTTGATCGATCCAGTCGGACGTGGGCAAAGCTTTACTTCGTTTATGTCACTGACCGATCATGACCCGGCCTTAGTAGGGCATCGGGTATGGACGACCGAAAATCAAATCGAATCGCGTTTGGGCGAAGTCGCCCAGCACGCCGAAGACGTCTTGCAATCCAGTTTGCGTGATC
The DNA here is from genome assembly GCA_002901265.1 of Rhodopirellula baltica. Taxonomy (GTDB): domain Bacteria; phylum Planctomycetota; class Planctomycetia; order Pirellulales; family Pirellulaceae; genus Stieleria; species Stieleria baltica_A. Next base: position 16,168 of record PPHI01000092.1, on the reverse strand, counting down.
GCTTCGAACGGGTCGAAGACTACAACGTGTTGGCCGGCTCGATGGCCGAACCCTATCACGCGGTGGCTGCCGTCGGTTTGCCGGAAGGCTTAACCCGTGGTGCTTACAAACACCTCAAAGCCTTGATCGAATCAGGCATCCGCTGCGGCGTGTTTGTGTTGATGGCCTGTGACGAGTCGACGCCTTGGCCAAGTGATTTGCCTCGACCTTCGGACGCACGATTAATCGAACTGTCGATCGATGCGGCGGGGAACTGGAGCCTGAATCAAGAGGGGCTGGAGAAGCTGGAATTTCAACCGACCGCGAACCTGCCTGCCGAATACCGTGGCAAAGTCGTGGAGACGGTCGGAACCGCCGCCACGATGGCCGCGCGTGTTGAAGTTCCGCTCGAAAGCATGCTGCCCACCGTCGGCGGCAGCGACAGTTCCGATCACGGCCTCGAAATCACGATCGGTAGCCAAGGCGGACACCGAAGCCTGGCACTCGATCTTGGCGAAGGCGTCAAACAACACGTCTTGATCGCCGGTAAAACGGGATCGGGTAAAAGTACGTTGCTGCACGCATTGATCACCAGCGGGGCCTATCACTACACGCCCGATCAACTGCAGTACTACCTATTGGACTTTAAAAAGGGCGTCGAGTTCAAAGCTTACGCGGATTGTCAATTGCCGCACGCCCGCGTGATCGGCATCGAAAGCGAACGGGAATTCGGACGCAGTGTGCTGCAGCGTTTGGATGAAGAACTGCAACAACGCGGTGAACAGTTTCGCGCACACTCCACGCAAGAGCTTTCCGAGTATCGTCGTGTCAGCGGCCAGTCGATGCCCCGGATCATGTTGGTGGTCGACGAATTCCAAGAGCTGTTCATTCGCGATGATAAAGTCGCCGCCGAATGTGCGATGCTGCTCGATCGCTTGGTCCGCCAAGGGCGTTCATTCGGGATTCATGTCGTGCTGAGCAGTCAATCGCTCGCCGGGGCGTACTCGCTACCACGTGCGACGCTTGGCCAGATGGCGGTGCGCATCGCGATGCAGTGCAGCGAATCCGACGCGGCGTTAATTCTGTCGGATGACAACACCGCCGCCCGATTGATCTCGCGACCTGGTGAAGCGATCTACAACGACGCCGGTGGCTTGATCGAAGGCAACCAGCCTTTCCAAGTCGCTTGGTTGGGATCCGAAAAACTGCACGAGTTGCTGCACACGATTTCCGAGCGTGATGCGTCCTTCACCGATCAATTGCCCCCCGCCGTCGTCTTCGAAGGCAATCGCCCCAGTCGTTGGACGCCGGCGCTCGCCAACGCCGCGATTGACCATGACGCAACGGCTCGTGAAGAGTTGCATGGACTGCTAGGAGAAGCCGTCGAGATCGGACCGCCTGTCGCGTTGCAACTGAGCCGCAACGCGGGCCGAAATGTCATGATGATCCCGCCTGCGGACGCCCGCCCAGGATTGATCGCGTCAGTGGTCTCGGGATTCGCAAAAACGTACTCCGATTTGGAAGTCGTTTATTTCAACGGCAATCGCCCCACCGAATCCCAATCGATGCACGAATGGCTGAGCGAAGCCGGGATCAATGTAAAAGAAGTCAAACCACGTGACGCAACCGAAGAAATCACACGGTTGGTTGACGTGATCAAAGAACGCGGCGACGAAGCCGTCGGTGTTCCACCGATTGTTGTCGTGATCGACCCGCTCGATCGCTTCCGCGACTTTCGTCATGACGATGCCTTCAGTTTTTCGCTCGACGCGGGTAGCGGCCCGATGTCTGGCGGCCAAGCGTTTCGCGAATTGCTCAAAGACGGCCCGCCAGCGCACGTCTATACGTTATTGGTCTGTGGCAGCGCCGAAATCGTCAGCCGCTGGTTGCCACGGCAGTCTCAACACGATGTCGAACTGCGTCTGCTCGGACGTTTGAACGCTTCCGATTCGTCACTGCTGATCGATTCACCGATTGCCAGTGAACTGTCAACGGCGACGATGCTGTTGTACGATGAGCCGGCCGGGAAAATCAGCAAGTTCCGGCAATTGGATGTGCCAGATGACTCGGACGTAAAACGGTGGATTGAAAATTCATGAGCTCGATCTTCAAGAAAATCATCGACAAGGAAATCCCGGCAGACATTGTCTACGAAGACGAGCAATGCTTGGCTTTCCGTGACATCGCCCCCAAGGCGCCAGTCCACGTGTTGGTGATACCAAAGAGGGAGATCGTTTCACTGGCTCATCTTTCCGAAGACGATGCCCCGTTGGTTGGACACTGTATGGTCGTGCTCAGCAAAATTGCTGCCGACGAAGGATTGGCCGCAGGCTACAAAGTTGCGATCAACTGCGGCGAAGCGGGCGGACAGGAGGTTCCTCACCTGCATTACCACCTGATGGGTACACCAGCCAAATAAGTTGTCATCCGCTTAAACGAAGTTACGCCAGGACTTCGTCGACGACACGACCGTGTACGTCGGTCAAGCGGAAGTCACGCCCGGCGTAGCGATATGTCAGACGCTTGTGATCGATGCCCATGAGGTGCAGCATCGTCGCGTGGAGGTCGTGCACATGAACACGGTTTTCGACCGATTGAAACCCGATGTCGTCCGTTTTGCCGACCGTCTGTCCGCCTTTGACGCCGCCGCCTGCCATCCAGACCGTAAAGCCCCAGTGGTTGTGATCGCGGCCATTCATTTTGCCTTGGTTGGCACCGTCGCGAGGCATTTCAACGACGGGAGTGCGGCCGAATTCGCCGCCCCAGATCACCAGCGTTTCTTCAAACAGGCCAAGCCGTTTCAAATCATCGAGCAGAGCCGCGATTGGACGGTCAACTTGTCCGGCTAAGTTGCGGTGGCCCGTTTCTAAGTCGTCGTGGTTGTCCCAGGGCTGCCCTGCACCAGTGTAAAGCTGCACGTATCGCACGCCACGTTCAACCAATCGCCTGGCGATCAGCGTTTGCCGACCAAAATCGTGCTCGCCGTATGCTTCGCGGATCGATTGTGGCTCGCGAGTCGTGTCAAACGCGTCAGCCGCTTCGCTTTGCATTCGATAGGCGAGTTCAAACGAGTCCAGACGTGATTCCAAAGCTGCGTCGTGCGGACGACTTGCGGCATGTCGCCGGTTCAGGTCGGCTAAAAAATCAAGCTGGTCGCGTTGGTCAGGCTTGGCGACCAGTTCGCTGCGGATATTTTCGAGCAATCGATCGATTTGCCGGTGGCTAGAATCGACATAGGTTGCCTGATATTTGCCCGGCAAAAACGCATTCTGCCAATTCTGTGACTCCTTGATCGGATAGCCACCTGGGCACATTGTTACGAATGACGGCAGGTTGTCGTTTTCGCTGCCCAGTCCATATGACAGCCAAGAACCGACACTGGGACGAACCAATCGTGACTCTCCCGTGTTCATCAACATCAGCGACGGTTCGTGATTCGGCACATCGGCGTGCATCGAATGAATCAGGCAGATGTCATCGATATGCTTGGCCGTGTTTTCGAACAGTTCGCTGACATGGATTCCCGATTCGCCATACGGCTTGAACTTGAACGGCGAGCCGAGTACGACGCCGGTCGGCCGCTCGGTTTTCAGATTGCCGTTGGGAGCTGTCTTTCCCGCAAAGCGATTGAGTTCGGGTTTGTAGTCGAACGTGTCAACGTGACTGGGGCCGCCATTCATGAACAAGTGAATGACGTACTTTGCCTTCCCCGGATGATGCAACGCGCCGCTAAGCACGCCGTCGCTGGCTTGTGCAGAGTCTCGGACCAAGAGATCCGCTAGCGCCATCGCGCCGAGTCCAAAACCACAACGCGACAGGCACTCTCGACGATTAATCATCATCCGTTCCTTGAAGGGTTATTTCGCTTTTCCCGCATCCGCGATCGCTTGAGGATCATCGATCACGAGGTAGTGACCATGGTCGGCGGTGACGATGACCAACGTTTTTTCCCAATCGCCTTTTTTGTCGACCCAGTCCATGATACGCGTGAACGCCGCATCACCGCTTAAAACAGCGCCGATACTGTTGTCCAAATTGTTGGAGTGGTTGGCCCAGTCAACATCGCCAGCTTCGACCAACAACCAAAATCCTTGGTCAGCTTTTTCGAGCACGGTCAATGCGGCTTCGGCCATATCACCGACGTTTGGATTCTCGTCAATGTCGGCTTCGGAGTACTCTTCGGCCTTGCTTACATCAACTGTCGGATCGAAGTTTCCATCAGCGGTTGCAAACGGCAGATGGCCTTTGCCGACGCCAAAGTAACCGAGTAGACGCTCACCGTTTTCGGCAGCCTGTTCGGCGGCCGTCATCAAGCCTTCACGTCCATTTTGACCTGCGGTTCGCTGCACGACGCGGTATCGTCCGCCGTTTTCCAAATCCGAGGACTTGATGTCTTCTTCGTGGAAGTACTTGTTGCCTTGAGCGTAGTTCTGGCCCTGGGAACTGTCCTTGTCGTCAGACTCGCCCCACCCACTTCCGATCAGCACATCGACGCCCGGCAATGCTTCGTCGCGGTGAGACGCCGATGGCAAACCGACCAAGTCGCGGCTGATGTCTTGATAGTCTTTTCGAGAGACGTTGTTGGCGTAGGCTGCGGCTGGAGTCGCGTGGCTGACGGGGACACTGGTCACGACGCCGACTTTGAACCCTTTGTCGCGTTGCAACTCGCGTGCGATCGGTGCAACCTGTGTTCCGTCGACTGCGTAGTTGATCGACGCGTTGTAGGTCTTGATCCCGCTAAACAAACTGGTTGCCGATGACGCCGAATCCGTCACGGTATGCGGAACGTTACGATCTTTGCCAATCAGGTAGTCGCTATTGTCGCGTTCATCCCAAGGGGTGCGTCCGGCGAGTTGGATGTTGTAACCGCGTTTGGACCCTTCGCTGACCGAGCGAACCATTTGGGCATCGACGTCAGTCTTCGCGCCACTTGCCGCCGCACTCGTAACGACCAAGCCAAAGTCTGTTGTGACGCGTCGGTCATCTTGGAAGTGAAGGCCGGTGCCGCGGCCGGACTCGTACTTGATTTCGCCGGTGTTATAGATCGCAGCGGCGCGAGTCGTTTGCCAATCCATGCCGTCAAACACCATCACGATGATGTTCGTATAACCCGCATCGACGGCCGCCTTTTGCAGACGGTAAACATCGGTTTGGTCGTAGTACGTTGCTTGCGGATTGACGACGCCGTCGCCCAATTCGCCAGCCATCGCTTCCAATCGCGCCTGATCATGATAGGCGCTGCCTTCTTCACGCCATTTATCCAGCGTCATGCCGAATGTGTAGACAGGAATCAAACGGTTGCTGTGATTGGTCCAGGTACTGAACTTGGTCGGATCGGTGCCCCAGTGACCGTATACAGGCTTGCCTGTTTCGACGGACTGCGTTTGCATTTCACGCATCGTCGGGACGTGCTCGACATCGGCATCGTTTTCATCTGCGTGAACACGCCCACTCGCGAGCCCACACCCCAAAATGGCGGCTGCGCTGATGCGAACCAACTTTCCAGCCAACGACTGCCGCTTTTCCCGACTCGCAATAGTTGAGGCCGCGTGTGAATGTTGCCCTGACTCGACGGCAACCACATTTAGATCACAAGATGTTTGATTCATGAGGCGGGAAAGGTGGGATGGCTCGCGTTAATCAATTGGAGGGGCCAAAGTCGACTTTGGCACGACACGCTTTAACGAACGGCATGTTTCAGCAAAGCGCGCTTCAACATAGTCGCCACGAGCAATTGGGCCGAGTGGGTTTCAACGTGATTCTCGGATACTAATCGAACCTTCCGACGCCACCACAATGTGATCCAGTACGGTAATACCAATCAGTTTACCCGCCTCGGTTAACCGATTGGTGACCTGATGATCCTCGCGACTCGGTGTCGCATCCCCTGACGGGTGGTTATGTACCAGGATGACGGCAGCCGCAGAATCACGAATCGCCAATCGGAACACTTCGCGCGGATGCACCAAACTCGCATCGAGCGTCCCACGTGTCACTAGGTGCGTGTTGATTGGCAGATGCTTTGTACTCAGTGTCACGATGTGGAATTCCTCTTGGACGCTGTTGCGTGCCAAGTTGTCAAACGCTTCCTCGCAATACGCTATCGCAGCAGTCGTGCTGGTGATCGGCGTGTTTTCGCGGCGATGCCGACGTTCTTGTGCGGCGACCCGGCGCCCCAGTTCTATCCCAGCCATAATCGCGGCGTAGCTGGTGACCGTGACTGCAGGGCTGACGTTGCGTAAGTCATCTTTGCTGGTCAAACGTAGCTCTGCCAAGTTCTTGTCAAATGCGCGGGAAAGCCGACGCCCCGCCTCGATCGCCGATTCCCCTTTGATCCCGACCCGAATCAAAATCGCCAGCAACTCTGCGTCCCGGAGTTGCTCGGCACCGACCGCAAGCAAACGCTCGCGAGGCCGCTCATGCTCGGGCTGTGCGGTGACTTGGTTCCCGCTGACTTGACGCTCGATCCAATGCGACGGATCAACACGAATCTGCGCGTTTCGCCACGCAAACGTTTCGTTCTCATCGCTCTGGTAGCGATCCAGAATTCCTTCACGGACCAGGTCCTTCAGCGTCGCGCTGACGAACCCCGCGGTCAAATCAGGACAGCACTCACGCACCTGTTCCTTCGAAAACGCACTGATCGGTGCCAAACTCTTGAACAGCTGTCGAAGTTTCTCACGACGCTTGTCAGCCGCGCCCATGGATTCATTTCCGCTACGTGCGTTGTGGCCGCTTCCATGCAAGTCACTCTAGCCCTCCCCCGGGCTGGTGCAATCGTACTCGATCCAACCCTCCTCGTGGGGGCACAAGAGCCGGGAGCGACCACCCGCAAATTACACGTTCTACACCCCGGATTCGGCGGGTAAGGAAAGCAGTCGATCAACGCAGAAATCCGCCAGCAAAGTCTCATTTCGAACAGCCGCGCACTCACATTGACAACACCTATCGTTTCTGTGTATTGGTCCTCGAGTGGGGTTTTTGCCGTGTTTCACGTGTGTTTCCGGGTTTGGCACTCTTATGGTCCGCCTGATGCTTTTATTCAGGGAACGAGCCGGGCGGCTAACCATGGCTGCCCTCAACACCTCAACCATTCATGCAATTCGCGGCCGAACGCCGCTCACCTTTTGACCTCTACGGACAGAAAGATGTTTCGAAAACTGACTATGATCGTGGCCCCGCTCATCGCTATCGGTGCACTCACACTGGCTGACACCCCGGCTGCGAACGCACAGGGTTTCTCGCTCCGGATCGGAAACTACGGAAGCTCGTTTGGTGCTCACTACGGTGGCTTCTCGTCACGCAGCTTCGGCTATGGGGTTCCGACCTATCGAGGTTACAGCAGCTACCGCAGCTATTCACCTTCCTACGGCTACACCAGTCGATATCGGAACTATCACCCCAGTCGGCCACACATCGACTACTATCCGACGCAAGTCTACCGACACGGAAATCACTACGACGTCGTGCCGGGACACTATCACCGTCATCACGGCGGACACCATCACTGAAGTCCGGCACGTCCGAATCGATAACGTTCAAGTCGCCGCTAGCTCGGCGACTTGGACACCGTAAAGTGGCGTCGTTTTGTTTGCTAAGGGATCGAATCAGTTCGCTCGGACCAACGGATCGCGATAGCCCAGAGGCATTTCAGGAATCTTGATCGGGATGCGGTCATCTTCATTCAATGGCCACTCAGAATGTCCGATCGTCTCATCGACCGTCCGACTTTTTAGGACAGTTGGTGTCGCTTCTTCAACAATCGTGAACAGCGCGAGCGACCCTGGTTGGCTTGAGATCTCAACGATCAGTCGTCCTTTAGAAAACCAAATGCCTTCGTCGTCAAAGGTCCAATACTCTTTCGCCTGATGGTCGACACTTCGTGCGACGGTTGTCCATTTGCCCGATCGTTGCCGTTCATTCCAACCGACGTAACCCTCGCCGGTTTCATCTCGGTCGTCTGCATGCCAGCGTCCGAGCAGATTCTTCGTGTCCACGGAATTTTCCTTCATCGCGTCGATCACAAACTTCTGATCCGCGGGTTCCATCGAAGAAAGTTTTTCTCGCAATTGCCCCTCGGCAACCTTGGAAAGTTTTGCTCGCAGCATTCCGTGTTGGACAAGCTGCGAAAGTGTTTGCTCTAACGCTGGGGTTTGGGCGAGCATCTTTTGTCCGGCAGAGGACTGATAAAACGTCGCGATCGTCTGAAGCTCTTCGAACGTAAACCGTTCGAGCAGCCGTTTCTTCACGACGTCACGAGCCAAAGTCCACTCAAACTGGTCGTTGAAACGGACACGGATCTGTTCAAGTGGAATCAGGCCGGCCGAGATCGTTGGACTCGTTTCAACTGTTGCGACTTGATCAAGGTTACTTTCAAATCCACTGCGCCACACCTTGGTGATTTTGTTCGCAAGCTCTGTCGCAATTGCATCAGCCGATCGGTCGTCTGAACGCTGGGCTTGCAACGCCGTTGGGAACGCATGAAAGAACGCAACGAAAGCGAGCAAGTTTGATAGGTAGAATTGGCGCATCGTTTCAAGTGGTTGGTCGAAGCGTTGTGGCGTCCGTCGAAACCGGCGCCGTATCACTTAGCCATCTTACTTGAAGCCGACAAAAGTCTAGACATCGACTTCGGCGTCGCCGGCACGATCCATGATGAAGCGGAATCGGGCGGAAGCGTCGCGGCCCATCAAGTCGCTGATTACACGGTCGGTTTCTAATTGGTCGTCCACTTCGACGCGCAAGAGCTGACGATTGGCTGGGTCCAAGGTTGTTTCCCAAAGAACCTTGGGCATCATTTCTCCCAGACCTTTAAAGCGGGTAATCTCCGGTTTCGCACGACCGCTGTACTCCGTCAGGATCTTCGCGCGGTGCGCGTCGTCTTTTGCCCAGTAGGTTTCTTTGCCCAAGTCGATTCGGTACAGCGGCGGAACGGCGATAAACAATCGCCCGTCCGAAATTAATTGTGGCATGTGGCGATAGAAGAACGTCAACAACAACGTGGTGATGTGATGACCGTCGGAGTCCGCATCGGCGAGCAAGATGATGCGTCCGTATCGTAGCTGCGTGAGATCGATCTTCGGTCCGATACCACAACCCAGCGAAGCAACGACGTCTTGGATTTCGCGATTGTCGAGGATCTTTTTCAGCGTCGCGCTCTCGGTGTTCAGCACCTTACCACGCAGCGGCAAAATCGCTTGGTAGTTCCGGTCGCGGCATTGCTTGGCTGTTCCGCCTGCCGAGTCGCCTTCCACGATGATCAGCTCGGATTCCATTTTGCCACCGGAGACACAATCACTGAGTTTTCCGGGCAGCATCGTCCGTTTCGATCCGCCCTTTCGGGAAACCGCTTCGGACGCGGCGCGCGAAGCCGCTCGAGCCCGCGCGGCAGCAATGATCCGAGCGATGATCGAATCCGCGATCGAACGGTTGCTGTTCATCCACTGTTCGATCTCGCCACGCACCGCAGATTCGACAGCACTGTGTGTTTCGGTATTGTTCAGCCGGTCCTTCGTTTGACCTTGGAACTGTGGATCGCTGATAAAGACGGACACGATTGCGACCATGCCCTCGCGAATATCTTCGTGGGTGATCTTGACCCCGCGTGGAGTCAGATTGTGCGTGTCGATGTAGTTCCGTACGGCCTTGTTCAAGCCACCGCGATAACCGTTTTCGTGGGTACCGCCGCTGCCGGTGGGAATCCCGTTGACATAGCTGCGAACGTGCTCGTCGGTCGACTCGGTCCACTGCATTGCGACTTCCAAACGGATGTCGTCGTCGACCGCATGTGTGAAGGGTGCTTCGTGAATCGGTCGGGCTTTCCGTTCCTTTAATACCGCCGCCAAGTAATCGACGATGCCTTTTTCGTGCAGGAACGTTTCCTTTTTGCCGTCGACTTGGTTGTCAAAGACGACCTTCAATCCGCGGTGCAGAAAGCTTGCGGTTTCTAAACGGTGGCGGATCGTTTCGGCATCAAACGTTGTTTTCGGAAAGATCTGTGGGTCAGGCGAAAAGGTGATCTCGGTCCCGGTCCCACGAACGGCGCCTTTCAATTTTTGCAGCCGCCCTTTCAGGACTCCACGCTCGAATTCCATCTTGTACTGGGCGCCATCACGTTTGACGACCGCCGTCAACGACTTGCTGAGCGCGTTGACGACCGAAGCTCCGACGCCGTGTAGACCACCGGCGGTTTTGTAGTTTTGCCCTTCGAACTTGCCACCGGCGTGAAGCACGGTCAGCACCATTTCCAAAGCTGGCTTTTTGGTTTTGGGGTGCTTGTCGACCGGGATCCCACGACCGTTATCGCCGACCGATACCGACTGGCCGTCTTTATGCAACGTCACCACGATTTCACTGGCGTGGCCATTCATGGCTTCGTCGACAGAGTTGTCGACGATTTCCCAAATCAAGTGATGCAGGCCGGCGCTACTGACCCCGCCGATATACATCCCGGGTCGCTTACGAACGGGTTCGAGTCCTTCGAGAGCGACGATGGCTTCGGCGTTGTATTTCTTTGCCATTGATGAAGTAGGTTGCGGTTGAGTTATTCTGGATTAGTTGTCGGGAGAATCGATGTCACAGGCCCGCGTGACAGGTCGCTATCACAGCGAGGGCCGCAGACGCATCACGATTCCTCGAAAGGTTCCGGCGCGGCCGGTGGCGGTGCAATGATCTTGGCGATCTTGCCGTTCTTTTGAATTTCGACGCCGCGCCCGCCACGGCTGGTCACGCGGTATTTGGCTGTGCTAATTGTCTTTTTGGCACCGCGGTTGGTTTCCACTGTCAGCAGATCACGATCACCGCTGCTGGCCTTGAATCCCAGCAACTGGTCGTCCTTGCCCAAGCGAATCAACATCACGCCTTTGCCAGCACCGGACAGATAGTTCACTTCCACGCTTTCACAAACGATCGCCCGGCAATTCGTCGAAACGGCCAGCAACACTTCGCTGCCACCGATCGCCAACACATCGATCACCGAGGCGTCTGTGGCAACGCGTGCGTAGCGGCGACCGCTTCGGGTCGACGGCTCTGCAAACGCGGCCAGCCCGAACCGCATCGCATAACCGTTGGTGGTCGCCGCGATCGCGTGGACTTCGGGGTAGTAATCGGGGTGCTTGGGATCCTCTTGAATGCTGCCCGCAAGCGTTCGTGAATCGAATGACATGACAGCGATGATGCGTTCGCCGTCTTTCATTTTGAACAGCTTTTGGATTGGCTCGCCAAAGCCCGTCGAGGCGGGGACGTCGATAAACCGCGTGGTGTAGCAGACGCCAAGTGACGAGAAAAACCCGAGCGTCGATCGTGTGTCGCCAGCCACAACGGCCAGGACTTCGTCGCCCTGACGCAGACGGCTTTTGGAGGGATCGTTGATTTGTTTTTGACGCTTGACCCAGCCATCGCGAGTGACCAGCACGTGGCAGTCTTCGGCGACGATGAAGTCTTCTTCGCTGTATTCCAGTTCGCTTTCGTTGGAATCGATCGCGGTCAAACGTCGAGACCACTTGTCGCCAACGTAGGTCGTCACGAGCGATTCGATTTCTTCGCGAACGATCGCCCAACGTCCAGACGAATTCGTGTCTTGGGTGTCTTCTTTCAGCAGCTTGCGAATCTGACGAGCCCGTTTGTTCTTGTCTTTCAACTCGTCCATGATCAAGTTGATTTCCAAGCGAGCGAGCCGATACAGTTTCAGCTCCAAAATCGCATCGGTCTGGTCTTCGTCCAGGCCGCCTTGGTCGGCTGGAAAACGTTTCATGATCTTTGCGGCCGCGTCAGCCTTGCCGTCGCTGTTGCGGATGATCTTGATGATTTCGTCGAGCGCATCGAAGATCAGCGCGAAGCCTTCGAGGATATGCAGCCGTCGTTCCAGGGCGGCGAGCTCGTTTTCTAGTCGTCGTGTGACGATCTCCAAGCGGAACTTCAAGAAGTACCACAGCATTTCCTTCAGCGACAACCGTTCCGGCGTCCCAAGCTCAGGATTCTCCGTCGGAATCAGGCACGTCATGTTGACGTTGAAGTTCTTTTGCAAGTCGGTGTGCTTGTACAAAAACGCGAGCACTTTGGATTCATCCGCGTCTTTCTTTAAGTACACGTCGATGCGGATCTCATCCGTCGACAGGTCGCGAACTTCGGTCACCAACGGCAGCTTGCCATCGAACACCAGTTCGCTCATCCGTTCGACCAACAACGCCTTGTTGACGCTGTAGGGAATCGAATCGATCTGCAGAATCTTTTGTGCTTTGGTAGACGCTTCGCCTTCCTTCGCCGTCCCACGCAGCTTGATCGTGCCCTGACCGTTTTGGTAGATCTCACGAAGTTCTTCTTTCGTGTTGATGATCTGCCCGCCGGTCGGAAAGTCCGGTGCCTGAATCGCGTCGTTGGCGACCAGTTGGTAATCCTTGATCTCGGGATCACGCAGCAGTTTCAAAAGTGCGGCAACGATCTCTTTCAAGTTGTGCGGGGGGATGTTGGTTGCCATCCCGACAGCGATGCCGGTCGTCCCGTTGAGCAGCAGGTTCGGCAAACGGCTGGGCAGCACGACGGGTTCTTCACGGGTGCCGTCATAGTTCGCTTTGAACGGCACTGTGCGGGTCGACAGGTCCGCCAACACCTCGCCCGCGATCGGCGTCATACGACATTCGGTGTAACGCATCGCCGCCGCGTTGTCGCCGTCCACACTGCCGAAGTTGCCGCTGCCGTCGATCAGTGGCATTCGCATCGAAAACGGCTGGGCCATCCGCACCAACGCTTCGTAGATCGAGCTGTCACCGTGGGGGTGGTAGTTACCCATCACGTCCCCGACGACTTTCGCACACTTGCGATGCTTGGCGGTCGAGTTCAGCCCCTGTTGATGCATCGTGTACAGCGTTCGTCGCTGTACCGGTTTCAACCCGTCACGAACATCGGGCAGCGCGCGGCTGGTGATGACCGAAAGCGAATAGTTCAGGTAGCGTTCTTGTGCCGCTTGACGGAGCGGGATCGCTTGCAAGATCGATTCATCAACCGATTCGAAAAGCGACTTACCGTTCTTTCCTGTCTGGTTTCGGGTACGTCGTTTTGCCACGAGTTAGGGGTCCTTTGCACTCTCGAAAAGTCGTCTGTCGGTGGTTCACCAGCCTTGCGTGATCGACCAAGTTACGGCAGCAGCATTAGTTTTTCTAGATAGGCGACGGCGGCAAAGTTTTCCGGTTAGGCCGAATAGGCGGGTGGAAACGCGTCTGGCGATCGCTTCGGTGGTGCTCGATACAGCGGTCGCCCGACTTCAAAAGCGGCGACTGTGGGACACCCCCTAATTCGACCGACAAGGATTGCTGTGTGGGTCTAGATTGCCAGCAAGTTTGTCAGGCGGACACCGCTCGCACCAAGGCCAGCGTCAATGAGGTGACGCGGGAGTCAGGCTTGAGGCGCGTTTGCCTCGTTACCAAGAACGGAATCTTTGGCTGAAACAACGGTTCGGAGGAACCACCGGATGAAACTGCAATTCAAACAATACATTGTCGCCTCCGTCGCTCTGGCCGCCGGGCTGTCACTGGCGACGATCACTTCGACCAGCCACGCCGACGAAGCATTCATCGTGAAAGCAGAAGTGGTCAGTGACACGGTTGCTGCTCCCGCTGTCGCCCCGACCAACTATGTCGGCGACATCGTTTATGAAGGCGAAGCTGTCGGCAGCTGCCCGGCATGCGAAAACGGAACCTGCGCCGACGGATCCTGCCTCAGCAAACTTGGGCTGGGACGACGCAACCAGGAAATCGGTTGCCAACCGCGCCAATACGACCGTCCGGATCTGTTTTACAACTTTTACTCGCAAGGCAACTGCAACGCGGCAAACGCCCAAATGTACGTTTCTCCGTTGCCAGTGCCACAATTCGTCGGAAACACGTACTTCACGTACCAACCGTTTTATCCGCACGAAATGATGTACAAGCACAAAGACCGTTATCACAACTTTTATGACAACGGCCGTGGCTTGAACCGTACGAAAGTCAAATACAGCTACCCGCCCGTTCGCACCGCCATCGAAAACGTCTACTGGAACAAGCTGCGTTTGCCACGCTAACCCAGTTCGCCATCGATCGATCAAAGACTTTTAACCCACAGAATAGAAAGATGCGAAAACTACTGCTTCTTCTGGCCTGCGTCGCGACGTTCTCCGTGGCGACCAGCGACGATGCTTCGGCCGTCGGACGCAAATCAATGACCCAGCGTTGGTCGCATAACTTTGCCATGGACCGTCCTTGGCACGGCGGATACTACCAACAGAACTACAACCAACCGTTGGCCGTTGTCGTTCCGCCGACCGCTCACATGCGTACCAACTACGCCTGGGGCGTCAGCCAAAACACGATGTATCCGATCCATCACCAATTCGGACGCAGCGCACCAGGCATCGGCGCGGCACCCGCGGGGCAGCTCCGACCCACACCAGCGTGGCCCAGCCACACGGATCAATTCGGGTACTATTACATCCGTGCCCCCTGGTGATTTGCCCTTACCGATTTGCATCCAGCGGAAAGAGCGTTCAAACTGGGTTGCAGCGGTTCGTCCGCTGCAACCTTTTCTTTTAAATCTGCGGCAGCCATGAACGAGTCCAATTCTCAATTCCGCTCTGTCGATCCGATGACCGACACGTCTGGCCGTTCTCCGTTAGCAAGCGAGCCAATGCCCCGTGAATCCAAAGGGCAAACTCGGGAGTCTTCCGCGTCGACGGGAAACCAAACTGGCAATCCCGACCTCAGCCCACTCGAAGGCGGACGCTGGCGACCGGTCACGCCCGACGAACTTCTGCGACGCCCGTCGACGACCGAAGACTTTGGCAGCGAAGCTTCGCAGGAACAAAAACAAAAAGTCCAACTGGAACGTCGGCAAGAACTCGAACACAAACTCAAAGCCAATCCGACCGACCTGGACGGCTTTTTAGAACTTGCGGCGATCTATCGCGACGAACAACGTCCGATCGAAGCCAAGCGATTACTGCAACAAGCCAAGCAGATTTTTCCTGACGACGAACAGGTGACTTGGCAGCTCGAAGAAGCGATCTTGGCCCGCTCGCTGCAACAGCTCCGCGAAGTCACGGATCTGGCGGATCGTATCAACTCGGTCGAAGCCGACCGGGAACTCGAACGCAGCCGCAGCGACTGGGCTCACCGCCGCATGGATGTCTGTCGCGCGCGGCTGGAACGCGACCCGTCGCAAGTCAGCTACCGACTTGTCATGGCAGAGGCAAAGTTCGATGCCGAACTATTCGAAGAGTCGTACAAGGACGCAGGGCGGTTGACCGAACTGGACGAGTACTCGCCGGCAGCACATTTCCTTCGCGCAAAGTGCCTGCTCGCGATGGGCAAAGACCTGCCCGCGATGAAGGAACTTCGTGCGGTCGCTCTCCGACGGGCCGTGGTCGCACCAAAGCCGCTTCGCCGCACCAGTCTAATGCTGCTCATAGAACTCTCTGAAAAACTGGCCCTCTCGTTAACCGGCCAGCATTACCGCAAACAACTGCAACAGCTCGATCACGCGATCGCCGCCGAAAAACAAGCCGCCGCAAGTCAAAAGGAATCCTCATGAGTCAAGCTGTTGTCGATCCCGAACAACTTCGTCAATTCGCATCGCACTTGCATCGATTTGTCGAAGAGCTGAAAGAGCGTTCCACCGCGCTCGGAACCCAAATGAATCAACTCGAACAAACGTGGCGCGACGAGCAACAGCGCAAGTTTGCCGGCGAGTTCAGCGAACAAATGCGTCAGATGTCAAGGTTGGTGAAAACCACCGAGCAACACATCCCCTACCTGCTCCGCAAAGCCGAACAAATCGACGCCTACCTAGGCCGCTAGTTCTCGTTCTCGTTACAAGGCTCCGCCTACCGCAGCCTGAATTCGTTGCGCTGGTCAGGCGGGAGCCTGAAAGACATAGCGTGACGAGGCAGGAACCCCGTCACGAGTCACTCGTTACAAGGCTCCGCCTTGTGACGGACTGAATCGCAGGCTCTGCCTGCCGCAACCTGAATTCGTTGCGCTGGTCAGGCAGGAGCCTGAAAGACATAGCATGACGAGGCAGGAGCCCCGTCACGAGTGACTTGTTACAAGGCTCCGCCTTGTGACGGGCTGAACCGCAGGCTAGGGACGCCGATGAAATAGCTGAGCTTTCTTTGCTTGCAACTCGTTTGGGTTTTGAGGCGAATTTTGGGATACTCGAC
>PPHI01000089.1 GCA_002901265.1 Rhodopirellula baltica | reverse complement strand
CGCCGCCCCCTGGAGGTCCTCCGCCGGGAAAGCCACCGCCTGGGAAACCGCCACCGGGAGGCCCGCCGCGGAATCCGCCACGGTCGCCACCGCGATCACCCCCACGGTCGCCACCGCGTCCTCCGTCATCACCGCCTCGCTGTGCAAAAGCGGGCGCTGTGTCGACAGACGCTGTGCAGAAAATCAGTAGTGCGGCGATGAAACCGCGAGAAAAGTGTTGTTTTGCGTTCATATCAGATGAAACCAACGCCAAGCGAAAAGGTTTCGATCGTTGAAACGCTAACACGAACAACGATCGCTCAAGCGAATTTTAACAACGCGTACTTTTTTTGCCCCTGCGTAATACCATCACAGTCTCACTCGCGAGGTCAGAATCGGTCAATTTAAGGTTCATGTCGGTTACGCGTCTATTGTTCAGATAAACACCGCCCTCTTTGACCCCCCGGCGAGCATCGCCACCGCTGTTCGCCAACCCCGCCAATTGGAGGGCTTCAATAATCCACAGTCCCTCTCCGGACAGCATGTCACGGTCGAGTTGCTTATTGGGGACATCCGCGAAGATTTGGCCCAGTTGGTGGTCGTCCATCGATTCGATCTCGCCACCGAAGAGCACTTTGCTGGCCGCTTGAGCCGAGCGGAGGCCTTCGTCGCCGTGCACGAATTCAACCAACCACTCCGCCAAGCGTTTCTGGGCCGTTCGCCGCGCCGGGTCACTTTTCGTCAATTCGGCCAGCTGGTCGAATTCTTCTCGCTCGATTTCGGTCAGGTATGCGATGCACCGCATCACATCTGCGTCGTCGACGTTGACCCAGTACTGGTAGAACTCGTACGGGCTGGTGCGTTCGGGGTCCAACCAGACGGTGCCTTTTTCCGTCTTGCCCATTTTCTTGCCGTCGGTCGTCGTCAACAGCGGCGCGGTGAGCCCGAAGACTTGCTTGGACAGCATCCGCCGGGCGAGGTCGATTCCAGCGGTGACGTTGCCCCACTGGTCGCTGCCGCCCGCTTGGATATGACAGCCGTGATGTTTGCACAAGTAAACGAAGTCGTACGCCTGCAGCAGCATGTAACTGAATTCGGTGTAGCTCAGGCCGGCGTCACTGCCCAGCCGCGCCCGCACCGATTCCTTGCCCATCATCGTGCCGACGGGGAAGTTTTTGCCGATGTCACGGAGGAATTCCAGGTATCCGTAGCCCTTCATCCAGTCGTAGTTGTTCAGCAGTAGCGCGCCTTGGTCGCCTTCGAACGACAAGTGTTTGCGCATTTGGCCTTCGATCCCGGCGATATTGGCCGCCAGCTGATCGGCATCCAACAGATTTCGTTCTTCGCTCTTGCCGCTGGGGTCGCCGATCATCCCGGTCGCCCCGCCAACCAACGCGATCGGTCGGTGGCCAGCCTTTTGAAACCGTCGCAACATCATCAGTTGCATCAACGAACCGACGTGCAGCGACGATGCGGTGGGGTCGAAACCGATGTAGACCGTTTGTGGGCCGCTCGCGAGCAGCTTTGCCAAGCCGGCTTCGTCGGTCATTTGGTGAATCAGCCCGCGCCAACGCAGCTCGGAAATTAGGTCTAAATCGCTCATCGTGTTACGTTTTTTCGACTGTTAAAAATGGCCTCGGCGATGGTCAGGTCGCCGGGATGTGTGATTTTGATGTTTTCGGACGAACCTTCGACCAGTGCCACGTCGACACCAATCCGCGAAACAAGCTCTGCGTCGTCGGTCGCTGGCCGCCCTCGATGTCGCGCATAAGCTTGACGCAAAACCTCCGGTTTAAACACCTGGGGTGTTTGTGCCAACCACAGGGTGCTGCGGTCGATGGTCGAACAGGATTCGCCCTCGTCAAGTGACTGCTTCACCGTCGCCGTCATTGGAACAGCCAAGATCGCCGCGCCACATTGGCTCGCTTTGCGAAAGACCCGCTCCAGTTCGTCCACGGTCACCAACGGTCGAGCTGCATCATGGATCGCAACGAGATCGATCGAGTCATCGCCTTCGCATGCCTTTAGACCCGCGCCGACGCTGTCGGTTCGCTCAGCACCGCCCAGAACGATTTCGATCCCAAGCTGAGCAACGACGTCGGCGACTTCGCTCCGGAAATACGAAAGGTCGTCAGCAGAGACGGGCATCACGATCCGGCGAACGGCCTGATGTTCGCGCAGTCGTTCTGCCGAACGTTCCCAAATCGGTTTTCCGTCAAGCAATGCGAACAGCTTGTTTCGGTCGGAACCAAAACGTCGCCCGCTGCCCGCAGCCGGCATGACTACGGCAACGCCCAAGGATGAGTCAGTCATCTGTTCCTCGCCACCGACAGAAACAATTCAAGAGAAAGAAGCTCCCAGCAGTTTCCTCGCTGGAGTCTAGCCTTTAGGCGATTCTCGGTCCCGAGCCACCCCGGTCCCAAGTCCCGTTTCGTTAACACAACGCCTTCACAAGCATCGCAAAAACTCCATCCGACCGAACGGCTGAAGCCTGAACTCCAACCGTCCCAGTCTTCTTTCTCAACCAAACCCTAGCGGCGTGCGGCTTCGTGCTTCAGTGGCAACCACGCGGCGTTTTCGGTGTTACTGGCGACGCACTGCTGGATGAAGTACATGCCTTCGACACCGTCGTAGCAGTTGGTGTAGACGGTGTCTTTTTGCTCGACCTTTTCACCAGCGGCTCGTTTGGCCATCGCGTCGAACGCCGAGGCGTAAACGTTGGCGAACGCTTCGAAGAACGCTTCGGGGTGTCCCGAAGGCAAGCGGCAGGCGCCTGCACCGAGTGGGTTCATGTACGGTGCGTTCGGATCGCGAGTCAGGATCTGATGCGCCTTGCCGTTTTGACGATAGATCATCTCGTTGGGATTTTCTTGACGCCACTTCAGCGACCCCTTAGTGCCGTCGATTTCGATTTCCAAATCGTTTTCACGGCCGTGGCTGATTTGCGAAGCGGTGACGGTACCGAGGGCGCCGTTTTCATAACGAATCACCGCGGTTCCGTAGTCGTCCAGCTTGCGGCCTTCGACGAATGCTTTCAGGCTGCAGCTCACTTGATCGGGCAGCAAGCCGGTCATGTAGCGACCGAGATTGTAAGCGTGCGTTGCGATGTCGCCGAATGCGCCAGCCGCACCGCTCTTGCTGGGGTCGGTTCGCCAAGCCGCTTGCTTTTGGTCTTCCGCTTCAAGCGAGGTGCGCAACCAGCCTTGGATGTACTGTGCACGGACGGCGTTGATTTCGCCCAGTTCACCGCTCGCGATCATCTCGCGTGCTTGGCGAATCAAGGGATAGCCGGTGTAGTTGTGTGAGAGCGCGAACACGACGTCGCTGTTTTGTACCGTTTTCAGCAACTCTTCCGCTTGGGCAAGATCGAACGTCATCGGCTTGTCACAGACAACGTTGAAGCCCGCTTTGATGGCCGCATCGGCGACTTCAAAGTGCACGTGGTTTGGTGTCGCGATACTGACGAAGTCGATGCGTTCGCTTTCAGGCAGCTTCAATTCCGATTCCAGCAATTCCTGATAGCTGGTGTAAGCACGTTCTTGAGCGATCCCATAATCAGGAGCCGACGCTTTGGCGCGTTCCGGGTTGCTGCTGAGTGCACCGGCGACCAGCGTCGCGCGATTGTCCAAGCAAGCGGCAATGGAGTGGACGCGGCCGATAAAGGAGCCTTGTCCTCCGCCAACCAGTGCCATTCGGAGCTTACGGTTAAGGGGTTCATTCAGAGCCATGGCGGTTTTGTTGACCTCGGTGATGCGAAGGGGGACAATAAACGCTTCAAGGGGAAAAAATCTCAGCGGGATGCAATCGTAAAGTTCCTCCGCCTGCGCTACAATTCCCCGTCATCCGCTTGTCCGGCTCGTCTGCAACTTTCCAACCGTCCGACTGGAGCTCCGTTCATGACTGCTTTGCCTACCGAATCCAACACCGAATCGTCGACTGCTAAACAAGCTGTCGATTCCCCCCGGGGAATTGGAAAGGGTGCAAAACTCGCCGCCGTGTTTGCGACAACCACGCTGATCGCAACGTTCGCGGCCGCTTACTTTGCCGGACAATCGCATGCGATCCGTCAACAATCGACGTTGAATCCGGCCGCCCAGTGGCAGTTCCCAGCCCTCAATGCGACCGCCGCCGTTACCAGCGAAAAATTTTCGATGGCAACTGGTTTGGTCAGCAATGAAGCCGAAGGGTTGTTCGTGTTGGACCACAATTCTGGACTGCTGCAGTGTTCGGTGATGTACCCTCGCCTCGGAAAATTCCTCGGCTTGTTCACCGTCAACGTCCAAGATGTCCTGGGAAGCAGCAAAGGTGCTGGTTTCATGATGGCGACTGGGCTGGTCGATGCCCCCAGCAGCAACAACAACCCAGTCGCTTCGTCTGTCGTCTATGTGCTCAACACGTCGACCGGCCAATACGCGTGCTACTACATCCCCTTCAACCGCACCTTGTTGAACTCGGGAAAGCCGCAACAAGGCGGCCTGATGCTGCTGTCGACCGGATCGGCTGACCCAATCATTGATCGCGACGCACAGCGTTAATGATGGACAGCGTTAATTTTGTGCGCCGGCAACGGGACACACTTTTCGCTTGCCGAACCTCGCAGAATCATTAGCATTTCGCGTCGACGTTAAATCTTCACGGCAGCCGGTTACGCCGCGCTGCCGTGTTCGCTTTTTTTGAACTCTCACGAGCAGGCTCCTCGTTGGCTCACGGATTGAACCCCGCTCAATCGGACGCGGTAAACACACTTTCGGGTCCACTGTTGGTGCTCGCCGGCGCCGGAACTGGAAAAACCCGTGTGGTCACGTTCCGTATCGCGAACTTGATCAAGCACGGTACTTCGCCCGACCGAATTCTGGCGGTGACGTTTACCAACAAAGCGGCCGGCGAGATGAAGGAGCGGATTGGCGAACTGCTCGGCTATGCCAAAAAGAAAAAGAAACGCGGTGAAAAACGTCCCGAGCCGACCATCAGTACCTTTCACGCCCACTGCGTGAAAGTCCTCCGCCGTCACGCGACCGCACTGGGATACCCCGATAAGTTTTCGATCTATGACCGCAGCGACCAAGAGTCGCTCGCACGATCGGTGCTTCGCGAATTGCGATTGCCCGGCACGGCGCTTAAACCCGGGGATTTGCTGAACATCATCAGCAACTGGAAAAACGCGTCGATCCTGCCTGACCGCGCGCCGCTAGAAGCATCCAACGATAAAGAACACTTGGCTGCCGCCGGGTACCGTCGCTACCAGGAAGGCCTCAAAAGCCGCGGCGCGATGGACTTTGACGACCTGCTGCTGCAAACCGAAATTCTGTTCAACGAGCACACCGCGATCCGCGACGAAGAAGCAAAACGCTTCGATCACGTACTGGTCGACGAATACCAAGACACCAACGGCAGCCAATACCGGATCACCCGCCACCTCGCCGACCGCCATCGAAACCTGTGCGTTGTTGGTGACGATGATCAATCGATCTATGCGTGGCGTGGCGCTGACGTGACCCACATTTTGAACTTCAAAAACGACTGGCCGGATGCGAAAGTCGTTTGTTTGGAAGCGAATTATCGGAGTTGCGGGTCGATTCTGGAAATGGCCAACCGGCTGATCCAGTTCAACAAGTATCGCCACGACAAAATCCTTCGCGCTTCACGTCCCGACGGTATTCGCCCACGGATCGCACAGCACAAAGACGAAACGAAGGAAGCTCAGTCGGTCGTCAGCGAAATCAAACACCTGATCGAAAACCAACACATCCAGCCGCGCGATATCGCGATCCTGTTCCGAACCAACGAACAACCACGTCTGTTCGAAACCGAACTACGCAAAGCCAACGTGCCGTATGTGATGTTGGGCAGCCAGTCGTTCTTCGATCGCCGCGAAGTCCGTGACATGGTCGCGTACTTGAAGTGGATTGACCAACCGGACGACGAAGTCTCGTTGCTGCGAGTGATCAACACGCCGGCGCGTGGCTTGAGTGCCAAATCGGTCAAGACGCTGATGGAACATGCCGTCGCCGCCGGTGTCCCGATTTGGCAAGTGATGCAGCGTCCCGAAGTCGTCGCCGAACTGTCGCCCGCCGCACAACGTGGCGTGGCTCAGTTGCAATCGATTCACCACGATGTCAATCAACGGGCGAAAAGCGATTCGCTGACCGCGGCGATGGAAACACTGCTGACGCAGACATCGTACAGCGACGAGATCAATCGACTTTACGACGAACCAGAAGACCGCCAAAACCGCTTGAACTCGCTCGGTGAAGTCACCAACGCGATGTCAGCGTTCGAAGACGGCCGCGAAGACGCCGACTTGACCGGTTTCTTGGCCGACATCGCCTTGGCTGGTCGCGAGATGGGCAACGAGAAAGACAAGCTGGCGGCGCAAAACGCGGTGTGGTTGCTGACGCTGCACGCCGCCAAAGGACTGGAGTTCCCTGTCGTCTACATGGTCGGACTCGAAGAAGGTCTGCTGCCGCACTCGCGAAGCGTTAAATCCGGGCGAGACGAAGACATCGCTGAGGAACGACGTTTGTGCTACGTCGGCATCACTCGCGCCCAAGAAAAACTGACCATGTCGCTGGCATTGACGCGGCGGAAATGGGGTAAAGCGGTCCCGACCATCCCTAGCCAGTTTCTTTACGAAGTCACCGGCCAAGCCGAGAACGCAAAGAAATACCAAAAGCCTCGCGGCGGCAGGGTTGCTCGCTCGCGGTAGTTGGCGAGGCCAAATCAGAACCGCATCAGATTCGCTAGATAGTTGACGCCTTGGCGAATTTCGTCGAGCGTCGAGTCTTCGCGACCGACCAACAGTGGGCCATTAAAATCAACGTCGTCCATCGTCGCCAAGATCATCGGAAAGTCCACGGTGCCTTCGCCGATCGGGACGCGGATCCCACGTCCTGCGGCAAGGTCAAGGACACCGTCCGTCGCACAGATCACTTGCACACGGTCTTTCAAAACTTTCAACGATTCGATCGCGTCATAGCGGTTGACGACCAGTTGCCCCGGATTGAACGCGACGCCGATAAAACCTTCGTCGTCCTTCTCCAGCACACGACGTAGCGTTTCGCCTGATTCGGCGCCCGTTTCGGCACACAAGAAGGCCCCCACGCGAGCCCCATAGCGTCCAAGGTCTTGCAGCACCGAAGACAGGGTTTCAAAGCGAGGGTCCGATTCGTCATCGGGAACAAACCCGATGTGGTTGATCACCGAACGGGCACCAAGCTTGTATGCCAACTGCATCGCCGACTTGGTCGCGTCGACGCGGCGTTGCAAGTCATTGGGATTGTCATAGCCACGTCGCGTTTGAAATCGAATACTCGCCACGCGCAAATTACGTTCGTCGAGCAGCTTCTTGAAATGACGCAAGCCCGTATCAGTTAGCCCTTCCGGATGGACTTCGCCTCGCCCATCGAGTTCCACCGAGTGAATCCCCATTCGCGCCGCGACGTCCAGCGACTTTTTGAGCGGCAATCGAAGGCTATCCAAACGAATTGCGAGTTTCAGTTCGGTCATTAGGGAAACTGTCAAACACTGGTAAGAGGTCATTAAAGCTGCGGGCGGCCAATTACCGTGAAATTACCTTGCCACCGCAATCCGAGCAAGCGAAGCTCGCCGCTCCGCTAGGCCCCTTCCGATTGCCTCCCGTTCCCGCCGGTTTTCGATCGCTTATCATAGGCAATCGCCAGGATGGTCGATCGACCGTGACATCACGCTTCCTTCTTTTCAGGTCTGAGAATTCATGTCCGAGCCGGCACAGCGCGTCGAGGAATTGCGGGACGAAATTCGCAAGCACGATCATTCGTATTACGTGCTTGCCACGCCTTCGATCTCGGACTTGGAATACGACCGGTTGCTGGAGGAATTGCGGGGTCTGGAAACGAAGCATCCCGAACTGCTGACCGCTGACTCGCCGACGCAGCGTATTGGTGACGCGCCCGTGCCGCACCTGGAACAGGTCGAGCACTCGGTTCCGATGCTGTCGATCGACAACACGTATTCGCTGGATGAGTTGAAGGCGTACTTCGAACGCACCGACAAGCTGCTTGAAGGTCAAAAGTGCAGCTGGGTGATGGAGTACAAGATCGATGGCGTCGCCGCATCAATTCGCTTTACTGACGGCCGGTTGGATCTTGGCCTGACTCGCGGCAACGGCACCGTCGGCGACGACATCACGCACAACGTGCGAACGATACGCGACGTCCCGCTGAAACTTTCCGGCGACGACATTCCAGACGTGCTGGAAGTTCGCGGTGAAGTCTACATGACCAACGAAGAACTGTCGGAGTTGAATGACCGGCAGGTCGCCGCCGGTGGCGAACCTTACAAGAATACACGCAACGTGACCGCCGGAACGATTCGTCTGTTGGACTCGTCGATTGCCGCCGCACGCAACTACGTTTCTTTTGCCATGGCATCGGTTTGGGTGGAGGACTGAAAGCGACCAACCACATGGACTTTCTAAAAGAGGTCGCCGGATATGGCATTCCGATGACGCCTGACGTGCAGCTTTTTGATTCGTGGCAAGACGCTTTGGCAGCCGCAGCCAAGCTGGATGAATCGGTGCCAGATTTGCCTTTCGAAATCGACGGGATCGTTTTCAAGGTCAACGATTTCGCGGTGCGTGAAAAGCTTGGCATGCGGAGCAAAAGCCCACGCTGGTTGATCGCGTTGAAACTCGAACGCTACGAAGCGACCACGACGCTTGAAAAAATCTCGGTCCAAGTCGGCAAGACCGGCGCGATCACTCCTGTAGCCCATTTAGCGCCGGTCAATATTGCCGACACGACGGTGTCCCGCGCATCGCTTCACAAC
The DNA here is from genome assembly GCA_002901265.1 of Rhodopirellula baltica. GTDB lineage: Bacteria > Planctomycetota > Planctomycetia > Pirellulales > Pirellulaceae > Stieleria > Stieleria baltica_A. Next base: position 72,308 of record PPHI01000089.1, on the reverse strand, counting down.
GCAGACGAGATCGAACGGCTTGATGTTCGCGTCGGCGATGTCGTCGTCGTCGAAAAGGCTGGCAAGATTATCCCCAAAGTCGTCCGGGTTGAAAAACACGAACGGACAAAGAAGCTGCCCAAGTTCAAGTTTCCCGTGGCTTGTCCGAAGTGCAAGACGGAATTGGTTCGCGACGAAGGCGGGGTCTATATCCGTTGCCCCAACCCACAATGCCCCGCACAGCTGAAACAACGTTTGATCTATTTCGGCAGCCGACCGGGAATGGATATCGATGGATTGGGGGAAGAAGTCGTTGATCTGTTGCTGACTCACAAGTTGGTCCACAATTACGCGGACCTGTATCGCTTGACGGTGGAACAACTCGGCGAACTGGATTGGAAAAAGCAACGCAAAGGCAAAGACGGCAAGCTGGTTGAGGTGAAGTTTGGTAAACGCAACGCGGAGAACCTGGTGAAAGGGATCGCGGGGACCAAGGAGCGCGGACTCGCTCGCGTACTGTCTTCAATCTCGATTCGTCATATCGGGCCCCGCGTGGCATCACTTATCACGGCGAAGTATCCGACAGTGGAGTTACTTCGCAAAGCAACGACTGAAGACCTTGCTTCGATTCACGAAATCGGCGATCGCATCGCGAAAAGCTTGCACGAGTTTCTGCACAGCGGTTATGGGACGGAAACCCTGGATGCACTTGCTGCTGTTGGCGTGAAACTGGAAGACGAAGTGCAGGTCACCGAGGCTGGATCGTTGCCGCTGGAAGGCAAAACGTTGGTCGTGACCGGGACGCTGGTGCACTTCAAGCGTGATGAGATCAAGAAGCTGATTGAGTCCCTGGGAGGACGAGCTTCGGGAAGCGTCAGCAAGAACACCGATTACTTGGTTGCCGGAGAAAAGGCGGGCAGCAAGCTGGACAAAGCGAACCAACTAGGCGTGGAAGTGCTCACTGAAGAGCAGTTCCGGGAATTGATCGAGTCGTAGCAACAGGTACCAGTGGTATGACGCATAGAACCTGCCTAATCAGAGCGGTGGGTTTTGTCGCCCCGAGGCTGACGAAGTTTTCAGTGGCCTGTTCTCGGAAGTTCTTGAGCCTGAGAGAGTTGACGTAGTTTTATATCAGTTCACTGGGCACACGAATCGAACGAGGTAACAACGCGATGGAAGCCTTCATTCAGGAAAATCAGATTTTTGTCGGCATCGGTTTGGTGCTAGGTGTCGGGCTGCTGTTCGCGATCTTTTCGATGGGCGGATTCGAACGCAGTTCCAGTAGCGGGTGGGACGGCGATTTCGATGCCGATTTCGGCGACTTTGACTAAAGGAAGTCGGGGCAAGAGCTTCGTTTGAACGCCTGTTTGCGACGAAACAAATGGAAAGCGAAAATGTTTCCAAACGACGTGAACTTAGGCGAGTCCGTTGTACGACAAGTAGCAGGTAGCATCGGGCAACGATGATTCAAAAATCGGGCTCGGAAACACCGGGAGGCCCTTGTTGGGCGGACCGATGTTTTGTAAATAATGTGCCTCGCCGAAGGCACTCCAAAATTTAATAAGGCGGCATAGCTCAGCTGGTTAGAGCAGCGGAATCATAATCCGCGTGTCGGGGGTTCGAGTCCCTCTGCCGCTACTAGATAAAAACCCGCGTGGAAGCAATTTCACGCGGGTTTTTCATTGCCCACCCAAAAAGGTGTCAGGTACCTTTTAGGCAGTCTGGGTGATTTCCCAAGGTGCTGATTTACCGAAGCGGACCCAGCGGAACGCAGAATTTTGCAACGGATTGGACCTGTTGCTCTGCGAGCTAGGCTTTGTAATCGGCTGGACCTTTGGCTCAAAGAATGAAATGGCGAGAGCGACTTGGCATGGCAAAGGCTGGCACTCACCGCTTCATCCACTGCGAAATGCCCCCGAGAGGGCTGGAAAAGGTACCTGGTACCTTTCTGGCAGACGGGGCAATGTTGGGAGGAGTCGGTGGGGCGTGGCGGTCTGTGATACGATTTAGACGGCCCGTGACTTTTGTCTTGGTACACATCATTTCATACGTCCGTCGATGCTCTATCCGCTTGTCTTGACCGTTGCGTTGATCGCGAGCGTCTTGTGCGCAGCAGAATGCCCAGCGCAGGGATCCGGTCCGACACTGGATGAAGTCTTGCTATTCCATCCTGTGAAGTACCCGGAAGGCGATTGGTCGGCGAGAAACGTCGTCCATCAAGACGTTTACTTCACTGCGGCCGATCAGACCAAGCTACATGGATGGTACTGTCCGGTTGACGATCCGCGAGCTGTTGTCTTGTGGAGTCACGGTAATGCGGGAAACATCGCACTGCGTACCCAGTGGCTGCGTTATTTGCAGTCCGAACTGAAGGTAGCCGTGTTTCTATTTGACTATCGCGGTTACGGAAAAAGCGAAGGAAAGCCAACGGTGCGAGGAGCGTTGCAGGACGCGGAGGCGGCCAGGGCAAAGCTTCGTGAACTTGCAAAAGTCAATGATCGCGACATCGTACTGATGGGCGAATCTCTTGGTGGTGCGATCGCGGTTCAACTTGCGGCGAATTCGCCACCGCGAGCGATCATCTTGCAGAGCACGTTTTCATCGCTTCGTGATGTTGCAACGGTTCATTTTCCAAAACTCGCCTGGTTGGTCCCAAAAGCCAAACTAGACTCCGAGAGCGCGATCGCCAATTGCAATGCCACCATACTGCAGAGTCACGGCACCGAAGACCGGACCATTCCGCTTGCACTTGGCAAAAAGCTCTATCAAGCAGCAAAGATGCCAAAGCGGTTCGTTGAAATCGAAGGAGCGAATCACAACGATTGGCTGACCAATGACTACATTCGACAGCTCGATCAATTCCTGGCCGACCTGCCAGCTTCTGGCGTCAAGACAAGCGGATCTTCAGAAAAGTAAACGTCGATGAAGGAATCAAAGTCTCCGCTTCTTCGCGGACAAAGCAGCGTGATGTTAAGTTGCCCCAATTGCGGTTGCGGAATATCAGACGGCTTTGCGTATCTCAGCGGCGGTGCGATCCTGCTTTCTGAGGATCGCATGGATTCCGTTCACGAGGAGCGTTTAGAGGCATTTTTGGCAATTGGCTTTCACGGAGCCCAACCCGACATGCGTGATTCGTGCGGGGACGAACTCGTCGATTCCGTCGAAGGTGGTCAGTTCGACCTCCATTGGTGTTCGGTCAAATGTATGCGTGAGAGTTTCAACGAGATGTTTGACCGAATGGAATCGCAATCGAAACGCTAGCCTTCACTGAGTGCGCATCGACGGACGCCTAATTCATGTCAGTACAAAACTGACATCTTGGTATCGTTGGTCACCGCTCGTGATTGAGACAAGTCGGCTTTGATTCGCCCCCGGCAAATGGACTTGGTAGGAACCGGTCACCTTGAATTGATCGAGTTGAAAATTCCCTTTTTCGTCGGTCAAAACCGATTGAAGGACTTCGCCGTCAGCGGCACGCAATTCAACCGCTACTGCAGCGACCGGTCCACCACTGGGATGTTCAATGATTGATCCTTCGATCTGTGCACGGAAGAAGAACACGTTGTCTTGCAGTCCGGTGACTTCGGTATTGCGTTCGATGATGTCTGCAAGGCTGGTTTGCTTGATACGTTCGATGTCCGATTGGCTGAAAACGTTTTCGAAGTAGAAGCGATCCCCTTCGCGCAGCCGCCGGAACTGGTCAGCGACAATCTTTCGACCGAGTTCGCCGACGGAACTTCCGTACTGATGGTCCTCAGCCAGTATGCCTACCCAAAGATCGACATTGTCTACGTTCCCATAAATTGCTTCCAGCCTCGCTGCCAAGTCTGGATCGGAAGTTATCTGAGCAAACGTCGCAACCGGCGGTAAACCGCAAGCGACGCGCACCGAGTTGTAATCATCCAATCCATGGTCACGTCCGCGCTGGATATTCAAGGAGACGAGATCGAGTCCGCCAGCCCCGGGAGGACCAAACAAGAAATTCCGTAGCGTATCGATAACTTCGAGATCGACTTCCATTGCCAAAGTCGAGGCGTCGAACTTGAGCACTTGATCGATTCCGATTTCGTCAAGCATGCTTGGGTTGAAGAACGCATCAGTCAGCGAGATAGGGTCCGACGTGGCTAGGCCGTCATTGTCGAACAATTCGATTTCCGGATTGATCGTGCTGTGACCAAACCGGAATGCGGCAGTCGAGAATTCATTGGCGATGCCCGCGTTGACTTCAATCTCGTAGCCCAAGTACGGTTTCATTTGCCGCTTGCCAAGAAGCGCGGGCAGAAATTCGTTGTAGGTAATGGACTGCAATTCGGCGATCACGATTGCTCGAGCTTGTTGAAAAAGCTCCTCATCGTTCATCTCCGGATAGGCAATCGCAAGTTGCTTGGCGAGGCGGTTGTGCTCGCGTACGAATAGCGTGTGCATTGCGGTTAGGCCGATGTTTTCGGCCGCACGGACATCGCCCGCCATTATTTCGCCGTCGCTATCCTTCGGCAGCATCTGGCCGTCGGACACGAGTAATAGACCGGCAACGAAAGATCGCAACCGGGCATTGTCCGCTTCGCTGACACCATAAATCTGGGATCCGTCGATGAAGCTAGTGATCAAATTCAGTTGCTGGCGGGGCGTTGCCGAAGGGTCTCCTGTCGAGGAGTCATAGTCGCTGCGTGTGAATGGAATAGAGACATCACTTCGCCCCAATGGATTGAACCAAGGGTCTTCAACGGGCACTTCAATCGAAAACGACTCTCGATGCTCCGGTTCGATCGGGGGTTCTGTCAATCCGATGTCGTGGTCAAGGAACTGCCCCCATAGATAGAGGTATGGCGACAGGTTGCGATCATTTCGTTTCTCCAGCGGCGACTCGGCGGAAAGCTGATTGCTGATCACACGTGGGCTCGGACGATCGACGCCCGACGGTTGCGAAACACCATCGGAGTAGTCCTCATCAGCGAGACGGAGAAGTGCTTGTCCCGCAGCCCCCCAATCCGAATTGGTCGGATGATTGTTGCTGCCATCGAAAGAGCGATATTCGCTGACCGGTTTAGGCAACGAGTTCATCAGGGTGTTGGCAGGTCCTTCGTTGTCTGCACGGCCTCGTTCGCGTCCCAAGCGATTGATCACCATCAACGCGTCGCTCGGGGAGTTGACGCCGTCTTCGTTGACGTCGGTGAACATCACACGCTTGCTTTGCGTGGGACTGGCCATCGCATTGATCACCGCAAGCGCGTCCGAAGGTGAAATCAGACCATCATCATTGACGTCTTCGGCGTCGAAAAAATTGTGCAGCGGCACCGCTGTAAAGACACGTCGGTCGTGGAGCCGCTCAGCAGAGAGCCGGCGCCGAACTCGCACACGTCGCTGCCGCGATCGCACCTCAATGGTCGATAGCAAGCGTCTAATTGATCGCATCCGTGACGCCTCAAATCAGTTTGAGGCAGATGTCAACACGGACGCATTCCGTCGACTCACAGAGAGAAACAGAGTTCATCGGTTGGGGCGACCAGCAAGGATGGGCGGCTCGATGCAAATACGTCGGAGCTAAAGCCTAATCCGTCCCGAGTAGGGGTCAACCCGATTGTGTCTGTTCGTCCGTATAGCGAACTAAATACCAGTTCGGGCCAATTTCGCTGAACCGCTGCAACTGGTGGTCATCCGCCAATCCGCCCTTAAAGCTAGCTGGAAGGCTGGATGCGTCGTGCCATTCGATCCAGTCGCCACCGTCTTTTCCGCCGAGTTGAAAACGCAGTGCACCGTTCGAACCGCGTTCAATTGCGGCGATGACCGTGTCTGTACCTTGCAGCGGAAACGGCGTGAGAAGCAACAACACGGACGGCCGCACGCTGGGGTATGCGTTGAAAGGCCCCAGGCCTTCGATTTCCCCATCAGCCTGGGGCCAATCGTGATGCAGGGTTTGGGCGAGCTGTTCGAGAGCATCAACCCGAAACATGGCACGAATCCGTTTTCCGCTCCATGTGATCTGATGACTGGCGACCAAGGCTCCGCACCAGGCGCCAATGAGCGCCGTCGTGGTGAGCATTTGTCGCAGCGAAAACTGCCGTCGCATGCAGAATCGCAGGCCGACCAAAACTGTGAAGGCGACCAGTGCCGCGCAAGCGATCCCCATCATCCAAACACGAGTTTCACCGACCGACTCGATCATGACCTCTGTCGCAGAGACAAAATTCATCGATGCACTGCCGTCGCGCAAGAGCGTCATTTGTTCTTCAGCGACGGGGTCAGCGAGCAGCCAACTGACAAATGCAATCAGCATCGCAACATAAAACGTCATCGCTAGCACCGCGAACGATGGTCTCAAATGACGGAGTTGAGGTTCAGCTGATTGATGGATCCGTTGACTCCTTCAAAACTATTTGGACGCCGCGTGCGAGAGTGCGAGCAGTGCAAACGAAGTCGCCAAGTTCTTGTCGTTCTCGAACCAACGGTTGTTCGTATTGCTCCAGCTACCATCATCGTTTTGACGTTTGGCAAGCTCGCTGACCAAGTCTTTTCGCCAATCGTGGCTGTTACCGTCGGCGTCTTGCACCGTTTTCATACCGGTAACGTCTAGCGCGACAGCGAACGTGTTGTAGTAGTAATACAACCCGGCTGATCCCATACCCGGATTCGAGGTTACATCGTAGTGATCGCTGACCCACTGAATCGCCGCTTTGACGCGTGGGTCGCTACTCGTCAGGCCGGCATAGATCATGCTTTTCAAACCGGTGTAGGACATTGATCCGTAGCTTCGCAAACCGCCGTTGGGCGAGTAGCGTTCGGCGGATGTACTCGGATCAATCTTCTCCGTCGGAATCTCGTAGTAGAAGCCACCATCGTCGATTTTGTCGGCGAACTGCGTATCGTTGTGTTCGCTCTTCAGATTCTGTGAGCGGGAAACAAACGCGAGTGCGGCCTGAATTGCGGGATCGCTTGAGCTGGTTTCCATGCTATGAAGAGCTTCGATCAGATATCCGGTGTTGGATAGATCGGGACGGCCGTTTCCGCCATAGCTAGCGCCACCGTACCAGGGATCCGAAGGATCACGTTCGGCTTGACCGTATTGGACACCGGTGACAAAGTCCTTGGCCTTCGCGAGTAATTCGTTGTACTTGCCATCCGAGTTCGCTTCGGAGAAGGCGACCATCGCGACACAGGTTTCATAGTTCCGCAATCGACCGTTGCCGTAGATGCCTCCATCGGGATGGACAAAGCTCTCCAGCGCCTGAAGGCCCTTCGCAACCATTGCGTCATCGCGGCTGCGACCATTTTTAAGTGCAGCCGTCACCGCCAGCGCGGTGACCCCCGGGCCGACTCGCGAGGAGAACATGCCTTTGTCGTCTTGCCCTTCTTTTGCAAGATAGGCCAATCCACTCTCCACAATTTCCCGGCGTTTGGATTCAGTCGACTCGGTCGCCGATGCCGCCGGACTATCTTCGCCGCGGGTTACGTTTGGGATAACGCTGAGCAAACCGAGAAGAACAATAAACCGTCGAGAGTGGTGAAATTTCCGTCGTCGAATCATGAAGGGTTTTCCTGGTAGGACTGGAAACAGCGTGAATGCTGCGTTTCATTCAGATTTGGGCGTGTTGACAAACACGCCTCTTTTGAATGTTGCAGTGAGCGTTCCAATTGCCCTGAAAAACATCCCAATTGTCGTGGAAAACCGGGTAAAAACTCCTCCACCATCCCAGCGACGCCAAACCAGCGGTCAGTCGCGGCGGAATTCGAAAGGTTCGCCGACAAGTGCTTTCCAACGCTCCAGTTGACTGGGCGTGAGAATCTTTTCGATTTCAGAGACGGTGTAATCTGTACCGAGTGGAGGCCCCTTTATCATCGGATGTGGGGCAGTCCGTCGTCTGTCTTCCGGAGGGCGGTCAGACGGATTGGGAAACTCACCGTGGTCTGCGTCTGGGGGGCTGGGTGGGGCTGGCCCGCGATTTGGGTTTTGAAAATCGCCGTGTTCGCCGCGTCGACGGAACCGTGACGGTCGAGTTTCTTCGATAATGCGACTGATATCGACAGATTGCTCCCGCGTAAGTTCTAGCTCTCGTATCACTTCACGCGTCTTGAATGTAAACGGCAACCAGCGCTGACGATTGATTTGCTTGAGTCGCAGCATCTGGTGCGGCAACAACTCGGACTGCACAAAGCTGTCGAACCGATGCAACAGGTTTGAGATCGCTTCGTTTTCAGATAACAGTCCACCGACTTGTTGATTGGCCAACTGCTCGCGCTGCTGACGAAATTGCTCGACCGCATTTAACAACGCTTCGGCATCTTCATCATCAAGCTGAAGCTCGACGTGGACGTTTGGGTCGTTGAGAAGCAACATCGGTTGCACGTTCTCCAGGATCTGCAACTCGTCGACCAAGCGTGTCACTTTTGCGGCCGTTTGCTTAATCTGCTTCGACAATTCCTCATCGTCAGCACTTTGTGAGAGCAGATCTTGATAGAAGCCCAACGACGTTTCCAAAAACTGACGTCGCAGGTCTTGAGTATCAGGACGATAAGCCAGCTCTTGCTCGCTCAGTTCGCTGAATGTGTCAACGACAGCGCGTGCTTGCGCCAGACTCGCCTCAGCACGAAATCGCTCGCGAGTCTCTGACTGCAACGCCAAGCTGGTGATTCGCTGTTGCCGCCAGACAAAAAACGTCGTTCCGGCCAAAGCTATTGTGGAAACAAGCAGGATCGCGCTTGCGGCCGCCACCAATCCGCTATTCCGCCGGCGCCATTTGCTGAGCCGTTCGATTGCCGTCGGAGGGCGCGCCGTAATCGGCTTGTCATCAAGCCATCGTTGGAGGTCGTCGGCAAATTCACGCGCCGACTGGTAACGATCTGCCGGCGATTTCGCGATCGCTTTGCGAATGATCGTGTCAAGTTCGCTGGGGAGTCCGGGATCAATCGTGGAGGCAGGCGGCGGATCTTTGTCGACCACTGCGTTTAGCAATGTTCGGTAGTTTTCGCCATCGAACGCTGGGCGCAAGACCAACAATTCGTACAGCGTGATGCCGAGAGAATAGATGTCGGTACGATGGTCGAGCGACAAACGATTTCCGGAGGCCTGTTCAGGGCTCATGTAGCGCAACGTCCCCATCGCGTCACCGGTTCGCGTCAAATGTGAAGCCTCGCTTTCGACCTGCGCTAACCCAAAGTCAGTGACCCAAACCTTTCCCATGCGGTCGCGAATCAGATTGCCGGGTTTGATGTCCCGGTGAATAACGCCGTAGGCATGAGCATGTTCAATTGCCAATGCCGCTTCAACAATCATTTTGACAGTGCGGCGATAGTGCTGGGTTCTGCGATGGCTGCTAGGAAAGGTCCCTTGAGTGGACGATCGTGCGGGGCGTGTCTGATCGATCGGCGTTTGGCCGGAACGCGAAGCACCGGCGGACGAATTGGATTTTACATCCATGTCCAACCGCAACCGTCGAGTCAATTCGGCAAGGGTTTCTCCATCGATTAATTGCATCGCGAAGTAATGCACACCACGGTCGCATCCGACGGCATAAACGGGCACGATGTTGGTGTGGTGCAACGCCGCCGCGGCATGAGCTTCGTTGCGAAAACGCTGCAGGCGGACTTCGTCGAGTGCACTTGCAAACGGCAGCACCTTGAGCGCGACCTTGCGGCCAAGCGACAACTGCAGCGCTTCGTAGACGATCCCCATTCCGCCACGTCCGAGCTCTGACAAAATCTGAAAGTCGCCAACCGGCTGGCCGACGAATTCCTGATCGCTAGACTTTGTGGGACTTGCGACGGATTCCCCGGCGCCATGAAGCATCAACAGGCCTTCGAGCGCCGGGCGCAGATCATCCGCGATATCAGTGTACTTTTCGAGAAACGAATCGACCGAAATAGCCTGCCCCGATTCGATCACTTGAGTGAACTCTTTCACCGCCATGACCAGTGGGTCTTCGACATCGGTATCATCGAAAGCATTCATTATTCACTGACCGAAGACCGGAGTTTGGCCAAAGCACGCACCCAAAGTTTTTCGACGCTGTTGACGGTGCGTCCCATTTGCTGGGCAACCTCAGAAAACGGCAACGCTTCGACGTGACGCAATACGATCACTTGACGGTAGTCGTCCGGAAGAGATTCGATCGCAGATGCCAGTTCCAAGAAGCGTTCTTGACGAGCAAATTTACCACTCGGCGAGGTAAGATCCGCCGCGATCTGTGAGTGCAAGAATTTCGAAGCGTCATTCAAACCGTTGTTCAACGATTGATGCAGGCTCTGTTCGACGCGTACATCGCGTTTTTGGGTACCAAGATAACGCCGCACGTGTGTGGCCAGGACATTGGACAGTATCCCACGTAACCAAGCGGCAAATTCGGCTGCACTCTCGCCACGAAATTCGGCGATATTGCCATGCGCGGCCATGCAGACTTCTTGAGCTAAGTCTGATGGGTCGGCTTTGACCTGCAAGTTCTCGTGAACTTGGGTCCGGGCGAGAAAGACGAGGTACTTGCGATAAACAACGAGCAAGTCGCCTAACGCGCTCCCATCACCGTCGCGTGCCGACGCGATCAACTGTTCGATCGTGCCGGAGGTCGGTTCGCTGTTGTGTTGCGGCTGTGTCATTTACCAATTTTCCAATCGCGGGCAGCGTTATTCTACCCGCAATCGTCTTGGTAAGCACCGATCAGGCATTCGCTTTTGCGGCAACCCTCATCAACTGAACTGTTTAGACGCCAGCGGCACTCGCCAAACCGTAAGCCAGAATCGTCTCTTGTAGCTTGGCTTCACATTCGGCATCGAGCGGCGTCATCGGCAACCGCAGGTCGCCGCTATCACGTCCGACCATTCGCATCGCCGCCTTCACCGGGATCGGGTTGGTCGCCAAGCCGAGCATGTTCGAGCAGAGCGAGAACAACTTGTGGTGCATCTTCTGAGCCAGGGCGAAGTCACCGGCGGAAGCTGCGTTGACCAACTTGATCATGTCTGAAGGGACCAAGTTTCCTGCGACCGAAATCACACCTTCGGCACCGACACTCATCATAGGCAGTGTCAGCGAGTCATCGCCGCTGAGTACGGTCAGGTCGGTGCTGCCGACAATTGCCGAGCATTGGTCAAGCTTGCCAGTCGCTTCTTTGACCATGGTGATTCCGGGCAACTCACTGAGACGCTGAATCGTGGAGACTTCGATCTCCTTTCCGGTGCGGCCAGGGATGTTGTAAACACAGACCGGGATATCGACAGCTTCCGCAACCGCTTTGAAGTGCTGATAAAAGCCTTCCTGAGTTGGCTTGTTGTAGTATGGTGCAACTTGCAAAGTCGCGTCGGCACCTTCTTTGGCCGCACGCTGAGTCAGTCGCAGGGCCTCGGCCGTGCTGTTACTGCCGGTACCGGCCATCACCTTGATTCGACCGGCGGCACACTGAATCGTTTCGCTAATCACGCGTTCGTGTTCATCGTGCGTCAACGTGGGAGACTCCCCCGTCGTTCCTACCGGTACCAAGCACGTCGTGCCAGCTTCGATTTGGAATTCGATTTGCTCTTTCAAACGACCGTAGTCAACTTCACCGTCCTTGAACGGTGTCACAATGGCGACGGACAGGCCGGCAAATTCAGATCCACGCCGTGCGGTCATCAAAAAATCCTTGAGCTGTTTGAAGGGTTCTCGTGCAATTCCAATGGCCGTAGGTTAACGGGCTTGGACCGAATCAACAATCACCGGCTTTCCCGCATTCCCAAAACAACGGACGCGAAAAGCAGCGTGACCACCATCCCGCCCCCCGCCAGACACGCCCAAATGGAAGGACCTTGCCAAGTCGGTTGGTAGAAAAAACGCACTTCCCAGGCACCAGCGGGAATCAGGGTCGCTTGGTTTAAAAAACTTGACGACAGTACAGGCACCGATACGGCAACGGATTGATCGTTTCCGTTTGCCGGAACAATTTCGGCTCGCCAGTTTCCGTCCTGAAGCACGCTGCGGACCAGCAAACAATCCTGGGAACATTGAACCAGGTATCGCTCCGCATCCAGTTCTTGCAACTGACCGTCGTTGTCCGTTTCAGGTTCACTCGGTACTGGAAATTCGACCCGCGGAACGGTCGCGACATCACCGCTCGCCAATTGGGCAACGAGTGATTCCATCGTCTCCGGCGCCTTCCAAGTCGTCGCCAACCGAGCCATCGCACCGCCCTTGAGACTGCGTCTTGTGATAAAGGCATACGCCAACCCTTCGGACGGCATTACTTTGTCGCCATCAACGTGGGAGATGCCTTCGACACCAAGCCAGTGACGAAATGATTTCCAAAATTGGCGCTGTTCCGCGCTATCCCAGTTTGGTGACTGCCGTTCGACCGCCCTCCAAAACTTTGCCCATCCGAGGCTGCGAATCGAAACCATGCTGTTCACTACGGCGGAACGCTCGGCCAAATGCCAACGTCCGAACCATGCGGCGCGTTCGCTTGCGGCGACCTGTAGCGCACGGTCAGCGTTTGATTCCCGTTTCCAAAGCGTCGGCCACGCTCCCTTTTGCGTTCTCAATGTTCGTGCAACATGCGGATTTGCAGGCGAAATCCTGTTGGCTGCCGCCTGCTCTTTGCGGATCGATACTGTCGGCAACAAATCGTCGCCGCTCGACCAACAATCAACGCTTATCAGTGCGATCCAAGCGATAGTGCCCCATTTCGTCGCAGAACGTCGCTGCGTCTGACGCAACGCGATCACGACGAACATCGCAATCAGCGAGCAAGCGAAAGACCATTGAATGACTTCGTATCCGCCAAGTACGTCGAGCGGTCCCCAGTACTCGTCTGCGATCCCCGATGTCTGGAATCGGTCGCCTTCGTTTTGAGCGGCGGAGATTAGCGCGGTGATTGCGACCAACGCGAGTGCCAACACGCTGGCGATACCCACCAACCATCGCCGCTCAAACCGCTGTTCATTTTGATCAAGATCGGACGCGGGACGACTGAGCCAACGGGCGGTGATCATCGCCGCGCCGAGCGCAAAGACGGGCAGCCATTTCGCCGGGTATCGAAAGCTGTCATACCCCGGCACCAAAACACCAAGCCACCAATACGCGCCGCCGATCGCGCTGTTCGCCCCCTCAAAGACACCGGGGATCTGCTGAAGTATCCACACAAGTCCGAAATGTCCAAAGCTGAGCAGCAGTCCGGTGACCGCGACCATTCCGAACGGGTCGAACGTGTTTTGCTGGCGACTTCGCAGCGACACCAAACGCAACAGCAGGGCGCATCCAACGACAATTCCGGCATAGAGACTTGGCGTCCACATTCGTCCGTCTCCAGCGAGCAGTTTGGAGACTCTTCGATTGATCGGAAACAATTCGCCGAAAGGCCGTGCTGAGAACAGTTCCAATGCATGCCAGGGCGGTACCGAAAAGTCATACAGATCCGCTCGCTCGCTAGCCGCCAAGGTGCGATCGCTTTGTCGGCTCCAATCGATCGAAGCTGCGATTTGAGGCGCGGCAATTAACGCTGCGAGGCAACATGCCGAACTCAACTTGCCTGCTTGGCCAAGCCACCGCTGCAACCATGACGGTTCAGCATTGATTTTCCACAACAGCACAACGCTGCACAACAACGCGATCAAGACGACATGCAGCGCGCCCTGCGGGTCACCACCAAGAACCATCATTGCGAGCGATCCACCCGCGATCACGACATCACGCAACCATTTGGACTGTGGCTCGTTGGAATCCTGTTTTGCAAATCGGCCTAGCAGCGCCCCCAACGCAAACGGCATGTAGGCAGCCCCCACTAAGAATGGAGGGTTACAGCAAAGACCTAAAACGCTTCCAGAAAGCGGGTAAACGATCGCCGCGACCACCGTGCCCAAACCTTTGATCGACCACCTTCGCGCCAACCATGCGGCCCCGGCGCTTGCCAGAAGAAGGTGAAAAACCAGATACGCATTCAGCGACCATTCCGTTGGTACCGGAGCGGAAAAGAGGACGTATCGAACCGGGTAAAGGACCGCCGTGGTTGCTTCGCCAATCAGCGGGATCCCGGTATGGTCCAGCGGATTCCAAAGCGGCATCCACTCCGACTGAGTCCGAAACGCCACGTAGTCATACAAAGGCAAATAGAAGTGGCTGGCATCACGAAACGCAATCCGATCGCCAGTCAGCAACGGGAACACGGTAGCCAACAAGGTGGTCACCACCAACAGGCCGCCCGCGATCCCGCGGCCTGCAATTCGCAACTTCACGTGACCAAACCTTTCGTAACCGTCATGAACACGTCTTCGAGTGTCGGTGCGCGGTCGTTAAAACTCCGCATCCGAACGCCTTCGGCAATCATCGCTTCCATCAACTCGGCCAAACCTTCATCGTCGGTTTCCAATTCCGCCAGTGTGAACGTCGGGCCTTCTTCAAGTGCACGTAGGTTGGGGTTGCTTCGCAGAATCGACAGCCCAGCCTCCTTGCCTTTGACGAACTGAATCTCGACGTGCCGGTTTCTGCGAATCTGGCGATAAACCTGATCGATCGGTCCATGCATCAGCAGTTGGCCGCGTTCGATAATTCCAATCGACGTACAGCAATCGGCAAGCTCTGTCAGAATATGACTGCTGATCAAAATCGTTTTGCCCATGCGGCGAAGTTCTTTCAATAGTTCCTTGACTTCGACGCGCGCACGCGGATCCAGCCCGCTGGCGGGTTCATCCAAAATCAACACCGGCGGGTCATGGACGAGTGTTTTCGCTAAGCACAGTCGCTGTTTCATCCCCCGAGACAGGCCATTGACGAAGTCATCGCGTTTGTGCGTGAGGTCCAACAACTCCAGCACATTGTCGATGATCTGCTTTCGATCCTTACGTCCGATGCGATACGCCACGGCAAAGAAATCCAGAAACTCCCAAACCCTCATTCCGTCGTACACACCAAAGTTATCCGGCATGTAGCCAACCGCTTGCCGAACGCCCACGGGGTCTGCCATCACGTCGCAGCCGGCGACTTCGCCTTGTCCACGTGAGGCCCGCAACAAGGTTGCCAGAAATCGAATCGTTGTACTTTTGCCAGCACCATTTGGCCCAATGAACCCGAATGTTTCCCCCGCATCGATGTGCAGGTCCAGTGACTTCACCGCCGTGAAGTCGCCGTAATCCTTTCCGAATCCCGTCAAAGTAATCATGTTGCTGATGCGGCTAGTTGGAAGACTGGCTTTCGGTCGTGTTCTCGTTCGATTCGCTGTCGCCGGTCGTTTCTTCGGTGACGTCAGTCGGCGACACTGAACGCGCAAACGAAGAAATCAGGTTAACGTCCGCTTCAATTTCCGGAAGCGGTGGCTCTTGCAAGTGAACCAACAAGACGGTTTGCGCGTTCTGTTGGCTCGCGTTCGGTGTGATCGTCAGGCCGTCCATACGACCATCAACGCGGCAGATCAATCGAATCGAATCCTCTGGCAATGCGACGGGGTCAGTCAACCGCCCCATGATGACATCGATGTCCAGTGGCAAATCACTGGGAAGTGAAACGCCGGAAGCGGGGCCGTACTCGATCGTCTGCGCCTCACCAGGAGAGATCGCACCGATCACCGCAATGTGTGATTCCCCTGTCTCGTCACGTCGCACGACGATCGCGTCAAAGAGTTCGAGGTCCGTTTCATTGATCAATTGGCCTTGTCCGCTACCATCCGTCGTTGGATCGATGCGAATCCCACCACCTAAATCAATGATCTCTTCGGTATGGGCGAATCGCATCCGGTTACTCGACACTGCAAAATCGTGGAACGCCGGTCCCTCGTCGAACGAAACACGAAATGTTGGTTCGATGGAGATGTCTGGATTCGATTCGTCCGACAATGTTGCGGCGGCGCCGTCATGCGTCGCGAACTGCAGCGTGTACCGGCTGCTTAACGAGTTATAGATCGCCATCAATCGGGTGAGGTGAGCGCGAGGGTAGTCGGCGTAGGCTTCGACAATTGCGACTTCGGTGCTGCTTCTCGCGAACCCGATGTCCAGTTGAGCTTGGCGGGCGGCCCACGCGGCGCCGATGATTGCAATCACGGGTACCGCGAACCAAGCGTATTCCAAGCGGTTCATCAAACGAAAGACGATGTAGTTGACCGGGACTAAGATGACCAAATACACCAACAGCGAGCGGACGACCATTGACGAGTCCGGGATTTCTAACCCCGCTTCTTGGATCAATGTCGATCTCAAAACCGACATGACATCACTGTTGTCATTCCATGCGCCCAATCCGCCGATCGGATGAGGGGAAGAAAGCGGATCAAAAACACTGCCGGTCGACGTCTCTATTGGCCCCGATTGCTTCAGAATCGCATCACGACTGGCGATTCTCAGGTGCGTATTTGCTGCGGCATCTGCGTTGTTCCGGGACTTGCTAAAACGCAACTCTAAATCGTCGGGATGTACATCGAGCGGTTCCCCTTCGGAGTCACCGTTTGCATAAGCGACGGATCCCTGGGCGACAGAAAACACTCGTGCCGGTCGCCCCAAAAACACGCTGTTGATGAAGCTATCGTACGAATCCCAGTCCATGATCCAACTGTCGGTCAGGTTGAACCGCGACTGTACGACAGCACCACGACCAAAGCGTTGGCGAAGAACCAGCGAGCCGGTTCCTGCGACGGATTCAGCCTTACTAGTGATTCTTCCGTCGATCGCGACATGACTCGAATCCTGTTCCAACACACTGCGCTGCTTTGCCAAGCTGCGATCATCCTTGACGGAATGGTTGGTCAACATTTCCGCCGCCGCTTCACCATCAAGCTCGATGTTGCTGGTCGGCTCGAGTGGCAACAGGTCTGCGATCGAGGTATTCACGATCGATTCACTCGCAGCAGCACCATTGACGATTAGGCGGCCACCGAAACGGACCCAATCGGAAATCGCCAGCTGTTGCAAAGGAGTTAAAGCGTCTTGCGAGAGATCATCCCAGAAGATGACAGCGATGCTGGTCATGTCCAAGAACGTTTCCGGCAATGGCAAAATCCCATTGTCCGCCTTCGGGACGATGACTCGATAGTTGATCGTCAACTTTTCGTCGATCAGCGATCCCGATTTAAAACTCGCCCAGTTGGCGGTTTGAAAACGGGTGAATCGTTCCGGTCGCGTAGTCAGGACAACGAAGCTGTATTCGCTGCTTCCCATCGCTACAAGCGGCTGCGATCCGGTGTCCAAAACGCCGCCGCTGTCCGCCATCAAGCTACTGGAAACATTGACTCGTGTGGCAAAGCTATCGTTCGGAAGTGGAACTAGATATCGGAAATCCAAACGTCGCATTTGGCCTTCTGGCAAGACCACCGGTCGCACTGAAGCAATCGATTTTAGTGTGCCAATCTGCTGCAGGTCGCGATCTTGCAACAGCACCGACACTTGCGTGGACATCTCGCCGCGTCGGTCACTTTGGTTACTGCGAAGCGACTGCTCCGCAGTTCCCCAGTGGCCCGGTTTGGCAAGTCCGAATCCAGAGTTCTGATCTTGTGGATAGCTGACCGTGGGGCCGACCGTGTACGCTTCCTTTGGGATCGGTTCGCCATCCGCCGTTGTCGGCGAATTGGGGCGGCAGCCTTCACAACCGACAATCAACGGGACCGTCAAAAGGACGTAACAAAAAAACGCGTATCGCGGCATTCCGATTGTGGTCGCGAAAGGTGAAACGAAAAAGTTTTCTACGGTTGAACGTGCCGCCGTCTACGAGGCACGAACAACCAGTGGCTGCATTCTAAGCGACCTTGGGCGATCCGGGGTCGGCGGAAGCATAAAATTATGCCCAACGAAGTTTCCGCCGCACGAGATCACATGGAAGCCAACGCAAAAGTTTGCACGTTGATGCCCAGCACCAATACGCTGCCAGATGCCGCATCACAGTGCTACAATGCAAGCCCTCATCGACGATCGACACGATACACCGAGCGTGTTTGGACCACCGTAACGACTGATGTACATCCTTGAAAACCCGGTACTGCAGCGTGAGTTGTTGGTCAACTTGCGAACCAAACGTGCGTTTGCATTACTCGCGCTCTATCAGATCTTGCTTGCCGCGGTGGTGATCGCGGCTTGGCCCAGCGATCAGCGGTTGGACCTGACATCCAACCCTGCATCGGCAACCAAGTTGGTCAACCTGTTCTTCCTCGGGCAATACGTGATCGCCTCGCTGATGGCGCCAAGCTTCGCAGCGGGCACGATCGCCGGCGAAAAAGAACGAAAGACATACGAGATGCTGCTCGCAAGTCCGATGCGGCCCGGCGCGATTGTGTTTGGCAAAATGGTCGCTTCGCTGACTCACTTGGGCATGCTGATTATCGGTTCATTGCCAATCATCGTGCTCTGTCTGCCTCTTGGCGGCGTGCACGTCTATGAAGTCTTGGCCGCATACCTCGGTCTGATCGTCTCGGTGATCCTGTTCGGCGCCATCGGCGTGATGTGCAGCAGCTACTTTCCGCGAACGAGCAGCGCGTTGGTGGTCAGCTATTTGACGATCTTACCGCTGGTGATCGGAGCATGCGTTCTGTGGGGATCGTTGGGGGCAGACGGCTACCTGCGATTAAAGCTCGCGACGGTGGTGTTCCCCGCGTTCGGCTTGGCGGCAGTGATTCTGATGGGGGCGGCCGCTGCTGGACGATTACTTTATCCGCCTGATGTCGGCAGCGAAGGCAAAGAAGTCATCGATTTAGAACGCGAGGCAGAGGACGCAGTCGGCTTGGTGATTCAACCCGACCAATTCCCCGACCGTCTATTCGCTCCACCGAAGAAAGACGAGATGATGGCTGACGGGGCCAATCCCGTTTATGACAAAGAACTACACAGCGAGATATTCAGCCAAGGAACATTGATGCTGCGTTTGGTGATCCAAATCAGCATTCTTTTAGCGATCCCGATGATGGGATACTTTTTGTTTTTTCAACAACAGCACGCACCCTGGTTTTGCGTTTATGTGATCGTGTTCAACATGCTCGTCGGGCCTTCATTTTTGGCAGGCAGTATCACGAGCGAACGCGAACGCCAAACCCTTGACCTCTTGCTCACGACGCCACTTTCACCTCTTCAGATTTTGTGGGGCAAGTTTGTCGTACGGTTTCGAATCTCGGTGGTGCTGACCGGATTCCTGCTTTGGCCGCTCATCTTAGGCGCCGGGCTGAATACCGCATTTTGGACCAATATCGTCGCGGTCACGTTGATGTTTCTGATCGTCGGCATGGTTTGCTTGGTGAATTGCGTTGTGGCGCTCACCTGTTCGATGTTTGCGAGGAAAACGTCGATTGCTCTGCTCACGACCTATGCGGTGTTGCTGCTGATTTACGTCGTGCCGCCCGCCTTGTCGATTGTCACCCGGATGCTCGACATGCCGGCAAACACGATTTCCGATGTCGATTGGGTCGGGGTGGCGAGTCCTTTTTCGGCTCTGTTTTGGCTACCGCTCAACGAAGACCTTGTTCCAGACAACCGAGTCATCAACGAAGGATTCTTGTATGGCGTGTTCGGATACTTTGGATTCAGCGTTGCGTTGGTCTTCGGCGCGACGATGGCCATGTTGCTGAAACTTCGAAGCCGCAAAGGGCTTTCGGATGGCTGATCGCCTGGGCAGATCGCCTGGGCAGATCGGGCCGAATCCGGACTAATGCGTGCACGCACGTTTAGACTTTCTCCGGATGAGCGTCGTGATGTCAAAAATCTATGGATCATTGCGTGATTCTTCATGGAAAGTCCGCTCGCGGATCAATAAAACCAATGGCGGCTGTCCGCGTTCTTGATTCCTCCCGGCCAGCAACCCATCCCCTCTTCCACTGCGAGAGTCCTCTCATGCGCTACGCTTTCCCAGTCACTTGTCTGTATTTGACCCTGGCGGTCGCTTTATCGCCCGCTACCATTCTATTCGGTCAAGACGGCAACCGCGAACCCCGCGGCTTTGGCGGTCCGATCGAACTCGGTCCCGATGACAAACAGACCTATCCAGACCCACCGGAAACGATCGTCCAAAAACGTGAGGACATTCCGCACGGGAAATTGGAGATAATCGAGTACGATTCCAAGACCGTCGGCACGACGCGCAAGATGAATGTCTACACGCCGCCGGGCTACTCCAGCGACCAGAAGTACCCGGTTCTGTATTTGTTGCATGGGATTGGTGGAGACGAGACCGAATGGGAACGGTTTGCAACGCCTGACGTTCTGTTTGACAATTTGATTGCCGATGGAAAGGCGGTTCCGATGATCGTGGTGATGCCAAACGGACGGGCGCAGAAAAACGATCGCGCCGAAGGCAACATCTTCGCATCCGCCCCAGCCTTCGCTGTCTTCGAGAAAGACTTACTCAATGACGTGATTCCCACGATTGAATCACGTTACTCGGTCAATACCGACCGCCAGCATCGCGCGATCGCGGGGCTCTCCATGGGAGGCGGTCAATCGCTGAATTTTGGACTCGGCAACCTCGAACAGTTCGCCTGGATCGGTGGCTTTTCCTCCGCGCCGAATACCAAGCCGATCGAAGAACTCATCCCGAATGCAGAGAAGGTCAAAGAGCAGGTGCAACTGCTGTGGCTTTCATGCGGCAATAAAGATGGCCTGATTCGCGTCAGTCAGCGTGTCCAACGGCATCTGAAAGAGAATGACATTCCACATCACTGGAACGTCGATTCCTATGGTCACGATGCCACTCACTGGCGTAACAACTTGTACCACTTCGCGCAGCTGGTCTTTCAGCCAAAGGCATAACCGCTCGGCAACGTTCAAACAAATTCCGCCGACTTGCCAAATTCCGCCGACTTGCTGAAGCGGTACACATTTCCGGATTAGTAATTTTACAACGCCAGTCGAGATGTTTTGCACGAACATCAAGGCTGGCGTTGTGGATCACGCGGTTGCGATTTTGATTTCGGCATTTGCGCGTTCACTTGCATTCGCCACTGGCGAAGTTTGCCAAGCAGTTCTTTGGTTTTCTCCGGTTCGGTTTTTGAGAGATCATTTTGTTCGCCGATATCGTTTGCCAAATCAAAAAGCTGTACCGTTCCGTTCTCAAAATACTCGATCAATTTAAAGTCACCACAGCGAATCGCACCGCCAGGGCTTTGCATGCCGTGGTTGCTATAGTGCGGGAAGTGCCAATAGATCGCATCCCGTTTCAGCTCTGTTTCGCCGCGCAGCAGGGCAGTCAGGCTGACCCCATCCGAGTGATTCTTCATTGATGTTGCCGAGGCTCCCGAGATATTTTCGTCGACCATCTGCAAAACTGTCGGCATGAGATCGGTACTGATTACCGGAACATCACAAACTTTCCCTGGAGATGTCTGGCCAGGCCAATAGATGATCAGTGGTTCGCGAATGCCGCCTTCATACAGCCAGCCTTTTCCGCCACGCAGCGGGAGGTTGGAAGTCGAAAAAGCCCGGTCAAGTTGCTTTGGCGAGATCTTTCGATCAGGGCGACCGAAATTTGCCGCTGACATTCCACCATTGTCTGAGAAGAAAACGACAATCGTATCGTCAGCCACACTCAACTGCGTGAGTGTCGCGTCAATCCTTCCAAGGCTTTCGTCCATCGCCGCGACCATTGCGGCGAACTGAACATTGTTCTGTTGTTGTTTGACCTTCACTGTTCGCTCCGGCAACACTTTGAATCCGGACCAGGACGGGCGACGCAAGCGAGCGTCCAAATCGGCGCGGGACAGCGGTGACGGATCGTCGGGATTCGCTTCCAGGATATATTGCGGATCAGAATTGCGTTCGACTCGCTCCGTGTATTGATGCACAAAATCTTCACGGCCTTCGATTGGGTCGTGAACCGCGAAATGGGACAGGTAAAGAAAGAAAGGCTCGTCTTGGCTTTCTTCGATGAACTTGATGGCTTCATCAGTTAAGCGATCGGTCAAATACTCGCCTGGTTTATCATCCAGACCTTCCATCTCAAATGGAGAGTTGTAGCCGGCCTTTGGCCAACCTTTGTTCCAACGTGGGATTTGCAAATCGAAACCTTGGCTGGTTGGTCCAAAAGGTTCCTCGCCGAGATGCCACTTTCCAATGTGAGCGGTCCGATATCCGCGCGATTTTAGTTGCTCGGCAAGCGTGACCTCTTCAAGCGGAAGGTGCTGAATGGTTTCAACATTGAAGAGCTTCTGAAACTCAAAATCCTTTCGCCCGGGCAACCAATCCGTCAGCTGTAAACGGGCCGGGTATTTTCCCGTGAGCAAACTGGCACGTGTTGGCGAACAAACATGGCATGCCGCGTAAGCGGATGTAAATCGCATCCCACGCTCGGCAAGCTGATCGATATTGGGCGTCTGGTAAAACGGGCTCCCGTAGCAACCAAGGTCTCGCCAACCGAGGTCGTCAACCAAGAACACAATGACGTTGGGTCGCTTGCTACTGTGTTTTTCTGCCGCGTCAAGTTTGTCGTGGGCCGTAAAGATGCAGCACCAAAACAGAACGAGCAAACTGCTCGGAAACGTGTGCTTGTACCGATTCATTGACCGCCTGCTACTGGTAGGAACCCTTCGCGCCGCGTGAGTCGCGCTCACATCGTTCGAAACGTATCAGCATAGCGGCATTGAATCAGATTCGCATGGTAACGCCCAATACGCGTCGAACTTCCGCTGGGCTGGTCACACCTTCGCGAACGAGGTCGGTGGCGCATTCCCAAATCGACTTCATTCCGGCGTCTACCGCAATACGATACGCAGTACGAGAGTCCTTGGTATCAAGAATTTCGGCTGCATGTCCCGCGTCTCGCAACGACAAGAACTCGCTCGCGATGACGCGGCCTCGGTACCCCGTCTCGTTGCAGTCGTCGCATCCGAGGGGTTTGCGGCACCACTCAATTGGTAGTCCGAAATGATCCGTGCTATCCCGTGATTCGACGGCACAATGACAAAGCTTGCGTAACAGGCGTTGGCAACAGATGCCGATGACACTGCTGCGTAGGAGGTACGGTTCGAGCCCCAAGTCAAGCAATCGACTGACCGCGACAACGGTGCTGTCAGCGTGGAAGCTGGTCAACATCAATTGCCCCGTCAAGCTGGCCTGGATAGCGATCGAAGCCGTTTCCGGGTCGCGGATTTCGCCCACCATAATCACTTCGGGGTCTTGCCGAAGCAAGGATCGCAGTCCGGCCTGGAGCGTGAAGCCTGCTGCGGCGTTGACCTGGCTTTGTGAGACCCCATCGAGCGGAACTTCGATCGGATCTTCCAGCGACATCAAGTTTCGGCTGCCAGAGGTCTCTTGGACAAGATGACGAAGCGCCGCGTAGAGGGTAGTCGATTTTCCGCTACCTGCCGGCCCGCAAATGATCATCGCGCCACTTGTTTCGGCGAGACAGTCGGTGAGTGACTCGGTCACTTCGGCCGAGTGTCCGAGATCACTTAAATGCCGGTACTGATTTCCATGTCCAAAGAACCGCAAGACTGCTCGTTCGCCGTGGAGGGTCGGGTAAGTGCTGACACGAATCTCGGTTGTGTTTGTCGCCGAGGAAGCATTCCCCCCAGGACGTGGCGATGAATCGATTCGGCCTTCTTGCGGGACATCACTTCGATAGGTGAGCAAACTAGAAAGCACTTTCAGCCTGGACACGACCGAAGAGCTCGCACCAGCGGGAAATTCACCCAGCCGATGTAAGACGCCATCACTTCGGAAACGAACTTCCAGCCCGTTGGCAGTCGGTTGCAGGTGCAGATCGCTGGTTTTCACACGGTGAGCGAAGTCCAGAATTTGTTCAACGAACTCGGATGCGTAGGCATCGGTACTTGCGCGCAGGTGTTTGATGCGATCGACGATCTGTTCGCGTTCGTGAAGTAAATCGGAAACCTCGGAACCGTTTGTGGATTCGTGCGAGGCATCGACATGCGAGTCGTGGTCTGCGGTGAACGGTTGCGAGATCATACCGGCAGAAACTGAGTTAGGTTGTGGCGTGATACGTGCCGAGCCGTTGCCTTGGTGAACCTCGTCCCGCGGGCTGGGAATTTCCACGGCATGATCCGCTGGTCGGCGAAACCAAGAGCGAGCAAACATGAGACAAGGTCCAATCGGGGCGAAGTAATAGGTCGTGGGTGAATCCAGCGACTGTGGGCGAAGCGGCTCCGGCGAGCCTGACTTTGCCGCATGGGTTTCAAGATCGATTCAAGCCTGGGGCGACTGCGTCGCCAAGCAGTGCCGTGGATTTCCCAGAATGCAAATCGAGGCCCAGCAGGAACTGCTTTTCCAGTTGGTGGTACGCGACGTTTGAAACGACGCAGCCGCCCCAGGCTTGAAGAATCTTGAAACGCTAGACGTCACCTCGACTTTCAAGGGCGTGAACAGCCGCGTCACCAATGTTGTTGATGTAAAGCGAAAAGACTCGGAAAATGATCAGGATCAGGACCGCCGCGATGGCTGCCCAAATGAGCGCCGATGCCAGGTACGTGATCATGCCCATCGAACTGCGAACTTGCGTCTTGAGGTGGTTGAAATGTTTATCGAGTGTTTCCGAGAGACGCCCAGAAGCCTCGCCCAGCTCAACCGCTTCGATGGTGTCTTTTTGAAACAGAGCTGTTTCTTGCATCACGGTATGAATTTCACGCCCCTGCAAGATCGCCTGTTTCGCTGACTCGGCCCGACTCGAATACTGAGGCGTGCCCGCACTTCGAAACGCCAAGTCGACGGCGGACCAAGCGTCGAGCCCAGACTCGATCGCAAGTGCAAGCGTTTGGACGAATCGCGCCTCGGCAAACACACGCAGTTTGGAGCCAATCCACGGAAGTCGTGCGAACCAGTCCGTCATAAAATTGAAGTAACCGCGTGTGATCGCCATCACGAACAACACGACGGCGACTGCGGAAAGCGCGACGTATAACGCATAGGTGATCAAGCCTTTCTCACCGACAAGTCCTATGCCCAGCAAGTCTGTTTCGGCTTCACTGGTACTCGGCACGATCACGCTTGGCAGATAAATCATCATGCCAATGACCATGACCGCGATGACCAATTGGATCACTGGCCAAAGAATTGAGTTCATGAAGATGCGTCGAAAGTCGGCGAGTTGCTGATAGTACTCGGCAAGTCGATCGAGGACGCGGTCCAGACGACCCGCACGCTCACCGGCTTCGATCATCTGTGCAAAGTGTTCTGGAAAGTACGGGCCTTGTGCTTTGACCGCGTCGGCAAGCGAGCCGCCTTTTTGCACATGGTCGGCAACGGACTTCATTCTTCGTCCGTAATTGCTGCGGTGATTCTCCGCCTCACGTGCAAACACGCGATGAGGATCAAGCCCGACTTCGAAAGAGACACCGACACGTTCGCATAACGTGCTCAGTGTTTGTGGTTTAATTCGCCCCGCCAGCACGACTGCAATCCTATGGCATTCACCGGAGGATCGACGATTGCCTGGTCGCGGGCGATTGCCCACAGCGACGACGTGTCATCCGGATCGTATTACGAGTGGATCGATTCGCCAACAATGCTGGAAACCGCGTTTCCGTTCGCTGGCGAATTCACTCGTCGCAGGATAACAATTCGGAGTTTGGATTTTGTAAAGAAGCGGCGAAGGATGAGTGCTCCTTCGATGAATGCTTTACTCTTTCACTCGCAGACGCACGACAGCCCCACGAACAACGGGCAGCGACTCAAGCTTTTCCGTCGCTTGTTGTGCCAAACCTTCACTCGCTTCGTGAGTCATGATCACGAGAGGAACCATGCGATTGGTATCATCGCTGGTGTCGGTGTCATGTTGAATGACCGACGCGATTGAAATCGAATGCTCGGACAAGACGTTGGCAATTGCCGCAAGCGTTCCCGGATGATTGGCGACGGAAAGACGCAAATAGTAACGTCCTTTCAAGCTCGCCGCGTCGCGTTGAATCGCGCGTGGGGCGGTTTCACCGCTGAAGTATTCCAGCGTTTGAAACGTTAGCTTGGTACGGCCGACTGCGGTATCGATCAAGTCCGCGACGACAGCAGATGCCGTGGGCATTTGTCCCGCGCCGAGTCCATGATAGAACACTGGGCCAACCGCATCCCCTACAGCCCGGATGGCATTAAACGCGTTGCGAACTTCAGCCAGCGGCGTGCCGATTTTGAGAAGCGTCGGTGCGACCGAAAGCTCTAGTCCTTCGTCGGTCAGGTTCGCGACGGCGAGTAATTTGATCCGATAGCCAAGTTCTCGTGCGTAACGAAGGTCTGCGGGATCCAAACCGTCGATCCCGATTCGCGGTATTTCACTCCATTTGACCGTCGCCCCAAAGGCGAGATGCGCCAGGATCGCCAGCTTTTGTGCGGCATCGGTACCATCGACATCCATCGTCGGGTCGGCTTCCGCATAACCAAGTCGCTGTGCTTCGGCAACGACATCGGCATATGCACTGCCGTTTTCGTCCATTTGGCTGACGATGAAGTTGCTGGTCCCGTTCAGAATGCCTTCCAGCGATTGAATCTGGTTGGCCGAAAGGCATTGGCTGATGTTTGCGATGATCGGGATTCCGCCAGCGACGGACGCTTCGAACGCGATATTCCGTCCCAGCTGGCGAGCGCGATCAAACAATTCGGGGCCGTGTTCGGCCAACAACGCCTTGTTCGCGGTGACGATGTCTTTGCCGGATTCCATCAATTTCAGCATGATGGTACGAGCCGGTTCCAAACCACCAATCAATTGCGCGACAACGGTGATTTCCTTGTCGTTGATCACGTCGTCCAATGAATCCGTCAGGACACCGTCAGGCAATTCCATCCGCTGACGCGCTTTTTCGAGGTCACGCACGACTGCTTTTCGCAGCCACATCGTGCGTCCGGCGTGACGAGCAGTGCGGTCACCATGGTCGAGCAATAAACGCGCGACGCCGCTACCAACGGTTCCCAGTCCAACGATTGCAATATTTGTCTTTTCCATGACGCAGATGTTAACCGCGATCCCGTCCGAGAACGAGACGGCATACCAATTGTTATCGCCTCCGACCGGCAGTGGCGAAATTCTGATCTAGCGATGGATGTTGATGAATTGCCAGCCGGAAATCATCCAGCTTTTCCCGAACGGACGGCACCAACGGCATTGGGCAAGAAGCTTTAGCGGGCCATTTTTCAAGCTTTCGACAGTCAAGACGCCCGTGGCACCTTCGCTGACAGCCGTAGCGGTAACCAGGCCAATCCCCGACGCGGAGACGTTCCGAGAGAACGCACCGATCGATTCGGATTGTCCACGAATTTCAAGTGTGACGGGGCGAACGAGGTGTTCGCGGAAAGCGTTGCGGTTTTCGTTGTCGTAGATCGCGTCCTCGTCAAGCATGTCACGAACCGCATTTTCGACGTCCAGATTGGGCGCCGAACCGGAAAGACGTAGCATCGGGGTGAAGACTCCAGAATTTGAAGGGCAGAAAAGTTCTTCAGTAACGGATGAGGGATCGCAGCCAGATTGGCGGCATCCGACCGAGAGTGTGCTATAGGCCATGTTGCCCCACGGAAACTTGCTTGCGGTTTCGCGAACACGCAAACTTAATCCACACCGATTCTTCAAATTACCAAAAGAGTTTCTAAAAGCTCTGCTTGCGCCGCGAAATCGAGACACACCGAAAACCTCCGCTGGGTGTGCGATGTTGAAAATCCGCGACGCAGAGTTGCTGAATTCCCCACAGCTCCGATCGCTATTCCTGACGCGTGTAGACCGCCGGATAAGTGAACGTCGTCGCTTTGTCAGGCAACAGGTAGGCGACTTCTTCGCTAACGACCTTGCCATCGTGAACGAGTGTCCAACTCAGTTCGACGGGGCCAGTTTCGTCAGGATCGACGATGGAAGTTAGAACCCAGTCCCCCGTTTCCGTCGGGCGAATGGATTGCGATGTGACCTTTCCGCGGATAGCCGCCGTTTGAACTTCGAGGGTTCGGTCGTCAGGCAAATCTTTGATCGCATCGCCGGCGAACCGAATTTCGATTTCCGCAAGTCCCTCCGACCGCGTGACACTCAAGTTGGTTGCCTTCGCGACGCAGCGTTCAATTTCTGGATCGCCGGCAAAGAAGCTGACCGTGTACTCAAAATCCAGCGGCTCGGACACATCGATGGGTTGATCAGGAATCCAGTACGCCCCGATGTTGTCGACGCCTTCGTGTGCACCTGGTAGCTCCAGCAACTCGATGTGCCCGTTGGTCCAAGGAGTTTTTGGAGTGACCCAAACGCTGGGACGTTTGTCATATCGCGCGTTGTGGTCGTCGTAATGAAAGAACGCCCGGTTTCGTTGTAACGTGCCGAAGCCGTGTAACTCATCGACGTGAACCGAAGTCACCGACGGGTAACTTTGCCGAGCGTAGGGGCGCCACCGCCAATTTTCTCCGCCTTTCCAAATCAGTAGCCCGTCCGAGTCATGGACGGCAGGACGTGAATCGAGCGGCGGTCCATTCAGTCCGTCGCCCCACATCCACATCGACGTCAACGGGGCGATGGCGACTTTGTCGGGTACTTCACGAAAATGCAACTCGCATTGAATCTCGACATCCGACTTTGCAATCCCGGGCTGCAGGACAAAGCGATACGCGCCACAAACAGATGGGCTGTCCAGGTATCCCAGCACCGAAACGCTTTCATCATCACTTGCCGGCATCTCGACCCAGAATGCGCGAAAGTCCGGAAACTCTTCTTCTTGCTGCATCGCGACGTTGATTGCTAACCCGCGTGCAGAGCTGCCATAGATCGTTGTTTCGCTGCGTCCTCGAAAGTAACTTGAACCGAGAAACGACAGGATCTCTTCCGGTGCTTCAAGTCCAGGAAACCTGCCGACCAAGCGAATGCCTGCATGGCCAGCATTTCCAATCGCGCTGACGTCGACTGATTTCGGATAGGTGAAGTCGTCGCAGGAGAAATTCACCCGTTGGCAGACCTTTGCGTTTTCATTGCCTTCTCCATTGTCTTCGTGCGGTATTGGCGTCAAGGTGAAAAGGTCGACGCGATCACGTTGCACGAACCCGCGGTGAAAGGTTTCGATCCAGAACGGCAGTCCCTGTTCTGACCATGTCGCACGTTCGTGCCGATACTTGATCTTGATGTATTCGTCGTAATCAAGTTTCGCGAGCTCTTCATTGAGTTGCTCTTCTGGTCGATACGGCAATTTCGCTTGCTTCGCTGCCAGTCGCCGCAAGTCGTCATAAGACTGGATCAATACGAATTGGTCTTGAAGCTCGGGCGTCTTTACCGAAGGTCGATTGGATACCTCCGTCGAAACGGCATTTGCGGCGATCGCTGTAGAGGGAAGCTCAGCTTCCTGGCCGTAAGACGACGCGACCTCAGAGAACGTGAATCCGGCAACCGCAACGCACGCGATTCCGATTTTCGAATGGCCTTGATTGAACATCCAAGGTGTCTCGTCACAAGTGAAAAGGGTTTGACTAGGGCAAGCTACGTCAGCCGCCGAAGCAATTGCTTCGCGTTAACGTGCGGTTGGTGTGAACCCCGCTAGGGTTAACGCCCGCTTTGCCGCGGGATGCTTCATGAACGCATTCCAGACGCCACCGCAAAGCAAGTTATGCGCCATTAACATCGTGATTCCAGTATCGATCGCGATGACGTCGGGACTTCTCCAGCCATTGGTCGGATGAAAGGCGTTGATAAACCCGAAGGGGCCATACACCGACGCACCATACGTTTCCTTTTGATAAAGCAACGTCCTCAACGCTTCTTCGGGACAAATGGCCAATCCTCCCCCTGCCGCACTTGGCACCACGGTGCCGTCGATACCGCGTTCCGGTTTCGCAGGACCATCATGGAAGGGGCCGCCCCAATCGCGATATCCGTCAACACTGTCGCTACTGGTCAGCCCCCAAAGCTTCGCACCATAGTGAGAGAACTTCTCAGGCTGCGACTCGGCAAGTTGCTGCTGAAATCGAATCTGCGCAAGGTGTGCGAGTTGGCTATTGCGCCAAAAGTCCCAGCCAGTGGGATCAAGGGTGTTACGTACGTCGAAGTAGGCCCATGGATACTGATGCACGAACAAGGGTGGGTAACTCAGAAACGGTTCACCATCGAAGTGCAACTGTGGCTCGCGGCGCCAGGACAGCCAGCTTGTTCGATCAATGCCATACGTCTCGGAAGCAATCGCAAGCAGCGTGAGGATCGGATGCTCGCTGAATTGGTCCCACTTGTATGGCAAACGTCCGTGTTTGGGAGTCCAGCCCATATGCAGACAACCATCATCCGACAACATGCTTTGCCAATCGACACGTTCATAGATGGATAAGGCAAGCTCGTTGACGAGGGGATCGTCGGCAAATACAGACGAAGCGTGCAGCGCGCCAGCGACGGCCAATGCGGTGTCGATGGTGGATGCTTCACTGTTCGCCACGCGTCTGCCAGAACTTCGCGCAACGAAGTGAAAGAAGATGCCTTGAAAGTGATCAACGTGATTAAAGAGCGACCAAAGCAAGCGTTTTACATAATCCGCAGCCTCGCTGACCGGCATCCGACCAGTTTCGGCGGCAATGGAAAACGCCGACAAACCGAACCCACAGGCAGCAACGCTGCTGGTATCGGACACCCCCGTGCTTCGAAATGAAGCACGGTCGGCAATCAGCCCAGTACTGTCATCCGACGCGGCAACGAAGAACGTTAAGCCGCGCGAGATCAAGTCTGACGCGAACGCTTGCTGTCCGGAATCGAGTGGAAGGTTTTCGTGCAACATTGCGTGGTCGCGGATCGCTCAATCAAACTGCGAGCGAAGCTTTACAAAGTATCGAAATTCATTCAGTTGAAGATTTGACAACGCGTCATACACGCACTGAAAAAGTTTTTGGCAACCAAAGCCGATTAAATTGCCCTTCAATTTTCGCTAGTTTGTCGTTGCTTGAATTCTGAAGAAAAGTTTCTTTTCGAGTCTTCGCACCGCAAAGGAGCTTTGCAACCAAATTACCGTTGGCTGTCCTTCCCTTACCGAGACGACATACCCTAGTTGGCTTTGAAAAGACAAAAGCAACATTATTTTTGATCTCGACCATCACACTCCGATGGCGATTCTCTTTTCTACACAACTGGCACGCGAGTCGCGTAGCGAACGCCCCAGTCCTGTCTGCTTATCTTCTGAACAATGAATTACGAAAGGAGGGGGTCATGATTGTTGACCCACAAACATCTGCTTCGACAGAGACTCCGGAGCATCCATACACGTCAGCGACTGCGCCTCGCGACAGCGAGGTTCAGTCCGCGACCGATAACGCGTTAATGGCCGTCGCGGGTTACCTGCGTCTGTGCGGAATCCAACACCCCGATGTGTTGCGTGACCAGTCACACCGCATTCTTGCAATGGCAATTGAACGCGGCGATGAAGCACGAACCAATGAAACGTTGGTCAGTGACGCGCTGTCGGTCGCCATCGAAGAGATGCAGCGAATTCATGATCAGGTTGCATTTCACTCGATCGGATGCCAAGGAGTCATCGACCGCGACGTTGTCAATCAACGCTGTGTGTTGGCGTTGTCGCAAGTCATGAAGGACCCAGTGCTGTTGCGAGATGGCGAAAGCCAACAAGATCGTAGCCGTGCCTATGGTCAACGACATGCTGTGACCGTGTTGCCTAAACGAAACGATCGGCCAATGCGTCATAACGGGACGCCACAGCTGATGCCGGTGCTGCGACCGCAGTGGTGGGTGACGATGGTCAATCGCCGCTTTGAACAACTCGCGCTGACGTTGCAAGCGATCGTTTCGCCGTCGCGTCCAAGCGGTGAATCTCCCACGATCTCTGAATAAGACGACTGGGAGACGCATCGATGAGTATTTCAATGACTCGCAAGTGCATCGCACTTGCGACTTTCGCGATCACTGCGCTCGGTCTCTGGGCCTATGTGACGACGATTCAAACGGGCGGTGCGAACGTCTTCGAATGGATCGGCGCTGTCCTGTTTGGAATCCTTTTCGGGTGGATCGCGTTTTCTTTCGCGGTCGCCACGATTGGATTTTTAAACCTTTGGAACAATCCACCAACTGTTCGCGAGCTACCAGAGGATCCTGAGACGAACGCGCAGCTACCTTCGTGCGCCATCCTGGTTCCCGTTTACAACGAATCGCCCGAAGACGTCTTCGCACGTGTCGAAGCGATGTATCGTGACCTTGTACGTCTCGACGCGCAAGACAGTTTCGAGTTCTACGTACTGAGCGACTCGACCGATCATGAGAAATGGTTGGCCGAGCAATGGGTTTGGTCGACAGTAATGCAGCGACTCGGCAGCAAGGCCAAGATTTACTATCGCCACCGATCCGAAAACATTGGACGCAAGGCTGGCAATATCGCCGACTTTTGCACCCGCTGGTCTGGCAATCATCAATACATGGTGATCCTCGACGCAGACAGCTTGATGGCTGGCGAAACGTTGGTCGAAATGGTTCGACGCATCAATGCCGACCCGAAGCTAGGGATCCTCCAAGTTCCACCGATCCCAATTGGTCGACAGTCAATCTTTGCTCGATTGCAGCAGTTTTCAGCTCATGCTTACGGCAATGTGTTCGTCCGCGGATTCTCACGCTGGGCCGGGGACCAGGGAAACTACTGGGGACATAACGCGATCATTCGCATCGATGCGTTTCGCGATCATTGTGACCTGCCGGTTCTCCCGGGTGTCGCTCCGTTGGGCGGCGCGATCCTGAGTCATGATTTCGTAGAAGCCGCTCTGATGGTCGCCGCTAACTGGAAAGTCAAGCTGGCCGACGACTTGGGCGGCAGCTACGAAGAGTGCCCGACGACGTTAGCCGATTATGCCCAACGCGATCTCCGCTGGTGCCAAGGCAACCTGCAACACTCTCGGTTGATCATTTCCGACGGCTTTCGATTGCCCAGTCGATTGCACTTTGCCAGCGGTGTGATGTCCTATGTCAGTTCGCCACTGTGGATTGCGTTTACCTTGGCCTGTATTGCAGGCTGGCTGTTTGACGGTACCGCATCCGATTTGACTTGGGTTCAAGGTTACGGACAGTTTGCGTTGTTTGCCGCGGCGATGATGATGCTGCTCGTACCTAAAGCATACGGGTATGCGATTACCGCGAAGTACCAGTCGGAATCGCAACGCTGCAAACGCAATCTTGCTGCAAGTGTACTGGTGGAAGTGTTGCTTTCGATCTTAATCTCACCAATCATGGCGATTCTCCACACGCGTTTCGTGATCGCGACACTACGCGGCAAAAAGATCCAGTGGAATGCTCAACAGCGCGGCGAACATGGAGTATCGATCATCGATGCGACTCGCCAAGGTATCGGATTCACATTAATCGGCGCCGCACTGACGATTGCGATCTATTACGCCAACCCTCCGTTGCTGATTTGGTTCTCGCCAATCATCGTTGGTTTGTTGCTATCGATTCCAATGATCATGTTGCTCGGCAGCCAAGCGGTTGGCAACTACTTGGGACGATGGGGAATGCTGTTGATTCCTGAAGAGATTGCATCACCGCCGCTCAGCGAGAACTTCAAGAAAGCTTATGAAGCCAATCAGCAGGCGATGGCCGGTCAGTCCGGTCGACTGTTCCGCAGGGTATTGGACGACCCAAGCTTCTTTACGATTCATTGTCGCGTCCTGAAGGCGAGCGATGCAGATCGCCCACTCAGTTCCGAGCAACGAACTCAAACTCAAGAGCTAGCGGAAGGGAACGTCGAGAACATCCCCGTCAGCGAGCGAGCCCAAGTTCTCAGCGACACTGAACTGTTACAGCAATTGCATGTTCACACGCAGATGATGTCGCAATCCGCTTAGGAATTTGCGGGCGACCTAGCAACAGCAGATGCGGCTACGAGGTAGCCGCATCGTCGTTCGCATGGGTGCCCCTTGAGAGACACCGTTTTCGCTCAGCTCATCGACTCGAGCGAAGGCACTTCATAGCCTGGATTGTTCGGGTCCTTGACCAGCTTGTTTGCTTCCTCGGAGTGTTCTCCGATAAAGCGTTCTGATTTCGGATCGAAGCTTAATTGTGGACCGAGCTTCCATTTCGCGTCACTCGGAATACCAACTCCGTCTGTCATCACCGAACGAAGTTTTTCGAAGTGCTCGGTCGCGTCATCATTCTGGAAGTCGACCGGGTTGCCTGACAGTGCGACCTCTTCGCCTAGGCGGTAAGAGTTATTCATCATGTGTCCGAGCACGCATCCATAATGCGCGTCGGAGACATTTCCGTTCGCCATCGAGGGATCATTTGCGCGGACGGCGGCGATGAAGGCACCCCAGTTGCCGCCCGGTGTGACATCACCGCGTTCAAGTTTCAGTGGCTCTGGCTTTGCGGCGCCGGGACGCAAGATTTTGTAATTGCTTTCGCCGGTGATCACACTTCCGTCTTCGAGATAGTACTCGTTAAAGACTTGGTGCTGGTAGCCTTTGTAGTTCACGTTGCGAACGTTAAAGAACACCATTTGTCCGTTGGGATACTCCGCCATCGCAAACATGGTGTTGGGCGTCACGCCTTGGTCATCCCATTGGAACCGGTTTCCGATCGCCATCGTACGAACGGGGTGTGTTTGATCGTCATCGATCGCCCACCGTGCGACATCCAACTGGTGAGTCCCTTGATTGTTGAGGTCACCGTTTCCGCTTTCCCAGAACCAATGCCAGTTGTAAGGCACGTAGTTGGCGTGATAGTTCTCGATCACGGCGGGGCCTTTCCAATGGTCCCAATTCAGATCGGCTGGCGGCGTCGTCACCGGTTTAAAGCCGATTCCCGATCGCGGTTTGCAGCAGTAGCCATAGGCGATTTTAGCCGTGGCAGTTTGCCCGACTTGAGCGCTTCGTGCAGTCCGGCGATACCAGCATCACTGCGGCGTTGGGTACCGTGCTGAATCACGACACCGTATTTCTTTTGCGCGGCAACGACAACACGACCTTCTTCGATGTCGTGGCTCATCGGTTTTTCGACGTAGACGTGTTTACCCGCCTGCGCAGCCCAGATCGTCATCAACGAGTGCCAATGGTTTGGCGTCGCGATCGAAATCGCGTCCAAGCTGTCATCGTCGAGAGCTTTTCGGATATCATCGACGCCCTGCGTGACCAGTTTGTCGGTGGCACGCTTTTCGAGCGAATTCATCGTGTTTGCCAGCACTTTGCTGGCAGGGTCAACGACGTAAGCGAGCTCGACATTCTTTTGGCCACGCCAACCACCGATGTGTGACTGGCCGCGGCCATTCAGCCCCGCGACAGCAATGCGAACTCGATCATTCGCACCATTGATTTGGCCGCTCGCTTTGGTGCCGGTGATGATCAGTTGGCTGCCCGCCATCCAACCGGCTGCCGCGGCAACCCCGGTCTGTTTCAGAATTTGACGCCGATTGATCGAGTTGTTGGTCTGGCTCATCGATAAGGTGGGATTGGTGGAAGGAAATGTAGCCTGGAAGGAAACATTCTAACACGCAATCACACCTGAATGAATCAGGAAGACGAATCGGCGAAAAGCGGCCGACTATTCGGCTGATTTTGCGGCTGCTTCTTTCTTCGCTTTCGCCTCTGCTTCTTCTTTTTCGATGTCTTCTTTAACCAACTTCGGTGGCAGCGGCTTGCCTTCAGCGATGAACTTCATCGAAATCGAGTTGACGCAGTGGCGAGTGTTCTTTTCGGTGAATCGCTCGCCTTCGAAGACGTGGCCGAGGTGGCCACCACAGTTGTTACAAATAATTTCGACGCGGTAACCGTCAGCGTCCGTTTGGCGTTTGACCGCGTTTTTAATTTCGTCATCGAAGCTGGGCCAACCACAGTGGCTTTCAAACTTCGCTTCGCTCTTGTAGAGCGCCGCGTTGCAGCGGCGGCAGATATAGGTGCCAGCGTCTTTGGTCATGGTGTAGCCGCCGGGGCCGGGAGCCTCGGTGCCTTTCTGCATGATCACATACGCTTCCTTGGCATTCAGCGGGTTGTACTTTTCGACGGACTTTTCTTCTTGCTTGATTTCGTCGCTCTGCGAATCGCTGCTCATCTTCTTTTCCTTGGCTGAACTTGTCGCGTCTGAACTGACCGCGGTCGTCTTCTGTTTTTCGTCTTGCGATTTTGCCTCGTCGACCGGGGCGGCATCGCCCGCTGGTGCCGAGGTTTCCGACACGACGATGTCGCTAACGGATGCTTGCGGTGCCGATTCGACGCACCCTGCCAGGATCGCGGCTCCCATCACCGTGGAACCGGCAACGGCGATCCAACTCCGTGTTTTCGTTGATTGGCTCATTTCATTCATTTCCCTGGTACCACTCGATCGCAACTCGATAACAGAACAGCATTACACCCATCATACCCGCTAGGGCAAGGAACAGCCAAAGGATGAACTGTCCCAGAACGGCGAAGTTCCCAACGAACCAACCGCTGACGAGGTCGTCCCACCAAATAATTGTCAGCATCGTGCCCGCACAAAGGTACGGCCCAAAGGGGATTTCGGCGTTTCGCGTCAAAATCGCGTAGATCAACACGATCACGATCGCGGCAATGGGAGAGACGAAAAACGCCATGACTGAACCCTGCCAGCCGATAAACGCCCCGACCATTGCCATCAACGTCACGTCTCCAAATCCAAGAGCTTCCCTGCGCATTGCCAGACTGCCCACGATTCGGATGGTCCACACGACGCCGCCCCCGACCCCCAGGCCGACCAGTGCAGACAGAAATCCGATCCACGGAATCCCGTTGAATGAATAAAGGACACGGATCGCAATCGCACCGCTGATCCAAATCGCCAGCAACAATTTCCAGTTGTAGTTCCGCACCAGTGAGGCACAGAAATAGACAACCGCCTTTGCCAAACCACGACGCAAAATCACGCGGCGGTTGGCAAGCGCGAAGCACCACATCGACCAAATGCCGATCGCCGTCCACCAGCCTTGGGGACCAAGCCACGCGGGGTCAATTCCACCCGGTGTGGCAAACGTGATTGGCTCTGGACCGTTTGGACTGTCCCACGGTAGGAAGACCCAAATCGAGAGCCAAGAAAACGCGAGCGCGAAAATCGTCCCCGGGATCGTCAAAATGTCAGGGATCGTTTTTTCATCAAAATCGATGAACGTGGCCGCGACCATGATCGTGATCAGCACGACGTGCGACGCGAACACCGTTGTCATGTAGGGTTCCGCGATGACCAGGAAAGCAGCATTGCGAAACCCGATCGGCAGCACCGCGCCGGTTTGGGTGATGTACCAGTAATACATCGGAATGCCGATTGCCATCGCAATTTCGATCAGCATCGATCGCACCCAAAACCCGTTGCCGTGCACTTGTCGCTCACGGCGCAATCCGAGCCAACCGATAATTGGGATTCGATCGCTCACCCGACGTGCTGGGACGTCCGGCGAGGGCTTTAGCCAAGGACCGATTGGCCGCGGGGTCCATGCAAATTTGTAGATCGCAAAATTGCAGAACACGCCCAACAAGACGCCGAGTAGTGCCAACAAACAGACACGACCCTCGATCGGCAGCAGTATCCAAGAATTGATCAAGCGAACCAGTCTCGTGGGATAAAAGCCAATTACAAGCGACAGCGACCCCGCCATCGAATCACCCTGCTTTAATGATTGCCCCCGAGACGGGAATCTTCACCAAAGGAATCGTAAATCTGCAATCGCTGTCCACCACACGAGAGTAAAACGTGCTTCGGTGACTAACGGGCGGTTTGAATCCTTGCAGGCAGAGTATCTAATGTCTCGGCGTCGATTGTCTGTTGATAATCCGCACCGTTGATAATCTAACACGGCATTAATGTAGCGACGGCGACCGATCCCTCCAACGCCCGGACCGATGGCGATGCACGCCCCTGAAACGCTTCGATTCACGACCGACCAGCTGGAATTAATCGATCAAACCAAATTGCCGATGCAATTAACGTATCTGGTTTGTACGACTGTCGAACAGACTCATAGTGCGATCCGTCGTCTGGTTGTCCGTGGGGCCCCCGCCATCGGCATCGCTGCCGCCTACGGCGTTTGTCTGGCACAATCGGGCGACCCCGGAGCCGCAGCTACCAAGCAGGATTACCTCGAAGCGATCGAATTTTTGGCGACCAGTCGCCCCACCGCCGTCAATTTGTTCTGGGCTCTCGATCGGATGAAGGAGTTGGTTGAAACGACGCCGGAACCCGAATTGAAACAAACGCTCATCGCCGAAGCGCGAAGAATTCATGAGGAAGATCGCAAGATGTGCCGCTCCATCGGGCGAAACGGCGCAGCCTTACTCGGCGAAGTCGACTCCGTGTTGACGCACTGCAACGCCGGAGGGTTAGCCACGTCGACTTGGGGAACGGCACTCGCGCCGATCTATCACTTGCACCAATCCGGACGAGCAATCAAGGTCTTCGCTGACGAAACACGACCGCTACTGCAAGGCGGACGATTGACCGCCTGGGAACTTTCTCAAGCAGGCGTCGACGTCACCGTGATCACCGATTCAATGGCGGGCGCTTTCATGCGACAAGGCAAAATCAAAGCGGTGATCGTCGGCGCGGACCGGATTACCGCGGCCGGTGATGTCGCAAATAAGATTGGCACCTATTCCGTCGCGGTTTTGGCCAGACACCACGGCATACCGTTTTACGTTGCCGCGCCCAGCAACACCTTCGACATGGAATTGATCGATGGTGATGACATCCCGATCGAAGAACGCGATCGGGACGAAGTCGCCTGCCCACACGGAACTCGGATCGTTCCAGACGAAGCGAATGTGATGAATCCTGCGTTCGACGTCACGCCAGCTGAATTCGTCACCGCAATCATCACCGAAATCGGAGTGATCGAGTCACCGAATCTGGAAAATATTCGCGAGCATTTCGCGGCTACCGTTTAGCGTCAGAGTCGCTTCTGGCAAGCTTTTCCTAAGACACGATTGGCGTTTTGCTCGGTTCGCCCGCTTCTTCCACGACGTAGGTCGGAACCGCATATCCAGGCAGCGATTCACGCATTTGCTGCACCAATTGACGGCCTTCTTGCGGCGAAACCCAAAAGTGGCTGGCACCGCGGACTTTGTCCAGCTGATGCAAATAGTATGGCTGCACACCACGGTTGATCAGCGTTTTGGAGAGCTCGATCAACGTGTCCGCGTCGTCATTGATCCCGGCCAACAAGACCGATTGGTTGAGTACCGTAACGCCCTCAGATCGCAATCGCTTGATCGAAGCGTCCACTGCTGCATCAAACTCCTGAGAATGGTTGGCATGGATCACCATCCAAACGCCCAGTCGAGTTCCGCCAAGCAGATTCAGCAACTCTGACGTGACACGCTGAGGGATCACGATCGGCAACCGCGTGTGCAATCGAACGCGTTGCACGTGTTCGATGTCTGCCAACTCATCGATCAGCCCTGCAAGGCTGGCGTCGGAGAGTGTCAACGGATCGCCGCCACTCAGCAGGACTTCTTCGATCGTCGCGTCGTTGCGAATGTAGTCCAGTGCCGGAGCCCACTTGGATTTTTGGGCGTTCAATTCGGAGTAGGGGAACTCCCGTCGAAAGCAGTATCGGCAATGGACTGCGCAGGCCCCATGAGTGACAATCAAGGCACGACCATGGTATTTGTGCAAAACGCCGCCGGTTTGACTGGCGTTCAAATCGCCGACAGGGTCGGAAACAAACCCCGCTGCCTCGACGGTTTCATTCGTGACCGGCAAAACCTGACGTAAGATTGGATCGCTCGGGTCCCCCCGTTTGATCCGGTTGGCAAGCTCACGTGGGACAAACGTCGGAAATCGATTTTCCAGCACCCCTGCAGTTTCCGGATCGATCCCAACGTATCGGCACAGTTCCTCGCCGCTGCGAATCGCGTGTTTCATTGCCGATTGCCAGGACACTGATGATCCGGGGTTGCGATCGGCCCGAGGCCCGCGAAATGTCACGGTCTCGGTCGCTGTGGAAAGATCGTTTGAGAACATGGTTAAAGGCCCGGTGACGAAAAGGGCATTGCCGGATAAAACAGGGCGGAAAGCTGGTGAGGACAAAACGAGTTTTGGCCGGTAAACTGCCGAGCCAATCATTCCCCTACACGCTCGCCGGGACGGAATTCAACGGAGCCGAACGAAAACATGGCAACTTACAACACAAGCGATTTTCGAAAAGGGCTGAAGGTCCAAATTGATGGCGAACCTTACCTGATGACGGAAATGATGTTCGTCAAGCCTGGTAAGGGCAACGCACTTTACAAATGCAAGCTGAAGAACCTGATCCGCGGAACAAGCCTGGATCGGACGTACAAAGGCGGTGACTCGCTGGAATCGGCAGATGTCGAAACTACCGACGTCTCATTCCTCTACCGCCAAGGCCCCGACTATGTCTTCATGCACCAGGAAACCTTCGAGCAATACGAAGTTCCCGAAAAGGTCGCCGGAGACATCTGGAAGTACCTCAAAGACGGCATGATCTGCACGATGACGTTGTACAACGGCAACGCAATCATTGTCGAAGCTCCCGTCATGGTCGAACTGGAAATCACCGAGTGCGCACCTGGTGCTAAGGGTGATACCGCGACCAACGTTACCAAGCCAGCAATGGTTGAAACCGGTGCCGAGTTCATCGTGCCAGGCTTCATCAAGCAAGGCAACGTGATCAAAGTTGACACTCGAACTGGCGAATACGTCGAACGCGTCAGCAATTGATGGTGAACCCGCTCCTTCTGCCTGAACTCCGTGAAATGCTGGCCGAGACCAACGAGGCCGAGCTGACGGAGTTCTGCACTGCACTGAACGCAGGTCGCACGGCAGAGTTTATGGAGGGTTTGGCGGACACAGACTTGTGGGCGGTCCTGCAGTACGCGGAACCAGACCGCCGTGCCGAAATCTTTGGCTACTTTGACGAACAGCGACAAGTCGAGCTTTTGC
This sequence comes from Rhodopirellula baltica, assembly GCA_002901265.1. Classification (GTDB taxonomy): domain Bacteria; phylum Planctomycetota; class Planctomycetia; order Pirellulales; family Pirellulaceae; genus Stieleria; species Stieleria baltica_A. Next base: position 31,657 of record PPHI01000089.1, on the reverse strand, counting down.
AATCGCAAGAGCCTCGGCAGGTCGCTGCGCTCGTCGATCGGATTCCTTCCGATGACCGTGTCGACTTGTTTCAACAGCTGACACCATCGCGAGCCCAAGCGATTTTGCCGCTGTTGCCAGTCGCTGATCGACGCGATATCCAACGCCTGTGCTCGTACCACGAAGGCACCGCCGGGGCGTTGATGACGTCCGAAGTCGCGATGCTCTCTGAATCGCTGACCGTCACCGGAGCTCTCGAAGCCCTCGGCAATCAGGCGAGCGAACTAGAAACGATTTACTACCTGTATGTCGTTGACGACGATCACTTGCTTCGCGGTATCGTTTCAACGCGACAATTGGTTTCGTCACTCCGCACGCCCGAGAAAACGATTGGGCAACTGATGGAGACCGATGTCATCGTCGCCGAAGTTGACGAAGACCAAGAATCGGTCGCCGAAAAGGTCGAACACTTTAACTTGTTGGCGATTCCAGTTGTCGACTCCGGGCGGCAGTTGCTGGGAATCATCACCCATGACGACGTGATCGATGTTGTCCGCGAAGAACTGACCGAAGACGCTCAGCGAATTGCGGCGGTCGAACCGCTGGAAGAAGATTACTTGCGAATCGGCCTGTTGACCCTGTCATGGAAACGTGGCATCTGGTTGATCATCCTGTTCTTCGCAGCGTTGCTCACCGCGTTCGCGCTCGAACACTACCACGAAGAGCTCAACACCTACATTTGGCTGGTTTCGTTCATTCCATTGATCATCAGTGCCGGCGGAAACTCGGGCAGCCAGTCCGCGACGTTGGTGATCACTGCGATGACCAGCGGGCAAGTTGAAATCTCGGATTGGCGCAGCGTCCTCGGCCGAGAAATCATCGTCGCGACCGTCCTCGGCACGTTTCTCGCATTGATCGGCTACGCCGTCGCGATCTTCCTCGCTCCTTCATTGACGGCAGCGTGTGTGATTCCGCTCACGTTGGTCGCTGTCATCTTTGTGGGATGTTTCTTCGGTGCTTCATTGCCGCTGATTTTTCAGCGTCTTGGCCTGGACCCGGCCATGATGAGCAATCCGTTTGTCGCCGGGATTGTCGACATCCTTGGGATCATCATTTACATCAACATCGCTCGCATGTTGTTGTAATCGGCCAATACGGCAACGAGAGAAATTAGGCGATCAAATCGTGTAAGACATGACCGTCGATATCGGTCAGTCTGAAATCGCGACCTTGGTAACGGGACGTCAGCTTTCGATGGTCTATCCCAAGCAGATGCAATATCGTTGCATTGAGGTCGTGGATGTGCATGGTCCCTGGCGTCCACTTTTCTTTGCTTGGCTGTGGATAGAGCGGCACGCCGTCGGAGTCGGCGATGTTGTATCCATAGTCGTCCGTATGGCCGTAGGTGATCCCCGATCGCACGCCTCCGCCTGCCATCCAAGTTGTAAAGCATCTCGGGTGATGATCACGACCGTAATCTTCACGGGTCAGGTTGCCTTGACAATAAACCGTCCGACCAAATTCACCGCCCCAAACGACGAGCGTTTCGTCCAGCAGCCCTCTTCGTCGCAAGTCCTTGATCAGCGCCGCACAGGCTTGATCGATGTCTTTGCATTGGGATTCATGTTCGGTCGGCAACCGTCCGTGGGCGTCCCAACCTCGATGAAAAATTTGAACGTTGCGTACACCACGTTCGACCAACCGTCGTGCATTTAAACAGCAAGCCGCGAAGGTCCCCGGTGTATTCACATCCTCACCGTACAAGTTCAGTGTCTCTGCCGATTCATCGGACCAGTCCATCAACTCCGGAACCGACGTTTGCATTCGGTACGCCATCTCGTGCTGCTTGATGCGTTCGAGCACCTCAGGATGTCCGAATCGTTGATGTTGGGATTGATTGAGTGCCGTGAGTGCATCGAGCTGTTTGCGGCGATCTTGGTGGCTGATGCCTTCGGGATTGCTCAGGTACAACACCGGATCACCTTGGCTTCGCATCAGGATTCCTTGGTGTTCACTGGGTAAAAATCCGGTTCCCCACAGACGATTGAACAGACTCTGTTCGGCGAAGTTCGTGCGTGCGTGCATCACAACGTAATGCGGCAAATTCTCATTCATTGTCCCCAAACCGTAGCTGAGCCATGCCCCAAGGCTCGGTCGGCCCGGAACCTGGCTACCCGTTTGAATGTACGTGATCGCGGGGTCATGATTAATCGCTTCGGTGAACGTTGACCGTACCACGCAAAGCTCGTTCGCAACGGTCGCCGTGTGAGGCAGCAATTCGCTGACCCAAACACCATCGGATTGATTGTCGACTTTTCGGAATTTGTACTTGCTAGGACATAGTGGCAAACCATTTTGCTGATTCGCCGTCATGCCGGTGATTCGCTGGCCATCTCGAATCTCAGCTGGCAACTGTTCGCTAAACTTTTTCTCAAGTAGCGGTTTGTAGTCCCACAAATCCAGTTGGCTGGGACCGCCACTCATGAACAGGTAAATCACGCTCTTTGCTTTGGGCGCGTGATGCAGCCCGCCATGTTCCTTGGCGGTCGGACGTTGATCAGCACGTGCGCTGTCTCCGAACAGGTTCGCCAACGCGGCAGTCCCCACCCCCAATGCCCCCCGGCCAAACAACTGTCGGCGGGTGGTCATCAATTCATGTTCTCGGATTGGATTCATCAGTCTGTTACTCTGCTACTCGCTTCATATCCGGGGCCGCACTAGTACAACATCACTGCCAGATCGCTGGCCAAGACGACGCTGGTTACCTGAGTCCACGCGGCGGTTTCAACAAGATTGAGTTCGCTTGGTTGATCGTCTGTTCTAACTTTGATCAATGCCGCTGCGGCCCCCTGATCGGTTTGGTAACGCTTACGCATCTGATCGAGCAGTTCCATACAGGTGTCGGATTCGTTTTTCAGAGGCGGTCGGGCGGCAACGATTTCAAAGAGCAATTGCACGCGTGCTTCGTCATGATCACACGTGGAAAGCAAGCGTCCCGCAAGTGCCCGCGCCATGTCCATCCGTTGGCTTTCGTTCAGCATCGCGAGCGACTGCAACGCCGTATTCGTACGACTTCGGCGCACACAGCTGGATTCGCGATCGGGAGCATCGAACAACGTCATCATTGGATGCGGACTGGTCCGTTTCCAATAAACGTAAATGCTTCGTCGATAAAGACGTTGCCCCTGGTCCGGTTCATAATGGCGAGTGTTGCTCGCCGGGTGTGCGAGGGCCTTCCACATCCCTTCCGGTTGATAGGGTTTGATCCCTTCGCCGCCCATGGTCGGATCGAGCAGGCCACTGGCCCAAAGTCCAATGTCACGAATGACCTCAGCATCCAATCGAAATGCGGGACCGCGAGCGAACAAACGATTTTCCGGATCGTTCGCGTCGTCACGCCAAGTTGAATCCTGTCGAAAGGTTTGGCTGGTGACCAACAACCGCATCATGTGTTTAAAATCCCAACCGCTTTGCTGCAGCTCAATCGCCAACCAATCGAGCAGATCGGGATGCGTAGGGTATTCGCCTTGAACACCAAAATCTTCTGGCGTACGGACCAAGGCAGCCCCAAAGACACGCTGCCACATTCGGTTCACGAGTACGCGTGACGGCAACGGATTATCGGGAGACGTCATCCATTGGGCTAACCCCAAGCGATTCCGTGGTGCCGCGTCTGGGAAGCCGTTCAGGACGCTCAACACGCCAGGCTGTAGCGGATCACCAATGGGCAGGTCGTATTCGCCGCGACGCAGAATGTGCGTGTTACGCGGCGTGGGCAATTCCTTTGCGACCAGTGTCGTCGTGAACTGTTTGCGAAGGCGATGGATCGCCCGAGCCATCGAATGAGCTGTCTGCGCGAAATGCGTTTCGTTGAAAGGACCGTTGGGATCGGCAATCATCCAAAGTCGATTTTCAAGTGATGCATGTTTCCAACCGGCGGTCGAAACACCAGCCCACGGCGAATGCCAGGACAACTCCGTCCGAGAGATTGTTTCGTCGCCGACCAGTTTGACCATCACCTCGTGAGTTCCTGCCGAAACCGACAACAGCAGCAGCTCCCGATCATCGATCAATTCATCGGCGCGTGTTTGAGCGACTTGCTCGTTATCAAGGAACACGTCGCTTCCGCTACCACCGGAGTACGAGAGTACAAACGTTTGCGGCGAATCACAGTCAACCTTAAATGCGATCCATCGCGACCAATCCGGTTTCCGGTGGGCGAGCAACTCGATCGATTCATCGACTTTGCCGTTCCAGTTTTCCAGCTTCTTCCATTCGGTATCGCTGGTCGAGGATTGGCTAGGAAACGCCGGTGGGCCTGCATCGGACCGAATCGCGTCGGAGACAAAGCATACCGGTGCAGAATCAGTTTTTCGCCCGGATGCGAATTCCATCAAGCGATCCGGGCTGTCGGTCTCCTCGCCCCGCACCGTTTGTCTGGCTGATTCGGTCAAGCGAATCGCTTCACGTTCAAGCTTCGTCCAATGTTGCCATTGTTGTTGGTTACTCGGCGCCTCGACGGTCGTACCGTACGTATACGAGTTCCCGTCGAGAGCCGGTTCAGCGGTGTTATTGAAGAACGCAAGCAGTTCGTAGTATTCCTGTTGCGAGATCGGGTCGTACTTGTGGTTATGGCATCTTGAACAAGTCAGCGTCAAACCTAGGAACACCGTGCCCAATGTTTCCACTCGATCGAAACTATTCTTCGCTTGGAACTCTTCTTCGATTGCGCCTCCTTCACCGGTGCTGGGGTTCAAACGCACAAAGCCACTGGCAACCAAAGGCTCAATCGAATCTGTCTCCACCATGTCACCGGCGAGCTGCCACTGAATGAATTGATCAAGCGGTAAGTTATCGTTGAACGCTTTGATCACCCAATCACGGTAGGGATAGATCCCGCGGCGGTTATCGAGATGGAGCCCGTGGGTGTCACCGTACCGGACAGCGTCCAACCAGAACCTCGCTTGATGTTCGCCAAATCGCGGACTCGCCAGCAGTTGGTCAACGAATTCTTCAAACGCGTTGTCCTTGTCGCTGGTGAGGTACTTTTCCAGCTGGTTGGACTCCGGTGGCAGGCCAGTCAAAACTAACGCCGCACGCCGAGCCAACGTTCGCCGATCGGCTTCGGGAGCAAATTCGAGATTGTGTTCGTTCAATTGCTGCTCGATGAACACGTCGACCGAGCATTCTTCGTGTTTGTCGAGTCGGCCTGACGCCGTTGGCGGAACGAATGCCCAATGGACACCGTAGGACCCACCCTGCAAAACCCACTCAGCCAGTGTTTCGCGTTCTTTGTCAGTCAATTGCTTGTCGGCATCGACCGGCGGCATAGGATCATCGTTCGATTGGATCCGCTGCAGCAGCTCGCTATCGTTTGGCGTATCAGGATCAACGGCGCGATAGCCGCCAAGATCTTCGTACGCGAAGTCGGCGGTATCGAGCCTCAGTAATCCGTCGTCGGTGTCCGGGCCATGACAGGCAAAACACTTGTCGGACAAAATCGGCAACACGTCTCGGGAAAAGTCCAATTCGCTAGCCGTCGATGATGATCCGACGAGCAGTCCCGAGGCGATGAGCGTCGCAATGAAAGTGGTGTATCGCATCGAGACATTATAGCTGTTGTGTCCGCTTGCGAGGGTCTTTCGGTACACTGTTCGTTTTACGACTCACACAACCACCGGTACCCGAAGTGTTCAGACTTTCGCACGTTCTTTGCCTGGTGCTATCGCTCGCAAACCTCGGTTTGGGACAGACCCAAATTTCGGAACCAACCCAACTGAAGTTTTTCGCGTTCGAAAATGGATTGCCGTCGGGCAGTGATTCCGATGCCGCGATGACACTGAAAAAGCTGGGATATGACGGTGTCAGCCAGATCCAGGTTTCGGGTGAAGCGTTGGCGACGAAGGTGGCTGCATTTGAAGCGGCGGGATTGAGCGTCTTGAGCGTTTACCTGAATGTGGATGACCGTCCAATCAACGCCGAAGCCATTCGACCTCTCGCGAACCGTGGTGCGATGATCGAGCTCACCGTTCAGCGTCGTACGCCAAAGACCGTCGAGGCCGTCCGGCAAACGGCGACTTTGGCGCAATCGATGGGGATCAAGGTCGTGCTGTATCCACACCACGGGTTCGCCATTGCGACCACTTCCGATGCGATGAAGCTAATAGAAGAGGTCAGCCATCCCAACCTCGGGATCATGTTTAATCTTTGCCACTACTTAAAGAACGAGTCGCCCGACGACTTGGAGAGAACACTACAACGCATCGCGCCGGTCTTGGGAGCGGTCAGTACCTGCGGTGCGAACGTCGATGGGGATAGTTGGAGCGAACTGATTCAAACACTCGATCGCGGCGATTTTCCTCAGCAACGCCTCTTTGGAACACTTCAAGCAATCGAGTTCAGCGGACCGATCGGCTTGCAGTGCTACGCAATCCCCGGGGATCGGCAAGAGAATCTAAAGCGTTCGATCAATGCCTTCCGGACGATCACTCGACAGTAAGCGTTGGTGGGGGAACGCGTCGATGACGCTCAGATTGTTAGTTGATCGAGAGTTTTCGGTCACTCACCGACATTCACCATGACCTAGATTCATTCGTGGCGCATTTGCGCGTTTTTCTAAGGGACGTTCGGCCCACCTTCGGGACGTGACAAGGATCGCAAGACGCCAGCGACGTTTTAATCGCGGCAAGCTCGGTGGCGTTTGTCCCGCAGCGGTAGACTGACTTGGCAGGCATTTGGCGTCAGCAACCGTTGCATGGTCTCCGTCTTACGTCACAAATTGAACAAAACGACGATTCAGATTCTTTCGAATGAATGACAGAAAAAGCGGCGTGCTGATGCACGTCACCTCGTTGCCCGGTCGTTTCGGAATTGGCGATCTCGGGCCAGAAGCCTTTCGGTTTGTTGATTTCTTGGCCTCTGCGGAACAGTCCGTCTGGCAAATCCTGCCACTGACCGTGACCAGCTCACTGACCGGCAACTCTCCCTACAGCAGTCTGTCGGCGTTCGCGTTGAACCCATTATTGGTCAGCCCTGAAATCCTGCTGCGCGAAGGCCTCACGACTCAAGAGCACGTCGAATACATCTATGCTCAAGAGAGCGGTCCGGCGCACTTTCGGCGAGTCAAGATGCTGAAAGAAGCCCTGCTCATGCAAGCGTTCGAAAACTTTCAAAAGACCAACGCTTTCACCGCTGAGTTTGAAGCGTTCCAGCAAGAGTCTTCTGGTTGGCTCGAAGACTACGTTCGGTTTGTCGTGTTGAAGCAGGTGTTCGGGGGTGAGATCTGGTGCAGTTGGCCGGAGCCGTTTCGCTATCGTGACGAAAAGGAGATGCAGCGATTCGCGAAGCTCTACGAACACGATTTGATGTATCACCGATTCGTCCAATTCATCGTGTGGAAGCAATGGCAATCGGTCCGCGATTACTGCCATCAGAAAGGTGTCCAGGTGATGGGCGATTTACCCATTTACGTGGAAACCGATAGCGCTGACGTTTGGTCCAGTCCCGAGTGCTTCAAGCTAGATAAAAAATTCCGCCCCGAGTGGGTCGCCGGTGTGCCGCCGGATTACTTCAGCGAGACGGGACAGCTTTGGGGAAATCCGGTTTATCGCTGGGATGTCTTGAAGCAGCAAAACTTCCGCTGGTGGATCGATCGATTCAAACACAACATCAAGCTTTACGATGAGATCCGAATCGATCACTTCCGCGGTTTGGTCCAATACTGGGAAGTCCCAGCCGGCGAGAAAACCGCAATCAACGGACACTGGGCCGACGTTCCGGTCCAAGACTTCTTGAAGACGGTGTTCAGCGAGATCGATTCCAAGCGATTCGTCGCAGAAGACTTAGGGACGATCACCGACGATGTTTATGAAGTGATGGACCAGTACGGATTGGGCGGCATGAAGGTCCTCATGTTTGGTTTCGGAGATGACCTCGAGAAACACCCGTACCTGCCACACAACTACGCCGAAAACTCTGTTGCCTACACCGGAACGCACGACAACAACACCGCAGTTGGCTGGTTCAAGAATGAGATGACGGCACATGAAGCCGGAAACCTAAACCAATATGTTGGCCATGAAGTGACCGCTGATTCGGTCGCATGGGATTTGATCAAGTTGATTTGGGAGTCGCCCTCGCACGTCGCGATTGCGCCGGTGCAGGATCTTCTTTCCTACGACGAAACGGCTCGAATGAACATTCCTGGCGTCGGTTCAGAGTGTTGGCGTTGGCGTTGTCCTTACTTGGCCTTCAGCGACGAATTGTCAGACCGATTAAGAGAACTTACCGTCGCTGCAGGGCGTGGTAAAACAAAGAACGCTAGTTAGCAACAATGCCACTAGCGTTCAAAGAATTCAATTCAGGTCTGGTTACTTTCTTCAGGCCTTCCGTTTACGTCCGACCGCGAGCAGTCCGGTAAACGCTGCAAAGATCGCCATAGCGCCTGGTTCGGGCGTATGGTGCGGTGGGTTGCCGGGCGGAGTGGTGACAGTCGCTTTGAAGTGCCCGCTTTCGCCGTTGTTCACCGCGTTGATGTGTACCGCAGCGATGAATGGTGACGTTGCGGGTTGTGAACCGCCGCTCACATTGAACGAAGCCGCGGTAAGCCCTGCAGAGCCAAAAATATCGTAAACCGACTTGCTACCGGGCTGCAGTGGTGGGTCATGTCCTGGCGGTGGGAAATCAAACAGAATGTTCGCACCGGCAAGTGCACCTGTTCCCACGCCCGCCGCGCTGTAAAAGATTTGCTGCGTTCCGTTCTTCGTCGCCGCAATTCCTTCGACGAAGGCAAAGCTGCTAATCGACTGGCTCGGATCAAGATTGAAAACGATATCGTTGAGCTTTGCTTGCGTATCGACCCCAGTGCCGCCTTGGAAGTCGATTGTCACCCGCACGGAACCTGAAGTTCCCATGTCATCAAAGGTGACCACGATAGCATCAGAAGCAATGTCGTCTGCCGGGGAATTGGTGAGCTCAATTCCGCCGATTTCAAGTCTTAATATGCCAGCCTGAATTGAGTTGGCAGCCGCCAACAGGGTGGCGAGAAATATCACTGATCTGAGGCTGTTTAACATCAAGGTGTAACCTTTCGTCCGTATGTGCTGTTCTGGTGCCCCCCGGATGATTCTATTAACAGAATAAAAAATGCAAGCGGAAAAATGCGGAAATCCGGCAAGATTCATAGCCCATTTGGTGGGTGGAATTTTGTGCCTGAAATTTGTCAATTTCGGCGGATAAATGAGTTCGAATTTGCAGCAAAATTGCGGGCAAACGCTGCAGGAAGTCGCAATCCGCCAGATATCGGCGTCTTTGCGCCGACCGCATTCTAGTGTTCGCGTGAGATGGCCCAGACGCCACGTCGCAACTGAGCGATCAACTGCTTCCCTTCAAGCGTCGTGTTGTCTTCTAATTCAAAGTCATAGACGGCGAGGGAAGATTGATTCAGTTCGTCCACACGGACGACGCGTGCAGATTCATCGCCGACAAGAAGATAGAACTGCTTAGGTTCGAACTGGGGTACCACACGGGCTTTGTTGTCACCACCTCGTTCAAGGTGCAATTGCGTGACAACGTGGTACCCCTTCGTAAATGGCTCCGGGATCGTCGGGATTCCATCATCCGCTGCGAGATTGTCGGCATCCTTGTCTTCCCCGCCTTGATGGCCTTCCAGCGAGATCTCGAATTCAAGTGCGCTGATTAAATCGCGGAACGCCTTTGTCGCCGGTCCCACTAACACTTGCATTCGCGTCTGCGCGTTTCGAACCTCGTTTAATTTCGCTGCTGGCACAGCTTGCCGGCCTTGTTTGGCTCCGGAGATGATCGAGTTTACGGTTCCATTCCATTGGCCGACCGAGCTGCTAAAGCTGGTCTCCAATTGACGCACCCGCTCCAACGCCGTGCGTGCCCGGCCGAGTTGAAACTCCTTCTGGGCTTCTGCGATCGCTGACCCATAGGATTGGACGCCGTGCAATCCATCAATCACGACATCGTTGGGTAGGCCTCGAACGGCACCTCCGGTCAAACTGCCAGTTCGTTGAACGGCGCTGGTCAGATTCGAAAAGTGTGCGGCGTCAAGCTGGATCATCGATCGGGTGCAATGTATCGAATGGCGGGGGGGCTGATTGAGCGATTAAGTCTTTGCCGGTTCGAACGAATCAGGATCAAACGGGCAGCGTCAATTATACGCACTCCGCTGAAACAATGACGTGAGCCCACGTCTCGTGCCAAAAACGGCACATACCGATCCGAAAACGCACGCTCCGCTGGACCACAACACACCACCAACTTTCGTCAGTGGGTGACTGCGATACTCCCGCTTACCGCTTTCTTTGCCCAATTCCGATGGCGGCAAAACCGGAAATACTATACCTTTCGTACTTAGCTGATTCACAGCGATCTTAAATCGCACTCATCCGAAAGGGACTTCAAATGAATTTGCGTCGGTCATTCAGGACGACCGTTCTTGCGGCGTGCACCCTGCTGTTGCTTTACGGCAATGCGACAGTCGCTGTCGCACAAAACCAATCGGCCTCCCCATCGAAGCTGCATCCGGGCGACTTGAACACCGAATTCAGCCGCGTTTACACCTTCGTTGACAAAACGGGATTGGGGCACCAGCACGCGATCGAAGGAAAATTGGAATCGGGCACGTTGCAATTGGGGGCTCAAACGAACGCAGGCGAACTCGTCTTCGACATGACATCCTTTGACGCAGATACACCACGAGCCCGCAAATACATCGGCCTTTCTGGGACGACCGATTCTGGCACCCGCCGTGACGTCAACGCGAATATGAAAGGCACCGACATTCTGAACGTCTCACGCTACCCGACAGCAACGTTTGCCATTAAGTCTGCGCTTGCGGCTCAAGAAACCGCCGGCAGCAGCAAGGCGGTTTATGAACTGGTCGGCGAGTTCACACTGCACGGTCGCAAGCGCCCTTTGACTGTCAAAGCGGAAGTTGAACAAGAACGCGGTTGGTTGCACGTTCGTGGAAACTTCGTGATCAAACAAACAGACTTTGGCATCACACCGTTTTCGAAAGCGTTTGGCGCGATCGGGGTCGCAAACGCTTTGCGGATCCATGGTGATCTTTGGGTTGCACCGAGCATCGAATCGACCGTGCCAACGAGCGTTGATCAGTAGTCGCGTGCCTCACCAGCGAATCCCTCAGAACCTCCATTTAAGGAATGCAGCATGATTGCTGTCGAAGGCGTTGAGAAGAACACGATCCGCCAACATTATCAACTCGGCACAGCGTTCTACTGGTTGCTTTGGGGACCACACATTCATCACGGACTATGGTCGGGTAACGAGTCGTCGTTCCAAGCCCAATGTCAACTGACCGATACGTTGGCAGACCTCATTCAGGTTGACAGTCGTGACCAAGTTGTTGATATCGGTTGTGGCATGGGAGGCTCGTCGATCCGCTTGGCCAAACATCGTGGTTGCCATGTAACCGGCGTGACGCTCAGCCCGATCCAACGCCGCTGGGCAGCAGTGACTGCGTCTCTGAAAGGTCAATCGAAACGAACGCGATTCATCGCAGACGACGCCGAACGCATTCAGTTTTCGGAGAACCAATTCGATGTCGTCTGGAGCATCGAATGCACGGAACATCTCTATGACAAACCCGCTTTCTTTCAGAACGCGGCACGCTGGTTGCGACCAGGCGGGCGAATGGCGATTGCGGTTTGGTTTGAAGGCCAAGACACCTCGCGTCACGATCACCGGCAACAGGTAGAAGAAGTCTGCCGACGGTTTGTTTGTCCTTCACTTGCGACGCAAGACGACTATGCGAATTGGATGACCAGTGCCGGGTTGGTCGTCCGTGACAAAATCGATTGGACTGATCGGGCTGCCAAAACCTGGGAAATCTGCAAACGCCGAGTCTCACGAACCGGCGTTCGTCACATTGCAAAGGTCCTGGACCAGGACCAAGTCGAATTTTTAGACGGCTTCGACACGTTGTTGGAAGCCTACCGTAGTGGTGCGATGCAATACGGCGCAATCATCGCCGAAAAGCCTCGCCAATAGAGCGTCTTCGCTGTTGAAGGAACGATGCATGGATGCCACTGGCAATCTTCGATTAAACATGAAACTTAGACGCGCCAGTGGGCTGACGTTCGGCTTCGCCAATCAAGCGTTGTTTTTAGTCACGGTTTGGTACCTTTTTTGGTTTCTCCGTGACGGATCGATTCAATCCAGTCACGGGAACTGGATACTCGTCGACACCGTGCTGGCGTTGGTGTTCGCGTTCGCGCACAGTTTGATGCTGGCCCCAAAGACACGCCGCGTACTCTCCAAATGGATTCCCTCTGCGTTTTACGACAGCGTCTTTTGTGTGGTCACCTGCGTCTCGCTGTTAGTCATGTTCGTCGGTTGGCGAACAAGCGAAACGACACTATGGCAAGCCACCGGCCAGACCGCGGCGTTCGTCCGAACGGCGTTCTACATCAGTTGGGGAGCGTTGATTTATTCGCTCTCACTGACCGGCTTGGGCTATCAAACCGGCTGGACGCCGTTTTATCACTGGCTTCGCCAACAACCGTCCCCACGGCGTGAATTCAAACCGCGTGGCGCATACAAGCTGTTCCGCCATCCGGTCTATCTAAGCTTTCTCGGATTGGTCTGGTTCACTCCAACAATGACGCTCGACCATGCAGTCCTAACCGCGATTTGGACAGCTTACATCTTTTATGGAAGCTTTCTAAAGGATCGACGCTTGGAGTTTTATATCGGCGAGCCGTATAAGTACTATCAAGCTCGTGTTCCCGGCTATCCGTTGTTCTTTTGGGGACCGCTTGGTCGGCGCGGTGCGAAATCAGCTGAGATCATTCCAGAAGAACCGTCTTCGTTGCCGGCCGCAGAGCCCCAGCGTGAGGCTGCTTGATGCAAGCCGACGAGACGAACACGAGCGAAGTCAGCGTGGCTCGCAATCGGAAACGGTTCCTGCTTGTCGTCTTTTACGTTGCCGTGACGATGATTTGGGTCGCACCGGCAGCCCAGCGAACTCTATCGACAGGATCAAACTCGCCGCTCGAATGGGTTGACGACCGATTTGAACCGCGGCGTGACTATGACGAATTTTGTGACGACTTTGGCGCTTCCGATACGGTCGTGATCTCCTGGCCTGGGTGTACGATCGATGACGCGTCCCTGGATGCCTTCGTTCACAGCTTGCGTGACGCATCCGCGTTTCAGACGGATGGCCAACCATTGTTTCATCAAGTGTTGTCAGGGCGCGAGATGATGCTGGAGATGACCTCGCCTCCCCTGCAACTTTCTCGTCAGCAAGCCGTCCATCGGTTGTCAAAGTCCTTGATCGGTCCCGATGGCGCAACGACGTGTGTGGTGATCGGATTCGCCGAGCAAGCACTCCAAGAACGCAGTCGGCTGGTTCCGCTGATCCAAGCGAGCGCCTTAAAAAATTGTGGGGTCCAACCGGACGACCAACATTTGGCCGGACCGATCATGGATGGCTATGAAGTCGATCGAGCGACCACAAACACGATCCAGATGATGGGACCGCTATCGTCCTGCTTGGTGTTTTTGATCTGCTTTTTGTGCTTGGATTCGCTCGGAGCAACATTGTTGGTATTCGGCGTTTCGCTGCTTTGCCAAGTGATCACGCTGGCGATGGTGGATCTAACCGCTGGCACCATGACAGCGTTGATGGCTGTTCTCGCACCGCTGATTCAGGTCCTCGCAATCGCTGGTGGGATTCACTTCATCAATTATTATCTCGACGCGATCAGAACCGGGGATTCGCCAAGCAAGGCGGTCTCGCACGCATTTTCCGTCGCTTGGTTGCCGTGCAGCCTTTCATCGCTGACAACTGCCATTGGATTGGGATCGCTGGCGGTGAGCGGCTTGGTTGCGGTCCGCCAATTCGGCGGCTATTCGGCTTTCGGAGTGATCATCACTGTGATTGCTTTACTGACGTTCTTGCCTGGATCGTTGCTGATCAAACCGATTCGCCAACCGAGATCGAATTCTCGCTTCGTCCCTACACGATTGTGGGGGCGATACGCAGATGCGATCGAACGTCATGCGGCATTCATCAGTCTGTTTGCATTCTTACTGATGGTTGGTATGGGGATCGGTATCACCCAATTGAATGCTTCGGTACGAATCGAGACGCTGTTCTCACCTGACAGTCGATTGGTCAGTGACTATCGCTGGATCGAAGCCAACGTTGGGGCGTTGGTTCCCATCGAAGTCGTAGTGAGTTTCACTCCAGAGGACGCCAATGATCCTTCACAAACACTTGACCGCCTGACCGAAATCAAGACGCACCTCGAAGCCATCCCACAAGTCGAATCGGTCATTTCGGCAATCACGTTTTCGCCATCGAGGACAGCTTCCGCCGAAATCCCAATCGATTGGCAAACCGACTTGAACAATGACCAACTGAGACTGGAGCTGGTCCGGGGGATTGCAAGCGAACAAAACCTTTGCCGTACTGAGGAAAACGGGGTGACGCGTTGGCGAACAACGGCGTATGTCAGCGCGCTCGGCGGCAATGACTATCTGCAAATCATCAATCGAGTTGAAGCCGCACTCGCCGAAACCGGACGAGGGCAACTTAAAATCTCCGGATTGATGCCGTTGGTCCATGGCATCCAGCAGCGGCTGATGAACGACTTATTCGAAAGCTTTTTATTGGCTTTTGGATTGATCGCGATGGTCATGATCGTCATACAAGCCGGCGTGATTCCGGGACTACTTTCCATGGTTCCCAATGTCTTCCCCGCGCTGACGCTGTTCGGGTTACTTGGCTGGTTGGGACACCCCCTTGATGTCGGTTCGATCATGACCGCAAGCGTCGCGATGGGAATTGCCGTTGATGACACCCTACACTATCTGACGTTCTATCAACGCGGTATCGACTCAGGAGCGAGTCGCCAGCAAGCGGTTCGTCTGGCGTACCAGCACTGTGGCCCCGCCATGATTCAGACCACGGTGATCTGCGGTGGAGGTCTTTCGATTTTTATCTTCAGCGATTTTGTGCCAACATCCGGATTCGCTTGGATGAGCGTGGTGTTGTTGTCGGCCGCCTTGATCGGCGACCTGTTGATTCTGCCAGCGATGTTGCTCAGTCCGCTCGGTCGGTTTTCCACCAGCAGGAAACTCGAACAAGAAACCTTAGACACGAAACACACCAATGCTCGTTGACCAGCGTATTCTTGAACCCGAACTGATGGACGATCCGGCGCTTGCTCGGTCGGAACACGATGCGGCGCTCCGTGGCTTAAAACGAATCAATCGCTTTAGCGGCAGTTCACGGTTCCTTTGGTCAGCGATCGAAGCACAGATCCAAGCGATCGATGCGTCAACGATTCGAATTCTTGATGTGGCTTCAGGCGGCGGGGACACGGTGATCGCTTTGTCCAAAAAAGCTGCAAAGCATCACCGAGATTTCCAAATTGACGGTTGTGACATTAGCCCTCAAGCCGTTGCCCATGCGAGCGAATTTGCCAAAACGTCCAGCCCGTTGCAAAACAATTTCTTCATCCGTGATGTTCTCGAACGGGGATTACCGGATGGCTACCATGTCATCATGTGTTCGCTCTTTTTGCACCACCTTTCCGACAGCGAAGCCGTCCAATTGATCAAAACGATGGCTGAGCGTTGCGAACACTGTTTGTTGATCGATGACCTGCGACGCACTGATTTCGGACTTGTACTCGCTTGGGCTGGCGTTCGCTTGTTGTCACGATCACCGATTGTCCATTTTGACGGTCCACAATCCGTGAAAGCAGCTTTTTCCGATCAGGAAACGCTGCGATTGGCTGAACGCGCAGGTCTCTCCGGCGTCAACCTGCGTCGCCATTGGCCGCAGCGTTTTCTGCTTTCATGGTGCAAACGATGAAAGCAGAACAGCCAAACCGAACCGAGGTATTCAGTCGACACAACTGCCTTGCAGACGCGGATTCAGAAATTTGGGATTGCCTGGTGATCGGTGGAGGTCCCGCCGGAGCGATGGCAGCGATCCATGCCGCCAGATCCGGCATGCGTACAATGGTCGTGGAGAAGCAAACTTTTCCTCGCGACAAGGTCTGTGGCGCTTGTTTGAATCATCGTGCGTTCCAAGTGTTACGGAACGCCGGACTCGCTTCAACGATTGACGGTTTGAACGGTGAAACGTTGAATCGATTTTCGCTTCGTGGTTACGGAGCTTCATTCGAAAGACAGCTACCGATGGGGCTTGCCGTTTCAAGATCTTTGCTCGACCAAACGTTGTTACAAGCCGCCGAAAAAGCAGGGGCGATCATTCGCACAGGGACAGCGGCAAAAGTTCTGCCGGAACCAAATCGCCAGTCTCACTATCGAACGATCGCTTTGAAACCGACAGGCAGCAATGGCACATCGACACAGATTTCTGCCAAAGTCGTCATCGTTGCTGACGGATTGGGACACCCCAGCCTGAACGCGACTGGCGAGTTCAAGGACAACGTGAATCAAAACTCTTACATCGGGATCGGAGCTTCACTCGGTTGTTCCAGTGACATCGATTGGGTACCGCGCGGCTGTATCACGATGGCGGCGACCGAGCATGGATATGGCGGTCTCGTTCGTATCGAATCGGGCTACCTCAATGTCGCCGGAGCCGTTTCACCGGATTTGCTGAAATCATGCGGTTCACCACAAGCGACGTTCCAGTGGCTATTGACGCGTGCCGGATTTCCCATGCTCCCGGAGATAGATGCTCATTGGCGCGGAACGCCAGCACTCAGTCGCGCGATTGATCGCGTCGTGGGACATCGAATTTTGGTGATCGGTGACGCGGCTGGCTATGTCGAACCGTTTACCGGCGAAGGAATGGCCTGGGCGTTCATTGGCGGTCAATCCGTTTGTCAGGCGGCATCCATGATCGCAACCGACGACTGCGATCTCGGTTGCCGAACGTGGAATCAGCAATGGGCGGAACTGGTCAAGCGACGCCAGCAATGGTGTCGACGCCTGGCGTGGCTACTCCGCCATCGGACCGCTGCACGATTGACCGTTTCGCTTGCAGCCGCTTTCCCACGAATCACGGACCGAGTCGTTAACCAGATCAATGCCGAGTTATCGGCCTAGGATTCGAATCAACATGGCACTAAAAATCAACGGACTCGGAACTGCGAATCCGCCCCACAGTATTTCTCAGACGCGTGCTGCAGAATTTGCACGAACGATCTGCTGCGAAAACGAAGAACAAGCTCGACTGCTGGGCGTTCTCTATCGTCGAAGTGTTGTCACGCGGCGGTACAGCGTCGCAATCGAAGCCCCCATCACCGCTGAAGGCGATTCGCGATCGGAAAGCTCACTCGAATTCGATCGAGACAACGCTTCCAACAACCATTCGGTTGGTGTGCAAAGCACTGTTGAGCAATCTCTCTACCCACCCGCGACAGATCCAAGCGATCGAGGCCCAACGACGGCCGAACGGATGGCGTTTTATGAACGTTGCGCAGGACCTCTCGCTGTGGAGGCTGCCACGCGCGGAATCGAAAACGCGGGCTTCGAACCCGCCGAGATCACACATTTGATCACCGTCAGCTGTACCGGATTCAGCGCACCAGGCGTTGACTTGAATCTGATCCGTGAATGCGAGTTGTCGCCCAACGTCGCTCGAACACATATCGGGTTCATGGGGTGTCACGGCGCGATCAACGCGTTGCGTGTTGCGCAGTCCTTTGTTGATGCGAACGCTTCTGCCAAAGTGCTGCTTTGCGCTGTTGAACTCTGCACGCTCCACCAACACTACGGCTGGTATCCAGAACAAGTGGTTTCCAACGCTTTGTTTGCCGATGGTGCCGCCGCGCTTGTCGGGTCGGCGGGGACGGAAGGCGAAACTCGGTTGCCATCAGTCGTGGCAACCGGATCGACAATTATTCCCGACTCGACAGACCAAATGAGTTGGTTAGTGCGCGACCACGGGTTCGAAATGTCATTGTCTGCACTCGTCCCGTCGATCATCGAAGAAAAGCTCAGACCGTGGCTCTGCGAGTGGCTCGCCGAACAAGGATTGAGCCCCGATGAAGTTCGCGGCTGGGCGATCCATCCGGGTGGCCCAAGAATCTTACGTGCTTGTGAACAAGCGTTGAATTTGCAACGCGCTGACTTGAGTGCGTCTTACGACATTCTACGTCGATACGGAAACATGTCTTCGCCAACAGTGCTCTTCATCCTGGAGCAATTGATCCAAACGGACAACGCTTTACCCTGCGTCATGTTGGCTTTCGGACCGGGGTTAAGCATCGAAGCGGCATTGATCCGGTGACCAACGCCGCTTCTTGGAAGCTGCCTCTCAAGACGAAGAACGAGCGAATTGTGCTCAGCAGCAATTACTGCGGCAACACGACCGAGCTGGAGACCGAGTTGCCGAGGTTTTCGAAGTCCATGAAGGTCCAAACGACGTCTTTGTCGTGATTGATTTCAACGATTTGTGGTTGGCCTTTGCCCGCGTGACAGTTGCCAAACACGATGTTTCCGTTGGGCATCACTTGCAGCGTGGTGACCCAAGCGAGCGTGATGTCTTTCAGATCGTTCTGTTCAACTTTCCAGACGATCTCTTTCGCTGGTGTGACTTCCAGCAAGCTGTGACCGTTACCGGTTGCGACCAGCGTATTGCCATTGTCGAGTCGGATCGCGCTAAAGACCGCGTCACCGAATGCCTCTGGCCCGTGACCACCCTTTTCTTCCTTTCCGAACATCGGAACGTCGAAATCCCAGACGATCTTTCCGTCGCGATCGTATTCGCGGACGTAGCCGTCGCCTTCTTGAGCGATCAGATAGGTCCAATCATCTCCCTTTACAATCGGCGTGACCAAACGAGTGTCACGGTGTGGGTGGGGACGATCGATTTTCATATCGAATTTTCGGTCGACCTTCCCGTCCCGATTGATTTCATAGATCGTGCCTTGTCCGCTGAGTGCGACCATGATGTTGCCATTCGGCAGCGGCGCGACAGAATGCAATTCGATCCGTCGTTTGTCGGTTAGCTTTCGCGTTTCAAATTTCCAAACGATCTCATGAGTTTTACCGTCCAGTTCGACGACTTCAGTGTTCTGGTGAGTCAGGACGTTGCCGTTGTCCAGAACGTGAATGTCGTGTGGTGCTCCGCTCAATTGTGCTTTGGCGGTGCAGTTGCCATCGGCATCGAACCAGCACAGCGTTCCGCCTTCATTGGCAACAAGTGGATGTCCGGCCGAGGCGGTTACGGCGCTGGCGATGGTGAGCAAGAGCGTCGAAAAAATCAGTCGCATTGTTTTACGTTGTGAAGAGTTAGGTGGACGAAAGGAGAAACGATCTGGCGAGTGAATTCGCCATGATTTGTCACGATGACGGGACTTGCACCGCCCCGTTTCTTTTACTGTGGAGGTGCCTGCCAAGGAACCTGGCCGCCAAGTTGAATATGGCGACGCAACGAACCCTTTAGTTCGTTCGCGATCCGTGGGGTGGTTCGAATCACGTCATTGGTTTCGTAAGGATCTGCTTCCAAGTCGTAGAGTTCGAGTGGTGAATAGGGATCGTTACGAAGGAGCTTCCACTTGCCGCGAATCACGGCATGGTAGGCTCCACCAACGTAGCGGTTGTTGCCCTCGCGACGAACGAAGTACAGTTCTCGCGGCTCGGTCCCCATTGATTCGCCACGCAGAATTGACGTTAAGCTGACCGCGTCGGTATCAGAGTCTGCGTTCGCTCCGGCGAGTTCAACGAACGTGGCGTGCAGGTCAAAGTTCAGGCCCACATAGTCGCTCTCAGTGCCGGCAAGCTTTTCGACGGGTGTTCGAATAATAAACGGAACACGCAAGCCGCCGTCGTAGTGACTCTGTTTGCCATCTCGCCACGGTAAGTTGCGTTGGGCATGCGGAAGCGATCCGCCGTTGTCGCTGGTAAAAGCGACGACCGTGTTTTCGCGTAATCCCAGTTCATCGAGTTGGTCTAGAAATCGTCCCACATTGTGGTCAAGGTGTTCGACCAACGCCACATTCTGGGCTCGCTTCAGGTCCATCCCCGGATTGGCTTGCTGCGTTCGTTTCAACCAGTCATTCGGAGGTTGAATCGGAAAGTGCGGCGCGTTGTAGGCCAGGTACAAAAAGAACGGTTGCTGCGGCTCTGTGGAACGCTGTTTGACGAACTCGATCGCCCAGTCGGTAAACAAGTCCGTCGCGTGTCCCTCCGGTTCGATCACCTTTGTTCCCAGACGCATGAAGTTGATACCACCACGCAGGTGCGTGTAGTAATCGTCCATCATGTCTCCCAAAAAGCCATGGAAGAAGTCGAAACCACGTTCCGTCGGAACATTGGGAGCTTCTAAACCGAGGTGCCATTTTCCCACGGCTCCCGTGTGGTAACCGGCTGACTGCAGGCGGTCAGCAAGTGTGGAAAGTGTGGGCGATAGATAGCCCCAGTTGTTTTCAGGATTGGTACGAATCACACCTGGAACACCAGACCGATCGGCGTAGCGTCCCGTCATGATGGCGGCTCGCGTCGGCGAGCAAACGGTGCAGTTAGCCCGCATGTTGTTGAATCGAATCCCCTCACTGGCCAGCTGATCGATCCGAGGCGTTTTCAGATCGGGGGCACCTTGGTAACTGACATCGCCGTAACCAAGGTCATCAGCAATGATCAGAATCAAATTAGGTGGGGAAGCGGCCCGCGATCGCGCAGTGGGAAACCATGCGGCGGCGAGGACAACCAAAGCAAACAGAACTCGCATGAATCAACAGTCTTCGAGGGAGCGACAGATCGTCGAATTGTCGCGGCGGGAATCGAGGCAGGAGGGGACGATCGCGTTACCCAATTTGTCAGGCACCAATCACGAACAGCCTGTTGATTATCAGCGTTGCTCTCTGCCAATACCGCCTTCAGATCCGCAGCTGCTGTAAAGCACGCGACGTTCGCCCGGTAAAAGCTGACATTGGAAAATCAACGGGCCGCGATGAGGCAAGGTTGGCATCAGGTGGCGACCGTTCAACGGACCATCATACCCATTCTCGAATGCGATTTTTGTTCCCTTTACTAAGAGGTGTGCCACAGGCGACCAAAACAACGAACAAAAGTTGCGTGTTGTAGGCGTTGACACCATTACAACCCGTCGTTATTGTAATGCGAATCATTCTCAACAAGCTTTTGTATCTAGCAAGGCAGGCAGACCTCCCCTGATCGATGTCGGGGCGACAGGTGTTACCAACCCAGCGAGCGAGCAGAAGGCAAGGCAGGCGCGTGTGCGCCCGCCTTTGATCACTCGACATTTCAACTGGGAGCCTCGCCATGCGTCTAAGCATGCGTCTTTGCGCCGCGCCAATCCTTGGATTGCTCGGCATTCTGTCCACCGTGTCCACCGCAAAAGCGGACATCTATGCACCGGGCGATTCGATCCCGGAAGTTTCCGGCGACGTCTTTGGCTGGAATCGCGGCGATGCTGGCAGCACGTACAACGGCTGGGATTTTTTCGAAGCCACTGCGGATAACCCAACCGCCGGATTCACCGACGTCACCCCTGACGCGGGTCAGTTCGGCACAGTCGGCTCGTTCTCGGTCAGCCCTGGTGCGATTCAAGTCGGTAGCGGCAACATCTACTCGCCGTTCGCGGCACTGAATTACAACAGCATCGTGGCATCGGGAACGGAAGGGGCGAACACTCGCATCGTCGCTCAGTTCCGGACCAGCGGCGCCGAGATCGACTACAGCTCGCTCTTTCTGTCCAGCGACGTTTCGAACGTCGGGACGATCGCGCCCACCATGGTTAAAGAACTGTCTCGTGAAGGCGCTGGCGGAACCGGCGGCGCGAACGTCGACTACCTCGCGATGTGGGACCTCAACGAAAGCCAAGCGGAATACCGAATCGACTTCTCTGCAACGGGACCACACGTTTCCTTCGCCGAGTTCCACGTCGATTCGTTTACTTCAAACACCGCGTTTCTCTCGCCAACCGCGATTCCCGAGCCGAGCGCATTCGCAGCACTGGGGTTGATCGGTACGGTTGTCAGCATGCGTCGTCGTCGCCGCCAATCGGTCGTCGCCTGATCAAACCAATTCGTCACACTGACTCGTTCATCCAAACGCAGGAGGGGGCTTGGGAAAATGAATCGAAAACGTCACGCGTTTACCTTGGTCGAACTGCTGGTGGTCATCGCGATCATCGGCATCTTGGTAGGGCTGCTGTTACCCGCCGTGCAAGCGGCACGTGAAGCGGCTCGACGGATGTCGTGTTCAAACAATCTCAAGCAAATTGGGATTGCGATGCACAACTACAACGATGTGTATCGAAAGTTGCCGCCCAGCGCTCTTGGGGTTCGAGTCGACGGGACAAATAAAGCTCCCATCAACGAGTTGGGACTGACCGGCTGGGTTTCGATCCTGCCTTATTTAGAAAACCAAGCCTTGTACGAATCGTTTGATCTCAATCAAGGCTTGGAAAACGAAGACAACTTGGCGGCCAGCAAGAAAACGCCGGAGGTTTATCTTTGCCCCTCGGTACCTTTGCCAAGCGGTGAAGCCAACGGGTATTCGTGCTATGCGTTCTCCACTGGAACCAAGAAGTACCGCAACCAGATGAACGACGGTGCGATCATCGATGCGATGAACGTCTTCCGCAGCGAACGAATCAACTTGGGACTCGCTCCCGAGAGGTCCTGGATGCACTGGATCGATATTTCAGACATCAGTGCCTTCGATGGCGCTTCGTCAACTTTGCTTGCCGGCGAGTTCGGCAAACAATTCCAAGAGACCAGTTCGCTGCCGTTTCCCTATCCAGGTGGCGCCGGAGATTCCTTTGGTCAGTGGGCGGTCAGTTATCCGTACCATTCAAGCGCATCGGTGTTTGGGACCTTCAATGCCACCGAGATTTCGATCTTGGACATTCCATCATATGAATCGTTTCGAAGCCAACACCCTGGTGGCGTACAAATGGTTTTGGTTGACGGCAGTGTTCGCTTTTTGACCGAGTCAGTGAACGCGACCGTGCTCAGCTATCTCGCCGCTCGAAACGACGGTGAAGTCATTCGTGAGGATCCATGGTGATGCGTTCAGGCATTTGCATGTTGCTTGGGTTTCTCACAATTGCTTCGCTGGTTGGTTGCAGTCAATCGAAGCCCGAGATTTCTGCCGAAGGAACCGTTACGGTTGATGGACAGGCTTTGTCGGGTGCTGTCATGACCTTCGAACCGATGGGCCAGACGACAGGGCCGAAAGCATCGGCGCCGGTTTTTTCCGGCAAGTTCAGTCTTCCTCCGAACAATGGGTTGCACGGAGGATCCTATCGCGTGCGGTTTTCGATGATCCCCGCTGGGGTTCTACGATCATTGCCCGACGAGCAAAAAGCGGGTTTGCCTCCTTCTGATGCGGTTATCGCACCGGAGTTTGACGAGAACAGCAAACTCGAATGTACGTTGCAGCCCGATCAAGAAAACATTTTAGAATTCGACGTCAGTTTTTTATAAAAGCCTTTGAATCACGGTATTGAAATGAATTTGCGCAACCTCCTCACGCGATGTCAGGCGTACTCGCTCGTAGCGATTGCCGTCGCGTTGATGGCCGGGCGAACTGCCAACGCACACATGGCTTGGCTTGGTTCGACGCCGTCGGGCGAAGTCATCTTTTGGTTCGGTGAATCGACCGAAGACCGTACCTACCACTTGCCGGAACGATTGGCAAAGATTGCGATTCATCAAACGGGCGAATCCGATGCGATTGGGATGGTCGAAGTCGAAACCGACCAACTGCACGGATTACAAAGCGATGGTGCCGTCAGCAACAAAGGTGAGTTCTACGCCACCGGAACGTACGGGCTGTATCACGGAATGAAACTGACGTATCACGTCGAACACCTTCCGCAACAAGATGCCGCGAAGTGGCCAAGCGAAATCCGTAGCGACGCCGTGCTGCAAAGTGTCATCCGAAAAGCAGACAGTGATCACGTTGTTGTCACGGTCTTGCAAAACGGGAAACCGCTCGAAGACGCGAAAGTCAAATTGTACGGCGCTCATGGTGAGGTCAAAGCTTCCGCAGCAACCGCTGCCGACGGAAACGTCACCTTCCAAGCGAAAGACATGACGCAAGGTCTTAATGCGATCTTGGTCGGCGTTACCAAAGAAGACGTCAAAGGCGAACTGGATGGCGAAGCATACACCAGCACCGCTGACTACCTGACCAGCACGTTTTACTTCGAAGGCGCCGACGTTGCACCAAAGACAGAACACGAACCACAACGACCAGCGGCCGAATCATCGGTCAAAGCCTCGTTCAACGAATCTGGCTACGCAGATCTGCCAGAAGAACTGACCAGCTTTGGTGCTGCTGTCTGCGCTGGCAAACTGTATGTCTATGGCGGACACACCGGCGAAGCACACTCCTACTCGGTTGCCGAGCAATCCGACCGACTGTGGTGCTTGGATCTGGAAAACAAAGATGGTGAATGGAAAAAGCTCGCCAGCGGACCGCGTTTGCAAGGCCTGGCCTTGGTCGCCTACGGTGATTCATTGATTCGCATCGGCGGCTTCACCGCGATGAACGAAACCGGTGAGGAACACAAGCTGGTCTCACAAACCGATGTCGCCAAATTTGATCCGAAAACCGGTGCTTGGTCAGTGATGCCCGCGCTGCCTGAACCACGTTCGTCGTTCGATGCTGCCATCCTGGGTGACAAAGTCTATGTCATCGGCGGCTGGAAACTGGACGGTACCGAAGAAGGTCAACAGTGGCACCAATCGGCGTACTCACTGGATCTTTCGAAGGACGACGCAACTTGGGAAGCGCTTGCCGAGCCACCGTTCCAACGCCGAGCACTAAGTGTTGCTGCTTACAATGACAAACTGTATGCGATCGGCGGGATGCAGTCGGAACGTGGGCCAACGACCAAAGTTGCCGTCTATGATCCGGAATCCGATCAATGGTCCGAAGGCCCGGCAATCCCAGGCGGCGGCATGTCCGGCTTTGGAAGCTCTGCATTCGCTTGCGGCGGACACTTATTTGTCACGTCAATGGACGGCGGACTGCACCTGCTTAGCAGTGACGCAAAGAGCTGGGAAACGCTGGCAACCGCTGATCCGGCACGGTTCTTTCACCGCATGATCCCCGTCGCCAATAACAAAATGTTGATGATCGGCGGAGCCAACATGGAAATCGGCAAGTTCACTCACATCGATACGATTGAACTGAGTGGTCTGTAAGAACACTCAGCAACAAGTCGCACCAGATCGCGTCCGCGATTGGAAAAGCGAAGGGCAACTGCCCTTCGCTTTTTTTATGTCACAATCCTACTCTGCTGCCGAAGACGAACCATCCAATTGGACGACGTCAGCCCTCGTCACGTCGAACTGGAGGATTCCAGCCGCCGCGCAACGCTGCACAATGTCATTGATCTCTGCCATCTTCGCATCGTTGCAGGAAAACAACGCAAAATGCAAACTCCCTGACTGGGCATGCGTTACAAAATCGGCCGGTTCAGTGATTCCCTGAAAGTCTTCAGCCGTATCCGCATTGGAGTCATCGTCGAGAGCATTGACCTGCAAAAAGGAAGCTCCGTCGTCAGCCACCGTGAGCAACTTCAACGAACCACCAAGTTTCTCCACAACCGACGAGTCGAACGTTTCGGGAACCACATCTTGAATCGCGGCAAGCTCGATTGGCTTGGACGAGGCATACATGAGCGTTGGCATGGAATCGTTCGCTCCAGTTTCGGAGTTCTTGTGGTGGGAGAGTCAGTGTCTTTGCTGCGACGGAAACGTGCTAGCGGCGACGTCTTTTACCGATAAAGCCAACCATGCCGACGGCGAAGATCGCAAGTGAAGTCGGCTCTGGTACTGCCCCGACACTATAAGGGGTATTGGTTACCAAAATGGTGACGTTCGAATTATTCGTGTACGTCCCCAAGTTCCAGTTCCACGAAAAGCCATTGGGATGCATTGGCACCTTTGCCAAAAAATCGCCCGCCGTGAACTGGCCAGTTCCGCCAAAGATCATGGCCAAGTCGTCGTTAACACCACTGCCATCGTCGTCCAGATAAAGCCCTTCAAACAATCCAGGTCCCGATAGAACCTGAAACCCGCCGAAGCCATCACGCAATGACAATTCGTTGTTGTTGTTCGTTTTAAAGTTTCCAACATCGTCGAACTTAAGGAAAGTTGCGAGGCTTCCACCAACTAACACCGTACCGTTGTTATCAGTTGTAAACTCAGTCGTGAACGTGGAATCGTTGGAAAGTGGCGACGACATTGTGCCACTAAAATAAACCGCATCGTTGGCGGCGTTGGGCTGTATCGTGAGCAGCACTCCCGCAAACAGATCGGACGCGGGCAAGAGAAGCAAAGCTAGAAAAGCAAATCGGATGTGGGGCATCGCTGACTCGTGGATAGAAATTTGGTGCGGTCATTTGTAAAGACCGCATCATACAGGAAATCCGCACGCCACATGCCCGGTGACGCAAACACGCCGGCCAGCCAAAAATTGCGATTCAAGCAACCTGTATCTTTGTTCGCGAAAGCAGTGTTCACCCTGCTACTTTCGCTGAATAGAAGAATCCATTGGGTGAGATCCAATCTGAAAATCAACAGGACTCAAAGGATCGGCTAATGGTCGTGCGATCTCGTTCAATCTCGCGAAGACTCTTTTAGGAACGATTCGGCCGCATCCTTGCCGCTCATCGAAATCGTTGCGTTCTCAGAGAAATGCCACGACACATTCGAGCCAGTGACGCGATCGAGTCTGACCGTCGCTGCGTCAGCTTTGATTTTCTGGCCTGGCGATTCCAACTCCGCATTCGTGAAGACAATTGAGTTGGGTTCGAATCGGATGGTGTCACAGGTAACAAGCATCGCTGTTTTTGATGCTTTGTTTGCACTCGCTCTGGAGACCGCGTAGAGTCGATCTTGTGCTTGGTCGTATTCGATTGCGAATTGCAATTTTGCGTCCGCATTCACTGAAGTGTCTGCGTTTGCAACGCTAGTCGTTTGAGCATCCGCGACCACGTAAACCGCCGCTGTTAGAACAACAGCAAGACATCCGACGAGTTTCAAGTAACGCATACGAGACCCCAAAATTGATTTTTGATCGATCGAAAACGGTGGCGCATCCTAGAAACTGCGGGTGAATCGACGCAAGGCTAAGTGAGGGGACCTCTTGCGTGATTGGAGCGGCGGACAATGAAGTCGCTATTTCAACGTGCAAGCATCTCAGGTGAGACATGGATCTCGCCGAGGTCGTTCAAGCCCGGAACCAAGTCAACTTCGAAACGTTGCCGCGACCATTCAGTTTCCACGCCAGCAAGCTTCACTTTCGAAACACGGCCTGCTTCGTGAAAGACGCGAAAAGCGAGCGTACGGCCAGGTGGCAAACCAGAAATGGTCAACTCGCCTTCGGCATCAGACACGGCGGCGAAGGGATGATTGAGCACAACGACGTAAGCTCGCATCCAAGAATGAACGTTGCAGTTGACTGGGACGGGCGCTGGCTCATCGAACCGCAGCGAAAATCGATGTGGCTTTCCAGGCGGCACATAGAGACCGCTTGCCGGGTTTTTGAAAAACATGATGTTTGGGGCGTATGTCACCTGGTCCTTCGGAGCAAGCTCAAGCGTGTCTCCGGTGTGAGCAATAAGCACGTGCGGATCGAAACGAAAGTTCGCCATGCTCATCGTTCGTGTCTGCGGCTTCGAAGTCGGTATTTCGATCTCCGCAGCACCACGACCGGTAGAGAGATACACCACGACATTTTTGATCCCCTTTGTCTTTGGACCAACGATCAAATGTTCACTTTCGATCGGCGCAGCCGCACCTAGCCCCGCTGGCAATCCATTGATGGGTTTTCGCGGTGGCGGATCGCCATCAAAAACAAATCGCATTTTCAGCGTTGCTGTCTCCGCCGCCGCAAACTTGGCGACCAGCAACGATACAACGAGAACCGCAGTGATTCGATTCATTCCATCAGCCTCAAAACATGATTTTCAAGTCGCTTGGCGGAAGTGAATCCGACTTCGTACTCGATAACAGTCCCATCACGATCGAGCCAAAACGTTGTCGGGTAGGCACCAACATGATAGCTTTCGTCTGCGGTCGACCCGCCGTTCAGAACGATTGGGTGTGACAGTTCGTCGTTGGCAACATACTTCGCAACAGAGTCTCGGTCATCATCGTAGCCGTTGACAGCGACAATCGCAAAGTCCTGCCCGTGACGCTGATGAAGCTGCGTGAGGTGCGGCGCTTCGATTCTGCATGGTCCGCAGGCCAGTCCCCAAAACGTAACTAACGCAGGCCGTCCGGCGCGAAATTCGTGCAGGTCCAGTTGGCCTCCGTCCAGCGTCGGGAGGTTAAAACTTGGGGCTTCCTTTCCAACCAACAATTCTGGTGCTCCGCCGCCGGGGGAATGCGAGTAGACAATTCGCTCGAACCCTAGGTTAAGTGCCAATTCCATCGCCGCAGACGGTTTGTATTCGGCAACACTGGACTTGTACAAATCCAAAATCACAGGAATATCGGTGTCGGGCTTTTGTGGTGGGCGTCTTGCGTTGAACAGTTCATCAACCCGCTCGCTACCAGCTTCCGTGCTCGACAACTTGAACAGGATCGCTTCCCTATTGCCCAAGTTGGATTGCTCGACGAATTGTCGGATTGATGAAGCAAGTTCCGTGGAAATGCCCGTCGTGTGCCCGTCGATCGGGTGAAACACCTTGACCATGCAATCAGCGTCACCATGAACGTGTTTCGAAAGTTGAGTCTGGATCGGGTAGGCCCGTACCAGTTCATTCTCAAACAATGATTCGTTCGCGTGCAGTGGCTGGTCGAAAGACAAAACGTTCTGAAACTCACTGCGCCAATCGGCGGACGTGCTCATCTCGGTAGCAGAGATCGTTTCGTACCCAGCCTCCCTGCAAACCTGTTTCAACTGTTTATTCAAACGTTGGCGTAGGTCGGTTCCGAAATTTGCAGGAACCTGGTATCTGCACACAAGACGTAACTTCTTTCGCTTGTCAGCAGCATTGACTAACGCTGCAAGGAATCCGTCTTTGTCAAACTTCGACAGATCCGGTTCGTCATTTGCGATCAGTCCGTTGCAGTTTACGACCGCATAGGCATCGGCATCCGCCGACACTGTTGCTCGATGCAATTCAGTCGTTAGCGGCGCGACAAAAAAGTTTTGAAGCTCACCGGCATGAGCAGCCATTGCGCACATCAATGACAACTTGACTGCAACTAAGAATCGGTACATCGGTCAGTCTCTTCGGGTAACGACCTGGTAACTCAAGTCAACCTCTACCGGCGGAAAGCATTGCTCCGGCTTCGGTGCGAACGACTCGTTTGCAACACACCCAAATTGTAGACAGGAAGTCTTCCTACTGCATTGCCGCAGCAGGTGAATGCACAGATCCAATTTTTACTGATTCCAAACAACTTGCCGGACTACATCCGCCGATAGTGCATCGCAACCGCACCGTTGGTCAGCGGCATTGCTTCAACGAGTTCAAGTTTCCGAGTTGCGTGTAGTCCGCTTTGATATAGCGTCGGCCCATGGCCGGCAATTCGGGGATGGACGAGAAACTTGTACTCGTCAATTAGATCTAATCGATCGAGTTCCGTTGCCAGCGTTCCACTGCCAAGCAGCACACCGTTCGGCGACGCCTCTTTCAGCCGCGTGATGCCCGAGACCAAGTCACCTTCGATAGGATGGCTGCCGTTCCATTGAAACTCGCTTCGCGTGGTTGAAACGACATACTTTGGCTTCGCCTGCAATTTGACCGCCCATTCCTTGATCGCCGGGGCAGCTTCAATTTCACCGGAAGCCACCTTTGGCCAGAAACATTCCATCATCTCGTACGTCACCCTCCCCCATAGCATCGCCCCACACTCATCCATCAGACGCGTGAAATAGGCGTGCGTTTCGTCGTCGGCGATCCCTTCTTGATGGTCGACGCATCCGTCGAGGGTAACGTTTATCGCAAAAGTCAATTGACCCATCGAATCCAAGCTCTCAAGTATTTGCCGGTGGAAGTGGTAGCATTGGTTCATCACAGCGGATTCAAGCTCGCTTGTAGTGGCCAACGCAAATGAACAACGAGAGCGATTGAATTGGCGTTCAATAATGCTGAAGGCTGACCGCGACGTTCTCGTTCTAACTTGATCGGAGCAGCGTCACGCGTCTGCACTTTGTCCAGCCGGTGAAGCAACTTCTTGATCTGCTTCGTAGTCGAATGGACTGATGGAAAAAAGACACCATCGCAATGAAACTCGAACGAAATGTTACAGAAAGCGTTCGCCCACTAGGCAAGTGCCGTAAAGATCGCGAAGACCAACAGACTGATCAGCAGCAAACTTGCGATTGCGAGGCCCATTCCAAACCAGGAGAACGTTGCCGATTCGTGATTCCCGTCGATCGTTGGAACTGTCCTCTCGGCAATTCGTTCTTCGGCGTCCGCAACCAGCTTGCGTTCCGCATCCGTTGGTTGAACCAAATCAGGTTGTGTAGGGCCAAAAAGCATTGTGATTGATAAACCTCCTTCGCAATCGACGTCCAGTGCACCGGGAGCACCGACAAGAATTGTACTGCTACCGAGCAGCAAGCCGCAATGAACAGGTTGATCGAGAGGCTGCTATGGATTGGTGCGTTCCGATAAGCGGCGATCCATCTCTGGATCCCATTTCGCTGGCAGGTCGGTCAATTTGATTTGATACACCAGCAATGATTTCTCGGAAAGTTCGGGGAAAGCCTTGCGTTCGCCATAGGCCAGGTTTGGTGGGACGATGATCTTTCGATGTCCGCCAATTTTCATGCCCAGCAACCCATACTCGATCCCGGCAAAGCTGTTCCGTGCACCGACGCGGATCTGGTAAGGTTGGCTCGCCTCAGAAGCAAACAATTGATCGCCCTGATGAAGCAAACAAACGCAGTGACAGACAGCGACGTCGCCGGGGACGCAGTGACGTCCAGAGCCAATCGACAGATTGACAATCTTTAAACTAAGAGGTGGCTTCATCGTTTCGGTCATCATCGGGAACCGCAAAAAATCCCCAGCAGACCGCGGGGACCAACTTGCCAAAAATTCGTCCGTGCAAAAATACCAGTGCGAATACAGCGATGAACGATGGCAAGATCCAGTCGTCGAGATCCAGATTCCAGAAGACATCCGCAACGACTGAGGCGAGCACCACGAAAGCGATCGGCACAGCCCACAGCGTTGATTTCCCATTCCAATTTCGGACCGCCAAGTAGTTTCCACATCCGGGGCAAAACCCGAACGGAAAGACGTATCGGGCGAACTCAACTCGTTGTGCACAGACAGGGCAAAGCGAGCGATCGTCTGCTCCCGTAGAGTCAGAGTCCGTCGGCGTGTAGGGATTGATTTCTGTAAGCGGCATGCATTGAACTATAACAGCGAAACGCGTCCAGAAAAGCGAGAAAGACGGCGGGAGCAAACCGCCATGCGCATCATCTCTTGCGACCGTAGCAACCAGCAGCTGGCTCTCGCATGATACAATCGGGCGGAACCGGAGCGAACGTTCCCCGGCAAATGTAGTGGACGAAGCGATGAGTCCCCGCTTCGTCCACTACGCTGGAGTCTAGCCTTTAGGCGATTTTCGGTTCATGCTTGCGGCGATGATGCCGGCGAAGAAACAAAGCCACTCAACCGCTGGCTATCGCCAAGGCGGCTCATGGACGCAGCCGAGCATTGTGAAGCCGGAAGCGGGGGACTCAT
>PPHI01000036.1 GCA_002901265.1 Rhodopirellula baltica | reverse complement strand
CAAACAGCTACTTGGATGTCGCCACCTGCTTTCAACCAAGCCCGCCGGCGTCGAGATTCAGATGTATTTGGCGATCATCGCTTGCCTGCTGATCTTGATCTACACGGGCTCGCAACCGACCAAACGAACGTACGAAATGCTTTGCTTCTACTTGCTCGGCTGGGCAGATCTTGAAGAGGTGGAAGCTCACATCAAAAAGTTGAAACCGGCATCTTCCTAGGACCAATATGCGCCGACCGAAGCTCAGACGGCTTCGGCATTCACGCTGCGCTAATGGCAACGGTCTCCGCGAACAATTGAAAACAGAGTGTTCGAATTGCGAGGCGACCAGAGCAGCTCGGGCCGATCAATCGCGAACCACAACTTCCGTGCCGAACAGTATTGTACCTGACACCTTTTTGTCGAGGTGGGGGGTGAGTTTGGTGGCGGTCCAGTTTTCGATGCGGGTTCGGCAGGTGGCGGATTGGGTGTTGCGAACTGCCGGGTCTTGAAGTGATTGGATCAGCTGGGCGGCTTCGCTTAAAGTCTCGTAGCGAAGCTGGTCGGGTACATATTCGGGATAACTCAAGCCGTCAGGCACGACGGGAACCGCTCCCGCCCAGATCGCTTCACACATCGCGATTCCAAAGAATTCGTGGTCAGCCGTCGAGACCACGACGTCAATCATTGACAAGCGGTTGTGATACTCCGCGACACTGCCAGCGTATTCGTCGACAAACACCCGGTGACTGAATACTTCGATCAACCGAGCGTGTTCTTGGTCCCGACGCCCACGTTCACCAAGCAACACCAATTGAAAGTCCACTCCATCGGATTCCAATTGTTGCAACAGTTCGACGAATCGATCAGGCCGCTTGTCAGATTCGAATCTCCCAACCCATCCGATTCGTAAAGGATCGCCAGGCAAGCTTTCTTGGCGGTCAACCTCAAAGGCTTCAAAACCAGGCACGACGACGCAGCTACGCTTGTCGATCGCATCCAAATCGAAAGCGGCGCGACTATCTGGCATCCGCTTCAAGAAGTCTCGCGCATGTGACAAGAAAGTTTCACGATTGTGATTTGAATTGAACCAACATTCGTCACTTAATGACGCAGTCAACAGGTTCGTGAATGCGTAGTGATAATCGGCCTGCGATTTTGCGGCGACCGGATAGGCCCATTGGTTTTCGTGAAAGTAAGTAATGATTGGGACCTGACCGATCCACGATTTCAGTCTGCTATCGCGACTGGCAAAGCCAAGCCAAGTCGGTAGGTCCAGCATGTCACTGCAAAACACCACATCAGGCGAGACGGTTTCTTGCCGCCCATCCTCCCGCTGACCTTCAAGAGAAAGCGTTGCGGCAATCACATCACAAAGAGCCACCGGTGCCGAACGCATCCGCCATTTCCAATGTCTAGCGGGCAGTATCGCCAAATGCCAATGGTGTTTCGAATGGCGAACAACGCTTTCCAGAAAGGCACGGTGGCTGCCACCAAAGTACGGTTCGATCGCCAAGATATTCATCACACCGCCCAAGAACGCTCAGTTCGGATTGACTGTCCATTCAGGGTGCGCGCGACGCAAGCGTGCGATCTGCTGCGCCGTGACCGCGGTACCACGAAGGTCCAGCAATCTCAGATTAGGCAAACCGGAAAACGCATCGACGGCAGCATCGGTGATTTTGGTATTCGTCAACCACAGCGTTTTCAACTTTTGCAATTCACCGATCGCCGAAACGGTTTCGTCACCACAAACGGTA
Organism: Rhodopirellula baltica; assembly: GCA_002901265.1. Taxonomy (GTDB): domain Bacteria; phylum Planctomycetota; class Planctomycetia; order Pirellulales; family Pirellulaceae; genus Stieleria; species Stieleria baltica_A. The sequence goes on along the minus strand of PPHI01000036.1, from coordinate 82,318 downwards.
CTTGATAGATCCAATTCCTCGAGTTCAGACTTCACAGCGATCCAAGCTGCAATCGAATCATCAACCGGACAGGCTTCAAGCGATAGTTGCCGCAATTGATCTGCCTTCGGAACAACCTGAAGAATCGTCGTCGTATCGATCGGCAAACCGGTCAAATCAAGCCAGCGCAGCTGATCAGTCTTCTCAATCGTCGCCAAACCCGTCTTATCCACCAAACAACCGCGCAGACACAGTTCCTCGATCGACCGGTCGTTCGGATTTGATCGGATCACTTCATTGTCGATCCGCAGCAGTGCGACCATTCCGCGTTCCGGTTCGTTCGGTTCATCGGTCGCAACAAGCCCATCAGGCAATTCGAGTGGGATGCGGTACAGGGCCGCAAGATTTGCATACAGCCAACGCCGCGCCATCACGTCATCGCTATCCATCAACCAATGCGTGTATCCGATCGCAAAGGCATAGAACTGGGCCAAGTCACCACGCTGTTGTGCGGCATCGCGTCCGTCGGGACGCAGCGCAGCCAGTGGCACGACTTCTTGGCGTGCGAACACACGATGGCGGATGAACTGCAACCGGGGACTATCCCATCCGCCAACGGTTGCAACACGATCACCGTAGGTCAACGATTCAAAATACCCCGCGATGCCTTCGACCATCCAAAAATCAGATTGCTCACCCGCGACGTCACCGCTCAATCCGTTGCGAGTCGCTTCACGAAACAATTGATGCACCAACTCGTGGCGTCGCGATGCGGTCCCGTCGCTGGATTCGGTCGGATAAAAAAACGAAGTGCGGCGTTCGGCACTGTAGAAGCCCGTCGATTGCGAGAGTGCTTGAAGTGATCCGCCAGTCAAGCGGGCAAGTGTGCGACCATAATCTTCTCTGTCGCGGAACAACACGACCCGCATCTTTTTGCGAGACGAAAGCCGAAGTCGCAAACCGTCGAGCAACTCATCGGTCGAAACCGCGTCTGTCTGCCCCAAGTACCGTGCGACTTGCAAACGTCCTTCCCAAAGCGGAAAGAACGCTTGCGTCCAAACCCAATAGCAGCGTTCGAGGTCTTCGGCGACGTCAGTGGTTTGCTCGCGATCGGCACGCGAAAAAATCTGGAAGTGTGGTGTATCAACTTGCGCGTAGCTGCCAGGTTTCCAACCGATCCAATCAGGTGCGCTGCGTCCGCGTGCGGCACGGATGGCGGCCAACGATTGACCGTCGCCTCCGAGTGGCAAACCGAAGCACTGCCGAATCGCTTTGTTGCCGGGGTCGCTTGCCAGGGCCGACCAAAGTTTCAAGTAGTTCGCCCAACCGGGAACGTCCCACTCCGCGATTCCTTTCGCCGCGTCACCGACGCAAACGCGCGAGCAAGGGTCGTTGGAAAGCGGCGTCACATCTGTGGATGGCGAAGTCGAGGTCTCGCCGATTGTGATCGCAGGGACGACCATTCGATCCCCAGCTGACACGACGTCAGCGCCGAAGTCAGCGTTGATTAATCCGCTGCCACAGAAAACAGCCAGAAACGCTGGAGCGAGAACTCGCAGAGCACACGAAGATTTGAAGAATGCGTTGGTCATCAAACCAGTCTAGCTGACGCTTCGAACGACACAAAACTGGTTCGCCCAAATGCGTCCGGAATCGTTTCGAGCACTCGTCCCGGCTGGGTCAGCAAACTCCATCGGTGTTGCGGGACCAATGGAGCTTGCTCCGGGACGAGTACTCGAACGAATCGGGGGGATGTCGAGGCGTGGCGATTGTGGCAACACGATGGTTACCGCACCGGAAAGCCCCGACGGGTGCGATTGGATGTGGGCGTTGTATTGGCTCACGTCCATTGGATGACCGCTAGTGGATCTGGTTTTGATCTCGAGCGGCGAGTTGGAAATGACCGTACAAGGTTTTGTACAACGCTTGTTCGCGGCGAATGATATAGAACTTCGCGCGTGGCCCTTTCTTGATATCCGGGTGATCCAGGATACCGGCCAAGTCAGCCATGCTTGCCGTTTGCCAGTTGTGGATCCCCAGCAGAACGTCGCCGACATGGATGCCTTGTTCTTCGGCTTCGGATCCGTTGCGAACTGCGGTGATCATCAGACCGCCTCGGTAGGGAGTCTGCATCCGAGCATTCAGCCGAGTCATCGCCGATTGGCTGATCGGTTTCGCTTGGATTCCGATAACAGACCAAGCGGTATCGCTGGTTCCTCGGGATGATTGCGAAGCCGAGTTGGTTGCGAGTGCCAACTGGAGTGGACTGCCGTCGCGTTCGACCTCGATGGACAGATCTTGCCCGGGGCGAGCGTGCAGCATCGCAAGTGAATAGTCGAGATGGTCATCGACCGGTCGAGCCCCAACGCGGACCACGCGGTCACCCGGCTTCAATCCGTCCCGTGCGGCAGAACTGCTAGCGGAGACATGGGTAATGGTCACTCCATCGCCATCGCGAGGGCCACCCTGGGTGCTCAATCCGGTATCGAGTCGATTCGCATTGTGCTCATCGATCATCGCTGTAACGATTTCTACAACTTGATCGATGGGGATTGCAAAGGCAATTTGTTGTGCACCGACACGAACCGCGACATTAACGCCGATAATATCGCCGTCGATGTTCAGCAACGGGCCACCGGAGTTGCCCGGATTGATTCCCGCACTGATCTGGATCAGGTCTTGGTAATCTTGCGTGTCGTTGACTGGAACGTCACGGTGCAGAGCACTGATGATGCCTGCCGTGCAAGTGTGAACGTAACCATAGGCGTTGCCGATGGCGATCACGGTTTCGCCCACCATCAGATCGCTACTCGTGCCACGCGGGACCGTGGGCAGTTGATAGTCGCTATCGATTTTGACGAGCGCGAGATCGTTTCGTGGCCGAGCGGCAATCAATTGTGCCGATGTTACCGAGCCGTCTTGCAGCGTCACGCGGATGTTATCGACGTCCTCGACGACGTGATAATTCGTAATCACGTAGCCTGCTGGGTCGATGATGACACCGGTTCCCATTCCGTTGACGTGCTTGAATCCGCCATCGCCGGTCGCTCCCGCCATTCCGGCAGCAGTCGAGCGGACGGTCTTTTGACCATGAAGGTTGACGACGGACGGGCTAGCACGGCGTATCGCCAAGACGATCGGATTCTCTCGCTTGGAATCGGTGACTCGTCCCACGGCGGCTGAGGACTCGAACGAAGTCAGCGCTGATTGTTGTGCCGAAGCATCGGCGACAAAAAAGGCTGAGGCGATCGAAAACGTCAATCCGTACTTGGTGAGTCGCTCGAACCATCGCTGGGTCTTCCGTCGACGACGGCCGATGGCCGGGGTGATTTGGATCGGTCGCATTGGTCCCCGTACCCGGTGGAGCAAAACTGGATGCATCCGTCACCGGTCGAACACTGCGGGATGTTCGCGATGACGGCAAAGCCGGAGTGCCCGGCACGAGAGTGTGAATCGGAACAACCGCTACGATCCCTTGACGGCTGTAGATCAATGCCGCAAGGTTTACCAGTCTTAACAATCGGCCCTACCCAAGAAGCCATTCTTCCGTGAATTCTCGGGGGATCAGCAACAACGTCGACTCGCCAAATGAGCGTTCCGACGACGCTGAATGCCTGCCCACGCAAAAATTTTCCTAAAATCACCCAGCCGCTGCCAAGTTGAGCGCCCACTCCGCGAAACTGTAAGAAGCTAGCAACTTCGCCCCGGGAAACTGAAAACTTCATCAGTGCCAACAAGGCGGTCGCAGCAGAACCCAGTCCGCAGCTGAATCCGGTCCTCTGAACGCTTCTTTTGCTCGTGAGTGATGGTCGTGAACGAATCCTCCATCGGAATGACAGCGACAATGGACTGTCAAACGCGTGAAACTGACTTGCCAAGCACCTGCTTGCCAGCCACTACGTCGCCCCCTGCGATAGAAGCGGTCGATTTCAGTGCCAAGCCGCCGCCCGGAGTGATCCGCCGATTCGCCGGATGGATTTCCTGGGGGATATCCGGCACGTTTGCGATCCTCTCGATGATCGTCTGCTTGGCATTCGTCGCTGCGATCCCAATCGTGCAGTTGATCACGTTCGGTTATTTGCTTGAGGTCGCAGGCGGTCTAGCCCGTGGAAACAAACTGCGCGACAGTCTGCCACATCTGGAAGCCTTTCGAAAAATTGGGCTGATTGTGGGAGCGGTCGTGATCGGTGCGATTCCCGTACAAGTGCTGGTGCACCTCGAAAGCGTGGCCGCGTTGATTGATCCTGGTTCGAATCAGGCGGGACGCATGCGTGTGTTCGCGTTTATCGCGGCCGGCCTCGCGATGTTCTATTTACTCTGGGCGTTGGCACGTGGTGGGCGTCTGATCGACTTTGTTTGGCCCCAACCGCTTGGCATGCTGCGTCGCGCGTGGCGGCCGAGCACCTACAGCAAACTGCCGGATCGATTGTGGAGTTTCACGCGTTCGTTGCAGTTGCCAAAGTATTTTTACCTGGGACTGCGTGGGGCAATCGGCACGCTACTTTGGTTGATTCCGGCGATGATCATCATTGCCGCCAACCGTAACGGAAAAACTGGCTTGGCTGGTCTCGTCGGTTTCGTCGCGGCGTTTGCACTGGGCGTCGTGCTGATGTATCTGCCGATGCTGCAAGCGCATTTCGCGAGCGAAAATCGAATTCGAGCCCTTTTCCAAGTGAAAAGAATTCGGCGGCTGTTTTGCTACGCGCCTTGGGCTTGGTTTGGCGCGATGGTGCTCAGCCTCGTACTGTTTCCGATTCCACTGTACCTCTTGAAAATCGAAGCCTTGCCACGCGAAGTCGCTTGGTTGCCGACGCTGGTGTTCGTCGCGTTTATTCTGCCCGCACGACTTTCTGCAGGGTTAGCCCTACGTCGTGCGAAACGTATCGCGGGACAGTATGACGACGGCGCAATCAAGCCTGACACCTGGACGAATTTCCTGTCGCGATGGCTGGTACGACTGATGATGCCGCTGGTGGTCGGGATCTACTTGGCATTCGTCACGCTTAGCCAATACACCAGTTGGGACGGGCTGCAAACCTGGGTGCAGCAACATGCGATCTTGGTCCCAATCCCGTTTATCAACGGGGTCTGATCGTCGTCCGCTAACGTCTTAGGCCGCGATATTGGGGCGTTCGTCTTCGGAACGGATAACAGTCAGCGATCGACGCCGTGGCTCGGATTCGGGCTGCATCTTGTCAAAAAGATTGCCCAGCAGTTTGGGGTGATAACAAATAAACGCCCAGAACACACCGAATGCGGCACCGCCAAAAATGTCGCTGGGGAAGTGCGCACTGCACGCAAGACGCTGTACCACGGTGCCCAGACAGATCAGCCCGAACAACAATCTGCCGCTTGGCAACACCATCCACAAACCGATGGTCAGCGCTGTCGCGGTTGCCATATTTCCGCTGGGAAAGGCTCGCGTGCTTGCGTCAAACGTGGCGACCTGAGACAGAGTCCAATCGAAAGCCCAGAGCCAAGCCGAATCGATCGAAGCGACGTCCAGGTTTAAGCCGGTCGGCCGCGGCCGCAGGACAAAAATTCTGCCGACGGTGGCAAAGGCTCCCGCCCCAACCGCCAAGGTCACGAGCCGCGGCAATTGCCAGCGACAATGAGGCGCCATCAGGAAGATCCCAAAGAGAACCAAAAAGACGCCGCTACCGTGTGAGAACACACGCATCAATTCGACCGCGTTGTAAACCTCGCGTGGCAGAGGGTCACCGGCAAACCACCGCGCCACTGGAACGTCAATCAGCGTGACGATCGGGACGCACAGCAACAACATGATTCCCATCCCGAACAAAGTCGACAATCGGAATCGGTAATTGAGTAATGAAGGTTTGCAGGCCGAATGGTAAGCCGCCATTGTGGCGTCGCAGGTCTTTTCAGCGTCTGCGGCGCCATCCTCGTAAGGTTGGTTCATCGGAATCGTTGCTCTCATTGCATCCATGCATCGAATAGCAGGCCAGTCGCTCGAAGGCGATCATCTCATTCCACCAGTGCGGAAGCGTATCGAATCGGACAGCCCCGGCGAAAGCGCAGTTCACTTGAGAAAACCTTCCCAAGTCCGTTTGCCCAGAATTAGTCAACTTTGACGATTAGGTTGACGATGACTGCTTCCGGTGAGGTTTCTGACATCACAATGGATCGCCCCTGTTTGTTGGGGGGCACGACGAGTTTCACGGAAGCGAACGATATGTCACGCGCACTTGGACTGTTGATGATCGGATGCATGGCATTCGGACTTAGTGGATGTGTAGGTCCGATGGGCATGCACTGCAAAATGCAAGGCTGCGGCAGCACCTGTGACTCGTGCACCGGTTGCGGCGAACTGTATGTTGATCCTTGGGTCAATCACCCGCCCGATTGCAAAGATCCGTGCGATTCTTGCGGCAACTTTAACGGACAATCGTGTGGCAAGTGCCGTGCGAGCTTCTCCGGCGTGCGCAGCCTGTGGGGTTACTACTGCGGATGTAACCCCGGTCCCGGCGGAACAACCAACCGCGGATTTGCACCGCGTTGCACCGGTTGTGATTCGGGGTGCGACGAATGCATCGCCGAGCCAGCGTGCGGATGCGAAGGTGCATGCGACTGCGACTCGTTCGTCGAACCGGGCTGCGGATTTGAGCCCGCGTGTGGATTCGAACCGGCGTGTGGCTGCGAAGGGCCGTGCAGTTGTGAACCAGCCTGTGGTTGTGAAGGCGGGTGCAGCTGCGGTGCATCAAGCAGCTACGGTCCAGTGATGGACGGAACGATCATCGAGTCTGGCGAAACCTTGTTGCCACCGGTCATTCACGATGACATCACCCCTGACCAAGCCTACCATCCGCACCGAGAGCGAAAGATTTTTAGTCCTCGGTCGGCATCCAATCGCGGTTTTCTGAACGAATACAACCGCTAGTTGATGACGGTCAGTGAATCCCGGGCTCCTGTCCGGGTGAGCGACCGGCAAGAAAATCAAAGTCACAGCCCAAGTCTGCTTGGGTGACATGCTTTGCGTAAAGTTGCCCATAGCCGCGTTCCGGCACCACATTGGGCAATGGGGTTGCCGCGGCACGTCGGGCGAGTTCTTCGTCTTCGATATGCCAGTGGATTTTGCGATTGGGTACGTCGATCTCGACCACGTCGCCCGTTTGCACCCAAGCAAGCGGCCCGCCGGCAGCGCTTTCTGGCGCGATGTGCAGAACGCAAGTCCCATAGCTGGTGCCGCTCATCCGCGCATCGCTGATTCGCACCATATCACGGATGCCTTCTTGTAACAGCTTCTTGGGAATCGGCAACATGCCCCATTCCGGAAATCCCGGAGCTCCCAAGGGGCCCGCACTCCGCAAGATGATGACACTGTCGGCGCTCACATCAAGCTCGGGATCGTGTATGCGAGCTTTCATGTCCGGATAGTTTTCAAAGACGACTGCCGGTCCTCGGTGGGAAAGCAGATTCGGATCGGCAGCCAATGATTTGATCACGCAGCCAGACGGGGCGAGGTTGCCGCGCAACACGCAGGTCCCACCAGCGGCCGCGACCGGTTTCTCCCGCGTGCGAATGACTTCGTCACCGATCACTTCGCAGCCAGAGATCTGTTCGCCCAAGGTGCCACCGAGAACCGTTTTGCAATCGACGTTCAAAAGATCTCGCATGCGTTCGAGCAGTGCTGGCAATCCACCGGCATCAAAGAAGTCCTCCATCAAATACTTTCCGCCGGGACGAATATCGGCAAGCACGGGTGTCGCTTGCGAAAGTTCATCAAACCGTTCCAGCGTTAGTGTCTGATCTAAACGTCCGGCGATGGCGATCAGATGGACAATCGCGTTGGTGCTGCCACCGATTGCCAGCGAGGTCATCACGCCGTTGTCGATCGATTCGGCAGTCAAAACGTCCGAGGGCTTCCAATTTGCCCAAGCCATTTCGACAGCGTGGCGTCCGGTTTGAGTCGCCAACCGACTGTGGTCAGCAACAACCGATGGGATACATGCCGCACCAGGCAAAGACATGCCCATCGCCTCGGTCACACAGGCCATCGTGCTGGCCGTTCCCATCGTCATGCACGTTCCGGCCGAACGTCCGATGCAATTTTCGATGCCTTTCCAATCTTTGTCGCAAAGGTTTCCTGCCAGTCGTTCATCCCAGTACTTCCAAGCATCACTGCCACTGCCAAGTGTGACGTCTTTCCAGCGTGCTTTCAGCATCGGCCCCGCCGGAAAAAAGATCGATGGGATGTCTGCGCTGATCGCTCCCATCAACATCGCGGGAACCGTTTTGTCGCAACCGCCCATCAGCACTGCTGCGTCGATTGGATGGCAGCGCAAGACTTCTTCAACCTCCATCGCCAGCAAGTTGCGATACAGCATTGTCGTTGGCTTCATCAACATCTCGCCAAGCGACATTACCGGAACTTCGACGGGGAAACCTCCTGCTTGCAAGATCCCACGTCGAACTTCATCCGCGCGATTTCGAAAGTGTGAGTGGCAAGTGTTTAGCTCACTCCACGTGTTCAGAATCGCGACAACAGGACGATTTTGAAAATCAACATCGTCAAAGCCCATCCCTTTCAGCCGAGAACGATGACCGAACGAACGCATGTCATCGGGACCAAACCAACGGTGTGAACGCAATTTGCTGGGGTCGCGTTCTTGTTTTGAAAGGTGTGAGACGAACTCGAGATTCATGACACGATCTGGGGAAGGGGAATCGGCGGGGCGGTGTCGCCCCGTAGTTTAGCCTTTCCCGATCGGGCGTGGTATGTCGTGAACGATGTCGTCATGGTCAAACACTCGTCGCGATCATGGCACTTTTTCTGCGGACTTAAAATCAAATTCAAATCCGATCACGTCGACGCGTTGTATTACGCCAAAGCAAAGAGTCGATCGAAGATCTCTCGTGTCGACGATTTCGCCTCGGACAACGTCATTTGAATCTCGCGCGGGTCGTGTTGATGCATCAGGTAAGCGAGATCTCGCAGACGCGACTCTGCCTCGGGCAATTCGTGTCGCGCTTCATTCTTCATCAAGCACAGGTTTGCCTCGATGCCACGCAGCGTTCGATAATTTTTCGAAAGGACCTCGCAGTCCTCACCCGACAACAGTCCTGCGCCAGCCAGTTTCTGCAGCGAATCAAGAATGCCGATACCGATCAAGTCACGACCGTGTTCGCGGATGTTTGCCAACGTCAACATCTGAGTGATGAATTCGATGTCGATGGTCCCGCCAACACCGCTTTTGGTGTTCTCGTCGCTGGCGGTCTCCTGCATTCGCATTCGCAGCTCCTTCAGCTCCGAAAGCATTGATGGACGCCAAGTCACGGATTCCAAAATCGACATCAACAGTTCGTTCGCCATTGCACGTTGACGACGACCGCCCGAGATTGCGCGAGCTTTGCTAAGCGCGATCTGTTGCCAAAGCGGTGCAATCCCCCGGCGAAACCTTGTTGCGAATTGTTCCAACGTTACCGCCAACACGCCTTCTTCACCGGCGGGACGCAATCGTCGATCAAGCTCGTACAGTTGGCCAAAGTCACTGGGATCATTGACCCGACGAATCACCGCCTTGGTCAACATGTTGAAGAACTGCGCGTTGCTGACCGTTTTTCGCGGCCCACCGACACGACGCCGCGTTTCGCCTTCATCGGTGTAAAGAAACACGATGTCCAGGTCGCTGCGATAGTTCGGTTCACGCCCGCCGAATTTCCCGATCGCGACCGCAATCAGATCCGCCGGTTCTCCCTCGGCATCGACTGGGTCACCAAAACGTGCGGCCAACTGCTCTTGTTCGTGTTCGATCGCTCGCCGCAAACAGGCTTCGGCGGTATCACTCAGCGCACCGTGTAGCGACTCCAATGATTCTTTGCCAAGGATGTCGTGGACACCGATCATCAGATGCGCGCTGCTTTTGAATCCGTGAAGCACCACATCGATGTCGATCGCACGACGGCAGAGATCAATTGACTTGGTATCCAATCGTTCGGCTGACGGCAATCGATTCATCAGTAGTGAGTCGATCAGTTCGTCCAACATGCCCGGCATTTCGACCAGCAAATCGCTCAAGTATGGCGTCGCCGCGCAGAGCCGCACCATCAATTCCAAGGTTGCCCGGTTGGTGTTGAGCAATTCCCACAAGCTCGACTTGCCGCCCAATGAATCGGCGACTTCGGCAAGGGTCTGCAGCGTCCGATCGGGATCCGGCGTCTTGGCGATTTCGGAGAGTAACTTCGGTGCCAGAGACGCAAAGAAGTGGTGGCACCGCCGCCGGGACAAAAATCGCACCGACTCGGTCGACAACGCACGAATGTTAACCATCGCACGTTCGATGTCAGTCAACGAATGGCGGATCAATGTTTGTCGGACCAGTTCTTCATCGGGTGAAGGGTCCAGCACCAACTCCGTTTCGGCCGCGAAGTCCTTCAGGTCATCGACGTCGTCCCCCTTGGGTGCGTCGACCATCAAGTGGTTCAGGACTTTGCGATTGAGCTCGAATGTTTCTTGAAGCTGCGACTGAAAACGCGAAAGGTCACCGACAGTCCCGTCTTCCGCACGCACCCCGAGGTGCCATGCCAGACGTCGCCGCATTGATTCGTCATGCGGCAAACAACTGGTGTGTCTTCCGCTCATCACAGACAGCAGGTGCTGCAATCGGCACAACCGCGCATAGCCTCGCGAAAGCAAGCTTGACTCTTGGTGCGTCAAACAGCCGTCGCGTTCCAGATTGGCGATCGCTTCATAAGTGTTACCGGCGCGGACCGTTTGGATTTCGCCGCCATGCAGCAGTTGCAAAAACCGCATCATCAACTCGACATCGCGGCGTCCGCCTGGCGCCAAATAGACGTCTTCGCCTTCACTGCTTTCCGATTCGAACCGACGTTGCAATTTGCGGCGCAGCGATCGAATATCGGCGAAATCGCGGCGACTCATAAACCGACGATAGATCCACGGTTGAAGTCGCTGGATCAGTTCATTGCCCACATCGATGTCGCCAGCGACCACTCGCGATTTGATCATCTCGATGCGTTGCCAAGTCCGCCCGTCAGATTCCAATCGCTTGGCGATCAAATCACCGCTACCGATCACGGTGTCTTCGCCGAGCGGCCGGAATGATGTATCGACGTTGATACTCAGCGCCGCAGAATCTTCGGAATCCGTCAGCGATACGATGTCGGAAACGACTTGATTGACAAACTCGCGATGCGAATCGCTTTTCTCTTCGATCGCGTCGTAGAGAAACATGATCTCGAGCGGACTGCCGTAGCCCATCTCGGCACCACCGAGTTGCCCAAGTCCGACGATTGAGATTTTGATCGGGCTTCCGTCACTGCGGATCGGGGTGCGGCCCTGGGATTCGAACCGTCGAAGGGTGAATGCCAAGGCGGCTTCTAAGATCGCGTCGGCGACAAAGGCAAGTTGTCGTCCGACATGTTCCGGGCTCATATCGCTGACAAATTCGCCGTATGCGATGCGAGCGGTCTCGCGGCTGGAGAACTTCCGAATCGCCAGGGCGGCTCGACTCCGGCTGTCGATCGTGGCCAGCTCGGCCACCAATTCGTCCACCAAGTACTCGCGTTCGGCGGGTTGTCCATCGCTGGCACGCAGCAAATCAAAGCTTTCAGGGTCCGCGATCAACCGATTCGCAAGCGTTTGGCTCGTCGAGAAAACCTGCAGCAACGTCGAAAGTGCTTTTTCGTCACGCTCAAAAAGCGACAGCAACGATGTAGGTGACCGACTGGCCGCAATAAACCGGTCGAGATTCGAAACCGTCGCATCGAAATCGACGAGGTCAGGCAGCTGCTGCAACAAACGTTCGCGCAGCATTGCCAACAGATCACCTGGCGCGCCACATCGCCAAATCGATTCCAGGTGGTGTCGGGCGGTGGACCAATTCGAAAAACGCGCCGGATTGATCCAGCCAAATTCGTCTTCCGAAGAGTGGTCAAGTGAGTCGGCGGTTGAACGGGGGGGCGACTGCACGGACGCCTCTGCGTTACGAGTGAAGTGGACGGTAAAGGACAATTTTTCAGTTTAGCTACCTCGGTCAACACCAATAGATGACCGAATACGATCGCTCGTACTTCAAGGTGGCACAACTGTTCCGATGACGGGCCAAAACCTACCGCCCAACCCGCTGAGCATTCTTCTCGAGATCCATTCGGGAACTGGGTCGAGAAGAGGGGAACTCAAATCCGGACTTCTAGTCTAAATCGTAGAGGGTTTTCCGTTAAGTCCGTGTCCGATGACCTACGTTTGACTGCCACCAACTTGACCGGGGCAGGAGAGGCCCCCGGGGTTCTCGCCAATTCGATCGACCGTCGCCTGTTCCCCACAACGACGACTTGTCGCCTCCCTGGTTGAGAATATGCAACACCGGAACGTGGGCTTTTCGAAACATCCCCGCGACCGGCCCGTGGCAATTCGCTCGCCTAAACTCTTTCCCCACAACAGGTTGCAATGATTATTGCCAGCCCACGCGGTCGTCTCGGCATCACAGATGCTGAAACCCTCCCGGACCAAATCGAGTGTTCACGTCCGGCATCAGAGGAAACGTTCATGGGTAACAGGATCAGCGGCCGCAGCTTGCAAGATGACGCCTTCGCAGCAGAAGAATCGGTCGATCGCCGATCTCGCGTCATGGGAGAAGAATTCGCGGATCAGCACATGGAAGATACCCCGGTCGACACCCGCGGCATGGGCGACGAGCTGGACATGGACGCCGACCCCACCGAAGACCCGGTTCGCATGTACCTCATGCAGATGGGCCAAATTCCGTTGCTGACCCGCGACCAAGAAGTTTCAGCCGCAAAACAAATCGAACACACTCGCGAAAAGTACCGCCACTGCATGCTGGCGACTGACTTCATGTTGCAAGGTGCACTGAAGTTGCTGCAACAAGTTCGCGACAAACAACTTCGCTTGGACCGCACCATCGAAGTCAGCGTCACCAACGCGTCTGAAAAGAAAGCGATCATGCAACGGATCGTTCCAAACGTACGCACCCTTGAATTCCTGCTGAAACAAAACAAAGCCGACTACTTCACCGCGATCAACAAGCGTTTGCCACTGCGTCAACGACGTGCCGCATGGAAGAACCTCGTCGTCCGCCGCAATAAAGCGGTCCGCTTGGTCGAAGAAATGAACCTGCGAACCGGAAAACTTCAGCCGATGTTCGACAAGCTGACCAAGACGTCGCGCCGCATGGTCGAAATCCACAAGCAACTTGTCAGCGGTCAAGCTTCGGACATGCCCGGTATGCCGAGTCAAACCGAGCTGAAAAGCGAACTGCATTACCTGATGCGAATGACCTACGAGTCGCCACAAACGCTGAACCGTCGCGTCAATCGCTGCATCGCCCTCCGCGATGACTACGAAGCCGCGAAACGAGTCCTGTCGGCTGGCAACCTGCGTTTGGTCGTCTCGATCGCCAAGAAATATCGCAATCGTGGCCTGTCATTCCTGGACTTGATCCAAGAGGGCAACACCGGCCTGATGCGTGCGGTCGACAAATTCGAACACGCTCGCGGATATAAGTTCAGTACCTATGCGACCTGGTGGATTCGTCAAGCGATCACCCGTGCAATTGCTGACCAAAGCCGCACCATTCGCGTGCCGGTTCACATGATCGACACGATGAACAAGATCCGCCAAATCACCCGTGACTTGGTGCAAGAGAACGGCCGCGAACCGACCGCCGAAGAAGTTTGTGCTCGCAGCGGTTTGAGCTTGGATGATACCCGTGTGATCCTGAAAATGAGCCGCCAACCGTTGTCGCTGGATCAACCTGTCGGCGATCACGAAGACAGCGTCTTTGGCGAGTTTCTGCAAGATCACCGTGATGACGATCCGTTGCTCGAAACCAACCGTCAAGCGTTGAAAGCTCAGATCAATCAAGCGATGGAAACGCTGAACTATCGCGAGCGTGAAATCTTGCGTCTGCGTTACGGCCTGGCTGACGGATACACCTACACCCTCGAAGAAGTCGGGCGTATCTTCCAAGTCACTCGTGAACGTGTTCGTCAGATCGAAAGCAAAGCGGTTCGCAAACTGCAACAACCGTATCGTTCGAAATCTCTGGCAAGCTTCCTGGACGGTGCTGACCTGGCACTGATGGAAGGCGGTGAACCCGTCTAATCCAATTTCACGTTGCTAACTTTTTTCATCGTTAGCACCGCGAAAGAATAAATTCCAAGTGTAAAGAAGCGGCTTAGAACCGTGAAAAGACACTGCGGTGGTGCACAGGAAGTTGCTCAGGAGTTGAACACTCGATTTGGCAATCCTTAACTTCTGGGTTGCTTCCTGAACGCACTGATCACGGTCGAAAGTGTGATCAGTGCACCCACCATCGGAATTGCCGGGATCAACAATCTCGGTTGTGCGGCAATCACGATTATTGCACAGACGCCGATTACAGGCACACTCGCCGGCAACCACTTGGCCGGTTTCTTCAGCGACGGCCACGCCAGCCATAATGCGGCCAGCACCAAGCCGACTCTTCCGAACGCTGCACTAAAAAACGTCCCCGAACTGGTGTCGTAAAACAGGTACGACAAAAGCGCGACGGTCAACATGATGACCGCAGCGATCAGCGTCATCATTCGTCGTACATCAACCGGTTCTTGCCGCTTACCCATGTCCCTGTGTTTCTGTCAGCGATTCGTGCTGGTGGGAAGCCTCACGCGTGTCGATCAGCTGGTCCCACAATAGAAACAGCAATCCCACCACAGCATAACCGGCTGCGAATTCAAACACTCGCCCTCGAAACTCTGATCCCAAGACGAGGTCACCCCAACTTTCCGGGCCAATGGGAACAAACAATCGGTTGCCTTGCAATGGCGAATGCATCAAGCCAACCAAGGTGAACGCGGTACAGACAAAAAAGACGACACCCGCGATTTTCAGTTTCCTGTCGATCACCGCCGCCAGCCCCCAGGCCCAAAGCAAGCTGGTCAAGATAAAGCCGCTGGCCAGCATCATCACCACACCATAGGCCTCCTGAAACGGTGGACTCAGATCAGCCGCCGATAGCCCAGCCTTGGCGAGCGACGAGTCCGTCAGGATCCGATCACAGAAATTGAAAACCAGGGCGGCAAGTGCGGGCAAGCATGCGATCGCTACCGCCGCGTAGTGTTTCTTCGGCGTCGCGGCAAAACTTTGTGCTGTGATCTCAAGCCCGATGAAAACCAAAATCGGCAAGACCGCAGGTTTGGGAATCACATCGTTAAGAAACGTGAAATAGCCGAGCAACCCGGCGCTGCCAATCACCAGTGCTGTGCCCAATGTGTATCCGGCACGGCCTCCCATTGCTTTGTACGCCGGATGGCCAATGTACGGAGTTGTTTGAATCACTCCGCCGCACAAACCAGCGATTAGCGTTGCGACCGCTTCAACACCGACCACGGTGGGCGTGTGATAATCGTCGCCCGCGGCCGCCGCGCTTTCGGTGCAATCGATTCCGCCCACAACAGTCGCTATCGCAAACGGCAATGCGATCGGAAGATACGGCAACGCATCAGGAAAGGACGAAAACCAACTGCCCGTGGTGGCATCCATCCAACGAGTTGGAAACCATTCGATTTGGCTGATCGCCGGAAAGTGATAGCCTTCAATCCCCAGGCCACACATCAAGTAAAAAACGATTCCCGCTGCAATCAACGCCCCCAAGGTTCCCGGAATGTTTTTCGGAAGCGGGATGCCGGCGATCAACGTCGTCAAAACAATCGAAAGCGCGATCATCCCTGGCAGCGGCTGAGCGAAGATCTCGGTCAGCGGGAAAAAGCTGATCAAGGCCAACGCGATCGCCGCCAACGAGCCCAACAAGCCAGCTCGCGGGACGACACGTCGAACCCAGTTGGTGGCCGGGGCCATCGCTAATTTCAATACCCCGCTCATCACGATGCACCAGATTCCGATATGCCAGGTTCGGCGGGCGGCAACTTCGGGTGCCAACCCAAGTGTCTCGACGCCCTGCAAAAACGAGGGGCCTAAAATCAGTAGCGAAACACCGAACACGCTGGGCGTATCCAACCCCAACGGCATCGCAGTCACATCACTGGACCGCTTCTTTTTCGCGAGCCGAAACGCGAAGTACACAAACGCCAAGTCACCGATCAAGACGCCCAGGGCGGTTCCTGGCACGAGGGCAGAGATCGCAAAGTCTGTCGGGAAACCGAAACCGGCCAAAAGAATGACGACTAAAAACAGCCCGGTTAAATTGTCGAGCATTAAGCCGAAGAACGCATTCACGTCCCCCGGTGTGAGCCATTGATAACCGGTCCAATCGGGACCCTCGGGTGACTTTGATGCCGAATAAGAATTCGGCTTCACGTTCGATTCGCTCGACAAATCCAAGGCTATTCCTCTTTTGTCAGGGCCTGCACGCTGAATCAATCGGGTCGCGCGAAGGCAAAATTCGTTTTGCTATCGCGTTGTATCTACGATTGCGCCATTCAGCCAGCCTTGCCCACCAAAGAGTCTGACTAAATCTGGAAAAAGCGTTTTGACGTTCGAGCCAATCGACGAGATAATGCGTAGCAATGGGCAACCGGGCTCCCCGTCCTCAACGGAAGTCATCAAAACCACTATCCGAACATTACGGAACCCCCGGCTCCCTTAACGAAGGCTTCTTATCGAAACGCAGCGATTTCGAACCACGGCGATTTCACGGCTATTCGCAACTAGGCAAATTCAATGTCCGCTCCCTCCGCTTTGCCTCATTATTCCGTTTCGAACGCCGATCAAGCTGCGTCTGCGGCAGCGGATCAAAACGAACTGACCGACGAAGCGTTGTTGGCGGCCTACCGTGAGACAGGTAATCGCGGCTTTTTTAACCAGTTGATGCAGCGATACCAGCGCGAAATCTACAGCTATTTGCGCCGCTACATCGGTAGCGTGGAAATGGCCGAAGATGCCTTCCAAGGCACGTTTCTGCAGGTCCACCTGAAATCACACCAGTTTGATAGCTCGCGGCGGTTTCGCCCCTGGCTGTACGCAATCGCGACGAATCAGGCGATCGACGTGCAACGCCGCAATAAACGGCATCGCATGGTCAGCCTCGACCGGACGCCGAACGACAACGAACAGCGGAACGCCAGTTGGGCCGAAAAGCTCGTCGGTGCAACGCCAGACCCACTTGCCGCCGCCGCGACCCAAGAAAACGGCAACTGGATGAAAGATTCCATCCAGACACTCGGCGAACCGATGCAGCAAGTCATCCAGCTGGTCTACTACCAAGGCTTGAAGTACCGCGAGGCGGCAGATGTCTTGGGAATCCCAGTGGGAACCGTCAAAAGTCGCTTACACGCCGCCGTCCAACGACTCGGTGTGATGTGGGAAGATTCACACGAAGCCGCCGCGGACGCGTAGAATAAAGTGTTGGCTGCCCTAGGCGGTCGGCTGTGACGGACGACAGGTTGACGGTTTTCGCCCAAGCCGCGAACCAACCTCTTGATGTTCACGTAACACCAATCAATCCGTCATTTTCCGCTTTGTGAAAGTGATCATGGCGCACCTGCCGATGTCGAAAATGACATCCCAGTTGCCAAGTTCACTCCCACCCTTCGTTTCCCACCGTTCAATCTATGCACGAAGACCTGCTCGGTTACCTTCTCGGTGCGCTTGAACCAGACGAGATGCAACGTGTCTCGGATTGGCTGAAGGACAATCCAGAGGGACAAGCGGAACTCGCAAGACTTGAACGAGCCTTAAAACCACTCGAAGATGGCTTTGAAGCAATCGAAGCCCCCAGTGATGATCTGCTCGCTCGCACAATGGCTGCGATCCCCGACGGAATCCCGCCGGTAAGCGACGATTCACTGCACCATCAGCACAAGGTGACACTCAGCGACGTCGAACTGTCACGTGAATCCATGCGGACAGGAAATCGCTGGAGCGTGATGGATTCGATCGGCGGCTTGCTTTCCGTTGCAACGCTGCTCGCGCTACTCCTGCCGACGATTGCTGCTGGCCGCTTCGAATCACGTAAAACCGCCTGCCAAGATAACCTTCGTTTGCTTGGTACCGCGCTGATGCAGTATGTCACTCGCGATCACCAACGACGGTTGCCACAAGTCAACGCGAGTGGTCCCGAAGCTTTCGCGGGGGTGTATGCGATTCGCCTCAACGACGCCGGGTTGCTCCCCGAAGGCAACACCCAGTGGTGCCCTTCAATGGACACACCGTCGTTTGCACGCGGAAATCAAACGACTGCGGGAAAGAATTCGCCAGCGGACTTGGCACCTGATTCCTATCGCTTGCCGACCGCGACGGAACTGCATGAGCTCTCGGTCAACCAGCTTCAGTGGACCCAACAATATGCTGGCGGACACTATGCCTATTCGCTTGGCGTGATCGGCGACCGAGGCTATTCGTCGCCGCGTTATGAAGGCCGCGCCACATTCGCAATTATGGCCGATGCTCCGATCGCCCAGCAGGACGAATTCGGCATCACCAGCACCGGGTACTCACACGGTGGCAACGGGATCAACGTGCTTTACGAAAACGGTGCCGTTCGCTTTGTCTGCTTAGAAGCGATCGACTCGATGCGTGACAATCCATTCTTAAATCACGCCGGGGCGGCCGAAGCTGGGGTGAACATTGACGACGCAAGTTTGGCCCCCAGCTTCATTCCACCTTTCAAAATGTCCGTTCAACGCTAAAGCATCTCGGCGATGCGTGATTCGAACGGGTTGGGGCGACGGGTGCAGGAACGCCTGCTTGAACTTGATCCTAGAATCCATCCTTAAGACGCATCGCTTGGGGCAACTGACTTTGAAACGATGCGAGGCAAAGCGGATGCCTTACCACAAGTTCTCACACCCAGACGGTTCGCGTCGGCACCATTGCCCGGAAATCCGATCGCAAACCAATTATGGCGTTCCTGCACCCCGAGGGTTGTGATCAAGCAGGTTGTGCTTGAGCTGTTTGCAGTGACCGTAGGGCCTTGTACGCAGCGATTGGTGTCGACAGCGTCGGTTCGAATCCTTCGATCGCTTGGATGACGTGGCGAACAACTTCGCGATGCACGCCGCTTTTCTCGAGGTCACGCAAGGCGTGGTGAGCAGCTCGACAGAAGACCGACGAAGGAGCCTGACGGGTCAAACCGCTAAGCAACGCCATCAGACCTGATTCGCCAAGTTGGGCGACACCTTCGGATGCGATCCAGCGGATGTTTTCATCTTCGTCGTCCATCGCATGCACCAAAGGAATCGCCGCGATAGGATCGGAGATTGATAACAAGCACTTAGCCGCTTCCCAACGCACTTGCGCCCTGGGGCTGATCAATTTGCCGATCAGAGCTCGAGTGATGTCTGGCCCGGAGATCGCGACTAGTTTCTCACGAGCCCTCGTCCGTTGGACGCCATCCTGGGACTCCAACTGTTTCAATAGCAGAGAGGTGTTGGAATGATTCATGGGACCAATCCTTTATTTTGTTGTTGAAGGTGAATCGTTTTGGCTGACGAATTCACTTGGCAAGTGCCGTACCGATGCGTCTGATCGATCAGAAGAAAACCGGCCCACGAGCCCCCTGCGGCCAACGCTCAGGCCAGCTTCAACAATGCTTTGCTCCGTCTTTTCGATACTTTTTTATTCTTGCTGACCACTGGCAGAAATATTGAAAAGTCGTTTGACCGTCCACGCTTCCAGGTGGAATGGAGTAGTTGGTTCAAGCGATCGGGCGCGAACAAGGATTGCTCGTTACGAACAAATTACTTGCGTCAACACGGTAACTTCGTTCAGTTCAACGCGAACCGGCACACAGGATTCAACTCCCCGCATCCTTCCCAAACTGCCTTAAACTAACTCCATCGCGTCTCACCCCGCACTTGGCGGGATGCCCCCATGCCTTCCAACCGGTTGCGATAGGCAAAAATCCAATTGGTATGAGATTCGCTTGTACAGATTCTACACAGCGGAAGACGGAGATTGCTCGAACTGATTCGGGACACCGTCGATCCGAACTCCGACCAGGCGAACGTTGTGTGTCATCTTTTAGTATCCGGGTTGTCTTCGGACGGCCAAACACGCCGAGATGCTTTGACCAACCATCCCACCGACGCCCACCCCACTCGATGACTTGATGAACACACGCAATCGCTGCCATGGCCATGATGCCGCTTGGCAGACTGCTTTGATTTGCAGCAACACTTCCATCAGCAGAAAAGGCGAATGCTGATGAAGGACGACAACAACAGCTATTGGTTGCCGGCGGCGATTGCGATGGCTTTCGTCGCCATTGCGATTTTCGGTGTCGTTACATTCCATAACACCATCGCTGTCAGAGAAGGCGAACGCGAAATCGCAAGGTCGCACAACATCCGTGAAATGACGCGTGAGTTGCTCTCGTCGATGAAAGACATGGAAACGGGACAGCGCGGTTTCCTGATCACCGACAACGACGCGTACCTTGAATCGTATTTCAAAGGCCTCAGCAAAGTCGACACGAACTTCGAAGAACTGCGGAAGCTGATCCACCAAAACAAGATTCAGTCGGATCACCTTGACCGCGTTGAACGGTTAAACGAAGACCGAAAAACCTACCTCGCCGAAACGATCGAGCGACGACGCTCGTCGCCCGGGCCACGAATCCCCGATGATGTCCTCGAACTTTTGTCTTCGGGACGTGGAAAAGAAAAGCTGGACGAGATACGTCATATCGTTGACGAAATTCTCGCCGAACAAAACCGTCAACTGACTCAACAAGAAGCGCTCTCCGAAGAACGCGCGGTCGCGTCCGAGTTTTTGATTGTTGCAGGAAATTTCTTAGCGCTCAGCCTCTTGGTAGGTGCCGGCGCGATCGCACATTTGGACCGAAAACGCCGTGACGATGCCGAGTCGAAGATGCTTGCCAAACAAGCCGAGTTGGTCTCGATCATCAACTCATCGCATGATGGCATCATCACCTTCGGGCACGACTTAAAGATCCGCTTGATGAACCCAACTGCGGCGGCGATCTACCGTGTCGCGCCGGAGAAGATCCTCGGCATGAATGTGCTCGCGCTCTTTCCTTCGGCAAGACGTGCCGATGGTGAAGCAAGGATCCAGCAGTTCCTCGCCTCTGGCGAATCGATGGCTGTGATTGCCGAAGCAATCGGTTTGAGATCAGACGGTTTAGAGTTCCCTTACAAAGGCACGATGACCAAGACGATTGCCGGCGACGAGTTTGTCACCTGGATGGTTCGAGACTTGAGCGAATCGAAAGCCAACGAAGCCAAGATTCGCGAACAGGCTGCCATATTGGATCAGGTGCGTGATGCGATTCTGGTCTGTGACATGGAAGGGCGAATCCTGTTTTGGAACCGTGGTTCCGAACAACTCTTTGGCTACTCGGCCGAAGAGGCAATGCACCGCAATGTGGTCGACTTGCTCTTCAAGGAGATCTCTGACTTTTGGAGCCGTGGGCAGGAAACGCTTTCTGACACCGGTGTCTATCAAACGGAGATCAACCATCAAGGAGAAGACGGCGGCTTGATCGCAATCGCACACCGCCGAACCTTGATCCGTAACGAACAAGGGATTCCGTATGCGCAACTTTGCTTAAACTTTGATGTGACCGAACGCAAACGCGAGGAGTCTCGGTCACGACGTTCTCAACGCCTGATCAGCATCGGCACACTTGCCGGTGGCATCGCCCATGATCTGAACAATCTACTGACTCCGATCTTGATGGGTGCGAAACTGTTAATGCGTGAAGGCAGCGATCATCAACGTCTTGCCAAAACGATTTTGACGAGCGCCGAACGCGGAGGCCAGATGATCAAAAAGCTGCTCGCGTTTGCCGGTGGCGAAGACGGCCCGCGAGCCAAAATCAATATCGCCGATGTACTGGAAGAGGCGCACGGGATTCTGCAACACACGCTTCCGAAGTCCATCGAACTTAACGTAACGACCGATGACGCGTTGCTATCGGTCAATGGGAACGCGACGGAGCTTTCGCAAATCATCATGAACTTGGTGATCAACGCACGTGATTCGATGCCCGACGGAGGGCAGATCGAAATCACCGCCGAAAACGATTTCGTCGACAGCGCGCGGGCCAAAAAGATCAACGATTTGGGCGAAGGCCACTACGTTCTGATCAAAGTGAGCGACACCGGATCGGGCATCGAAAAACAACACATCGATCACATTTTCGACCCGTTTTTTACGACAAAAGAGCAGGGTAAGGGCACAGGGCTTGGCCTTTCCACATCGCTCGGAATCGTGCGGTCGCACGGCGGTGACATCTATGTCCAAAGTGATCCAGGTGTGGGAACGACGTTCTCCATTTACCTCCCGTGTGTCGAGTCCGATGCCGGACCTACCGGAGTAACTCGTGCCCCGAAAACTCCCGGTGGCTCTGGCGAAGCAGTGTTGATCGTTGATGACGAGGCTTTGATCTTGGAAACCGCCGCGGAAACACTTCGTGCAAACGGTTATCAAGTCTGGACCGCGCCCGGCGGTCGCAAGGCAATCGAGGTCTTTAAAGAACAGCCCGAACCGTTTGACCTCGTGATCGTCGACATGATGATGCCGGGAATGGATGGCAACGCCACCAAAAACGAACTGCGACAGCTACAGCCCGAGGTCCTGATTGTCGCCAGCAGCGGTTTGCGGCGACCAGGCAATGACGGAGTTCACCTCAGCGACTTCGACGCGTTTTTGTCAAAGCCCTACAGCGACGAAAACCTGCTACAAACAATTCACCGAGTCCTGCACAAACAAAAGAAATCATAGGCCAATCATGCGACTGCTAGTCATTGACGATGAACCGCTGATCCTCGAAGCGATCAGCATGACGTTCCCCGACGACGATGTCGTGACCGCCGACAACGCCCAATCCGGTATCGACGCGTTTGTCGAACAAACACCAGATGTCGTCCTGTGCGATATCAGAATGCCGGACATCACCGGGATGGAAATTTTTGAAAAGATTCATCGGATCGAGCCCAAGGTGCCCATCATCCTGATGACCGGTCAAGGAACCGCCGGGACCGCCATCGAAGCAATGCAACGCGGTGCGTTCGAATACGTCCTCAAGCCTCTCGATCCAGACACACTGATCCCTTTGATCGAGAATGCCACCGAGACCAGTCGCATGGCTCGTGTCCCCGCGGTGGTCCCAGACAACATCGATCACTCGGTCGCCAACGATGACTCGGACTTGCTGATCGGCTCTTGCCCACAGATGCAAGAAGTCTATCGCTCGATCGGTCGTGTGACCGCACAAGACGTCACCGTTTTGATCCTTGGCGAAAGCGGAACCGGAAAGGAAGTGATTGCCCGGGCGATCTACCAATACAGCTCTCGATCGAACGAACGTTTTCTGCCGATCAACTGTGCCGCGATCCCCGAACAGTTGTTAGAAAGCGAATTGTTCGGTCATGAAAAGGGAGCGTTCACCGGCGCCGACCGAAAACGTGTTGGCAAGTTCGAATTGTGCAACAACGGCACGCTGTTCCTTGATGAAATCGGCGACATGACACCGCTGATGCAAACGAAGATCCTGCGTGTCCTTCAAGACCAATCGTTTGAACGGGTTGGCGGAAGCGAAACGATTCATACGAACGCTCGGTTGATCGCGGCAACCAACGTTGACCTCGAACTCGCGATGGAAGAGAAGCGGTTTCGTAGCGACCTTTTCTATCGCTTGAACATCTACACCATCCGGCTGCCACCTTTGCGTGACCGCGGCGAAGACATCTTGGAACTCGCCAACTACTTCGGCAGCCGTTTTTCGAAAACACTTGGCAAAGAGTTCGGTGGATTCGCATCCGAAGCGGTTGACCTGATGATGACCTATGCTTGGCCCGGCAACGTGCGTGAACTGCAAAGCGCGATTAAACACGCGCTGTTGCAGGCGACCGCGCCAGTCATCGTCCCCGCGTTTCTTCCTGAATCGATGCGCAAAGCGCATGGCTTGCCGACCACGCCCTCGACCGCAACGAATGAAAACGCCATCGACTTTGCGGCGCTCACACGCGCCCGTTTAAAGGCCGGCGGCAATGACATTCACCGTGAACTCGTCAGCATGGTGGAGCGACAGATCTTCGCCGAAGCGTTGGAATACTTTGACGGCAATCTGACCCAAGCGGCAAAGCGTTTAGGGATTACGCGAACGACATTGCGGTCGCGGCTCGAGTCACTGCAGATGTCAGTCGAGCGGCAAACATCGATCCAATCAAAGTAGTCCTCCGCCGTCTTTTCCAAGCGGCTCGTGCATTCAATCGCTACCGCTCAAGCGCTAAAACACCGGCCGTTGCTGCGACCGCCCTGCTGGTGTGTCACTTCCCCCTAAACGCGCCGCTTCTTCTGCAGTTCTTGCAGAATCAAATGCAATGTTTTGCAGATGCCACCCGGCCAATCGATGCACGGCCGACTAGAAGTTAATCGCCCCGAGTAGAACTTAATCGAATTTGGTACTCACTCTGGAGGAATGCGAAAAACACGGCGTTTTTGCCGATCTTGCGATTTAATGGTGCCGACAACTCGATGCATGCCGCAAAGGGAAGCTTACGGGACCGTAGAGGCCGACTCGCGTGGCGCATGCCCAGATCCACGTGGTGACTGGCCCAGAAATTCGCCTGTACGAATGTATTTGGCGCAACATTTGCGTTGTGACCTCAACACTGAGATTCTTCGGAGTGCAAAGCCGAGCTTAAGCGACGTGCAAGGACAGCAACGTCAGCGGATCCCAAGGGAAGGTGCTCGGCCCTGAACGGTCTTCAAAAAACTCTCCGATCATCCCACCGAATCACAACCTAAACGAATACATACTCCCACTCTGGATCCATCCCGCAAGCAGCGACACGATGAAAGCTTCACCCATTCCGATCCTATTGCTGATCAGCTCGGCCTTCTGCCTGCCCGCATGCACACGCCTGGAAGCGCAGCACGCCGAGGGACAGCACGAACACACGCACAAGATTGTTGTCACACGTCCCGAAGTAAAAGACGTGGTCAACACTCAGCAGTACGTCTGCCAGATTCACTCCTGCCGGCACATCGAAGTCCGAGCACTTGAAGGCGGTTATCTCGAGCAGATCACAATTCGCGAAGGCCAGTCGGTCAAGAAAGGCGACAACCTTTTCGACATCGTCCCGACATTGTACGAAGCTCGGCTAGACTCCGAAGTCGCCGAAGCACAGCTCGCCGAGATCGAGCTGAAGAACACCGAAAACCTGTTCAACCAAAACGTGGTTTCGAAACAGGAAGTCGCACTTGCCAAAGCGAAACTTGCCAAGGCACAAGCGAAAGTCGCGTTGGCCCGTGCGGAGCTGAACTTCACCGATGTGAAGGCACCCTTCGACGGAATCGTTGACCGCTTGCACGAACAACAGGGCAGCTTGGTTGAAGAAGGCGCGATCCTGACGACCTTGTCTGACAACAGCCTGATGTGGGTGTACTTCAACGTTCCTGAAGCTCGCTACCTGGAGTACATGGAAGAGCTCCGCCAACACCAAGAAGAATTGCAAGTCGAGTTGGTTTTGGCGAACGGACAAAAGTTCCCTTACCCCGGATCGATCGGGGCAATCGAAGCTGACTTCAATAACGAAACCGGAAACATTGCCTTCCGTGCTGACTTCCCCAACCCCAACGGACTGCTTCGTCACGGCCAAACCGGAACGATCTTGATCAGCCGGGTCGAGAAGAACGCCGTGGTGATCCCACAACGTGCGACCTACGAGATCTTGGCGAAGAAGTACGTTTATGTCGTCGAAGACTCCGATGGCAAGTCGCTGCACGCCGAACATGGCGAAGGCGAACACGCCGCCGAAGGTCATGGCGAATCACACGAAGCAGAAACGCATGCGACTGAACATGCTGTTGCCCATGAGGAAGCACACGGCGAGGCACACGAAGAGCACCACGGAACCGAACCTGCTGGAAAAGCACACGGGGCCGAGCATGTCGCTTCACACGAGAAAAAGCCTGGTCACTTCGGAATTGTTCACCAACGTGAAATCGAAATCCTGAATGAGAAGG
The DNA here is from genome assembly GCA_002901265.1 of Rhodopirellula baltica. Classification (GTDB taxonomy): domain Bacteria; phylum Planctomycetota; class Planctomycetia; order Pirellulales; family Pirellulaceae; genus Stieleria; species Stieleria baltica_A. The sequence goes on along the minus strand of PPHI01000036.1, from coordinate 56,403 downwards.
AAGACATCTTCTTGATCAAGGGTGGCATCGGCGAGAACGACAAAATCATTCTCGAAGGCGTCCAACAGGTTCATGATGGCGAAGAGGTGGAGTTCGAATTCCGAAGCCCCGAAGACGTCCTAAGCAACCTTAAATACAAGGCTGAGTAGGGAGCGTTTTTAGATGTTTGCTAAGTTTCTACATCGCCCAGCGTTGGCGATTGTGATCTCGCTGCTCATCGTGTTTATGGGCGGCCTCGCGATCAACACGCTGCCGATTTCACAGTTTCCCACCGTCGCCCCACCTAGCGTTGTCGTTTCGATTTCGTTTCCGGGTGCGAGTGCAAAAGTACTCGTCGAATCGGTGATGGTGATTTTGGAACAGTCGATCAACGGCGTTCCAAACATGAGATATATGACGTCCGCGGCGACGAGTGCGGGCGAAGCGACGATTCAGGTCATTTTCGAACCCGGAACTGACCCCAACGTCGCCGTTCTGAACGTCAACAACCGTGTCCAAGCGGTGAAGAACAACCTTCCGCCCATCGTGGAACGCGAAGGTATTATCGTCATGCAGAACATGTCCAGCATGTTGATGTATGTGAACGTCTTCAGTAAGGACAAGAACGTTGACCAGAACTTCTTGTACAACTACGCCAACGTCAACATCCTGCCAGAGATCAAGCGGATCCAGGGGGTCGGCCGTGCCAACATTCTAGGCAACCGGGCGTACGCGATGCGCGTCGAGATGAACATGGAACGCTTGCGAGCGTACAACATGTCCGCCGAAGACGTGATGGAAGCTCTCGCCGAACAGAGCATGATCGGATCGCCCGGACGTCTCGGACAGGCGACCGGACGAACCTCGCAAACCATTGAGTACGTGTTGACATGGGTCGGGCGATACAACAAGCCCGAGCAGTATGAAAACATCATTCTGAAAGCGAACTCGGAGGGCGAGATTCTGCGGATCAAAGACGTCGCCAAAGTATCGCTTGGGTCGTCGTTCTATGACTTGTATTCCGACATCGATGGCGACCCTTCGGCGGCGATTGTCTTGAAGCAAACGCCGGGTTCGAATGCGGCGGTCGTGATCGAGAACGTGAAGGAAAAACTCGAGGAGATTAAAGAAGCGTCATTCCCACCGGGGATGGACTTCGAAATCAGCTATGACGTTTCGAACTTCCTGGATGCGTCAATCGAAAAGGTATTGCACACGCTGTTCGAAGCGTTCGTGCTTGTCGCACTTGTGGTTTACCTGTTCCTCGGTGACTTCCGTTCGACGTTGATCCCAACGCTCGCGGTGCCGGTGTCATTGATCGGGACGTTCTTCTTCATGCTGATTTTCGGCATGTCGATCAACCTGATCACGCTGTTCGCGTTGGTACTCGCGATCGGGGTCGTGGTCGACGACGCGATTGTCGTCGTCGAAGCGGTCCACGAAAAGATGCACGGCAAACACCTCTCGCCGTACGCGGCGACCAAAGAGGTCATGCACGAGATCAGCGGCGCTATTATCGCGATCACGATGGTGATGACCGCGGTGTTTATCCCCGTGACCTTTATCCCCGGACCGGTCGGCGTGTTCTATCGCCAATTCGGTTTAACGATGGCGATGTCGATCGTGCTCTCCGGCGTGGTCGCGTTGACTCTAACTCCCGTTCTGTGTGCGATGCTGCTGAAGCCACACGATCCGAACAAGAAACCCAGCATGAGTCCGCTGGCGATCTTCTTGCGTATCGTTGACCGCGGGATCGTCAAGCTGACTGGTGGTTACGGTTGGGTACTGAGCGGCTTGGTCACGCAGCGTCTGTTGTCGCTTGTCGTGATCGGGGTGTTCAGCTTTGGAATTTTGGTCGTCAACAAAGTCCTGCCCTCAGGCTTCATTCCACTGGAAGACCAAGGGATTATTTACGGGATTATCCAGACGCCACCAGGATCGACACTGGAATACACCAACGCGAAGTCACACGAGTTGCAAGCGATCTGCGAGGAACTCGACGAAGTAACGTCAGTGTCTTCGCTGGCCGGTTACGAAGTATTGACCGAAGGTCGGGGTTCGAATGCTGGTACTTGTATCATCAACTTGAAACCCTGGGCTGACCGCAAGCGGACGTCCAAAGAGATCATCGAGTTGCTCGAAGAACGAGGGCAAGAGATCGCCAACGTGAAGCTCGAATTCTATGAACCGCCAGCGGTTCCGGGCTTCGGTGCCGCGGGTGGTTTCTCGCTGAACTTGTTGGATAAGACAAACTCTGGCGATTACGAAAGGCTTGACGAAGTTACCACCAAGTTCATGTCCGCTCTGTCGGAGCGTAAGGAACTGAAGGGGTTATTCACATTCTTCAACAACAATTACCCTCAGTACGAAATTATCATCGACAACGATGTTGCGATGCAGAAAGGGGTGTCGATTGGAGATGCGATGAATAATTTATCCATCGTTGTGGGTAGTACCTGGGAACAGGGCTTCGTTCGATTCGGACAGTTTTACAAGGTATACGTCCAATCCGCTCCAGAATTTCGGCGGTATCCGACTGACCTCGATAACATGTTCGTGAAAAACGAGTCCGGTGAGATGGTCCCATACTCGGCCTTCATGAAGCTGGTCAAGCGACAGGGCATGAACGAGATCACTCGATACAACCTTTATCCGACCGCAGCCATCCAAGGCGCGCCGGCTGCTGGTTTCAGCACCGGTCAAGCCATCGAAGCGATCCAACAGGTCGCCGCGGAGACGCTGCCTCGTGGTTTTGATATCGGTTGGCAAGGTCTCTCCTACGACGAGGCACAAAAAGGAAACACCGCGACTTACATCTTCTTGATTGTGGTCATGTTCGTTTACCTCGTGTTGGTCGGACAGTACGAAAGCTTTCTGCTTCCGCTGGCAGTGATCATTTCACTGCCCATCGGATTGTTCGGATCTTTTGCCTTCCTCAACGCGATGGGGCTCTCCAATGACGTTTACGCTCAAATCGGACTCGTCATGCTGGTTGGCCTCTTGGGTAAGAACGCGATCTTGATCATCGAGTTCGCCGTCCAGCGGCGGCAAGAAGGGTTGTCCCTGAAGGACGCCGGTCTAGAGGGTGGCAAGTTGCGTTTCCGACCGATTCTAATGACATCATTTGCCTTTATTGTCGGTCTGATTCCGTTGGTCCGGGCAACCGGTCCCGGAGCAATCGGTAACCGTACCATTGGTACCACCGCGGTCGGTGGGATGCTGGTCGGTACTTTAATTGGGGTGCTGGTGATACCAGGACTTTACTACCTGTTCGGCAGGATGGCCGACGGGCGTCAACTAATCAGGGATGAACATGATGAACCGCTCAGCGAGCTCTTCGAAAGAGAAGGACACGCATAAAGACCGCGCCTGCTCTAAGCAACGAGCCTGCGCGGCCGCGATAGCCACCGGCTTTATGCTGGTGCTTCCGGCTTGTGGGATCCCGCAGGTCTGCTGTCCTCAACCAGGACCAGTCCTACCAGAATCCTTCAATGCCGTTACCAATTCGCCGAGCATGAACCCCGCGCCGAGTGCGGAGACCCTTCAACAGGTTTCCGCCTCGGACGAGGAAAGCGACGCGACCACATTCGCCAGCTTTATCGAAGCTGCCGATACGCAAGAACTCAGCGATGACTCGCCGACCACTTTGCAGCCCGCACAAGTGAATTCGGAAACGAGCCCCAGTGACTTGCCCAGCAATGGCGACGTGGCCGTCGGCGATAGCGCCGGTAACGTTACCGCAACAAATCCTTACGAGGAATTGTTGGAGTTTGAAGATGACGGCGTCACCGATTTCGATGACGAAGTGATCAACTGGGAGAACTCGGCGCGTATTTCGTGGTGGGAATTCTTTGACGATCCAAACCTGACTAGCCTGATCAACGAAGCCTTTACGGGGAACCAGGAACTGAAAATCCTGGCTCAAGAAATCCGTAAAGCTTGCTTGGAAGTCCAAGCTCGCCAGGGTGAATACCTTCCCTTTGTCACCGCCGGCCTTGGTGCTGGTCTGGAAAAATCGAGCCGCTTTACTCGCGAAGGTGCCGTCGAGGATCAGCTGACCGCTGCTCCTGGACGAGGCTTTCCCGAGCCGCTGCCCGATTTCTTGCTCGGTGCAAACGTCACATGGGAAATCGACATTTGGAAACGACTGCGCAATGCGAAAAACGCGGCCGCTTATCGCTACCTCGCGACTCGCGAAGGGCGAACCTTTGTCATGACCCGCTTGGTCGCGGAAGTTGCCGAAAACTACTACGAGCTGCTGGCTCTCGACAACCGCTTGCAAACGATCGACAAGACGATCGAGATTCAACAGCAGAGCAAAGAGTTCGCGCTCGCTAAGAAAGAAGCCGGTCGCGGTACCGAGCTGGCTGTCCAACGTTTCCAGGCGGACATCAGCAAGAACCAAAGCGAAAAGCTGATCATCCAGCAGGACATCATCGAAGTCGAGAACCGCGTCAACTTCTTGCTCGGTCGTTATCCACAACCGATCGCACGCCAAGCCGATGACTACATCAACTTGAGCATGCACAGCCTGAGCCTTGGCATCCCGTCCCAACTGCTTCGCAACCGCGCTGACATCCGTCAAGCGGAACGCGAACTTGCCGCAGCCGGATTGGACGTCAAGTCAGCACGTGCTCGCTTTTATCCCACCTTGGCACTCAACGCCGGCGTCGGCTATCAGGCCTTCAACACCAAGTACATTTTCAACAGCCCTGAATCGTTGATTTACAACGTGGCGGGCGACTTGGTGGCACCGTTGATCAACAAGAAAGCGATCCGGGCGGACTACCTCTCTGCAAACGCGACCCAGTTGCAGAAAGTGTACGACTACCAACGGACCGTCTTGAACGCTTTCACCGAAGTGATCAACTGGATGGCCAAGGTCGACAACTACGGCAAGAGTATCGAGATCAAAAAGCAACAGCTCGCGTCTCTCGAATCTTCCGTCGACAACGCCACGAAGCTCTTCCAAAACGCCCGCGCGGAATACATGGAAGTCCTCTTCGCACAGCGTGACTTGATGGAAGCCCGCCTGGTCTTGATCGAGACCAAGCAGCAACAACTTGCCGCCGTCGTCAATGCCTACCAAGCATTGGGTGGGGGCCAGTTCTAAGGCTGCGGCACTTAGAACCAACCGACTTTTCATCAGGACGAGGCTCCTGCCGTGCGGACGCTGTTCGCTCGGCAGAGGCCTCGTCTTTTTTCGTTTGCTGTCCGCTGCCTTATGCGTCCGCGTCCAACAAGGCCCGCGCCGAATCACACAACTCTTGTGCCAGCGTTGCGGTTTCCGCTTCTGCGATCAAACGCACGATCGGCTCGGTATTGCTGCCCCGCACCAACAGCCAACGGTCAGGCCAAGCGAGTCGCAAACCATCGCCATCGTCACAACTCGCTTCGGGATACTGTTGTTTCAACTTGCCAAACAATTCAGGTAGACCGTCGGCCGAGACGGACGCCTTGTCTTTGACGATCGCGAACTTAGGAATCTCGTCTGCCAGTTCCGCCAAGGTTTTCTTAGTCGATGTCATCAAATCCAAGATCTGTGCCATCCCGACAAAGCTGTCTCGCACATAGCCGACGCGCGGGTCGATCGGGCCGCCATTCCCTTCGCCACCATAGGTCGCCTTGTTCGCGATCATCATGTCCGCGACGTTGGCTTCGCCGACGGCCGAACGGAAGGATGCCGCACCGGCTTCCGCCGCAATTCGCTCACTCATCGAACTCGTTGCACCGTTGATGACGATCGGACCACGAGTTGCTTCACACGACATCGCACGGCGAACGCAGAGCGCGAGTGTGTATTCTTCGCCGACGTACTTTCCGTCCGCATCGATCAAGGCGAGACGGTCCGCATCAGGGTCCTGGCAGAATCCGACAGCGCACCCTGATTGACGGACGAGATCGGAAATCCCCGCCAAGTTTTCTTCTGTCGGTTCGGGCACATGCTCAAACTGGCCGTCCGGCGTTTCTCCGAATGTTACCACTTCACACCCCAGCGACGCCAACAATCGCCGGCCGAGTAAGGAACCGGCTCCGTGATTGCTGTCGAGCAGCACCTTATGCTTAGCCGCCCGAATCGCATCGACGTCAACTGTTGCCAATACCGCCTCGAGGTGAGCGGCGTGCGGATCATCGTGAACCGCCGCCGAACCGATCTTGTCGAAATCACACCACGCGGCAACATCTTCATGGTAAGCGTCACAAATCTTCGCCCCCGTGACAGCATCGAGGACACGACCGTCGCCACCGAACAACTTGATCCCGTTATATGGCGGCGGATTGTGGCTCGCAGAAATCTGCACCGCACCTGCGGCACCGCTCGTTTTCACCAACACACCGATTGTGGGAGTCGCCGCCACATCGGCATCGATCACATCCCGCCCACAGGCGCGTAGGGCCGCGACGATCGTGTCGCGTAGCATCGGCCCGCTACTGCGTCCGTCACGGCCGACGATGATTTTGCCGGCGGGCAGTTGGGCGGCAAATGCGGCAACAAATCGTGCGGCGACGACCGGCGTCAAGGTTTCGCCGATGATTCCGCGAAGTCCACTGACACTGATGATTAACTTGCTCATAGGTGACTCTGGCGATCCATCCGATGCGGGGAAAAGGGGCGTGCGCGGTGCAGGGATTCCGGCGGAAACTGCGTCGACGGCAAGAGCTGGAACAGTTAGCCGGTTTGGCTGCCCTCGTTGCAAAATCCGCGTGACACACAATAGAATCGCGTACCGATGTTCCTGGCAACCAGACCATTACTTTCTCCTGCGAACACAATCGTTTATGAACGCTACCGAGTCACTTGCTGCGGTAACCAAAGCCGCTGAAGACGGAAAGATCACCGCCACCGCCGTCGAAAATATTCGCTGCTGGTTAACCGAAGACCGCTATGCGGATTACCGTGACCAAGTGGCCGCCGAAATCGAAGCGGGGAACTGGAAGGCACTCGACGATGCCTTCTGGACCATAATTCCTTTCGGAACCGGCGGTCGACGCGGTCGGATGAACCCCATCGGATCCAACGCGATCAACGACCGTACGATCGGCGAAAGCGCCCAAGGACTGGCAGACTATGTCACCGAGTACCACAACGGCCAAAAAAGCCTGTCCTGCGTGATCGCTTACGACACACGGCACAAATCCCGTCACTTCGCGGAACTGTGTGCGGGAATCATGGCCGCTGCGGGTTTCAAAGTTTACTTCTTGGATGACTACCGCGCTACGCCGCAACTGTCCTTCGCCGTTCGCCACAAAAGCTGCGATTGCGGCATCATGGTCACCGCCAGCCACAACCCGCCGAGCGACAACGCGGTCAAGGTTTATTGGTCAAGCGGCGCACAAGTCCTGCCTCCGCACGACAAAGCGATCATCGATCGTGTGATGAACTGCCAGGAAATCAATCAGGTCCCATTCGAAGACGCGCTGCGTGACGGACGTGTCGAAATCGTCACTGCCGAAATCGACGCCGAATTCCTGAAAGTCACCAAAGCCCAAGCGTTCGCCGGATCACGCGACGTCAACATCCTGTACACCCCACTGCACGGCGTCGGCGCCGAAGCGGTGATCCCGTTGCTAAAAGCTGACGGATTCGGAAGTGTCGAAGTCTATGGCCCACACGAAGAAAAAAGCGGTGACTTCCCAAACGTTCCCGGGCATGTCTCCAATCCAGAAAACACGGCCGTTTTTGAAAAACCGATCGAATACGCGGCAGCCAACGGCTTTGACGTGATCCTGGCAACTGACCCTGACTGCGACCGCCTTGGCGTTGCCGCACCGCTCACGACGGACACCAGCGGCGAATGGGCGACATTCAACGGGAACCAAATCGGTGCGTTGCTGGCCAACTTCATCCTCGACAAACGCAAACATGCCGAAACGCTCTCCGAAGATCACTACATTGTCAAAACCCTTGTCACGACCGAACTGATTCGCAGCATCGCGACGTCTTACGGCGTGAAAACGGTTGGCGATTTGCTGGTCGGATTCAAGCATATTGCGGCCGCGATGGACGCCCATGGGCCCGACAAGTTCGTCTTCGGGACCGAGGAATCACACGGCTACTTGGTGGGGCAATATTGCCGCGACAAAGACGGTGCGGTCGCCTGCATGCTGCTCAGCGAACTTGCTGCCGATCTGAAACGACGTGGCATTTCGATGCACGAATACCTCGCATCACTTTACCGCGAACACGGCTACCACAAGGAATACCTGATCAACCTTGTGATGGAAGGCAGCGAGGGAATGGCCGCAATGCAACGCCTGATGCAAGCGTTCCGGGACAGCCCGCCGGAATCGCTGGCCGGACTCCGCGTCAGCCAAATCCGCGATTACCTTAACAGCACGAAAACCGATACCGCGACCGGCAAGTCCGAGCCTCTCGGCGACCCTGTCGGCAACTTGATCATCATGGATCTCGACCAAGACGGCAATTACGTCGCGGCTCGTCCCAGCGGAACCGAACCGAAGATCAAGCTGTATGTCTTCACCAAGCTTCCTAAAGATGAATCGCAAGACTTGGTCGAAGCGGAAGCCAAACTCGGCGAACGCCTCAAGTCACTCGAAGCCGACATGCGTGCGTTTGCCAAAGCCAACAGCTAAGCAAGCTCTGACCGCGAAAGACGCGGCGAATCCGATTCAATCGCTTTCGCCGCGTTAATGAAGGTCGCGATGCAGGCAGACTCTTTAAACCAACGAAAAAGCGGAGGGCAAAATTGTCCTCCGCTTTTTTATTTGTCTAGTCGTCAGGCACCGAATTCCGACCGGTGCCCCGACTTGATAAAGATCACTTCACTAGAGTGCTTCCGGACGAAAGCGGCTGAACGAAGACTCTTCATCAACCTTGTCATAGAAGCCTTCTTGGATGTCCGTTGCCTCGACGCTTGGCATCAAGGTTGCCATGATCCGCTGTCCTGGCTGCTGGAACATCGTGTGCAACTCGCTACTCGTCGGTTGCAGTCGCTCGCGTCGAACGACATAGAACACTCGCTCGGGAACATTCTTTGCAACCGCCGCTTTGCCGTCTTCGGTATTGAAGGCAGCTTCCATGAACTCGGGACCAACCGAATCGAGCTGTGGCACATTGCCGATCGTGTACTGACGGAACCCGACCATGTTGTACCAGCTGAACGGACCAACTTCTGCGTAGAAGTTGTCTTGGCGGTCTTCGGGGACCAAGTCAGCCAGTTTCTTGCCTTCGTTCACTTGCTTGGCAATCGCCTCTGCTTCTTGCTGGGCAAGCTTGCGAGCTTCTTGAACCCGGATGGCTTGAATGACTTCTTTTCGGATTTCATCCAATTCTGGGATGTAAGCTTCGGCTTCCTCGGTTTTCCACGTCAGGTAGTGCAGTTCGGCGCCCAAGTCGACGGTATCAACAGGACGGAACAAAGGCTGCTTAATGATTTGTTCGCCGTAACCGAACATCAGCAATCCGAATGGAATCGCTTGGCGGGTCAGGGCGGTGGACTCGTCAACCGACTCGCCGATTGGCTCATTTTGCAATGAAACGATCGTGTGAGGACCGATTTGGCGATGCTTCAAGCCCAACTCTTTTGCCAAAGCTTCCAAGTTTGGACGAACCGGCGGTTCGGCGTCGCCTTCGGCCAATGCACGTGCACTGAAGTACTGCTTCATCACCGCGCGAGCTTTCGCCAATGCGGCGTCGCGAGCTTCACGAGCAGGTGCCTCGACCATCGATTCGACAATCTGATCACGCACGTCTTCGAACGGTTGGTAGCGTGTTTCGTCAGCTGCCGCTTCCTCAGCTGCCGGTGCTTCGTCTGCCGGTGCTTCGTCTGCCGGTGCTTCGTCTGCCGGTGCTTCGTCTGCGGGTGCTTCGTCTGCGGGTGCTTCGTCTGCGGGTGCTTCGTCTGCAGGTGCCTCGTCTGCAACAGGAGCGTCCGCTTCGGCGGCTGTTTCGTCGGACGCGGGTTCTTGCAACGCGACCAATTGAACTGCACGTTCAACGGTGTTCGCTGACTGGTCTTCGGTCGCAGCTGCTTCGGCCGCAGCTTCTTCGGTTTCCGCAGCTGGCTCTTCGGCCTCGGTCGCTGCTGGCTGATCGTCCAGCTTCGAGGCTTCTTCGATTTCTTTGGTGAACGACTCGACTTGCTCCATACGACCATCAACGCCAGCGGCAAAGGTTTCGGCCGCGGTGGGGGCTTCTTCAGCCGGGGTCTCTTCGGCTGGCATTTCTTCTTCAGCGGCTTCCGCTGGCTCGGTCGCAGCGGGTTCAGTAGCCGCTGGCTCTGCCTCACCTTCGGTCATCGCTTCTTCGCTCGCAGCTTCTTCGGCAGATGGAGTTTCTTCCGTGGCGGGCATTTCAACGGTGGGCTCAACGATCACATCGGGAGGCAGCACGAACGCGCCGCCTTCTTTGCGTTTTTCGTATTCGGCACGAATTTCTTCGTCACTCAGCTTTGCGGCTTCGGCATCACGGAATGCCTGCAAGTCGGCGAGCAGGTACTCGAAACTCGCCGAATCGCGGCGTCGGAAACCGGGTTCGGGGGATTGGTCGCTGGGGTAACGCTCTTTGCCAGCTTCGTAGAGGGCAACGATGGTCGACTCGGACGGGTTTTCGTCGGTCTTGGAGATAAAGTCATTGACCAACACGCCGTAAGCTGCCACGGAAGCTTGCTGATTCAGCTTCAGGAAATTGTTCCAATGCTCCAGCGGCGATGCCACTGGCATCCCACCCATGCTGACCGATGCGTCAGCGGCCTGGAAATAAAGCTGTGCCAGCAGCTGTTTACGCAGCATATCCAGCAACTGGTACTCACCCATCTGGTTGTTTGTTTCTTGACGAAGCAGGGCATAGCGTTCGCGTTCGGTGACCAAACCGCTGGTGAAGCGATCCAGCCAACTGCGAATTGATGTATCGTCCAGCTCCAAGCCTTTTTGCTGGGCCAAGCTAGAAAACTGCAGCGTGCGGATGGACAGCTCTTCGCTGGGCGTCTGCTGGATGCCAACCGCCTGGACCTGCTGGCTCTGCGGATCAACGGTGAACAGAGTAGGTGTCCCGCCGCGGGCAACGGTCAGTTGCGCCAGCTTGCGCAGGTACTGGACCGTGGCGTAGTGATTCCGAGTGAACAATCCCACTCGACTGGCGGTCAGGGATACGCCATCGAATTCAGCGAGGACCGGATCGGTCATTCCGGGGCCGGAGCTGCGCATGTACTGGGAAACCGCCGGTAGCACGACGAAGGCAAACATCGCCAGCAGGATCAAGCCGGTCATCATGACCTTTTGATTGCGTCGAAACAGCTCCAGGGGATTCATAGCGCGAACTTTTTTGCAGTGAAGTGGAATCGGACCAGTCAGATTGAAGCGGAAAGCGTATCGCCGCCTGTTTTCAAGGGTCAAGCGGGAATTGGGCCAAACTCGCCCTTATCGGCATAGATCCACCGCTTTAGTAGTCGATTCAGCTTCACCAGTCGTAGACAGTTTGTGATACTTGCCGACTTTCCAAACTTTTTCCAAGTCGTGGGCCATAATTGCCGACGAACCGAAAAATCGCGTGTGTTTACGGAAATCACTCTCGCCGAATTTTGGCAGTCTAGCGAATCTTATTCGGATACAGTGGATTGACGAAGTCGCGTTTCTCTCGCTACCACTAAACCGACCGGTTCCGTTCTACCGTACCTGAGAAGAGCATCTTTTTAATGGCCAAGAGCAGCGGCAAGAGCCTGGTGATCGTCGAATCACCAGCCAAGGCACGAACGATTTCTAAATTCCTGGGCAGTAGTTACCAGGTGGAAGCCAGTATTGGACACGTTCGCGATCTGCCCGAAGGAAAGAAAGATGTCCCCGAGAAGTTCAAGGAAAAACCTTGGGCGTACTTGGGTGTCAACGTCGACGAGGGCTTCGAACCGCTCTACATCGTCCCGACGGACAAGAAAAAACAGGTCACCAAACTTCGTGCGGCTCTGAAAGACGCCGAAAACCTCTATCTCGCGACCGACGAAGACCGCGAAGGGGAAGCGATCAGCTGGCACCTGCACGAGCTGCTCAAACCCAAGGTCCCGGTCCACCGTTTGGTGTTCCATGAAATCACCAAAGAAGCGATCAGCGACGCTCTCGAGCACACCCGCCAGATCGATGCGGGCTTGGTCCGCGCCCAAGAAACACGGCGAATCATCGACCGCCTGTACGGCTACGACATGTCGCAGTTGCTGTGGCGCAAGGTCGGAAGCGGTACCTCCGCGGGCCGTGTGCAAAGCGTCGCTGTCCGCTTGATCGTCGAACGCGAACGCGAACGAATCGCCTTCGTCCGCGCGACCTACTGGGATATCGACGCTGTTTTCAAAACGGAATCCGGCGAATCGATGCCGGCGACCCTGACGCGGTACCAAAATCAACGCGTCCCCAGCGGAAAAGACTTCGACAGCGCGACCGGCAAACCAACTCGCGACGACCTGCTGCTGCTCAGCGAGCAACAGACCAACGAGCTGGCCGAAAAACTGCGTTCGACCGCGTTCTCGGTTACCAAGGTCGAAGTCAAACCGTTTTCCGAGCGGCCGCGAGCTCCCTTTACCACCAGTACGCTGCAACAGGAAGCCAACCGCAAGCTGGGCTTCGGTGCCAAACGCACCATGACGGCGGCCCAAAAGCTGTACGAAAACGGTTACATCACCTACATGCGTACCGACAGTACGATTTTGAGCAAGGAAGCGATCTCCGCCGCTCGATCGTTGGTCCGCAGCGAATACGGTGAGAATTACTTGCACCCAGACGTCCGCGTCTACAAAGGCAAAGTCAAAAACGCCCAGGAAGCTCACGAAGCGATTCGCCCCGCAGGTACTTCGTTCCGTCTGCCCGAATCGGTCCGCAGCAATCTCGATAACGACCAATTCCGCCTTTACGACCTGATTTGGAAACGGACTGTCGCGTGCCAAATGGCCGACGCCAAGAAGCAACGCATCAGCGTCGTCGTCGAAGGCGGTGAAGCGGCATTTACCGCAACCGGAACAAGCATCCTGTTCGAAGGTTTCTTGCGAGCCTACGTCGAAGGCAGCGACAACCCAGAAGCCGAACTGGCCGACAAAGAACGATTGCTACCAAACGTTCAAGAAAACGATTCGCTGGATCCCAAAACGATGGATCCGAAGAGTCACACGACGCAGCCCCCGGCGCGTTTCACCGAAGCATCGCTGACACGAACGCTCGAAGAAAAAGGCATCGGCCGCCCCAGTACGTTTGCGTCGATCATCGGCACCATCACCGACGAACGCCGGAACTACATCTACAAAAAAGGCAATGCCCTTGTCCCCAGCTGGCGTGCGTTCAGCGTCACCCGGCTGATGGAAGAACACTTCGGGACTCTGGTGGATTACCAATTCACCGCTGACATGGAAGACTTCCTGGACTCGATCAGCCGCAACGAAGGCGGCTCGGAAGAGTACCTCCGCCGGTTTTACTTCGGTGACGCCGAAGACGTGGCGACCCTGGACGATCCCAACATGGTCGACCACAACGTCGCGTTGAAACCGCGTCTGGAGAAAAAACTCGAAGAGATCGATCCGCGTAAAACGGCTCGTTTTCTGGTTGGAGTTCCTACCGAAGGCGAGTTCCGCGAAGAAGTCTTCGTCCGCGTCGGCAAGTACGGTCCGTTCCTGGAGCAGGGCGAACGCAAGGCCCCGATTCCTGACGGCATGCCACCGGACGAGCTGGACTTGGCCAAGGCACTCGAACTGCTCGAAGCCGGTCAGATCGAAGACGAGCCGCTGGGAAATCACCCCGAAACCGGCAAACCGATCTACGTCAAAATCGGCCGCTTCGGCCCCTACATCCAACTGGGCGAACCCGACGACCCGGAAAAGAAAAACCAGTCGCTGCTGAAGGGCATGACGGCGGAAGACATCACCCTGGAAACCGCCTGCAAGCTGCTGGAATTGCCTCGAAACCTTGGTAACTTCCCGGACAACGACCAACCGATCGAAGCTTTCGACGGTCGCTATGGCCCCTACGTCAAATGCGAAAAGGAAACACGGTCGCTGCCCGACGGTGTCTCGCCGCTGGAAGTCACGCTCGAAGAAGCGATCAAGCTGCTCCGAGAACCGAAACGCCGTGGACGTGCGGCACCGAAAGAACCGCTGAAGGTCTTCGAAAACAAGTCGCCAGTAACCGAAGGCGAGGTCAAGGTCCTTGACGGACGCTATGGCCCCTATGTGACCGACGGCGACACCAACGCGTCGCTTCCCAAGGGAACCGAACCGAAGGACCTGACCTTCGAATCCGCCCTCGATTTGCTAGCCGAGCGGGCCGCCAAAGGGGGATCGAAGAAGAAAAAGAAGAAGGCGACCAAGAAGAAAGCCACGAAAAAGAAAGCTGCCAAGAAAAAGGCATCGAAGAAAAAAGGCGTAAAGAAGAAAACCACCAAAAAGAAAGCGACGAAGAAAAAAGCCACCAAGAAGAAGGCTTGATCGTCAGATACCGAGTTCCGTCGGGACGCGAAAATGACTAAACTTCGCGGCCCGAACATCAATACATCAATAAAACCCTGCTTTTGGAGCCATCCTATGCCAAGTGGCATTGAACGCCGCCGTGAGATCCGTCGCCTGCGAACCCGCCGTAAGAAAGTTGCCAAATTGTTGGCCCGCGCCAAAACTGGCTCGATGGAAAAAGGCGAAGTCGCACGCAAGCTTCGCGCTCTGACTCCCGGTGCGGACGTCATCATCGAACGCGAAGGCCTCAACGCCTAGTTCCGATTGCAGCTTCTCGCTTGATCAGACCGCAGGCCCACGATCGGGCCGCCATCGTCGCGTCAAGCAAGCTTGACCGCGTTCAATCGAGCATCCGGTCGGTTAGATCCGTGGATCCGACCGACCGGATTTTTTTATGCACTGCTTGATACACCGCTTGATGCATTGCCGGACGATTTCGTCCCCGACCAGGCCGCTCCCCACCACGTGCCCTGCGCGGCACATGCACCCAACCTTCCCAGCCAAAAAATTCTGTTTGGTTTGGCTGAACCTTCGCTAGGCAACAGGCGTAACTGTCGCCTAACGTCTGAGTCTCATTCCACAACATAGAACGACCATGTCAGAGAACGATCAGCGGCGACCCATGATCGAAGCCGACGGACTGAGCAAGTTCTACGGCCCGTTTGCCGCCGCTCGCGAAGTCAAGTTTTCCGTGATGCAGGGCGAACTCGTTGCGTTTCTCGGTCCCAACGGTGCTGGGAAAAGCACGACGATGAAAATGTTGACCGGCTACATCGCCCCCAGTGAAGGGGAAGCGAGAATCGCCGGTCACAACATGATGCACAAGCGAATCGAAGGCAGCCGGCACCTCGGTTACCTGCCCGAAAGCGGCCCGCTGTACATGGAAATGACGCCCTCGGGCATGCTTGATTTCTTCGCCGAAGCACGCGGCCTGACCGGCGCACGCAAACGCGATCGAATCGACGCGGTTGTCGATATCTGCGACCTGTCGTCGGTGATTTACAAGCCGATCAGCAAGCTGTCGAAAGGTTTCAAGCAACGGGTCGGGATGAGCCAAGCGCTCTTGCACGACCCTGACGTTCTGATTCTGGACGAACCGACCGCCGGGTTGGACCCCAACCAAATTCGCGGCGTCCGGAAAACGATGCGGAAGCTTGCCGAGACCAAAACGATTCTGTTGTCAACGCACATCCTTCAAGAAGTCGAAGCGATGGCGAACCGCGTTGTCATGATCAATGAAGGTCGACTGGTCTACAACGGCGATGTCGAAGGCTTGCGGGTCCGTGGCGACAACGATTTGGACGAAGCGTTCTATCGGCTCACGCACAGCCCCGACCATGCGGCTGCCGAATCGACCTGATCAACGTCTTACATCGTGCGAAAGGCTGACCGTGCCCCGCGTGATCGGTCGCTTTGAACAACATCCAACGAACTCCCCCACATCTCTCTGCTCGATTCGACATGAACGACAGTCTTTTTGCGTTGCTGAACCTTGTCATCATGGACGCCATTTTTATGTGCGTCGTGCTGGCCATCTTCGGGCTGCTGGCCGGTACCAAACGGGCCGCGTTTGCGGTGATGAAGCGGAACTTTGTCGGCTATTTCAGCAACCCGACCGGATACGTGTTTCTATGCATCTTCGTGTTCCTGACCTCGGTTGCCGCGTTTTGGCCCTACGAGTTCTTTAATCAGAACCTCGCCACACTCGATCAGCTGAACTACTGGTACCCGTTGATCATGCTGGTTTTCATCCCGGCGATCACGATGAGTATCTGGGCAGAAGAAAAACGTGCGGGCACCGATGAGTTGCTGCTGACACTGCCGGCCGACGACTTTGACATCGTCATCGGTAAATACATGGCCGCCGCGGCAATCTTCACCGCGTCGCTGCTATTTAGCCAACTGAGCACCTTCGTCACGCTGACGATTTTGACCGAAGGCAGCTTGGACACGGGACTGATCTTCAGCACTTACCTCGGGTACTGGTTCGTCGGAATCACGATGATCGCGATCGGCATGGTCGCGTCGTTCCTGACAGGGAACTTGACGGTCGGCTTTATCCTGGGTGCTTTGTTTAACGCGCCACTCGCGTTTGCGTCGCTTGCCAATTCGGTTGTTCCCGAGAAAGAAATCTTCGGCTTTAACCTCGCCGAGTTGGTTCAAGCGAGCGGGATCGCGAGGCCGTTTGATGACTTTGGCCGTGGTGTTGTCAGTGCCTCATCGATCAGCTACTTCATTCTGGTCACTGTCGTCGCGCTTTATGCCTGTATGGTGCTAATCGGTCGCCGTCACTGGACTGGCGGCAAGGACGGCAACACGATGGCGTACCACTATCTCGCGCGAATCATCGCATTGGTCGTGATCACCACGAGCGCCGTTTCATTGTTCCGGCATCGTGATCCCAAACGTTTCGATATGACCGAGGGCAGAGTCAGCTCTTTGGCGCCCGCGACCAGCAAACTGATCAGCACGCTGGAAACAGACCGCCCGATCAAAATCGATGCGTTTATCAGCAAAGACATCCCCGAGATGTACGCCCGGACGCGGTACGAACTGATCAACTTGCTGAAAGAGTTCCGCAGCGAAGCGGCCGCAAGTGGCCGTACCATCGAAGTCAACTTGCACGACGGGATCGACCTCTTCAGCGAAGATGCCGCCTTGGCGTCGGAGCGTTTCGGTATCGAACCGGTGACCCGAATGGTTCGCGAACAAGGTTCGTTCCAACAGAAACGATTGATTATGGGTGCCGCTTTCCGAGCGGGCCTGGAAAAAGTCGTCGTGCCGATTTTTGAATACGGCATTCCCGTTGAATACGAACTGGTACGCTCAATCAACACCGTCGCACGCGGCGAACGCAAACGTCTTGGCGTCGTCCGCACCGATGCCCAATTGATGGGCGGCGTGTCGATGGCGGGAATGCAGATGCGACGGATCGAAAAGCACCCGCTGATCGACGAGTTGAGCAAACAATACGAGGTTGAAGAAATCAATCTCGATGCTCCGGTCGATCCTGAAGTCTTCGACGCGATCTTGTGTGTTCAACCGTCGTCGCTCGCACCTCCACAATTTGAACGCCTGATCGAAGCCGTCCAAGCGGGAGTACCGACCGCGATTTTCGAAGACCCATTCCCATATGCACGCCCAGAAATCACGGCGACGGGTGACCCCAAACAATCCGGCGGCGGAATGTTTGGCGGAGGCGGACAACAGCCCAAAGGCGATATCCGTGCTCTGTGGAAGGTGCTCGAGTTGCAAAGCAAAGGCCAACCCGGCGTGCCTTATTTCAACTGCGACATCGTTTGGCAGGACTACAATCCCTATCCAAACCTGGAAATGAACGTGGACCCGTTCTGGGCTTTCATCGACGAAAGCGCCCCTGGGATCGATGCCGGACAAGCACTCAGCTCGGAGAGCCCAATCACCGATGGATTGCGTCAAGTCTTGGCGTTGTACGCCGGGTCGGTCGCGCCAATTGAAAATGCGACGCTGAAACACACTCCACTGCTAAGCACCGGTGCTGTCAGCGGAACGTTAAACGTCACGAAGCTGACCCAGTTGATGCGGACCGGAATGGACGGACTCGCCAACGCCATTGACGGTGCCGATCCGAACCAAGTTCTGGCAATCACAATCGAAGGCGAAAGCGATCAGCCCACGAAGGCCGAAACCGACGCGGATCCCGCTGATGCGCCCGAAGACAGCCCCAAGCCGAAAGCATCCGGCATCAAAGCAGCTTACGTTGCCGACACCGATTTGATGTTGGACGTGTTCTTGCAGATCCGGGCCGATCCAAACACCGCCACCGAGCTGCGTTTCCAATTCCAGAACGTCACGTTCCTGCTGAACATCATTGACTGGTTGACCAACGAAACCGACTTCATTGAAGTCCGAAAGCACGAACCGCACTTCGCAAGCTTGACGATGATCGATGCGGAAAAAGAAGTCGCCAGCAGCGAGGTTCGCAAGAAACGCAAAGAGTACCAAGACGAATCGAAAGCCGCCGTCCGTGAAGCCGAAGAGGCGATGGACCGCGAGCTAAAAGATCTTCAGGAAGAACTTCGTGAGTTGGAAAAGAAGAGCGAGAGTGGCAATATCCCGCAGTCGGTGATGAATGCCAAAGCGATCGAGTTTCAAACCATCCAAAGCCAGTTGCAACGTGCCTTGGACGTCAAACGTGCGAAGGCCGAACGCCAGGCCGAGCAAAACATTGCTCGCATCCAGCGTGAATCCGACCAAAAGGTCACCGCGATTCAGAACCAAGTCAAAGCTTACGCCGTCGCACTTCCGTGCATCCCGCCACTGGTCGTGGGCGTTTGCGTGTTCGCTTCACGTCGTCTTCGCGAACGTGAAAACATCAGCAAAGCTCGACTGAAATAGTCCATCGGAAATGAAATCCCGGCAGCAGTCATTGCACCTGCCGCCGCGGAAGAAACAAGCTGACACACCTCGACTCGCTTGCGTCCTCCTTCACGGCTCGGCAAGCAATCGATCGAAGAACAACCTCGAAATACAACGTTTCAATCAAGAGAATTGACGGTGAACGAAACCAAGAAAACTGGGATCTTCTGGGGCATCGCCCTGGCGGTCGCGTTGATCGCCGCTGTCATCGTTTGGCCACAAAACGACGATGAAAGCGAAGACGGATACGGCAACTTGATTAGCCAATTGCTGTTCCCCGAGTTCAAGGACGCGCTGGCCGCATCCAGCTTGAAAATCGTTACCTTCAACGAGACCCTGGGCGAACTGAAGAACTTTGAAGTTCGCAAGGACTCTGAATCGGGTATCTGGACGATCCCGTCAAAGGGCGGCTATCCCGCCGACGCAGTCGAACAGATGAAGGACGCGGCGAACGCTTTGGTCGGACTGAAGATTCTTGACGTTCCCACCGACAACCCTGAAGACCATTCGGGAATGGGTGTCGTCGAGCCAAAAATCGAAACACTCGACGTTGGTGACGAAGGCGTCGGGCGGTTGGTCTCGTTCAAAGACAAGTCCCAAAAAGAACTCGCGTCACTGATCATCGGCAACCCCGTCAAAGGCCAAGAGGGACAGCTCTACGTTCGTAAGCCCGGTCAAGATCCAGTCTATGTCGTTAGCTTGAACGACCAACCGATGACCACCAAGTTCGAAGACTGGATCGAAGAAGACTTGCTGCAAATGAGCAGCATCGACGTCGAAAATGTCGAGATCAAAGACTACAGCGCGACCCTGGGAATTCAGGGTGTTACCCTGTCGCGAAACTACAAAGTCGATCTCGAAAAAGATGGCACCAACTGGAACCTTGTTTCACTAAAGGAATACGACAAGGACAACCCTCGTGCCGAGCCAACCGAAGTTGAAATCGATCCCGATCAAACGCTGAACTCCCAAAAGCTGAACGATCTGGCAAACGCACTCGACGATCTCAAATTCGTCGACGTTAAACGAAAGCCCGAAGGCGTTAGCGCGAACTTGAAAGCCGACAAAGACTTCTCATCAGACCAAGAATCCGCTCGGCAACTCGCCGCACGTGGTTTCATTCCTGTCCCGATGGGCGAAAACCAAGAAATCGAAATTCTCTCCGCCAACGGCGAGATGACTGCGACGACCAAAGACGGTGTTCAGTACATCTTGCGATTCGGCAACATCAGCGGCACCACCGAAAAATCGGAAGAGGATGACGAAGAAGAATCCGACGAAACCGCCGGTGGCGTGAACCGATTCTTGATGGTCAGCACCATCGTCGACGAATCAAAATTCCCACCGCCAGACCTGAAATCGATCCCGCAAACGATCGAAGAACTCGATGCGTTAGACGCTGCCGAAGAAGCAGCAGCTGCAGCCGCGGCAGCCCCACCGGAGCTGAATCAGAACACTCCTGAAACCTCGGAAACGCCCGAGATGACGGAAGAGGCGACAACCGAAGACTCTTCAGAAGATGCCTCAGAAGCCGACATGCAAGAGACAGCAAGTTCGGAAGCCGACGCCGCTGAAACCGAAACCGCTGAGGAAGTGACGGACGGCGAAGCCGCGGAAGCCCCAGAATCGGAAACGGAACCAACCGGCGAAACCGGTGAAGTCGAAGCGAGTGGCGAAGGCGAAGCGACAACCGTCGGCGAAGGCCAAGAGCCAGCTGCCCAAGAGGAATCGTCCGATGACGAATCTTCCGATGCAGTTACCGAAGACACCCCGGCCGATGAGCCCACACCCCAGCCGGTCGCCGAAACCGAAGGTGAAAAACTGGAACGACTTGCCGCGATCCAAGAAAAGATCACAAAGGAAAACGAGCGAAAGATTGAAGATCGCAAAGAGCAACTTCAACAAGCAGAGCTGCTAAGCAAATCGCTCAACGAACGCTTTGCCGACTGGTATTACGTGATCCCCGAAGAAACGTATTCGAAGCTTCACATCAGCCGCGACGAACTGTTCGAAAGCGAAGACACTCCCGCCGCACCAGCCTTCAACCCCGCCGCTCCTCCGGGACTCCAAGGCTTGCCGGGATTTGGTAGCGGCTTC
Organism: Rhodopirellula baltica; assembly: GCA_002901265.1. Lineage (GTDB taxonomy): Bacteria > Planctomycetota > Planctomycetia > Pirellulales > Pirellulaceae > Stieleria > Stieleria baltica_A. Next base: position 35,494 of record PPHI01000036.1, on the reverse strand, counting down.
GGAAACTAAATCGGCAACCAATGACACGAGGCTCGATCGCGAGCCAGCAAACCGAAAAGAGCCCTCGGATCGCATGACCCGGGGGCTCTTCTTTTTTGATTCGAGCTCGATTCCCAGGTAGGTTCCCGGAATCGGAAGGAAGGTCTAAGACGCTTTCACGAGCGTCATATGAGTCACGATCAGGTTGCCGTTCGCCTGGGTTGCGGCTGCCGCGATGCAATATCCCATGTTGGTGTAAATGCCCATGATCTGCGGTGCGGTGCCGCCTTGTGCGATCGCCTGTAGGGCAGACATGGGGACGTGGTCGCTAGGCTTGAATTCGGCGACGACCTCGACTTCATTTTTCAAGGTCGCCCAAGCGGCGTTGCAAGATGGGGTGGCGACGTGAGCAATCTTCAGGGCACCGTTCTGCTTGTAAGCAGCCATGTAGCAGCCAGTGAAGTTCGAACTGATAACGTCTTTACCCTGCGGGATAACAAAGTTGATCGCGTTGGGACGATACGGCAGGTAGATGACTTCGGTACCGTTGATGGTAAACGTTTGGTCGGATGCCTGTTGCTGACCGCCACTGCCATCGATATCAGCTGTCAACAACGCGGTCCGAATGTCACCAGAGATGGCATGACCTTTCAACGTATTTTCAATCATCTTCTTTACTTCGAACTAGGATCGCGCCATGCGCTGAAGTGTGGGTGGTACCTGATGTCCAACCCTAGACCCCAGTTAGCGTTCACCCCGGAAAAACCGATCCAGGACCGCTGACTGCCTTTCCGACGGGACCGATTATCCGACTCGTGCTGCTTGCTCAACTCGCCCCGCCAAAACAAAACCCGTCAAAACAAAAAAAGCCATGGACTGCACATCGCTGGTGCAACCCATGGCTTTTGCGGTGCGACGCAAGAAGGCGTCGGATTTACTTGGCAGCCGCGAATCGAGCTGCGACGGCGTCCCAATCGACGACGTTCCAGAACGCCGAAATGTAATCAGGACGACGGTTCTGATAGTTCAGGTAATAGGCGTGTTCCCAAACATCCAACCCGAGAACAGGGGTTCCGCTGATGCCAGCGACAGCGGCACCCATCAAAGGGCTATCTTGGTTGGCAGTGCTGCCGATTTTCAAGCTTCCGCCTTCGACGTACAACCAAGCCCAACCGCTACCAAAGCGAGTCGCGGCGGCTGCTTCGAACGCTTCTTTCATCGCGTCAAAGCTGCCGAATGCACTGTCGATCGCCGCAGCCAAGTCACCCGATGGCGAGCCGCCTTTTCCAGGTCCCATCACGCTCCAAAAGAGCGAGTGGTTGGCATGACCGCCACCGTTGTTGCGGACGGCGCCTTGTTTATCAGCTGGAACAGCCGAAAGGTCCGAGATCAGATCTTCAACCGATTTCGATCCCAGGTCGGTACCTTCGACGGCGCCGTTCAACTTGGCGACGTAGCCTGCGTGGTGCTTGCCATGGTGGATTTCCATGGTTTTCGCATCAATGTGTGGTTCCAAGGCGTCTTTGGCGTAAGGCAATTCTGGCAATGTGTAAGCCATCGAAGCATTCTCCAATGTTGATTCGGGGAAGTTAGCTGATTTGTTCTGTTTGGCCCGACCGGAATCGGGGACCGTGCTTCGTGAAACGATAGCGGCAGCGGCAAGTCCGCGCAAGGTGGCTGATTCGAACCCAGTCTCCAGACGTGGTAGAATTCGATCAGTGCCAATGATCCGACGCCCAGTATGGCAGTGCACCAAACGAGTTTTCCGAGGTGCACAATCTGTTCCCAAATCCGGGTTCGTCTCTCCAAAGTATCCGCGATTCCCAATGAAACAGCTTTCGATTCCGAGTTTTATCGCACCCCGCGTCCTGCTCGCATTCGGTGGCGTTCAGCAATTGGCCATCACCGTCGTCGCCCTACTCGCCGGCACCGTTGTGACCGCAGACGAGCGGAGCGATTTGCACGATTCTTCGTCATCGAGTGCCGACATCCAACCGATTGGTGAATCAGAATCCATTTTCGTGCGGCATATCGAACCGTTGTTGCGGACCAAATGCTTTGGCTGCCACGGTGCGGATCAGGATGCGATCGAAGGCGAACTTGATCTCCGGATCAAACAATCGGCTTTCGCCGGAGGCGAGAGCGGTGAAACAGCAATCGTACCCGGTCACCCCGAACGAAGTCCGCTGTATCTGGTGATGACTCGCACAAGCGACGACTGGTCGGCGATGCCACCCAAAGAAGCGGAAGCGGTCAGCGCGGACAAGTTAAGCAACGTCCATCGCTGGATCGCAACCGGTGCCGTCTGGCCCACCACATCACGAGCCGACGAAATCAAACGCGTCAATGCCGAACGCTGGTCCGCCGAAGACGGCATTACCATCGCAACGTCGGGCGGACTAGACGATGCCTGGACCAATCGTCGCTACAAGCCCGAGTTACTTTGGGCATACCAACCGGTCGAAAAACCTGTAATTGGTCCGAACGCCATTCAACCGATCGACTGGCTGATCCAACAGGCGATGCCGCCAGGACTTCAGCACGCCGGTCCGGCTGATCGCAGAACGTTTATTCGCCGAGCCAGTTTTGATCTGACGGGCCTGCCGCCGACTCCCGAACGAACGGAAGCCTTTGTTGCCGACCAACGCGACGATGATGTCGTGATCGCCGAATTGGTCGAACAACTTTTAGCATCAAAGCACTATGGCGAACGGATGGCTCAGCATTGGCTGGACGTCGTGCGTTATGCAGACTCCTCCGGCCTTGCGAACGATTTCCATCGTGGCGGTGCCTGGCGCTATCGCGATTACGTCATTCGCTCATTCAACGACGACAAGCCCTACAACGAGTTCATCGTCGAACAAATCGCCGGTGACGAACTCGATCCCGATGATCCCGAAATGCTGATCGCACTGGGCTATCTACGCATGGGTCCTTGGGAGTTGACCGGCATGGAAGTCGCCAAGGTCGCGAGGCAACGCTTTCTCGATGATGTCACCAATAGCGTCGGTGAAACCTTCCTCGCTCATTCGCTGCAATGTGCCAAATGTCATGACCACAAATTCGATCCCGTTCCCACGCGCGACTACTACAGCATCCAGGCGGTTTTTCAAACCACCCAACTCGCCGAGCGACGCGCCGAACGGTTGGATTGCGAAAACACCGATGGCTTTGATCAGCAAGCGTACCTGAAACTCCGCCGCGCCGAATACGAACGCCTCTCCCAAGAGCTCGATGATGCGTTGCTTGCCAACGCGCTGGCTTGGTATCGCGAGCAAGGCCTAGACGATTCGCATTGGAAACAGATCGTTCAGCAGCTTCAACAACAAGGTAAAACGTCAGTCTTCAATGCGGCTCGCAACCAGATCAAGAAAGGCTTGGCGGAGGATCAATACCCACCGAAATTGGTCGGCTTCACCCCACAGCAATTCGGACTTGAACGCGTCACACGCAAAGGGCTGCAAGCACTCGCCTTTGAAGACGACAGCTTCAAACCGTTCGCATTGTCTGTTTATGGAGGACACACACCGTCGGTGAAATCAATCAGTTCTCCGTTTCGGATTCCCGTCGACCTAACGAACGGTGAACTGGAACGGGGACAGATCTTGACCGGTGGTGATCCGTTTTCGCCCGGACAAACGGTTCAGCCTGGTGTACTCAGCGTCCTTGGCAGTTCCCTAGAAGCTCCCATTCCCGACTCGATCAGTGGGCGTCGACTAGCGTTCGCGCAATGGATTGCCGACGAGAACAACCCGCTAACAACGCGAACCATCGCTAATCGCATCTGGATGTGGCACTTTGGCAATCCCATCGCTGGCAACCCAAATAACTTTGGATCTACCGGAAAATTGCCAACCCATCCGAAATTACTCGACTACATCGCCGCGACACTTGTCGAAAACGATTGGTCCATCAAGTCGATCCATCGCTTGATCATGACCAGTCACGCTTACCGACGATCGAGTATTCACCCGGATCCCGAGCAGCTCGAAAAGCTTGATCCGGCGGGCGACCGCTATGCCGTATTCTTGCCGCGGCGATTAACGGCGGAGGAAATTCGTGATTCGATGCTGGCCATCACCGGAGAGCTCAATCCGGCGATGGGCGGCGTACCCTGCCGCCCCGAAATCAATCTCGAAGTCGCCCTACAACCACGGCAAATCATGGGTACCTTTGCCGCCGCATGGCAGCCCAATCCGCTTCCCAAAGACCGACACCGACGTTCAATCTATGCCTGTCGCTTGCGTGGACTGGCTGATCCTGCGCACGAAGTTTTCAATTTGCCAGGCCCCGACTTTTCGAGCGAAAAGCGCGACGCGTCCAACGTCACTCCCCAAGTCTTTGCACTCTTCAACAGCGAACGTTCCCACCACCGTGCATTGGCATTTGCCAATCGGTGCATCCAAGAAACCCAAGACGATGCACAGGCAATTGCACGTTGTTTTGAACTCGCTTACGGCCGTTTGCCCAGCGAAACCGAAACGCGATTACTGCTGGAGCATTGGCAGACGGTCGAACAGTTACTCCCGGAAGACGCGATTGCATTCAAACAACAACCGACGGAGATTTTGCGTGAAGCCGTGGAGGAAAACACTGGTGAGCAATTCAGCTTTGTCGAAACACTGCATGCCAACCGTGACTTCGTCGCCGACCTGCAGCCGACACAAGTCGACCGACACACACGGGCATTTGCCGACCTTTGCTTGGCGATCTTGAATTCAAACGAATTCATCTACGTTTACTAGCCGTAGGCAACTCACCATGAATCATCTGCAATCCTCCAGACGCGATGTCCTCTATGGCCTCGGCGCCAGTTTGGGCAGCGTCGCGTTCACCGCAATGATGGCTGACGAATTGGCCGCCAGTGAAACACCGAACGATCTACAGCCTCGCCCGCAACAGATCCCGGCGCGTGCGAAACGCTGCATCTTTTTGATGATGGAAGGCGGACCTTCGCATATCGACACGTTTGATCCGAAGCCAAAACTCGAACAGCTTCACCTGAAAGAATTCAACCGTAGTGGAAAACAAAAGTCCGCGATGGAAAGCGGGAAACGGTACTTCGTCCAAAGCCCGTTCCGCTTTATCAAGGCAGGCGACTGCGGCGCCGACATGGCCGAAAACTGGGAACGTCTTGCCAGTGTCGCCGATGAACTTTGCTTTTATCGCGGTTGCCAAGTCGACAGTGTGAATCATCCCACCGCCATGTATCAAATGAACTGCGGGAACCGATTCGGTGGCGACCCCGCGATGGGAGCTTGGGTGACGTACGGCCTCGGGTCAGTCAACCAGGACTTGCCCGGATTTGTGGTGTTGCCAGCGGTATCTTATCCGCAAGGCGGTTCAGCCAACTGGAGCAACGGGTACTTGCCGGCACAATTCCAAGGTACCGCCCTGCGTCCGACCGGATCGCCGATTTTGGATTTGAATCCGCCAGCAGGTGTCAGTCGATCACGCCAGCGATTAAACCTTGACCTGGTCGCGGAATTGAATCAGCGGCATGCGGCAAAACACCCAACACACGGCGACTTGTCTGCACGCATGGCGAATTACGAACTTGCGTTCCGCATGCAAATGCAAGTCCCCAGTGTCCTCGACATTGCCGACGAAGACCAAAAAACGTTGTCGCTCTACGGTGTCAATCAAAAGCCAACCGATCAATTCGGACGCAAATGTCTGCTTGCTAGAAAGCTGATCGAAAACGGCGTTCGCTTTGTGCAGTTGTATCACGGCAGTTGGGACAGCCATGATTACATCCAGCGAGCGCACGGAAGTTTGGTCAGCGCGGTCGACCAACCGATCGCAGCCCTGATCAGCGACTTGAAAGCACGCGGGCTGCTCGAGTCAACACTCGTTGTCTGGTGTGGCGAATTCGGCCGATCACCCGACAATGGAGTTCGCGGTGGCACAGCTTATGGACGCGATCACAATCCGAATGCGATGTCAATCTGGATGGCCGGAGGAGGCGTTAAAGCGGGTCACACGATCGGCGCGACCGACGAAACCGGCGCCGAAGCGGTTGAGAACGTGCATCATGTGCGAGACTTGCACGTCACGCTTTTAAGATTGCTGGGCCTGGACGATAACAAGCTGACGTTCTACCACGCCGGTCGCTTCAAACAGCTCAGTCAGTTCGGCGGCAAAGTCATCGAAGAACTCATCGCATGAAAGTAGCCGCTTGGTCTTTGCCGCACCTCATGCTCCTTACGATGCGTCAGGCTCTTTCCGGCGATCGTGAATAGACTGTTTCGAACTTCCATCAGTCGAACTTCATGCTGCGTCCTTGCTTCTTTTGACTCTTTTGAATTTTGGCTTCCTTGCGACGGCGTTTGCTTCCTAGCGTCGGCCGTGTCGCCTTGCGTTTTTTAGGCGGACGCCGTGTATCGGTCAGCATCTTCACCAATCGGGTGCGGACCTCTTCCAAATTTTGCGTTTGATCTCGGTGTTGATCACTTTGCAAAACCAACTGACCTTCGCGGTTGATTCGATTGCCAAAGCTTCTTCGAAAGCGATCTTTCCAATCGTCGGCAATCAATTCGGATTGCTCGAACGACCAGTGCAGAATCACTTTCGAATTCACCTTATTGACGTTCTGCCCTCCCGGACCGCTACTTCGTGCGGTCGTAATCGTGAATTCGGAAGCGGGCAACGTCAGATGCGTGCTGACGACTAAATCGTTCATACCAATCGAAGCAAACGTGAAACGGGCGGACGACAAAGGACACAACGCTCGCGCCCATGGTTCACCAATCCTAGTGTTCGCTCATGATAGTCGACGATCAACCCGAGACGAAATCACCAGCCCGGATGGTGGTGGTGATGTCCGGTGGACGATCCATATCGATCCCCCGTCAGTTCGTTCTGCATCAATCCCAATAACGGGTATGCTTCGCGAACAATGATCCGCCGCATGTGCAGGATCAATTGCGAATCGTGTCGGCGCGTCCCATCGTGACTTTGGTGACGCAGTTCACGATCGAGTCGTCCAAGCAACGATTTCGCCGAGGTCACGTCAGTTTGGATGTGGCGTAACATCCCCGAATCGACATGATGGTCACCTGCCGCGTGATGTAAAATCGAATGCATGTGCTTTTGCAACTGTTCCAACTGGTCGACGTACCGTTCGATCGAATCGGAGTGGTGATAGTCCTGCGAGAGGTCGTGTGCGTCGTCATGTAAGTGTTCGGCGATTTTTGCCAACCGGTCAGCATACTCGTCCAGCTTCACCACATTCGGCCGATGAACGAAACGGCTTTCCACTCGGTGAAAATTCGAATCGTGTTGGCGATTACGATGCGACGCATGCGAACCGAATCGCTGCGAGCCGAAGTAAAACTGCGCATCCGCTTCCGGAAGAGGCAGGGCAGTGAATCCAAACAACAAGGCGATCGCAGGCAGGAAACGGGTCATTGGTAAGTCCTCGTGCTGAAACGGTTGAGTAGCTTTCTTGCTATCTGCCAACATTTGCAGACCACGTGCCAAATCACAAAATAGCGTGTTTCCTGGGTGTTTCACGTGATATTGGATAAACTAGGGACTCAAAGCGCAGTCCTTTCGACACCCTGAGCGCCATCACCTCGACGACTCCAACAAGTTTTTTGATGTCTCGAACCAATCGACGTCGCACACGAATCTTTGTCCTGCTCGGAATCGCGGTATTCGCGATTGCCGGAGCACTCGGATATATCGAATTTGTATTCTCCAGACCCATCGGAGAGGGCCCGGCTGGCCCCGAAGTTGACCGAGCGGCATTTCAATCGACATGGAGCGACCAACCAATCCATGTCATCGGATTAGGCGATAGCGTGACTGCCGGGCTGGGCGCAAAAAACAAAAGCCACTCTTACTTCAATCGCGTTCTAGAAAACCCTTCTGACGAGCAGGTTGCGATGGAAGGCATCTGTTTGAAATCAGTGTTGCCGAACCTAACTCATCACAACTACGCGATCTCGGGATCAGAATCCGAGACCCACCTGGAAGTCATTCGAGACACGATCCCGGTCAACGACAACGCTTTTGGCATCGTGCTCATGACTTCCGGCGGGAACGACCTGATCCACAGTTATGGCCGCAGTGCCCCTCGCGAATGCGGAATGTATGGCGCGACACTAGAACAGGCCGAACCATGGATCGCGAACTTCGAAGTGCGTCTGCGGATCATGCTGATTGAACTGCAGCGCAAGTTTCCGCTGGGCTGTGAAATCTATCTGGGCGACATCTACGACCCAACGGATGGTGTGGGCGATGCCCCGAGCATCTTTCTGCCTGATTGGCCCGACGGACTGACAATTCACGCCCGTTACAACCGAACGATTCGATCGGTTGCGGATGAATTCGAAAACGTGTTCGTGGTCCCGCTCTACGATACGTTTCTCGGTCACGGATCACATTGTCGCCAATTTTGGCGTGCGAATTACGATCGAGATGATCCGCACTATTGGTTCTATGACAATATCGAAGACCCAAACGATCGCGGCTATGACGCGATCCGACGGGTGTTCCTCAACACGATTGTCAGCCAGTCAGACCTGCGTCCAATCCCACTTTAATCGCGTTCAACAAACCGTCCGAGGTAAACATCATTGCCAAACGATCAGGATTCGTCTCCCTACAGACCGCCAATTGAACTCGCTGAGACATCGGGTGCGTTCTGCCCACGGTGTCACGGCGAAATGGATGAAGGATCAATCACCTCGACAGCAACAATTCGCTGGCGTTCAAAGTCGGCTGGTCTGCTCCGGAAGTTTTTATTGGGCGGCAGAAAACTTGGACGTAGCAAATCCGGCTTCCCGTACCGCATTCCCGCGTTCCGTTGTCACCACTGCGAATTGGTGATTTTGAAATGACAACAGCGATTATGGACGCTCGCGAAAATTCCATTCAGGAGTGCCCTGTGGATCAGGAAAATGGGGTGCCTTGCCTGTTTCGAAATCGCTTGGCTGAATCGCAAGGTTCTTCCAGTGATCTTGGTCGCGGATGAATCCATAGAACGTTGGGTAATACGGATCGACAAAGGAAACATCCGTCTTTGCCGGGATTTTTCGATCGGTCAAAAAGTAGACCGCGTTGACGATCAAACGTCGCAAGTCTTCATCAACGAAGTCGACGCTTGCCCCACCGGTCGTACAAAAGGCCCGACCGGTCGCTCCACCGGGAGATGTGTACTGGTGCAACCAAGCAAACGCCTGCATCGGCGAATTTTTGCTGCCTTCGATATTGGGCGACTCAGGATCGAGTGACTTCGTTACGGCAGCACGCAGCAAGACTTGATCGTCGTCGCTCAAGTGAACAACCCCGTAGACATCTGATGGCGTAAAGATGGAGTCTACTGAACGCAAAATCGGATGTTCGGCTTGGTCGTCAGCAACGACGCTACGTGCACCTTCGACTTTGTGCTGTCCGTGGTGGTTCACCCATTGCTCGCCCAAAATATTCAGCCCGAACTGTCCGTAGGAAAGCTTTCCACCGAAGTTACCGCTTCCGTTGAAAGCGTGCGTTGCGGTACGAAACCCGACCACTGGTTTACCGGCATCAATGAACTTGGTGACGTGAGCGGCATCGTCAGCAGATGGCTGTCGGAATCGAGTACCGATGATCATCAGATCGGCATCATCGAGTTGCTCCCAACCGACGACACCCTGTGAATTGTTTGGGTCGACGTACGACTGATCGGCACTCATCGAAAACAGCACGACACAATCATAGCCATGATGGACGGACAAGATCTTTGCCAACATCGGCATCGACTCTTCCGTACGGTACTCTTCATCACCGGCGACCAGGACAACTTTGCCGTGGCTGTCACCTTTGGCCGGGAATTCCAGCACACCGCTTTCGGCATGACAGATTGCAACAGAGGTCGTGGTCAGTCCCAAGCAAAGCAGTGTGAGCAACGACTGCTTGAGGAGAGAGGGCAAGTTGAAAAGCGAACGTTTCATACCGGCAGCACAAGGTTGGATAGGAGGCGGGATCATCAACGATGGGGCTGCCAGTTTATCTTAAATCGTCTGCAACAATCGGGCCCAGCGAAATAAATCCTTGAATCGCAGTTCACCACCGATCGTGACAGGGTAGCCCGAGTCCGCCAACGGAGTCAGCCACGTTGGGCCCTCGTCGACGCTTTTGATTGGCAGCAAGATTTGCAAAGAACGGTCAGGTTCGTTTTCACGTAGCCGGACGGCCGGCGGACGTGCTTGATCGGACACCGCGATACCGTCGAAGTTTTTTCGGTCCGAAAGTGCCATCGCGATGACCATCGAATCGGCTGCTGTGGGCTTCACACCTTTGACAGCCGCCAGGGATGCGATCGCGGTCGCCCCCACCTGGACACGCTGCGCCATCATCGTGGTCATGCGTGACACCACGTCGATTTCTTTTGGCTGCCAGCGTTGATCGTCTTCGCTGCAAATTGCGCACACCACGACGCCTTGCTGGTAGGCAACGTCCAACAGATCGGCAAGAGCTTCCTTGGGGTCTCGTTGCTCCGGAGGAAGCAGAACAACAAGCAACGCCAGTCCGTCACGCATCGCGTCTGGATCTGGCGCGGTGTAAGCACCAAGGTTGGAAACGTCTGGTAAACGTAGCTCCTTGGTTCCCCAATTCTTATCGGCTGGTAATTCCTCGGTCCATTTGGGAAGAGCCTGCTGGGTCAGCTCACCTGCGATCGATCGCGGTGTCAAGCTGATCTGGGTTGCGTCGCCTTCGCGGACGACGTCCAACGTGATCTCGGCATCGGGTTCGGCGGTGACCAGCTTTCGCCGCAGTGTTGCCAGCGTATCAATCGACGCCCCATTCATTCCTTGAATCACGTCGCCTTCACGTAGTTTGCCATCGCTGGGCGATTCGGGCAGTACATCGGCTACGACCACCTCGACCGCCGAGTCATCATCATCACCGGTTTCGCCGCTTCGTTCGACGGCCCAAACGCCAATGGATTGCGGACGCAGCGGCGGGATCGAATCGGTTAATGTGACTCGGACCGAAGATTCACGTCCATCACGTTTGTAACGGATTTCAATTTCGTCACCGGCATCATATGGTCCCAAGGCTTGCTTGACCTCTTGAAACATGGTGACCGGTTGGCCGGCCACCGCCATGATCGTATCCCCCGCTTTGATACCGGCTTTTTCGGCGGGCGAGCGGACGCGTACGGCAGCCAATTCGGTGTCTTGCTCCAACGGGTCTTTCGAGCGTGGGACGATACCGATCAAGCCCTGCTGGATATCAGTGCCTTCACGCAGTCGAATCAATTTTTGAGCCAGCACCGGTGTTGGCACGGCGAACGCAATTCCGCTGTCGTACCAACTGGTGTCATCGGGGGCGCCCCCGGGAGCGACCGCAGGCACGAGAATACCGATCGTATTTCCATACAGATCGATCAATGGACCGCCATAGTATGTCGGCGAAACACGTGCATCGGTTTGCAACATCGTGCCTTCGAGTCGCCCACTTGCGCTCAAGATCCCACTACTGACCATTGGCGACTGATCGGTCCCATAGCGTCCGACGGCGATGACGCTAGCTCCGACCGGTGTGGTGACTTCGCCGGGCAATTCGACCGCGGTCAACGGAGCGTTGGTTTTCACCTGCAACAACACCAACCCTCGGTGTTGATCTCGAGCGACGACCTTCGCCGCGAGTCGCGTTTCGTCGGGCAAGACGACCAGGACGCTCGCCGAGGGACGACGCAAGATAATATCCGATGCGATGATCAATCCCGATGCATCGACGATGACGCCACACGAGGGCGCATCGCTGGCCACTTCGCTGGAATCGGAACCCGCCGCCGCGGCTGCCACGCCGACCACTTCGATCGACACGACCGCGGGTAAAACACGATTGGCGGCATTGCGAATCGCAGTCGCCATCTGTTGACGCTGCGTCGTCGTTTGTGCCGGCAGCGACGACGCGAACAGGATCATCAAGCCGAACGCGCACCAACACTGCAAACGAGAAAGACAAATAGATTTCACAGCAAGTGTTCTCTTAGGGAACAAGTCGGACGGGCAGCACTTCACTGTCACGCTGAATGGTCAACGAGACTGCGTCGCGTCGGTCGATCCGCCGTAGCAATTCGGTAAACGTTTTTTGGTCACCCACTCGGGCGCCATTGAGCAACAGGATCAAATCGTCCGGTCGCAGATCTGCTTTTGCCGCAGCACTCTCTTTCTTGACGGTATCAACAAAGACGGGCGTGCTTTCCAAGATGTCGGGGACTAAAACCAATCCCAACGTCGTCAGGTTATGAGAACGATCACGCGGCAACACCGGCGTGTCATCCGGCGGGGCCGTCGTCGCACGTCCAGCGATGATGTCGCCAATCGCTTTTCGCAGTGCATCAATCGGGATCGCATAGTTCAGCCAAACCCCGGTGTTGGCATCGCGAAGCTCTTTGCCCAGCATCCCGACCAATTGGCCGCCGGAATCCACCACCGCACCGCCGGCAGCACCAGGATTGTTGGCGATCAAATCCAACACCATCACTTTGCCACGATAAGGAGTTTTAAACACGCCGCGTCGCGCATCCAGGTTCGTGATGCCACTGATCACGCCTTGCATCAGACTGGCCGATTCATTTCCGGCGGCAATGTTAAACAGGTTGCTGGCTGCTAAAACAGGATCGCCCCATGTTGCTTTCAGCTCTTTGCCGACTTCAAAGTAAGGCAATTCAGAGGCTTCGATCTTCAAAATCGCCAACTCAAGCGAAGGCTCGATCCCAATGATTTTAGATTCGAACCGACGTCCATCGTCCAAGACCACGATCGGCTCGACGTCCAGCACATAGCTCCAAACGGTTGCGATGTGACCTTCCGGCGAAACCACAAATCCGCTTTGGTACGCTTCGAGTCCGCGAACGCCTCCGGCACCGTAAACCTTGGCAATCCGCTGCTGAACGCTACGTGAGATCGCAACGTCATTGTCTTGTGCGACTGCTGACCCGGTGGCGATTAAAGTCGCCATGGCAAGTATTACTGCGAATCGAATCATGGCGTTGCTGCCTCCTTTTGATCCCACTGCTCGATGAGGAGCGACAGCTTCAGTTCCAATCCGTATTTCAGTTCGACGTGATAAACGTTTTCGTCTTGCTGATGGATCCATAGCTCTGCCGGATCGGAGTCCCGATCGGCAAATACTTCGATGCATTCGAGCACTCCGGTTTCCGGATGCAATAGCCAACGGATTTCCATTCCTCCGTAAAGCCCGATCAAGCAATCTCGCAGTGGACGTTGTCCAGCCAGCGGCATGGTTCCGTGATAGTAGGTTTCGCCAAACTGTTCGGGTCCGAGTTCCACGATTTTTCGCCACGCATCAAACGCGGCCAAGATCCCGCCAACCGCGTCTTGATCAACCGCTTCAAACAGCTCCGACGGGTTCGCCGCGGTCATCCGAGTCCCGGCGATGGTGAGTGCCAAATCTTCGTCGGCGACATCAACGACCACCGGGTCGCCGGTACCGCTCGAACCCTTGATTTGCCAACGTTGTTTCTTTTGGGACAAATCGGAATCGCTAAACGGTGCTTGGTCGCGAAGCAGCTTCATCACACGATCTTGTTGGACCTGATTGAAGTGATAGTTCGCATAGCCTTTCCGGTCGACGATCAATTCTGCGGCCGCATCGGGAATATCCCCGTGACCGTGCGCCGTGGGCTTCGGTGATTTAGGAGCGTCGTCTGGTTTATCCTTTTCGCCCGGCTTTGTCTCACCTTCCGCGTTCTCGTCGCCATCTTTTGAGTCTTCCGGTTCATCAGGAACCGGAGGTGGAGGCGGCAGTGCGGACTCCATTTTTGACAACAACTCGTCGCGGCGGTGCACCCCCATCAATCGAATTGGTACCCGAACGGTTTTGCCGGATTCACGAAACGCCACTTCCACTCGCCAACCGCTTGGCAAGGTACCCAGAATATTTTGAACGTCGTTTGCCGAGGTTACGACGCGACCATCGATTTCAAGGATCTCGGAATCGAACCGCAGACCGCGGCGATAGGCGTCACTCGATTCCAACACGTTGCTGACCACGACGCTGCCATCACTATCGGTCGACACGGTCGCTCCCAACGTCGCATGGTCAATGATACGGCCGCTGCGTAGATACCCGAGAAAATTCTTGGCTTGATTGATCGAGATCGCATAGCCGACACCGACATTGACTCGACCGCGTTTTTCAAACGAACAACGACCAACGATGCCAAGCAGTTCTCCTTTGCTGTTGTAGATCGGCCCTCCGGAATTCCCCGGATTGATCGACGCATCGGTTTGTAAACAGTCGGCATATTCCAGCAAGGTGCCTGATGGATACTGATAACGCCCCACGCCACTGAGCATTCCCCATGTGACCGTCGGTTGCAAATTGGTTGCCAACAAGAACGGATTACCAATCACCATGCACCAATCGCCAGCGCGAGCTTCCAAGCTGTCTGCCATCGTCGCAACGGGAAAATCATCCCGTCCGAGCAGCTTGATCATCGCCAAGTCACCGACCGGATCGAGACCAACCAAGACAGCATCATAGACACGCCCATCACTCAACCCGCACCGCATAAAGGTTCCCGCAGGACTGGTCACGTGAAAATTGGTCAGCGCGTAACCGTCTGGCGAAATCAATACGCCACTGCCTCCTCCGCCGCCACCGGGAACAAACACACACACCGTGCTTGGCATCGCACGCTGCACAGCAGCAACGCGTGCTTGTTCCAGTTCGACGAGATCACTCGGCAATGTCAGCGGTTCCGCAGCGTCTGCCAGCGTCATCCCGCACAACATGAATAGCGATGCCAAAAAGCATTCAAAACGGAGCATCGTTCTCACTTCAGCAATCGTGGTTTGTAGAATCGAACGAGATCACCGACGTCCCCATCAGGGGTTGGCAGAACCGTAAATTTGACACGTCGCGCACCAGTCACGGGAAGCCGAAACCCGACGATCGAATCATCGGCCAGGTCCTGCTCCCAAACAACTTCCTCGTCGACAGCGATCTGAATTTTGATTTTGCTTTGACCTTCGGAAGACGGGTCCCGACCGACACTGCCGACCAAGTTTTCGAATCCTTCGTCGACGCGGTATTCGACACTTCCGCCAGCGACTGCTGACAAGTCATCGCCTTCTGAAGCAGGTGCAAACCACGCATCAAAGAGCGACTCGGAAACGTTGGTCTTTAAGTAAGGACTCATCGTCTGCGACGCAGGTTTTTGACGGGTCAACAACTGAGTGCCGCTGGCGAATTGAATGCGTTTGATTTGCGAGATCTTCAATTCATGCTGGACGCCGCTGCCCAACGTTAAACGCACGGATTCGCCTGCGGGTTCCACCTCCATGCGGCTTACCACCAACTGAGTCCCGTTGATGTCTTCCAGGCGAACTTTCGAAGTTCTCGTTTCTGTTCGGTTCCGAAGGATGACGCCTTCTAAACGATCGAGCGGCGCTTCGATCTTTTCGCCATCCAACTCAAAGAGAACCATCTTGTCATCGATCGATAAAACGACGCCTTCGACTGGATCCAATTGTGCATTGCCACGATGAATCACCAACAAGTCCGATCGCAGCTCTCGTTCAAACAATCCCAACCACTGGGGATCGGTGTTCGCGGCACTAGGACGAAAACGGATGCCACGCACTGCATTCAGAACGAAACTCATCGTTGCCTGACGGTTCGGACTGACCTTCACAGTCGAGCCATCCGCCGTCACTTCATTGGCCCGAATGCTTGATCCGTCAACCAATGTCACCTCCATTGCTGGAGGAACCCCCGTCGATTCAGGATCGAGCGGGCGAAGCTGTGTGACCTGTGAAAGTTCGATCACTTTTGGCGGTTGACCGATCGTAATCGTCTCGCCACTGGCTGCATCCCACGGTCCTCGAACTTTATCACCACTGCTCAATTCGATTTCGACATCGACGGCGAAGGTGTTCGAGGATCCGATCGAGCACAACGCGAGAGACGCAAGCAAAAGCCACGGCCGGAAGCGGAATCGGCGCATTTCGAAACGGGGTCTGAGGAAGTGATTGCAAACGGTTTCCCGCAGTTTACCACAGCCGGCAATGGAATCCCTAGTGATTTGTGCACCCACGACATGAGAACCGCTTCTCAAACAGTGCCTCATTGCAAGACATGACACGAATCGAAGTGCCAAAAAAACGACGTTTAGAGAGCGACGTCAGAGAAACCCCGCCGAAAGAAGTGCGGGGGAGGGCGGTCGGGCGACACGCCGAATCTAGAAAAACTGATTTCCCTGTCGAACGGGCGATCGGGTCACGTCATCCGACAGGCGAAATCAAGTTCGAAATGAATTTCGAATGCCTTACTCAGCAGCTTCTTCAGCGGCTTCTTCGGCTTCGGGCATTTCAGCAGCAGGAGTTTCAGCCGCTGCGGTGGTGTTTGCGGTCGTGTTGTCGCTCGCTTCTTCCGTAGCTTCTGGAGCTGGTGGTTTTGGAGGCTGGCAACCGATTGAAACGAGAGCCAAAGCGACGGTCGAGATTCCGAGCAGATTGCAAAGAACTTTCTTCATTTGCCTAGGAACTTTAGTAGGTGGGAAAAACTGGAAACCTGATTTGCACCATCGATTGTTGGCACGATCGGGCGATTGCACCATACCCGGCAGTCAGAATTCTTTGTTCAAACGACTTAACGGGGATCTGAACACCCTCATTGCGAAAAAACCGGCATGACCGGTCCTGCACTTGACTGAATTGTTTTCCGAAACGCGAAATCAATTAGCGCAAGCGCCGCCCAGTGCCGATAGGCACGTTGGCCATCCCTCCATCAAACCTATCCGCATCTGCAATCCGCACCCGCAATGAACATGACCTCAATTGATCGCATTCGCCGATTTGCTGTCGCTGCTGCTGCGACCCTGTGCATGACCAGTGCCGCTAGTGCGCAAGCGCCGACGCAAGGGACACAAACTCAGTATCCCAAACCGGGCACTTACGAAGCAAACGAGGCAGCCCCGAGACTGTTCGAAACGTCGCTTTATGACGGCGATGTTTTTGCTCAAGAATTTCCGATGTTTGCCGACGAACGATCGGAAACCGAGCGGAATGACGCTCCCGCTACACTCGACCTCGGTGCCCAGCCTCAATCATCCGCCACGATTGCGGATGCGCGTGAGGTAATGCACCAGTCCCAACCGGCCGCCGCAATTCGCCAAGCCCCCGATGCGGTTGTCCAGAAACCGCAACTGGAACCAGTGCGAACGCTGGTCGATGATGTCCCCAGTGCGTCGGATCGCTCCTACGACAAACCGACCGTCGCAGAACTCCGCCAAGCTCGCGCCCAACTGATCGAAAAGCAACGGCTCGAACGCATGGAACGCAACCTGTGGTACGGCTATGAACCGCTGCGTCCCAATTGGAATGCAATCCCGATGATGCACAGCCGATATGTTCAACCTTCGGTATACGTTGTGCCGATCTATTACAACCGCTAGGCGATGTCGATTCCGCGATCGCATCGCCCGGCATCAGGAAAGGGAAAACACGCAAAGCAGCGTCTGTGATTCAGACGCTGCTTTTTGCGTTTGCGGGGTAAGCTTCGAAGCTTGCCAAGACCTGATCAGGTGTTGAAGTTGAACGGTTGTGACGGATGACACACTTCGGTCGACCGTGGCACTCGTAACGAACAGACGCAGGGGCACCATTCGACCTAGCCCGATGCGTGCAAGCGGCCTGTTTGGGCACACATCGGCCTGCCGATATCCACGTAAGGAACGGGCGATCTGTTTCTGAAGCGTTGGATAAGGACCAGATGCCTTACTTCCGACACGGACGAAATCTTCCGATGCGTTCGATCGAAAACCAAGTTACCGATTGTCGTCTTGCCTCTGGCGATACCTTTCATGGACAAAGAAATAAACGTTCTGGCTCTCGTCAAAGGAGAAGAGAAATTCATCTTCTTGTTTGATGACGCGAATCGTGACCAAACCCTTCGCCAATTGGCTCGCTATGCGGCCAATCCGGAACTGGATTTTTCATGGTACGACGCCGCAATGCTCAGCCGAAAGATCCGCGATGCGGTTCCGACGGATGAAGACATGATGATCGACAATGAACTGGATAACCTGTCACTGGAGGACTTTAAGTAGTTCACACGCAGGGCATCGCCGCACAACCAGTCGGCAACTCCATTCTTGAAAGGATTCCATGAACTCGGCCATCGCACAGTTCTTGCGTTACTTGGTCAACGAGCGCAACGCGAGCGAGTTGACAATCAAGTCGTATCGAGAAGACCTGTTCTCATTCGTCGAGTGGCTCGAATCCACGCGCGGTAGCATCCCACACCCGGCCGAGCTCCAGCCACAAGATTTGCGAGCGTTCCAAGCGGCGCTGCAACAGGCCGACTACGCTCGCACCAGCATCGCACGCAAGCTTGCCGCACTTCGCAGCTTTTATAAATTCGCGATGCGCGAAGGGATCGCCAACAGCAATCCCGCAAAACCGCTTCGCAACCCGCGTCGCCAACGCAAACTACCACACGTTCTGACCGACGACGAAGTCGGCCGATTACTGCTTGCACCTCCGGCCGACAAAACCGATGGCTTGCGTGATCGTGCGATCCTGGAAACGATGTACTCCGCCGGATTACGTGTCAGCGAATTGGTCGGACTGCAAGACGGCGACCTGGACATGGACGAAGGCATCGTGCGTGTTCGCGGTAAAGGCCGCAAGGAACGCATCTGCCCACTCGGATCATTCGCGATCAAAGCGATTCAGGTCTACTCGTCGAAACGCGAACGTAGTGCCGAAGCAAACTCGCTGGGCACCGCCGCGCCGGTGTTTGTCAATCGCTTTGGCAATCAACTGACCACCCGCAGTATCGGCCGGATGCTGGAAAAACATCTCGCCGTTGCCGGACTGGACGCACGCACGAGCCCCCACACGCTCCGCCACTCCTTCGCAACACACCTGCTCGATCGTGGCGCGGATATCCGCAGCGTCCAAGAGTTGCTCGGCCACAAGTCGCTGGCCACCACACAGATCTACACGCACGTCAGCGCTGCGAGCCTGCGTCAGGTTTATGAAAAGGCACACCCACGGGCTGCCTAACACAATTCGCCAGACGCACTAATTCGCTGCGCCGTCTGAGTCGACGTCGGTGACCGTCGAACGCACCTCGCCCTTGCGGACGATCGTTCGCAAGGTGTCACCAACCGCCAGTTGTGAGACGTCTTGGATCGCTTTACCGTCCTGATCCAACGTGACACTGTATCCACGCGCCAACGTCGACAGCGGTGACAAGGCAGACAAGGTTGCAGCGAGTTGCCCGACCGACGCTTTTGATTTCTCGACCTTTCGTTCGATCGCTTGCTTTGCACGCTGATCCAACTCGTCGACTTGGCGCGACCGCAAGTGAACCATGTCCATCGGCTTGGACAAGGCTGGGTGCTTCGCCAACGAGGCCAGCATCATCCGTTTCTGTTGCAATTGTTGTGCAACAGCGCGGTGCATTCGCATTTCTAATTCCTGCACGCGGCCGACTGTCGCGCCTCGATCAGGAAAAACCCGTGTCGCCGCATCGGTCGGCGTCAGCGCCCGCATGTCGGCAATCAAGTCCGACAAGGTCACGTCGACTTCGTGACCGACCGCTGAAACGGTCGGGACAGGGCAATTGGCGATCGCACGGACCACGCGTTCTTCGTTGAACGTCCACAAGTCTTCTAAACTGCCGCCACCACGCGTGACGACCACCACGTCCAATTTTGGACGGATCATCGCGGCCGCAAGCAACCCGCGTTCGATCGTTTCGGCCGCACCGGGTCCTTGAACCTGCGCCGGGATAACGAAGATCTCGGCGTCCAGCATTCGCCGCCGCGCCGACACCAAAAAATCGTGCACCGCCGCACCGCTGGGGCTGGTGATCAATCCGACGCGACGTGGATGTGTTGGCAGCGGAGATTTGCGTTCGAGTGAAAACAGGCCTTCGGCGTTTAACTTTGCCTTGAGCTTTTCGAACGCGACCTGTAACGCACCGACACCTTGGGCCTCAACCTTGCGAACGACGATCTGGTACGTACCGCGAACCGTGTAAACCTCCAGTCCACCGAAACACAACAGCGACTGTCCGTTTTCGATTTCGAACCGCAGCTTTGACGCGACGCTGCGCCACATCACGGCACGAATTTGCGAGTCGTCGTCTTTTAGCGTGAAGTAAATGTGTCCGCTGCGTGGCTTCGACACATCCGAAACTTCACCGGCCACCCAAAGCAACGGGAACGTTCCTTCGACCACTGCCTTGAGATGATGGTTCAGCTCGCTGACCGAAACCGCCTGGCTGGGGCCGCTGTCAGCAAAACTTGAATCGCCGTCGTCGAAATCGTATCCGCCACTCACAACCGATTCACTCACCAATTCCATTGACCGGAAAAGACTTCGGTCGCAGGGCCTGTCTTGACCACGTGGCCACTGGCTTCGTCCCAAGTCAGCGTCAGATCGCCGCCGAGCAAGTGATTGACGATCGTTCGTTCGGTACGGCCCGATAGCACACCGGCAACGCAAACGGCAGATGCACCGGTTCCACAAGCCCAGGTTTCGCCCGAACCTCGTTCCCAAGTCCGCTGGCGAACTTCGCTGCGGGAGATCACTTCGACAAATTCAACGTTGATGCGATTGGGGAATCGCGGATCGACCTCGATTTTCGGTCCCAGTCCGAGCACCAATTCGTCGGTGGCTTCGGGAACGAAGATCACGCAGTGCGGGTTGCCCATCGAGACACAGGTGACCTTGAATGTCTGGCCTTCAAACTCGACAGGAACGTCGATCACATGGCCTTCTTCGTTGCCAGTAATTGTTGTTGGGACTTTCGGTCCGACCAATTCGGGCGCGCCCATGTCGACACGAACTTGAGACACCAAACCGTCATCGCCGGTTTCGCATTCCAAATCCAACACACCAGCGCCCGTTTCGATCTT
The DNA here is from genome assembly GCA_002901265.1 of Rhodopirellula baltica. GTDB lineage: Bacteria > Planctomycetota > Planctomycetia > Pirellulales > Pirellulaceae > Stieleria > Stieleria baltica_A. Next base: position 14,616 of record PPHI01000036.1, on the reverse strand, counting down.
CAGCGATTTGCTGGCCTCAATGCCGTGATCGTAGATGTACTTTGCGACGCAGCGAATCGCGTTGCCACACATTTCACTTTCGCTGCCATCGGCGTTGAACATCTGCATTCGCGCGTCAGCCACGTCGCTGGGGCGAATCAGCACCAGGCCGTCGCCGCCGACACCAAAATGACGGTGCGAGATCTGACGTGCCAGTTCGGGAAGGTCGCTCGGGACGTCCTGTGCAAAACAGTCGACATAGACGTAATCATTTCCGGCGCCGTGCATCTTGGTAATATTCATGCAGCACATGCTATGCAAACAAAGGTGCGGTTGAAAGATGGCAGCATTCAAGTCGCCGCGGTCAGGTAGCCGGCGGCAGAATCATTCGAAAACAGCATCCGACTCCCGTGGGGGAATCCACGATCGTTAAGTCGCCGCCGTGTTCCTTCAGGATTTTGGCGCTAACGGGCAACCCCAATCCGGTGCCCCTCGCACCCTTCTTTGATTCGAACAGCGAGAACACACGCTGCCGGTCTTCTTCGGCGATCCCCGGTCCGTTGTCGATCACGTCGACGATCCAACCGTTTTCAGCATCGTACGCGGTGTTCAAGTCAACTTTGCCGGCACACGAATTCGCTTCCGAATCCGCATCCGCCGCCCCGTGCTGCTCTTTGACCGCATCGATCGCGTTGGTCACCAGATTCAAGATCGCTTGGTGAAGTGCGTCTGGATCAAAAAAGGCCTCCGGCATCGCATCCGCCAAACAGGTTTCCAGAACGATTCCGGATTCCTTAGCCCGCGTTTGCATCAACTCGGCAACGTCGCGGACCGTTTCATTCAGATCCGCGTCGACCTTTTGAGGTTCGCGCTCTTTGGAAAACGTCAGCATGTCGAGGACCAGGTTCGAAATCCGTTCCTGGTTGCGGTCGACAATCGTCCAGCCACGGCGAACCGCATCGGTATCGTCTCGCTTGAGTCCCGACTCGATCAAATAGCTGCCACCGCTGATCCCTTGCAAAATGTTTTTGACGTGGTGCGACAGGGTCGCGATCGTCTGTCCCATCGCGGCCAACCGCTCGCTTTGCAGCAATGCCGAGTAATAGAACGTGTCTTCGATTGCCAGTGCGGCTTGGTGTCCGATCGCCGTGATCAAACGCAAGTGTTCGTCGGTGAAGCGATGTGTGCTGCCGCGGCGAACCATCTGGCCTGGCGAAGTGTACGTGTCGATATACAGCGCACCGACGATGTCATAGCGACCTTGCAGTGGCACGCAAAGCGCTTCGCGCACGCCGCCTTGGACAATCGACGCGGCCGCATCAAATCGCGCGTCATCGCTGGCGTCACTCGTCCGCACGCCTTCGGCACGTTCGAGTACATAATCCAAGATCGTGCTACTGATACTGATTGGCGCCTCATGCTGCGGCGAACCAGTTGATTGGCGATCACATCGCGCGGCGGGACGCAGTTCGCCAGTTTCGGCATCCCGCAGCATTACACACCCGCGGTCCGCATCGACCCAATCAAATACCAGTTGCAAAATCCGATCAAGCAACTCGTTCAAGTCATCGGTGCGTCCCACGGCGAGCGCCGTCAGGTACATCACTTCCAACGATCGGTCCGTGTCGGTCAAGGTGCTGATCGAACCGTCGATCGGCTCGTCTGATTTTTCAGACAAAGCGGTCTCGAACCTTGGCGACTCCTCGGCGATCACCGAGGATCCGGATTCGCCGTGGATCGTCTCGCCACCTTGAATGTCGCTTCGGTTGCCTTCGCCACGACCTTCACCGCGGAAGGGGATGACGTTCGGACGTGACGTCGGGCGGACAAACGATGAAACGATTCGGCTGGCATCAGCCGCACCGCCGTGGCGAACAATGTCGACTCCATGAGCCGCATCGACCGCGGTGGGTTGGCCCGTGCCGGTAAAGATCAATAACGTGCCGCCGATCTCGATCCGGTCACCGCTTGCTAAACGCTGTTCGCCGACAGGGCGTCCGTTGACTTGAGTGCCGTTGCTGCTGTTGAGATCGATCAGGGTGCAGCCGCCTTCGCCGTCAATTCTGATCTCGGCGTGGTGCCGTGATGCTTCGCCGTCAAGTAGCTGTACGTCGTTCGCAGTGTCTCTTCCGATGCGCACCACTTGCCCCGAAAGCACAAAATGCTTTCCCTGATCTCGACCTCGGACGACGTACAACGATGCCATGTGCCAAACAGAAGCAAGTGGGTGGTAAGGCTAAACCCCGAATCGAACGATGACTCGCTTGGCGATGCGACGTCCCGACGGAGACTGCAAATCGCTTTTGTCTATTGCAACAAAAAAGCGGTGGGGCGACCAGACGGTAAGCAGAGGCGACCGGCAAACAAAGATTGCACCTTCACAATCCGAGCGACCGAGTTTCTGCCGAAAGCCTGTGATTTTAGGCAAAGCTGCTCCACATCGAACTTTCCGAACGTTCGCCGCCGCCGCGAAGGATTTACAATAGTGGACGGTAGCATCAAGCAACCAACCGTTTGTCGTGACCATTTGATTTGCTTAGGAACGCCCGCATGGTTCAGCCTCCTCCGATCCATCCCCAAGATTCGCAGCCCAATCCCAACGATGCCGAGCTGGCATCGGAACTGGTCAAATCATGCAAAGCGATCCGTGACCAAGTGGCACGGGTGGTCGTTGGACAGACCGATGTGGTCGAACAGCTGCTGATCGCGATTTTGTCTCGCGGTCATTGCCTGCTCGAAGGTGTGCCGGGTTTGGCGAAAACGTTGATGATCCGAACGCTCGCCCAATCGATGCACTTAGATTTTCACCGCATTCAGTTCACCCCCGATCTGATGCCGGGCGACATCACCGGCACCGACATCATTCAGGAAGATCCCGACACGGGGCGCCGCAAGCTGCTCTTCGAACGCGGACCGATCTTTACCCAGATGTTGCTCGCCGACGAAATCAACCGGACACCGCCGAAGACTCAGGCGGCACTTCTCGAAGCGATGCAGGAACACGAGGTCACCGCCGGCGGCAAAACGTACACGCTGAAAGAACCGTTCTTCGTCCTTGCGACGCAGAACCCGATCGAACAAGAGGGCACTTATCCGCTGCCCGAAGCACAACGCGATCGATTCTTGTTTCACGTCGTCGTCGACTATCCCACACGTGACGAAGAATCCGAAATCGTCGACCGCACCACGTCGACTTTCGATTCGGAGGTCCAAGCCGTCGTCACTGGCGAACAGATCGTCGCGTTCCAAAAGACCGTCCGCCGCGTGCCGCTGCCACCCCATGTCAAAGACTGGGTGCTGGACGCGGTGCGGTCCGTCCGCCCGCGCGATCCACAATGTGCGTCTTGGGCGAAAGACCTGATCGAATGGGGCCCCGGCCCGCGTGCGAGTCAACAATTGGTCCTGGCGGCCAAAGCCCGTGCGTTGATGCAAGGACGCCCGCAGGTCACGCTCGATGATGTGCAAACCCTGGCACTACCGGTGCTGCGTCACCGCATCGTTCCGACCTTCACCGCCGAAGCCGACGGGATTACGGTCGACGACCTGATCCATCGCCTGATCAAAGACTTGACGCCCAAGAAAGCCGCCGCGCTGTAGCGTCACCAAAACAACAGCATCCCAAGCACGACCTACCGACTGGATTAAACAAAAAACGATCGAAGCAGTTTTCACCGCTTCGATCGTTTCGTTTTTTAAGTGGCAGCGAGTGGCCTGTCGATTTTCAATCCTGTTCTGTCCCTACAACGTCTTTTGCTCGGCAAAGCAGGGAAGAGAACGCTACTTTCGCGGAGCGAATAGCGACACTCGACAGTCATCACTGGTCGGCGTAGACCATGATGCTTTCTTCTTTGGTGACCGGCACGTTCGATTGGTCGCTGGTCACGATCGCCTTGACCAAGTGACGTCCCGGTGCAACACCTTGTGCTTTGACCCGGTAGACGACTTCGTCATTGGCTTTCAACAAACCTCGTGGCGAGAACGTGATCACGCCGTTGCCTTGCGCGGTGTAGTCACCTTGCTCGACCAGCGTCATCCCTTGCGGAAGTTGCAACGCGACGTTGACGTTGTTGTCGTCTTTCGAACCGGTGTTCGATACGCGAATCTCGTAGGTGGTCACGCCACCGACTTCGATCGGGTCGGCCGTATCAGCAATCGAGAATGTCAATTCGGCAAGCGAATCGACAACGACTTGCGATTCGGCGGAGGTTGTAACGCCGAGGTCCGCACGTGCTTCGCTGTGCAATACACGGTTGCCTTCTTCGACCGGCAACAAAGTCACTTCGACTTTGCCCCACTCGCCGGCAGGCAGTTTTTCCAGCGACCAGAACACCGCGTGGCGGGTCGGATCGTATTGGCCTTCGAAATTGGTTTTGACGAACGTGAATCCGCGGTCCAATTGCAAACTCAAATCGACATTTTCCGCTGCCGCGGTACCGACGTTATCGATTCGCAATTCATAGGTCGCTTGCCGTTCCAAGTAGCGGCGTGACGGTCCGGCCAGCGTCAATTGCAAGTCCGGCGAGATCACATTCACGGCAATCGAGTGGGACGTTTCCAATCCATCGTCGCCTTTGACGCGAATCGTGTTCTGAATCACGCCAGGCTTGACCGCTTTCATTCGCAAGATTTGACGTCGGACTTCACCGGGACGCAAGGTTCCGATCAAGTTGTCGAGCTGCTTTCCGGCGGGGTGCACCAAACCTTCGGGAACGTCTTCTTGCAACAACACGCCGGTTGCGGCACCGCTTCCGGGGTTGCTGACTTCCAATTCGATTTCCAACTGTTGTCCGATCAACACCTCTTCGAGTGCTTTCTGAACAATCTTCAGTTCAGGACGTGTGCTGACGGTCCGTACCGACGCGGCCGCTTGGAACGCGACTCGTGCGACACTGCCTAGCTCGCCTTCTTCTTGAGGCGTTAGCTGAAGCGTGATGGTGCGTTCTTGACCTGCTTCCAAGTCCCCTAACTCCCAATACAACTCGGGCTGGTATTGCGGACTCGGACGTGGTGTGGCGTCAGTCAGTACAGTTCCGGTGGGAACACGATCGAAGACCTGCACATTCAGCGCTTTTGCATTTCCGACATTGCGGACGGTGATCACGAACGAAGCAGGCTTGCCAACTTTGACTTCTTGGGGAGCTCGCTTTTCGATGATCACCGAGGGAGCTTGAGGTCCATCAAGACTTCGTTCACCTGGGGATGCAAGAGTTGAACCGATCGGAGCGTCTGCACCGGCGGGTTGCCGTTTGAATCCGGCTGGCTGGTAAACTGAATCATTCATCGCCGTGTTGTTTGGCAAACGCGGCAAAGGCTGAGCATTCATCGACGGCGACACCGGCTGCAGCGATTGGCCACTCCCTTGATTGCCGTAGAGGTCGGTCGGCATTGGGGTGCCACCGATCGGCGCGGTCTGGGCGTTACCCATTCGCATGTTCGGGACAGAAAGATTCTGTGCCGCTTGGCTTTGCATCGATTGATCAGGCAAGCCATAGCCACCCTGCCCACCAAACGATTGTCCCGCACCGGCAACGCCATAATCGGACGCTGGCTGGCTTTGCATGGATTGATTTGGCATCGGTGGCAGTCCGGCATCCGACGGGATTTCGAATTGACCACCGGTTTGTGCGTAGGGTGCCGATTCGCTTCCGTCAGCACCCACGATTTTTGGACTGGACGCAAATCCGATGGTTGCCGCAGCGGCACGATCGACATTGTTGCCAACTTGGGTTTGAGCGACCGGATCGCGATTGATTCGAATGGTGCTCGATGGGGCTGCGGCAAGACGAGCCGCGTCGTTGTCCATTCCGGGTAATACGGGTGCTAACATCGACGAAGGGCTGCCCGAGGACGGATCGGCCGTATCAGCCAGTCCAGGCGTGTCCATCGGATCCAGGTCAGAGTTGTTCGCGTATGCTGAGTCATCCCCATAAGAAACGTCCCCATACATCGCCGCATCCTGATGCATCGATGGCGATCCCATCATTGCGGGGCCGCCCGCAGCGTCAAAACCGGTCCCGGCATTCATGGCATCACCCGAACGCAGATCATTGACCGGTTCGTTGCCGAACTGTGTTGGTCCAGCGTATGGTTGCTCAGCGAGGGATTGTCTGGCGCGAGCTTGTTCAGCCTGTGGTGCCGCGGCCGGTGACGCAGTATCGGCGAACTGTACCGAGGACATTTTAGGTGTTCCCAACATCCGCGGAGCGTTGGGGTTTTGGACGGCACCTTGATTGGTCATCGCGACATCGCCAGCAAAGCCAGCTTCGTCTTCGTCAAAGTTGGCGTCCATCGGAGGCATGTCATCAAACCCCGGCAATTGCATGCTGGGGCCAGACGCCGAACCGGCTCCGCTGGAATGAATAGGTGCTGCACCAAGCGTTCCGCCAGGCAACGCCATCGACGGACCCGAACTCGCGGAATGTTCTCCGGTATCACCCGCCGCCGCATCGGTGTGCTGGACCAATCGGACCGAACTGTCAGCCGATTCACTGGCCGCGTTGTGTTCACCCGACGAATCGCCGTCCGAGATGCTGGGCATGGCCGCCGAGAACTGCCGCAAGGACGACGCTTCCGAAGAATCCGCTGCCTTCAGTGGCGCTGCCTTCAGCAACCCTGCCACCAGCGACTTTGACGGTTCGGCAGATTTGGACTGATCATCGTTCGCATCGAGATCCGATAGACCGACTGGCATGACAGTCTTCGCAGGTGGAACACTTTCCTCTGTCCATGCCGATTCTGTTGCCGCGAGTTTCTCTTTTTGTGATTGGGCAGCCATAATGGCGCCCGTCAAAATGGTCACAATCCCTGCGGCGAGTCGAACGCCAAACGCTTTCATGAGTCACAATCCGTTGGTGAAAAAACCGTCCTGGTCCTTCTTGAAGTGTTGGCTTAGCAAAAAGTCGAGTTAGGCGGAAAGTGCGGTTACGGATTTCCCCAACGGAGATCCAACACTCCCCCACCAATGACGAGGGGTTGCTGCGTCCTGATCGTTGCTAGGTGTGTCTCTGTTTGTGGCTCGGATCGGCGGCTTCGTTTCCAGCTTCGAGACTTCCTTGCTATCATGTTAGGACCCTCCGCGGATCTCTCCGCCTCAAGCCCTCCTCTTTGACGACGCTCAATGAACATCCCGCCAAAAAGCTGGTGGTCGGCCCCACCCCAGCCGCTGCCTTCGCAATGGGTTCGCCTGTTTTGTGCAATCTGCCTCGGCGCCGTGATTTTGCCGCAGTCACCTAAACTGTGCGCTGCCGATCCCGTCCCCTACGAACTTGGACCGGAATCGCAAATCGATGATGCAGTCCCGCACGGCACAGTGACACAGCACACGTGGCTGGAAAGCAAGGTTTATCCCGGAACCAAACGTCGCTACAGCGTTTACGTTCCTGCCCAGTACGACGGCAAGACTCCCGCCGCATTGATGGTGTTCCAGGACGGGCATGCCTTTGAAGGCAAAACCGGTGAGTTCCGCGTCCCGGTGGTGTTCGACAATTTGATTGCCAAAGGCGACATGCCGATCACGATCGCCGTGATGATCGATCCAGGCTATCGCAGCGAGTTGCCGGAAACCCGTGGCTGGCGACCGCAGCCGGAAAACCGAAGTGTCGAATACGATTCGATGAACGGTGACTACGCTGAATTTTTGCTGACCGAAATCTTGCCCGAAGTTGAAAAGGACTACGTCATCAGCAAAAACCCCGACCTCCGCGCAATCTGTGGAAACAGCTCGGGGGGGATCTGTGCCTTCTCAGTCGCCTGGCACCGCCCCGACCAATTTCGCAAAGCGGCCAGTCACATTGGGAGCTTCGTGAACATTCGTGGCGGACACAATTACCCCGCACTCATTCGCAAGACAAAACCGAAACCACTGCGAATCTTTTTGCAAGACGGCGAAAACGACCTCGATAACCAGCACGGTAATTGGCCATTAGCGAACAAACAGATGGCAAAAGCACTTGAGTTCGCTGACTACGATTACAAACTGGTATTTGGCACCGGCGCCCACAACGGAAACCACGGTGGCGCGATCTTTCCCGAGTCGCTGCGTTGGCTGTGGCGAGGATGGCAGGACCTTACGTTCTAATGTTACGACGAAACGACTTGGCCAGAACCGAATCACACAACGACACTCCGCACCACGAACGATTCGGCCGTGAACCGATCGGGACCACCAGCGACGACCACGTACTGAACCAGGACGTCGCTTTTTCGGTCCCGTTCACCCATCGGGTCCGCACGACGGGCGAACTCTCTGGCGACGATTTTTCGGTGCTGCTTGACGTCCTCCAACCTGGCGGGTCCGGCCCAGCCAAGGTGCTGCTGATCGCCGAACGTGCCGTCGCAACCTCCAGCGATCACGTCCAAGAAATCGCATCCAACCTCGAAGACGCCGACTCGATCCGCTTGGTCGATCACACCATGCTGCTCGAAGGCGGCGAGACCATCAAAAACGACTCGGCCGGCGTCGAGGCGGTGCTGGCCAAGATCAACGACCACGATTTGGACCGTCGCAGCTATGTCATCGCGGTTGGCGGCGGCGCGTTCCTGGATGCCGTCGGCTATGCGGCCGCAATCGCACACCGCGGCATTCGTTTGGTTCGTATTCCGACGACCACGCTCGCACAAGGCGACAGCGGCGTCGGTGTCAAAAACGCGATCAACTACTTCGGTAAAAAGAACTGGGTCGGAACCTTTGCCGTCCCTTGGGCGGTGATTAACGACGCCGCCCTGTTGGATTCGTTACCCGAGCGCGATTTCGTCAGCGGGTTCAGCGAATCGGTGAAAGTAGCGCTGCTGAAAAGCCGTAGTGAATTCGACTGGCTGTGCGAAAACGCCGACGGGATTCGCGAGCGCGAAATGGACGTCGTGACCCGTGCGATCGCGGTCAGCTGCAAACTGCATTTGCGACACATCACCGAAGGCGGCGACCCATTCGAAATGCTCGAAGCACGCCCGCTAGATTTCGGACACTGGTCGGCACACAAACTGGAACCGATCACCAACTACGAAATCCGTCACGGAGAAGCGGTCGGCATCGGCGTCGCGATTGACTGTTTCTACTCACACCTGAAACTCGGCTTTCCGATCGAAGACGTGCGTCGCACTTGCCAGTGCTTGCAATCGATGGGGATGTCGCTGTGGCACGAAGCGTTGTCGCCGTTGGACCGATTATTGGTTGGACTCGAAGAGTTCCGTCAACACCTAGGCGGCCGCTTGACGATCACCATGTTGCGAGGCGTTGGAGACAGCGTCAACGTTCACGAGATCGACACCGCAACGATGGCCCAAGCGATCGAGATGCTGCGCCGCGAAGTCGGCGTCTAGCGGCCTGTCGATCGACTTGAGCTCACGACATCAAGCCATTTCCGCCAGCGCCCGAAAGCAACTGACCAGGGATGCAGAACCTTCATCGCAATGCGTATCTGATCGGGGCATTGCTGTTGGCGATGTGGTTGGTTCGTGTCGTCGACGCGACGATCCCCTACGACCTGAATCAATGGGGATTGGTGCCGCGATCCCTGTGGGGCCTCGCTGGCATTTTGACGATGCCGTTTCTGCACGACGGCTTCGTGCACCTCTTCCGCAACACGGCGTCGCTAGCACTGCTGCTGTTTATTGTCAGCGGGACACGCCGCGACCCTTGGCCAGTGATTGGAATGACAGCGTTGTTGGGTAGCGGGCTGCTCTGGCTGGTCGGACGCGGCGCCATTCACATCGGCGCCAGTGGATTGGTATTCGGCCTGATCGGGTTGTTGATCACCAGCGGTTTCTTGCACAAACGAATGCTTTCCGTGGCGGTCGCGATCGGTGTTGGCATCCTATTCGGCGGAACGATCCTCTGGGGCATCCTGCCACTCGGCGGTGAGGTTTCCTGGGACGGGCACCTGACCGGTTTACTAGGCGGCATCGCCGCAGCATTCGCCGAACAAAAGCTGCCATCTCGAAATCCAGCCACAAGTCGCTGAATTTGCGCCGCCGGCCCCTCCGGGGCGAGCGGTCCGGTTTGTCTCGCGGTCTCGGGGTTGCCACCCCGAGCTACCGACGCGGACTCCTCGGGAGTCAATTCACCCGCCGCCAAGATAACGGACGGTGGGACACGCCAATCAACCAGACTTTTCTGGCGAGTGCTCAGTGCGTGCCGCAACCCTGATCACTCGCCCCGGAGGGGCCGTCTTTGGTAGCTCGGGGCGGGAGCCCCAAGAATTAAAAACCCCACCATGCAATCGCCCCGGACGGGCCGGCATCGCGACCGAGAATCAACGTTTGAATTCGATTCACGATCAACGATGGCACCTACCATTCGCGCTTACTTCGCCTCGGCTCGAGATACCGAGATGTCGAACGACAATCGTGGTTGAGAATCCGTTTCCGGCAACGGTGAAATGGCAATCGCGTGTGAAAGGTTGACCCACGTTCTCGACGTCTCGACCGATTCTTCCGAAAACTGACGAAGCTTTTCCAGGCGTTTCTGCCCCTCTTCGGTTTCCTCTAGTTTCTCAATTGTCGCGGGCACCAGCTTTGCCGCCGACGCAAGTTTCCTGTTCCAAACGCCCGCCTCGGTCAATACCGCCGGATGTTCCAACAGCGTCCATTGCGATGGCCCGAGCTCGATCACTCGAAACGTCGTCACGGTGTGTTTGATGCTCGTCGTCACCGGGATCCGTTGACCATCGGAAGTCTGTCCGTAAGCAACGCTGCTCTTGCTCTTTGTAAAGAGGTCGACATCACCGGAAAACCGAATCGTGTAATCATCCCCAGGCTGTAGAAACGTCAACGTTCCTTTAGGACCTTGCGCGTTAGAGGTGACCGAAAACAACGCCAATAGGAACAATGCGAGAAATCTTATCACCATTTTAGCAGCCTCAAGTTTGAGAACGATTCGACGAATCAATCTGTTTGCGATGGTGCCTTCCATCGTAACAGTTCGTATCGACTGTCCGTGAATCGCCTTTCAGAATTCCCAAGGCTTGAATGCCACACTACATCCACCACCACCCCAACCGCTGTTGCACGATAATCCAGGCGTACGTCCAAACCGGAACGATGACAACGACCTCTGCGATGCTTCCGAGCAAATAGGCGTTTAATCGACGTGGATCTTTCCTCAGATCAAACGCCATAAATGAGCACGCCGGAATGGCATACACCCAGACCGGATCTCCAACCCATCTCGAGACCGGCATGCGGGACCAATCCGCAAGAAGCCCGGAATACAGATAGAGATAAGGCAGCAACCCAAGCAGCATCGCAACAAACGCGATGACCTTCACGACTCGCGTTGTCGATGAGGTCGCGATGTGGAACCGCCAGTAATAGATCGTGACTATCACAGCCGCAGCGGTGACCCATTCGCCGCCCGATGGTCGCAATGAATCGAGACGATTAGCCAGAACAACCGCACCGCACAACCAAGCGACCGTCGCCGCCAAGGCCAGCATCGTCTTCAACGACCACCTCAACGGCCCCCGCTGATCATGCACTGTTCTGGATCCTGAATGATTCATCAAGCCTCCAAGCAATTTCGAGGCTGCCACCCCAAGCAAACAACGCAGAAACCTCCAGAGTCAAACCTGCCGTCGCTGTAGAAGCAGGCGGCGCGATTCGAATCAATCATACCAAGCTCGCCCCGGAGGGGCCGGCTTTGGTAGCTCGGGGCAGAAGCCCCGAGAATTAAAAACCCCACCAAGCAATCGCCCCGGAGGGGCCGGCGTCGCTACCGCCGCTCCGTCGACTTTCGATCCAAGCGAAGGACACCATCAATGGCGTGACGCTATCCAGCACGCAGGCCGAATTGATTGCCGAAGTCCCTACGTGTCAGCATGGCGCTCGCTTGGCAGCCTTCACTGGTGTTTTGGTGAGACACATCTGGTGGCCCCGGATCTTTGACAAGATCCACTACTTGAGGAAACGGGCCGGATCTTTGACAAGATCCGCTACGGAGGTTGAGGCAAACAGAAAACGCCCGGAGCAGAACTCCGGGCGTTTCGTTGTTTGATGCGTTGCGGTTTCCCGCTAGGCGATCTTAGTACATGTCGTGGTCGCCGCCGGTGCCTTTGGCACCCTTTTCTGGCTTGTCGGCGATCAGGGCGTCACTGGTCAGCAACAAGGTTGCGACGCTGGCTGCGTTGCCCAGAGCGGTACGAGTTACCTTGGTCGGGTCGATCACGCCCGCTTTGACCAAGTCTTCGTAGGTGTCGGTCAACGCGTTGTATCCGCCGTTGCCTTTCATCGCGGCGACCTTTTCGCAAACGATGCCACCGTCTTGACCAGCGTTGGTCGAGATCATGTGCAGCGGAGCGCGGCAGGCGCGAAGGACGATGTTGTAACCGACCTTTTGGTCGTCGGTCAGTTCGTCAGCTGGCTTGACGCTGGCGCTGGCACGAAGCAGTGCAACACCGCCACCTGGCAGGATGCCTTCTTCGACAGCAGCACGGGTTGCGTGAAGGGCATCTTCGACGCGAGCCTTCTTCTCTTTCATTTCGCTTTCGGTCGCGGCGCCAACGTTCACTTTGGCAACACCACCGGCCAACTTTGCCAAACGCTCTTCCAGCTTTTCACGATCGTAATCGCTGGTGCTGTTTTCGATTTCGCGGCGGATTTGGTCGATACGAGCTTTGATGTCAGCGCTCTTGCCAGCACCTTCGATGACCGTCGTGTTGTCTTTGTCGACGATGATCTTCTTGGCGCGGCCCAGTTGTGGCAGGTCGACGCTTTCGAGTTTGATGCCGAGAGCTTCGAAGATCGCTTGACCACCGGTCAGGATCGCGATGTCTTCCATCATGGCTTTGCGACGATCGCCGTAGCCAGGAGCCTTGACGGCACAGATGTTGAACGTTCCGCGGAGGCGGTTGATAACCAGGGTGGCCAACGCTTCGCCGTCAACGTCTTCGGCGATGATCAACAATGGCTTGCCTTGTTGAACAACCTTTTCCAGCATCGGAACCATGTCTTTGATGCTGCTGATTTTCTTTTCGAAGACCAGGATGTAAGCGTCTTCGAGAACGCATTCCATGCTGGTGCTGTCGGTGACGAAGTAAGGCGACAAGTAGCCGCGATCGAACTGCATCCCTTCGACCCACTCTTGCTCGGTCTTCAGGCTCTTGCCTTCGTCGACGGTGATGACGCCGTCTTTTCCGACCTTGCTCATCGCGTCAGCCAACAGTTCGCCGATTTCACGGTCGTTGTTGCTGGCGATCGTTGCGACGTCAGCCATTGCCGACTGGTCTTTGACCTTGGTGGCCATCGAGTGCAGTTTTTCGGTGATGTCCGAAACGGCGGTCTCGATCCCTTCTTTCATTTGGATCGGGTTCACGCCAGCGACAACAGCCTTCAAACCTTCGTTGAAGATCGCTTCTGCCATCACGGTCGCAGTCGTGGTTCCGTCACCAGCGACGTCGCTGGTTTTGCTGGCCACTTCGCGAACCATCCGGGCACCCATGTTTTCATAGGGATCTTCCAGATCGATTTCCTTTGCAACCGTCACGCCGTCTTTGGTGACCGTTGGGCTACCGAAGCTCTTTTGCAGGATGACGTTGCGGCCTTTGGGGCCCAAGGTGACTTTAACAGTCCGCGCAAGCTTGGAAACGCCGCGGCGAATCGCTTCGCGTGCTTCCTGCTCGAATGCAATGATTTTTGCCATGAATATTCAGCTAGTTTGTTTGGTTTGAGAAATGCTTTGGATCTTGTCGCGATGACTCGGCAGGTCTTATCCGATGACCGCCAGGACGTCATCTTCACGCATCAACAGGTACTCGACACCCTCGACTTCGACAGTCTCGCCGGCGTAGCTGCTGAACAGAACCTTGTCGCCTTCGGACAATTGGCTGTCACTGCGGCTGCCGTCATCGAGCAACTTTCCTGTGCCAACGGCAACGACCGTTCCGCGAGCTGGCTTTTCTTTCGCGGAATCAGGCAGAACGATGCCGCCGGCCGTCGTTGCTTCGCTCTCCTCTCGCTTGACCACAATACGTTCGCCGATTGGTTGCAGACGAACGGATGCCTTCTTCTTCGTGGCAGTCGCCATGGTTGCGGATACCTTTTGTAAAGTGCGGGGAATGTGACTGACTGTGTCGTATGTTTCTCTGGGACAAAACCAATCGCGGTCTTCTCCGTCCCGGATACGCAGTCGAACTGGGAGCTTGTGTGCGTCTCACACTTCGCCGGGGAACTTTCCCGACGGCGTGGTGGCAACGATTTTCTACTCCAAATCGCTTCGCGACAACCATGCTTCGGCGTCGCCAAGTTGACAGTTCGAATCATCAGCGGTGCGGGAGAGCAAAAGGCGTGCCAGTCGCCCCTTGGACCGCGGTTCCAAGCCCCAGAATCCTATGATGACCTGGATCCAAAAGCCGCGAATCGCCGCACTAAACCGCTTCCCCAGCGATCATGCCGAATCCTGAAGACGCTCGCTGGGCAGAAACATTGGCGGCCTGGATGACGGCGAAACCAATGGGGACAGCTGTGTCTGCCATTTTGACGAAACACGCTGGCACTCAGGTTCGGCCTGGTGGTGCCAATCCGCAGTTGGGGGGCTGCTGGGTGTCTGGGGGCGAGGGAGCCGCCGTCTTCAGGAACCAACACATGGTTTTCGTCACCTTGGACGGACCATTGCGTTTTCAAGACCGGTGCGTCCAAAATTGGCAG
>PPHI01000082.1 GCA_002901265.1 Rhodopirellula baltica | reverse complement strand
CGATGTGATGCACTCATACGTATCGCTGCGGTCAGACAGAACCTGAAAAAAATGAACGCGGAGTCCGCCCCGAAAACAAGTTGCTGGAACTACCGATTGTTTTGATCCTTCCAGCCGCCGACAGAACTACTTCAGAAACTCAAGGGTGTAGCAGTCCTTCGCGGTGACCTTGTCTGCCTCGATGACATTTAATTCGACGAGCTGGTCGTACAGTGTTTTCCAGCGTTCGTCAGTCATTGTGCCAACGGAATCGATCGGGGCACCTGCGGGCATCGCCAGCTCTCGCATCACTTCGGCACCGAATTGCAATGCTTCTGGAGTCATCCCTTGTTCGTTGACGGATAAGATTGCTTCGTTCCCCAGTTTGCTGTCCGTCAAATATTCTTTCCATCCTTCGCGTGTCGCGGTGACGAATTTTTGAATCCGCTCGGGATTCTCGCGAATCAATTTTCCGGTCGTGACCAGCACACTGCTGTAAGGGTTGAACCCTAGTTCGCTGACCATCAACGTGTTGACTTCGATGCCTTGCTGTTGGGCCAGCAAGGGTTCTGCACAGCTGTAACCTTGGATCACAATGTTCGGGTCGGCGACCATCGACGCGATGCTGCCGTGATAAGGGACTTCTTGAACATCGTCGAGATAGTGTTTAGCGCGCAGAAACTCAACGAACGCACGTCCGGCTTGACGCTGGAACGTTTTTCCGCCGAGGTCTTCGAACGATTCCACGCCGCTGTCTTTTCGAGCGATGATGCACCGCGGATGATTTTGCATCGCTGCCATCACCGCAACAACATCCAAGCCTTGGGCGCGGAAAATCATCACATCGTCCGCATTCGCCACGGCAAACTGGGCACGCCCCAATTCCAATTCGGGGCCAACCGGGGTCGCCCGCCCACCGGGCTGGATTGACACCTCTAATCCTGCGTCTTGATAGCTATTCTGGGCGAGTGCTTGATACAACCCGCCGTGTTCCGATTCAGGGTACCAATTCAATTGCACCTGCACGGCGTTTGCGTCTTTCGCTGACTCACGGCTGCAACCGGAAGCCAACGCGAGACAGGTCAATGCGAAGCAAGCAATTGCGGTCGAAGCGTTGGCTTTGTGCAGGCGAAGTTGACGTAACATGGCACGGAATTCTTGGGTTGGAGCTGTGCGAAATCGCTAGCATTTTATCAGCCGGCAAGCTGCCCTGGCAGCGGACGAAGCACTTGCGGGATTGCTAGCAACATTGGAAACGAGGTGTGTCGGATTTTTTCGGTTGCAACTGAAGTCGGATTTGGCCTATTCGAAACAACCTCTCTTTACCTGAAAGCTCCGTCCGCGTTAACTTGGCGCATGAAACACGTTTCCTAATGCGCCGGAGTGGACGTGTGATGTGAAACGGATTTTATAGGTCACCGATTTTTCAGGGAAGAAAGTCATGGGCGAAACCATTCACCGCTTGGTGCTCGCCGCCATCTCATTGACATTCATCGCTTCGCCCGAATTCTGCTTTGGACAACAAGGTTCTGCTGCGCAAGGGACAGCCTTGCCAGGATCAGGGATTCAGATTCCACAGTCGTTTGCCGATTCGTCGTTCCCAGATTCGTTGAACGTCGGCGTTGGTAACGCAGCCAATGCACTTGGTCAAAAAGCAAAGAACGCGATCGACACGGCTGTCGACAAAATCACGCCTCCCGATTTCACACGCGGGACGCTTGAACGCGCCAGCACCTTGAACCATGGCCCCACCACCGAACCGTTGACGCAAAACGGAAGACAATGGTTGCCGGATGCTAGCAACGTTTCAAGGCCTTCCACCGAACCTTTCGGTTCAGCGAGCGACCGCAGCGGAGCATCAGGCTTTGGCGGTTTAGGTGCCAATCCGCAAGCATCCGCAACGTCAAACCCACAAAACGCCAGCGGATTTCCCGCGAGCACGCTGCCTACTGAAACGCTGCCGAATACACGAACACAAAACGGTTTCGGCCAAGGTGCCGCAACGACGGCGAACACGACAGCGACCCAACAATCACTCGGTGGCGGATCGAGTTTCGGCAAGCTTCCAGCCAACGTGAGCTTGCCGCCTCGAGCAGGCAACGATCCGTCGACGGCGGCGGCAGGTACCGCAACGGGTTCTCCAGGCTTTGACCTCTACAATACTGAACCTGCCGCGAGTCGAAGAACGACGACGCAGCCGTCCAGCAACCTTTCCTTTCCGGGAACAGCAGCGAGCAACCCGTTCGGGCAATCGGCACGCGGAAGCACGGGGCTTGGAATGACTGGAGTTGGTGCAAACGGTACAGGTGACTATGGGAGCTCGGTGCCAAGCCGTTCTTCGCAATCCACCGGCGCTGTCGCGCTCGGCTTGCCAACCTCAGAAGTCTTTCCCAAACCAAACACGTACGAAACCCGATGGACCGCGGCAGAAATCGCCGTGCTCGGCAAACAGTTCAACCTGTCGCCGAATGACGCTCGGATGAAAAATCCAGAATTCGTTAATCAATTGTATGAGGTGTTCGACGAGCAACGTCAAAAAGAGCGACTTACCGAACAGCAACGCCTGGCCGGACAGGCCCTGAATGGTCAATCTCCGACGGGACAAGTTTACGGCAACTCAACTTTTGGCGGCCAAGGCTACCCGGGGCAGAATCCTGCCGCTCCGTCCGGTGGGCTTGGTCGATCTGGGGTGAGCGATTGGGATCTCTACAGCAACCCCAACGGTCTGGGCCAAACGGCTGGCCAGGCGACCGGTGGAACTGCTGGTGCTAGGGGCCAGGATTATTGGCCGAACCAACAGGGCACGCCTTCGCAGACCGCGTCGCAGCGTCGTGCGACCGGCAAGAAGCTGTTTGACGAAAACGGTTTTCCAGTCGATAGCGAAGGCAACATCTTGGACGCCAATGGCAACCCGGTCGACGAAGCGACGGCTGCCGCGATGATGGCGAAGAAGGTGATGCAGCAGCAGATGGACGAATGGCGGAAAACGCAAGAAGAACGCGAAAAACGTTTGGCAGCCCAGGCGGCCGCCGACCCACAGGCGCGTGTCGCTTCGTCGCGTAATCCTGGTGCATCGACCAGTGATTTGTCGCAAAGGCAGGGCCTTGGTGGCTCGCAAGACCGCACCGGCGATCAAACGGAAAGCAATTCGCCAAGCGATCAGCGTCCCACGGACTTTGCCGGGCTCGGTTCCGAGTCGATTCGCAAGTCGAACCCCTACGTCAACGTCTTATTGTTGTGCTCGCTGGTTTCTAATGCGTTCCTGCTCACGTGGTTGCACCGACTTTGGCAAAACCACCGTGACTTGATCGCGTCCAGTCGAATGTCGGCAAACAGTATCTCGGTCAACGACTAGCGTGTTGATCTGCTACTGAACCGCGACTTGCGGTTGCTCTTTCATCTGATCGCTGCGATAGCGTTCCCATTTCGAACGCAGCCATTCGGTCATCGGGCCTTCGATTCTGGTTGTCACCAGTGTTGCCAAGCTGATCGCAAACACGATCGACAGGGCAAAGCAAACTACCGGCGGATAACCGCTGTGATCGAGTCGATGGATTAACGCACAGCCAAGGTTGTTGTGGCATAGGTACAGCGCGTACGAAATCGTGCTGATGAACAACAGCGGTTTCAGACGCAGGACTGGCACACGCCCATAGGCACAGGCCGTGATCAGTCCCAGGATCAGCAGCGTCGCGACTGGGTTGTGCTTGCCATGATCAATGCTGTGGAACACGAACGCGGCGACTCCGATTCCCGATAGGTTTTTCCAGAGTGGGCCGGTGCCGGTTTTGATCATGTAAAGCAGAAAGCCCATCGTGAATAGCGGCACATAATCCAGCAGCAGCAAATGACGCAGCGATGATGCGAGCGAGAACCAAGCCGTGCCGTCAGCGGTTTCTTTGGCGGCGTCGAGCATAGGGCAAGCCAAATACGAAAGGAGCAGCAGGGTCCCCCAACCGACGAAATAGCGTTTCAGGCCGCCGCAGCGGTACAACGCCACCAGCGTGAAGTAAAACAGCATCTCGACTTGCAGCGTCCACATCACGGGATCAACAAAGTCTTGCCCAAAGATCATCGGCAGCAGGGTCAAGTTGGCTGCCAGTTGTGATGTTGTGAGCGGATGCTCGTTCAGCGGCGCGAGCGAAAGGATCCAGATGTTGGCCAAGATGACAATCAGGAACATTGGCACGATGCGAATCAAGCGGGCAGCGACAAAGTCGACTGGCCTGCCCCGACGCAGCAACGACATGCTGTTGACGAATCCAGAGAGGATGAAAAACATCTCTGTCCCGTAGGCGCCGTAGGGCCATTCAAAACCCAGCGGAGTCGTGAAACCATACTTGACGCTGTAGACGTGCGTCAGGTGGAACAGCATCAGGCTGATTGCCGCCAGGGCTCGCAAGGCGTCGAGTTCGACGATGCGTCGGTGCGGACGAAGGACGTGGTCGTTCGGTGTTGCCGCGTCGGCCATGTTGGGTATCTGAATTACAAGCGAATGGGGTACAGGCAGTCGCTTGTAATTTGGGCCGCGATGAAGCAGCGTTAGGGCTGATTCATGTTGAATGCTTGCCGCCAACCGGAATCTCGAATCTTTCGATCCGATTGAATCGGTTGCGCGGAACAATCATTTTGGTGTTACCGTTCGCGAAACAGTTCGCTGATCGACTGATCGTGGTGAATTCGCTTGATCGCTTCGGCCAGCAACGGCGCGACGGTCAGCTGATTCATCTTCGGCAGCATTTTGTCTGCGGGGATCGGGATCGAATCGGTGAAGGTGATCGAATCGATCGGTGCTTCACGAAGGCGTTCGATCGCCGGACCGCAGAGGACGCCGTGGGTGCATGCGATATGGATCTCGGCGGCACCGGCGGCATGGACCAGCTTGGCCGCGCCGCAGATTGACCCGGCGGTGCTGATCATGTCGTCGAACATCAATGCGATTTTGCCTTCGATGGGGCCGCCGATGATCGTGCTTTGGCGAACTTCGAGGGCGCTGGTGCGGCGTTTATCGACGATTGCCAGCGGTCCGCCCAAGCGTTTTCCGTGTCCGACAGCGCGTTTGATGCTGCCTTCGTCGGGGCTGACAACAACGATTTTATCGTCGGTCAATCCGCGACCGGAGAAGTATTCGTTTAGGACCGGTGCTGCGTAAAGGTGATCGACAGGAACGTCAAAGAAGCCTTGGATCTGCGCGGCATGAAGGTCCATTGTCAGGACACGATCGGCGCCGGCGCGGGTGATCAGGTTGGCGACCATCTTTGCGGTGATCGGCACCCGGCCTTCGTCTTTGCGATCTTGGCGAGCGTAGCCGTAGTAGGGGATCACGGCGGTGATGCGTTCGGCGCTGGCACGTTTGCAGCAATCGATCATCACCAACAACTCGAACAGGTTGTCGTTGACCGGCGGGCAGGTTGGCTGGACCAGGAACACGTCCCGGCCGCGAACGTCTTCGTCCAGTTTGCAGTAGTTCTCGCCGTCGGGGAATTTCCCCAGCGAGATCGCGGCGGGTTCCAAGTGCAAGTGGCGACAGATTTTCATCGCCAACTCGGGGTTTGCCCGACCGCTGAAAATCTTTAGCTCACGCATATCCCATCGTCCGCATGGTTTCGTCGACCAACCGGAGTTCGTCCGGGTTGTTGATTGAAAGTGATTCGCAAGGCTGCAGCGCCGCCAAGGCTTCGACCGGCCGTCCGGCTTCGAACAACAGGCGGGCGCAGTCCGTCAAGTAGTATTCGGCTTGGGCGTTGTTGTTCTTCAATCGCCCGAGTGATTCCAGCAGGTCAGCCGTATTGAACAGATACGTGCTCATGTTCACTTCGCAGATTTCCAATTGCTCGGGCGTCGCGTCTTTGTGTTCGACGATGCCAGTGAATTGTCCCGCTTCGTTACGAACGATCCGCCCCAGTCCGGTCGGGTCGTCCTTTTTCAAGGTGCCGAGCAGCAATGCCAAGTCCGACGCGTTGAAGTGATCCAGCAGGGTTTTCAAGCTGGTCGGCTGGATCAATGGCGAATCGCCAGCGACAACGATGGTCGGCCCGGCTTGGTTGGCCAGTTGTTCACGGCAGCACTGGACGGCGTGGCCGGTACCAAGCTGTTCTTCCTGCAGGACGAAGTCGATGTTGGAATTCGGCCGCGACTGGAGCTCTTTGCGAACCGAATCCGCTTCGTACCCGACCACAACGATCTGTCGATGGATGCCCGCCTTTTCCAAGGCATCGATGACAAAGTGGATCATCGGGCGGTCGACTACTGGGCAGAGGACTTTGGGCAAATCGCTCTTCATGCGAGTGCCTTTGCCGGCCGCGAGGACGACTGCGCAAGGACCTTCGTATTTTGCCCCGTCGTGTTTTGCGGTGCCTTCGAGATGTTCGGAACCTGCGACAGTGTCGCTCGGTCCCGGTTCAGACGAGGGAGTCATGATCGGTCAAATGGAGGAAAATTGGCGTGAACGTTCCTTGAACCGGCATGTTGGCTAGTCGAGGGCGATCGAACAACCACCGGTTGCAGGGCTAGTTTATCAATTCCAGAAAAATCCGCTGGTGGGCGCGATTTTGATCAATAAATCATCCTTTCAGATCACGTCCTTTATCCGTCACATCGCCGTCTTTCTCTCTGCACAGTCAGTTGTCGACAAAGCGTCGACGGGGGCTGCCAACCGAGAGCCCCGATGAGGGGGCGTCGTGTCGCCTACACGATATCGGCCTGCAAGTGAATCACGTGCACGGCAATAACCAGTACGGCACCGCCGGATGGCCATTGTTAACAATTCACTGGTCACCACAATAGAGACGTCGGCCGAGTCGCATCGGCGGCCAAACCAACACCACATCGACTTGCGATCCAACTTTGATGTTTTTCCAACAGATGTCTATCGCCGCCGCCGGGGCCTTTTGTCGTCGTTTGGGTGTTGGCTTGCGGGCCGGTGCGAACCTATTGCGATTGCTCGAAGCTGAGACCAAATATGGCAGTCCTCGCCAGAAAGCGGCGCTTCGTGCATTGCTGGAAGAGATTCAATCGGGGTTTGCGATCAACGAAGCGATGCAGCGGCAAAAGGATTTCTTTCCCCGCTTGATGATCGCGATGACCAAGGTCGGCGAGTCGACCGGAAAGCTCGAACGCACGTTTCTGACCCTGGCGGCACACTACGAGAACCAAGTCAAACTGCGTCGGCAGTTCTTGTCGTCGATCGCATGGCCGATGATCCAATTGACGCTCGCCCTGTTCATCGTCTCGATCGTGATTTATTTGATGGGGATTCTGACGCCGGCGGGTGGTGGTCAGATGACTGACATGCTCGGATTCGGGCTGCGTGGCGGCTCGGGCGTGATGATCTTTTGGTTGTACGTCCTTTGTGTTGCCGCGATGATCGGGGCCGCGATCTATGGTTTCCGCAAGAACCTGGGCGGTGTGCAAAACTTGATTCCGGTGTTTTATATGATCCCTAAGTTTGGCGAGGCCATCCAGACGATCACGTTGGCACGCTTCACACGGATTCTGTCGATCGGTCTCGGCGCCGGCTTGGATCCGATACGCAGTATCAAATTGGCGTTGGCGAGTACGGACAGCGAGTACTATCGCAGCGGCAGTAAAACCGTCGAGGTCGCGATCCAAGAACAGGGCGAAACGATGTCCGGAGCGTTGCGCGCGACGGACCTCTTTCCACCGCAGTTCTTGCATCTGGTCGAAGTCTCGGAGATGTCCGGGACTGAAAGCGAGTCGATCGAGCATATCGCTGACGAATACGAAGCTCGAGCGGCGATGGCGATGCGAGTGATCTCGGGCATCGCCACCGGCGTGGTCTGGTTCTGCGTCGCAGCCGGACTCGTGTTCCTGATCCTGCGTATCGCGATGACCTATGTGAATGGAATCAATTCAGCTTTGGAAGGATTGCGATAGCGGTCGACGATTACAGTTCCGACAGGAATCGAATCAAGTCGCTTGAAGTGACGATCCCGACAAGTTTGTCACCGTCGACGACAGGCAATGCGTGGAACTTGCCTTCACCAAGAACCCTTGCGGCATCGCGAATCGTTCCTGACAAAGAGATTGTCGTCGGATCGGCCGTCATGATGTCGGCAAGCTTGAAGGTGTGATCCATGATCTCGTCCAAATTACGCGCGTCTTCGGTTCCGTACGCGCCAAACGAAACGCGCATAAAGTCGTTCCAGCTGACAATCCCGATCAGCTTTTCGCCGCTGAGTACCGGTACATGGTGGATTCCGGCGCCTTCAAAGATTTTACGCAGCGTCGAAACCGGTTCGCCGTCATGGACGGTTTGCACGGCGGATGACATGACTTTGGAAACAGGTTCATTCTTCTTCATCGCTCAAGTCTCCGTTGGCTGTCGTGATTGGCAAGGCAAGTCGTTCATGGCAAGCGTTTTCAAAACACCAATCACGTTTTGAACGATGTCTTACGTCGATCACGAAAGCGTCGCAATGCATCCTTCGGGGCATGTCCTAAAGTGACGCAGGCAAAGCTAACGCGGCGCGACACCACGTCTCAGCGTGGCTGTTTTTGAATGTCACTTTATGACCACCCAAAGTACGCTTTTATTGCACTCGTTTCAGTTGTGAAACTTTATGGTTGGTTTCGGTCGTGACACAGCCGCCCGATGCGTGCTGTCGTGCACGAATAAAAAAAAGATTGACAGGGTAATGCCAACCCCCTACAGTGCAATTGGCTGACGAACCGACAAACTGTCTGGAAAGGGGACCGTTAGCGAATCAGGAAGACAATTCATACGCCTCCATCGAATTGTCTTGCCTGCACATTTGTGGATAAGGTGTAAGCTCGAAGCGATCGATCAATTGATGTTCGACGTCACCGAGCGGATCTTTAATTCACAAGATTTATGCTTATCACTTCAAAGAGGCGTTTCTTGATGAAAACGAAGTTTGCGTGGGTGAAGTCTGCGTCAACGAAAGCTGCTGCAGGGAAAGCACTGGCAATGCTAACCGCGGCTCTGTTCGTTAGCTCTAGCGTTGAATTGCTTGCCGTTTCGCCCGCCGGTCCCACACCGGCTTCGGTTGCGCTCGGCAAACGGCTTTTCGAGCAGCGTTGGGTAAGTCAAAACCCGCGTTTGGGTAGTGACGGTTTGGGGCCGCTTTTTAACTCTGATTCCTGCCTTGGTTGCCACAATCAAGGCGGTGTCGGCGGTGGCGGCGAAGCCAAGTTCAATGCAAAAACAGTTGGGATCGAAAAGCTTCAAATTGTCGGCGGTGATGTTTCGCCCGATATCCTGGCGGCGATGGTGAAATCATTGCACCCGGGGTTTGAGATCGCTGGTGGTACTCTGATTAATACTTGTGCCATTTCGCACTTTGGCGGATCAAACTTGTATGATGCCGGCCGGTCTAAATTGCTTAGTACGCTGCCGGCTGAGTTTGCGGACGAAGGTGGTTCTGCGAACGCATCTGAAGTCCGTCGGGCAAATGCGTTTCCAATTACCTATCAAACCAAGTCGGGTGACTACACCCTGACCGTGCAAGCGCGTTTATTCCAACGCAATACGACGGCTCTCTATGGTGCAGGTTTACTAGACCAGGTTCCTGACCTGGCAATTAAACAACAGGCGAACGCTCAGAAGAAACACCCTGAAATTAGCGGTCGTCCATCGACCTTGCGCGATGGCCGATTTGGAAAATTCGGTTGGCGTGGAAACCTTGCTTCTTTGATCGACTTCACCGATCAGGCTTGCGCCAACGAAGTTGGCTTGCGGACGAATCGGCGACCACAGCCAAGCGACCCAACCAACCCCAGCTATCGCAATCCGGCTGTCGATATTTCTACCGACCAAGTGCGTGCAATGCGTGACTTCTTGGCGGCGCTGCCGGCCCCTTCACGTCGAGTTCCGGCGGAGCCTGAAGATCAATTGCAAGTGCGCCAAGGCGAGCAGTTGTTTGCATCGGTCGGATGCGCCGTTTGCCATGTGCCGAATCTTGGACCTGCGACGGGCGCATACACCGATTTGTTGCTGCATGAGATGGGCGCAGTTTCGATGGACTTGAATCATGCCGAGCCATACGTCCGCGATGTTTCGCTCGAACGAGTTCCGCGATTGTTGAGTAGTCGCCAGCTAACGGGCGATGCGACCGGTACCGAAACGGTGATGGGCGCTTATTATGGTCCCTCGACGGAAATTCAAGTTACGACGGATCAATTCGACAGTCCGCAAGCTTTTTCGAGGGACCTTCCCGTCCAGCGAGAAACGACAAGTGGGTACCGTCCGAACCGCCGCGCACTCGCCGCTCAGCGATTGTTCAGGCGAAGCCCCGGCTTCGAATTCGTCGCGCCACAATATCCTTCGGAAACGATTCTCGTTACACCGAAATCGACAGAGAAGATATTGGATGCGTCAAAGTCAACGAAGGTTGACAAGATTGTGGTTGACAGCAGCATCAATCGAGAGGAATTCACTCGCTCGACAACCAGCCTCGTCGGTGACTTCCATGACACGACGGACCAGACACTGATGATGGACACATACCTGCGGGTCCGGTTTGAGCCGACGAAGTTCAACGAAGAATGGCGGACGCCGCCGTTGTGGGGTGTTGCCGATTCGGCTCCCTACATGCATGACGGCCGCGCCGAAACGTTGTTAGAAGCGATCACGATGCATGACGGCGAAGCCGCAGGGACTCGCGATCGATTCTTGACACTTCCCAAGTCTGGCCGAGACGCGGTGTTGGCGTTCCTGGAAACGATGGTCGCTCCCGTGGCTCAGCCGCTGACTTCCGTCGCCACTCGCTAGTGGGCGTCTCTGAATTGCACCCCCACCGACAATGATGTCGTGGGGGACACGTTCGCGGTCATCGCCGAAGACGCACCCCGTTCAGATCTGGACGCTTGCCGCTTTATCGCTCATTTGAACGTCCGGACCAAGCGGAGCCCCGTGAGCTTGCTTGCGGAATTCGAGCGGCGAAAGATTGGCCCATTTCTTAAACGAGTTGCTGAACGAAGAGCCGTTCTCATAGCCGACCATGCGGCCAATCGCTGTCACGCCCAGGCCGCCTTCGGAAAGCAGTCGGCAGGCGAGCTTCATTCGCACTTCTGTGAGGTGGCGAAGCGGTGGTTCGCCAACCAAGCTACGGAAGCGTTCGGCAAACGTTGACCGCGAAAGGCGTGCGAGTCTCGCCATCATGGGGACCGTCCACGGCAGCGAAGGGTCTGACCAAATTTTGCGAATCACCGGGCCGATGTTGCGATCCGACAATGCATCCATCAGCTCTTGCGGCATTTCGAAGAAATCAGGAATCGAGCGATCCAATTCTGTCGCCAACGCTTGCAGCAAGATCGCTTCGGCGAGCTTGCTGATGATCAGCTGATTGCCCCAGGTCTCGCCGTCGAAACCTAGGCGTGCCGCGTTCTCAAGCAAGCCATTCGATCGGCGCAAGCTTTCAAACTCTCTGCACTGGATCAACGTCAGCGATGGGAGCAACTTGTCGATCCGATTGTGCTCAAGTCCGATCGCGTCAAAGGTAGCGAGCAGGACTTTCGCGGCACCGCCCGCAGGTTGGATGAGTGTTTCCTGTGCACCCGTCGAAACGGCGTGGTCGCCACTGGTTAAATGGACTGTGTCACTTGAACCCGCTAAAGTGACGGTGACTTCGCCACCTTGGACTACCACCAAGACCGCCGTGCCATCGGGGATGCGGACGCAATCAGAGGTTCCAATAACTCGCATGGCAGTCTCCCAGCGTGGCAAATACAGGGATGCCAGCAGGGTTTCGACCATCCTGGGCGACTGGGGTTCAAGCTCGGGGACCATTGACAACGCGATATGAAAATTTAGGCAGTTTGAATTAGTTGAACACCAAAGATTGCGAGCGGTTCCGCCAGCAATCGCATTTTTCGAAGTCCTCGACTTCGGGGTGATCTAGCGTCTGGCCGTTTGAGTGGGGCGGGTTTGTATACTCGGCACAGGGCGGCCAAACAGCGATCGAAACAACCACGCAACTCGTCCGACTGATCAACAAACATCACGGCAGGCCGCCGATCCCGCGGGACTTCTTGCCAGCTCCAATCGCACTCGCGGTGGTGGTAGCGATCCCTAGCAATGCACGCGTCGCGAGCGTATGGCTGGCGAACAAGACCGGAGGAATTCGCAAGTGTTTCGGAGTATCTACGGGGCTGGCTGCGTGGCGATGCGCATTTGCGAATTCATTGACTCAAGCGGAATTCCGGCCAACGCTGGTTCGGTCGGCTATCCGGCAAGCATGGCAATTGGTTGCGGCGGATATCGGCGGCGGTTAAAGTCTATAGACTTCTGTAGCTTTCTGTTGAATCGAGCCATGAACACCACACACGCCCAAGCCGCGTACCAACATTTGCGTGACCGATTGATCGCTGGCGAATTCGCTCCCGGTAGTCGTATTCGCTACGGGCCGATCGGACGTGAGTTGGGAATTAGTGCGACGCCGGTCCGCGAAGCGATCGGGTTGTTGGCCAACGAAGGCTTTGTCGAACTGGTGCCACAACTTGGTGCGGTTGTCCGATCGATCGGCGCAGAGGAGCTAGTCGAGCTGTATGAAGTCCGCGAAGCGATCGAACCTTATGCGGCAAGCAAAGCCGCGATTCGATCGACCCCGACGCAGCAGCAGACGATCGCCCGCACGCTCAAACGGATGCGTGACATCGCCGCGAAGGTCAAGCGTCGAAAGAAACCACTCGCCAATGTCGACGAGTGTTTGGAATTCGAAAAAGCCGACCTCGCCTTTCACATGTTGGTGATCAACAGCGGCGGCAACCAAATGATGGTTCGGCTGAGTGAAAACTCGAACACACTCACTCGCGTCTTTGCGACGCCTCGCCATGGCTATGACGACGCGATCATGGCCGCGACATGCGATGATCATCAACGGGTGTTGGATGCAATCATCGCAGGGGACAGTGACGAAGCCGCCAAAGCGATGCAGCGTCACATTCGCGCCGGATTGGAAATTACTTTGGAAGCGATTCAGTCGCAGCAAACCGAACGTTGGGAAATCAAGTGACTCAAAACGTCAAATCCATTCGCGGTATCGTGCCGCCTCTCGTCACGCCGTTGTCCGATCGCGACGTGCTGGATCATGATGGACTACAGCGATTGCTAGACCATGTGATCGCAGGCGGGGTGGCAGGTGTATTTATCTTGGGAACGACCGGTGAAGCGCCCAGTCTGAGCTATCGGCTGCGTCGCGAAATGATTTCCCGGACGGTCGAAATCGTTGCCGGACGGGTTCCTGTGTTGGTCGGCGTCACTGATACCGCGTTCGTCGAAACCGTCGCCTTGGCCGGATACGCGGCGCAGGTTGGTGCCGATGCCGCGGTGTTGACCACACCGTATTACTTTCCGGCAGGCCAAACGGAACTGACACGCTATGTGCAAAACATTGCTCCGCTGATTCCGTTGCCATTGATGCTTTACAACATGCCAGGACTGACGAAAGTTTGGTTCGAAATCGAAACGCTGCGAACGCTTTCGGAAATCGATTCCATCATCGGCGTGAAAGACAGCAGCGGTGATCTGGAGTACTTTGCCGAAGTTTGCAAACTAAAATCAATTCGACCCGATTGGTCGGTGTTGATCGGACCCGAGATCATGCTTCGTGAAGCGGTCGAACTCGGCGGTGACGGTGGCGTCAACGGCGGAGCGAATGTGATGCCAACAACGTTCGTCGACTGGTTCAAGGCCATCGTCAGTGGAGACCAAGCTGCCGCTGCGAAGGGTTTCGAAGCGGTCCGTGAGTTCCAGCGAATCTACGACATCGGGAAATACGCATCACGGCATATCAAAGCGACCAAGTCGGCATTGTCACTGATCGGCATCTGCGACGACTTGCCGGCTGATCCGTTCAACCGTTTTCTAGATCCCGAACGAAAACGCGTTGCTGAGATTCTGGGTGGAATCGGGATCACGTTATCGGACCAACACCGCCAAACCGCCGAGGTCGATTGATGATCGACGTGTCGGGCATCTTGGCGATCGCGCAGGACGGCGAACAAGAAGGCTATTTCGGTGCGGTTGACTGGACCGTGTTGGTGGTTTACTTCGCAGGATCCTGGGGATCGGAGTTTACTTCTGGCGACGGAACACCTCGTCCGATGAATTTACCGCCGGTGGCCGATCATTGCCCGGCTGGCTTTGTGGGATGTCGATCTTTGCGACGTACCTGAGCAGCATCAGTTACCTCGCGTTGCCCGGCAGTGTCTTTGTCGCGAACTGGAATGCGTTTGCCTTTTCGCTCGCCTTACCGCCAGCGGCATGGATCGCGGTTCGTTATTTCTTGCCAATGTACCGTGCGTCTGGCGAAGTCAGTGCCTACTCGCTGCTTGAACATCGCTTCGGGTTGTGGGCCAGGATTTTCGCGAGCAGTTTTTATCTGTTGTTTCAAGTCGCACGGATCGGCGTGGTGATGTACCTCATGGCGCTGCCGATGTCCGTGTTGTTTGGCTGGGACATTCGTGTGTTGATTATCGTCACGGGGATCATCGTGACCGCGTACTCGTTTATTGGCGGTGTCACCGCGGTGATCTGGGCTGATGCGGTTCAGGCCTTTGTACTACTCGCTGGTGCGATCCTTGCGTTGGTATTGATCATGACCGGGATGCCGGAAGGGCCTTCACAAGTGATCTCAATTGCAAATGACAACGCAAAGTTTTCATGGGGTAGTTGGTCGCCGACTGTGATTAACGAGAAAACGTTTTGGGTCGTGCTGGTCTACGGGTTGTTCGAGAATTTGAAAAACTTCGGCGTCGATCAAAGCTATGTCCAGCGCTACGTTGCATCCAGTAGCGATCGCGAGGCCGCGAAAAGTATCTGGCTTGGGGCGCTCTTGTATGTCCCGGTCAGTGCATTGTTCTTGTTTATCGGGACGGCGCTGTATGGTTTTTATCAAAGCCAGCCCGACCAGTTGCAAGAGGTTCGGCAAATCGTTGTTGACCAGAAACTGATGCAGGCCGGAATCGGCACCGATTCACCCGGTTACGCTGACAAACGCGCCGAGATCGTTGCGACGTTGAAAGAGAGTGAACTTGGTGACAAGGTCTTCCCCCATTTCATCGCCGCTCATCTGCCGATTGGTATCCGAGGTTTGTTGATCGCGGCTGTGTTCGCCGCCGCAATGAGTACGGTGTCGACCGGGTTGAACTCGTCCGCCACGCTGGTGATGAGTGACTTTTTTGTACGTCTGAAACAGCCCGATGCGGACGATTCCCAGCGAATGAGTGTGCTTCGTAAAGCGACGTTGATCTGGGGAACGATGGGGACCGCGATGGCGTTGGTGCTGGTCCGTTTGACGAACAGCATTCTGGATATTTGGTGGACGCTGTCCGGCGTGCTGGGTGCCGGAATCGTTGGGCTGTTTTTACTTGGGGTGACGTCTCGCAAGATCACCGGTTTGCAAGCGATCGGCATTCTTTCGTTCGGAATGGTGCTGATCGCCTGGATGACGTTTTCCATCACGGATTATTGGCCCGGTGTTTTCGCAGAAGTCGCCAGCCCGTTCCACCAGTACTTGATCATCGCCATTGGTCCGTTGGCGATCATCTTTGCCGGTCAATTGATCGATCGGCTGCAACGCGATTCCTCCACCGGAGTTCAATGATCGGTTGAGTTCCTCCCCCGCTTTTCTCCCACTTCCCTGCCCTCCCCACCTCGAGAACCTCTCATGATGAAGCGTCTGATCGCATCGCTCGCAGCTGTTGCATCATTCACCGGTACCAGCCAGGCCGCAGAGACTGATTACAAACTTCGGCTGCTTGAATACAACCAACCCGACGTGGTCGTTGACTTAGGCGTTGGCTTGTGGGCATGGCCGATGCCGATGGACTATGACGGCGATGGCGACAATGACTTGTTGGTCGCGTGTCCTGACAAGCCGTCCAATGGTGTCTACTTTTTCGAAAATGCCAGCGACGACCCCAGCAACCCGATGCCGGTGTTTCGTCCCGGCGTTCGACTTGGCAAAGCAACGCAGAATATGCAGGTGAGCTATGTCGATGGACAGCCACGTGTCTTGCAGCCCGGCAATGAGTATGCACGTGACGCGGCGACGGGGAAATTCGATTTCGAGAAAGCTACTAAGATCTATTCCCAAGCAAACGTCCATCAAAACGGTGTCCGAGCGAACATGTGGCGGTACGTCGATTTCGATGGAGACGGCGATCAAGACATCGCGGTTGGTGTTGGCGATTGGACGGATCTGGCCTGGGATCATGCCTACGACTCGATGGGACGCTGGCAAAACGGTCCGTTGCATGGCTATGTCTACATCATCAAAAATGAAGGTAGTGCTGAATCGCCCAACTACTCCGATAAACCTGTGCGTTTACAAGCCGCTGGCGGAGACATCGATGTCTTCGGTTGGCCTTCACCAAACTTCGCCGACTTCGACGGGGATGGTGACCTCGACTTGTTGTGCGGCGAATTCCTCGACGGCTTCACGTACTTCGAAAACGTCGGATCACGCGAAAAGCCTGACTACGCGGCGGGCTCGCGATTGAAAGACGACACCGGCGCCCCGTTGGTCTTGCACTTGCAAATGATCACGCCAACCGCGTTCGATTGGGACAGCATGGTGACCTCGATTTGATCGTTGGTGACGAAGACGGCCGAGTGGCGTTCGTCGAAAACACAGGAACGCTTGACGGTGCTTTGCCCGTGTTCAAGGCACCTGTCTATTTTCAGCAGCAAGCCGATTCGCTGAAATTCGGTGCCCTCGCGACTCCCTATGCCTATGACATCGATGGCGACGGTGACCAAGACATCGTGTGTGGCAACACCGCCGGAAATATCGCGATCTTCACCAACGAAGGCCCCGGCGAAAATGGCTTGCCCAAGTGGTCGGCACCGCAATTGGTTCAAGTGAAAACAACCGCCGGCACCAGCGAACCGTTTCGTGTGATGGCAGGCGCAAACGGTTCGATTCAAGGCCCCTGTGAAGCGAAGTGGGGCTACACGACATTGTCGGTCGCGGATTGGGACGGTGATGGAGATGGCGACATCATCTACAACTCGATCCTGTCGCAACTTGGTGTGCTAATCAACGAAGGAGGCACGTTCCACAACGTTGCTTTTGACGATGGGCCGAGCGAAGCACCGCCGGCTTGGTATTGGTGGCGAACAAAATCTCCCGCCGCACTGACGCAATGGCGTACAACACCCGTTGCGATTGATTTTGACGATGACCAAACCCTGGACCTCGTGTTACTAGACCAGCAAGGGTACCTGACTCTTCGGCGTGGAGACCCGTCGACGGGTTCGGTAGGTGCCGCGGAACGGATCTTTGTCGACGCGGACGCTCAACCGTTGCAGCTGAATCGAAACTCGGCGGGACGATCCGGACGTGTCAAATTGGATGTCGTGGATTGGGACGGAGACGGCAAGTTGGACGTCTTGGTCAATTCAGAAAACGCGACCCTGTACCGCAATTGTTCGGAACGTGACGGCAAGGTGCTATTGAAAAAGGTCGGTAATTTGGCTGCCAGGAATGTTGCCGGTCACACCAGCAGCCCCGCAGGATGTGATTTCGACAACGACGGTAAACCTGACCTTCTGGTCGGTGCCGAAAACGGCCGCCTGTACTTTGCCAAACACGATGATTGCATCCATTTCACGGAACAACAGATGACGGCTTCGTTCAAGTCTACCAACAACGGAACCGAGGAACCGAGCGATGCGATCGTTCGTGAAGCGTTCGTCTTTGATAATCCGCCGACGCCGCAGTGCCATGCTTCCACGGTTTGCATGACCAGTCGTGGTTTGGTTGCCGCATGGTTCGCGGGGACGCGTGAAAAGAACAAGGACGTTGGCATTTGGACCAGCTACAACGACGGCGGAAATTGGTCGCGTCCGCAGCAGGTTGCCACCGGCGTCCAGCACGACGGTTTGCGTTATCCCTGCTGGAATCCAGTGTTGTACCAAGCCCCCGGTGACGGGCCGTTGATGCTGTTTTTCAAAGTCGGGCCGGATCCACAATCTTGGTGGGGCGAGCTAATGATCAGCTACGATCGCGGACGGACGTTTCGGGATCGAAAACGCTTGCCCGAAGGGATCGATGGTCCCGTCCGATGCAAGCCGTTCCTACTAAACGACGGCACGCTGCTTTGTGGTTCCTCGACCGAAAACGCGGGGTGGCGAATTCACTTTGAAAAAACGGAGTTAGAAAACGGCGTGCCGGCAGGGACATGGAAACGCATCGGCCCGATCAATGATGCGTCCACGTTCAATGCGATCCAGCCGACGATCATGCGGAGAGCAGACGGCACGTTGGTCGCTCTGTGCCGAACCAAGGAAGGCGTGATCGCCAGCACGGAATCAAGCGACGATGGCGAGACGTGGTCGAAGCTAGAAGCGACGGAACTGCCCAACCCGAATTCGGGAATCGATGTCGTGACGCTCGCCGATGGACGGCATTTGTTGATCTACAACCATCTCGATAGCGGAGACACGGGCTGGGGACGCCGCGGGCTGTTGAATCTGGCGATCTCGGAAGATGGCAGGACTTGGAAACAAGTCGCGACGCTGGAGCAAGAGCCGAAAGCAGAGTTCAGTTACCCGGCGATCATTCAATCGGACGACGGGATGGTGCACGCCGTTTACACCTGGAAACGGCAGAAGGTCAAGCATGTGGTGATCGACCCAACGCGATTGTAGTGAGCGATCGCTTGACCTTGTGCCAGGGCTTTAATCTTGTGACAGGGCTCCGCCTTGTCACACACTGTCTTGCAGGCTCCGCCTGCCGTTTTGTTGGTCTGGGTGTGAAGTGGGCAGGCGGGAGCCTGCGATCATTGCGTCACAAGGCGGGAGCCTTGTAACGAGTGCTGGGTTGAACTTGTGACAGGGCTCTGCCTTGTCACACACTGTCTTTCAGGCTTCGCCTGCCGTTTTGTTGGTCTGGGTTTGAACTTGGCAGGCGGGAGCCTGCGAACATTGCGTTACAAGGCGGGAGCCTTGTAACGAGTGGTGGCTTGACCTTGTGACAGGGCTCCGCCTTGTCACACACTGCCTTGCAGGCTCCGCCTGCCGTTTCGTTGGTCTGGATTGTGCTGGGCAGGCGGGAGCCTGCATGCATTGCGTCACAAGGCGGGAGCCTTGTAACGAGTGTTGGGTTGACCTTGTGACGGGGCTCTGCCTTGTCACACACTGTCTTACAGGCTCTGCCTGTCGTCTTGTTGTTTCGGGTGTGTGTTGGCTGGCGGGAGCCTTGTAACGAGTGGTCGACTTGCAAGCAGGCCGTTAGTGAAAATCTCTTGAGCGGAGACGCAAGCCTTCGACTTCACTCGAAAGATCCGTCAGGCGACCGACGATGATGTGGATCACGCCTTGTTTGTTTTCGAGCTTGCCTTCCACCAGCCAAGCGTTGCTCGTTTTGGCAACTTGAAAAAACGCTTGCCAAACCTGTGGAAAAATCACGAGGTTCATCGAACCCGTTTCGTCTTCCAAGGTGACGAACGTGATTCCTTTGGCGGTACCAGGACGCTGGCGGATGGTGACCAAGCCCGCGATGCGGACATGACGACCGTCACGCAGTCCAGGCAATTGTTCCGCCGTGACGCAGCGTTTCTGACGAAGCTCGTCGCGAGCAAAAGACATCGGGTGCGCTTTCAGACTCATCCCGGTCGTGTTGTAGTCCGCAAAGACTTCTTCCAGTGGCGACATCGCCACCAAATCTTCCGGCAACGCTTCGTCCTCGTCCAGCGAGTCTAATAGCGGTGCATTCTGTGGATCATCGGATTGTCCGAGCGATTGCCAAACCGCGGCACGACGATCGCCAACCAAGCCTTTCAATGCGTCCGCATCAGCGAGCAGCGAAACGACCGACTGACCGATCTTGGCTCGCCGCGTGATATCGGTTACGTCGCGGTAGGGACCACCACGTTCACGCTCGGCGGCAATGCGTTGGCCGTCTTCGTTTGGCAAGCCACGAATGGTTTGCAAGCCCAACCTGATTGCTGGACCACGACCCGAAGGAGTTTGCTGGAGCGAGGATTCAAAGTCGCTTTGATTGACGTCGACCGGAAGCACTTCGACGCCATGCTTTTGTGCGTCGGCGACTAGTTGGGCCGGGGCGTAGAATCCCATCGGTTGGCTATTCAGCAGCGAGCAGCAAAACGCGGCGGGATAGTGTCGTTTTAAAAAGCAAGACACGTAAACCAAAAGCGCAAAGCTGGCGGCATGCGATTCGGGGAATCCATATTCTCCGAAGCCACGGATTTGATTGAACACTTGCTCGGCGAATTTGCCAGTCAGCCCGTTCTGTTTCATCCCGTCGAGCAGTTTGATCCGGAACTTGTCGATCACCCCGGGGCGACGCCAAGCGGCCATCGCACGCCGGAGTTGGTCGGCCTCGCCTGGGGTAAAGCCGGCGGCGACAACCGCCAACCGCATCGCTTGTTCTTGAAATATCGGGACGCCAAGCGTCTTGTGTAGTACCTGTTTGATCGCGTCGTTCGGATAGCGAACCGCACTCGGGTTCTCGCGGGCTTTCAAGTACGGGTGGACCATGTCGCCTTGGATCGGACCGGGACGCACGATCGCGACCTCGACGACCAAGTCATAGAAACAGCGTGGACGCAACCGAGGCAGCATGCTCATCTGCGCTCGACTTTCGATTTGAAAGACGCCCATCGTGTCGGCTTTGCAAATCATGTCGTACGTCGGTCGGTCACCATGCGGAATCGTTGACAGCGACCATGATTTTCCGTGGTGTTGCCGAACCAATTCGAAGCATCGACGGATTGCCGAGAGCATTCCCAGCGAAAGCACGTCGACTTTCAAAATGCCCAGCTCGTCCAAGTCATCTTTGTCCCACTGAATGACGGTGCGGCCTTCCATCGCCGCGTTCTCGATCGGGCACAGTTCACAGAGCTTGCCGGCTGACATCACCATGCCGCCGACGTGTTGCGACAGGTGCCGCGGAAATCCCATCAGGTTCTGCACCAAATAGGCAAACCGCTGACCGATGTCGGATTCGATATCCAGTCCACATGCGTCGAGACCATTGGGGATTTTTTCGTCAGTGCCACGATAGTCCCCGGCCATTTTGGACAGCGAATCGATCATGTCGGCTGACAAGCCCAAAGCTTTACCAACTTCACGAATCGCACTTTTCCCGCGATAACTCGTCACCGTCGCGGTCATGCCGGCGCGATCGCGTCCGTATTTTTCATAGAGGTATTGCAGCACCTCTTCGCGACGTTGGTGTTCGAAGTCAACATCGATGTCGGGGGCTTCGTTGCGTTCGCGACTGATGAAACGTTCGAACAGCAAATCGTTTTGCGTCGGGTCGACGCTGGTGATACCAAGGCAGTAACACACGGTGCTGTTGGCAGCGCTACCGCGGCCTTGGCATAGGATATCGCGGCTACGGGCAAAGCGGACCATATCCCAGACGGTCAGGAAGTACGCTTCATAATGCAGCTCCTCGATCAACTCCATCTCGTGACGCAGCAGATCGATGACGTGTGGTGGGACCCCATCCGGCCAGCGTTGCAGCGCGCCTTCCCAAGTCAACCGCTTGAGGTGTTCGATCAGCGACATCCCTGGCGGAGCGATTTCCTCAGGGTATTCGTATCGCAATTCGGCCAAGCTGAATTGGCATCGGCTAGCGATTTCGACGGTGCGTTCGACCGCGCCGGGAAGGTCACGAAAGAGAAACTGAATCTCTTTCAATGACCGCATGTGGTACTGGCTGTTTGCAAACCGTTGTTGGTGGACTTGATCGATCGTCGTGCCATTTCGAATGGCTGTCACACAATCGTACAGCAGCATTCGTTCGGCGGTGTGATAGTGAACGTTGCCGGATGCGACACAGGGAACACCAGATTGAAGGGCGAGTTCTTGGTAGCGATTCGCTGTGGCGCGATCGTCGGGGCCCATGTGCAGCGAGCACAACAGATACGCGGACCGTTGAAACGTGTCACGAAACGGCCCACGCAGGAACTCGCGTGTCAGCTCGGGACGTGATCCGTCGACGCCGTCTGCACGCAACGCACCCGCGATCATGCCTTCGCTGAATTCGACGACGTCTTCCCAGCGAATTTCGCTCTCGCCTTTTTCGCAGCGCAGCCGCCCGCGGGAAATCAATTGGCAAAGTCTGCCGTAGGCGTCGCGATCGGTCGGCCACAGCACCATCGCCGGGGCGTCCACCGGATGGATTTCCGAACCGACGATGTAGTGAAAATCGGCATCGCGAGCGGTCCCGAATCCTCGAACCACTCCAGCCAAGGTTTCCTGGTCTGTTAGCGCCATCGCGGCATAACCGAGCTCGATTGCCCGGCTGACCAGCTCGTCGGGGTGAGACGCCCCACGCAAAAAGGTGAAGTTGCTTTTACAGTGCAGTTCCGCGTATCGCATGGATCAACGGTAGACGCCTGATCGAAAGTTGACAACGCCTGCCCCCGGGCGGATTGCTGGGGTTGACCCCGGGCGGATTGCGGGGATTGACCCCGGGCGGATCGCGGGGACTGGCCCCGTTCGACTACAATGACTCCCCCTTCCGATTCCACTCCCTCCCGTTGATGGTCATTGACGTCGAATGTCGTATTCGCCACGTTTCAAACGGTTTCGTCTCGCGTTAGCGCTTCTGACGATTTCGCCACTGACTCTGTTCGCCAACCAATGCCACGGCCAGCAAAGCGGCGATGGTTTTCCGAGTTTGCAATATCGGGCATGGAGCGGATCGATCAATGTCCCGGACCCGGTTGCCGTGAGCGTTGCCAATGACGGGACGGTTTACGTCACGCAGACACAGCGCCGCAAAATTCAGGACTTGGACATTCGTGCGAACACCGATTGGATCCCCAACGACGTTGGATTCCAGTCCGTGGAAGACAAACGTGCGTTTTACCACGAACGCTTGGCGATCGATGGCGACGATAGGGAAGCCGCACGCCACGTCGGCGACGTCAATCGCGATGGTCGGCACGATTGGCGTGACTTGACGGTGATCAGCGAACGGATCCACCGGCTTGCCGATCGCGATGGGGATGGCACGGCCGACGAAACCAATGTCTTCGCCGAAGGATTTCAAACGGAAGTCACCGGGATCGCCGCGGGGGTGCTGCATCATGAGGATTCGGTTTATGCCACGATCGCGCCCGATGTTTGGAAGCTCGTTGATCGCGATGGCGACCATGTCGCCGACGAGCGTTCGATCGTAGCAACCGGTTTCGGCCTGCACATCGCGTATGCCGGACACGACATGCACGGACTGGCAATCGGTCCCGACGGCAAACTGTATTGGTCAATCGGTGACAAAGGTATCTCGGTCACGACAGCTGAAGGGAAGAGAATCTTGTATCCCAATCAGGGTGGCGTGATGCGGTGCAGCCTCGACGGATCCGATTTCGAAGTTTTCGCCCATGGTCTGCGCAACGTTCAAGAGTTCGCCTTCGATTCGTACGGAAATATCTTTGGCATCGATAACGATTCGGATCAGCCGGGTGAACGCGAGCGATTCGTTTGGATTGTCGATCAAATGGATGCCGGCTGGCGATGCAATTACCAGTATCGATCGGGCAAATACAATCCTTGGACGGAGGAGAAGCTGTGGGAAACCGCATCCGACGAGCACCCCGCCTACATCGTGCCGCCGATCAGTTACTACGTGGATGGCCCGGCCGGATTTAAAGTCAATCCTGGTGCGGCATTGTCGACGGCATACCGCGATTTTTTCTTTATGACCAGCGCTCCCAATGGTCGTCAGTTCGCGTTTCGTGTCGAGCCCAACGGTGATTCGTACCGGATGGTTGACGATCACGAGATCGGCAGCGGAGTTCCGATCGTCGGGATCGCATTTGGCCCCGATGGCGGGCTGTATGGTGCGGACTGGGGCGGCGGGTATCCGTTGACCCAGACTGGTTCAGTCCAGCGTATCGATGTGCCAGCGGATCAGTTGACCGATTCCGAACGTCAGGATCGAGAGTCCGTAATCAAATGGCTGAACGAAGATCTCTCGGCAATCGAGACCAGTGCCCTCGTCGAATCGCTGGCCCACATCGATGTGCGTGTACGTCAGCGACTTCAGTTCGAATTGGTCCGCCGAAACGCTGGCGATCGATTGGTCAAACTCGCGAACGATCCCACTGCAAATCAACTCGCGCGAGTCCACGCGATTTGGGGAGTCGGGC
Source organism: Rhodopirellula baltica (assembly GCA_002901265.1). Taxonomy (GTDB): domain Bacteria; phylum Planctomycetota; class Planctomycetia; order Pirellulales; family Pirellulaceae; genus Stieleria; species Stieleria baltica_A. The sequence goes on along the minus strand of PPHI01000082.1, from coordinate 70,783 downwards.
AACTGATCCGCCAGGGCAAGCTGACAACTGCAACGATCAAAAACTTGCTTCAAGACAAAGACGCCAAGATTCGTTTGGTGGCGATCAAGGTCCTTGGCGAATCAAACCACGACGTCCCAGAAGACTTCGTGGTGGCACTTGCGGACAAGGACCCGCACGTTTTGGTTCATGCGGCACTGGCACTTGGTCGGTCACCCACACCGGCCGGGTTTGAAACACTGATCAATCTTGCCGACAGAACCGAATTTGAAAACCACTACCTGCGGCATGCGATTGCGACCGGACTGACACGATGCGCGACCCCGGGCGAACTGACATCCAAAGTCGCCGGTCATTCCGAAGTCGCGAGGCTGTGTGCTGTCGTTGCACTACGGCGGATGCATTCCCCGCTTGTCGCCGCATACCTCGCCGATCCTTCGATGCATGTCGCTACGGAAGCAGCACGAGCAATTCACGACGACTTTTCGATCGACGAAGCGTTGCCTGGTCTCGCGGCAACATTGAAACAAGCACGTCCGCTTTCGGAAGGCTTGGCAAGACGAGCGATCAACGCCAACTTGCGTTTGGGAGATGCCGAATCGGCCGCACGAGTGCTGCGTTTCGCGGCGGATGGATCGCAATCCGAGTCCTTGCGTGCGGACGCCTGCGACGCCATCGCGGCTTGGATCAAGCCACCGGTTTTGGACCGAGTGGATGGACGGCGACGTGATGTCAGCGCCGAACGATCGTTTGATAAAACCGATGTGACCGAAGCCTTGGTCGCGTTGATTCAGGACTCACCGGTTGAGGTGCGTGTCGCGGCGGCGAAGGCTGCACGCGAATTGAAAATCACCTTGTCGGCGGATGCACTCACGGCTTTGGCAAGCGATCGTACGACGCCCACCGGATTGCGACTCGAAGCGACGCAGATGATCGGCGAGTTCGACGTACTCGCGACATTGTCACGCGATCCAAGTGACGCGATCGCGAAAGCCGCAATCACCACCGCGGTCGAGCTTGATCCGGCACGATCGCTCCCAGTCCTGGAGGATCGTTTGCGGCACGCAAAGTTCCCGGTCAAGCAAGTCGTCGTCAATTTATTGGCCGCGATGCATTCCGACCGTGCAAACGCGTTGTTGGCCGAACTTGGCCAGCAATGGTTGAACGGCGATTTACCATCGGAGTTGCAGCTGGATGTTTACGCGGCATTGAGTGGCGAAGGCGAACCAGACTCGATCCAGTCGCATTTGTTTGAACAAATCAATGCGACGGAGACGCTTGCCAAGCTGCCGTCTGAGAAACTACGCCGGTTCGCGTTGGCTCGCGATGGTGGTGATGCCACTGAGGGCGAGCGGATCTTCAAAACTGACTTGCGTGCCCAGTGCAGTCGCTGTCACCAGATCGGTAGAAACGGCAGCAACATTGGGCCGGAGCTGACGCATATCGCCAAGCAACGTGACGCGGATTATTTGCTGCGTGCGGTGGTCTATCCGAGTGCGGATATCGAGGCGAAGTACAACGTCCAAACCGTTTTGCTGTCCGACGGGAACGTTGTCCAAGGGGTACTCAAAAGCGAAGACGATGACTATCTGGTGTTGATCGATGCGAAAGGCAAAAAATTGAAACTCGCTCAAGATGACATCGAACAAGTCGCTGATAAGAAAGTCTCGCTGATGCCTGATATGACAGATGTCTTATCGGCCCAAGAGGTACGCGATCTGGTCGCGTACCTTCGTAGTCGACGCTAACAACGCTCTGGTCGCAAGACAATCAGCGACCGCGGTCAACTCAGTTGCTGAATCCGCGTTTACGCATCAAAGCTGAGGTATCGACGTCACGTCCGCGGAATCGTCGGAAACCTTCGGCGGGATCGATGGTGTCACCGACGGAGAACACGCTTTCGCGAAGCCGAGTTGCAACTTCCGGATCGTAGAACGAACCGGCTTGTTCGAACATTTCGGCCGCATCGGCGGTCAACGCATCGGCCCACAGATAGCTGTAGTAGCCGGCGGAGTAGCTGTCGCTGCTGAAAATGTGCATGAAGTGCGGCGTGCGGTGACGCATTGGCAATTCGCTTGGCATGCCGATTTCGGCGAGCGTTTCGCGTTCGAACAGATCGGGATCGATTTGCGTTTGGTCGGTCGTGTGAAGTTTCATGTCCACGATCGCACTGGCCAGGTATTCAACGGTCGCAAAACCCTGGTTGAACGTCGACGCGTTGTTGATTTTGTCGATCAAGGACTGCGGCAGAGGCTCGCCGGTTTCGTAGTGCAAACAGAACCGCTGCAAAATTTCTGGCGTTTCCAACCAGTGCTCAAGGATTTGCGAAGGGAACTCGACGTAGTCTCGCGCTACTGAAGTACCGGCTTGTGACGGGTACTCGACCGAAGAACACAATCCGTGCAGGGCGTGTCCGAACTCGTGGAAGAGTGTTGTCGCATCATCCCACGAGATCAGTACAACTTCGCCTTCCCCGCCTTTGACAAAGTTGCTGTTATTGGAAACGATCGGCGCGATCGGTCGATCAATATTTTGTTGCACACGGTACGCCGTCATCCATGCGCCACTTCGTTTGCCTTCGCGTGCGAACGGATCGAAGTACCAAAGACCGATGTGGTCGCCTGCCTTGTTGGTGACTTCCCAGACGCTTACGTCGGGATGGAACACGGGGACATCGGTAACAGGTTTGAATTGGAATCCGAATAGTTCGCCGGCGACCCAGAACATGCCTTCGCGAAGTTTGTCCAGTTGCATGTACGGTTTGACTTCGCCAAGATCCAAATCGTATTTTGCTTTGCGGACTTTCTCGGCATAGTAGCGATAGTCCCAAGGTTCGATCGTGATTTTGTCCGACGATTCTTTGTCGGCGATCTTTTGCATGTCGGCGACTTCTTCGTGAACCCGTGCGACGGCTGGCTGCCAGACTTGATCCATCAGTTCTTCGGTGGCTTCAGGCGTTTTTGCCATCGTGCCTTCGAGACGCCAATGCGCATGGGTGGCATAGCCCAGCAAGTTTGCACGTTTGAGACGCAGTGCCAATATTTCGGTGATCAGTTCGTTGTTGTCGTTTGCGTCACCGTTGTCGCAACGGTTGTAGTAGGTTCGCCAGACCTCTTCGCGAAGTGCGCGATCGTTCGCATAGGTCAGTACGGGATCCATCGAAGATCGCGTGTTGGTGACGGCCCACTTGCCGGATTGTCCACGCTCTTCGGCAGCCCGCTTCATCGATGCGACGACGCTGGCGGGAAGCCCGTCAAGCCGCGATTCACTGTCGATCCAAGTGACGTACTTCTTTTCGTCGTCGAGAACGTTCTGGCTGAAATCGGTGTAGAGCCGCGCGAGTTGGGCGTTGATTTGCGACAGTTGGGACTTGTCTGCCGAACTGAGTTTGGCACCACGTCGGACGAATGTCTTGTAAAGGTCGTCAATCAGTCGTTGCTGTGCGGGGGCCAACGAGTCGAAAGCGTTTTTGAAAATCTGTTCCAGGCGGGCAAACAGCTTTTCATTTTGATAGATGCTATCCGAGTGCGCGGACAACTTCGGTGCGACAACGCGTTCGATGTCTGGGATCGGGCCCACATTCAGATTCGAAGAATAAACACCGAAGATCGCGTCGAGTCGGTCGAGAGCTTTTCCCGCATTCTCCATCGCGACCACCGTATTTTCAAACGTCGGCGGTTCAGATTGGTTGGCGATCGCATCAATATCGGCCTGAGCCATCTTGATCGCCGCATCAAACGCCGCGGTGAATTCCTCGCGGCGAACACGGTCCCAAGGTGGAACGCCACCGTAGGGTCCGGTCCAAGGTTGCAGTAACACAGAATCCGTCATTTCGATTTGCTCCTTGCTGGAATCCACATCGTTTGATTGTGCTTGTACGGAAGGTGCCCAGGAAACCAGGGCTAGCACGACACCCAGGGATCGCTTTCTGATACGCATGCTCTTGACCTTTTGAAAAATAGGTTTGACGACAGTGAAGTTTACGCCAAATCCGATGCAGTCAACGTTTCAGGACCACCACCGCGACGTTTCTTGCCTCGCGAGAAGATCAGATACAAAGCGATTGCCGCGACGACCAACAGGCTAATCCCAAGTAGCGGGCGATACACGATCCAGGCAATCGCGATCACCGTGGTTGCCCCGGCAATGGTCAACAATCCCGCGATCAGCATCGATCCGAACCCTACCAGCGAGCCCAGAAACGGCAGCACGTCTGCAACAACGGCCAGCGGACGCAGAATCAGAACGAGTCCTAGGAACATGATGAAGGACCCACCCGCCCGGATCGCCCAGGTCATGACCCGGTTAGCAGATTCGGCATGGGCGATCATTTCCGCAGAACTGATGATCCCGTTTTCCAGGGTGTGAATCGTCGTTCCGTAATGTGTCTCGAAGGGGGAAAAGCCATTGCCTGTTTGTTGGCTCAATAAGCTCACCGGACCAACTGGCGTCGTGGTAAACCAGACCCGAACGTCGCCGATTTGCGGATCGACCGATGGGTCGCGTGAAACCGTCGCCGATTGCGACGTCGCTTGTTTCGTAGTGTCTTCAGCTGACGCATTTTCGGTTGTTGCGGTATCTTGCACATGCGGAGCGATGAGGTCCAAGACCTCTTGGTCTTCCTCAGAGACAGGCTTGTTCTCTGTCGGTGTCTCGCGATTGGGATCTGGCGAAGCTTCGGACGCAGCCCCAGCTGGCGTGCTGCTGACAGCGGTTTCGGCTGCGATATACAGAGTCGCTTGACCGTTCTCGCCGTCATTCCTGATCACCGCCCGCTGTCGCAATGCTTCGGGGATGTTCGCTGCTTCGATCTTGTAGGCTTGTTCGTCCCTGATCATATCGATCAACGAGTCGGGCAAGCGAAACTCACCGACACGGACATCGTTGGCTTGACGGACCTGTTCGGCGAACAGGGTCTGTGTCGGGTTCTTATGATCGGGCTCATCAAATTCGGTCGAATCGATCAAGCCTTTGTGCCAACCTTTTTCGTAGGTGTATTCCGTGGTGCGACGCTTCCCACCGCCAAGCTTTTTCTCGGTACGCGTGTCGCTGTTTTCATGCCACTGATAGGTTTCCACATTCCGCGTCAGGCGGATTCCGTCATACGAAACAGCAAAGTCGTGGTCCTGGAGAGACTCGCTCGTGCTGGTGTCCCCAGAAAGGTGGACGAATTTTCCATCGTTCGCCGGATCCACACTTTCAGGTTGGATATCGACAACGACACTGGCCCCTTCTTTCAATCCTTTTGCCGTGCGGACGGCGCGTCCTTCGTTCCAAAACAAAAGCGGCACTGACAGAATCGCAAGTAATCCGCCAAACAGGATTCCTTTAATCGCTCCACCAATTCTTCCAAACCAAGATTCTTCAGTGACGTGTGTTCCCATCAATTCTTCCTTTCGCTATCGGTAACTGTTTGGGCGGATTATAGAACGAGAACGCGAAGATGTTCCACCGTGTTGCCACGACGTGAATTGCATAATTGCCTAGGAAATAGGCTCAAAATGCACGGGGAATTGATGGTCGCTCAATACAACAGGAATTCTGATCGACGCTGGGCAAAGTCGTCCAACCCGATCTTTGTTTGGAGCATCACTTCCGAGACCGATTGGCCGGCCAAGATTGCGTCCAATGTCGATTGACTGCCCAGCAATTTGTTCGCGCGTTCCGCTTGCCAATGATCGGGGTAAAGGCGTTGCAGTGTGACGGCGAGCGTGATTCCCAGACGGATCGGATCAAACGCCGTTCGGTCGGTGATCACCAGATTGACACCGCCGCAGGCTTCGTCTTTGTAGCGACTTGCATCGGGAGTGAAGCGGATCGGAACGAAAACCATTCCTGGCACCTTATCGAGTGATTGCGCGAAACGAATCGGCTCAATCCACGGGGCACCGATCACTTCGAACGGAGTGTCGGTACCGCGCCCGACCGACAGATTGCTTGTTTCCAACATGCCGACACCGGGATACAGAAACGCCTGTGTCAGCGATCGCATATTGGGCGACGGGTTCACCCAAACCGATCCACACTCATCGAAGGTCATCTCGCGGTGCCAGCCCTGGCAGCGAATCACATCCAGCGGCGCCGAAAGATTCAATTCTGAATGGAACATCATCGCCAATTCACCGATGGTCATTCCATGTCGGATCGGCAGATGATGGAAACCAACGAAGGATTCGGTGCCATGATCCAGCATTGGGCCCGCGATCGAAACGCCGTCGATCGGATTGGGGCGATCGAGAACGACGAACCGTTTGCCATGCTCATTGGCGGCAATCATCGCTTCGCCCATCGTTGAGATATAGGTATAGAATCGCGCCCCGATGTCTTGGATGTCGAAGACGAGCACATCGATATCAGCCAACATCTCTGCAGTGGGGCGACGTGTCTTGCCGTACAGACTGACAATTTGCAGTCCGGTCGCTTTGTCTTTGTCGTTGCCGATCGTCGACTGGTCGAGTTTTCCTTGGTAGCCGTGTTCGGGACTGAACAACGTGACCAAATCCACGTTTTTCGCTTCATGCAAAAGGACTGCGGTCTCGCATCCTTGAAAATCCAATCCGGTGTGGTTGGTGATCAGGCCGATACGTTTTCCTACCAAGTCTTTGAATCCGTTCTGTTTTAGAACGTCAATTCCGGTAAGAACCGGCGGGATGGCAGTCGTAGCGGGACTGATTTCTTGGCCCCCAGCGGTCGCGTTCAAACTGACAATCACCAGCAGAGCGCTTGCCCAGTTTGCAAACGCCGAGTAATTCCCGGATCGTTGATTCTTGGCGTTTCGAAACATAGGTGGACAATCTCGCTGACGGCAGGTGGGACGGAAAAGCGTGGCGGCTATCATACCGCTTTTCCCCGCACCGTATTTTTCGCCGGCATCTCGTAAATGGACGATCTCCCCATCGACCAGCAGCTAGAGCTATTGACGACCGAACGTGTTAATCCGCGATCGGAATCGATCGACACGCTCTCTCCCATTGAACTGGTCCGACTGTTTAATCGCGAAGATGCGATGATCGCCGATGCCGTCGGCAAAGAAGAGGCAGCGATTGCCCAGGCGATCGAAATCATTAGCGATCGAATCCGTAGCGGCGGTCGACTCGTCTACGTCGGTGCCGGGACATCAGGGCGTTTGGGTGTACTTGATGCGTCGGAGTGCCCGCCGACCTTTAGCACCCCTCCGGAAATGGTGATCGGTCTGATCGCTGGTGGTGATTCGGCATTGCGGCGTGCGGCGGAAGGCATCGAAGATCTACCCGAGCGAGGTGCCGACGACCTCCGCCAGATCGGCTTTTGCAAAGGAGACGTCTTGGTCGGGATCGCATCCAGCGGTAGGACGCCGTATGTGATCGGTGCGGTTGCCTATGCTCGATCGTTGGGCGCGTCGACGATTGGTTTGGCTTGCAACGAAAACTCTCCGCTTGCCGAGGCTGCAGAATGGATGATCACGCCAGTCGTTGGGCCGGAACTGATCAGCGGTTCGACTCGGATGAAAGCAGGGACGGCGACCAAAATGGTTCTCAATATGCTGACCACTGGAACGATGGTTCGGCTTGGCAAAACCTACGGCAACCTGATGGTCGACCTGCGTGCGTCCAATGCAAAATTGGTCGCGCGGACTCGCCGATTGATGTCTCGTTTAACTGGGCTATCGAACGAAGAATCGCAAGCGGTTCTTGATCGCTGTGACGGCGAATTGAAAACGGCCATCGTCAGTGCCCGATGTTCCGTGTCGGCAATCCAAGCGCGTGAGCGACTGCGGCAGAGCGGTGGGCAATTGCGATTGGCACTCGAATCCGGACAGAAGTAGCTCGCTCATGTTTTCAAAACATCTGTCTGTGAACTATTTGTCTGCCAATCATCCGACGTTGATCGCTGGTGTTGATGCCGGCGGCAGTAAAACGGTTTCGTGGGTCGGGCATTGCAACCGTTCCGAGAATGGGCCGGTGGTCCCGATCGGTGCTGGAATTTCCGATGCCGGAAATCCACGCGTCGTCGGATTCGAAACGGCAGCGAATGCGATCTGTCGTTCCGTGCGGTTGGCGGTGCGTCAAGCGAGCGAAGACCGAACGTTGCAAGCCGACGAACCCGAACGGATTTGTATTGGAGCAGCGGGCGCCGGACGGAAACCGGAGCAAGACGAATTGAAAGCGCTGATTGAGCGGCAATTCCCACGGTCACGCGTTTTTGTCACCGACGATGCGCTACCGGTGCTAGCTGCCGCTACACCCAGTTTGTCAGGCATCGTGCTGATTTCAGGAACCGGTTCCTTCGCTTGGGGACGGAACCAAGCTGGCGAGTGCAGTCGCGCAGGTGGTTGGGGATCACTGATCGGCGACCCTGGGAGTGGCTTTGCGATCGCGGTCGCGGGGTTGGATGCGGTCGCTCGCGCTGCGGATGGACGTGGCGAAGCGACCGTTCTCGTCGAATCCTTTTGCGAACATTTCGGTGTGACCGAGCCGTTGGAATTGATCGAAAAAATCTATGGTCCCGAAGGGACTCGAAAAGCAATAGCGGCTCTCAGTCGACGAGTCGTCAACGCTGCCGAAGACGGCGACCCTGTGTCGATTCGGATCGTCGACCATGCGGTCAGCGAATTGGCCAATCATGTTGCGACCTTGAATGAGCGATTGGATTTGCCGGCCGGCGCCACGCTGGCGATGACCGGTGGTATCTTGGTGAACGAAACACGTTGCCGGGAGCAGCTGATCGCGGCAATCGAGCCAATGGGGCTAAGCCCTTTGGTGGTCCAAGATCCGGTCGCAGGCGCACTTCGGTTGGCCGCCTTGCCATCGAAAGAAATCCCCAACATCGATCTGTCGAAGTAACACGCTTCTATCACGAGTCATCCTGCGATGGACTTGGAACTGGTAAACATCCACCGTCGCAACAATCAACGGACGGTGCACGATTGGGTAGGGTATGGATCGCATCGCCAACGTATTATGGCGATGATCCAGACAGCGACCGAAGCCATGTCCCGTCACGACCGAGTGGCGATTCTTGGTGCGGGAAACTGTAACGACATCGATCTCACATGGTTGTTGCAACACTTTGCAGAAGTCCATTTGGTCGATGTGGATACCGGGGCAATGGACCATGCGATTTCAAAGCTAGGCGTCGATCATGACGCGGTTCATCGGCATGGCGATTTTGATGTCGCCGCGCCGTTGATGGGGGGCCATACACCGGGTTCGCTCGCCCAAGGTTCACCGATCGCGGTCGGCGATTGCGATCTCGTTGTCTCAAGCGGACTGCTTTCCCAACTCGCGATGTCAGTGCAACGCCTGCGCTACAAAGAATCCTTGCTTGACGACCCCAAGCTGGTTCTCAGTTGGGTCCGTGAAGGACACATCCGTACCGTCGGGGAGATGCTGCGTCCGAACGGCCACGCCGTCTTTGCATTTGACTTTGTCTCTTCGGACAGCGCCCCGCAATTGCTGCATTGCGACGCGGCCGCCGCAGATCCCGACCAAGTCGAGCGGCTCGCCGCGTCCCTGTTGTCGATGGGAAACTTTTTTGCTGGTGTCCATCCAGGTGGAGTCCTTGCCGCGATTCAGAAGACTCCCTCGATCCAGCTTTTCTCCACTGAAAAGCCATGGATTTGGGAAATCGGTCCAAGGCGATACCTTGTGGCAGGCGCGACGGTGCAGAAAACGGCTCAGGCAGGGGGTGAAATCGCTTGAGCGAAATTCGAGTTTTTCAATCAGAACGGCGAATACCAACCCGCAAAGTTTACCTGGTTTAAAGGCGTTTCCTTTGGGCATTGGTCGACTGTTAAAGGTTGGATTCTGCGGCCCTTCGATCCGATAGCAGAGACTACCTTTGCGCATTCGTTCGATGGAGCCTATTCGTGCTGACCTGCCCGACCCGACGCAACACTACAAACCAACGCGATCGTCTTCGTACCCACCTGTGGCGAGTCGCTGCTGCATTCGCGTCAACCCTCGCAGCATCTTCAGTTGAGTTACCCGCCTACGCAGATGACACGATTGAGCTGATGGCACCTGCCAACATGCCTGTCGAAGAACCCGCTGCGGATGTGAAACCTGCTGTCGAAGTTGAAGCTGCTGCGGTTGCTTCGGTGGAGCCGGCAAAGAAGAGCCCTGCGGCGAGTGATGAGGGGTGGACTCGTCGTGGTGCACCGCAATCCACCTCGCAAAAAAACGACACGTCAGTCGCTCGTGACGTCACCGCGAGTGTGGCGGAAGCACATGTGGCAAAAGCGCCAGCGGAACAGTCACCCACCCGGAAACCGTTGCCAGCGCTGCCGGTGTCCGATCCAAGTGACAAGGGCCAGTCCCGTGCAGAACTTCCATCGATGAAACTTGGCGAAGCGGAGTCCAAGGCGAAAGCCGAGAACACGGTTCGCGAAAATGCGATCCAAACGCCAGGGGCACGTTTGCTTGCCGAACGCCGTGCGGCGCAGCAGCGCAGCGCGAGTCAATGGCAGGGTCGTGGCGACGCCGAAGCGGCTTTGTCAGTAGGCGACATGCAGGCGTCGGAAGCTCCCGCTGCTGTGAACGACCAATCCATTCGCGCGATCAGCGAAGGCAATTGGGTGGCACGCGATGCGATCAATCGGATTGCCCCACTGCGCGATCCGGTCGCGGCGTCGGTGGAACCTGCGGTTAAACCACAACCGATTCACGAAGTCGCTCCCAAGGCCCAACCAGCACCTCCGACGCAACCGGCGCCCCAGCAGCGAGCACCTTCGCAACCAGAGGCGAACGAACGCGTCGTCGAACCGAAAGCTCAGCCGCGTGTTGAGATCAGCGAACCTGGCGAACGAAAGAAGCTGGTTCCCAAAGCGAGCGTCGTTCCAAACGCTGATCTGGCGCCACGGTACGATGATTTGCCGAGCGAAGAGAATCTTGGTGATGACGACGCGCTGTCCCTCGAATCGCCGATGGCAAGGGAAGACGCGCCAAACGTGCTGCGAGATGAAACGGTCAACGAAGAGGTCAAGTTGCAGCCAAAGCGGTCCGAGCGTGTTGCGGTTAGCCGTCGGTCGGAACCTGCAAAGCTGACGGAACTCCCTGCCGATACCGCGGAATTGACCCCGCTGCCAAAGGGTAACCTTTCACAACGTCTCGAGGCACCCGGTAGTGCGTCGGCGAGCGTCGGTGACCTGCCAAGCCAGGATGACGTGGTGATCGATTCGCCAGCCTCGGAAGCGGCGCCTGATCAAATCGGGCAACCAGAAACCGAAGAAGCAGACGTCGAACTCGATTACACCGGTCGCCCGTCGGTCGAGATCCAGCCGAATCGGACGGTCGCCAGTTTGCGACGCCCGATGGAACGGGTGCTGAGCTACTTTTATCAGAACCCTGAGGTTGCCGCCGGACGCAGCAACTGGGGGATGATGCACCAACTGATGGTGTTCGGCAGTGACACACAAGTTCGCGTCGGCAATCGTCTCTACAGCACGATTGCTTGGATCGCCGGCAATAACATTTGCCGTGGTCAGCGTCTGTTGACCAACGACGCGGATGGGATCAAAGCCAAGAGCGGCGTGGGATTGCAAGGACACGAGTCGCAGTTCCTAGCCGTGTTGGGAATGTGCAACGTGCCTGTCGAGTATCCGCTGTACGCCGGACAGATGAAATACAACGTGGATGCGTTGATCAAGTCTGAACAACGCGGCTGCAAGCCGGAAAACGAGCTGACATTTACGTTAATCGGATTCTCGCACTATCTCGACACCGATTCGACTTGGATTGCTGCGGATGGTAGCGAATGGGATTTCGAGCGTTTGATTGCCGAAGAGCTGGAAGAACCGATTGTCGGTGCGGCCTGTGGCGGCACACACCGTTTGATGGGATACGCTCACGCATTGCGGAAACGCCGCGCCGAAGGCAAGCCGATCGAAGGGCATTGGAAGCGTGCCGAAATCTACACCAACGATTTCATCGACTATGCCTACTCGCTCCAAAACCGCGACGGTTCGATGAGCACGGAGTGGTTCGAAGGTCGGGGCGACAACAACGACGTTGATCGAAAGATTCAAACGACGGGGCACATCGTCGAATGGTTGCTGACGGTGACTCCCGATGAAGACTTGCAAGACCGACGTTTGGTCGCAGCGGTCAGTTACTTGTTGCGTGCGATGGCATCCGACTTGGATCATGATTGGGCGATCGGTCCAAAAGGACATGCCCTGCGTTCCCTAGCGATGTATCACCAACGTGTGTTCCGTGCGGGAACACCGTGGGTACCACAGCAAACGGCGAGTGCTGCTTCATTACAAAACCGTCGTTAACGAAAGGTTGTCGACTCGGCGTGCTGCTACGTCGGTACGTATTCGACGACATGTCCGATCTTGATGACCATCGGATGGGAGTGGTGTGATTTGAAAAATCCGCTGACCACCACTCCCGATGGGTTCTCAATCACTTTGACGATGTTCGTGTATGGCACATGGTACACATTGTTGTCCTGTTCCATCTTGACTGAAAAATACTCATCCGCCGCGGAGAGGATCTCAGCGGTGTCGATGCGGTGGGCGCCGTGGATATTGATCCCAACTTCTTGATTGATCTGGCGTCCGATCAGCTCTTTTAACATCGAACGTTGGCCTTTGCGTCGAGTGTGAAATGGTATGGTCGGACGACTATTCGACCATCAGTTTTCCAAGCGTCAACCAACCCGCCTTGGTGGCGTCTTGATCTACGTTTGCGAACCGCAGCGGTTTACCGCCAGGAAGCGGATTCACCACGCGGAGCAGCACAAAGTACTCTCCAGATTGCGGCATCGGGATCGATGCCGAACGCCTGTGTGGCGTCTTGGCTGGCAGTAGACCTTGCAATTTGAATCCCGGTGCGTGTTGCCGCGAAACGATTTTTCCTGCTGTCGTTGCGATCGCAATTTCGGACGGCCAATCCGCATAAAACGGCGCGACGCCCTGATTGAGAATTTCAAGTGTTACGTCAAGCTGGCGACTTTCATTGTTTCTCTGAAAGGTGGATGATCGCACATAGAAGTCGTAGCCCATTCGACCGACTTCGGTGATCGCAGTCGTCAATCGCTCCGGTGATGCTTGCTTGCGAAACATCCCCGTGTCCATCAACCAAGTCGCATGTGTGACAGAAACACACTCATGGAAATTCTGTGCCTGATCCGGCCATTGGTCTGGCGAGTCAAAGATCTTGCCCCAAACTTCAGGCCGGATCTCGCCACCAATCGGATGTGATTTCCATTTGTTGCGGGCTTGTGCTCCCGCCGAGTTCAGTATTGACATATAGAACCAATCGTCTTGGCGGCGACCTGTTTCGAGAGTCGCCCACGCAAAGGAATCATCGTGGTAGCCAAAGGGACGGTTCGCGTTTTCGACCTGAGCACCATGGTCGGGGCCGGCGGGATACCGGAGTAAGACCGGCGTCGATCGAAAAGCAGTTGCATAAGCATCGAGTACGATGGCTTGGGTTTTGTGACTCGCCCAAAGGTCGTCCTTGGGGTAGGTGTGCCACTCGCCCCAGGTACCTAGTAACCCAGCGGTGATGTAAGCCAGTCGTGGGTCACCATCGTATGCTTTGCCCCATGCGGCGATGAACCGACGCAATGCTTCGCGAAGGTTCGCGTCTTCGTAGTCCGGCGTAGTGACTTGGGTTGGCGGGAACGGGGCGGTATTGGTGTTGGGGTAGCGATGGACTCGCAGCCCTCCATCGACCAGGAATTGAGGAATCCCTTTTTCCTTGCCGGGGTATTCCATGTAAACGCGGACGACTGCCTGGTTCCCTCGTGATGCGATATCGTCCAGCAAGCGTTCCATCGGTGACCAGTCAAACTGATCCATCCCCAACATCAAATCGCTCAGCGGGAGATACTGGAACTCCATGCTGTGTGGAAAACGGTTTGGTGCCGGGCGTGCGTACGGCACCAAACCCTTCAAGGGGTTCTCCGCAGGACTTGGTGCCGGTTTCAATGCATAGGATTGCCCACGGATGGTTGGATGAGGCATCAACGTGCTGATCAGTAGGCCGATCAGCAAGAAATTTCTGGAAGCGGGGAGTCGCATCGCTGGTTCAACTGATTTGCGGGGCAAATGATCGCCGTTCCGGTCAACGATCTACTCCCATCATACAGTCGCTTGGTGACTGATGAGTGATCGTTGTAGTTCGACCAGTTGTGTTCTTTGCGGAATCAGTTTCAAACGAATCTCGCGTCGAACTTGCCAGTAGCTCAGCCCCAAGCAAATGAGTGTCGCGGGGATAAAGATGGTGTAAAGCATTGGGCGTTTTGATTCGTCTGCTACCCACAAGGCGAGTAGCAAGCCCAAGCAAAGCGGACCGCCAAACCAAAACACGAAGCTGGTCATTCGTGCCGCATAATCATCAATCCCGTCGATTGATTTTTCGATGATCCCGAGCAGCGAATTGTCAAAGGAAACTTCACGTCGCTTTCGTGCCCGCCGCCAAGTCCACACCGACGTTGCCGAGACAACAGCAGCAATTCCGGCCAGAATCAAGATCCGGTCGTGACCCTGTATGATCGGGTCTCGCATAAACATCGCGGCGACGAACAGCAGCGTGCAGAACATCGCCACTTCGGTCACGTTGGCGACTCGGTCAAACGCCGCGTACTTGGCCTTCACTGATCGCATCAGCGCATCTTTATTGACCGCAGGATTGTCGTTCGGTTGTGACTGCCACAATGATTGGGCTTCATCGAATGTCATCGTTTCGTTCTCGCTGAAGTTTGCGTGTGAGATCCTTTTTGATGCGGCTGAGTCGGACACCTACATTGCTTTCCGTCATCCCCAGGGTGTCGGCGATTTCCAGATAGCTGTAGCCGTCCAGCATCAGCAGCGTTAGCGAACGGTCGATCGGTTCCAACGCTTGAATCTGTTCGTAGAGCCAAGCGAGTCGTGGGTCCTGTCCCGATTGGTCAATGACAATTGCGGGTTGTTCAAGATTTGCCGTGCTGGGGCGATTGGATTCACGTTTCGCCCACCGAATCGCGGTGTAGAGCGAGACGCGATAGATCCAGGTCGATTCCTTGACGCGGCCGTCATAGCCGGGGATCGACTTCCAGACTTGGAACGAGATCTCTTGAAGCAAGTCGTCTCGATCGGTCGCATCTTTGGAAAATGACGAGGCGACTTTTAACAGTAGGCCGGTATGGCAATTCAGCCAACGGTCGAATGTTTCTTGGTGGGCTCGTGTTTTCATCGGAACGTCTCGTGGCGACTGGCTTACACGAGACTATTGAGGAAACACGGCTGGATCCTTACGAAAAACTAGAAAGATTGAACCCTTATTTGCCAGCGAGTTTTGCAATCGCGTCTTGATCGAGTCGCACGATCCGCCAATCGGGCAGCACGTCGCCTCCGATTGCCTCGTAGACGTCGATCGCGTTCTGGTTCCAATCGAGCACGCACCATTCCATCCGCCCGCACTGACGTTCGACGGCGATCGAAGCGAGGTGTTGCAACATCCGTTTTCCAATTCCACGTTTACGAAACGCCGGTCGGACATAGATGTCTTCCAAATAAAGCCCCCGCCGGCACAGGAATGTAGAGAAGTTTTCAAAGTAAATCGCGTAGGCAATTGGACCGCACTCCGCATCGACCGCGATGAAGGCACTCGGGCCGCCATCACGATCAAACAGCTCGGTTTCCATCTGCTGCGCTGTTCCGACAAACTGCTCAGATAGTTTTTCAAACTCGGCGAGTTCGCCCAGCATCGCATGAATTTGGGGAACATCAGCACGCTGTGCGTCGCGAATCGTGATCTCGGATCCCGTGGTCGTTGTCATCAAGGCTGCATCCTGGTTGCGGGAGTCTATCTTGTGGCTGCCACCACCATAGCATGATTGTCGGAAACGCTGACCTGTGTCGTAGCCAGCCAGCAATCCGCTATCATCGAGACTTCAAATCACCGACAGGACCGGTGGTTCATCAAGCCACCTTTCAATCGCACGAGAAATACGCCGTGGCATTTTTCCCTTTTGAACCGTATGCGGATCTCACCAAGCTTCAAAACGCCGTGACCGATTCGATCTGCGAGCTCATTACCGAAACCTTGAAATCGAAGGACACGTTTTCGATCTCGCTTTCCGGAGGTTCGACGCCAAAGCGTGTCTATGAGATGTTGGCCACGCGAGATTTGCCATGGGAACAAATCCATTTCTTTTGGGGCGACGAGCGAAACGTGCCCCATGACCACTCCGACAGCAACTACAAGATGGTCAAAAACGCCCTGTTGGACCACATCCCGGTCAAAGAATCGAATGTTCATCCCGTGCAGGTTCAGGTCGATGCCCCAGCGGAAGCAGCACGAGCCTACGCATCTGAGATGGAAGCATTCTTTGGAACCGCGATGCCAACTTTTGATCTGGTACTGCTGGGAATGGGTGACGACGCGCACACTTCATCACTGTTTCCCGAGACGAAAGCCCTCGGTGTAACCGACGCGTCGTTCATTGAAAACTATGTCCCCAAGTTTCAAGCTCATCGCTACACGATGACTTATCCGGCGATTTCGGCCGGCAAGGACATTTGGTTTATTATCACGGGTTCGGCGAAGCGTGAGGCACTCAAACAGGTTTTGTTTGGCGAACGCAATTTGCAGTTGTACCCTTCGCAAGGTGTATCACCCACGCGTTGGTTCGTTGACGCCGAAGCGGTCGAATAGACGAGTGCAGCGTGACTCGTGCAGCAGTTTGAACATCGCGAGCTGCGAGCGCATAAAAAAACGGACAAGTCGGCATTAGCTGACTTGTCCGTCGATGTCGTTTCTCGAAGCGAGCTTATTCTGCGTTTGCTTCTTCTGCTGCTGGTTCTTCGGCAGGTGCTTCGCTATCGAAGGCAGGGCGTTCGGCGGCGCGGTTGACGCGATCGTTCTTGCCAACCAATTCCAAAATAGCGCGAGTACCGGCGTCACCGAGGCGAGGCATGGCCAAGCGTACGATGCGGGTGTAACCACCTTGGCGATCGACGTAACGTTCGGCAACGATGTCGAACAAGACTGCGGTCGCTTCGCGGTCACCGATCATTTGAACAACGCGGCGTTGTGCGGCGACGACTGGTCCACGGGCGTCGGCCCATTTCTTCCAGTTATCGCTTTCACGCCATTTCTTGTACTCGTCCGAGCCACGGTCAGCGTCGCAAGCGAATTCCTTCGCGGCTTCGGCGTGTGGGAGAGACTTCTTGGCGATAGTGATGCACTTCTCGACCAATGGACGAACTTCCTTGGCCTTTTGCAGCGTGGTCGTGATACGACCGGCAACCTTGGGCGCGTTCTCATCCAACTCGGCGTCGCGTTCGGTCAGGAACAGGGCGCTGGCGAGGTTTTTCAGCAGGGCCTTGCGATGGCTGGGGCTACGTCCCAGGGTGCGGCCATGTCGTCGGTGTCGCATGACAGTTCAGGTATGGGTTGGTGACTTATATTGTGGTTACAGCAGTTGGCTTGCCCGGTGGACAGGTTCGGCAGAACCTAGAACAACGGTTGGGCTGGCACTCGCATGCCGAGGTGCAGGCCGTATTGGGCCAACTTTTCGCGGACTTCGTTCAGCGTCGTGTCACCGAAGTTTCGGACTTCCAGCAACTGATCTTCGTTACGTTGGACGAGGTCACGCACGGTTTGGATGTTTTCGCTTTCCAGGCAGTTGTTAGCCCGCACGGAAAGTCGGAGGTCGGCAAGCGTCATGTTGAGCTTGGCTTCCAGCTGTGCTTCGGGCGATCCGGCCCCACCGCGAGCGGCCGAGAAGATGCTCGGTCCGAGTTCGCGATATTGGACGAACGGGTTGAGGTGTTTACGCAGGATCTTGGCGGCTTCGACGAGCGCCAATTCCGGGTTCACACTTCCGTCGGTCCAGATTTCCAGAACCAGCTTGTCATAGTTGGTTTTTTGGCCGACACGGGTCTCTTCGACGTCGTAACGGACACGGGTCACAGGGCTGTAGACCGCGTCGATCGGGATGATTCCGATTTCGTGGTCGGCGCTGCTGTGTTCGGTCGCGGGGACATATCCACGTCCGTTTTCGACGACCATTTCCATCATGAAAGGGACGTCTTCGGTCAAGGTTGCCAAGACGATGTCTTGGTTGATGATTTCGACATCTTGATCCGTCTGGATGTCGCTGCCGCGGATCTCGCCAGCCTTATCGGCTTCGACGGTGATCACGCGGGTCGCTTCGCTGTGGTTGCGAACGACCAAGCTCTTCACGTTCAGGACGATGTCGGTGACATCTTCTAGAACGCCTGGAATGTTGGTGAATTCGTGCTGTGCGCCACGGATTTTGATCTGCGTGACGGCACTACCCATCAAGCTGCTCAGCAGGACACGTCGGATGGAGTTACCGACGCTGGTGCCGAAACCACGCTCGAAAGGCTCTGCGGTGAATTTGCCGTAGGTTTGCGAAAGTGAATCGCGGTCAACTTCCAGTGTGCTGGGAAGCTCCATTCCACGCCAACGGATATGCATTGCGATGTAACCTTGTCGCTGGGGAGTACGATTGCGAATTGAATGAATCGACGCGACACCAGGTTGCTGCGCGTATACACGCAGCATGCGGGGTGCCTGAATCGACGAAGTAAGGAATTAGACGCGACGCTTTTTGCGTGGTCGGCATCCGTTGTGAGGAATGGGGGTCACGTCTTCGATCAACTTGACCTTCAATCCCGCCGATTGCAGCGCGGTGATTGCACTTTCGCGACCCGAACCCGGGCCTTTGACTCGCACTTCGACGTCACGCATACCGAACTTGGTCGCCTTTTCGGCGGCCTGTTGAGCAGCACATTGGCCGGCAAACGGGGTGCTCTTGCGGCTTCCTTTGAATCCGCTCGTGCCCGCACTCGCCCAGCACAAGGTGTCGCCCTTGGCATCGGTGATAGTGACAGTGGTATTGTTGAACGTCGCGTGAATGTGGGCGATGCCATTGGTCACGTTGCGACGGACTCGTTTTTTCTTGTTGCTCTTTGCCACGGCAAAGTCCTAAACGCAAAAATCGGTAACTGAATCGGTAATAAAGAACGCTAGCGAAGGTCCTTGACGCCTTTCTTTCCGGCGACGGTCTTCTTTGGACCTTTTCGCGTTCGCGAGTTGGTCTTGGTGCGCTGACCGCGGACTGGCAAGCCCATGCGGTGACGCATGCCGCGGTATGATTTGATTTCGCGAAGGCGGCTGATGTTTTGCGTGACCTGGCGGCGAAGGGGACCTTCAACCGTGTAGTCGCGTTCCAGCAATGCTGCAATTTGACCCAGCTCGTCTTCGTTGATCTCCGTCGCGGGTCGCGTCGGATCGATCCCAAGTTTCTCACATACTTCACGTGCGCTGTATAAACCAACGCCGTACAAGTAGGTCAGCGAATACTGGATCTGTTTGTCGTTCGGAATGTCGACGCCCAACAAACGGGGCATAGCAATGCTCCTGCAAATATCTCGTGCAAACTGGACTGTGGCAGCACCGCGGGGATGGTCCCTCGGCGGCCTGAAACCTTGTGAAAAGGCCCGCCACACGCAAAAAACGAAAAAGTGCTGTCCGCGAATCCCGGACTATAGCGAATGGCCCCCTTTTTGCTCAATGGCCACTTTCCAGCCTTTTTCGGGATTTTTAATTCCACTCGCGTTTCGCGACCAAAGTGACCACCCAAACGCTTTGTGGATTGCTCCCAAACGGCGGGTTTGAGCACGCACGCCGTCACGCTGGCAGTCAAGTTTCGCGACGTTTTAAACGCAGAAACTCGGTCGGATACTCATCTTTCGGACCTGCGGGGATCCGCGATTGCTCAATCACGGCAAATTCAGACAAGTCGAGCTGTAATTCTGTGTCGCCACCGACTTCGCACAAGACACGCGTCAAAAAAATCTGATTGCAGCGATCGATCAGTTGGCGGTAAATCTCCGCCCCGCCTACAACAAAGGCGGGATCGTTTCCACTTTGGGTGACCGCTGCCTCAGGCGAGTGGGCGACCTCGACACCTTCGCACCCCCAATCGGCATTGCGTGTCACGACAATTGTTCGCCGTCCAGGAAGCGGTTTGCCAATCGAATCAAATGTCTTGCGGCCCATGATCAGGACGCCGCCCATCGTCAGGGCTTTAAAACGCTTCAAATCGCTGCTCAGACGCCATGGCATGTCGCCATCACGGCCAATCATGTCGTTCGAACTAATCGCGACAACGGCGGTCAACGTCGGTTTCATAGGTGCCTCTTCCGTGGCGCGACAGGCTTAAACGGCAACCGGTGCTTTAATGTGTGGATGCGGGTGATAATCGATCACTTCGAAGTCTTCGAATCGGAAATCGTCGATCGATTCAGGCGTTCGCGAAATCACGAGTTTCGGCAGCGGCTTTGGTTCTCGCGTCAATTGCTCGCGGGCCTGGTCAAAGTGATTTTGGTACAGGTGCACGTCGCCGAAGGTGTGCACGAAAGTGCCTGGTTGCAGCCCGGTGACCTTGGCCATCATCAACGTCAGCAGCGCGTAGCTGGCGATATTGAACGGGACGCCCAGAAACACGTCTGCGCTGCGCTGGTACAGCTGACACGACAAACGATTGTCCGCCACATAAAACTGAAACAGCGTGTGGCACGGTGGTAACGCCATGCGGTTGACTTCGCTGACGTTCCAAGCGGAGACGATCAAGCGACGGCTGAGCGGGTTGTTGCGGATCTCGTTTTCGACCCAAGCGATCTGGTCGATCGTCTGGCCATCCGGGGCCGGCCAGGACCGCCATTGGTGCCCATAGACAGGCCCTAAATCGCCGTTTTCGTCGGCCCATTCGTCCCAGATCCGCACGCCGTTTTCGTTCAGCCAAGCGATGTTCGTGTCGCCGCGCAAGAACCACAGCAGTTCGAAAATGATCGAACGAAGGTGCAGTTTTTTGGTGGTTAGAAGCGGGAAACCTTCTTCCAAATTGAAGGTCATTTGGCGGCCAAACAGGCTTCGGGTGCCCACTCCCGTTCGGTCTCCACGATCCGAGCCCGACTCGAGAATGTCTTCGAGCAATCGAAGGTATTGCAGCATTGCTTTCGCCTGCTTGCGTGAGAAACAAAGAAGACTCGCCGGTGCTCAGCGTAAATGCCCAGCGCAAATACTCTGCGAATGCGTTTCGCAGGCAGCGGCGATTGGAGTCCCATTCTAGCCCGTGGTTAATCTTGAAACGACGGGCCGCTAGGGAAGGGAGTGGCCTTGGCCAAGTCGGTACGCAAACCGCCACCTGACACGGCTCTCCCGCCTACGGGAGAGCGGCCAAAATCAAACGAGAGAGCTTACAGAGAAGCGTCGAGGGCTTCTTGCAGCGCAGCCTTGGTGGTGTTTCCACCGCGGAAGCTGTGCTCTACATCGCCGTTTTTGAACACCAACAGCGTTGGGATACCGGTGATACCGTACTTTTGGGCGATCCCGGGGGCTTCGTCGATGTTCAATTTGCCGACCTTCTTGTCCGAATTTTCGGACGCCAATTGGTCGATCATTGGGGCGATTGCACGGCAAGGGCCGCACCAGGGTGCCCAGAAATCAACGAGGACGGGGCCGTCAGCTTGCATCACTTCGGCCTCAAAATTCTCTTCGGTAAACTCGACGACGGCTTCGGATGCCATGTCACTGACCCTCTAAAAGTGGTTTCGTGTAAATCTTCGTTTCAAAACGTCATTCACCGGGGAGTTCGCAAACGCCAAGGTGGATGTCGTGAAATCAGTCACCGCGATTGTAGGATGCGCTAGCGAGTCGGCCAAGGTAAGTGCTTTCATTGGCCGAACAACCGCGACGGCTCGCCCCAATCTGCTGCGGGCGAGTCATGCTGAAGCAATGTCGGCAAAACTTCACACTGAACGTTAACCGACACCGTGCCTCGAAGTCTCATTCCGATGTTTTCATCAGCCGTTGCCACTCTGGGCACGGTGTAGCACCTCACCCCACTGGGCGAGCAGCATCGCTGTTGCTCCCCACACTTGGTGCTGGCGTCCCTCGCAATCGACCAGGTCAATCGCCGGGTAACTGAATCCGTAATTGAATACCTCGTCACCCTCGGCGACCTTACCGCGGCGAACAGAATCGATTTGGACAATCGAATCAGCCGCCGTTCGGCCCAGTCGGCTGAGCGCACTGAGCGGGATCTCGATCACTTGGTCAACTTCCGTTGGATCGGGGGCCCACACCGGCAAGTGGTCTTGGTGGACCAACACAAAGGTGTCGACCAAGTTGTCGCTGGCATAGACATAGATCTTCGGAAGCGTCCCCAGGCATGTCGCACGATCGAGCTCGACTCCCAGTTCTTCGTGGTATTCGCGTTTCGCCGCCTCGATTGCCACCTCGCCGTTTTCTACGCGTCCGCCAGGCAAGCAGATTTGGCCTGCGTGGTGGGACAGCGTCATTGGCCGCCGCGTCAGCGCGATGCAAGGCCGACCGGTTTCGCGGTGCGGGTAAATCACGATGACCACGGCCGCATGGCGGCAACCGCGACGTGCGGGCCCACGATGGCGACCATAGGCAAGCCGAGGGCTCAGTCGCCGGCGACTTGGCATGGTCGGTTGACGCAACGCCCGGAATGTTTGAGACGCGCGAACGTAGCTGGGTTCGGCAAAATCGTCTAACACCCGGGTGATCGACTTCCGCCAGCTCGCGTCGAGCGAGATCACACCAGGGTTTCCAGCAAGCGTCGCAGCTTGCGAAGTTCGACGCGATGGTCCAGGTTTTCCATCGGCATCATATTGACCGTCAACGCACGGTCATACTTTTCACGCTCGAGCTGCGTGATCAGTTTGCCATAGTCGACTTCGCCTTGTCCGACACTGACTTGAAACGCGTCCGGACGCGTATCGCGAAGGTGAACGTTGCAGACAAACTTCAAAATGTTGTCCAGGTTCTTGCCTTTCGCCGATCCGGTGATGTAAACGCTGGGGTCAAGCGTGATGCCCAGTCCATCAACGTTGTTGCACAGCACCATCAACGTGTCGGGGTCTTCGCTCAAGCAACCCAGCTGGCTTTTCACGCTGACGCGGACGCTTCGGCATCACCGCATTCGACCAATCGCTGCAGGTGCTCGACTTCTTCGTTGAACGGTGTGCCCTGCTCGGCCGACGGCACCGTCAACGTGACCACTTTGGTCGTTTTGGCGAGCCAGCACAGCTTGGCAAAATCTTCGTAATGCTGCTGTCCGGTCGACGCGAGTTGAACGCTGTATCCGGAAATGTCCAAACGGTGCGTGTAACGCAACAACTGGATCGAACGGTCCATGTCTTCCAAGATTTCCGAGGGCTTGACGTCCCCCGATTCGTGGATCGCAATTTCGATCGCAGTGAACTCCAAGTCCGATGCGAATTCGATCGCAGCGCGGAGCTCAAGGTCAGGAAAACATTCGGTAGAAGCAGCGATGAACACGAGGCAATCCTTTTTATGTCTACGTCTGGCGGCAAAACGTTAGCTACGTCTCTCTGTCGCCGCCTATCAAGTCATACCGGTCTGGCAAGTCGACGGTCTGTTTTCGTCGGCCACGCGGTACGGGCAATATTCTCGCCCAGCCTACCGAGTTTACCGATTGAAAAAAAAGACCGGTTTTGCACGTGACCCTCGATTGTAGGGTTCTCCGCCGAAGAGGGGCAGGCACCGGTTTGAGATGCGCACTTTAGCAGCCGAAATGGCTAGGGTGTCGCGAGCGAATCCAGCCATTGAGTGATCTGATCGGCGACCTCCGCCGGAGCCAGCGATTCCGTTGAAACCGCATAGTGCGACGCTTCCCGGTAGATCGGTTCTCGGGCGGTCAGCACCGATTTGATCTCATCGGTCGGCGATAAATCCGTCAGCGCTGGACGACGTGCGGCGGTGGTCGCGTCAGCCCCGATTCGCTGGGCAATCGTTTCCGGCGATGCAGTCAGCCAAACGCAGTGCCCGTTGTCAGCGATGAAGTCTCGGTTTTCCTCTCGCAGAACCGCGCCGCCGCCAAGCGAGATCACTTGCGGTGGACCATCCGATTCAATCGACTCCTGCAAGCAGCGTGTTTCCCAGTCGCGAAACAACGGCTCGCCGCCTTCCGTAAACAGTTCGCTGATTGTTTTGCCTGCCTTGGTTTCAATCACGACGTCCAAATCGATCCAGCGCGTCTGCAACAACGCCGCCAAGATCGACGCTACCGTCGTCTTCCCGGTGCCACGGTATCCGATCAAGAACAGGTGTTTTGTGAGCGGTGTGCTGGGCATGGCGGTGCGGTTGCTGCAGGCGGGAGGCGGCAGGCAGAGTAGTGTGGCAGGCAGAGCCTGCATTGCAGTGCGTCGCAAGGCGGGAGCCTTGCAACGAGGCGGTCCCCAAACAAGTTTGGGGCGAGAGGGGAGCCAGTGGAGTCGGTGAACTTGCCTTGCGGCTTAATAAGCCTTGGCGAAGATCGCTTGCTTGGCGGCGGGTTTGCCGGTGTAGAAGCACGTGCCGGGCGTGTCGTTGTTGGCACTTGGCACGCAGCGGATCGTCACCTTCAACTCTTTGAGCAAGTCTTGCAGGCTTTCTTCGTCGGCGAAGTGGCACATCGCGAAGCCGCCGTGGATCTCCGGTGAGTCGGCGTTTTCCGGGGTGAAGTACGCTCGGAAGTCGGCTTCGTTGGTGATCGTGACGGTGTTGTCTTTGCGAAGCTGGTCCGCTTTGTCGTACAGGTTTTGCTGAATTTCGCCCAGCAGATCGCTGATCTTGGCGACGACTTCCGCACGCGTCATACCAACGCTTTTGGGTTGATCGCGGCGTCCCATGAACACCGAATCCTTTTCCATGTCTTTGGGGCCGACTTCCAAGCGAATCGGGACACCGCGTTTGACATGGTGCCATTTCTTTTCGCCACCGCGGACATCGCGGTCGTCGATTTCGACGCGGAGCGGTGCCCCGTTGTAAGTCTGGCCGCGAAGTTCGTCACGAAGCTTTTCGATGTATTCCATCACCGCTGCGCGTTGGTCGTCTTTGTAGATCGGCAAAATGACGACTTGCATGGGCGCAAGTTTTGGTGGCAACACCAAACCGTCATCGTCACTGTGCGTCATCAACAACGCACCGACCAAACGAGTCGACACGCCCCAGGAGGTCGTCCAAGCAAATTCTCGCGAGCCCGATTCGCTTTGGAACACGATCTCTTGCGCCTTGGAGAAATTCTGTCCCAGGAAGTGGCTTGTCCCGGCCTGCAACGCTTTGCGGTCCTGCATCATCGCTTCGATCGACAGCGTTTCGACAGCTCCGGGGAACCGTTCGCCAGCCGTTTTCGCACCGATCGTTACTGGCATCGCCATCCAGTTCTCGGCGAAGTCGGCATAAACGTTGATCATCCGCTCGGTCTCTTCGATCGCTTCTTCGCTGGTCGCGTGAACGGTATGGCCTTCTTGCCACAGGAATTCCGCCGTGCGGAGAAACATCCGAGTCCGCATTTCCCAGCGAACGACGTTGGCCCACTGGTTGATCAAGATCGGTAGGTCACGGTAACTCTGAACCCACTTGGCGTACGTCGCACCGATAATCGTCTCGCTGGTCGGGCGAACAATCAGTGGCTCTTCTAGTTCCCCGGCCGGACGCAGACCGCCGTCCGGATCGGGTTCCAAGCGGTGGTGTGTGACGACGGCGCATTCCTTGGCGAATCCCTCGACGTGTTCCGCTTCCTTTTCCAGAAAGCTCATTGGGATAAACAGCGGAAAATACGCGTTTTGGTGCCCAGTGGCTTTGAACATGTCGTCCAGCGCACGCTGCATGTTCTCCCACAGCTGATACCCCCAAGGTTTGATCACCATGCAGCCACGAACGGGCGAGTTTTCAGCCAAGTCGGAAGCCTTGATGACTTGCTGGTACCACTCGGGATAGTCTTCCGCACGGGTCGGAGAGATGGCGTTCTTAGGTGCTTTGGCCATGGGAGTTCATACTGATAAGTTGGGCGGTTGTTGTGGGGCAACGCGCGAGCCAGCGGGCCCGCGCGAGCGCATTCACGATGTTCAGCGGACAGATACCTAGTTTTCGGTCAGTCGGCTGAAGTTTTTGATCTCTTCTTCGGTGAATCGGTTTTGCAACCGAGCACCAAGCTGTGACACGACACGCGCGGCGGCGTGCGACGCCAAGTGACCGGCGGTGCGCCAGTCCATGCCGTTGGTGATTCCATACAGCATCGCGCCGGCATACATGTCGCCAGCACCGGTGGTGTCGATCGCGTCAACTTGCACGCCTTCGATCGGGAACTCGATTCCGCCGTGCATCACCAGCGATCCTTTTCCACCCAGCGTCAGGGCGACGTTTTCACAGTGCTCGTGGATCTTGACGGCGCATTTCAGCGGATCGCTCTCACCGGTCAAGCTTTTCGCCTCTTCTTCGTTGCAGAAAAACAGGTCGACGGGGCCGGTGATCAAGTCCCAGATTTCGTCGCGAATCATGTTGACCAAAAAT
Organism: Rhodopirellula baltica; assembly: GCA_002901265.1. Classification (GTDB taxonomy): domain Bacteria; phylum Planctomycetota; class Planctomycetia; order Pirellulales; family Pirellulaceae; genus Stieleria; species Stieleria baltica_A. The sequence goes on along the minus strand of PPHI01000082.1, from coordinate 44,474 downwards.
GGATCCGACGCGGTGAAGGCGACTTTCACGTTGTGTTTTTTCGCCAACTCGAAAGCTCGATACGCTGCTTTTTTGGTGCTGTCGCCGGTCAACAAGTAGCCTTCGACATAGACGTACTTGCTGTTGGCGATTTTGTCTTCGTCGATATCGTCCGGGCTAAGACTGACCGAAGCGGCCAAGTTCGTCAGCATGGTCCGCTGTGCGTCTTCGGTGATCAAGACGGCACAGGTTCCGGTGGGCTTGTCGTTCGGCGGAACGGTGATCGAGACGCCCAGGTCCTTCATGTCTTTGAGGAAGAACTCGCCGAGCGCGTCGTCGCCGACCTTGCCAAAATAGCCGGCCGAGCCACCCAAATCGGCGACAGCGACGATCGTGTTTGCCGCCGAACCACCCGCGCATCGATTCAGCGGGCTGCCGTCGAGGTGTGAGAGGACTTTCGATTGCTGCTCGTCGTCGACCAGAGTCATGATGCCCTTGTCCAACGACAAACGGGTCAGGACTTCGTCATCGACACGAGCTTGAATATCGACCAACGCGTTGCCGACACCGAAAACGTCATACATTGCCATCAAAGGGGCCTCATCCAGAAAACCAAGTTTTTTCGCACAGCGGTAAACTTAGTCCAGCGGTTCGGATTCGCCTAGACAGCAAGAAAGTGGGGTCGACGCAGGACTCGATCACCCAACCGCTCGCTATCGCGGATGCGGCTGATGGGAGCAGGATTGCAGTCTTGCTGGAGTCTAGCCTTTAGGCGATTTCGATGCTTCGGCAGTCGTTGATGTCGCCGAATCAAAACACACAACCGCTCGCTATCGCGGATGCGGCTGATGGGAGCTGAATCGCAGTACACCCAACCGCTCGCTATCGCGGGTGCGGCTGATTGGGGCGGATGCTCGTTCGCGACTCCACGGGCAATCGCGATTACCCGATTCGCTTCAACACGACGTCCAATGTCTTTCGCAAAGCCGCGCCGCTGGCTCGCATCCCTTGGACCTCTTTGGGCCACAGGTCGATTTCCATGCGGTCGACCACGCCGGTTCGGCCGACGACGGTTGGGACCGACAGGGCGACGTCGCGAATGCCGTAGCAACCGTTTTGGATGCTGCTGACCGGCAACACGCGTCGCTGATCCAAAATGATCGAATCGATCACGTCGCGGATCGCGATCCCGACGGCGAATCCGGCGCCGCCTTTGCGTTTGATGACTTCCGCACCACTACCACGTGTGCGGGTAAACAATTGTGTCGCCAAGGTCGGCGACCAACCGGGATACTTGTCCAACGGCAAACCGCCGATCGTCGCACTGCTCCAAATCGGAACCATCGACTCACCGTGCTCACCCAAGATCAACGCCTTGGTTTGGGTCGGCGGCGATTTCAGTTGCTCGGCGATCAACGAACAAAAACGAATCGTATCGAGCTGCGTGCCCAGACCGATGACTTGATTGCAAGGCAGTCCCAGCATCTTGGCGGCAACGTAGGTCAGAATATCGACCGGGTTGCTGACGACCAAAACGATTGCCGATGGCTTGGGCCCAGCCGCTTTGACGTCACGCAGAATTTGTACGAACAAGTCGGTGTTGCGGTTGATCAAATCCAAACGCGACTCGTCTGGCTTGCGACGCAAACCTGCGGTGATGCAGATCACGTCGCTGCTGGGGATGTGTTCGTACCCGCCACCGACGATGACTTGGTCGGCAACGCTGGGTGTGCCGTGCTGCATGTCCAAGGCTTGGCCGGCCGCCAATTCTTGGTTGACGTCAAGCAAAGCGATTTCGCGAGCCAAGCCGCCACACTGCAAGGCAAACGCCGCACAGGAGCCAACGAGTCCGCCGCCGCCGATAATCGAAACTTTCATGATGTCGTGGATGGGTTTTGGTGAGGAGTGTTCGGTGGTGGGAGGAGGATTCGTTCGCGTGGACTCGCGTTACGCTTTCATCTGGCGAAGGACTTCGTCAGTGATCAGCTTGACCAATTGTTCTTCGCTGATACCAGACGCCGGACTTGCCGATGGTGCGGCTGCCGGTGCAGGGGCAGCTGCTACGGCTGCGGCGACTTTGGCGGGCATCGCTGGAGGAGCGTCAAAGGCACGACGCTCGACACCAGAATCTTTCCACGAGTTGCGGAAGATGTCGTTGGCACAGATGTCGCAATCTTCGAACTCTTTGGTGTTCCGCGGATCCTTGTAGCCCCACTGGTCTTTCAAGTCCAACAGCTCTTGTGATTTCTGTTGATCCAGGAACGCGACGTTGCCCAGTTGTTTGGCCAACATCAGCATGCGGCAATACGAATCCAGGATCTCGGTCCACCAGTACGCCTGCTCAACCGACTCGCCATAGCTGACGGTGCCGTGGTTGGCCAGGATCATGACGTTGGTCTTGTTGACGAACGGGATGATCGTATCGGCGAAGGCTTGTCCGCCGGGTGTTTCATACTTGGTGATCGGCACGTCGCCCAAAAAGACTTCGACTTCGGGCAGGATGCACTGTGGGATCGGCTCACGGGCGATGGCAAACGCGGTCGCGTGCGGCGGGTGGCAGTGCACAACGCTCTTGATGTCTTCGCGTTGCTTGTAAATCTCCAAGTGCAGCAGTGCTTCGCTGGAACGTTTCTTGCGGCCAGCGATTTGCTTGCCGGTGATATCGATCGTCGCGATGTCTTCGGGTTTCAGAAAGCCTTTGCAATGCAACGTCGGAGTGCAGAGGAATTCATTTTCGCTGACGCGGACGGTGATGTTCCCGTCGTTGGCCGCGGCGAATTGGCGGTTGTAAATCCGACGTCCAATGTCGCACATGTCCTGCTTAATCTTATGAACGTTTTGCATGGCAAAGTTATCAGTTGGATGTGAAGGTGAATGGTGGTTGTACGGGTATCTGCCGGCGACTTACCGGCCAAGGTCGACTTCGTCTAACAAGGCGACGATCGACGCATCGAGTGGTTTAACATCGGAAAAGGGCTGTGCCGCTTCGGGGCCTTCGGCCAGGGCGACCAGGTCACCGATGCCGCTGCCGCAAAGGTCCCAGGCGACGATCGTTTCGCCGCCCAGTGGTTCGACATCGATTTGGTCAATCGATTCGACGACTTCAACCAAACGCAATTTGGCTTGGTGCATGCCGGGATGGGCTTTCGACAACGTCATCGTGCCGATCGTGCGAGCCAGTTTCATTGGGCACCTCGCTTGATGATGCGTGCGGCAAAGTTCACAGCGGCTGGCAAGGAAAGCTTGTCGCGATCGAGCACCCAAGCCTGTGGTGACAGTTCAGCGGCGAAGCGATCGATGTCACCCCACTGCGAAATCATCACGGCACGTTGCCCGGATTGAATTTGCTTGAACACTTCCGCTGCCGGTTTGTCCGTCCACACGATCGAAACACCAGCAGGGATTTTTAAACCACGTTTGGCGAGTTGTTGTACGAACGGGTCGACTTCGTCGCCGACGTTTTCGCTGACCGATGGTTTGGCTGATGAAGCCGACTTGGTTTGGCGAACGATGCGGATGCCAAGCCGTTTGGCTTCTTCGATTGCCGCCGGTGTGACAACGCCGCTTGGTGTAACGACGATCTCATTGCCGACCGCTTTAGGCAGTGTTTCGATCGTGATCAAGCGATGAGCGTTGGCCTGTTCGCAGTTCGATGTCGCTGTCGTTTGTCCCGCTTTGATCCGCCGCAGCACTTCGCGCGCAATCTCGCTGATCTTTGCCGCGTCGGGCAAAGCATCGGTACTGCGTACGGTGGTGTTGGGGACGTGATTCATAGTTCGCTTTAATCAATGATTCCGACGACAGTCCAGCGAGCCGGGGTGCGGTCGTGCTTGGTGACTTCGCGTGCGTAACTTCCGTCGCTGGAAATCATCACCTTGTCACCGCGACGTGATCCGATTTGATCGATCGCGATCAGCGGCGGGCCGTCGGGCTTTTCGTCAACCGTCAGCGGTTGCAGGATGACCATGCGACATCCGACAAAGCTTTCATGCTTGATCGTCGCGTGAGTCGATCCGAGGACGGTGGCGGTTTGCATACGTTTAAAACTTCAGTTGGCTCGTTTTCCAATCAAACGACACGCAGTTCGTCGACCATGCTGCAGCGGCGTTCGCGGGTAAACGTCGTCGGTGTCGTGACGCCTTCGCCGGTCGGTCCCGCGATCGAAAACGACAGATAACCTTCGCCGCCCAAGCCCAGCGATGCCATGCAGGGGCCGTTTTTGACGTACAGCGTGACGTCCATCTCGCGGCCCATCTTGGTCATGTTGTGGACGTTGCGTGAGTGAATGATCGCGGTGTGGCGGAAGCCGTGTTCGTAGTGCTTGGCCATCGCGATCGCATGATCGACATCGCGTGCACGCACAAATGGGACAAACGGCATCATCTGTTCGACACTGACGAACGGGTGCGATTCGTCGGTTTCGCCAAATAGCAATTCGGTGTCCAGTGGCACGGTGACATTGGCCGCAGCGGCAAGCACCGAGGCGTCTTTTCCGATGAAGTCTTTGCAGGCCGCGTCGTGCTGGTCGTCGCCAACTTTCACGATCGCTTTGGCTGTCAACGCGTCGATTTGCGTTGAGTTCAACTGAACCGCACCGGCGCGTCGCATCGCTTCCATCATCTGGTCAAAGACACGTTCGACGACGAAGACTTCTTTTTCGGCGATGCACAACAAGTTGTTATCGTACGAAGCACCGGCGATGATCGACCGGGCTGCCAAATCCAAGTCCGCCGTTTCGTCGACCACAACCGGCGGATTGCCTGGGCCAGCCACGATGGCTCGTTTACCGCTATTCAAAGCGGCACGTGCCACGGCGGGGCCGCCGGTTACACAGATCAACGCGACACTGCGATGCTTAAAGAGAGCCTCGGCCGATTCCAAGGTTGGCTCGGCGATCACACAGATCAAGTTGTCGATCCCGACTTCGGCCGCGATCGCTTCGTTGAATCTGCGAACGCCTTCGGCCGCGACCAGTTTGCCCGATGGGTGCGGGTTGACGACAACCGTGTTGCCACCGGCGATCATGCTGACCGCGTTGCCGGTGATCGTCGGCAAGCTGTGGGTGACGGGGGTGATTGCACCGATGACACCAAACGGGGCGCGTTCGATGATCGCCAGTCCGTGGTCACCGCTGTAGGCTTTCGTTTCGATGAACTCGACGCCCGGCGTTTGCTCACCGAGCGTTTTCAGCTTGGCGATTTTATGCTCGGGGCGGCCGATCCCGGTTTCTTCCATCTCCATCAGACCGAGCTCTTCGCATTGCTCGATCGAGATGCGGCGGATGATGTCAATGATCCGTTTGCGATCGGCGACGGGGCGTTCACGCAGTTGTTCGAACGCTTCGCGAGCGGCTTTGACGGCCGAGTCCGCGTCGTAGAAGACTCCGTTCTGACCACCGGTGCTGGCGCTAGGCGCGGCAGGCATCGGGCCGACTTCGGCCAAGACCTGGGCGACTACGCTGCGAATGAGATTTTCGTCGAAGTTCATGATTGATTGGGAGTCAGTTGTCTTGGTGTGGATCAGTCGCGCGAGTAAACGCTCAACTTGTCGATGTGGACTTGGTCGACGATGCCGATGATGACCGCGTCGATGGGCAGCGATTTCGTTTCGGGGGTCAAACGGGCACTGCTACCTTGGGTGATCAGCACGAAGTCGCCTTCGCCCGAGCCCAGCGTGTCGACGGCGATAAAAGTCCGTCCGGTGGTCACCAACGACTGCCGCTTGTCGCCTTCCAGACGGTACGGTTCGACGACCAACAGCTTGTGCCCAGTCATCGACTGGACCTTTTGCGTGCTGACGACTGATCCGGAAACGCGTGCGATAAACATTCGCGATTGAGTCCGTCAAAAAAGGGTGAAAGGGGAATCGTTGGGGAAAACTATCGCGACTTGATCGCGTGAATCGTTTGTCGTGCGACGACGACTTCTTCGTTCGTGGGGATGACCCACAGTTGCGTCTTCGAATCGTCGGCATGGAACGAAGCTTCACCGCTTTCGCCGCCGCGCTCTTTGACGCTTTGGTTGGCATCGCTGTCGATGCGAATGCCCAGTTCTTCGAGGCCTTGGCAAACGCCTTCGCGAATTTTCGTCGCGTTCTCGCCGATGCCACCGGTGAACACGATCGCGTCGGCGCCGCCGAGTGCGACCAACATGCCACCGAGGTGACGTCGTAGTTCTTCGATGAACACGTCGAGTGCGAGTTGCGATTTCGCGTCGCCGCTTGCTGCCGCTTGTTCGATGTCACGGATGTCGCCGCTGCGATCGCTCAGGCCAAGCAGTCCGCCTTGGCTGGCAAGCGTTTTCAGCGTCTCGTCCAGTGATAACCCGGTGCGTTCGATAATCAGTGGCAGTGCGAATGGGTCGAAGTCACCGACGCGATTGTTTTGTGGCAATCCCGTTTGTGGCGTCATCCCCATCGTGGTCTGCACGCTTTGGCGATTTTTGATCGCCGTAATCGAACTGCTGCCGCCGAGGTGGCAGGAGATCACGCGGGCGTCGTTTCGTCCAAGGATTTCGGCACTGCGATAAGCGATGAAGCGATGGCTGGCGCCATGGAAGCCCCACTTGCGAATGTGGAACTCGTCGGCCCATTTGCGTGGGATCGCGTACTCTTTTCGCGCCGCCGGGATCGTTTGGTGAAAATCGGTTTCGAAAGCGGCGACCAATGGCAGGTCGGGGAATCGCTCGCGAAGCGTCTTCATTGCCGCGATGTAAGGCGGGTTGTGTGCCGGAGCGGCGGCGTTCATTTCGGCCATCGCATCCAGGACTTCCTCGTCGACGACAAACACACCGGAGATTCGCCCACCGTGAACGGCTTTGAAACCGATCGCGGCGACTTCGGAAGCGTCCTTGATCGCACCATGCTCGGGATGTGTCAGTTGTTTCAGGCAGGACTCCACCGCGACACCGTGATCGGGGACGGGCATTGTCAGTTCGTCCGACCAATCGCCGATCTGGACGGTGCATTTGCTTTCCGCATCACCGATCCGTTCGACCGCGCCTCGTGCGAGACAATTGGCGCTGCCGATATCGTCGAGTGCTCCCTCTTCGGCCATTTCAAAAAGCCGATACTTGAAGCTGGTCGAGCCTAAATTTGCAACCAGGACGAGCATGTGCGGGATCCTCCGCGTCGAGTCATCTGTGTTGTACGTCGTCGATGCAGTCACCGTGTTTGCCAACGCATCACAGTCACTGTTTTCGACAACAGTGCTTCCGCAAGCACTGCCTTCGCAATCACCGCCTAGGACAAAAAAGCCTGTGCGATTCCTTCGGCCGGACGTGGGATCACGTGGCTGCTGAGCAGTTCGCCGGCTTGGCTTGCTGCATTGGCACCGGCTTCGACAGCCGCGCGAACGCTGCCGACGTCACCGCTGACAACAGTCGTGACCAAGCCACCACCGATGTCGACCCGTTTAACGATTTGTACGTTGGCGGCTTTGGCCATCGCGTCGGTCGCTTCGATCAGAGCCAACAAGCCTTTGGTTTCAATCAATCCGATTGCGTCGTTCATGTTATTCGTTGTTATTGATTATTGATGTTCGGTTGAAAAACGTTCGTCGCGCCGCGAGGGGCAACGAATCGATGTCGCGAGTCCGCGGACTACTTTTTGGCAGCCGGAGCCGCAGTCTTAAGAACCTTCACCAAGTCTTCGTGTGGACGTGGAATGACCTGAACGCTGACGACTTCGCCGATGCGCCCGGCAGCTGCTGCACCGGCATCGGTCGCCGCCTTAACAGCCGCAACGTCACCGCTGACAAAGACGCTGACCAGACCGCTGCCGACCTTGTCCCAGCCAAGGTATTGGACGTTTGCCGCTTTCATCATCGCGTCGGCGGCTTCGACCAAGGAAACGAATCCCTTGGTTTCGATCATGCCGAGTGCTTCGTTCAATTTCGCCATGAGTAAATCTGCCTATAAAAGGGGGAGAGGGTTAACGGGATCGTTGGCTCGTTGTCCGAGCCGAAAGATGTTTTGAAAACTCGCCGGAGCGGATCGCTCACGCGTCCACAACAAGCGAAAAGTGACTCGTCGCCGCGAAAGTGAAGCGCGACTAGTGTTTGTCTTCGCAGCTACAGCCGCTCTTGGTCAGCTCGACCTTCGACGCGCCGTCCAGATGGCACGCGTTGCCTTCGTCGGTATCAATGTGGACTTCCAACTTCGCCGCTTCGTCGGCGCGAACCAGAACGTCTTCGAAGACCGTGGTGCATTCGTGGCTGGTGATTTTCAGCCGCATCATGTCACCGTTTTCGACGCCAAAGTGGGCGGCGTCAGAGAAGTTCATGTGGACGTGTCGTGCGGCGCGAATCACGCCTTGGGACAATTGCACGCTGCCGGCAGGACCGACCAAGACACAACCCGGTGTGCCGTCGATGTGGCCGCTGTGGCGAACCGGTGCGTCGATGCCCAATGAAATCGAATCGGTAAACGCCAGTTCGACTTGGCTGGCGCCGCGGGTCGGGCCGAGCACGCGAACGCTGGGCAGCATGCGACGACGTGGGCCGACGACCATCACGGTTTGCTTGGCGGCATAGAACCCGTCTTGATACAGGTCTTTTTCCGGCTCCAGCTTTGCCCCTTGCCCGAACAGGATTTCGACGTGTTCGTCAGTCAGGTGCACGTGGCGTGCAGAGATGCTGACGCGGAGGTTCGGCTTGCCATCGACCCATCCGGGCGGAGTGCTGCCGCCGAGTCCGCCGGTGCGAATGGCTTGACGGACCAGAGCTTCGATTTGAGCTCGATCGAATTCAATCGCGTTCATTAAGCAAAGAGGGGAAGGGGAATGATTGGGAGCAGGTGGAAAGGAGAAGCAGAAATCAGGGTGTCGTTCAGGAGCAGGGATCTGTGAGTGACGAGCCGGCGGGTGGCGAACCGGTGGGTTTCTCGTCACGCTTGGCTAACACTAGGTCCACGCCAGCTTCTTCGATTCGGTTTTTCCATTGGGGCGACAATCCGGTATCGCTGATGATCCCATGCACGTCTCCTAAACCGCACAGATGGGACAGGCTGACTTTGCCAAACTTGGTGCTGTCAGCGACGACATAAACGCGGTCTGCCGCGGCTAACATCGCCTTTTCGCTTTCGACCAACATCATGTTGTTGTTGAAGAAGCCACGTTCGTTGATTCCCGCGACCGACAGGAACGCCAACCGAACGTTGATCTGACGCAGCATCGTGTCCGCCAGGGGGCCGATCGCTACGGCCATCCGGCCGCGGACACAACCGCCAATCGTGACCAAGTCAATCGAATCGCTGCTAGAGAGCAAATGCGCGACCGGCAAGCTGTTGGTGACGACTTGCAACTGACGTCCGACCAATCGGCGTGCCAGTTCGTAAGTCGTGCTTCCGCCATCGAGCAGAATCGTGTCGTTCTCTTCGACCAACTCGGCCGCGACCGCGCCGATCGCCGCTTTGACAGCCCACGTCGAATCGGTGCGTCCTTCGAACGCCCGAATGGTGGAGCTGTCTCCGGTCCAGAACACACCGCCGTGGGTGCGTTGCACATCGCCGGATTGTTCCAGTTGTTCCAGGTCACGACGGACCGTTGACTCGCTGACCGACAGAGACTCGGCAAGTTCGCCCAAGGAGGAGAACCCGGTTTGCCGAATCAATAGTCGCATCCGTTCACGTCGACCATCACTGGACGAGCGTGCTTCGGCGGGTAATCGAGATGATCCGTTCACGGTTCGGACCACAAAGCTTTCCTAGTTTGCGTAGTTAGCGGTTCGCTGATAGTTTCCTTCCACGGATGACAGAATTCAAGCATCTTTGTGAAAGGTTTGCAAGAATGTGGAAGGTTTCTTGCGTTCTATGCGCATTTTAGGTCATACTCTCACGCACTTGGTTCCGGCTGAAGTGCCGGGGACGCTTGGCCGACGACCATTTCTTGCAAGCTAATGCTGGTCGTCAAACCACTTGCGTTCTTTGCCAACAAAGGCCCAAGAGGTTCCCTAGTCACTTGGCTGCGGATACCCTTCATGGCCTAACGTATTTATTCGAGCGAAATTCTTGGTAGAAGGTTTTAGGCAGAGAGACACCATGGGTGAGCTAGCTGGAAAACGTGCGATCGTCAGCGGTGCGTCTCGAGGGATCGGGCGTGGAATCGCATTGGAATTGGCCCGTGCCGGGGCTTCCGTTGCCGTTAACTATCGATCCAATCCGGAAGAGGCGGACGAGGTCGTCGCAGAGTGCAAGGCGATGGGCGTCGAAGCGTTTAAGGTTCAAGCAGACTTGGCGGATCAAGCGGCTGCTGAAGCGATGGTCGACGAGTCGGTCGAAAAGCTCGGTGGTGTGGACATCGTCGTCAGCAACGCGGCGTACAGTGACCGCCACATGATGTTGGAATCCGACATGAAGGAATTCCGCAAGACGATCGACGTCAGCATGTGGGGCGCGTTCTATGTTGTCCGCTCCGGTGCACAGCATCTTGTTCGTGCTGGCAACGGTGGAAACATTGTCGTCATCAGCAGCCCGCATGCCCATTTACCGATGCCGGGCGCGATGGCTTACAACATGGCCAAAGCGGCCAACGACCAAATGGCTAAAACCGCCGCCATCGAATTGGCACAGCATCGCATTCGCTGCAATCTGATTCACCCCGGCTGGATCGACACCCCAGGTGAACGCAAATTCTTCTCGGAAGAAACGCTGCAGCGTGAAGGGGAAAAGCTGCCTTGGAAACGACTGGGGCAGCCTTCGGAAATCGGTCGCGGTGTCGTGTTCTTGTGCCAGCCGGCAAGCGAATACATCACTGGCAGCACGCTGACCATCGACGGCGGTATCCAACTGCCTTGGCGTGACATGTTCCGCATCGAAGAAACCGCCGACACCGCGCAGCCTTTCGATAACTGACCCTGCTTAAATTAACTTGGTCGGATCACAACGAATCGAAAGAGATCCCGGTTGCTTCGCAGAAGCGACCGGGGTTTTTTATTTATTGAACCACGCTTCAGGCCGAGATCACAACTTGCACCTTATGTCCGCCGTCCACTGAACGCCGTCCACTGAACGCCGTCCACTGAACGCCGTCCACTGAACGCCAGAGATCCTTTCTTCGCATTTTGGGGTGATGGTGATCCGACCAAGCTGAAGGAAAGTCGGCTTTGTTTTGCGGACTCGACTGGCGAGAGAATTTGGGAATTGCCATACGAGAGGGAGTCAAATTCTTCGATACCCAAACGCTTTGACGGTGGCCCAGAGTCGCAATCGGTTGATTGAAAAGCCGCCGAAATCGTGGCAGTTCTCGCGAAACAGTTGATGCCTCCGCTACGATGACAGGTGGCGGAAGAATCCTTTTCGGCATCCACCCCAATCGCGAGGAAACGAACATGCGTCAATTCGGTCCACTGATCGCACTCGTGTGTTTCCTGCTATCGCCTGGCACGGTCCACTCGCAAGACTACGAACTGGTTGAACCAAGTGGTGTGGTGACGTCGGAATTGTTCCTGACAGGAAGCCGCATGGTGTCGGTCGAACGGAATGGCGATCGCTATTACTTCCGCCGCGACCCATCACTTGATTCGATGAACGGACGCTATCTCGGGTATTGGCTTCCGTCGATGAACCGAATCGTGCGTTTTCCACGTTCTGGCAGCGGGCCGATGCAGGTCGCCGATTTGGATGACACCATTCCAGGGTTCTTGTTTTCGCGTCGGCAAGTACGCCCGTTTCATCATGGCGGTCATCATCCGGTCCCCTTTGCCGACCCTTTCCATGCGTTTCATCCGCCGGTGTACTGGGGCAGGCGACCAGGACGCCGAGGGCCGGGTTACTGGGGACCGGGATACTGGGGGCCAGGGTATTATCGCCCCTGGGGATTTCCGGCTTACGGTTACCTGAATCAAGGCCTGACGCTGAATGTTTTTCCGGGCTACGCCGTTGGCGGAGCGACGCTGCCATGGGCGATGCCGCAATCGACCGTGATCAGTTCCAGGGTGATCACGAGAGCTCCATTGCCGCCTGTTAACGTTGCCTTCGAAAACACCACCCAGCGCGAAGTTCGTGTGACGCTGGTTGACAAGCAGAGTGGTAAGGCGGCGAAGCAGTTCCGTATCCGACCGGGGCAAAGCGTCCCGATCGAACTGCAACGCGACGCCGGCGCCGACCGCGTTCAAGAAATCGAAACGCTCGCAGCCGACGGTTCTTGGGGCACGCGGCAGGTCTCCACTCCGATCCCGCCGTCACCACGCTACGAAGTCGTCGTGCATGAATGGCGTTTGCAATCGATCGCGATCGATCGTACCGGGAAAAGCCCGAACCCTATTGAAGACACCAACTATCAAGGTCGAGGGCTGGGGCGATTCGAATTGCCGGCCGGTGACCACCTTCACGCGGGAAAGCTGGATGTGGTCCAGGCCGCGTTGTCAGCAGAAAACGCGGGAAGCGTCTCGCCGATCTTCGACGACAAAGAATCATCCGGATCTCTGCGTCCGCTCAGTCCCCTGGAACAAATGTTGCTCCAGCAACAAAATCGATAGCTGGCCGTCGATCATCACGCGGCCACGCATTCGATTTTCCGATTTCCACTTTGCAGCCGCAGCCTGATTGCCATGATGAATGTCACGGATCGACCTCTGACCGAATTTCACCGCGTCCTCGGTGCCCAAGTCAATTCAGCCGGGACACGATTCTGTGTTTGGGCACCGCTCGCCCAGCAGGTTGTCGTCGACATCATCGGCGGAGCGACTGGCATCGCGATGGAGCGAAAAAGCGACGGTTACTTTGCCGCCCAAGTCGACGGTGTGACTGCCGGTGCGACGTATTTTTATCGTGTCGATGGTGGTCCGCAGCGTCCCGATCCCGCTTCGCGGTTTCAGCCACAGGGCGTGCACGGTCCGAGCCAAGTGATCGACCCTGCCTTCGCGTGGACCGATAGCGACTGGAAAGGCATCGAACGCGACAACTTGGTCATCTATGAAGCACATACCGGTGCCTTCACCAAAGACGGAACCTTTTTATCGGCGATTGACCGCTTGCCCGAATTGGTCGACCTCGGTGTGACCGCGGTCGAGTGGATGCCCGTGGCCGCATCCGCCGGTCGATGGAATTGGGGCTACGACGGGGTCAGTTTCTTTGCCCCTACGGAAGCTTATGGAACGCCCGATGACTTTCGCCGGTTTGTCGACGCGGCGCACGCCGCCGGTTTGGCAGTGCTGCTGGATGTGGTCTACAACCACGTCGGTCCCGAAGGCAACTACTTGAACGAATTCGGCCCGTACTTTTCGACGAAGCATCACACCGTGTGGGGCGAAGCGCCCAATTTTGATGACGAGACACATGGTGATGAAGTTCGAAAATACTTCATCGCCAACGCACTTTATTGGCTCGATGAATTTCACTTGGACGGGCTTCGCGTCGACGCGATTCATTGCATGGCCGACGATCGTGACCCACACGTTGTTGCCGAGATGTCTGACGCCGTGCACGCCTGGTCGCAATCCAACGATCGCCCAGTACTCTTGATCGCCGAGTCCAATGTGTACGACCCCGAAATGCTGGTTGAGCGATCCGACGGCGGGATCGGCTTCGATGCCATGTGGGGTGACGATTTCTTGCACAGTGTCTTTGCCGTGCTTCGTCCCGGCGAGCAGTTGACGCACCGTGAGTACCTTCCCTGGGTCGACCTGGCGCAAACCGTCAAGCAGGGCTACGTCTATGAAGGCACCTTGCGAAGTCAGCGTGGCCGCAAAGCCTTGACCGAACGTGTGTGTACGCACGGATTGGTTTATTCCATCCAGAACCACGATTTCATTGGCAACCACCCGCTGGGCGAACGACTGCACCGGTTGACGTCACACGACGCACATCGCGCGGCAGCAGCGCTGATGATCTTGTCTCCTGCGATCCCGATGCTGTTCATGGGCGAAGAATTCGCTTGCGAAGCCCCGTTCTGTTTCTTTGTCGACTTCGGCGACGACCAATTGCGTCAAGGCGTTATCGAAGGTCGACGACGTGACTATCCGCAACATAACTGGGACGCTGGCGTTCTGCCGACCGATCCCGAAGCATTCACGAGTGCCAAGATTGGCGACCGAGCCAGCGGCAATGCGGAAACGTTGGATTGGTATCGCCAACTGGTCCGATTGCGCACCAAGACGCGTGAGTCTGGCTTGTTAAGCGACGAGAACCTGACGGTGACGGTTGATCAGGACACCCGTTGCCTCGTCCTGCGTTATGCGAACGATTCGCAAGTGATGACGATGGCAGTCAGGTTTTCCGCCGACACGGATGATGGGGCGCCTGTCGAACGAGTCCTTGAGGGCAACGTGGTCGCCAATTCGAAAGGCGGCGAATATGGCGGAATGCTGCACGCCAACCATGCCGTCGTGACGCTGTCGTAGGCGTTTGGTCCTCAGTACCGCAGCCTGGGTTACCGTGGCAACGTCTGGCCTGCGGCGGCGTTGTACTGTGTTGTTGTCGGCAGTTTTGATTTCACCAGACCGACGGCGTCTTCCCAGGCTTGTTCGCTGGCGAATTGATTCTTTGCGACCAAGACGGCAAACAGGTCAAGTTCACCAGGGTAGAGCACAATGATTCGGTCAGTCGTTTCGTAGCGGCAAAAGTAATCCCAACCGCCCTGACGCTGACCGGATTGAGACATCAGTTCGAATCCGCTGTCCTGGAAATAGCCTTTCGAATGCCAGTACATCTCCCCGCGTTTATCACGAGCGCGACGGCGCTCCAGCCAAACGCGTAAAGCGACAAAGGCGATTGCGATTGTCAGCCACAAAATGCCAAATCCCAGCGGGCCGCTTACCCCGTTATTCAGAATCACGATATAGCCGATGACGCTGATCGCCATGAATGCGACGGACAATAGCGAGCGATGGAGGAATGATCGGGAGGCCTGATGAAACGCGGTCCCACGCTCGTCGCCTTTGTAAACGGGTCCGTCAAAAAGGATCGCGTCCTGTGCCGGTTCGCGGAGGTAGCCGAGTTCTGGTGGTGACAATTGAGCGGAGTCAACGACGGACAGCCTTTGGGGAGGTCGCAGCTTGCCCCAGTGCTGTGCGACGTGTCGGGCCAGCGATTGCTTGTCGAAGAAATCGAAAGGTAGCACATAGAAGAACGTGTACGTCTTTGTGAACGTGAACACCCAACGATTCGGATTGGCCTTCGAAGCGATCAACGATTCCAGCGGGTGAGACTCCGTCGTCCGTTCGGATCGAATGACGATCGCCTCATGATCGATCCATCCGCTCACCGGGCCGGTCGCTGACTGGCAGGCCGCGATGACGTGCCGAAGTTGCCAGCGATTGAACGACCAAAGCCAAGTAAAGCCGGCGACCAGAATGATCTGTGCGAGCAGGGACTGGAGCAGTTGGGGCGAGAGCAATTGATTCGCCCGAAAGAAACTGATCAGTGTCACCAGGCTTGTCACGCCGACAATGCCTATGACCAGGCGGGTGAATCGCCTGGTGTCCTGACGGATTCCCGAGTAGACGATCGCGTCTTGATAATCCCTCCGCGTGAGAACACCACTGAATTCCAGTCGCTCGGAAACATAGTCACTTGGCGAAGGTGTGGCGGTATCGAGTGATTCGGCACCGGGCGCGGCATACGGATTAACGGTCTGTGTCACGGACGCCTCGCGGTGTCACAAATAGTTCGCGATCTTTAGGACGATCAGACTTGTGCCTTTTGGACAAGTGCCAACAGGTCGATGTCAACGACCAATGGCGAATCGGTATCCGGATTGAGGTACAAGCCGTGATCGGGCGGCATGTATTCGAGCAGCGTCTCGCCGCCGAGGATGTAGCCGCCGATTTCGTCTTCATCTTTGTATTGGTCTTTCCGCAGTTCGATGAAGTTTCTTGCGGCATCATCACTGGTAAAGGCGACCAGCAGATCCATGCCGTCCACTTCGGTGCTAAACACATTTGCCGCACCATCGTCGGCATCTTCTTCATCTTCATCGGTGACGGCCAGCAAGACAAACTCGGCTTGGCCGATCATCTGGCGCATCAGTTGGGCATCGCGGTCTTCGACAGCGACGGCAAATTGTGATTCAAAAGATTCAGACATGATTGCCCTCGATAGTTGCGAGGAAATGGTTTCGTGGATCGAAAGCGACATGCTCCGCCGCGTGGTGCTTCAGGGTGGCAGTTTACAACAACTCGTCCACCAAGATGCGGAGTCCCCCCCGCAGAAAAATAATGTCAGGGAAAATTGATTTTTGCAGGGACAGCGTTTCTTGGTGTCCGGGATTTTTGGTGTCCGGCGGCAAAGCTTGCCAAACGAGTTTTCAAGTCGTCTAGAATAGCGGCACTATTCCTTCCCTCCTGAATTTATTACCCACCAACCTTTTCCCGGAAGCATGAAACGTCGCCCCCGCATCGCGATTTATGGAGCCACGCTCTGCAGCGTTCTCCTCGGACTTGGGACAACAAACTGTTCCGCACAAGCGTGGAAATCCCAACGCATTCACGAACTCTTCCACGCCGAAGGGGCTTCGTCGGGCGACATTGATGGCGACGGAGTCACCGACATCGTTGCCGGACCACTGTGGTTTCGCGGTCCAGAGTTCAAGCAGTCGTTTGAGATCGCGCCGCCACGTGAATTTCCCGTTGCGGGTTACAGCGACCAGTTCTTTAGCCATGTCGCGGATGTCAACGGCGACGACGCAAACGACGTCCTGGTGATCGGCTTTCCCGGCCAACCGGCCCGGTTGTATGTGAACCCTAGTGCTGACAATAAAACTGGCACCGACAAATCAAACGGCGGCGTTTCTCATTGGGCGTCGTTTGAAATTACGGCGGGTGTTGATAACGAGTCGCCAGGTTTCGCGGACATCGTTCCAGGCGGGCTGCCCGAAATCGTTTGTGGCAATTCCGGAAGCTACGGCTATTTTCAAGCCGGCTCCGATGCAACGAAACCCTGGCAGTTCCATCCCGTCACACGGCCAGGAGCTTGCGGCGGACGTTTTGCGCACGCGATGGGGATCGGTGACGTTGACGGTGACGGGCATCTCGACGTGCTCGACAAAACGTTTTGGTGGCGGAACCCAGGAAATGAATCGGCGGACGGTTCGCTTTGGAAACAACAGCAATGGAACCGTGAAAACGTTGGCAGCGGCGGGGCACAAATTTGTGTCGTCGATGTCGATGGCGATCAAGACAACGATATCGTCACCTCGCTGAATGCGCATGGCTGGGGACTCGCTTGGTTTGAACAAACATCCAACGGCGAGTTCGTCCAACACGACATCATGGGGCAGTCGTCGATTGACAACGACTACGGTGTCGCGTTCAGCCAGTTGCACGCGGTCGCGATCGCGGACATCGACCGTGACGGACGCCAGGATATCGTGACCGGAAAGCGATTTATGGCTCACGCCGGCAAAGATGTCGGGGGCCTGCAAGAACCAGTGTTGTACTGGTTCCAAAACGTTGCCACCGATCAAGGCATTGAGTTTGTCCCACGAATGATCGACAGCGACTCTGGCGTTGGCACCGACATCACCGTCACCGATCTGGACGGCGACAAGCGGCTGGACCTGGTCTCGTGCAGCAAGCGTGGCTTATCCGTCCATTTCCAGGTCGGCGATGTCGTCGCGTACTCGCCTGAGAAATGGAAAGTCGAAACCGGTCGTGATCAATCCAAATACGCCGACGGTTTCTCGCCTGCTGACGCGGCAAAGAACATGATGGTCCCCGATGGCTTCAGCGTCGACTTGATCGCCAGCGAGCCCGAATTGACTCAGCCGATCGCGATGTGCTTTGACGCGCAAGGCCGCATCTGGGCGATCGAAGGTCACACGTATCCGACCAAAGCTCCCAAAGGCCAAGGCCGCGACCGAGTCATCGTGCTCTCGGACGAAGACCACGACGGATCCTTCGAAACCAAGAAAACGTTCATCGAAGGCATCAACTTGGCCAGTGGAATCGAAGTCGGCTTCGGCGGTGTCTGGATCGGCGCCGCACCAGAGT
Source organism: Rhodopirellula baltica (assembly GCA_002901265.1). GTDB lineage: Bacteria > Planctomycetota > Planctomycetia > Pirellulales > Pirellulaceae > Stieleria > Stieleria baltica_A. Next base: position 26,572 of record PPHI01000082.1, on the reverse strand, counting down.
TTCTGTTCATTCCCGATGCCGACCATGACGCGGTTCCCGATGGCGAGCCACAGGTGTTGCTCGATGGCTGGGGATACGAAGACACGCACGAAACGCTCAACAGTTTTACTTGGGGCCCGGACGGCTGGCTGTATGGATGCCACGGCGTCTTCACCCACAGCAACGTTGGCAAACCCGGCGCGAGCAATCGTGAACGGACGCGGATCAACGCCGGCGTTTGGCGGTATCACCCGACGCGACACCAGTTCGAAGTCTTCGCCAACGGAACCAGCAACCCTTGGGGCGTCGATTTCAATGACGAAGGCGATTGGTTTGTGACCGCATGTGTGATTCCACACTTGTTTCACATCATCCAAGGGGCACGCTACCAACGCCAAGCGGGCAACCACTTTAACCAATACACGTTTGACGACATCAAGACGATTGCCGACCACGCGCACTACACCGGTAACATCGCCAGTCACGCGTTCTGGGGCGAGAATAAAGATTCCAAACCGTCCGCCCCAATCGGGACGTCGCTACTTGGCGGAGGCCACGCGCACTGCGGTTTGGCGATTTACAACGGTGGCGTGTTTCCAAAACACTACGACGGCAAGCTGCTGTTTCATAACTTGCACGGACACCGTGTCGTTCAAGAAACGGTTGACCGCAACGGTTCGGGATATATCGGACGACATCGCCCCGACTTTGCACTCGCCCAAGATCACTTGGAAATCGGCGTCGGCGTGATGGTTGGACCTGACGGTGCGATCTACACCTCGGACTGGCACGACGTCCAAACCTGTCACAACCGAACCCCCGAAGTTTGGGATCGTACCGACGGGCGATTGTTCCGCATCCGCTATGGGGACGTCAGCCCGGTAGCGATCGACTTGTGGAACGAATCAGATCAGTCGTTGGTCGCTGAACTGACAAACGACAACGGTTTCATCGCGCGGCAAGCCGCACGGATTCTGTATGAACGCTCCGCCGCAGGAATGTTGGATCGCAAAAACACCGCAGACGCTCTGGTGAATGCATTTTCGAATGCCACTTCGCGACGCGATCGCTTGCGCGTGCTGTGGGCGATGCACGGTGCTGATGCATTGGACCCATCGCGTTTGCAACAAATGCTGCAACACGATGATGAATACGTCCGCGGCTGGGCGGTGCACTTCATCGGCGAAGCGTCTGTCTTCAAAGGCACGCTCTCCGAAGCCAGCGATCTGCTGACCGGTCCAATTCTGAATGATTCGAGTGCCGTGGTGCGTCGTTACCTAGCAAGTGTGTTGGAGCGTTTGCCGAACGAACCGCGTTGGCCAATCGTCGAACAGCTGGCCAAGTCGGCGATCGATTCGCATGACCATAATCTGCCGTTGATGGTCTGGTATGGATTGGAGCCGCTTGTTGGTGACGATCCACAGCGTGCGTTGGCGATCGCCAAAGGCAGCCCGTTGCCGAACTTGGAACGGTTTGTCATTCGACGCACCACGACGACACCCGAAGGCCGCGATGCCTTGGTCGAACGATTGATCAGCGACAGCAATCAACGCGACCAATTGGTCATCTTGGAAGAACTGAATGCGGCCGCCGAAAGTCGCGCCGGATTAAAGATGCCTGCCCAATGGCCGAACGCGTTCAAGCAATTGGCCGGTGTAAAAGCGCCACGTGTGCGAGAGCTGGCAACATCATTTGCGATCAGCGTTGGCGACAAAAGTGTGTTCCCACAGTTCCGCACAGTGCTCGCCGACCGATCGGCTCCTGTCGAAAAACGCTTGGAGGCGCTCGCGGCGCTGCGCACAGCTCGTGACGCGGAACTCACACCGGTACTGTTGGACTTGGTGGACGACGCTGCGGTCAATGACAAGACGATCGCGGCGCTCGCCGACTTCGATTCGCCAGGGATCGCGGGTCGATTGCTCGACGCGTTGCCCAAGCTTTCCGAAACCGCCAAGACGGCTGCCTACAGCACCCTGGTTTCTCGCCAAGCGTCCGCCGGCCAGTTCGTCGACGCGATGGAGTCCGGAAAGGTTGAGTCATCAGCCGTCCCCGCATTCATCATCCGACAAGCGATCTCGCTCGGAAATGAGGACCTCAACGCTCGCTTGGAAAAAGCGTGGGGCAAAATCGCCCAGTCCAGTGAAGAGATGGAAGCCGAGTATGCCAAGTACCGCAGCTTGTTGACCGAAAACGCGTTGGCTTCGGCAAACGCATCTCGTGGGCGTGTGCTGTACGAAGCCAATTGCGGCAAGTGTCACAAACTGTTTGGTGTCGGTGGCGACATCGGCCCAGACATCACAGGAGCCAACCGCAGCAAGCTGGACTACTTGCTTGAAAACATCTTGGAACCGAATTCGCTGATCGGGAAGGCGTACCAAGTCAAGAACTTTTTGCTGGCTGATGGTCGCGTGGTCAGCGGGATCGTGAAAAGTGAAAACGATGATGCGGTCACCGTACAAACGGCGACCGAGGTCGTCGTGATTTCGCAAGATGACATCGAACAAGACAAGCTTTCCAATGTCTCGTTGATGCCTTCGGGGCAGTTACAGCCAATGATACCCGTGCAAGTTCGCGACTTGTTCAAATACCTGATGTCGACTTCGCAAGTCGGGCTGCCGGTTGCCAAGGATGCGTCGTCACATGTGATCGCACCACCGGGTAGCATCGTTGTCGAAGGCGAAGCATTTGCTGACGCGGAAGTCACCGCCGGTTCGATTCACCCCCAATCGATGACCGGGTTCGGCAAGGACTGGTCAGGCAATGAACACCTGTGGTGGACCGGTGGAAGCGTCGGTGCGACGTTCACAACGGAGCTGTCCGTACCAGAGTCTGGAGCGTTCAATGTGACGCTTCGCTTGACCCAGGCGAGGGACTATGCCCAAGTCAAAACCGCGTTGATCATCGGTGACGACAAACCGCTAGAGAAATCGATCGACTTGTATGATCCAACCGTCAGCCTTGCGGAGCCGGTGGTTTGGGAGAGTGTCCGTCTCGACGGGAAGAAAACATTAAAGCTTCAGATCACCATCACGGGAGCGAACGCGCAGGCCGCAAGAGCGTACATGTGCGGGATCGACTACGTGATGATCTCGCCAGCGGAGTAGTCACAAGAGACACTCGTCACAAGGCTCCCGCCTTGTGACGCAATGAATGCAGGCTCGCGCCTGCCCCGCGCAACACCACCGCCTATGCGGCAGGCAGAGCCTGCAAGGCAGTGTGCGACAAGGCAGGAGCCTCGTCACAAGAGATCTCGTCGCAAGGCTCCCGCCTTGTGACGCGATGAGTGCAGGCTCCCGCCTGCCCCATGCAAAGCCCACCAACTAAGCGGCAGGCAGAGCCTGCAAGACAGTGTGTGACAAGGCAGGAGCCTCGTCACAAGGCTTGAAAAACGGCACCCCAAGTGGGTGAGGAACAACCTTTAACCTGCTTGGCGAACATGTGCCGATGAAGTGGACTGCGGATTCGACTTGGCGTTCACGCGTGGTAAGATGTTGGCGTGGTTGGGCGGATTCGCTCATCACGCGTTCTTTTTACTTATTCGTCGCGGAATCCGAGAAGGAGTCTTTCGTACGAAATCATTTCCATGCCGCGACGGGACGTTTCCTCCTTGATTTAGGGGATTGATTCTGTGATCGCAGAAAAACATGTCCAGCTTGATCTCGCACCGCCGAAACGGATGGCGGATGTCGAAACACCCTCGGCGAAACAGACGCATCAGGTTTCTGAAGCGGAAATGCTGGAAGCCTTGGCTGCCGACATTCGTCGTGACGCGAACGAGCAAGCCTTGTTCTACTTGATTCGCAGCAATACCGGTTACGACGGGGAGTAATCCCGAATGGCCTTCAGTGGCTGGTCGAACCACTCACCACCGCGATCTTGCCTTTGGGTAGGGTCGCGGTTTTTTGTTGTGCGGATCAGTAATCCCAATCGGCAGAGCAGACGGATTGGCGTGACCTGTGTTCTGCAAGACGGTCAGCGTGCAGGTTAGAATACTGTGCTACGGCTTCGCTACGTTTTTGAACGAAGTCGACTCCCCTCCTTTCCTGCCCGCCGCGAATGTTTGCCAACCATCGAACGATTCGGTGTCTGACGCGCACCGGACTTGTCCTGTCGTTCTCTCTTTGCATCAACGGTTCGAACGCTACACATGCCGAATCGGTTCCTGAAAAGGTTCGGTTCAATCGCGATGTGCGGCCGGTTCTATCGGACAAGTGTTTTGCTTGTCATGGTCCGGACGCCCAAACGGTGGAAGGCGGTTTGCGTTTGGATGTACGTGAATTGGCCGTTGATGATAGCGGTGCGATCATCGCTGGCGATGCCAATGCCAGTGAGTTGATTGCACGAATCATGACGGACGATCAAGACTTGGTCATGCCACCTGCGCATTCACACAAGACCCTTTCCGCCGCCGAACGTCAGGTGCTCAAAGATTGGATCGACCAAGGCGCCGTCTATGAACAGCACTGGGCGTACGAGCCAATGCGATCGGAAGGGCTCGACGAAGCCGACTCACTGACAGCCGCTATCGACCACAAGATCGACGCTCGGCTGAGTGAAGACGGACTGGACGCGGCCCCCAAAGCAGACCCGGTCACATTGATTCGCAGGTTGTCATTCGATTTGACCGGATTGCCACCAGAATCCCACGACGTCGACCGCTTTGTGAACAATCCCAGCGAGCGAGTTTACTCGCAACTGGTCGACCAGTATTTGAACTCGCCTCGGTTTGGTGAGCGGATGGCGATCTATTGGCTGGACCTCGTTCGCTATGCCGACACCGTCGGATACCACGGTGATCAAAACGTGTCCCAATCGCCCTATCGCGACTATGTGATCAAGGCGTTCAACGACAACAAGCCTTACGATGTCTTCGTGCGAGAACAGCTTGCGGGCGATTTGTTATCACCACCAAATCGTGACCAACCCAGTCAAGAAATGCTGGTCGCGTCGGGATACAACCGGCTGAATCAGACGACCGAAGAAGGCGGATCACAAGCCAAAGAGTACTTAGCGATTTACTTTGCCGATCGTGTTCGCAATGTCTCTCAAGTCTTTCTTGGTTCGACGATGGGATGTGCGCAGTGTCACGATCACAAATACGATCCGTTCACAACGAAGGACTTCTATGCGCTCGGCGCGTTCTTTGCCGACCTCGAAGAACGCGGCGTTTATGGGGCTCGTGATCGCCCGCCAATGATACCGGTCCCTTCCGAGGCCGAACACAAACAGCTGCAACGGTTCGACGCTCAACTGATTGAACTCGAACAACAGGGCGAAACGCTGCGGCAGCAGTTACTCGCCGAGATGCCCGCTTGGGAAGCTGCTGAACGCGAGCGTGCCGACAGGCCGCAGATCGAGACTGATCATCTGGTCGTCGATCAGTCGCCATCGGACGCCACGTTGAGCGGCGACTGGAATTTTGTCGAGACTACCTTCGGGGCTCACGTCGGTTCAAAAGTTCGTCATCAACAATCCGACGGTTTGGTTCAACATTACTTCGAAGGTCTAGAGCGACCGATTGTCGTCAAAGACCAGACAACGTTTTTTACATGGGTCTATCTCGATCCCAAGAATCCTCCCCAAGCGATCATTTTGCAGTTCAATGATGGCGATTGGGAACAGCGAAAGGTTTGGGGGAGCGATGCGATCGAATGGGGACGCCGCCCCGAAAGCTATGCCGCATACCGTCGTGCGGGCGAACTTCCCGAGACCGGGCGTTGGATCCGATTGGAAGTTGCGGCGCAAGAAATCGGATTAAAACCAAATGCAACCATCAACGGCATCGCGTTCACTCAATTCGGCGGCGATGCGTACTGGGACCATACGGGTGTTGAGCACCATGATGGTCGTTCCGAAGCGTTCCTGGCAGCTTTATCGACGCCATCTGATCAGCGCGATCAATCGCAAACCACGCGATTGCAAGACGCTTACTTTGCTGAATCGGACATTGTTGCGGCGAATTCGAAATCGATCGAGCAGGCCAAAGCAGATCGAGCAAGCTTCGAATCATCGATCACCAAGACCGTGATCTCGAACTCTGTCGAACCGAGAACCATCCGAATCTTACCCCGTGGCAATTGGATGGATGATTCGGGCGAAATTGTCTTGCCGGCTATCCCAGAGTTTCTGGGCACGCTCGAAGTCGGAGATCGACGTCTCACGCGATTGGATCTTGCCGATTGGATTTGCCAAGACGACAATCCATTGACGGCTCGCACGATGGCCAACCGGATGTGGAAATTGATGTTCGGCCGCGGGCTTTGCGAAAGCGTTGACGATCTCGGCGGGCAAGGCACCTACCCGTCTTATCCGGACCTGCTGGACACCGTCTCGGTTGGTTTTGTGCGTTCGGGCTGGGATGTGAAGCAATTGCTTCGTTCTATCGTCATGTCGAATGCTTACCAACGGTCCTCCACGCCATCGGCCGAACAGGTTTCCGCCGATCCGTACAACACGACGTTCGCTCGGCAAGGTCGGTTTTGCCTAGATGCCGAAATGGTGCGTGACACAGCACTGTCGGTCAGCGGATTGTTGGTGGAGCAAGTCGGTGGCGAAAGCGTTCACCCGTATCAACCGCCGGGTTACTACGCACAGTTGAATTTCCCCCGCCGCGAGTACGAGGCCGATAAAGATGAAAACCAATACCGTCGTGGCGTCTACACACACTGGCAGCGGACGTTTTTGCATCCAATGCTAAAAGCGTTTGATGCCCCCAGTCGTGAGGAATGCACCGCGGCGCGAGCTCGCTCGAACACGCCGCTGCAAGCGCTGGTGTTGTTAAACGATCCGACCTTTATCGAGGCGGCAAGAAGCTTCGCCGAACGCATCATGCATGAAGGCGGCGCGGAGGTCGATTCGAAGGTGGACTGGGCATACAAGTCGGCGGTCTCGCGGGCTGCTGATCCTGCGATTCACCAGACACTTCGTCATGTGTTTGAATCGAATCTCGAACGCTATCGGAATGATACGCAAGCCGCATCTGCGTTGCTTTCACAAGGCAACACCGCTTCTGACGGACAGCTGGATGCCGCCGAATTGGCCGCTTGGACCAGCGTCGCACGCGTACTCTTGAACCTGCAAGAAACGATCACGCGGTACTAAGTCCACTGCCCGTCCCAAGTCCTACCGCATTCTGAACCACTTGATTGGCTGACATGAACGATCACCACACCTACCTCGCACGCCGAACGTTTCTACGTCGCACCGGTTTGGGGTCTGTCGCGCTATCGTCGCTGCTGCAGAACAGCTTGCGTGCGGATACCATCGCAGCGACACCGATCACCACTGGCCAACGCCATCCGGCAAAAGTCAAACGTGTCATCCATCTTTGCATGGCAGGCGGACCCAGTCATTTAGAAACGTTTGACTACAAACCGGTCTTGGAAAAACTCGATGGGCAAGCGATGCCCGCTTCGGTGACTGCTGGCCAACCGATCGCACAACTTCAAGGCCAAGAGTTAAAGATTATGGGACCACAGCATCGTTTCGCCCCACGCGGCGAAAGCGGTCTGATGGTCTCAGATGTGTTTCCGCATATCAGCGGGCTGGCGGATCAGATGTGCGTGATCAAGTCCATGTACACCGAACAGATCAATCACGATCCGGCGCACACGTTTTTCAACACTGGTACGGCAATCAGTGGTCGCCCTTCGATGGGCGCGTGGGTGATGTATGGCTTGGGTGCTGAGACCGAAAACTTGCCTGGGTTCATTGTGTTGACGAGTGAAGGCGGCGGACAAAGTCAACCGATCAGTTCGCGACAATGGCATTCGGGATTTTTGCCCAGTCGTTTTCAAGGCGTCCAGATGTATGCCAGTGGCAACCCCGTGCACTACGTCGGGAACCCGGCAGGCGTCAATCGGTCACAGCAACGTGAAATCATTGACGCCGTTGCAACGATCAACGCACGTCGAAACCAAGAACGTCAGGATCCCGAAGTTGTGACGCGGCTGGCCGCCTATGAAATGGCCTTTCGGATGCAAGCGTCGGTGCCGGAATTGACCGACATGTCAAGTGAAACGCAAGCGACCATTGACCGATATGGTTGCGTTCCGGGGGACGGATCTTTCGCCAGCAATTGTTTATTGGCACGTCGCTTGGCCGAGCGGGGCGTGCGATTTATCCAGCTGTATCATCGCGGCTGGGACCACCACGGCGGCGTAAAGCAGGGTGTCGAGACAACTGCCAAGCTGGTCGATCAGGCGACCGCGGCATTGGTCAACGATTTGAAGCAACGTGGTATGTTGGACGATACGTTGATCATCTGGGGCGGCGAATTTGGGCGGACTCCAATGGCCCAAGGCAGCGGCCGGGATCACCACATCAAAGGCTTCTCGATGTGGATGGCCGGTGGTGGAGTGAAAGGCGGTCTGTCTTACGGCGCCACCGACGAATTTGGGTACAACGCCGTGGAAAATAAAGTCCATGTGCGTGACTTCCACGCCACAATGCTGCACCTGCTAGGGATTGATCACCAGCGGCTGACCTACAAGTTCCAAGGGCTGGACTTTCGCTTGACCGGCGTCGAAGAGGCACATGTCGTTCGCGATGTGCTCGCGTGATCGCCGATGCGGCGCTGCCCGAGAATGAGATTCCAGGACAGCTGCCGAAAGGCTTCTCTCTGTCGCGAGCCGAGAACGGGCTACTCGGCGTCGGATGAACGCAGGTAATTCAGCGTGTAGTACGCTTTGCTGTGCAGCAACGGTGTGTCGTCTTGGTTGCGAACGCCGGCGCTGTCGAGTTCGTGAACGTGGCCGCGTTGCAGTCCGTCAACCACCAGTTTGACTCGCATGCCGTCGTCTGAAACGGTGGCACTCTTAACAGTTGGAGTTGTGTGGTCGACTTCGGGACTGCCGTACTGTTCGCGATACTCGTAGGTGTACGTCTTCAGGTCGTAGCTGTCGACACTGCCGGCGGTCTTGGCATCGACCGGCTTGGTGAACTCCAGTTCGAAACCGTCGGGCTGCAATCGCATCGCCAAGATTTCAAATGGAACTTTGCCGGTCCAGTCCAATCGTTCGACGGCAAAGTCGCGGCTACCGACGCTGCCCCAACCTCGGTTGGTTCCGCCGACGAATAGCGATCCTTGTGAGGTCATTTCCACACCGACATTTCCCGATGCAAAACCAGATCGGAACGGAAAACAAACGCCCTGGACATGTCCGTCGAACTCGTCCAGGTAAACCCGCATGATCGTGCTGGCAGATTGGTCGGCAACAAACATCTGTTCGTTGAACGGACCGAATTTTCCGCCCGTCGTGTCACACGCAATTCCAGAAGCACTTTTACCCATCTTGTCGTACGGAAACATCACCGTCGGCGGAACGAGTTGCTCGACGCGATCCATCTCTTTGATGATGCGTGATCCGCTTTCGGGAATCACTGGCTGGGGGCCAATCACCGATTCCGCTTGTTCGTACCAGCGGAAGCCGCCGGGGTGACCGACGAAGCTGTTTTCGATCAATGGCTTCATCCCACAGGTCCCATTCCATGGCCCTTGGTTGTCGGTGTAATACAAGCGTCCTTTGGCGTCAGCACCGATGCCGCCTGGCGATCGAACACCGCTGGCAAACGGAAGCGTTTGCCCATCCCCGGTGACTTTCACCGCCCAGCCACGATACAGCACGTCACTGTTAAACGAGCCGGTCAGACACAGCGTCACGATGATATTTCCGTCGGCATCCGGCTTGGAACCGAAGGCATACTCGTGGTAGTCCGCCGAAACACCCCAGCCGTCGCCGACGGTTTCGAAGTCGTCGGCCGCACCGTCGCCGTCGTTGTCCTTCATGCGGGTGACTTCACAGCGCTGGGTCGCATAAAGCCATCCGTCTCGAAGTCCCAAGCTGAGCGGCTCGTGCAATCCTCGAGTGAAAACGGAAAACTGTTCGGCGGTGACTTCTTCTGCGAACGGTTGGTCGATCAGAAAAACATCACCACGACGGCTGCAGACGGCCATTTTACCGTCGGGCATCAACTGAAATCCGCTTGCTTCGATGACTTCGCCGAGCGGCGTTTCGAACGTCGTGATCTTGTAGTAATCCGATTCCTTTGGCTGTGCCTTTACTGCGCTGGCGAGCAACACAAGCGACAAAGCCAAACTGACACGAACCGATGACATGGCAGTAACAAACATAGAGGTGATGGACCTATGCGGTTGTAATTGGATTGATTGGCTCACCAGGAAATTACCTCCGTTACGGAGACGTTTGGCTGTGCGGGCAGCAGCACGCGGAGTTCGTTTCGTCCGCCTTCGTTGATCACGTGAGCCGGTAAGTCAAGTTGGATTTTGACCGAACCAGATTCGAATCCCTGCTCGGTTTGTTTCACATCACCAGTGGTCACGGGACGCCAAACGAGCGACTTGGGAGTGGCGCCTTCGTTCCACTGAATGGACAACGTGCGGATCGCCGATGAATCGGTGACAGGTTGCAAGTAGTCTTCGACGATCGCGTCGCCGATCTGGTAGCGGAACACCGGACGCCCGTCTTTGTCCAACCGGTAACCCTTGAAGCGATAGCCCAGCTCGCGACCGTCTCCCGAAGGCCAATCCATTTGCACGGCGTCACCGATCGCGATCGGTGTTGCGGTTTCGAGTGCCGTGACGCCGGAACCGACCGGATTGGTGCGACCTTGGCCGCGTCCGGTCCAGTGCCGCGACGCGTCGATGTAGTCACCACGCCAGATCTCATTCAATCCGAACCGTTCAGCATCCCAGATCAAGTTCACGCCTTCTGGGTATCCGACCGCGATTCCACGCCCCGAGACGCCTTCAAAGAAGTTGCGATAGATCAGTGGGCGTTCGCCAGCGGAAAGCAGGATCGATCCGGCGCGAAGTCCGAGGGGCTCCTGCGCTGACTTGCCGGCACTTAAGTACGACCAAATTGCGGTGATCTGCTCGTCCGCATCGCCGTGGTAAAGCTTGGTGAAAGTACTGCGACCTTCGGGAAAGCTGTTTGGCATGCGAGTGCCGGGGCGGTATTTGACCGGATCCATCAAGTAGCGATGGAACCATTCCGAGCGAAGACGTTTGGGCATTGAAACCAAGTCGATCACACCGATGCCGCCGCCTTTGACACCGCCGTAGGCATGGCACTTAATGCATGACAGTCCGGTCGCACCGACAAGCGTTCGTCCGTCGTAAACCGTTTCTTCGATTTCACTGACAGCGAGTGCGCCTTCTGCATTGGCGTCCAGTTTGACAAAACGGTCTGCCAATTGATCAAGCGTATCTTTTCCGAAACCGGGCATCCGAGTCAGCATGTACGGTCGTTCGTTCGCACCATTTTCGATCGTCGAGTGCAGGTATTCGGATTTCAGCTTGTCGCCGACACCGTCCAGTGGTGGTGGCATTCGGCTTTCCCAGCCCATTTCCACGGTCGTCGTTTGGAACGCGGTGTCGCGGGACGGTTCGGGACCTCCTTTGCCATCACGGACGTGACAGGCGTAGCAGTTCATCGCAGCCATCGAGAGATGGATCGCGTCATGATCGGCGATCGATTCTGTCGCAGTGGCCTGCTGCCGTTTGATCGCACCAACGATCGCGTCACGTTGACGATCGCTGAGCGAGTAGTCGACAGCCGGTGACTGGATTTCGCTTGCCAAGCATCCGGCATCCAGGTTGGCTTTCGAAAACGCCGGTGCTTTCGCCATCGACGAGGCAATCGCATTGAGCTTGTGGCAGCTCGCACAACCGGCGGACTGGAACAGCTCGCGTCCCGATTCGATCAAGGCTTCGTCGACCGCGAAATGATCCTTCACCAAACTGCGTGGAGCAGTTTCGCCGGACGCCAACATTTCATCCAAGCGAACGCGGCCTAGTAACGGATCGTTGACGTGGACTTCTAGTTCACCGCCACCGCCGCCGTTGAAGAACTCGATTCGAACGGGGTGGATTCCGGCGTTCAATTTGAATCGACCGCTCTTCGTCGTTGCCGGGTGAATCCCGTCGTTGACGATTTCTTGGCCGTCGATCACCAGCCGCGAACCGTCATCGCTCGTCAACAAGAACTCATAGGTATTGTCAGCTAGGATTTCGATCTCGGCTTCGTACACAACACCGATGTTGTTTTCGCTCAGGAAATTAGGGCGGTCCCAGCGGTTGATGGTGGTGACCGATTCCGGTTCTAGTTTGCTGAAGTCCGGCAAGCGGTCCCAACTGCCACGATAGAAACTGCGTTTAAGTTCGGTTTGCATCCGGCGACGCGTCACGTCACGGGTCAGGTAAGCGGCAATGCTGTAGGCATCTGCTTTTGAACCGGCGAGCGCCGGCATGCGTCCACCGCTGCGGATGTGATGCGGATTCTGCAGAAACCCTGCCAAACCATCCACGGTGTACTTTGTTGCGATGTCACCCAAGGGGACGGTGGTGTTGGCGGCGGCTTGGCGACCATCAAACGCTTGGTGACAGGCGACACAACCGACGGAGTGATAGAGAACTTCGCCCGCAGCGATTTGGGAACGTCGAGACGGACGATCGATCCAAGATTTGCCGTTACTTTCGGTCAGCAAAAAACTGGCCAAGGCGGCTGCATTCTTTTTCCTCGTTTGTTCATCGGCGTTCGGCCAAGGATCCGGCATGCTGGTGCCGCGTTTGGTTTGGTGTGGATTCTGAATCATCGCGACAAGTGCATCGGGACGAATCCGGCTAGCGACATCAGAGAGATCTGGACCCCGTTTTGTTGGCAGAACGCTGGTCGCACCATCGTGACATGCGGTACACGCGAGGGCTTCGATCAACAACTCGCCGCCGAGTGCGTTTGGGTCAGGGGCGCCACCGGTAAAGAATCGTTCAAAGCCAGGGACGATCGGGCGATTGGCTTCGCGGATCGGGTCGCGTTCGACCAACCAAATGTTGCGAAAGCGAACTGGATCACCATGGTCTTGCAAATAGATTGGCCCCGGCTGGGCGTTTTCGCCCAGGATCGCGCCACCGGTCGCGGAGTTCACGACAACATCATTTTGCACAACGATCCCGTTGACTCGAACGGTCATCCTCGCGTCGGCGACTTTGTTGTCACCTTCGAAACGTGCGGCGGTAAAGTCGACGTCGTACGTTTGCCACTGCATGGGCGGCAAACAAGCGTTAAAGTCGGGAGCTTTGATCTGATAGATGCCGCCGGTCTCATTGGACGCACCTTCGAGTCCGAACGAATCGAGGACTTGAGTTTCGTAGCGACCTTGGTGGTAGACGCCGCTGTTGCCGCGGGCTTGTCCGCTCTTGGTTGGCATCCATGGCGTACGAAACTCAAGGTGCAATCGGTAGTCGGCAAAGACACCTGTCGTTTGCGTCCCCTGTTTCAGGAATCCGTCGTCGTCAATCCCGCCGCCTTTCCAATTGGATAGGCTGGCTTCGGTTCCATCGAACAACACGACCGCGTTGCTTGGTGGTTTTGCACCAAGCGTGGGTGACTTGCGTTCGACCCGACGCAGCGACAGCGAGTCCGCCAGTTCGGCAACCGTGTCCGCATCGCCGTCGAGTTTGCGTGGCGCCTCAAGCGCCGAAAACCGTTCGTCGATCGGGGCTTCGAAGACGACGATTTCGAATTCACCGTCCCCGATCGCAATCACCTGCATGCTGCGGTCGTCCCCGGTGTATTCACCTTGGACTTTAAAATCTGGATCGTCGGCAGCCGCAACCAAAGGATCGGCAGGTGCCGCGACGGCGACGAAAGATGGCGCAAAGCCAAACGAAAGCATCAGGCATGCGAAAATCCGTGCATGCCTCGGACGATAAATCGAACGCATGTAGACCTAAACCCAGTCGATTGAGTTATTTTTTACCTTGGGAAAGCGGCACAGCATACACAATCAATTCGATAACGTCGCTGAATAAACCAGCTGAAAAGGCCGTTCAAAGCAGTGTTTTTGCACATTGTTCATCGTCCAGCTTGCAGCGCAGTTGCTCAATCCGCCGTTCTATCGTTTGCGGCGGACGACTTCATTGCCGCGAATAGACGCTTGGGCCCGGTGGAGTTCCAGGTCCATTGAATAGTCCATCAACGCCACATGCCCATCCGCAAAAGCGACGTTCCATCCCGCCGCATGGGTGGATCCGAAGTCATGGCACTCCAAGCAGTTTTCGTAGGAATCGACCGCCGGAGAACGCGCCGCATACCGAACATAGGAGTGCGACGAGATTGGGACATCGTGATATCCCGCTAGCGGTGATCGGTCACCGAACCCATCGCCGGTTTGCAGCTTCGCCAAATCCATCGCCTTTTCGCCGACCAAGTAAGTGTTCGACAAACCATCCAGAAGTGCATTCAGTCGCGTCCGTCGGCCGAGCACCCACACACCATCGTCCGTGATTTTGATCGCGGGGGCTTCGTTCTCATTGGGGGAGGCCTCTTCGTCGATGACCGCGGCGCCGCCGTTCATCGCATAATCGGTACGTGCACCAAAGTTGCCGTAGCGTTCCACATACGGGGGAAGCAAAGGATACGCCTTGGGGTCACGCCGCGTGGGGCAGTGAAACGTGGCTACGGTCGCACGGACTAGTTTCTGAATGCGTTCGGTTGGCGTGATTTTTATGGGACGGGCGAGACCCTGGATCGATGATCCCAAGGCTTCTTGTTCCAGAAATGGCAGCGACTGTGAGATCCAAGTGCCGCCACCAAGTTTACTTCGGCTACGACCGTCAAGTTGGCGGATCAGGAACCCTGCGCGCTCGCCGCCATAGCCCGGCAACTCTTTGAACGTCGATTCATAATTGTGGCATGCCAACGCGATCTGCTTGACCCGGTTTTGGCACTGCATCAAGCGAGCAGCCTCGCGAGCCGCTTGAACCGCAGGCAGCAACATGCCAATCAAGATCCCGATGATAGCGATGACGACGATCAATTCGACCAAGGTCATGGCATGGCGAGACTCGTGACGCCCCATTCGTGGGCCTCCAAAAAGTTGTTCGACAACTCGATTAAGCCGCCGCCACTGGCGATGCATTGCATCACAGTGTTGACGTGTCTCCGGGAAAGACTCACCCGGCTGAAGATCTTGTTGTCGCTTCTTGGAGGTAGCGAGAGTTATACGCGATTTCTATCGCGTTGTCCAAAATCGCAAAATGTCTGAGAGCTGGTCAGCATCCAGGTTTTCGTGTGCCAACAATTCGTCGGCCACCGCCGCGATTGCCGCCCAGCATCGGTCGCGCCAGATCTGGTCTTTCAGCACCGTCAACGCGGCAGTCATAAACACTTCTCGGGCATACGGATCGGGAAACATTCGGCGGCAAAGTTGGCTTGCGAGCTGCCAATCGTGTTGCCAGGTCGGATCGTCAGCCGGATGCATGTCTTCTTCGCGATAGATCATTTCCGCAACGGGCCCGGCCAGCAGCGTCAAAACCTCGCGTTCGATCTGCAGATTCGCGTTCGGATCGACTCGCCCCCAGTTGACATGGCAATCGCCAAATCGCTCCGGCAGCCAGTCGTCTTCTTCGGCATACATGCCAACCGATTCGATCGTGCCGCCGAGCAAAAATCCGATGACCGCATGTCCGGCTTCGTGGTACGCGGTCCAAGTTTCTTCTTCGTCCATCACCCGATTATGCGATCGACCATTGGATCTGAAAACGGGACACGCCGATCTGAATGGTCGCTACAAACAGTGAAACGCCATCAGGCACCGATTTGGGCGAGCCACACAAGCAACCCGATGATCACGAAGCAAACCGCAACGGAGATGAGAAAGCCGATCCAGTCCGACGGTCTGGGCTTTTGGATTTCCAGTTGTGTGCCTGGAAACAGACGCTTCGAATCCAGTGATCGTGGGTCACGATAAGCGGCTTGCAAATTCGCATGATCGACTTCAGGATCGGGATCGACCGGCGTTTTCATTTTGGCAAAGTATCGATCGAGAAGCTGTTCGTCACCGGCAGCGGTAAAGTAGCTCAGGACGATCAGGATCAGGAATGGCAGCAGAACCCGCGTCGGTAAACGCAGTGTTTCTAAAGTCGCTTTACTGATGTCTGCGAAATCGAATCCGCCCAGTTTGTAAACGACCAAGTCCAAATTGAACTGTCCTTTGCCCTGTTGTGCCCCGGTTCGTCGTTCGGTCACGATGGTTACGTTGCCTTTCGACTGACGCGAGACTTCTTCGTAGGTCGGTTCGCCGGAAGGAACGACTCCGTCGCTCCAGAAGATCGCTTTGTCACCCGAGCGAATGACGATCTCGATCGGGTCACCGATTGGACTGCTTGGTGGCTCGGGGCCGAGTTGGTTCAATGTTTTTTCGTCGCCCATCGCTTGTTGACGAGCTTGTACCCAGGCCTCGTGTTTGGCGACGTCGGCAGCTGTCGCCGGTCTTGTGATCGTTTGGGTCACGCGGTCCGTACAAACAGTCCAGCGCGAGTCGGTGGCTAGTGCGGGCCAGATGATGGGAATCAAAATCGGCAAGACAAAAAAGAACAGCGTCGAAAACGCAATCGTGATACCAACAGAAGTCGCGTTGGCGCGTCGCCAATACATTCCGACCCAAAACGGTGCGGCGAAAATAATCGGCAGTTGTATCGCAAGCAGAAACTGTGCGAAGACATCGGCCATTGTCAGTGCGACTGCGGATGCACCAACGATAATTGCCAGGCCAGTCCATCGAGCGACACGAACGGTTTCACGCTCGGTGGCGCCGGGATTTAGGTATGCCGCGTAGAGGTTGCGGGTAATCAATGCCGAACTGACAATCATGTACGTGTCAGCGGAACTCATCATGGCCGCCATCAAGCACGCCAACATCAAACCCACCAATCCGATGTTAAGCGGTCCCAAGATTTCTTTCGCGGCCACGCCCCAAACATAGTCCGGGTCTTTGGCCAACTCGGGGCTGCCAGCCAAAAGCGCCAACGCAATCAAAGCGGTCATCGCCCAGCCGACCGTGCATAGCCGTTTTAAAAAGTTGCCGACGACCAATCCGATTCGCGCCTCGTTCTCACTTTTGGCTGAGCCCCCGCCGGTCGCGATGAAGTGCGGCTGTACGACGATGCCTACCAACGCCAAAACGGTCAGCGCGATGATGTATTGCAGTGGGAATTCGCCGGCACTCGGCCCGGTAAATAGGTTGAAGTAGTCAGCGGAGACACGCTCGTGCATGATCCGAAATCCGTCGACAAAGCTTTGTGACTGAGGATCACCGAATTTCTTGACCAGTTCCCACAAGCCATACGGAATCAACATCACGCTGAGCAAGATGATGAACAAGCCTTGGATCAGGTCGGTCCAGTAAGCCGCGGTCAGTCCGCCGAGAACGCCGTAAAGAATCACCACCGTCGCCAAACCCGGAATCAAAATGTATTCCAGCTGAACGCCGCCGATCTGGTCGGCACCAATCAGCGGCGCGGCGAACTTGGCAATCGCCGACAGCATCGTCGACAGATAGAACATGTAAAACACGATTGCAAAGACGGCGTAAGCCGCGCCCAACGCTTTCGACTGATAGCGTTCGACAAACCAATCGCCAAGCGTCAGGTGCCTCATCCGCCGGTACCAGACGGCGGTGATCCAATAAACGGGAGTTACGAACAGCCACATCAGGGCTGACCAAACACCGCTAAGTCCGCTGGTCCAACCGGTCCGGCCGACTTGGATCGGTTCGTGGGCGCCAGTGCCAGCACCGAAGGCAGCAAACGTCTGCAGCAGCTTCCCAAAGCCGCGACCGCCCATGAAGTAATCTTCTTGATCGTTGACCCGGCGCATGGCCCAGATCCCGATCGCGATCATGACAACGAAGTAGGCAAAAACGACCAGGTAATCTATCGATGTCATGATGAGGCGAGCTGAGAGGGGCGGGAGGGCGGAGAGCCGCAACTCGAAGTCGAGCCGCACGTGCACCTCATCGCCGTCTCATCCAGCCATCAGGCTTCGAGCCTAGCCATCGACGTTTGCATCGCCGGTGATCTTGTCTCGAAACATCGCCAGCCGTCCCAATGCGGCGTTGATATCACGTTTGTCAACTTCGCGGTCGTCGAGCACATCCGCAAAATGGCCGCAGAATTTTGCGAAATGCTTTGCATTGATCCCGCGGCCGGCGTGAATTTTAGTCAATTCCGCACCGCTGTACTCGGCCGGACCGTCAAACGCCGATGCCAAAAAGTGATATTGCATCTGACGTAGTCGCTCCATCGATGCACCTTCAAAAAAAGGTGCCAACTCTGGATCGGCAAGCACTCGCTCGTACATCAATTGAACGATTTCCGCCACGGCGCTCGTGCCGCCAAGTCGGTCAAACAAAACGGGCGTTGAATCAGACATGGTGATGCCTCCGGGCTGATTAGGTGAACGGATAATTGATGTTGTATCGCGAGTCGACTGCCTTGTCAGGAACGGTTCCGCGCACCACCGTTTCCGCTTCGGGACATATCGCACACATCGTCACGATCGAGAGCTTCATCAAACGACCGCAGGTTCGACTATTGTCGACCAAGTCTACCCCCACGCGATCGTCCAACCGCATTTTTATCACTGCATTTTTATCCACGTCTACCGGAAGCCATGCGTCTCCGCCGTACGTGATTGACGGGATGTTCCCAATGTGACCAGTGAAAACGCTCTCAATAGCGAGCGTCTTTTTCCGATGGGGGAATGATTTCCCTAGATTGCAGGGGACTTTGATCGACGCGAGAGGTATAAGTATTGCAGCATCGAAGAAGTGAATCTAATTCACTGCGACAACAGTCAAATGCATAGCAATCAAGCACATTCGGTCTGCCGCCAGGCTGATCCCCAGGCATGGATCGAAAACGCTCGCGATCCAAAGTGTTTTATCGGAACTGATGGCACAGAAGTCATTGTTCGGGAAACCCACATCTCCTGGGTGTTTCTTGTCGGGCGATTTGCTTTCAAAGTAAAAAAGGCGATCCAAACACCGTTTCTCGATTATCGGTCACTCGATTCTCGCATGCAGATGTGCAAAGAAGAATTGCGGTTGGACCGACGCTATGCACCCAACCTGTATTGTGATGTTGTGTCGGTCCGGCAAACTCCCGACGGAATCGTCATCGGCGACTCGCCGGAATCCGAAGGCACGATCGTTGACTATGCCGTTCGGATGCATCGCTTCGATGACGATGCGATCCTGTCATCCCGTCTTCGGGCTGGCGAAATCACGCGGGCAGACATCTGCCATTTTGCCCAAGAATTGGCCCGCTTGCATGAATCGAGCGCGCGCCAGTCGGTTGCTTCAAGTGATGCGGAGCCTTCGCCAAGTTCGCCGATCCGTGCGAACACCGCGATCGAAGACGCAATGGAGAATTTCGACGAACTTCGGCAACTCGTTCCCGACCAGTTACCTACATTGCAGCGACTGATCGTGTGGACACAGTCGTTTTATGAAAATCATTCGCTGCTCTTTGACGGACGCGTACGAGCGGCATTCATACGCGAATGTCATGGAGATTTGCATCTTGGCAACATCGTTGACTATGACGGCGAACTAGTGCCTTTCGACGGTATCGAGTTCAACGATCGGTTTCGTTGGATCGATGTGATCAGCGATATGGCGTTTGCAGCAATGGACTTTGCAGCCCATGGACGCGAGGACTTTTGTTTTACGCTGATCAACGAATATCTTGATCAAGCCGGAGACCACGCCGCGATTCCGTTGGTCCGCTGGTACTTGGTCTATCGCGCCTTGGTACGGGCTAAAGTCGCGGCAATTCGATTGCAACAGTTTGACAGCGATTCCGACCAGGTATTGCAAATTCGTCAGGAGTGCGAACGCTACATTTCACTCGCCGAATCGTTTTCGTACCGCCGACCACCACAAGTGACGATCATGTTCGGTGTCAGTGGCAGTGGAAAGACGTTTGCCAGCGCCCAATTGCTTGAACAGCAGCATGCGATCCGCTTGCGAAGTGACGTGATCCGCAAGCGTCACTTCGGTTTGAAAAACACTCAGCGACCGACGGTGGAACAGCAGCACGATATGTACTCGAACGCAGCCACTGCAGAGATTTACGATCGATTGCTGAGGCTGACAAGGTTGGTGTTGAACGCCGGATTTCCGGTCATCGTCGACGCCGCTTTTTTGAAACGCGAGCAGCGGGAGACGTTTCGCCGATTTACCGAGGAGCACCACGCGCACTTCGCCATCGCACCTTGCTATGCCGACGTCACGACCCTGCGGCATCGAGTCGGCAAACGGATCATGCGAAACGATGACGCGTCCGATGCTGATCTGACGATACTCGACCACCAGCTCTATACGACAGACGAGTTGTCAGCAACCGAAAAGCAGTCTGTGATTACGGCGGATTGCCTGACAGCTTGAGGCGTTCTTCGCGCGAACAGGCGACTCGATCAAGCTAAGAGCCCTTTCACCACACGCCCATGGATATCCGTCAATCGATAGTCTCGGCCCGAGTATCGGTATGTCAGCCGCGTATGGTCGATACCCATCAAGTGCAGCATTGTCGCGTGCAAATCGTGAACGTGGACGCGATTTTCGACCGCGTGCATCCCCAAGTCATCCGTTGCGCCAAAGGTCGTTCCGCGGCGTATCCCGCCGCCAGCCATCCACATCGAAAAACCGGTGTGATGATGGTCTCGTCCTGCTTTCTTCGCGTCTTTGACTTGATCAATTTGCGAATACGGCGTTCGCCCGAACTCACCGCCCCAAACCACCAACGTATCCTCGAGAAGCCCGCGTTGTTTTAGGTCGGTCAGCAAGGCCGCGGAGGCTCGATCGCTGTCCGCACACAACCGCTGGTGTCCCGCGTTATTGTTGCTGTGTGTGTCCCATGGCTGCTTATTTCCCTTGTCAACATAGAATACCTGGACCACCCGAACGCCGCGTTCGAGCAATCGCCTGCCCAGTAAACAGCTTCGGCCATAGACCGTGTCGCCGTAGGCTTCGCGAGTGGTTGCGGATTCCAAATTCAGGTCGAACGCCTCGGACGCGACTGATTGCATTTGAAACGCCAATTCCATCGATCGGATGTGCGTTTCTAATGAATGATTCCCGGAACGCTTTTGCTGGTGGATCTCGTTCAGTCGGCCAAGCAAATCCAGCGATTGACGTTGGGTCTCTCGTGTCAAATTTGGATTGTGGAT
Source organism: Rhodopirellula baltica (assembly GCA_002901265.1). Taxonomy (GTDB): domain Bacteria; phylum Planctomycetota; class Planctomycetia; order Pirellulales; family Pirellulaceae; genus Stieleria; species Stieleria baltica_A. The sequence goes on along the minus strand of PPHI01000082.1, from coordinate 5,561 downwards.
GTTGGCAATCAATTGGTCGATCGCCGTTTGGTTGGTGTCGACTTCCATCCCTTGGTGTTGCCCCGGCAAAAAAGCATTGGACCAAAGTTGAGGTCCAACGACGGGCAACCCCGGGCTGATCGCGACAAACGACGGCAGGTTTTCGTTTTCGTTTCCTAACCCGTATGAAAGCCAAGATCCCAAACTGGGACGCGTCGGCTGTTGGTGGCCCGATTGCATCAACAAAAGTCCCGGTTCGTGATTCGGAACATCCGTATGCATTGAACGCACAACACAAAGGTCATCCGCGTGACGCGACAAGTGCGGAAACAGTTCACTCATTTCCATCCCGCTCTCACCATGCCGTGCGAACTTAAACGGCGAAGGCATCATTCCACCGGCTCGTTTACGTCCCGAGATATCGTCCGGTGGTGCTTCGCCTTCACGTCGAAGTAATTCGGGCTTGGGATCAAAAGTATCGACGTGCGACGGGGCCCCATTCATGAACAAAAAAATGACCCGCTTGGCTTTTGCGGCATGATGCAAACCACCCGCGGGACGGTTGTCGCCAGCGATCGCGTTTGCCCCCAAGATCCCACTCGCTTGCATCGCACCAAGCATCCCGACAGTACCGAATCCGGCACCGGAACGACGTAACCATTGGCGTCGTGACAAGATGGACGGCTGATTCATGACAGGCCTACTCATTTAATCGATAAATTGCATTTCGTTGCTGATCAGCAGCATGTGAGCGAGCTGAACGAGGGATGATCGCGGTGCCGATCTCGATTCACTACCGCCTACGAATTCCAACGCCAGATCCAGTTCTTCGCCGGTGGGCGATCTGGCAAACAGCCTTTGGTAGAGCACAATGATCTGGCCTTTCGCAGTCAAATCGCCCCCACATGATTGATCAGCTGAGCATTGCTCCGCGAGTGATTCGGCTTGCTTCACAATGAAGGGGCTGTTGAGTAAAAACAGCTTTTGCAAAGGCGTCGTGACCTCTGCTCGCTTCGCAGAGTGTGCATTGGGATCGGGGAAACCAAAGCGGGCGAGAAGCGAATTCAGGTCCATGCGACTGACTTCGCTATAAAGCGTCTTCCGCCGTTCATCTGCCGATTCGGGATCGATCGATCGGCCGCCAATCGATTCGTCCAGTCGACCGCTGACCAGCAAAATCGAGTCGCGATAGGCTTCGATGCTCAGACGCTTGGGGCTCATCCGCCAATAAAGCCGATTGTCGGCGTCGGATTTCATTGCCAACGCGTTCGATTCACTACTTTGTTGATAAGTCTCTGAAGAAACGATTTCGCGAATCAAACGTTTGAGCGACCAACCGTTTTCCATCAAACGACAAGCCAGCGTGTCGAGGAGTTCGGGATGGCTTGGGCGTTCCCCGAGCTTGCCAAAATTGCTAGGCGTTTCGACAAGCCCCTGACCCATTAGGCGTCGCCACACTCGATTGACCATCACGCGCGCGGTGAGCGGGTTTTGTGGATCGACAATCGCCTCGGCCAAATCGGCACGGCCACTGTTTTCGTTCAACGGTTCAGGAGTGTCGTCGCTTAGGGCAGTCAGAAAGTGACGCGGCGCGAGTTCACCTTTTCGTTTGACGTCCCCGCGAATCATCACGTGCAAATCTTTGGGCTGACCATCGCGAACGATGTGCACACCGTCTTGTGGTTTCTCGCTTTGGTCGCCTTTGGTTTTGACTTCGCCGTTGATTGGACGATTGAACATCTCGGTGCTGGCAAACACACCGGCCATCGCGTAGTAGTCCGACGTTGGTATCGGATCGTATTTGTGGTCGTGGCATCGAGCGCAGGCAACCGTTAAACCGAGTAAACCGCGGGTCACTGTGTCCACTCGATCCTCCCATTCGTCCGCCATCACTTCGGGACTGTTGCGGGCGTAATACTTTGGCCCCAGGCCGAGAAAGCCCAATGCCAAATGATCGTCCTCGGAACTTGGACGATAGTGATCAGCGGCCAACTGCAATCGGATGAATTCGTCGTACGGAAGGTCATTTGCAAGTGCTTCGATGACCCAGTCGCGATAGAGGTACGCATTGGGATAAGTCAATGAGTCGTTGTCGCCGACCTTATGAGCTTGATCCTCCGCATATCGGGCGACGTCCAACCACAGCCTCGCCCAGTGTTCACCAAAAGCCGGGTCGGCCAAGAATTGGTCAATTAAACGATCGGTCGCGGCGGGATCTTTTGAGTTTAGAAACCGTTCCATTTCCATTGACGAGGGCGGCATGCCCCGCAGATCAAACGACAGGCGTCGAAGCAACACCTGACGCTCGCCGGGCCATTTCGTTGCAGGCCTGCGGTTTCAAGTTTGCCATCGATCAATTGGTCGATCGATTGATGTGATCCGACGGGCGATTGGAATGACCAAAATGTAGCGGCGTCAACTTGATTGTCAGCAGATTCGCCGTTGCCAGATTTGTCACGGCTGTCCGATGAGCCGATCTGCTCGGATGTCGGCCTTGGGTCCAATGCGCCATCGCGAATCCAGGTTTCGAAGTCGTGCAGGATTCGCGCGTCCAGTTTTCCTGAGGGCGGCATCTCGGAATCTTCGTATTTCATCGCCCGAACCAGCAAACTGGCATCGGGGTCTCCCGGGACAATCGCCGTACCGGAGTCGCCGCCATTGCGCGTCGTGTCGGCGAAGTCCAATCGCAAACCACCCTGCAAGATATCGGAATCTTCGGAATGGCATTCATAACAGTCCTCGATCAACACCGGGCGAATTCGACTTTCAAAAAATTCGATTCGCTGCGACTGATCGGACCGCTCAACTGCATCGAGACTCTCGGCGGGAATCGGTTCGCTGGCGACAGTGGGACTGGAAATCACGAGGCTCAGGTAACAGCAAACCAACGCAAAGGCAATTGCGATGAGTCGTCGCGGATATCCAAATCCGTTCCGTAGTCCGTGTGTGTTCACGGGATCGACTGGGGTTGGAAAGGCGGGGAGTATGACGTCGCGGAGTCAATCACCGCGACGCCACGAAGGCGGGACCTTCAGTGTAACGCCAATCCACACGCCGATGTCTATCAATTTGTCGATCGTCAATGTTCACCCATCTGATCACATGTCTGCCAGTAAACTGAATCTACCGGTTAACATAGGACGAATGGATAGGGCTCCCGCTATCGAACCTTCGGCGTACGCGTTGATGGCAGTCCTTGTGATCGCAAGTGGTATGGTGGCCGCTGCTTGCGGATACGAAGGTGGCTACTCATGCTTCAATCATTTCGTTTCCGAACTTGGAAACCACCACAAAACTTCTGCAGCCTGGGCGTACAACACGGGGCTGGTGATTGGCGGTCTGTTGATCGCTTTGGTTGTGGCCGGGTTAGAGCGAGTCTCTTTTCCTGCGCTGACGCTGCTGTTGGGGGCGAGTGGTGGAACGGTCTTGCTAGGTTTTGTGCCGGAAAGCTCGATCCTGGTGATGCACTTCGTCTTGGCAGCGTTGACCTTCGTTTTTGTCGGAGGCGGCGTGATCTTACTGGGCATTCAGGTTTGGAGGGACGATACCTGGCCCAATCGATTGTGGTTGATCAGTGTTAGCCTTCTGACGGTCGGCATTGCGATATGCTTCTTATTCGCCCCCAAAGATAAGTTGGTAAGCCTTCTCAACGGTAACGCTGTCGAGCGTCCAGGTCATTGGAAACTCGCCGAACTCGAGTGGTGCTTCGTCGCCTGCATTGCCATCTGGACACTGACATTGGCAAGCACATCGCCATCGTGTCCAAGCCAATCAAGCACGACCGATCGGCAGGACCGGTAACAATACAAGCGGATGTCACGTGATTCCTACCTGCAAGCAAAAGCCGGGAGAAGTATTGGTGACATCCGCCTAATTTGAAATGCAATCGTCAGCGACAATTATCCCATCGCTAAAGCATCCTTGTTGATGGTCTTGGCGAGTTCGGAAAGCTTCTTATCGGCTGTTTCCTCTTCATCAATATTTTGCTTCAATTGATTCAGGGCCGTGTCGTAGCCGAGCGACTCGGCCCAAGTGCAAAGCGTACCATAAGTGGCAATTTCATAGTGTTCGACCTTTTGCGAACAAGCAATGATCAATGCGTCGCGGACGGCCGGTTCGGCTTCCTCTTTGAGCATCTCTTCTGCTTCGGTGATCAATCCCTTCATTGCTCCGCAAGTTTTCGCTCTCGCTGTTTTTCCCGTATCTTCAAACGCCTTTTCAACACGCTGCACTTGCTTCTCTGTTTCGGCCAAATGTTCTTCCAGGGCGGCTGTAAGTTTTTCGCACGACGCCTTTTTTGCCATCTTTGGCAGTGCTTTCAGAAGTTGCTTCTCAGCACTAAGGATGTCGCGCAATTCATCGTGGAATGCATCGGCAAGAGTTTTCATTGACATGGTATTCTTCCGGTTTGGTTTTTGTTGGGACAAAAAAAGGTTTGTTATGTGAATGGTTTCTACAGATTTTCGGCAAAAGAAGGATCAAGCACCAAATGTTGCGGTCTTCGAGAAGTAGTGTGCCCGCCATTGTCGCATTTCAATCGAAGGGCGTTACGTCTTTTGCGGTTCCAGAGCGTCTGCCGTTGAATCCTTTATGGAGCAAGCATGTGCAGGGATACCTCATCCGTGATTTGGACGAAGAGATTTCCCTAGCTTCGGGTCTGGTCGCTTAAACCAGCGGCGACTCATTCAGGGTACTGGTAACCGTAGGCATGGCGGATATAGTCGCGATCCCGGTCATAATCACCGTCGTAGTCTGACCGCAGTTTGGTGTCCAATTCTTCATTCCACGTCGGGTAATCGGAGCGATAGTGTCGCTGAGCCGCGTGGCCGAAACGGAATGCTTGCTCACGATTCTCGAACGCGTCCTCGCTGCCTGCCATTTGCTTAACCGTGTCGTCGACATCCTGGTCCATGTCGCGATTTCCATCGATGCCAAAGTCTGCCTTGGTTTGTTCCCAGTCATTCGCAAATGCTTTCTTGATGCGATCCCAAGTGCGGTCGTGTTCCGTTTTCCAATTGGTTTTAGTAGCCATTGCAGTTCCTTGTCAGGTTGTACCTATGTTGGGGTTGAGTGAATCGCCCCGCGAAGCGCGCGGAGAGTGGCACCTTCTTTAGCAATTCGTGGACCAAGCGAAGCGAAATAGGTACAGAAATTGCCTTCTCGCTGTAGCTCGAAACGATAACCACCTTCATGACTCGGCCGACATTCGGAACGCACGATCGTAGGTGTTCACCTCTCTTAGGAAACAGATCTTTATGAATCAAATTACTGTCGGAAGCAGCAGCTCCCGGCCTGCCCGTTTGAGACAACATTTCGTTGAGTGGTCCCTGGAGTTGGGAGCTACTTGGCGAGTTTCTGCTTTGCATTACCGCCAACTCGCGTCTTGGCAACTTCGCCTTAGGGTTGCAGATGCTATTTTTTAGTTGGCAGAAAGACTTGCCGAATATTTTGGCGCATAGCCTCTCTGTCGCTCTCTTTCGAAAACGTCATTTTGACTCGTGCGGATCATGGATCGGGCGCGGAGCACTACGGAGGCAGCGTGCGATAACGGCAGCGATCGGTCAGGATGGCTTCCAAGATCG
>PPHI01000046.1 GCA_002901265.1 Rhodopirellula baltica | reverse complement strand
TCGGAGACGAACGTCCAGACAGATGCTTGGTACGCCGTCTTTGATGCGGCCGGTTTGGAGCCTCCCCCGCGGCAAACCCTCGGTAACACGTGAACGGCTCTCGTTCGAAAGCGAAGTGGTTCCGGTCTTGGTCGAGAGAACTGGACACCTCGATAAAATTGAGGTGCAAGCGGGTGAACCGGTCGAAGCGGGCCAGACGGTTGCGGTCTTCTCGCAACCGGTCGACGACGCGGAACTCGAACGACTTGAAAAAGAAATTGAATCGGTCGAGCGATACATTGACGAACAGCAGCAGGAACTCGTCTCATTGCGTCAGAGCGACCCGAGCGGTCCGGTCAGAAATGATGGAAACGCGCAGGCTCAAGTGCGGATCTGCCAAGCCGAAGTCGACGCGGCTCGTGAGCGAATGGTGGAACTCGAGGAAGAAGCTCGGCGGCTGGTGCCGTTGGTTCGATTGCACAAAGTGTCGCGTGAACAAGCCATGGAACTCAGTCGCAAATTTGAACAGACTGAACTTCAGTTGGTGCAGCGAGAGTTGAAACTGAGAAAGGCGTTGATGGCAGTCAGCGACGACGTAGTCGAGACGCCGCAGGAAGTTTGGCAAGGAAGCAAGGAAGACAAGGAACGTTCGATCGCATATATCGAGAGTTCGATCCGTGAAAGCGAAGAGTACCTGTTGACGCTCAAGTCAAAGTTGCAAAGTATTGAGAAGCGAACCGTCTCTTGGACGTTCGTTTCGCCTGTCACCGGTATCGTTCAGTCCGTCGATGCCAACGTCGATGACTTGGTCAGCGATGGAGCTCCATTGGTTACGATTCGGCGCATGAATCCACAGCATGCGACGGTCGGGATTCCGGAGCAGTTTGCACAGAAGCTTTCGGTGGGCGGCGAATTTACCGTCTACGTTCCCAGGTTGGCTTGGGGGCAGACCGCGAAAGTCCGTTCGCTCCGACACGAAGACGATGAGACCTGGGCAGAAATCGATATCGTTGAGCCTGACGAAACGATCTCTGCTGATCTGCGTGAGACCGAAGAAGTCGAGGTTTGGTTGATGCGATAGGAACGCGGCGGCCTACGCTCGGATCGTTGCGGGGGAATTCAAGGACGCGTCGACGATCCGGAACCTCAAGCCTTTGATCGCGGCCCCGCCGTTGTGAAACGTCATGCCTTGATAGTCAACGCCGTCCAGATCGAAGTGCGTGTGTCCAAAATAGACATCGTGCACGCCTGACTCGGGCCCCTGACCGATCTGGTCAGCGTATTCACGAATGCGGCTCAGTACGACGAGTTCTCGGATCGACAGGATTGCCAGCCGGTGTAGCTTCGCATGAATCGCCAAGTCATAGGCGTAGTGCCACACCGGATGTCGACGTTTCTTTTTTTCCATTCGTTCGCGGCGAGCGTCTAAGACGGCGTGTTCGAGTGAACCGTCGGCGACATCACCGTGCAAAAACAGGCAGTGGTCGAGTCGTACGAAGTAGCGATGCCACTGGAAATTCTCTAGGCGGTTGGTCAATCTTTGAAGTCGATCCACAAAGGTAGGGTGTGAGTCGTGGTTGCCCAAGATGTAGTGAAACTCGCATTCAGGGCGTTCGGCAACCAGATCTTCGATCCAGCGTTCGGCCCGATTGAGTGTGTTTTCGGGACAGGGATCGGAGCTCCACTTGAAATCGAAGATATCGCCTCCCAGAACGACCGTATGGCCACAAGACGCCTTCTGATAAAGTTGTTCGACGATTCGGTCGCCGGTCGATCGACGAGAGAAAAGGTGAAGGTCTGAAACGAAATAACTTCCGCCGTATCTGTTCTCGTTCATACTATCCATCAGTCATCACTTCGTCGTTGAACTGAATCCAACCCTGTTGAGCAAGAGGCGATCATCACGCAATGGTACTTCCCATTCATGACGACAATTCAGATCGGACCATTTTCCCTTGGTTGAATATCGCATTGATTGTCGTCAACATCGTGATCTTTGTGTTCCTGCAAGGCATGGGCCAAAACGATGACTTTACGTTGGCATATTCCGTCGTTCCGGCGGAAATCATCAGCGGGGAAGACTATCAAACCGAAGATCGCGTGTTCGAGATCGCGACATCACAAGGGCAAATGCAGGTCCGTCAACCGGGGCTGAAATCGACGCCCATCCCGGTTTATCTGACTTTGATCACAGCAATGTTCATGCACGGATCGGTCGCGCATTTGCTGGGCAATATGTGGTTTCTATGGATTTTTGGCGACAACCTTGAAAACGCGATGGGACGCGGTAGGTACCTCGTTTTTTATCTCCTGACGGGCTTGATCGGGTCCCTTGTCCACGTCGCGGTCAGCCGCCTGGGAGAGTCCGCTTTGATACCCAGTCTAGGCGCCTCAGGTGCGATTTCAGGGGTGATGGGAGGCTACGTTTTATTGCACCCACAACGCCGCGTCACCGTACTGTTATTGCGAATCGTGACGGAAGTCCCTGCCTATGTGGCGGTCGGAATTTGGTTTTTGTTCCAAGTTGTCAGTGGGCTGGGGTTGCTAGGAAGCAGCGAAGGTGGCGTTGCCTATGGTGCCCATGTCGGCGGATTTATCGCCGGATTAGTGTTGGCCAAGCCGTTCGTGTTCGGCCGCGAGCAATCAGTCGATCGATCGTGGCATCGAACGCGAAGCTATCGACGCTAGGCACGTACCGCCGCAACTCGCGTCATCCGTCATGACGCGAAAGACTGTCGACAGCGAATCGAATTCGATTGGGAGAGATCTTTGTCATACCCGCGTCAGTTTGGTGACGCGGCCGGTTGCGACCCACTCGGCGACAATGATGTTTCCGTGCTTGTCGAAACAGGCGTCATGCGGATGGACGAATTTTCCATCTTGCCATTTTCGTGGATCCGATCGAATCGCACGTTTCGAATCGGCGGAAACTCGTTCGCGGTCATCGCCCAAAGTGGCAACCGATTGGTAGTTCGCGTCCAGCAATGACACGCGCGCGACGAGTTCTGGAACCAACATCAGTTCTCCATGTGTGTCGATGTTGGCAGGCAACCCGAAACCGTCGATCGTCGTTTGATAGTTGTGATCGATATCAAAGACTTGCAGCGTGTTGTGCGCACGATCTGCAACGACAATCGATTGCGAATCGGCCCGTCGATCAATCCAGATTCCGTGTGGAAGGTTGAAGGTGCCCTGTCCATCACCGGCACCGCCGAAGAAACCTTTCCAATGTCCATCGACGTCGTATTGGTGCACGACATAAGCGCCGTATCCGTCGGCGACAAGAAAATCACCATTGTCGAGAAAGGCAAAGTTCGTCGGCATAAATCGGTCACGTCCCCAAACGCCTTGTGGGTTTGTCGATTCACCATCGGCATAGCGTCCTGATTTCATTGGGGCAAAACGTTGCCAGACGACTTCGCCATCAAGAGTCAGTTTGCAGATCGTTTTCAGATGTTGGTAGGCCGAGACGTAAAGGTAGGGCGTGCCGTCTTCGACGCGGATATCCAAACCGTGACCGCCGCCTTGAAACTGTTCTCCGAATGCTTTGATAAACCGACCGTCTTCATCAAAGACAAAGATCGATGGATGGTCGGCAAGATTGGATTTGCCTTCGTGAATCACATAAAGCCGGTTGTCTGGATCCACGGTGACGTTGTGTGTCGTTTGCCAGTGGTACTTGTCGGGGAGCTGCGGCCAAGCATGCTGGTACTGAAACTGATAGTCACCTTGTCCGACCAAGTTTTGGGCGGCGGTACGTTTGGCGGTCACGATAGCTGGGGCCGCAGCAGCGGTGGCGACAAGAAATCGCCGTCGAGAAAGCGAGTGTGCCATGGTTGGGTAACCGTTTCACAAAAGGGGAGTTGAGGTGGGGAAGGGACCCCCATCTTATCATCGCCGGAACTCGGCAACCCCTTCGCGTGAAATTGCCCCATAAATGGTGAACAGAAAACCCGCTGCGGTGGGTCGACTACATGAGATTGACAACGAATTTCAATCTCCTTAGGCGGCCATCTTGACAACACTTGTTATTCTGAAGTTGGCGGACCGCTGGTTCGCCCCATCCGTCTCTTACAAACACCGAAAAGGTATTGCGATGAGCCAAGGAAAATTCTTGTCGTTGATCGTGGCAGCAGTCTTGGCGGCTTCTCCCGCGCCAGCACAAGAAGCCGAAAAGGAAACGACATCCCAACCAACGACGATGATTGACATCGGCGAATTCGAAGTCCCCGAGGGTGATTTGGACGAGTTGGTTGACTATGTCGACGAGCTGGACGAATTGCAGACTGAACTCAATCGACAGTTCAACCAGGCACAATCGAAAATAAACGATGCCATGCGATCGGCATCGGAAAAGATTCTGGCTAGCGACGGAGACCTATCCGACCGCCATTTCGCCCTCGCTGCGAAGCTGGTGCTGCCGGCACGAATTCGCGAAGTTGCCGATGCGACTCCGGAAGCACAGCGCGATCTGTTGGCCCTGACCAAGCGTCAGTTGCAAATCATCTTGGACGAGGGCGAAGCACGCCCCAACCTATCCAATGCGATGGCATTGGCGACATATTTGGAACGGATGGGCGATCCGCAAGTCGCCTTGGAGGCCAATGAAACCTTTGCCGACATGCTGCGAGACACCGATAACGCTCAGCTGCGAAGTTATCAGGCACGATTTGAATCGTCCGCAAAACGCTTGGCGCTGCTCGGACAGGAAATCAGTTTGGTAGGTGACTTGGTCGATGGCGAGGCATTTGACTGGGATTCCTACCGCGGCAAAGTTGTCTTGGTTGACTTCTGGGCGACTTGGTGCGGACCCTGTATCGCCGAAGCTCCCAACGTCCGCAAAAACTATGACCTTTATCACGACAAAGGGTTCGACGTCGTAGGCATTAGCTTGGATACCGATCGTGAACGATTGGAAGCCTACATCGCCAAAGAGGATGTGCCTTGGGTGAACTTGTTTAAAGAGGACGCCGGTTGGAAGCATCCGATGGCCGTCGAGTACGGCATCAACGCGATCCCATCGGTTTGGCTGGTCGACAAAGAGGGCAAGGTCGTTTCGCTGAACGCCCGTGGGGATGAGCTGGGCAAACAGCTTGCCAAATTGCTCGGTCCTGTTGAACCCGCCGAAGAGCCGGCGGCTGCGGAAGAAGTCACCAACTAGTCCGCTTTTTCGAAGTGGTCACGAAAACAACAAAGGCCGTTGATCGCGATGATCAACGGCCTTTTAATTTGTTGGCAACCATTCAAACGCAGAGCTACGACGTGACCTCACGTCTACGTCGCCGACGTCCTGTGCGGGCGAATTTTTCACGCACTTCTTTCACTGCCGCGACCAAACGTTCGACTTCGTCTGTCGTGTTATAGAGGTAGAAACTGGCGCGTGCGGTCGCCGTTTTACCAAGCGATTCGTGTAGTGGCATCGCACAGTGATGGCCGGCACGAACTGCGATCCCACGTGTGTCTAACCATTGGGCGATGTCATGCGCGTGCACTCCGTCGATCGCAAAGCTGACGATTCCCGTTTTTTGTCAGGCGTTGGGCCGATGATTTCTACGCCCTCGATTTCTCGGAACGCATTGTCCGCCATCTCACAAAGCGCGTGCTCGTGTTGACGGATGTTTTCAAAGCCGACACCTTGTAAATACTTCAGGGCCGCTGCCAGCCCAATGGCTTCAACGATCGGCGGCGTGCCAGCTTCGAATTTTTCTGGCAAATGGTGCGGCGTAAAACCAGTGGTCGTGACCTTATCGATCATGCCACCGCCACCCAGGAAGGCTGGCATCGCATCGAGTAGAGCTTCTTTCCCATAAAGGACGCCGATTCCAGAGGGGCCGCATGCTTTGTGTCCACTAAAGACCACAAACTCGGCATCCCATTGTTGGACATCGATCGCTTGATGGGGAGCAGCCTGTGCTGCGTCAACCAATACCTTCGCGTCGAATTCATGAGCAAGTTTGGTCCAACGCTGAACGGGAAAATTCGTCCCGAGGACGTTGCTGCTGGAGGCGAACGCAAACAGTTTTGGACGCAGCGTTTCAAGCCGTTCCTTCACGACTGCATCGTCAATCGTGAAGTCATCTTGGAGTGGAAGGAACTCAACTCGGCAACCGACCCGTTCGGACAACTGGTGCCAGGGAACGATGTTGGCGTGGTGTTCGGCGATCGTCAGCAGAATCACATCGTCTTTCTGGACAAATTGGTTTCCCCAGGAATGGGCCACCAAATTAATCGCTGCGGTCGTCCCCGCCGTAAAGATGACTTCACGCGTTGAGCGGGCATTCATGAATTCACGTGTGGTTTCCCGTGCCGCTTCATACGCCGCAGTAGACTCTTCGCTGAGTGTGTGGATGCCGCGGTGGACGTTGGCATAATACCGTCGATAGCAATCCGACATCGCGTCGATGACAGCGTTGGGCCGTTGGGCGCTTGCCGCATTATCCAAGAACGCGAGCGGTTCTCCGGATGCAGTTTTTCGGTCAAGGACGGGAAAGTCGTTGCGAACATCCCGAGTGATCAGTGCCATTGCCTAGCTCTCCTCACCCAAGCTCGGACCGCCAAAATTTGGGTCGTCTTCATCATCGCCGTCTTCACCGATCGGCGAGTGCAGTGCCGACTGAAGTACCCGCCAAGAGAGCAGGCAGCACTTTTGGCGATTGGGAGTCAGCTTGGGACCGAACAGTTCCAGCATTTCGTTGGCTGAGAACTCGCGGACTTCCTCTGCCGTTTTGCCTTCGACTTTCTCGATCAGCATCGATGCCGAGGCTTGGCTGATCACGCAACCTTCGCCTTCGAACCACGCTTCACTGACCCGGCCTTCGCTGTCCAGGCGCAGATAGATTTCGATCACGTCGCCGCACAGCGGGTTTTTTCCCTGGTGCTCGTGCGTAGCGTTCTCGAGGAACCCGCGGTGATAAGGGTCCTCGTAGTGGTCTAGAACGTGTTCTTCGTAAATATCCTGCTCGTTAGCCATCGCAAAAGTCACGAGTGTCGTGCAAAGCCGGATCGTCGAAGGACACGCCAATCCGGCGGGGAATCAAAATTCGGAGTCAGCCTGCATGCCATAGGCCAGCAGGCTGCTATTTAAGTCTACGCTCGTTGTTAAAAATCGACGAGTCCCCCATTCGTCGTAAATTCCGACGTCGGTCGACGGACACGCCCTTGGTTCCTTACCGTTCAAGACGGGCTCAAGGCCTTTGGGTTCGGTTAAGATGGGGGCACCGCCTTTTCTGGCTTTCCCTCCCCCCGCTAATGAAGAGCGATATGCCGCTACATCCCTTCCGCAGTCTTTCCCGCTTTCTCCTCGCACCGGCAACCGTATTTCTCGCATTCGGTTTGGTCGCACTGCTGTCCCAAGTCGATTCGGCGGCTCTGCGAGCAGCCGAACTGGCTTCGACCCCACAGCGTGAGGGCATCAAGCCCCGAAACGTCGTGTTCATATTGACAGACGACCATCGTTACGACGCGATGGGTTTTATGGGGCACCCCTTTCTTGAGACGCCGCACCTCGATTCACTGGCGTCCAACGGCGTCCACTTGAAGAACGCATTTGTGACGACCAGTTTGTGCTCGCCAAGCCGCGCGTCAATTTTGACCGGCTTGTATACCCACAAGCACCGCGTGATCGACAACAACCGGTTGGTCCCCGAAGGCACGGTTTTCTTTCCGCAGTATCTTCAGCGTGCCGGATACGACACCGCCTTCATCGGCAAGTGGCACATGGGCGGCGCACATGACGATCCGCGTCCCGGATTCGATCATTGGATTAGCTTCCGTGGACAAGGAAACTATTTGCCGCCCGGTCCTAAATACACGTTGAACGTAAACGGCAAACGTGTAAAGCAAAAGGGCTACATCACCGACGAGTTGACTGACTATGCGGTTGACTGGCTAGACACTCGATCGAAGGACAAGCCGTTCTTTTTGTATTTGTCACACAAGGCGGTCCACGCGAACTTTACTCCGGCGGAACGACACAAAGATCGCTATGCCGATGCCGACTTGAGTTTCCTGCCTCGCGGCAATGAAATCAGCGCCGAAAACGACGCGCCACGTTGGGTCCGCGATCAACGCAACAGTTGGCACGGGATCGATTTTTCGTACCACAGCGACAAAGGGTTGGATTACCTCTACCGTCGTTACTGTGAATCGATGTTGGCCGTCGACGATAGCGTTGGCCGGGTTCTAGACCAACTGAAAAAGATGGGCATCCACGACGAAACGCTGGTCGTTTACATGGGCGACAATGGCTTCATGTGGGGCGAGCACGGATTGATTGACAAGCGTGTGTCCTACGAAGAGTCGATTCGGGTGCCGATGATGATGCAGTGTCCGGACCTCTATAAAGGCGGCACCGTTGTAGAAAAAGTGATCGGCAATATCGACGTTGGTCCGACTGTGTTGCACGCCGCCGGTTTGCAGACACCCGAGTACATGGACGGAAAGAGTTTCTTGGAGCTACCCAACAAACCCGAGATGCCGTGGCGTGACCACTTCTTGTACGTCTATTACTGGGAAAAGAATTTTCCGCAGTCGCCGACGCAGTTTGCATTGCGTGGCGATCGGTTCAAGTACATCACCTACTATGGCCTTTGGGATGTCGACGAACTGTACGACTTGACGACGGATCCGGGGGAAACGAAGAATCTGATCAAAAACCCGGACTACAAATCAGTCGCCAAAGAAATGGAGGACAAGCTGTACGAGATGTTGGGTGATGCGGGAGGAATGGAGATCCCAATGAATCAGCCCAAAGGCGGCAGCCAGAACAAACGCTGGGATGACCAAGGTGGCAATCAGGCGGCTGATTTTCCAAAGTCAATCGTGGTGGAAGAGCCAATCAACCGCGAAGCAAAATAGCTCGATCAAATTCGGTTCCGATTTCGTGACGAGGCTCCGGCTTCGTCACAAAATGGCAATTGGGATCGGCCAACACAGAGAAGTTCGGCCGACCACTGTCTTATTCTTTTGCGACCTTGATGAGGCCATATTCGCTTCGGAAGTACAACGCATCATTGCTGACGGCAGGACTGGCCAGGACGGATTCACCGAGTTTTGATTCGCCGATGACTTCTCCCTCATCGCCTTTATCAGCGACGACCATCACGGTGCCGTCGGACGAAACGATGTAGATCCCCGTTTCTGTTAACACGGGGGTCGCCCAGACGTTTTCGAGCTTTCCCAGTCTCTCCTGCCAAAGCACTGATCCGTCGCTGATCGAGCCAGCGATCAGGACTGATCCACGCGACATGTAAACACGGTCGTTTGATGCGACGGGGCTACAACGTTGTGGACGAAGCTTGCTGCTTTCCCATTGGATCTCAGCGTTGACGTCGGTATTCGATTTGTCGTCGAAGTCCGCCGACGCGACCCGAATTGCGGTCGTCGATTGACCAGGCACAATGACGTAGGGAGCTGCGTACGTTGCGGAGGCGGTGCCATCACCAGAGGCATCGAAGTGCTTGACGGTTTCGCCGGTGCGCGGATCAACCAAGTCAATCCCGCGACCATTGTGCATTGAAACCAGCCAGCGACGTTCGTCGACCAGCACCGGTTGTGGTGACGACCAATTCGATGATGCGGCGCGCTGATTGGTCCACAAGGTTTTGCCCGTTTCGATGTCGATCCCGGCGGCAAACGAATCACCTTGATTTTCGAGCTGCACGACTACCACGCCGTCGACGACCGCTGGGGAGCTGCTCATGCTGATGTCGTTGCCCGTCTTCGGATGGTCGATCGCAAGTGCACGATACCATTTCAGATGGCCAGCAACGTCGTAACAAACCAAGTCACAACTGCTGAACAACGCGACGATGTTTTCTCCGTCACTGGCGGGCGTCGGGGACGCGTTCGAACTGGTTGGATGTGTGAACGGTCGTCCCGTCGCTCGCATGGGGCGCGACCAAATCGGTGAACCGTCTTTTGTCGAATAAGATTCGACATACAAATCGCGTTCGTCCTCACCACCGCAACTGGTGACAAAAACCTGTTCGCCGATTACCAAAGGGCCGCCGATCCCTCGTCCCGCCGTGGCGACACGCCAAGCGATGTTTTTTCCACTCTCCGAATCAAATTCGGCAGGCGTGTTAGATTCTGGTGCAAACGATCGTCCGTCGCCTCGAAACCCTAACCAGTCCGCCGCTGGCAACGTTGTGGCGGACAATCCGAGGGTCGACATTCCCAGGGAAAGGTGAAACAGGCAGGACCGAATGATTCCAGATCGTTGTTTCAGCTCGATTGGCAGTTTCATTTGGATTCGTTGTGGGTGTCGCGAAAGCGTGCGTGTTGTCGTCGAATTGTAGCGGATTGGCGACGATTGGGGCGGGAGTTAGGCTATGGAGATTGTTGTGGTGTGGGGCAGGGTAGCGGCGACACCTTTGAATTCACGCTTTAAGCAAGATCACGCTGTATGCAAGAATCCGAATGCAAGATTTCGAGCCCCCATCGAATCGTGACTCAAACCTTGTCGCGACCACGATCGAGCAGCTTTATCGCGAGTCCTCACGCAAGGTCTTTGCTTCGCTGGCGAGGTGTTTGAGCGATTTGGATTTGGCCGAAGATGCGTTGCAAGACGCCTTCACGCAAGCGGCGACCCAATGGCAAACGGAAGGCATTCCGCAGAACCCGATTTCCTGGCTGATTTCGACGGGGCGATTTAAGGCGATTGATCGAATTCGGCGTGATGCAAAGATCGGTCAAAACGCGAGCGTGATTTCTGACCGGATCAGTCGCATCGCATCGATGAACGCCGCGCGAAGCGACCAAGCCATCGAAGACGATCGGTTGCGTCTGATCTTTACCTGTTGCCACCCGGCGATCGATCGAATGGTTCAGGTGCCTTTGACACTGCGCGAAGTCTGTGGTCTGACAACGGAAGAAATCGCCAGCGCGTTTCTGACGACGCCTACCGCGATGTCGCAGCGGATTGTTCGTGGCAAGTCGAAGATTCGCAATGCAAACATTCCGATCACAATCCCAGAGCTATCGGAACTGCCGTCGCGATTGGATGTGGTTCTGTCGGTGGTGTATTTGATTTTCAATGAAGGTTACTGTGCGTCCAGCGGTGACTCATTAACGCGTAGCGACTTGTCTGCAGAAGCGATTCGGCTGGGCAGGCTGGTTGTGGTTGGGCAGGCGGGAGCCTGCGGTGCAGTGCGTGGCAAGGCGAGAGCCTTGTCACGAGGTCTTGGTGGGCGATGGCAATGGGCAAAGAGTGAAATTGACCTTCGGCCAATGGTGATTGTGGGCAGCCGTGGTCCTACGGCGTTGCCGTAGGCTACGGTGAGTGAGGCCTTCGGCCATACGTTTGTGGAAAACGCAACGGGCTTGTTTTCGCAGGCGGGAGCCTGCGGTGCAGTGCGTGACAAGGCGGGAGCCTTGTCACGTGGACGCTGCTTTCGGCGGAGCGAAAGGCGACAATGGTTTGGTTTGGATGGGCAGGCGGGAGCCTGCGGTGCAGTGCGTGGCAAGGCGGGAGCCTTGTCACGAGTGCTTGGTGGGAACTGTGCCAGGCAGAACGCTGCTTTCGGCGGAGCGAAAGGCGACAATGGCTTGGTTTGGAGGGGCTGGCGGGAGCCTGCGGTGCAGTGCGTGACAAGGCGGGAGCGTTGTCACGAGTGCGCTAGAGGGCGCTGGTTTCGGCGGTGGGGTAGGCGACGATGGTGTGCTTGGTGACTGTGAGCTTTGCCTAAGCATGGTGCTTTGCATTCGCTATTCGAACCTTGCACGGATGCTGAACTTGTGACGTCGATTTGAACGGTCGGCGTCTGAGTCACATCGTTCAAAAAGAAACGCCCTCCTCCCAGAATCACTGAGAGGAAGGCGTTGTCGTTTCGGAGGCTGAGAGCATTTCAGGGCCACACTTTAAGCCCTGTGCATCGCAAATTCAGCGGATACAAACGTCTCTTTCGTGGAGCGAAAGGCGACATTCAATAACCAACAGGTTGCTAAGCCTGTGCACGCAGGTCGTGCGCTTTGGCTTTGGCGTCTTCGGCTTTAACGATGTATTGCTGGTCTTGCGTACCAGCCCATGCGCGTTGGTAAGTCACGCTCATCGCGGTGTAGTTGAACGGATCGTTCGGCTCTAGTTCACAAGCCTTTTCACCGTGCTCGATCGCCAAATCGTGTTGGCCGGTTTTGGTGTAGACGCGTGAAAGCGCGAGGTGTCCGAGGACGAACGTGTCGTCTTCCTCGACGATCTCTTTGAGACCTTCGATCGCTGGTTCGTACTGCTCGTCGTCGATCAGTTTTTCGACTTCGTTGTACCGGGTGTAAATGTCACTCATAAATTCTCTATCTCAATTCCAATTTGATTCGGATCGCTTGGCTAGCGACAGTTCTTACAGGTCGGCCAAGTTACGAAGCACGGTGGGCAGGATGCCGCCGTTGCGGTAGTACTGCAGTTCGACGGGGGTGTCGATACGTACGACGCAATCGAATTCGGTCACTTCGCCGTCAGCGGCAGTTGCTGTGACCTTGATCGTGCTGCGTGGTTCGAGGTCTTCGGACAACCCTGGGATGTCGAAGGTCTCTTCGCCGTTTAAGCCAAGTTTTTGCCAAGTCTGGCCATCGGCGAATTCCAACGGAAGCACACCCATGCCGACCAAGTTGCTGCGGTGAATCCGCTCGTAACTGGCCGCGATGACGGCTTTGACGCCTAGCAACATGGTGCCTTTGGCTGCCCAGTCACGACTGCTGCCCGTACCGTACTCGGTACCGGCCAAAACGACCAGCGGCGTGCCTTCGGATTGGTACCGCATCGACGCTTCGTAAATGCTGGTCACTTCGTCGGTTGGCAGGTAACGCGAGTACCCGCCTTCGGTGCCTTGGGCCAGTTGGTTGCGAATACGGATATTGGCGAACGTGCCGCGAACCATCACGCGGTCGTTTCCGCGGCGTGATCCGAAGCTATTGAATTCCTTCACCGGGACGCCGGATTCTTGCAGGTATTTACCGGCAGGGCCGTCGCTGGCGATCGCACCGGCGGGCGAGATGTGGTCGGTCGTGACCGAATCGCCAAGCAACACCAAGCAACGGGCGCCTTCGATCGGAGCGATCTTTGGGTTGGCGTCTTTGGTGACGTGATCCAAGAACGGTGGGTGGTGGATGTAGGTACTGTCCTCGCTCCATGGGTAAATCGCGCCTTCGGCGGCATCGATTTGGTTCCACAGTTCGTTGCCTTTGACAGCCGCACCGTACTCCTTGGTGAACATTTCCGGGTCGATGCTGGTTTTAATCGTTTCACGGATTTCGTCAGCGGTCGGCCAAACGTCTTTGAGGAATACGTCGTTGCCGTCGCTGCCCTGTCCGAGTGGCTCGCTGTCGAGGTCGATGTCGGTCGTTCCGGCCAACGCATACGCGACGACCAACGGTGGACTGGCCAGGTAGTTCGCTTTGGTCAGCGGGTTGACGCGGCCTTCGAAGTTACGGTTACCGCTAAGCACGGCTGACGCGACCAAGTCACCTTGTTTGATCGCTTTGGCGACCGGTTCAGGCAACGGTCCGCTGTTTCCGATGCAAGTCGTGCAGCCATAGCCGACGGTGTTGAAGCCCAGTTGGTCGAGCGCGTCGGTCAGGCCGGCTTTGTTCAAGTAATCGGTGACGACACGCGAGCCCGGTGCCAAGCTGGTTTTCACGTGCGGTGCGACTTTCAAGCCTTTCTCGGCAGCTTTCTTTGCCAACAGACCGGCACCGATCATGACCGATGGGTTGCTGGTGTTGGTGCAAGACGTGATGGCGGCGATGACGACGGCACCGTGGGTGATCTCGGTCGATTGGCCGTTGTCTTCGACCGTACCTTTGCGATCGAGCGCCGAAGGTTCCAAACCGAAACCGGTTTTGCCAACCGGCGCGGTCAGGGATTCGTTGAACGCAGATTTCATGTCCGACAATGCGATACGGTCTTGTGGACGCTTCGGTCCCGCCATACTTGGCACGACGGTCGACAGGTCCAGCGACAGTGTCTTGGTGTAGTTCAATGGCGAATCGCCATCGTTGCGGAACAAGCCTTGTTCTTTGCAGTAACGCTCGACCAGTTCGATCGACGACTTGCTGCGTCCGGTTTGACGCAAGTACTCAAGGGTCAAGTTATCGACGGGGAAGAAGCCCATCGTCGCACCGTATTCCGGTGCCATGTTGGCGATCGTCGCTCGGTCGGCAACGCTCATCGCGTTCATGCCATCACCAAAGAACTCGACGAACTTTCCGACCACGCCTTCTTGACGCAAGATCTCGACGACTCGCAAGACCATGTCGGTCGCGGTGGCACCGGACGGCAGTTGACCGGTCAGTTCGAATCCGATGACTTCGGGCATCAACATGTAAAGCGGTTGGCCGAGCATGTTGGCTTCGGCTTCGATACCGCCAACGCCCCAGCCCAAAACGCCCAGGCCGTTGATCATTGTGGTGTGGCTGTCGGTACCGACCAACGTATCTGGCACAGCGACCGGGCCATCGGGAGTGTCAACCAATGCGACAACGCGAGCGAGGTATTCCAAGTTGACTTGGTGGACGATGCCGACGTTTGGCGGAACGACACCGAAGTTATCAAACGCTTGCTGGCCCCACTTCAGGAACTCGTAACGTTCGCGGTTGCGTTCGAATTCGATTTCAACGTTTTTGGACAGTGCATTGCCGCTGCCAAAGAAGTCGACTTGGACGCTGTGGTCGATGACCAGATCGACTGGAATCAGCGGATTGATTTTGTTCGGATCGCCACCGATACGTTCCATCGCCGAGCGCATCGCGGCCAAGTCGACGACGGCAGGAACGCCCGTGAAGTCTTGCAGGACAACGCGGTAGGGTTTGAAGGGCAGTTCTTGTTTGGCCGGGTCCGCCGCATTCCAGCTGGCCAAGTTCTTGACGTCTTGTTCGCTGACGGAGAAGCCGTCGCAATTTCTCAGCACCGACTCCAGCAAAACGCGAATCGAAAACGGCATCCGATCAATCTCGCCTAAGCCCGCATCCTGCAACTTGCTCAGGCGGTAGATCGTTGCTTTTCCATCACCGGTTTCAAATTGGTCGCGTACGTTAAACGGGTCAGAACTCACTGCGTTTATCTCTCTGGCTTGATCTGGCGGGTTAATGCTTGCAGTTCGATCGGGACCGAACCGCCCCGGAAAGTACGCAGTTTATCGCCTGGCGCCGGTTTAGTCGCCCCCAGCAGTGATTCCAAACACAAGGTTCGTCGAGATACCGATAGCCGTCCGATAAGGGGGGCTGACAGTGACTTTTCGAGGCGTCGAATTTTTGCGAACTCCTGAATTTCGGCAGCAGAATTCGCAAAACACTGGGCATCGCGAAAAAACAGCGTGTTGGCGGACGGCAGCGTTACGGGGTGCCCTGTTAAACCAGGAAAGATACAGGCTGTGTACCGGAAGTACGGTTTCTCTTGCTGAGCCCGACTCTCACAAGTCGATAAGCCTTCGCGGAAGCATCATCTCTTTCGAGGTTATCGAATGTACCAGTCATCCCGCTTGTCGCAGCGCCGCGTTCAGCTGCAGGAAGCAGTCGCGAATCGCGCGATCACGTTACCAGTCGCCGATCTTTCTTGGGGCCATACGCGACGTTGGTTGCGAACGTTGGGCCTGACCGTCGGGTTCCTCGGCGGGCTTGCAATGCCAACCGCAATGGGCGATACGCCTTGCGACAGCTACCAGCCATCCTGTGACGCAGGACTTTGCGACTGTGGCATGTTTGCAACCACCGGAGCCTGCGACGAGGCGGGTTGCGATGGGCTGCCACACCGAAAGCCACACAATCCGCTGTTTGCGACTCTTGATGCGGTCGCAGGTGGCATTGAAAAAACACTTGGTTTGGACAAATGCAAGACCAAGTGCAACTGCCAACACAGTGTCTCGGGCTGCGGTTGCTCGCACCATACCGTGGAAATGCTCCCCAGTGTTCCTGTCAGTCCCGCTCCGCTGTCGGGCCGCACGCTTCCGTTGTCCAACGGCGGAACGCTAAAGCCACTGCACCAAGCAAAGCCGGTGCCGTCGACGCCATCGCACGAAGTCGCGCCGTCCCTTCCGGCCGTGCCCAAGATGCAATCGACTCCGCCGCGGATTATTGAAACGCCAGCGGAAACGGCGCCAATGCCGACCGCACCGCCGTCGCTGCCCAAGCCCCAAGCGGTCGAACCAACGACACCTGCGATACCCGAACCGACTCCGGTTCCGGAACCCGCGCCGAAACCCGATCCAATTCCAGCACCAATGGATCAGGCTCCTGTCGAACAGACCCCCACAACGCCGGACCTGTTCCCTTCGGACGCCGACGCGATGCCACCGGAAAACGAGGCGTTCTCGCCGCTCGACGAAGCTCCAAAGTCACCCTTTGGCGACGACCCCCAGCCTTTGCCGCCAGAAGACGATGGCTTGAACGACATCTTCGGGATGCCGGAAGAGGCTCCGAAGCCGACGCCTCAACCAAAGACGCCGACTCAACCGGAGAAGTCGCCGTTTGATATCCTCGACGAGGAACTCAACGGGCTGGACGATCCGTTCAAAGAGGACTCGGTCAATCTTCGCAGAAACTACCCTGCGATTCTGCCAGCTGGTGCTCGCGCATCGTCCTATCGACGCTCGATGCAAGTCCAACCGATTGGCAGTGGATTGCGTCCGGTGTCCGCTCCGGCGGCGCTACAACCGGTGAGTCATGAAGAGCCAATGCAACGATTGGCACCACTTGGTGGCGGCGGAAAGCTCGCGCCCTATCGAGCGCGCCGCTAGACGCGCCCCACCGGACTTGGTCGGTTAAGACTGACCATCCGTTTGATTCGAAAGACCGTCAGTCGCTTCAGCGGACTGGCGGTTTTTTCGTAGCATCTCGCTGACTCGTTCCAGCAATGCCAAGTCTTCGGAGCTGAGTGCCGCTTTGCCTTTTTCGCTGACGATTTGCAGCACTTCGTCGAGCCGCGAAATGTCAAAGGCCTCGCTTCGCTCACGCTGCAACGCAAGCCGTGCTCGCTTACGTTTCTGATACAAAAGAAACGAGTCTGTCGCACGTTTGACAAGCCCAGGGGATTTGGCCCGCTGCGATCCTGCGAGTCCCGGAGAACCGGTCAGGTTCGATCCGTGGGACCGAGTTGCGGCAAAGCTTCCCGAACCGCTGGCTGGATAATCCAGCAGCAAGGCTGCGGATTCGGACTGATCGATTTTGGCAAACTCGACTGAACGAATCCAAGCGACAACATCGCTTCGTCCCGCGGATTGCCATAGCAGCAGGGAGAGCAAGACGATCGCGGGCCAGCGGGGAACTTGTTGTGTGGGTTCGACCAGCAAGATCGACAAGGCGATCAACATCAAGACCAGCGACAGGAGCTGGATCATACGACGGGCGAGCTTGCGTTTGAATTCCTCGTCAGCTTCGGCAGCGAACAATGCCATCAGCGAGATCAGCCCGCCTCGCCCAAGATTTCGCGGCATTGGGAACGCTTGGCAAAACGCTTGGAACCAGAACATCCAAGTGGCTGCCAAGTAGATGTTCTCGACCGTGCCAAATCCAAAACCGGGAGTTGACAGGGTTTGCGTCCAATTCGCGAGAGTGCCCAGATCGAGAGACTTCGCTGACAGGTGCATCGCCAAGCAGCCGACGCCCAACACGGTGAGGGCGGCTAAGCAGGTCCCAGCGACCAGAACATTGGTTGCCGCGGTCCAGCAGCGTCGTCGGGACAAGGGAAATCCGACTTCGGCACCGAGCAATCCGATTGTTAACGAATCAGAGTGGGCGAAGGTCGTTGATTGGAAGCCCAAGAAAACGATCAACTGCACCAACCATCCGGTCGCCCAAACCGCAACGGTCGTCGACGCGACGACAGGAAGATCGGCTTGGCCTTGCCTGTTTTGGATCGTCGCGACCAAAACGGCTACGATCGCCAATGCGATGAAAACCGAATAGCTCACATAGATCGCGATACCGGCGATTCGCCCGACTGGAATCGACCAATTCTCCGGCGGCGGGTAGCGGAGTGGGCCTTCCGGATTCTGCGAATCGAGATCGTAAGCTTGCATCGTGTTGCGAGAGGCAATTCGTCTGAGGTTTCAGGGACCGAGCGAAAGCAGACGTGTCGTGAGCAGAAGATCAACTGACGGAAACTTGTCGCTTCGCGCCGGATGAAATGCCCGCGAAATTATACGGTCCTCCCCCTGAAAAACTCTCAAGGAAATCGGGGGAGCACCGCAATTTCGCAAACTCCGGTGTCTCTGTCCGCTGAACGTCGTCCTTTCGAACGCAAGGTGGACGTTGCTATTGCCCGTCACCAACCGGCAAGGTTTCGAGAAGCTGGTTGATTTTCCCAGGCTGTTTTTTCAGCGTGAACGAATCGAACACGTCTCCAACCGCCGTCCGAGCTTCATAGGTTAGCTGGTCGCCATCAATCTTAATGATCTGATAAAGCTGTGTATCGGATGTCTGACGCACCATGAATTCCTGGCGCTGTAGGTCGTACATTTTGGGGCCGCTGACGGAGACGACGTAGACGGTTCCTGTTTGATTGTCGCGTTGGTTCACGCCGACCGGGACGTTTGCCTCGGTTGGGGTTTCCAGACCAGTACGCCCGTAGGTGTGGTCGTGACCCTGCAAAACGATGTCGACGCGGTAGCGATCAAGGATCGGTTTCCAACGCACACGCAGTTCTTCGTTGTCGCGGCCTTCGCCGGTTGAAAACACCGGGTGGTGGAACGTGCAGATTGTCCAGTGACATTGATTGGCAGCGAGGACTTCTTCAAGCCACTTTGCCTGTTCGTCCAACATCGTGTTGCTGTTCATACCGATGATGCGGACACCTTGGTAAACGAACGTGAAGCAAGATTCTTCCAGGCCTTCGGGACCATTCGTCGGCAACGCAAAAGTCGGGCGCCAATGGTGTGATAGACGTCGAGTGCCGTCTTCGTTTTTGGCCTGCTCGTGATTTCCCGGGACAGGAACACTGGCGATCATTCCGTTCAGAAAGCCGCCTGCGTAAAACCACTCGCCCCATTCGGCATCCGATTCGGCTTGGTTCACGAGGTCTCCGGCATGCAAAAAGAACGCTGCCTTGGGCGCGTCGGAATGAGCTTCGCGGATCACACGCGACCACATTGAACGCAAGTCGTTTTGGGCATCACCGAAGTAGATAAACGAAAACGGCTTGGCTTCCGAACTCGCGGTGGTGAAGTGAAACCACTCGCTCCATGTTTCGCCATCGCCAACTCGGTATGCGTATTTGGTCTCAGGCGACAAATCTGTGAAGTTGACCGTGTGAAAAGACGCTTCCCCAAGGTCGCTGACCAAGTTTTCGGACGTCGCCGAAACCGACGAGGCCGCCTTGGTGAATTTCGGATTGGCCGACGCAACCGCGATCTCTGCGACCGCGCCTTTTACATCGGTTGACGTCCGCCACGTCACCGCTTGTGTCGTGGCCGGATCGCCGGTCCACGTCAAGACGACACGATCGGGAATGGCCGTCGGGCGATAGACTTCTGCCGGGCGTGGAGGCTTGGCATGATGATGGTCGCCACCTTCATGCGCTTGGCAGTCGCCCGATGCGAAGGCTGTAACAAACAAAAAGGACAGAACCAGGCGACCGGTGAGGTGAAAACCGGTGTGGGTAGTTTGGGGCGTGCAGAGATGGTTCACGATTAAAGTTTGTTGGAATCAGTGCGGTGGAGTAATTCGTCGCAGAAACAACGCAGCGGACAGAACGACACGCGAAGTACGACGAATGGCCGTCAAGGATGGCCACTATCGCACACTTTGCAAGAGGATTGGTGCCACATTTCGAACGATCGATTTGTCCGTCTCAGGATCTCGATTGGCCAGGAATCTAGCGTTTATCGCTCGACGAGGCCATCTGGCAAACACCGTGTTGTGTCGTCATCCGTTCGAGTCGCTTAATCGTCACGGGCGTCAGCCAGATGACGGGGTCTACCCGTCATCTGATCCGTAGATCGTTTCCCGCTGATAACTCTGTGGAATGCTCCCAACGAGTCGTCAGCGACTCGCACGAATGCTTGGAGGCGACGTTTCTAAACAGACTGTGCGAAGATGCACGCTGGTATTTTTTTCGAGGTCCGTTGCCAGATAGGGCTACATTCTCAAGGTCGAGCGCCACGCCATGATGCAAACCAAAATCCGCCCGACTGGGTACGAGCGAACCTTTGCCGAATCTGAAATCATCGTCAGCAAGACGGACCTGAAAGGAATCATTACCTACGCCAACCACGTCTTCACACGGGTGTCAGGTTTTAAGGAGGCAGAGCTTCTTGGGCGTCCGCACAACATAATCCGCCATCCGGAGATGCCGCGATGTGTGTTCAAACTGCTTTGGGATGTCATCAGCCAAGGCAACGAGATCTTTGCGTACGTGATCAACCTTTGCAAAAACGGCGACCATTATTGGGTACTCGCTCACGTCACGCCTAGCTTTGACAACAGCGGAAAGATCATCAGCTACCACTCCAGCCGACGTAAGCCTGACCCTAAAAAAGTCGCCAAAGTGGTGCCGATCTACAAGGCATTGTTGGAGTGTGAAGGAAAACACGCAGATTGGCGACAGGGAATGGTCGCTTCAACGGAGATGCTTTTGCAGCACCTTGATGAAGCTGGCATGCAATATGACGAATTCGTTTTCTCTCTCTAGCTCCCGATTTGAACGTGACGCACGCAACGTTAGCAACACCGAACGCCAAGCCAGAATTGCCAGCGGTATCAACCACCAGTGTCTCTGATTCGGGCGCCGATCGCGACGCGGACAAACACCGTTTTTTTAGCGAGGTTGCCAAGGTCTGTACGCGGGCGTCCAAAGGTGATCTCGAAGTGCGAATCCTGGGGTTCGATCAATTGACCGATGATGATCCAGAACTTGCTGCGGTTCATCACGGCATCAATTCGTTGCTCGATTACACCGAGTCGTTTATTCGCGAGGCGAAAGCGGCGCTGAGCTATGCTGCCGAAGGAAAGTACTTCCGCCGAGTACTTCTGGGCGGGATGAACGGGACGTTTCGTCAAGCATCTGAATTGATCAACGTCGCTTCAGAACAGATGAAGGCGAAGTCAGACGAGATCGAACTGGCGAAGTCTCAGCGACTGGCGATGGCCGATTCTTTCGAAGTCACCGTCAAGGGTGTTACTGATTCGCTATTGGAAGCGACGCATGAATTGCATCGCGTTTCGAGTGAGCTTTCCGATACGGCGAAGCAAACATCGCAGCGGTCCAAGAATGCTTTGGAGACATCGCAGCAAACCGTGGAAAACGTTCGTGAAGTCACCAACGCGGCCGAGCAGATGCGGGCCTCGATGATCGAGACCGACAAGAAAATGCAAGAGACTTCGGATCGCGTTAAACGTGTGGTAGAAGAAGTCGCCAACGCGATGTCAGTGATGCAAGAACTCGGTCGTTCGTCAGCGAGCATCGATAACGTTGTCGAAACCATCGAGGAGGTCGCGCGATTGACGCACTTGTTGTCATTCAACGCGGCAATCGAAGCGGCGCGGTCTGGCACAGCCGGCGCCGGTTTTGCCGTCGTTGCAAGTGAAGTCCGTAACCTTGCCGAACGGACCAAAACGGCAACACAACACGTCAAAGAAGAAATCCAGCTTGTCCAATCGAGCGCCGAAAACGCGGTGAAGTCGATCGGGCGTTTCGGCGACGAGATCAAAGAGCTAAGTCGCACTAGTGATTCAGTCAGTGAGCTGATTTACGGGCAAAAACTTGCGACCGAGGAAATCCAGAGTCATGTCGCGCAGGCAATGAAACAGACCGAATCGGTAAACATCAATATCGTTGGGGTCTCGGGAGCTGCCACGCAGACCGACGTTTCAACGGAAAAACTACAAGGCGCGTCGATTGAATTGGAACGCCAGAGCGAGGCGCTTTCCGACGGTGTGGAAGCTTTGCTCGCTCAGATTCGAATGGATGCCTAACGGCGCGTTGCAATTCAGATTCGTTCTTTCGCAACGTCGGCTGTCGCTCGGCAAAAGCAGCGGTAAAGTTCGCTACGATCGCGAAGCGAAAAGCGACGCGCAAAAATCAACAGGGGGCGACCGACTCGTGCCGTCAGTCTCGACGTACTTCGCCAATCTCGCTCTGCACCTTCGGTGATGATTGAGAAGCTGTGTTTATCTCAAGTGTTGCAACCACCAGCGAGTGGTCCGAGCCATCACGTTTTTCGATCGATGAATGCGTCGTTCGGAAATGTGGCGTGTGAAAGATGTAGTCAATTCGTAGGGCGAGTGGCACTGGCCGGGTCGGCCAAGACCAGGTTGGGTGCGTATCAGCATCCTCGTTGATTGACGCGAACGCATCGGTCAGCCCGAGTTCTCGCAAACGCTTCGGCGCACAGAACGTCGACAAGCTATTGAAGTCCCCCGCAATGACTGTGGGCAAATCCTTCGGAATGGCTTTGGCAATTGCTGTTACTTCTATCGCATGGTTGCGTTCTGTCGCTGAAACGCTGGCCATCGCGTCAACAAGGCTAACGTCGCGATGGATAACGAATGGCGACAAATGCACATTGATGAGTCGAATGCGATCTTCAGGAAGTTCTACAGTCGCTGAATAGAAACCGAAAAAGTCGGCTGTGGGAGGAGTGAAAGCGAGGTCTGACAGTTCGAATCGTGAAGCGAATGAGAACCGTTCCGCCGGATACTGACCGTTGTGCCCTACGGAATGAAAGTGTGGATACCTGTCTCCAAGCTGCTTCTGCAAAAAGGTTTCTGACTGGGGTGTGGTCTCTTGAAAACAGATTACGTCCGGGGATGTCACACGGATCGCATCAAGCACTTGATCCCCGCGCCGATTGGCCCAATTGAGGTTGTACGTTGCGATCCGGATCGAGTCCGCCGAAGTGTTTGGGGCAAATGTGAACGCAAATGCCAACCAAAAGTAGGCACCGAGTTTTACGTTGAGGTGACTTGCGATTGTCCGCTGCCAGTGCACCATGAAGAATCTGGAACCTGTTGGTGAACGTTGAATCGTTTAGACAATATGACGTAGATCAATCAGCAGATGTGCGGGTAAATGGTGCGATCGGGAAATGGTGCCCATAAAACGCGGCTACGATTCGGTTGAACGCGCACAAAAAAACGCCACTGCGACCGCGTGGCGTTTCTGTAAGTTTGCAAAGGACGGGGGTTAGCCTTCCACGCTACCCGTGGCGACGCATTTGACGCTCCGGCCACCTTTGAGATTGGTCTCGATCCGAATTTCTTGTCCAACTTGGTCCGCGCTATCACCGGCCGTGAATCGCATCGTGACGAAGTGAAGTTTCTTTTCGCCTTCTGGGGCGTCGAACTCGAACCGGCTGTCTGCACAGACCACTTCGGTGATCGAAAACGGCTCTTCACCTCGAACGACGAGTCGCTTCTCAACGACTTCGCCTGGTTTCGCGGTTCCCAGGTTGACCGCTGCCGGCGACACACTCAAGCTCGGACGAATACGCCCGTTGACTGACATTTCGGTTGTCGGGAAACGCGTGTCATTGCTGATTAAGGTCAGCCGCTCGCGGACGTCGCCTTCTGGCATCGTCGGCAGAACCTTGACCCGCATGCGATAGCGGACCATGCCGGGCGATTGCTGCGGAGGGCTGAGTTTGACTTGCAGGTGTTCGCAGTGGCTGCGGACATCGGTGATTTGCCAATTGCTGTTGCCGGTGTGCGTCACGGTGATGTCTTGTTCCGATTCTTCGCCGGACCCAAGTTCGCCGAATGCGACTTCAGCGGGTTCAAAAGAGATGTCCGTGCGAATGTAGCCTTCGACCTTCAAGCGGACTTCGGCGTAATACGGCTTGTCAAAGACGATGGTCACGGTTGCTGACTTTTGACCGATGAACGAGTCGGTGTTGAACTTGGCGATAATCGCCGCAGTCTCGTGCGTTTTCAGCGTGTCTTTCGATACGGTCGGTGTGGTGCATCCGCAGCTCGACCGTACCGCGGCAACGTGTACGTCTTCTTGGTACAGGTTGGTGAAGTCAAAGTGATACTCACATTTGGCTCCACGACCGACCGCTCGGAAATCGTGTTCGGTGGTTTTGAACATCTTCTCGGCCCAGTTGGCTTGCTGTGCCGAAGCAACTGCGGAGAAGCTTAGTGAAGCAAGCAGCGCGGCAATGGCCAACAGAGCGCCGCTACTGAGTCGCAAGACGTTACGCCGAAGGTGGGATGGAGACAGGCGTTGAGGCATCGATTCGCACCAATCGTTTCGAGTCGTGTGCAATTCAAACGAATTGCCCGCAAACTTTATCAGAGTTCACTGATTTGAAGTAGGCGCATCCGGGCCTACTGTATCGATTGTTTCGGCTATTTCGTCGAACGTTTCCAACAATTCTTTTAGTCGTTCCATTGGTAAACCGACGACGTTGCTTTCGCTGCCGTTATCAACGATGCGAATCCAATCATTTCCGTCTTGGTATCCGAACGCGCCCGCTTTACCTTCCCAGAGCATGGTCTTGAGGTAGTCCGCGATCATTGCGTCAGACAGTTGTTCCATCACCAATTCGGTTCGCACGACGTCGACGACGCATTTGCTGTCACTGGAACGCCACAAGCAAACGCCCGTGTAAACATCGTGTTTTCGGCCACTTAGCGTTCGCAGCATTTCCGCCGCATGGCGGTCGTCATGTGGCTTTCCCAGGATTTGTCCACCAACTGATGCGACGGTGTCGGCGGCCAGGATCAGCGCGGACTGGTGGCGGGACAGGACGTCTTGAGCTTTGCGGAACGCGTAGCGGGCGACCAATTCGGGGGCCGTTTCCCGACTGCACATCCCACATTCCGCATCGGCACCGGCTGGATCGACGGTGAATGAATACCCCGCAGCTTTGAGCAACTGAGAACGTCTTGGTGAACCGCTTGCCAGGACCAATGGCAAATCGCCAGGGATGGCGGCTTGGGGAAGTGCATTCATCAATGGAAGGTGTTCGGAGATCGCCATAGGAATTGTGAGGGTGACGTTCGTTGGACGTGTTTATCGTTGGTTGCTGTCAATCCCGCCGACCAATTCCCTCGATTGAGACTCAAGCGTCCAACGCAAAATCGCCTGATCAGTGAAGCGGGATCAGGATTCCGGACTTGGCGGGTCGATTGACGAGTCCCCCGCCGGCGGTGGTGGCGGGTCATTGGGGCCGTGATTTGAACCGGGAGGCAATCCGCCATCTTCAGGTGGTGCGGCGCGGCGTTGTTCCAGTTGTCGAACCGCGCCCCTGAGTGATTCCAACAATCGTGGAACCTGGCCCGATGCGACGAAGATCCGTGCGCAGACGGCGGACTGCGGGAAGAAACTGGTCAGGAAATCCAAACCGAATTCAGTCGCCCCATGTCCAATCATCACCCCGTTGGCATAGGTTCCGCTAAGCACCTCATCGGGGAGTTTCAGGTCGTCATAGATTTCCTGAGGTGTCGGACGACGCGCGTCTGGATTCTGAGGCTGGGGGTGCGGGACAACGGGATCGCCGAAGCGATTGCTGTACAGCTCGAGATTGGTTTGCAAAGCATCAATGAACTGCGGCATCACCGGGTGGGGGATGACCACACGCGCGGCGACTTTGTGTGGCCGACCGATCGTTTGCAAAAAGTCGACAATGAACTCCGTCGGCCCAGTCATCACGATCGCGCCGGTGCTGAACGTTCCGCCGGCGACATGATCGGGAACGCGGGCCCGCAAGGGCGGGTTCTGCGTGTTTCCGGGCTCTTGAGGTCCTAGATCGGGTGCTTGGTCGTCGGACATGTCGTTTGGCAAACCGCGGGTCGGAGGCTGGTCGATTGTCGGTGCATCGCTCCGTACAGTCTATGGATGTGCACAATTGCCCGAAAGGTGACCTTCTCTAAACGTTGTTGCTATTGAGAACTGTTTTCATTAAGGCTAAGTTGGTAGGTATCCGTTATCATTTGCCGTTCCAAACCATTCCGCAGCCGCCGGACCGATGCCAGAAGAACCCGAACAGTCGCATGCCGCGACACCACCGATCGAGCTTCCAAAGATCGTTCGGTTCGAGGAGCTTGCCCGCTGCGGTGAAGAGATCTGGATCGAGTTTTCGGGGCAGATCTACCGGCTGCGTAAAACTCGCCAAGGCAAGCTGATTCTGACCAAGTAGCAGCAACCTGGATTTTGGAGCGGGGGCTGGCGAGCCGACTAGCTGCGTGCGGAAACCGGCAAGTGATTTTTCCCCGTCCCACCTGACGCCTTGATCCAACCAAGCCCGCGGTTGCCGTGGCGAACGACAAGCCAGCCTTTTTGATCGCAGGCAATTGCTTCCCCGGCCAAATACTTTGCCGCGATGTCGGCATCTACGTCAAAGACGGCTTGGTGGTCTAGGTCACGTCGCCGAGCGAGATGGTGCGACGGTTTCCATGTCTGTCCGGTTCGGTAGGCCAGTTCGGGCCCACTCTCGGCAACCGATTCGACCCACGCGGGTGCGTCGACCGGCCAGCCCCATAGAATGACCTCGGATTCCTTTAGCCTGACACTCGCGGGGTCAACGATTTCCGCGACTGCATCGGGGATCGTCGCCGACGGTTTGCCTTTCCGTTTCTTTTTGCGTTCTCGAAAGACGCCTTCACTGGCGACGTCAAAGCCGGCGATCAGAGATGCCGCGAAGCTGCCGGCGCATTGGTGGCGATGCGGCCAAAGACGATAAGCGCACTTCGAATCATGGTGGCTTTCATACGGTAGCAACCGATCAATGGGAGCGGCCAGCATTCCACAGTGGTCGATCATCCAGTCGACTTGGTTTTCGTTTTCTTGCTCGGCAAAGGTGCAGGTACTGAAGACAAGTTTTCCGCCCGGGCGCAGCAACTTGACGGCAGCAGCAAGAATTCGTTGTGCTCTGGCGGCGCTATGTTCGATCTGCGTTTGCGTTAAAGCGGCAAGTGATTGCTTGCCGCGGCCGAGCAGTGCTTGCCCGCTGCATGGTGCATCAACAACGACACGGTCAAAGACGCCTCCCAATTGGTCTGCCAGATCGCTGGGGTCCATCGCGCTGATTGCATAGCGTGGGATCCCTGTGCGGGCCAAGTTGAACGCGAGTGGCGCTAACCGCGATCGAATCGGCTCGTTCGCAAGCAAGAACCCGCCACCTAGATTTTCCAACAATGCTGTCGCCTTGCCACCGGGTGAGGCACACAGGTCACAGATCAGCGGCGCTTCGCCCTCTGGCAACGCTTGGTCCGTCTCGCAAGCTGCCATCGCCAGCATCGAGCCGGCGTCTTGCAGATAGTAGTCGCCAGCGGCATAGCTCAATTGCCGACTTGGGCGAATCGAGGGATCGGTGGACTCGTAACCTTGTCGGTACCACGCGATCGGTCGCAGCGGAAAATCGACATCATCTTGGGACAGGCCCCAGCGCATCCGCAGGGCGCTGGGATGTTTGGTCAGCATGCTTTGGGCAAACTCATCCACCGACTCAACCGAGGCAGCCTGTCGTCCGAGGCCATGTAGCAATGATTCAGCGAAATCTTGAGACGGCACGTTGAAGGAGACTCGAGTAGGCGGGTGTGGAGTCGATTGAGAGTCGTTCTAGCGACGACCCATTTTTTGAAGCACGCCCATGATCAATGAAAGCGTACCGGCGAGCAACAACGGCGACGTGAAGGTAAACATGATGAAAGCGCGGTGTGCCAGACGGCCAGCGTCCTCACCACCATCGGACGTTTTCCCATACAGCAGCACACTGATCTCTTCGCGAATCATGGGGACCCGTGAAGCATAAAACAGCGCGGCGGACATAAACGCGAACACCACCATCAGCAACAGCATCAGTGACAGACTGATCTGGAATCGCTGCCGATTGATTGGCCGCTTGCCGGATGGAACGTTCGGCGTTGAATGCGTTGGGTCATGCTCGTTCATGATTCGTACGCTTGGGGTGGCAATTCAGGGAGCGGTTGTCGATCTGGTTCCGCGGGTTTCCAAAAGTCCTCGACGTCTTGTCCTCCGGTGTCACGACGCAACAGAAGGTAGACGCCCCCGAGCAACCCGCAGGCGAGTAGCAAAAACCAAGCGGTCAACAGCAAGCTGGTTGATTGTGAAGCGGCCGCGGCAAAGTCGATTGGTGAAGGCATGCGAACTGCAATCCAGCTCCAAGCGGCATGCGAGAACACCGTGATGTAATCGCTCGCCTGTCGTGCGATATGCAGCAGCAGACTGACGATCAGGGTGTACCACAGCAGATGAAGTGGTCGACGAAAAAGTGATTCGTAACCCCGGCTGATCGAATCAATAGGATCCGGATCGGGTTCACACACCATGGCGCACCAGCCCAGTGGAGTGGCGACGACCGCACCCGCTGCTGCAACCCCGATCGGTACGCCGACGACGCCCACCAGCCAGCCGGTCGCGGTGGTCAGCCAGTGATGATCCATGAATGATGCCGGCAAGCTGATCAGGTACAGGCCTAGCAACATCACCGCGATTGCGAAGCACAGGATGATGGGAATCAAATAGGACGAAAGCAACCGGCGCAGAACGAGCTTGATTGTCGGCACCAGCGGCGGCAGTCCACGATCGGCTGACAGCGACGCTCCCGCTCGCGCGAGGCACTGAATGGTGGGGGCCCAGATGGCTACCAAACAGGTTGCTAATCCGGCAATCGAAAGCAAGTGAGTTTGGCCGGGCGATATCGCAAGCGGCGATGAAGGCGATGTTGCGATTTCCAGGCTAAAGCTTGGGCCAAACAGATCAGCTTTCAGCAACGGAAAGATCTGGAATGCATTCAAGACGAGGCTGCTCGCGATGACCGCTACGATGGAGCAGGCGAGGTAACTCGGTGAAGCAAGTAACCGGAGCACGCGAAACAGTCGCAACCAAGGGGCGAGGTCGACCCAGCCTCGCACACGATTGAACATACCGCCTTCGAATTCATATCCGGCGTGGACGGTACCCTCGTCTAAACCCTCGTCTTTCAAACCGCATCCCTTTCCGCTTGCCTTGGACAACAACTGGCGACTTCCGCTGAAATCGCTGGCGCCAGTATCGCCCACCGCGACTTGGAAACGCAACCTGGGCAACGATGTTGGACGCCACCGCCGCTATTTTGCTCCGCTCCCAAGACGATCTCAATCAGGCCGCGATTCGGGTGGCTTCTGTTTGGGCGGGCTTTTGATTGCGGTTTCCGGCTCGGCGCCAGAGCGCGGCGATTTCACTGAACAGGTTCGGCGCGACCGTTTTTCGGTAGGGCGAATCGGCGGGCAAACCTTCCATCAGTCGGCGGTGAGCTTTACCGAGATTGTGGTACGGCAATCTTGGAAACAAATGGTGCAGCGCGTGATACCGAGTTCCTACCGGTCCCCACAGTTCGCTGATCCAGGGGTGGTGCGGATAGTTGACCGAGTCGAGCAGTTGCTCTTCGAAGGTCATCTCGCCGCCATCACCGGTCCAGCGGTGCGCGCCGAGGGTACGGACTTCATTCAAGGTCAGCAAGCCGATCGCGACCGCATAGGCAACGATCCACAGGGGGTTGGTCCATGTGCCGAAGATGATCTTGTGACCGCAGATGATCCACACGC
This sequence comes from Rhodopirellula baltica, assembly GCA_002901265.1. Classification (GTDB taxonomy): domain Bacteria; phylum Planctomycetota; class Planctomycetia; order Pirellulales; family Pirellulaceae; genus Stieleria; species Stieleria baltica_A. The sequence continues at coordinate 64,787 of PPHI01000046.1, read as the reverse complement.
CAACAAGGAAGCAAAAGAATTCTTGCAGCAACACAATCCGCATGACTTTTTTGGATGCGTCGGTACGCTCGTAAAATGGGTCAACGACCATCGTCGAAGCGTGGCGGTGGACTTTCGATCGCAGTGACGGGAACACCCAGCAGATCGGGCTGAGCACCACGAAACGCATCAACCCGAGCACCGGGATGATCGCCGCTTGCAAGATAAACCCGACGATCCACCAACGGCTATGGTGACTGAGGGCAAGGTATTCGCCATCATGATCGGTACCGTAGTGTTTGCGGCGGTGGTGATCGACGTGGGGATAGTACAAGAACGATGGCACGAAAAGCGGGATGCCACAAAGTGCGTTCCAAACGATGCGGAATGCCTGAAAGCCTTGTTTGGGCAAGTGCACCAACTCGTGGATGAACATCACCGATCGCATGAAGAGCAGAATCGTGACGACGTACGAGACGGCAGTCGCGGCGATCACCCAGGGTTCAAACCCGTAGATCTGCGGCGCGTAGAGCATGATATGGAACGCAGTGAATCCAACGATGATTGAAGCGAGGAAGTCGGTCCAGTAAATCCTCGGATTCGGTTGCGTCAGGTCACCGATCAACGCCCTGGCTTCGGCGAAGGAAAACTGGCTCGATTGTTGGCCAACATCACACCGGTCAAGTTCTTGTGCCGGCCCGATTGCTCGCCCAAGTTTGGCAGCTGGATCAACAGACATCGTTCTTTTATGCGCTGGAGTGTATCTTGGTTGTCTTCATCGTCGCATCGGTTCGGTGATGATGATTAGACCACCGAATAAACCGTACAGTTTAAAAGACCTTGCTCGGAAAATCCCGCCTAATGGGAAAATCTTCACATCAGTCCGATTGTGACAATCGGGCACGGCACGTCGTGGTGGTAGGCGCTGGCGCCGCCGGTATGGTCGCCGCATGCGAGGCGGCACTTCGCGGCGCGCGTGTCGAGTTGCTTGAGAAGAATCGAAAGACCGGGGTGAAGATCCTGATGAGCGGCGGGACACGCTGCAATATCACGCAAGACACGGACGCGAAGGGCATCTGCGCGGCCTTTGGAAAGTCAGGCCGTTTCCTCCAGAAGGCCGTGGGGGCGTTTCCGCCTTCGGAGGTGGTGGAGATGTTCAACGGATTGGGAGTCGCGACGAAAGTCGAATCGACTGGCAAGGTTTTTCCGAAATCCGACCGGGCGATTCATGTTCGTGACGCGCTGCAGCGTCGTGCTCTGGATGCGGGCGTGCGTTTGCGACTGGGGGTCGCGGTGACTGGTGTCACGCGCGATGGCGAGCATGGCTGGTTGGTCCAGACATCCGACGGGCCTTTGCATTGCGATCGTGTGATCGTCACCTCAGGCGGAAAGAGTTGGCCGAAGTGTGGGACGACGGGAGACGGCTATCCCTGGATGCATCAACTCGGTCACACGATTGTGCGAACCCGTCCGGCGTTGGTCCCGCTCGTCGGCGGAGAGCGTTGGATGAACGACTTGTCCGGCATCACCTTGCCCGACGTGACCGCCAGCGTCTATGACCGCGACGACTGGAAGACCAAGTCGGGGAAAAAGCTCAAACCGCTTTCGGTGCGACGCAGCAGTTGGCTGTTCACGCACTTCGGGTTTTCAGGTCCGGCCGCGATGGATGTCAGTGGTGTCATTACCCAAGCGGATTCTTTCGAAAGTCGTGTACTGGTCGCCGACTTGCTTCCCGAGGTTGATGAAAAAACGCTGACGGAGGTGTTGCAACAGCGCGGTGGGGCTGCCGGAAAACGCACGGTCGTTAACGTGCTCGGCGATTGGCTGCCTAGTCGGGTCGCAGAAAGCTTGGCGATGATCAGCCGCGCAGAGGTCACTTTGTCGCAGCTTCCCAAGGACTCGCTGCGTCAACTTGTCGATGCGATCAACGGTCTCCCATGCCCGTCGTTGGCACGCGGGGATTTGAGAAAGCGGAGGTGACCGCGGGAGGCGTTTCGTTGAAAGACATCGACTCGCGGACGATGGAAAGTCGGCTTCACCCGGGGCTTTATCTCGCCGGAGAGCTGTTGGATCTGGATGGCTGGATTGGTGGTTACAACTTTCAGGCGGCGTTCAGTACGGGCCGAGCAGCGGGGATTGCCGCAGCAGAATAAGGCCGCCCGGCGATTTCTTTCCGCATCCGACAAACTGACTCTTGATTCGCCGTTCTGCCTGATTTAACTAGCCCCCCTAGGGGTGCAGTGTGCAGTTAATGTCAATTGGCGCGGTTCTGACGTCTCGGGAGGGTTGTCAGTAACCCACCTGTGGACCTGACAGCTTGTGTCGGTTCGCATTCATTGTCCGATGGATCGTGTGCCGACCCGGAAGGATGACACGGCAGGTTCTGCTGCGACTTCAGCCCCTGCCGCAACGAGAGTCGTTCCAAGAATCACACCATGCCTCAATTATCTCGCCACCAGTCCCGCGCGCCTCGCACATCGAACACTCGTTCGTCGAAAACTCGCAAACGAAACACCGCGCCGGGACGAAAACGTCGACGGCTGTTTGCGGAGGTTTTGGAGCAGCGCCGTTTGCTGGCCGGCGATGCGTATGTGTTTGACATTCCAGACGATCCGTTGCTTGGCGATGGAGATGTGAATCAAACGCGGATCTCTGTCGTTGACGGCGGGGTCGAAGTGTTTGACGTCAACCGTTCGGTTGTTTTGGACTACGTTTCGCTCAGCGAGGTCGCCAGTTTGCAATTCAATGGCGGCGATGACGACAACGAGTTGCTGGTCGATTTCTTGGGCGGCGACTTTCGTGTTCCACTCGCGTTCGAGGGCGGCGGTCAATCCTCGGCGTCTGGCGATCGGATGACACTTCTCAACGGCGCTGCCGATTCGATCGCCATGGACTTTGTCGATCCAAACAGTGGCACCGTGGAATTGGCTAGCGTCGAAGTTGGGTTGAACCAGACGATCAGCTATAGCGGGCTCGAACCCATCTGGATGAATCTCGCGGCAACGTCGATTACGTTCAACTTCTTGGGCGGCGACGAAACGATTGCACTGTCCGACGACGGTGCGGCAGGCGACGGAATCAACCGGATCGATTCCACACTCGGTGAAGTCGTCATGTTTGCGAGTCCGCTGAGTTCTGTGACCATTAATGGTGGCACCGGCGCGGATGAAATTCAAATTGGCGAATTGGATAGTGCGACAGCGTTTACGGAACTTGTCGTAAATGGCGACGCCGACGACGATACGATCGAGTTATCGCATCTTCTGCCCACGATCAACGCGACTTTGAATGGCGGCGAAGGCGTCGACCAATTCACAGTCGGGGCATTAGACTTAGTCACCGGATCGGTAGCGATTGATGGCGGCAATCAACCCAACGTTGGGACATACCTCGAATCGATTACCGCGCAGTCGATGGACGTGACACAGTCGGTTGAGATCGGCGATTCTTTGCTCATCGATGATGCGTCGGAAGCAGACCCGCAAAGCTATCTTGTGAATGCGTCTGCGGTGGAGCGTCTGGGAACACCGGCGATCAATTTTCAGGGTGTGGAGCAATTCGAATTGCGGACGGGGACGGGAAACGATGACGTAACCGTTGATTCGACAACCGACGCCGCGTCATTGATTCGAACCGGGACCGGTGACGACCGCCTGACTGTCAACACAACCGCTGACAATAGCGTGCTGCGTGCGGAGTTGGGTGCGGGGGCTGACCAAGCGGCGGTTGCGACGACAGGCGCGGCCAGCTTGGTGTTTATCGATACCGCTGCGGATGACGACGATGTCGTACTGCAATCTTCGGGGGTAGGCAGCGGCATTTCCGTTCAGACTGGAACGGGGGCAGACTTGTTGACTATCTCAACAACCGGAGAGACTAGTAAAACGGCGGTGGACCTAGGCGATGACGCCGATATCGCCAACCTGATCGGCTTGGGACTCAACAGTTTCAGTGAAGTGTTTACCGGCGACGGATCCGACTCGGTCAATGTTTCTTCAGACGCCAGTGGAAATCGAATCAACCCGGTCGCTGATCCATCGGGGACGCTCGACGGATTGCTCGGTAGCGTCGCATTGCATGCCGAGACCAATACGGGGGCGACGACTTTCACACACAGCGTTTCCGCCGGCGGCGTAACACGAGAATTAGAACTTGATGAAGGTGACCGCCTAACAATCAGTGACCAGTCGGTCGTTGGCGACCAAGTTTACACGCTCGATGTGACAGAATTCTCGCGTCTTGGCGGTCCTTCCATCGGGTACACCGGGTTTGAACACTTGGCGATCGAAACCGGTTCCGGGAACGATCAGTTCAACGTCTTAGGAACTGCAACGTTAACGGAGTCGATTGTTGAGTTGGGACAGGGCAACGACACCGCGACAATTGCAACAACGGGTGATGCGAGCTATTTGTCGGTCGATGCTGGCGCCGGTATGAGCACCGTGGATCTGATCGGAAGCGGAGATAGCAGCATCACGCGTCTGGAAACCGGCGACGACGATGACGAAGTAGACGTGTTGTCGACCGGAAGCGACAGCGGATTGGACGTCGCATCACATGGTGGTTCGGATGTGATTACGATTCGCTCGTTGGGCGAGGACACGGTCAATTTGATCGACACCGACTCGGATCTGGATGTCGTGAACATCCGAGGGACAGGAAGCGGAAGTGTCAGCGACATCGTGACCGGTGACGGTTCTGATACAATCAATCTTTCTTCGAATGCAGACGGGGCGTTGGGCTCACCGACGGGGACGCAAATCGGTGATTTGGACGGAATCCTTGGACAAATTAACGTTGATGCCGGAACCGAATCGGCCGGGCCATCGATCACACAGGGGCTGACGATCAAGGGCGTTAGCGCCAGCGCCGATGTCGCAAGTGGCGACGTGCTGAATGTCAGTGACCAATCAAACGTTGCATCGCACAGCTATCTCATCAGCGCCGACGAAGTCCAACGTCTTGCCACGTTCGTGTTGCACTACGAAGAAGTGGAATCGTTGAATGTTTTCTCGGGCAGCAACGATGACCAAGTCACGATTGATACAACGCTCGATCAATCGTTCACAAGCCTGTCGACGGGCAATGGCAATGACGTTGTCCAGTTCAACGGCACCGGTGCGGGCTCGATCGTGACGGTCGACGTTGGTGCTCAAGACGACGAGGTCATTCTTTCGTCCACGGGAGAACAGAGCGTTGTGTTGATTGATGGGAACACTGGCGATGATGTGGTAAACGTCACCAGTTCCGGATCGGGATCGGCGGTGGATATTCAAGGCGGATCGGACAGCGATGTCGTCACGATCGCATCGACCGGCGACAACAGCGTCACTCGGCTGCGTCTCGACGATGGCGATGACATTGCCAACGTCCAGCGTCTTGCGGCCGGCAGCGCGACTGCGATCTATGGCGGATCCGGCAACGATACTTTCAATGTGTATTCAACCGCCGACGGTTCAATCGGGAACCCGAGTGGTAACTTCGATGGGGACTTGAATCAACTCGAAGGTCTGTTGTGCCTGTTTGGCGAAACAGACGGACCGTCGCCACAACTTGCAGCAGAATTGACCGTCGGACCGGTAACGGTCAACGCGGGTGGCCCGCGCGGCGACCAAATCAACCTAAGTGATCGGTCCACAGCTACGGACCAGCAATACAGCTTTGAACCGAATGTTTTTGAACGCGTGGGTGGGCCGGCGATCGAATTCGAAACGATGGAAAGCGTTCAAGTTGAGACAAGTCAAGCGAACGATTCTTTGACCATCATCACCGTCGCTGACAATTCATACGCCCGCTTCGTGACTGGCGAAGGCGACGATACGGTTGCGGTGCAGTCAACTGGGACGGGAAGTCTGGTTGAGATCGATACTGCCCGCGGACAAGACCAAGTCGCGATCAATGACACCGGCGAAGGCAGTCTCCTTCATTTGGCGACAGGCGACGGCAGCGACAGCGTTGATGTCACCACAATTGGTGCCAACGCCGGACTCGATTTGAACGCTGGTATGGTTGATGGCAGCGTTGATGTATTAACGGTTCAAAATACAGGTGCGGCGTCTGTGTTTCGTGCGGCCATGGGCGACGGAAACGATGTCGTCAACGTGCGCGCCACTGCGTCCGGTAGCCAATCCCAGTTCGATGGCAATGCGGGCGATGACACGTTCAACCTGTACAGCAACGCCAACGGAACGGATCTGAATCCGAATGGCAGTTTGACGGGCAATCTCGATGCCCTCCTCGGAGGAATCGATGTCGTTGGCGCTGATGACAACGGTAGCATCACGGTTTCTGAGGACGTTCAGGCAAGACAAACCGACGGGGATGTGGCTTCAGTGACTCAGACGGTAGAAGTCGGCGACCGATTGAATTTGATCGACGAATCGAGTGTCAACGACAGCACGTATGAGCTTGAGGGTGATGCCTTTCGACGCACCGACACACCGCTAGGAACGGTCAATTTCATCGGGCTTGAATGGATCGAGCTGCAAACGGGAATCGGCGCCGATCACATTGAAATTTCCGCGACCGCAGACGCATCGTACACCCATGTGTTGACGGGCGTTGGCGATGACCAGATCGCGGTGTTGGATTCTGGTACGGCATCAATTCTTGAAATCGAAACTGATGGTGGCGCCGATAGCGTTATCATTTCCAGCACCGGTGACGCCAGCATTCTCTCTGTTGAAACGGGCACTGACGAAGATAGCGTTGCGATTCAATCCGTTGGTGATGCGGCCGGTATCAACGTGAGTACTGGTGACCAATCTGACACCGTGACATTGGAACCTGAAACTGTCGTTTCTGCACGAGTTAGCGACGCTTTGATTTCGGTACTAACCGGAGCCGACGACGATACCATCAACGTCCATGAAGTCTACTTGCGGTCGATCGTCGACTTGCAAAGCGGAGACGGCAACGACCTGTTCGACTTGTCTGCTGACGGGTCGGACAGCACCGGATACCTAGAAAGGTTAAATGACGATCCCGTCAATTCGCCGACCGTTGATGCGATTGCGGCAACCCGGCAGCTCTTTCTTGATGGCGGAAGTCATTCGAGCGATTCACGACTGTTTCATGAGGGTGCCCAATTCAATGGCGGCAGTTTGACCGTCACGCAATTGACCGAACCAGCGATTGAAATTGGCGACATCGTCCGCGTAGACGCCAGTTCCGCGACGACCGGCTTGGATTTGCGTTACCACATCACTGGCCCCGCTTCTGGTGTTCTGGTCTCGACGGTGCCAAGCAATCCACGAGCAACCATTGGTAACGAGGTATTCGAGACATTAGGGATCGAGAATATCGAAGTCACAACCGGCACCGCAGATGACCTGATGACTGTCAGTAGCGATATCCCTTTTGATATCGCAATGAGCTTGCAACGCGTTGCCATGAATGGCAGCGGCGGGATCGACAAGTTCGAGGTCTTGGGAACGACAGGGGACGATCAAATCACGATCGGTGACCTTGGAATGATCATCGATACTGAAGCTTCGCCGCTTGAGGTTTCTCAGGTTGAATTTTTGCGGTATTCGGGCGGCGACGGTGATGATCAACTTGTCAATCGCACTTCCGTTACCTCAGTGATTGACGGGCTTGATGGCAGCGACATCATGATCGGGGGTGCCGGACAGGACTTGCTGACCGGCGGCGCCGGAGTGGATTATCTGTTTGCCGCTGATGGCGATGACGTCTTGTTCTCCGACCAGGAACTGGGGCAAAACGTTCCTGTCATTACAGATGACGAAGTCTTGAATGGGGGAAGCGCGTCGAGCGGCGGGGATGTCTGTGTCCAGCATGGTGCCGACGATATCGCCGATTGCGAAGTCGTCGGTGATGGGGGTGGGCGCAAAGACGTGTTGACCTGGTTGCGAGCGATCTTTGTCGATCCAGATGACATCCAGTTCAGTGACAATTTCAACTTTCTTAACGAGCGGTTGAAACCGTTCTTCCCGGCCTTTCCAGAGCCGGTCGCAGCGATTGCGGTTACCGAACCAAGCCGACTGCCGTTTGCTTCGTTGGGATCCGGTGATGAGGATACGACGGTCGAAGTTCCCGCGGACTTCATGGACACCAACAACGACGGCACCGTTTCGCCGTCCGATGCGCTATTTGTGATCAATCAACTGGCAATGATGCAGGTTGCAAATGGAGAAAGCACTCAAGGGAACTTAGCTGCCGACGTCAATCAAGACGGAGTCGTCGATGTGCGAGATGCGTTGAAAGTGATCAACTATCTTGCTTTGACGCGTGCCAACAAAGGTTCAGCCGAAGGTGAAGCTGTCGCCGACACGCAGTCCGCGAGTCATTCTTGGTTGCAGTCACTTGATAGTGTTTTCACCAAAGATGACGAGTGGCTGCCGACGCCAGGTGAACTGTTTTAAATGCGGTGTAGCGCCACAAAGCGTGAAACTGCATGTTTCGCAACGGGCCGGTGGAGACGGACAAATCGGGCAATGCGACACGGCTACTTGACCCGATTTGGTGGAGCAACCGGCATTTTTTGACAAGTCAGGCGAAAAAGCGGGGGGGAAGTTGATGTCTTGGGGGTTTGCCCATGAACTTCGCCTTTCCAATTGCCGATGTTACCGAACGGGTACAACACACCCAACGATTCGGCGGTGGCAAACATTGGATGGCCCTTTTGCCTCGCACTAACGCAAATCACGCAACGGAATGCGCCGTGAATAAAAAACAGATCCAACGGCTATCGCTGGTTGCCCTGCTCGCATCCTCGGCAACGATCTCGAACGCACAGGCCCCCGCTGCGGCACCGCCAACGCCAACCATTTGGCGATTTATGGGCATCCCCCAAGGGATCCAAAAGATCCGTGATGTCACCGTGAACCGTCACGGAAATTTTCCCGGGTTGGAACGCAAGCCGCCGGTAAAACGAATCGGCGACCCGGCGAACTTGGAATCGGATAATCCTGCAATCAAAGCGGCTGCTGAAATTAAGCAAGCCGAAGATTTGAAGATGCAGAAGATCAAAGCGATCAAGTTCTTGGCCAGCATGGGCTGTGGTTGCTATGACAAGGAAGGCAAAATCACCAAAGCCTTGCTCGCCGCGATGGACGATTGCACTCCAGATGTTCGCTTGGCGGCAATCGAAGCGATCGGGGACACTGCCAACGGAGAGTGCTGCAAGTCTTGCGGATCGACTTCTTGCTGCAGCGAGGCGGTTACGAAACGCTTGAGCGAAATCGCTTACGAGCGTGACGACAGCGGCTGTATGCTGGAACCGAGCGCCGAAGTTCGTGATGCAGCGAAAAAGGCACTTTGCGCGTGTTGCCCGAACCGAGCGACCGGGCCGATCGAAGAAGACGTGCCCGAGCAATTGCCAGAGGTTCCTGTACCGATTCAGGGTGAAACAGAAGACGACGACGAAGAGGAAGCGATTGAAGGTGAAGGGTCGGGTGTCGAGATGCAACTCGAATCCGAAACCACTGTTCTTGGCGGTAACGGAAAAACCTACGTCCTGAATCCGAGTTCGGATCAAGACGAGCTGATTTCGCCAAGTCACTATCCCGCGTCGACCGACGAATCGCGAGAAAGCTCGTCACAGTCGCTTCGTCCGATGCCCATGATTCTGGATTCCGCTCAGCAAAAGACTTCAAATCCGAGTGTCTCATCGGCCGTCGCTGTCAACCAGACGCCAACAACAAACGCAGACTCCGCAGCGAAAGGTGTGGAAGTCGGCACCGTTCGGATGATTGGCGGGATGGCCATTCGCCCGGTAACGATTTCACCCGTCTCCGCTATCGAGAACGAAGTCGAGTTCTCGCTCGATGACGCACCTGCCGCAGCGTCGAGTGCAGTCGAACCGCAGGCACCCAAGTTGGCACCGCGTCCGCGGCCCGTTGCTCTGCCGATCAAGCCGCAAGCGGTATCTGTGCCCGAATCACCAACTCAGCAGCAATCGGTGAGCCCAAAACAGTCACAAGCATTGGTCGTTGGCGTTGACCATCGAACTGGTAAAGTGGCTTTGCGAAGTGGGCAGCCGCTTCGTGTTGGTGCCTCCGTGACCGTTTATCATTCGTACCTTACCGGCGAACGCCTCGTCGGTCACTTGCTGATTCAATCGGTGCGTGGGTCGCAAGCGGTGGCGGTTGCGACCGATCGATCAGGACTGGAGCACATGGAGTCGGGTGACCGAGCGGTTTGTTTCTAGAACGCTAGCTCGTCATTCCCAGCTGACGCATTCGTGTTCTTAGCGTCGGTCGGCTGATTCCAAGACGCAGGCTCGTTTCGCTCAGGTTACCGCCACATGCCTTGAGCACGCAGGTCACAAGCAGACGGTCAATCTCATCGTGGATTTCGTTGCTGATCGAGTGTGAGCCCGCTTGTATCTTGCTTTCGATTTCGGCCACCACGCCTTCTCGCCAGGACTCCGTGAATGGTGCAAGCGGTTTGTCGGTTCGCCGATCGCCTGGCTGTAACGTCGCTGGCAAGAAAGAAGGCACGATGACTGGGCCGCTCGCTTTCAGCAAGGTTTGCTTAATCGCGCCTTGCAGTTCACGGACATTGCCGGGCCAGTCGTAGTCGACAAGCAATTGCATCGTTTCCGGTGCGATCGACAGGTAATCTTTTTCCAACTGGCGGGCAAAGCTACGGAAAAAGTGCTCGACCATCAGGGGTAAGTCATCGCCGCGGTCACGTAGCGCAGGCAGGTTAATCGTGAACTCATTCAACCGATAGTAAAGGTCGCTGCGGAAACTGCCTTCGGCGATAGCGGCATGCAGGTTCCTGTTCGTTGCTGCGATAATACGCACGTCGGTTTTGATCGGATGGGACCCGCCAACTCGCTCGAACTCCTTCTCTTGCAGGACACGAAGGAGTTTGGTTTGCATGACCGGTGACATGTCACCGATTTCGTCCAAGAACAGCGTGCCCTTGTCGCAGACCTCGAACTTGCCGATGCGCCGTTGATCGGCGCCAGTGAATGCACCTTTTTCGTGTCCGAACAATTCGCTTTCCAGCAAGTTCTCTGGAATCGCCGCGCAGTTGATCGCATGAAAGATCTGGTGGTGCCGTGCGCTGTGTTGGTAAATCGCCCGTGCGACAACCTCTTTTCCTGTACCGGTTTCACCCAGAATCAAAACCGTTACGTCACGAGACGCCACCCGTCCGATCGAGCGAAACACTTCGACCATCGATCCACACTTTCCGAGGATCGAATCTCCGGCGCCATCTTGAGTGCGTGTTTTGCCGACCAAATCACCTGGCAGAATCGCGGGACGCTTCGCCATACGCCCGGTTTCGAGCGCCGAATCGATCAAGGGCAAAATGTCATCGGGTTGAAAAGGTTTGGTGACGTAGTCGAACGCGCCATTGCTCATCGCGGTGATTGCCGTCTCGGCAGTTCCGTGTCCGGTGACCAAAATGACCGGGGTGCGTCGATCGATTTCATGCAGCTCGCTTGCAACTGCCAAACCGGAGCGGTCCGGCAATTGAATGTCGCATAGCACCGCGTCTGGGTGCGAGGTTCTAAACAGATCGATACCTTCGCGAGCGTTGTTGGCGGTGATGACGCGGTACTCCGGTTCGGGCAAGCACAATTGCATGCACTGCAAGATCAGCGGATCGTCGTCAATAACAAGCAGAGTCGGAACGTTCACGGAGTTGACGGTCAGTTGTTTGGGGTGTTGGTAGGCAGGAAAACCGCAAGGGTTGTTCCTTCGCCGATTTCGGATTGGACTTCGACGGCACCGCGATGGCTTTTGATGATACCAAGCGAGGTTGATAGGCCGAGTCCGGTGCCTTGGCCGCGCGGTTTGGTTGAGAAAAATGGTTCGAAGATTCGATCGCGAAGGTCAACCGGGATGCCACAGCCCGAATCGGCAATTTCGAGTTTGACGTAATCGCCGGGGGAAAGTTGGGTAAAGGAAAACAGTCGTTCCTCGTCAAGGTGAATGGGTGCGGCACGCAACGTCAGTGTTCCGCCTTCTGGCATCGCGTCACGCGCGTTGATTGCCAAGTTCATCACCAGTTGGCCGATTTCGGTTTCGTCGGCACGGATCAGCGGCAGCGCGTCTGGAACTGACATTTCCAACCGAATGTTGCTCTTCAGTGTTCGCTGCAAAATCGTTGCCATATCTTTTAGGACAGGAGCGATATCCAGGTCGACGGGTGTACCTTCACCGCCGCGGGCAAACGTTAGCAATTGCGCGATCAGACCGGCACCACGCGTCGCGGCTTGCTGAATGGTTTCCAGCAACGCGCCGCGGTTGATTTTTGGGTCTTCGCGTTGCAGCATCTGGCTGCTCATCAAAATCGGCGTCAACAGATTGTTCAAGTCGTGCGCGATGCCGCTTGATAGGGTTCCCAGCGATTCTAGGCGTTGACGTCGGCGGTCGACCAACTGAGTCTGGTTTTGTTGCTCACGGTCGAGGTCCAATACGACGACTCCTTCGCAGCGATTGCCCGCCATGATTCGCGTCAGGTGTCGTTCAATCAGCAACTGATTTCCGTCAGCGTCTTGGACTCGGAGTTCTCCGTTCCAGCTGGCATCGTTGCCGGGCGTGTTGGCATGCTGCGAGACGTGGCAGGTTTCACCGGATGTCACGCCGAGCACTTCGTCGGCGTTCTGACCGAGTATTTCATTAGCGGTATAACCGAATAAACGCTCAGCACCGGCGTTCCAAAACAGCACTCGACCAGACTCGTCTTGGACGTGAATCGCGTCCGGCAACTCTGACAGGAGCGTGGCATAGCGACGTTCATGACGATCCGCCTCACTACGCAACGACTTTTCCGCACGCCGTGAGAGATAAATCAGGGCTAGCAGCCCGAGTGTCACAAGTTGCCCATAGACCAAAAGCGATCGGATCATCTGTCGATCTTGGTTGAGCGACACAAGCGATTGCGCGTTAAAGCGATCGACTTCGCCGATCAATGATTGGAGCTGGGCTTGCAGTTGTTGCAGTGACGAGATCGGCGGTTCGTCCGATGATTCTGGGAGTATCATTCGTGGATCAGTCACGATCGATTGCACTTCGTCAATCGCCTCGGCGACATCGTCGTTGTCAAACGGTAGCGATTTTTGAATCGCGGCGGCATTTCCCGCGACGGTCATTTCCAACGCGAGTTGCCGTGTCCTCTCGATACGATCCAAAGCGACCAGACGGTGTGAGTCAACATTCGAAACGTAGTACCGCCACGCCTGTGCTGACGCTTCAAGCAACGAAAGTTGAAACCGGTTGATTGACCGACGAAACTCGCGACTGTGTTCGAGTTGACTTTCTAAGTCCTTGACTCGCTCGATTCGATCCAGTCCTATCCAAAGCGAACTGAATGAATAGAGGATGGTCAGCAGGAGCGACCCTGGGAAAACGAATTTTTGAATCATTCGAATGCTGTGCCGCGACGTCGTCCAACGGACAGGCGATTACTTGACCGTTTAGCTGCAGCCCCGGTTGAGACCCGAACGGGTTTTGTCAGCCTTTCGAGAGCCGATTGTGATCTTGGGTATGGAGTTTGCATTACACAACTTTCAGTCGACCTTTCCTGTCGCGTTCAAGTTTAACTTTTATGTCACCGTTTCCCATGCGGTTTCTCCTGTTTATGAACCCCAAATTTGCGCTCGCACCTGTCTCCACTTGTAGCCAGCCTTCAGTGGCGCAGACGGATGTGAACGGCAATTGGACGGGTTGCGATTGGGAGACCGAATTTGGTCCTCTCAAGCTAAATTTGAAAGGGATTCGAAGCCGCCAAGCGATGCTGGCCGCGAGTGCGACGCGGGGGCAAGAGGCGGAGCAATGGCGAGATGCGGCCAAATGGCTGCAGGCTTTAGAAGACGACGCCCGTAAAGCGAGTGAGTTCTGGCAGCTTGCCTGTCTTGCCGAGTCCAACGGCGAAATGGACCAAGCAGTGCGACTGCGCAGTGCGGGGGATGCGATTGAGGAGAAATACCCTCGCCATCCGGCTTCAAGGGGGGCGATTACCCACACCGGAAAAATGCCCTAGGAATGTGCCTGGGAACGCGGTAACGTTTTTTCCAGACGACCAAAACTCTTTCCATCGCTTCCAAGCCACCGAATAGCCGGCTTTGATTTCTCGAAGTCGGCTGATTTTGTTTTTGGGCCTCACTGGCTTGGGGATTCACTGCTGACCGAGATTTGCACCATGAATGACACCACCATCGAATCCAGCGCGGACGTCAAACGGCCTTGGGAAGAGGTGGTGCGCGTCGCCGAAGACGGAACCGTGGAAGAACTCTCGGCACTGCTCAATACGATGACAGTTGCCGAGCAAGCGTTCGTCTTTTCCCACATGGAAGACGAAGCCGAGGCCAACGTACTGCAGCGACTCCCCGCGGAGGACGCCGCCGAGCTGATCGGGCACCTCAACGAAAGCGAAGCGGCGCGGATGATCTCGCTTCTGGAGACGCCTGCCGCTGCGTCGATTCTGCAAGAGTTACCGATCGATGAACAGGCAGACTTGATCGGTGACTTGCCCGAGAAAGATGCCGAGGCGATTCTGCAGGAATTGCCACAGCAGGACGCGGATAGTGTCCGCGAGCTGACTGCCTATTCGGATAACGTTGCCGGCGGGATGATGGTCGTCGAAATGCTTCGGTTTCGAAGCGAAATGACGGTTGCCGAGGCCATTGAAGAAATCAATCGTGGCGCCGAGCACTACAGCGATTTGGATGTGCGCTATGCCTATGTCTGCGATGACGAAGGCAAGTTGGTCGGGGTGTTGCCGATGCAAAACCTTTTGTTTGTCAAGCGAAACCGAAAGCTTGGCGAGATCATGATCGCCAATCCACTGTCCGTTTTGACGACGGCGACGCTAGAGGAACTGGCTGAATTCTTCGAGAGCCACGTCTACTTGGGCGTTCCCGTGGTTGATGAGCAAGGCGTTCTCAAAGGCGTCTTGCATCGTGAAGCGGTCCAGTACGAAGAGGTCCGCGCGGCAGAAAACGACTACTTGAAGAGCCAGGGGATCGTCGGCGGTGAGGAACTGCGAACCATGCCGGTCTGGCTGCGTTCACGCCGCCGATTAAGTTGGCTGAGCATCAACATCGTGTTAAACCTTGGTGCCGCGGCGGTCATCGCCTACTTCCAAGAGACACTCGAAAGCGTGATCGCACTCGCTGTGTTTTTGCCCATCATCAGCGACATGAGCGGCTGCAGCGGAAACCAAGCTGTCGCGGTCAGCATGCGGGAACTGTCGCTTGGGATTATTCGCCCGAACGAGTTTTTCCGGGTGTGGTGGAAGGAGGTCGTTGTGGGGCTGATCAATGGCAGCGTCTTGGGGGCCCTGGTCGGTATTGTTGCGATCGTCTTTGACGGGAATCCTTACCTTGGTGCCGTCGTGGGGATCGCTTTATGCATCAACACCTTGGTCGCGGTGTCGATTGGTGGCGTGGTTCCGTTGCTGCTCAAGCGGTTCGGTTTTGACCCGGCCGTCGCAAGTGGGCCGCTGCTGACAACCGTCACGGACATGTGTGGGTTTTTCCTGGTGCTCGGACTGGCTACGATGTTCCTTGCTCGCTTGGTTTAGCATGAACGCGACGGACTGGAAAAGGGTGCCGAGTTTTGCAAGATTTTTATTCGCTACTGCGTCAATTGGTTCGTGAACCGGCTGTGGTCGGTTTAGAGGATCTGTTCTTTCAGATCATCCGACGCGAACTTGAAGATTTGTCGATCGAAGTCACCCAGTACCTCGGGCTGTTGGTTGCGACCGGTAAAAATCCAACGCGCGGGTATGTTTCCGCCCACGTCGATCGCAACGGGTTGTTGTGTACGGGACCCAATGAATTCCAGTATGCGGCTTTCATTGCGGGAAACCGAGGGGAGCTCAATGGCGATTCGATTTCCGAACAGTTCATGGACACGATCGCAGGTCGTTTCCGTGGATCGCGAGTCGAAGCGCACTCACCGCGTTCAGGCGTCTATCTGGGACAAGCCGAAATTCTCGATGCTTCGATCTGTACCCGCCGTCGGAACCTAATTTTTAAGCTCGACGGTTTGGAGTTTTTGCAGCCGGGAACTCCGATCTCGTTTGTTGACCGTTTGCAAGTTACCGAGCAAACCATTTCGGCTCAGCTGGATAACGTCGTTAGCGTTGCGATGGCGATCGATCTGTTTCGTCAGGGCTATCAAGGCACCGCGTTCTTTACCGCTGGCGAAGAAGGTGGCCGTAGTTGGCGATACCTTGCAGAGTGGTTTCAACGACATGATCAATCCACCGACCGACTGATTGTGCTCGACACCAGCCCCTTTCCTGACATGAAGGAAGTCGGGAAACAGGATGTGGTCTTGCGTTGGAAAGATGCCAACGGCGAGTTCAATCGAAAACTGACGAAGCAAATCGCTGTCGTTTGCGATGAGATGTCGATTCGTTATTGCTTCAAGGATGAATACATCGAAGCGATCAACAAGACTCGTGAGAAGCCGCAAAGTCTAGGCCGGACAGAGCTTGGGCGATTGATCAGCGCGTTGCGTGAGACGGTGCAAGGCACCACCATCCAGTTGCCCACGACGGCGTATCACACCCAATCGGAAACCGCCAACCGAACAGCAGTCGAAGCGATGATGTCGCTGTTGAATCGACTGCTGATCGACTAGTGATCGGCGGCTAGCTCGACCACGATGGTCACGTCATCTCAACGTGGCCATCGCAGTCGCATATTCTAAAGGTCACGCGGCCTGTTCTTCGTTCTCGTCTCCTGACTCCTTGAAGTCCCAAGAGGAGCTGCCTTGGTCGTCGTCGTCTTGCTGGCAAAACGATGACCAGTTTTTCTGCCGAGGGTAATCGCGATCACGGTAGCGATCGTGCTCGCCCCAGCTCCCTGGCTCTTGGAACTCACCTTTACGTTGGTTGAACTTTCGCATTTGGTTGCGTTTGTTCTCGCGTGACATTTTATCCCTAGTTTGGAATGTAGCCCGATGGTATGAAACAGATTCTACTGGAGTCGGTCTCGGATCATTTCTGTCAGGTATTCGGTGACGCCAGACTTGGAAAAAAGCTTTCCAAGCATTGGAAAGAAATTTTCCACCTTCAGGTCTGCCGCGCCTCGAAATGACAGGTTGGATGCTCGTGGCCGCTCGCGACGATTCTTTGGCACACGGCGTGCCGTATTTGGCAAAAATATAGGCTTCATTTTGATGCCTTCAATTTCTCAAGGGAAAACCGAGCCGGAAGGCTTGTTCAGTGTCGCTTTCTATTCCTATTGAAATTCGTCCCCAGCCGAACGAAACGACGTGCGGCCCGAGTTGTTTGGATGCGGTTTACCGGTACTGGGACGTCTCGGTCGAAGGCTCGCATCCGTTGGACACGATCGAACAATTGCCAGGCGGCGGAACGCTCGCTGTTCAATTAGCGATCGACGCTTTGCGTCGTGGCATGGAAGCAACCATCACGACGTTCAATTTGCACCTCTTTGATCCCACCTGGTTTCGTCACCAGTCCGAAGCTTCGTTTGGTGAGCATTTGGCCGATAAGCTTCGGCGGCAGTTGGTGATCAAGCGTGACGACCCGACCGTCGATGCGGTGCGTTTAGGGCGGTCAACCAAGGCGTACATCGAGTTTTTACAACTTGGTGGCCAGGTCCGGATGCAGCCGTTCGAAGAGACTGTGATTTCCCGTCCGCTCGCTCACGGACTGCCGATTTTGTGTGGGCTCAGTTCGACTTACCTCTACCAAGAGGCGCGTGAACGCGAATCAGAGTCTGAACCGGGAAAGTTTAAGCCGGATGACACCGGCGGTTTTCCGTCTGGACACTTCGTCGTGCTTCACGGTTATGATGCCTCGTCGGGTGAAGTGGAGATCGCGGATCCACTTCACGACAACCCCTTTTCAAGTTCACATCAGTATCGAGCTTCGTTTCATAAACTGGCTACTGCCATCTTGCTCGGTATCGTCACCTACGACGCCAATTTGCTGGTCATCGCGCCAGCGGGATCGCCATTGTGAAAACGCTGCTTGTGCTGGACCCGGAAGATCAATGGATCGTCGATCCCTGGTCACAAGATCATGCCGACGTTCAAGTTGTCACGCCATCGGAATACCTGACAGATACCACCGAAGGAATCGCGCGTTCAATCCGGGTGTGTAACCTTTGTCGGTCCTACCAGTATCAATCGACGGGGTACTATGTCTCATTGCTTGCGGAGGCACGTGGGCACCGTCCATACCCGGACGTGTTGACCATCGGCGACATCTCGCTCTCGCGAAGTGTTCGTTTGGTTCCCCCGTCTCTCGAAACGATCATCGAGACCGCACTCTCGCCGCTGACCTCTGACGAGTTTGTGCTCAGCGTTTACTTTGGCGAAAACTTGGCCAAACGTTACCAGCGGTTAGCGAAGGCGATTCAGTCGCAGTTCAATGCGCCGCTGATCCGGTGTCGGTTCAAGAAGCGAAAGAAATGGCGGATTCAAAGCGTCTCGGCGATCTCGATCGTTGACGTGCCTGAAAGTCACCGCGAATTTGTCGCAGAAGCCGCACACCAGCACTTCGCGCGTAGTACGGTGAACCGCTCAAGTTATCGACCGCCACGTTACGATCTTGCGATCTTACAAAACCCGGCCGAAGGTGATTTGGCGCCGTCGTGTCCAAAGGCACTCAAACGCTTCGTCAAGGCGGCCGCGGAAGAAGACGTCCGAGCGGAACTGATCACGGCAAGCGATGCGGGCCGGTTGTTCGAGTTCGATGCACTTTTGATTCGTGAAACGACTTCGGTCAATCACCATACCTATCGACTCGCTCGCCGCGCGGAAGCATCGGGGATGGTTGTCATTGACGATCCAATGTCGATCCTACGCTGCACCAATAAGGTGTACTTGGCAGAGTTGTTAGCCCGTGCAAAAGTCGCCGCCCCGCCGACAACGATTTTACATCGTGACGATTGGAATGCCGGTCGCTGTACGTTGGAACTGCCTTGCGTCATCAAGCGTCCCGACAGTGCGTTTTCACAAGGTGTCGCAAAAGCTGAATCGCGTGATGAGCTTGAACGGTTGTTGCAGGAGTACTTTGCCGATTCGGATCTGGTGATCGCACAGCCTTTCATGCGAACTGATTTCGATTGGCGAATCGGACTGATCGATGGACAGCCGCTGTTTGCATGCAAGTACCACATGGCACGCGGGCACTGGCAGATTGCCAAACATGACCCCGCAGGCGAAAAGCCAAGCTTCGGGAAATGCGAAACGATGCCGGTTGAGACGGCGCCGAAGAAGTGCGTGGCGCTTGCCAAGAAGGCGGCGTCGCTAATCGGCGAAGGCTTTTATGGCGTCGATATCAAACAGAGCGGCAACGAATTTTATGTGATCGAAATCAACGACAACCCCAATCTCGATGCCGGTGTCGAGGACAAGGTGCTTGGGCAAGAAGTCTATCGGCGAATCGTGCGTTCCTTGGTTCGTCGAATCGAGAAACCACGCCACAACTAAAGCAAGTGAGCAAAAAACAATCACAATGGCACTGAAGCTTTTTGAAGCGTTCGGGATTGAATTGGAATACATGTTGGTTGGTCCCCAAACGTTGGCAGTGCGTCCAATGGCGGACAGCTTTTTAGCTCGGCTGAGCGACGGTCGTGTCGAAGGTGAAGTCGAGCGTGGTGACGTGTCCTGGTCAAATGAGCTGGCACTGCATGTACTGGAATTGAAAGCGACACAGCCGACGGCCGATTTGCCTGGGCTGGTGCGATCGTTCCAGGGTGCGATCGCCAGCGTTCAGTCCGAGCTCGACCGTTGTCAGCTGCGATTGTTGCCCACCGCGATGCATCCGACGATGGAACCGAGGACGGACGTCGTGTTGTGGCCGCACGAGTATCACGAGGTCTATGACGCCTTCGACAAAAAATTCGATTGCCACTCTCATGGATGGGGAAATGTTCAAAGCGTGCATTTGAATTTGCCATTCGACGGTGATGCAGAGTTTGAACGGCTGCATACGGCAATCCGATTGGTGCTTCCGTTGCTTCCAGCACTCGCGGCGAGTTCGCCTGTCGTTGACGGCCGCGAAACCGGGCTCGCTGATACCCGTTTGCATCACTACGTGCGTCATTGCAACGAGATGCCATGTTTGATGGGAGAGGTGATTCCTGAACCGCTACGCAATCAGGACGAGTATGATTCGGTGGTTTACCAACCGATCCGCGATGCGTTGCAACTCGCCGGTTGGTCGGAGTCGATGCGACCGGAGTTTCTGAATGCTCGCGGTGCGATCGCGAGATTTGATCGCGGCTCGATTGAGATTCGGGTGATGGATGTGCAGGAATTTCCTGAGGCTGACGTCGCGATTTGTGCAGCCGTGGTTGCTTTGTTGAAGCTGATGACGAGCGAACATTGGCAGTCAATGGAGCAGCAGTTTGCTGTCCCGACTAAGACGCTCAGGCATATTTTTGACGACGTGATCGTCGATGGAGAAAAGACGGTACTCGACGACGCGCAGTTCCTGGCATGCTTTGGATGTCAGAAATCAACAGTGACAGCGGTCGACTTGTGGCGGGACCTGCTCGAGCAGATTAGGGAATCCGACGAGACCGTAGCAGAGCTTTTTGCGCCGCTTCAGACCATTCTGGATCACGGGACATTGTCGACGCGAATTCGCCGGGTGTTCCGTCGGACATTTGACCAAGCGGATATCGCGGGGATTTATCAGGGATTGGCTCGCTGTCTGTTGCAGGGCAAGTCGTACGTTGCCTGATGGCGTTTGTACGAGACGGATTCGTGATCTGATCTGACTTTAAACGGTTGGCGGTCGCTTAGGATCCTTTAGAGCGTTGCGGTTGGCCCGCGAACCTGTTCTCGAACGCCATTCACCTCGCACGGCATTCGTGGTATCAAGTTCGCTTGAAAAGCGTTCATAAAAGCGATTCGGTAATGTCGCGACGTTTCCAAACACACAAGACTTTCCCTCGTCACGTTACGAGCCATCTCGATCAATGAATCAAGCGATTGACCTAAACGAATATGAAACGCAGCTGATCGTCCGTCGGATGAAGTTGGACGATTATGATCGGCTCGTCGAGATGCAGCAAAAGTGTTTCCCGACGATGCAGCCTTGGGGAAAGGATCAGATTGAGAGTCAATTGGAGCGTTTTCCTGAGGGGCAAATCGTTGTTGAGATCGATGGCGTAGTCGTAGCTTCCTCGTCAAGTTTGCGTCTCAACTACGATGATCACCAAGAATGGCATGACTGGAAAAAGTCGGCGGATGCGGGGTACATTCGCAACCATCAACCGCATGGTGACGTGTTGTACGGGATCGAGATTATGGTCGATCCCGATTATCGCGGGATGCGACTGTCACGTCGTTTGTACGACGCACGCAAGGAGTACTGCGTTGTACAAAACATCCGTCGGATGATCGTTGGCGGGCGTTTACCGGGATACCACAAGCACGCCGAAACGTTGAAGGCGAGCGAATATGTTGACCGGGTGATGAAGAAGGCGATTTATGATTCGGTGCTGACCGCACAGATTGCGAATGGGTTTTCGTTGCAGGGCCTGATACCGAACTATTTGCCTTCTGATGTTGAGAGCTGTGGTTACGCGACGTATTTGGAGTGGCGTAACCTGGATTACATGCCGAAGTCGAAACGCACGCTGCGGCGGATTGTTGATTCAGTCCGTATCGGTGCAGTGCAATACGAGATGCGAGCGATCAAAGGGTTCGATGACTTGGCGAAGCAGGTCCGCTACTTTGTCGACGTAGCCGGCGATTACAAGTGCGACTTCGTCTTGTTTCCCGAATTGTTCTCGGTGCAGCTTCTGTCGACGTTGCCGAACATGCGTCCGGGTGAAGGGGCACGTCGGCTAGCCGAGTTCACCCCGCAACTGTTGGAATTGTTTGCGGAGTTAGCGGTTGCCTACGACGTGAACCTAATCGGTGGTTCGCACCTTGTTGTGGAGAACGAGCGATTGTTCAACGTCGCTTACTTGTGCCATCGGGATGGCAGGATTGATAAGCAGTACAAGTTGCACATCACTCCGGCGGAACAGCGATGGTGGGGCGTCGAGCCTGGCAATCGGCTCGAGGTCTTTGATACCGATTGCGGGAAAGTCTCTATCCAGATTTGCTACGACAGTGAGTTCCCCGAGCTAAGTCGTTTGGCGGTGGAACAGGGGGCGAATTTGATCTTCGTTCCATTCAACACCGACACACGCAACGGCTATCTACGTGTTCGGCATTGTGCGGCGGCGCGGTGTATCGAGAACGAGGTGTATGTGGCGATTGCGGGATGCACGGGGAACTTGCCGTTTGTCCAGAACGCAGACATCCACTACGCCCAGTCGGCAATTTTGACGCCGTGTGACGTCACGTTCGCACGCGACGGGATTGGGGCGCAGGCGAACGAGAACATCGAGACGGTTGTGATCCACGATGTCGATTTAGAGCTATTGCGACGCCACCGTATCAGCGGTTCCGTCCGCAACTGGAACGATCGCCGCACGGATCTCTACGAAGTCATCCAAAAGAAGGTCTAGAGGCCGGGATCGAAAGTCGACGGAACGGCAGGAGCGACGCCGGCACCGCCGGGGCGTTTGCATTGCACGTTTGACTCCGGAGGAGTCCGCGTCGGTAGCTCGGGGTGCCAACCCCGAGATTGCGACGCGAACCACATACTCGCCCCGGAGGGGCCGGCGGTGCAAATTCTGTATCTGCACAATGCCCCGAACACTTCGCACCAATCACTACTTCGCACGCCTTTGCTCGCACCGCTTCTTTGATGTTCCCTGGTATTTCTATGCCTGGCGTGTCGCGAGAGGGGGTGTCGTCATTGTTGTTCTCGTGAATTGCGGGTGGCACCTTTCGGCAGCGAGGTGGTGAATGGGTTTTCACAGTTCGGTGTGCTTTCCTATAATCGATGGCTTAGTCACGTCCGTCACGATGCCCGTGTTGTCTGCTTTGTGAACGAATCTACTAACGAATCCGAGAAAGAAGACGTTCAGTGCGCCGCTTATCTGAAAGCGGTTGCCGATCCCTTGCGTCTGAAAGTCATTCGCGCTTTGCAGGTTGGGCCGCTCGCCGTGTCCGATATTGCCGAACTTCTCGGGCAAGAAGTTGGGACTGTTTCTCATCATCTGCGGGTGCTTTTTCATGCCAACATCGTGCAGACACGCCGTGAGGGGAAGTACATTTACTATTCCCTCAGTGACGAAATCCTTGACGCAAAGAAACGCAAAAGTGATGCGGTTCTGGACTTCGGTTGCTGCCGTTTGGACGTCCGAGACTGATACTGATCCATGGAACCCCGTTCGCTCCATGCCAGTCTGACCCCGTTTGACAAGGTCACAGCTACGGAATTGGACCATTGGCGAGCACTGCGGGAAACAGATTCAAACTATCAGTCGCCATTTTTCGCGGTTGAATTCGCGCAAGCTGTTCACCATTCACGCCTCGATGTAGACGTAGCAATCGTGCGTCGCAGACACGACCCGATCGCGTTTCTGCCACTTCATCGAAAAGGGAAACACGCGTATCCCGTCGGTCGCTTCTTAAACGACGCGCATCAACTGATCAAAGCTCCCGACGAAAATCTCGGCCTAACTTGGTTGGTCACGAAGCTGGGATTGACCGCGTTTCATTTTCATGCCCTCATCGGAGAACCGTTGGATCGTTTGCCGGCTTGGACGTGCCAGCAACAAGTCCGATCCTTTCGCTGTGATATCGGCGATCAACCGGACGAGTATCTCGCCAGCCTGTGCTCGCGACACAATACCGTCCGGCGACAGAGTCAAAAGACTCGAAAGCTCGCTCGCGAAGTCGGCCCCGTCACCTTCGAATTCGATTGCCGATGTCACGATAATCTGCGTCAAGCAATCAACTTGAAACGCGAACAATATCAACGGACGCATACTCTGGATTTGTTTGCGACACCGTGGACAGTGAAACTAATCGAATCCCTTTTCCATCGCCCGACGGATAGCAGAGGGCCACGCGGAATCCTCTCTACGCTTTTCGCAGGTGACCAAATGGTTGCAGCGCACTTCGGCTTGTGGGAAGCCGATCGGCTACACTATTGGTTCCCTGCTTACGACCCCGCATTTTCCAAGTATTCGCCGGGCACGGCCCTGTTCGTTTCGATTCTTCAGCAAGCTGGGCAGCACCGCGTACGGTGTATCGATATGGGATATGGCGAGCAGCCGTACAAACGGAAGCAAACGGACTCGACCGGCGTTGTCAGTCAAGGGTGTGTCTCTCCATCACTCGCCTATCGCGTGCTAAATTGCGGCCGTAACCGTGCAATCCAGGCGTCGAAGTCGTTGCCAATGCGGCAGCCTTTGAAGAGAATTGGGCGAACGATTTGGCCAAGCGCCGGTCACTCGAAATTGCAATAGCGCCCGATCGATCCGGGCTAAGAACTCCATTCATGCAAGCGATGAAGTCCCACACAGTACCGACCCATTCAATCAGTCGTCGTCATTTACTGCGTGCCATCGGTGCGGGGGCGATCTTAACCACTGGCTGCCCGATGTCGATGCCCGAGACTTTGCCGGGCCAGCAGGACGCTTCAACCGCAACCGACTCGGATTCCCCGAGCGTCGAACAAGTGATCGAACGCGTCGAGAAGACGCTGGTCCGCGAAAAGCAATCTCGCGGGTTGTCGACGATGGTCAATGGAGCTTGGCAGATCTTCCACGGCATTCTGGCCTTCGCGAACGAATTCACGATCGATACCCCCGAAGGCCGACAAAACGCCGTCGAGTACTTCGCGGCAGGCGGCGTCTGCGACGGTTTTCGTCCGCGTATTGGTAATCGGTTCGGCGACGGTACCTACGGTTACCTCGTCGACCTTCAAGCGAGCACCAAAGTCGGCCAAGGCCACCGCGACCAATGGCTCGCCGTGCTCGCACAAGCCGGACAACGGCTCGACGCAGAATGGAAAATCGAAGACACGTCGATGCGAATCGAGAACTGGATGCGGCAAGCCGAGTTTGACGTACCGATCAATTACGAGGCCGAATTCAGTTGGACGCTGATCCCGCTCTCGTTTTACCGTCCAACGGATTACCGCTGGACCGCACGCGACGGTGACACGTATAGCACCGAGTTATTGGTCGAGTCCGAAGTGCTTCGAGATCTGTCTGCAAGCGTTTGCGGGGGGACACATCGGCTGATCGGAATCGCCTACGCTCTACGAAATCGTCGGGCCGAAGGAAACTCGCTTAACGGTGTCTGGGCCCAAGCCGAAGATCACTTAGCATCGGCTCTGGAAATGGCGCGCCAGAATCAAAACCCGGATGGTACCTACAGCACCGCGTACCTGCATCGTCCGGGCTGGTGTAGCGATTTGGGCGAGTCGCTGGGAACGACCGGCCATGTTTTGGAGGTCATCGCGGTTGCCGGCGACGACTCCGTTCTAAAGGAGCCGTGGGTGCGTCGCAGTGTCAACAAACTTTGTGACATGCTGGAGCTTTGCCGCGAAGTCGACTTAGAATGTGGAGTTCTTTATCACGCATTGCACGGTCTGGTCGAATACCAACGCCGATTGACCGCATAGGGTCGATCGGCGATTGAATATCGCGACGCGGAGCTTTTGCCGACATCGCGATCAACTTTGGTGGTAGCGTGAACTATTCGTAGATCGGATAGAACGTGTTGAAGGCTTTTTCGCCGAAGTCGCCGGGATCATTGAAGCGCCGATCTTGGTTCATCGACGTCAAGTTCTCCATCTGTTTCTCGTTCAACTCGAAATCGAACAGAGCAAGGTTCTCGCGAAGACGATCTTTCTTTGATGTCTTGGGGACAATGGACGTCCCACGTTGAATGGCCCATCGCATCACGACTTGAGCCGGCGTGCGACCGACCTCGGCGGCAACCGACTTTGTCTCTTCGCGATCGATGACGCCTTCACCTTGTTCAGCCATACCGATCGAATAGTACGATTGTGCACCAAGGGGTGAGAACCCGGTGACATGGATGTCTTGTTCGGCGCAGTAGCGAAGCAATTTTTGCTGCGTGAGATACGGATGCAGCTCGATTTGTAACACCGATGGCTTTTGCGAGGAGGATGCGATCAAGTCGCGGATCAACGAGACACCGAAATTGCAGACACCGATATTTCGGACCAGCCCGGAGGTCTTTTGTTCGATCATCGCATTCCAAGTATCAATGATCGGTACCAAGTCTTCTTTCATCGCCGGATTTTCGGCATCCGGTTCGAAGAACCACCCCGGTGGGTATCGTTTTTCAGGAGCGACGTAGGCGAGCGAAATTGGAAAGTGAATGTGGTACAGGTCGAGATAATCCAAGCCGAGATCGGCAAGCGATTTTTCCAGCGCCGGACGGACGTGTTCAGGCCGGTGATAGGTATTCCAAAGCTTGCTCGTTACCCATAGATCCTCGCGTTTGACCAACCCTTCTTCGATAGCCGCTTGAATCCCTTTTCCTGCTTCGACTTCGTTGCCGTAGTCACAGGCGGCGTCGATATGGCGATAACCGATTTCGATCGCGTCACGAACGACTTGGGCGGTGTCAGACGGATCGATTTTCCAAATTCCCAATCCCACCGCAGGAATTTTGTCGCCGCCACTAATCGGAAACACGTCGCTCATTCAAATTACCTCGAGTCTGTTAATTGATTCTCTATGGCATCTTCCCAGACGCAGCGTGGTCTGAGAAGCCGCCGAGGTCGCGGCTTTGGGGAGTCAGAAAATGGTGCTGCAAAAGGTTGTCAATTTTCGCTACCCTGATATGCCTCTTTACCCGGCTACTTAGACGAAATTGCCAGAGCTTTTCCGATGGATCGAGACGAATCGATTGCGCGCTCGTTGCTGATGGGCTTGAGCAATGATGGCTTGGAAAACGTGTTGTCGGCGTTTCAGCCGAAATCGTTCGAAGCGGGATCGACGATCGTCCAGGCTGGTGAATCCGGTGACGAGCTGTTCCTGATCACTGCCGGACGTGTGCGGGTTTGGTCGGGAGAGGGACCAGCGGTTGCCGAGCGAACGCTCAGTATGATGGGACCAGGTGAGCACTTTGGCGAAGCATCCGTGATCTCGGGCTGTCCGCGGAGTGCGACAGTCAGCGCGATCACTTATGTTGAAACAATGGTGCTCTCTGGCGATGACTACCGTCGCTTGGTGAAAACCTATCCCGAGCTCCTTGAAAACGTCACGCGGTCGTTGACTCGTCGACTGTCGCAAATGAACGCGGCCCGGCAAAGTGACCGCAAAGCGAAGCGTGGGTTGCATTCGGTCGCGGTGATCGTTCAAAACCCCGAAGGCTGGCGACTTGCGGAAGCATTGGTGGCAACGCTACGCGCGTCGGACCGCATCATCCAACCCATAGTGGTATCAGATACCGAAAACCAATGTCCGGCAGATTTTGACCGGGACGCGATCATCGTACAGCCGCGTGATCTCGGAATCACGATCGCCGAGCGGATTGACCAATCCCTGTGTGTGACGGTCGCGCACGGGCCAGACGCGACCCATGCCGCGGTCCAGGAGTGCAACCGCGTCGTCTTTGCGGTTTCAGCAAGCCAAGGAATTTCCGAATCCAATCAAACGTATCTCGAGTCGATTCCGGTTCATCGTCGTCCAGTTCAGGCGTTGATGTTCGATGGCGATCAACCGGTACGCCCGATAATGAATCAGAGTGATACTGCGATTCGATGTCGGTTCCACGGAAAAGGCATTGCCGCGAGGTTTGATCCGGCAAGTGTGACAAGGTTGTATCGGGCGCTTGCGGGTCGCCGGATCGGACTTGCGCTCGGCGGAGGCGGTGCACGCGGCATCGCCCACATTGGTGTCTTAGAAGTCCTCCGCCGCGAAGGAATCGTGTTCGATTCGATTGCCGGAACCAGCGCCGGTGCGATCGTCACTGCCGCGATTGGAATCGGGTTCCCCGCCGAAGAAGTAGGCAATTTTTTCCGCAAAGAAATGGTGCCGCCAGCGATCATGGCCTCCCGTTCGGCACTGCGCCGCATCTTTTTATTGCACAGTTTCCGTGGCGGACGATTTGAAGCGAAGCTTCGACGTTACATGAGTCAATTGACGTTTGAGCAGGCTGATTTGCCACTCGCGATCACAACGTTGGATTTGATCAGCGGCGAGCAACAGATTCGACGCTCTGGCGATTTGGTCCAAGCGGTTTTGCAAAGTATCAATCACCCGGTCTTCGGCCGGCCGATCATTCAAGACGGTCAAATGCTGGTCGACGGAGGTGTTTTGATGAACGTCCCCGCGTCAGTGCTGCGGAGCGAGGGCTGTGACCAAGTGATTTCGATCGATGTTGGGTCCACCATCACCACCCACTATGGGAAAGATCGACGTGGCAATTTGAAGAAGCCAAGTTACTTTTCTACACTTTTGAGGGCAATGGATATCAGTCGGCGTCATTGTAGCGCCCTGCATCGCGAAGAAAGTGACCTGATAATTATCCCCCAAACCAGCGATTTTCGGATCGAAGACTTCCACGCGGTCGACGCACTCATTGATGCCGGGAGAGAGGCGGGCGAAAAGGCGGTCGAAACTGTCAAGAACTTGATCAACTGACCGCACAATGACGACCACCACGGCGAACGATACATGAACCTTGCAAACGATTTCGGACAACCATCGGCCGACGAACTGTTGGTCCAACAGATTCGCGATGGAGACGCACAAGCGTGGCAGTCGCTGATCGAACGCTACGAAGGCAGACTGCTTGCGTACACGCGTAGCCGGATCCGCGACGCCGCTGCCGCCGAAGATATCGTTCAAGAAGCGTTCGTCGGCTTCCTGGTCAGCCTGCCAAACTACGACGGAAATCGACCACTTGAAAGCTACCTGTTTTCGATCTGCGCATACAAGCTGACCGATCACTTGCGCCGCGAAGGTCGTCGCCCAACGATTCAGCTGCAAGGTCACAAGAGCAGCAGCAGCGAAATCGATCTGCCCGGCGGAGCTCGGATGGCAAGCAGTATTGCTCGAAGTGTCGAACGCAAGAATCTTGAAGCTAACGCAATCGCCCAAGCAATCGAGGAACAGATCGGGCGTTGGAAAGACTCCGGCAATTTCGTCAAACTGCAAGCGATGGAGTTAATCGTTGTGCTTGGCTGGGGCAACAAGCAAGTTGCCGAGTCCCTCGGTCTGACCGAGCAACAAGTGGCGAACTACAAAAGCGATTTCCAAATTCGCATGCGGTCGATCATTAAACGGGCTGAACTCGACGAGAGCGTTTTTCCAGAACTGGGATCGGCAGAAGCATAACCCGTTCTGTGAATCGCTAGCCGTTCGTCGGAATCATTCCGGGCATACCTGTGGTCATCAGCTCGGTTGCCGGAATCGGCGCGACACCTGCTTTCTGGCACCAGTGTCCCCAGATTGTGCGATAAGCATTCTCGACTTCCGTAACAAAACGTTGTTCATTGGCGATCGTGCGAATCACTTGGTCGCGCAGGTTCTGCCGGAGCGAGACCAATCGGTCGATGTCGCTCGCCAAGCTTGCGACTTTGACGCCATAGTCTTCTTCGTCGGCCGCAATCCAATCGGGATAACCGAGGTGGTGCACAATTCCTGCCGTTCCGCGCGACGGTCGACTGTTGCCATAGACCGCAACCAATGGAATTCCCATCCATAAGGCTTCCATCGTCGTCGTGCCCCCCGCCCAAGGCGTGGCGTCGAGGGCGATGTCGATTTCACGGTAAATTTCTAGGTAGGAATCTCCGGTGATTTGATTCCGGATTTCAATTCGAGCGTCAGCAACGCCGCGTTCGATCAGCGACGACCTTACTTCATGCATCGAAAGCTCGTTGAATTGCGTGTTGAAGAGCAGAAGTGCCGCATCGGGGCAGGCTCGTAGTGCAGCGGTCCAGTAGTCCAATGTCTTCGAAGAAATCTTGAACGGACGATGCAAAGATCCCAGTGTGATTCGGCCACGCTCGATCGAAGGGAGCTTTGAAATCTCCGGTGCATCCGGTGGCGGTTGAAATGAAAATGAACCACCCGGAATCCGAATCAGTTGCTCGGTATGGTACGTCGGTTCATCGTGTGGGTTTTGGACTTCACATGTAAAGGTGTAGTCGATCGCATCAAGCCCGGTTGTGTTTGGGTACCCAAGCCAGGAAATCTGAATCGGTGCGGGTTTGATCGACCATGCCGTCAAGCGGTTGCCGAGCGTGTGTCCGGAAAGGTCAACCAAAATGTCAATTCGATCGTCGAGGACTTGCTGTGCGACTTGTTGATCCGAATAGCCGTAGGTCACACGCCAGTGATCGGCGAGAGATTTCAATCGTTGCGTCATCTGGTCGTTAACGCCAGACTCGTAATAGCAGAATGTCTCGAACTGCTGTTTATCACGAAGACGCAATAGCGGTTCAAAGAATCGCGCGACGGCGTGCATGCGAAAGTCGCCTGACGCGTACCCAATCCGTAGAGGGCGATTGGGGGTGCGATCGTTGGTGTGAACACAAATGGGCGTTTTGCAGCCATGCAGTTCGCCCCAGCGGACATGCTCTTCGAAGATCGACTCAGGGGAGAGCGACGGATCTCCAGTCATTAGGTAACACAGACTTCCGTGCGCGTCACTCATCGCTGGATCAATGTGCAATGCCTTTTTAAAGCAATCGTATGCTTCCTGACGCCGTTCCGAATCCAAGTGCAGGTAGCCGATCGAACATAACGCGTCGGCATCGTTTGGTGACAATTGCAATCCATGTGTAAGTGCCTTTTCGGCGGCTTGCAAATCACCGAGTTCTTGCAGGGTTGTGCCAAGAAAGTGAAACGCTTTCGCCGAGTACGGGAACGCAACAGTCATCTGTTTGAACAGTTCTGCCGCATCTTCAACTTCACCGATTTGCAGGGTCGCGCGTGCATGCGTCAAGCGGGAGGCCAAGTCTTCAGGACGTGCCGGAATCACTTGATTCAGCACATCAATTGACTCTTGAAAGCGACTTTGTCTGCGAAGGCATTCCCCGAGGTTTCCGAGCACGTCAAGATTGTCTGGGTCCCGTTTCAATAAGTCCCGATAGATCACTTCGGCATCGTGGACTTGGTTTTGGCGAACCAGGCAATTCGCTAGGTTCATGGACGCTTGTGGGAAGTCGGGTTGGATCGCAAGGGCAGTCGTCAAATGTTCGCGAGCCAGTTCAGGCTGGTTCGATTCCAAATACAAGACTCCGAGGTTGCTTTGGAACTCGGCATTGTTTGGCGTGATTGAAAGGAGGTGTTTCAGCAGGCTGATTGCGTCGGCAGTATTGCCGTTCGCATGCAGGACCAAAGCCATGTGGCCGAGCATTTCGGGATCATCCCCGCCAAACGTTCTGGATTGTTGAAGACACTGAAGTGCGTCGGCGTGGGCGCCGGCGCTATAGAGGGCCATCCCCAGCAGGTGCCATGCCTGAGAATGTGTGGGCGATTCGCTGATGATCTGAATATAGATCTGCTTGGCGGAATCAAGTTGGCCGGCGCGATGCAGCATGATGGCGTTCGATAGCTGCTCGCTGTGCGAGTCGAGTGCAGGCGGTGCAGATTTCGGGCGACGTCGTTTGGGAAGTGATTTTGATTTGTTGCGTGCCATGGTCTGTACCGATGCGCCCATTCGAAGCGTCAATGAATTCGCTTAAACGCCACCGAAAACTCCGATTTGAGTGGGTGACTTGAGTGTTTTTCGGCAACGTGTCTCGGCAGTATTCACGAGTTCGACCAATTGATCGCCAGACTTAGGCCGCGTCCGAGGCGAGAACAGCTATACCGCGGCGAATGGGTTCGCTAATCGTCGGACAAAAATCTGTGGGTGCCCGCAGGATGCCGTTCCTGAGGGTTTCCGGACGAGTGTCTGGCAAGTACAGAGATGGCGGCGTTTGCACTAGAATGAGCTCACCGTTGGCGACGCTTCACCGTCGAGTCGAGCTACCTCCCTCTTAATCCCAAGGTCCCCACAATGAAACGAGCGATCACGTTTGGCCTGGTCGTTTCCCTGCTAAGTGGTCTGATGTTCGCGTCACCAAGTCACGCGGACGAGCCATCACAACAGGCGATGGAATTGGATGTCACCATTCAAGTCCGGATGCGTTACCTGATTTCATTGCCAGAGGACTATTCAGCCGACGGAAAGCCGGTGCCTTTGCTTCTGTTCCTGCATGGAGCTGGCGAACGCGGAAGCGATTTGAACAAAGTGAAAAAGCATGGTCCGCCAAAGCTGATTGAGGGCGGTAAATCAATGCCGTTTCTCGTGGTATCGCCGCAATGTGAATCGGGGCAACGGTGGGAGCCTTATCAGTTGACGGCGTTGTTGGACGAGGTCATTCGCACTCACAATGTCGACGAAAGCCGCGTCTATCTGAGCGGATTGAGCATGGGAGGCTTCGGAACATGGGCGTTGGCTGCGTACACGCCCGATCGTTTTGCAGCGATCGCACCTATCTGTGGAGGAGGCGAAAGTTTCCTCACTCGGCAAATCAAAGATGTACCGATTTGGGTATTCCACGGCGCAAAAGATAGCGTGGTTCCGCTAGAACGCTCCGAAGTGATGGTCGAAGCACTAAAGAAAGCAGGCGGCGAGCCTCGATTTACGGTCTATCCGGATGCGGAGCATGACTCGTGGACCGAGACCTACAACAATCCGGAGCTTTACACTTGGCTGCTATCACATCAGAAAAACTGATGTGAACGGTCAACAGCCCGACGCTTATGCGCTCAGCTTGACGCCCAACCGCAAAAGTTCGAGCGCCGCGTCGGCTGCCTCTTCGCCTTTGTTTCCCACGGTTCCGCCACTGCGTTGCAACGCTTGGTCGAGCGTATTGCAAGTCAGTAGTCCGAAGCCGATCGGTTTGCGAGTGGTTAGGCCGAGTTCCATGATCGCGTCGCTGACTGAGCGATTGATGTGCTCGTCGTGCGTGGTTTCGCCTTTGATCACACAGCCCAACACGACTGTCGCGATGACCTCGACGCTATCGAGTGCATTGGCGCAGACCATTGGCAATTCCCATGCGCCGGGCACACGGATCACCGATAAGCTGTCGTCACCGTAGCCGGCTTCACGCAGTGTTTTCAGACTGCCTTGGACGAGAGAATCGCAGATCGATTCGTTGTATCGGCTCGCGATGATAACAATTTTTCCGCTGGGAAGTTGTCCCTCGGTTCCGGTGATCTCAGTCGACATCCTTTACGCTCATCAAAAATTCGGCATTGTTCTGGGTCTTGGACAAACGCTTGACCAGATCACCCATCGCCTCGCTTGGTGAAACTTCAACCATCGCGCGACGTAAGGCGGAAATACGCTGGTATTCGTCTTTGTCCAACAGCATCTCTTCACGCCGGGTACCGCTGCGACTGATGTCGATTGCCGGCCAAATTCGCCGTTCGACCAATCCGCGATCCAGCACGATTTCCAAGTTGCCCGTCCCTTTGAACTCTTCAAAAATCACATCATCCATCTTGCTCCCGGTATCAACAAGAGCGGTTGCAAGGATGGTCAGTGAACCACCTTCTTCGGTTTTGCGAGCGGAACCAAAGATCGCTTTGGGTTTCTGCATCGCTCCGGCATCCAGGCCGCCGGTCAGTAGCTTGCCGGTCGATTCGCCATCGCTGTTGTGAGCTCTGGCAAGTCGTGTGATCGAGTCGAGGAATACGACAACGTCGATCCCGGACTCGACCATGCGTTTGGCTTTTTCGATCACCATTTGCGCGACTTGAATATGTCGCTGCGCCGGTTCATCGAAGGTACTGCTGATCACTTCGCACTGAGGCCCGCGAACTTCGCGTTCCATGTCGGTGACTTCTTCGGGCCGTTCGTCAATCAATAGAATAAAGACGTACGCTTCGGGATAATTGTGCAGCACGGCGCGGGCCATGTTCTGCATCAAGATCGTCTTTCCTGCGCGGGGCGGGCTTACGATCAATCCGCGCTGTCCGAAACCGATCGGCGTTAACATGTCGACGATTCTTGTCGACAGTTCTTCGACGCTATGTTCCATCATGATGCGTCGATCGGGATGGAGCGGTGTCAATTCTTCGAACGGAATGGCGGCGTTGCGCTGTGACGGGTCGCGACGGTTGATCGCTTCGATTCGCAGCAGTGCGAAGTAACGCTCGTTCTCTTTCGGTGGTCTGATTTGGCCAGCAACATGGCTCCCTGTCTGCAGTCCGAAACGGCGGATCTGGCTTGGCGAGACGTAGATGTCGTCGGGGCAGGAAACATAGTGGTGTTTGCTGCTTCGCAAAAATCCGAAACCGTCTGGCAAGATTTCCAAGGTGCCTTCGCCGTACATCAAACCGCCTGCCTTCATGCGGTTTTTCAGAATGGCGAAAATCAATTCTTGTTTGGTGATATCGTCAGGGTTTTCGATCCCCTCGCTCGTCGCCAACTCATGCAGCTCCGATTCCGGCATCGCTTGCAGTTCTGCGAGGCTGAGTTGTGGCCCGTCGTCACCGGACGGAATGCCGACGCGTTTGCCGACCTTCGTCGCCTCGCTGACAATTTCTTCAGGAAGCGAGAGTGGGTCGCGTTCGGCATCGAGTTCACGGATGCGCTGATCGACGACTTTATCGGGGTGACGCTGAACGGGACGGCCGCGTCGGTTGGTGAAGCCACGCGAATTGCTATGACGTTTATGCATGCGGTCGTCACCGCGATGGTTTTCGCCCGAAGGCCCTTTGGATTGCATGTTACTGGGGCGTCACTGGGGACGCAGGTGAAGAGAAGGAGCGGGGTTGTCAGCAAGCGCTGGGTGGGATTGAGGAGGGAATAGGTCTCCTGGTAGTGGAGACACCTCGAGACGGTCCAACTTAGTCAAAAAGCCCGACGGCGTGGTGCCGAATTGGTGGGCGCGACGAAGCAAGTCCGAATTCGGGACTTCCGTCTCCTCTCGATCGTCACATCCTTGCAACCTTGACGCGATTAGTCAGATAGGCAGTGCTTATTGAGCCCCGAAAAGAGTTCTTCGGGGCGCCGTTTCTCCAACGACAGATTCATTTTAGCGAGCTTCAGCCATTGTCGATGGAGATTTTCATGTAAAGCGTCTAAGGTCGAATCATTCCACATAACATGATTGCTGAGCCGACATTTCGTCTCTATTGCCATCTGGCAACGTTCGCGACGTTCCAATTCCTGGCGGTCCCAACCCCGGATTCTGATCCGTTGCAGCCGGATTTCGGTGCTTGTGTGAACGCACCAGATTTCGTCACACGCGAAATCCCATTGTGATTCGAACAGCAGCGGGACATCTAAAAGGGCAACTAGCGCCCCTTGCTCTGCCGCGTTCTCGATTCGCCCCAAAATACGCTGCCGCGTCGGTGGATGGACGATCGATTCGAGGTATCGCAGGTTGTCACGCTTGTCCGACGAGTCGCCAAAAACCAAGTTGGCGATTTTCGAGCGGTCCAATTGAGTCTTAGCGTCAAACTCGGATTGAACGTTTGCGTTCTCGGGTTGAGAAATAATCTCATTCCCGAAGCGACTGACTAGGGCATCGATCACCTGAGGATCTGACAAGCAATCACGTGCAATCAGATCGGCATTGATCCAGTCGGCACCAAGGCCAGCCAAGTATTCCGCAGCCGTCGATTTGCCGCCTGCCGGTGATCCAACGATTCCTAAGATGATCATCGGTCTGATCCTAAAATGATCACGGGGCTGCAATGAGTGACAAAGTTGGATTCGATCGTGGCGTGCACCGGTCGTGTCGGGCGTTTATTTCCGATACAGCCATGCCGCGCAGGCGGGGCATTCGATCAGGAATCCCAAACGAATTCGGTCGATCATGTGAGTGGTCAACATTTGGTTGCATCCGCCACACGAATCGTCTTCGATCGCCGCCAGCGCTTCGTCACCACGAGACGAGGTCAGACGAACGTATTCTGATTTTACAGAGGCAGGCACCTGCTTCTCTGCCTTGGCAAGTTCTTCGCGAATGTATTCGAGATCGGATTTGACTTTTTCCAATCGCGTTTGCACCTGCTTGGTGTGTTGCTCTTGTTCGGCGATCTTCGACTTCAACACCTTCTCGGCTTCGACGACGACTTCGTTAAGCGAATCGATTCGCTCAAGGCCTTCTAAGATTTCGTCGCTTTGCACACTGTTCGCTTGCTCGTCAGCAGCAATTTGCTCTTTCAACAAGTTGAATTCTTTGTTGCTAGCCGCCGTGTTCAATTTGGCTTTGAGCTGCTCGATATGATCTTCGCGCGACTTCAGTTGCAACTGTTTTTCATCACAAATCATTGTCGCTGATCTGACATCCGCGCGGGCGTTGTCCAGGTCTTCTTCACACTGTTGTACGATCGCTTCACTTGCTTTGATCTGACGTGGCCCACGAGCCAACTGCGATTCCAAATCACTGACTTGAAGGTGCAAGGAGTGCAGTCGTCGCAGAAGGTCACCGTCGAAGGTGATGTTTTTATCAACAGCCATGAAGAGATTGCGGTTCTGGGAAGTTAGGCAAATTGCCCGCTGGCATTCGCGAGGTAGCAATCCCCATGATACCGCCATGCGTTAAAGTTCAGAATCCGGGGACCCCAGTTTTCATTGTTGGGAGCCTAGATGGGCCAGTAGCCTTCGCCGCCGGGGAGTGCCCTTGTGATTGAAAAAAATTGCCCGCTCAGCTTCGTTAATCGTAAAAGTCCGGATTAGCGACGGCCTTTCCCAAGTCGGAAATCCTGCCAAGGCTGCGTCAATTTGTGCTTTCATCGTCGCGGCGTCGGGCTCGTCGGATTCAATCCACAGGATCAGTTTGCGACCGCCCGCCGCCGCGGTGACCACCGCTGATTTGACCCCCGAAAGTTCAGTCACTCGCTTTTCCAAATTCAACGGGTCGACCGTGTGTCCCGTCGTGAGGACCAATCGATCGTCGGCGCGTCCAAGGATCCGTAGTTGTCCAGTGACCTCGCACCGTTTGACGACATCGCCAGTGTCCAGCCAGCCGTCGGCGTTGATGCGGCTCGCTGTGGCGATTGGGTCGTCCAGGTATCGTTTCATCTGGCAAGGCCCACGGACGAAGAGCCTGTCGCTGGCGTCGATGCGATACTCCCAGCTTTCAACCAACGCTCCCGCGTGGCCGACGATCGAATCGTTGCGGGTCTGGCTGCTGATCACAGGAGCAGTTTCGGTCAAACCATAGCCTTGAATCACACACACACCACGGTCGGTCCAGGCATCAAAGAGAGCGCCGTTGAGTGCCGCACCACCGCAGCCGAGCATCTGCAGTGCATCGCATCCGATCGGGTTGTGTAGCAATCGTTCCGCCAAGCTAGGCACGACATTCGCTACCGTCGGTTGAAAACTTGGCGCGACGTCCAGCCAGCCATCGTAGCCGCGGGTGATCGCAAGCGTGCAAGCGGAAAGTAGCCATGTACCGAGGTCACAGGTTCTCGCGTAGGCATGACTGATCGAGAGAACGGTGAGTCGTCGATCGGAATGATCCTGCTCTGCGGCGCCCAACTTCGCATGGGCATTCAGATAGAGCGACTTGTGGGACAAGACGACGCCTTTGGGATCGCCACTTGATCCGCTTGTCCAAAGGATCAATGCGTCTGCATTCGGATCTGGTCGGACAATGGCAGGCCGTTCCACTGAAGAATCCACCTGCATTGACGTTGCATGTGCAATCAAGGTGCAGCAAAGATCGTGATCGATCCAGAACCCGTTGGCCTTTTCGCGGCAGCGCCGCACGTACGCCTCGCCACCCGCCGCATCAATCGGAACTTCTACCAGTCCGGCTCGAGCACATGCTAGGGCGACCAGAACATCTTCGATCGAGTTGGTGACGGCGTGGACCATCCGTCGATTACCTTTGTCACCCTGCGCGGATCCAATGGTTTGTGAAAGCTGATGCGCAAGGTTGGTAACGAATCGGTCCAGTTGTGACCACGAGATACCGTTCGCCAAGTCCGCGAATTCCGTTCGCGCGGTCCAGAGAGCCAGTTGATTGGGGTATTTCGTGGCATTGTCCCGCAGCGCATCGTCAAGTCGATCGAGATTCTTGGTAGATGGCATTTTGACTTGGCGAGGGATCCGGCGGTGCTCACGCCGTTTGCAGTTGATCGACGAAATGGGAGGTCTCGTTTTTTGCTCCCGGTTGGAACGGCTGGCTCACCATACGCGTTGCCACACCAAGGCACTAGGTACGAATCAGAAAAGGTTGCGTTTCTCGATTGACCGCAACGGTCGGGATACCGCAACTAACTCCGGGGCGGTGGATACTTCGACCGGCTTAGACAGAGGGGGCCGCCGGTCGCTAACTAAAACGACGCGTCGCACATGATTAAGATACGTTACTTCACCCACCAAGACGTCCCACCTTCAAAGCCCACCATGAAAATGTTTTTCCGACTTGCGCTGTGCTGTGTTGCACTCAGTAGTGTGTTGTGCCAGTCAAAGCTGTCTGCGGCGTCCCCTGAAACAGCACCTTCGGATGTCACCATCGCGGAACGCCGAATCCGACAAACCGTTGACAAGGCGGCAATCGATTCGGCCGGTCAAATCGTGGTTGTCTATTTCACTCCCAAAGGGACCGAGCCGGCAAAGGATTATGTCCAGCGTTTGCGCCGGATTGTGGACGAGACGTCAACGTTTTACGAAACCGAACTGGAGCACCACGGATTTGCAAATCGAAAGATGCGCGTGTTGCGTGATTCAGAAGGGCTGGTTCGAATCATCGACGTCGTTGGCGTGAATGAATTCTACGACAAGCCGGATGGCACGAAAATTCGCAACGAGATTGTCCCCGTTCTGCGCGAGCAAGGCATCAATCCCGATCAGTCAGTGCTGCTGATGTTTTGCAACTTGATGGACTACGATCCCGTTAAAAGCAGTATCACACACCACAGTCCGTACTACGGTGGCGGGACGCATTTGTCCGGTAACGCATGGCAGTGTGATTCGCAAATTCTGGACCCGCTACGCTTGGTTGATTCGACCCCGTTGCTCGACGGTCAATACGGTCGCATCACGATCGGGCGACACAACTCGATCTTTATCGGAGGCGTGATCCATGAACTCGGACATGCATTGTCGTTACCACACTGTCGCGAGCGTGTCGACCAATCGGGGCGCGGCACCGCGCTGATGGGATCTGGCAATCGGACCTTTGGTGAAGAGCGACGGGGTGAAGGCAAAGGGAGTTTCTTGACGCAAGCCCATGCGTTTCGGCTGGCTGCCCATCCGGTATTTAATTCTAAAGTTACTGATTCGTTGTTTGATCGGGTGAAGGCCGAGTTCCAAAACATCGTCGTCAGCACGGGCGACTCACCAAGCATGACGATTCGTGCGAGAGTGCATTCGGCGGTTCCGGTACATGCCGTCGTGGCGTACTTCGACGCAACTGGTGGAAGCGACTATGACGCAACAACAGCGACGGCCGTTCCTGACGCGGATGGCAATTTCGTAATGGAAAGTGGCCCGTTGCGTGTCAACAGCGGAGCGGCGCTGCGTTTGGTCGCTTGTCACGTGAATGGTGCGACGACAACGAAAACGATGAGTTACCGTGTGTCGAAAGACGGGCAGGTTGATCTCTCAACCATTCAGCTCGAAACAAGTCT
Source organism: Rhodopirellula baltica (assembly GCA_002901265.1). Taxonomy (GTDB): domain Bacteria; phylum Planctomycetota; class Planctomycetia; order Pirellulales; family Pirellulaceae; genus Stieleria; species Stieleria baltica_A. The sequence continues at coordinate 25,396 of PPHI01000046.1, read as the reverse complement.
CGCATCAGTGATCGAGGCGCTCTCAAAGAATGATCTGGACGCGGCGACGAAACAGCTTGAACTTGCCGCGGCAAATGACAAGGACCTACGATCGATCGGTGAACGTCTATTAGATCGCTTTCGGAACGTTACTTCGGTAGGTGATTTTGAAAGCGATAGCGTTCCCGATGCCACCGCGGTGCTGTTTTTGAACCAATTGAAGCCAGTATCCGAGACGGTCGGATGGATGCGTCCGACTTACAACCGCTTGCCGGGACGCGCCGGCGGATTGCTATCGATCGACGGCGATTACTTCGCCAACGGAATCTATGCCCACGCTCCGGCGACACACGTCTATTCTCTGAACGAACGATGGAAGCGGTTGAGCGGCCAGTGCGGAATCCAAGGTGCCAACTACGGCCAAGTCGAGTTCATCATTCAAGGCGATGGCAAGACGCTGTTCCAATCGGGTAAGGTCGGTTCCGGTGACGGAAAATCGTTCGATGTTGATGTCACCGAGGTCAAACGACTTACATTGCAGGTCACCAACGGTGGCGACGGCAACGGCGGCGATTGGGGGATTTGGATTGAACCAACCTTGCGGCGGTAAACGTCGCAGCGGCAAACCAGACGCTTCGCATCGAAGACAAAACTAGCGCAGCGGCCGCCCGGCCAACAGTTGGGCGGCATGCATGACCTTGATTGGCGTTTTTTCGCGCGAGATGATGCCTTGTAAATGCATCAGGCAACTCATGTCGGCCGACACGAGTACTTCGCTGCCTTTCCCTGAGTGGTCGGCTATGCGTGCACGTCCCATCTCGGCCGACACGTCTGCTTCATTGACGGCGAACGTGCCACCAAAACCGCAGCATTCGTCTGGCCGCTCAGGTTCGACCCATTCGATTCCATCGATCAAGTTCAATAGGTTTCGTACCTTGTTTTCTCGCGGGATCATCGATTCGCTACTTTGGCCCAACCGAAGTTCTCGCAGCCCGTGGCAACTCTGGTGTAGCGAAACGCGATGTGGAAAGCGAACGTCTAGATGCGAGACCTTCAAGACGTCGTGCAAGTATTCACACAATTCGTAAGTGTTGTCGCGAACCTGTGTGAACGCCGCGTCGTCGGGATCAAAGAACGGCGCGTAGTGGTGTCGGACCATCGACGTGCATGAGCCCGAAGGGCAGACGACCGCTTCGTAATCGGCGAAAATCTCCACCGTTCGCTTGGCGATTGGTCGTGTGTCCTCGACACATCCCGTGTTCGCCATCGGCTGGCCGCAGCATGTTTGTCCCTGTGGATAATCGACATCGACGCCCAGGCGTTCGAGCAACTCGAGACTTGCGATCGCCACGTCGGGGTACAGTTGATCGATGTAGCAGGGGACAAATAAGGCAACAGTCATTGCGAGCAAGCTAGGCGGGATTGGGAAGACGTGCCGAGACGCTGGGGCAGGACGCTAGGATGGGACGCGGCAGTGGGCATATGAGGGATGCAGTATACATCGTCGGAAGGTGGGCGTAGACGGGAGCAAGTTTCTGCCGGTTTTGAGCACTTGCCAGACTTTTCGGGAAAGAATCTCGCCAGTGTCTGCCGTTGTTGTCTCGTGTCACGCCGTGGAAAATGCAGGAACTTTCACGCAACAGGCAAATACCCCTGGGCTTGATTCGAAAAACTTTCGACAATGCCGGCGTTCCTGCAACCTGGGGGAGCGTGTAGAACCTCTGGCGATGACATTTTCAAAAATCACTTCACCGAACGACATAGCAGTGGATCGGTCACTATGAGCGAAGCAAGTTTGGACGAACAATCACGGGGCGAACAATCCGACGGTCTGGAGCACGTTTCTCACGAAGCGGCGGGCAACCCAACGGACCATGCGCCTGCCACCACTTCTGGTGAAGACTCGCCAAATATCGATGCTCCCGCGATCGATGCGCCTATCACGGATCCGGTTCAGCCGCCGTTCGAAGTCAAACTGGCTGCGCGCGTCGACCGGTTGCCGCCGTACATGTTCGGCCGTATCAACAACCTGCTGTATCAAAAGCGACGTGCGGGTGACGACGTGATCGACCTCGGCATGGGCAACCCATCCGACCCGCCGGACCCAGTCGTTGTCCAAAAGTTGCAAGACGCTGCCGCCGATCCGGGTAACCACGGCTACAGCAAGTCGAACGGGATCGCAAACCTGCGGCGCGAACTCGCTGGCAAATACCATCGCAAGTATGGCGTTCGCCTTGATCCCGATTCAGAAATCATTGCCTGCTTGGGCAGCAAAGAAGGCTTCTCGCACATGTGTTTGGCCCTGATGGGCCCTGGTGACACGGCGATGATTCCTTCGCCGTTCTTCCCCGTGCATATGTACGGCGTCATCTTGGCCTCGGGCAACGTTGTCGCTCTGGATGTTGCCGATCCTGAAAAGTTTCTTCGCAATGTTGCCTACACTTGCGAAAACATGACGCCGACGCCCAAGTTGTTGATCGTCAACTATCCACACAACCCAAGTTCGGCCGTGATCGAGCCCGAATTTTTTGTGGATGTTGTTCGCTTGGCAAAGAAGTATGGCTTCTTAGTAATTCACGACTTTGCGTACGCAGACGTCGCCTTCGACGGTTACATGCCGCCAAGCTTCTTGGCCGCGCCAGGTGCAAAAGACGTCGGTGTCGAGTTCACCACGATGAGCAAAGGCTACAACATGGCCGGCTGGCGTGTCGGTTTCTGTGCCGGCAACCCAGAGATGGTTCGTGGTCTGGGGACGATCAAAGGCTACTACGACTACGGAATGTTCCAAGCGATCCAGATCGCCGCGATCGTAGCGCTGCGTGAAACCGAAGCCGCTGTCGAAAAGCAATCGGAGATTTACCAGAGTCGTCGCGATGTGCTGGTCAGCGGACTGCGTCGATTGGGATGGGAAATGGAAGTGCCGAAAGCAGGCATGTTCGTTTGGGCTCAAGTTCCCGAGCCTTGGCGCAGCAAGATGAGCACCATGGACTTTGCAATGAAGCTGCTCGAACAAGGCAATGTCGCCGTCAGCCCCGGTAGTGGATTCGGTGCCGCCGGCGAAGGCTTCCTGCGGATGTCACTCGTCGAGAACGAACACCGCCTTCGTCAAGCAGTCCGCCAGATCGCCAAGTGCCTTAGCCAAGAAGCTTAGGCTCTATCAGCCGCTTGAAAAAACATAAGTTCCACGACGCCTCTTTCGGTGTCGATCGTGGCCTCCGATTCGCGTCTTCGCGAAGAGTGTGGTCTCAGGCAAAGTAAAAACTGGCAGACGAAATCACGCTCGGTACTTCGTTGTTTGTCGACTAAGTGCACCACAACGGCCATGCCGGTAACGGGACCACTTGTGAACCGTCACTTAGCGCCAAGCGGTGACTTCAACGCGGCGTCTTTTGTTGTGGAAGCGGAACGTTTGGCTAAGCTGACCACGACGGCTCGGTGATCGGATCCGACGTCGCGTCCGATCTGGTAACGGATGCATTCCAGTTGGGGACTGATCCAAACATGATCGAGTGTGAGGCCAAAGGGAAACCAGTCCAGTTTGGCGTACCATGTGGGCGTGAGTGACGATCCGAGGACCGCCCGCCGAAGTCCACAATCATTTCCGAACTGGTGAAAGACCGGCGACCAAGGCGTCAAATTGAAGTCGCCCATGACGATTGTCCCAGCGGAATCGCCTGTTTCGGACTCGATGACATGTTCTGAGAGCTGTTGCAAATGCTCGTTGCGACTGCGGAAAAGTTGTGCTCCCATCGGTGGCAACGGGTGAGTCGCAATCAAACGAAATCCGTCACAACTGACTTGGATCGATTTGATCGGCCGGTTCAATTCAAAGATCTCGACCTGGTCGAGTTTTCGACGGCTGATCAACCCAATTCCGAAATTGCCATCGTCCATCGGATGGAGGACTTGGTGCGGGTACTCCTCAGTCAAGCGTTCGCTCAGTTTTGACGCCAGTGAAGAACTGAGTTCCAGCACCGCGACAACGTCAGCATCGAACTCCCTGATTTGGGCAATGATTGCTTCGTGACGGGGGTTTCTGGTTAACGCATTAAGCGTCATCACCTTTAGTCTGGCTGGCCCATCTTGTACCGTTTGAGGCCGCGTCGCATTCCAGACATGCGGAACGACAAAGGTGAGATGCCATAGGAGGCAGATCGCGATCAAAATGGATTGTCGCCAAGTTCGTGCCGCCGCAGTCCATAGCAAAGCGAATGAGGCAGCGAGAATGACTTGCAAACGTAGGTTTGCGAGTAGATCCGACAGCCAGAAGCGAGTTGCTGGTAGGCTAACGATCGAGACAACGATCACGGCAATCGTCAACAGTCGACCGATCTGCACAATGGCTTTTCGGAGAATGCTCGTTGTCTGAACAGAGGGCGGTTCTACTGACGAAAGGTTTGATCGTTCAGGTTGCGTCAATTCAGTCATCAGTGGTCGAACAAAGAAGCTAGGGCTTTTCGGAGAGGTAGTCTGAGAGCCTTGCGACGATGGTGCGATCGTCTGGGATCACTAACCGGCCAACTTGACCGCTTTCGACTTTCATGCTGGTCACGACGTCCAACGGAATCACACTTTGCAGTTGTGGTTGAACGAGCATTGGACGTGACGAATCGCTTCCCGGTTGGACCGCCAATGGGCCGCCATTGGTCGCCGCCAACGCATCATGTGGCAAAGCCCTTGTGGCTGAAGGTTGTAACGGTTCGAGAGAGACATTGAAACGCTGCCCACCTCGAAGTCTGATCGCTGCAGGGTCTTGCGAAGAGACTGCATTATGGAATGCCACCATATTGTCTTCCGCAACGACGGCAAGCAATTCTTTTTCCTGTGGATCAGAAACACGAATCACCTCGTCGCCCTGTTTTACAAATCGACCAAGCAAACGATCGGTCATTGGCGAAGTGATCTGCCCTTTCCGGTCCGCAACGATTCGCAAACTTGCGATTTGGCGATCAAGTTCTGTGATTTGGCGATTTAAACTGTCTGCTTTTTCGTTTGACGCTTCGGCCAATGCGATATCGCCTTTGCGACGTTGTTGGATCGACTTTCGAGAGGTGGCGTCAAGTTGATCAACTAATTGGTTGCGTTTGACAAGTAAGTCGGGTTGTTCGAGTTCGAGCAACAACTTCCCCCGCTCAACTCGTTGTCCACAAGAGACGTAGACGCCGGTAACGAAGGCTCCGACCGGCGCACGTTCAATTTGTTCGTTGTGATAGCGAACGACAACGGGAACACGTCTGGAAAACGGGGATGCGTTGACCAACATCGTATGAATCAGAACGCAAACGAAACTGGCAACCGCAAGCATCCGACGCTGATAAAACGTTAACCATAGTCCTTCGCGGGGCTTGGTCGTCCAGATTTTGTACATCCACTGGACGAGAGGTAGCACGGCCCAAAGTAGCGTCGCGATGATGGCAAGCGCCAAGCCCAGACCTTTTGCCCAAGTCGAAACGGCGAAGACTAAGCCGCTCATCCAAACGACTTGAAAGATCACGCTACAAAATGCATGAATGACCGCCACATCGCGTCGCCAACCATTTAGACGGCACTCTGGCATAGGCAAGCGAAACAAAATCCGTTCAATCCAAGCGACTAATCGCTTGCGACCATGGTCGCGTAAGTTGGGGATCTCCAGCAAATCGCTGAAAACATAGTAGCCGTCCAGCCGGAGTAGCGGGTTTGCGTTGACCAGTAATGTTGCTGGCCCCGCGATCAAAAAGACGTGTGCCGCAAAGTGTTTGAGCATCCCGACCGGTGCGACATACCAAATCCATGCCGCTAACGCTCCAATGATTAGCTCGACATAGACGCCGGCGAGTGCCAGTTGAACCCGATCGCGACGCCGATGTAGTCGCCAGGCGTCGGTCACATCGACGTAAGCTAGAGGAGCAAAGAGGAACAACATGACGCCCATCTTGCCGACTCGCACACCGAGGCGTTTGGCGCAAACCGCATGACCGCATTCGTGGATGAATTTTAGGACGCACCAAAGGACACCCATCCACAACCAAAGTCCACGATCAAAGATGCGTTTGATTTCGAGGGCAAAGGCGTCGTGATGATTCCAGACGACTGCGATCCCGCTAATAATTAACAGGCCGCAAAGGAACATTGCCAAGGGGTGAAAAAGAAAACCCACATGAGTTCTGAGTCGCATCGCGATCCGGTCACCGTCGGCAATCGCAAATCGCTGAGACAGCAATTTGGACATCAGACCGACCGCACGTTGCAAACCTGGAGTCGCAGGAGCGACTCCGGCGGCATTTCCTGTGCTGCCTGAAGAATTACCCGGCACCACGTTGCTCGACGACGTCATCGAAGGAGACGTGGAAGGACCGGACAGCAGGTCGCTATCGGTGGTTCCGATGGTCGCTAGTTTGTGTTGGACAAGCTCCCGCGCGAAACTCAACACATCATTCGGCGACCAAAAGACACCGTCAAGTTGAATCTGATCGCTGATTTCGTTGATCGAACGTGTGCCATCCATCAGCGTGGCGGCATGGTACTCACGGTTACCGAAACGATAGAACTTTCCGGTACGCGTATCATTGGCGATGTAGGAAGTCTCGACGCCGTGACCACGGGACGAGAAATGCAATGCAGGATCGACCTTGATATGGATCGCAAGTGGATCGTCAAACGCTGGCGGTTGTTTCGGTATCCCCGATTGGCTCATCGCTATTCCTCTCAGATACCGATCCACCAAAGGACTTTTTCTACCCCGCCGCGAATATGTGACCACAGCCAAGGCCGGATCGGACCATAGGCAATTGCTTCACCACGCATCCCGGGACGCAACAATTCATCCGCGTTGCTGACTTCGATTGTCGCGACAAACACATTTTGCTCGTCACGAATCTCAGCGGACGGATGAATCGCTTTGACCGGCTGATCGATGACGGTGTCTTGCAAGCCGCTCAAACGAATACGCGCAGGTGTTTTTGGCTCGACGAAACCCACCTCCGCTTCAGGAATCTCTAATTCGATCAACATCTGATCGAGCGGTGCAATTTCGAGTACCGGATGTCCCATTTGCATCGACATGCCGATCGATCGCTCCAGGTCACCGGAGACAACGATCCCACTGATTGGGCTGATTACTTGCAATCGTCTGAGTCGGTTCGAAAGCAATTCATGCTTTCGACTCAGCTCGCGGTGATGCAACGCAGCCTGTTGACCCTCGGCAACCTTTCCGGTTGCCATCGCGATGTCACGTTCCTTTTCGGCCTGTGCCAATTGCGCTTCAATCGAGTCGAGCTCCAACCGAAGAGGTCGACCGTCGAGCGTGATGAGCACGTCGCCTGCTTCAACCGCATCACCGATTTGGACATTGGCGGACTGGAGCGTCGATTCAAATGGTGCCGAGATAACTCGCGAATGAAGCGGTCTGACGACGGTGGCGCATCGAACGCGGTATGAAACGGGCCAGGATGCCAAAACGATAAAGGAAACGACAGCCAAACCGATATACAGCCGCGCAACGTAACCGTAACCGCTCAGTTGCCGAACCGTTTGCGTTAACCATCCGCCACTTTGATGCCACAACAAAGACCGAATGGATGGGAGTGCCCGGCGTAACCAGACGCGATCGCGTTCGATCACGCGATTGCCTTCGATCCACAAGACACAGCGTCCAAGCCCCATTTCGTCATCGATGTTCATGCGGACGCTACGGTCTTCTCCGCTCAACGAACTTCCGGTCAGCTGGTCGCCATCGAAAGCGACTTCTGCGCTGGTTGGTGTTCGGATAAGTTTCGCATCTTCGTCCCACCTTTCGGATGCTTGTTGAAACAATTCACTTGCTGGTCCAAGCCAGCCAAGTTTGCTGTCGAGTAGTCGACGAATGGTTGCTCCGCCAATTCCACAGCGAACCAAGCAACCGGGGTATTGTTCGCTAACAAACTTCACCAGCAAAGTGATTGCGGCGGTGCGGTCGGATGCGGCAGCCATTTGCTCGACAATGGCAAGCGAACGCGCATCAATCATCGATTCCGATTCGGAGGAGGTGCGTTCTTGGCGCGTGGGTGACGTCACGGGCAATGGTGCCACAACGTCGGACGCCAAGACGGCTGGTTGCCCCGACTTGTCCCTGTTCATCGGATTCTATTTTCTCCTTGGCGTGCCGCGTTTGGCGTCTTTGATTGTGATCGACCAAAGGCGATCGGCAACCGAGTCGGGAAGCTCCCAGCACTGCGACGCATCGGCTTCATTTGGCATCGGTCACCCGACCGAAGTTTGCCGTCGCGGTTGTCGATCAAGACGCGGACCTCGATCGTGCCGCTTTCACCATCGATATCGGGGGCAATCGATTCGACGGTGGCGTTAATACTGGTTGAGACACTCATCACGTGAACGGAAACGATATCGCCTTGTCGAATCATGCTGATTTCTTCGACAGGGATGTTGAAAACGCCATAGAGCTGCTCGTTGACAACTAGTCGGATGACGGCAGGGTCAGCCGGCGTGATGTATTCGCCGGGCGCGTGAAAGACTTCGGCAACGACGCCACGCATCGGCGCTTTGATCTTCCGACGTTCAAGTTGCAGTTGATACCGACGAAGTTCCAGCTGTCGCAATTGGTCTTGCTCCTGGGCGGCCAATTGCCGCGCCTTAGCAATTTCCCAATCGGCCATTGCTCGTTTCAACTCATCGGGGCGAGCCATCGATTGCTCTTCGAGCGACCGTAGCTGTTGTAATCGCAGTTCTTTTAGTTTGACGTCGGCTTCGGCAGCATCGGTTTCGCCACGCATCTTGGAACGCCAATCCGCAGTCGCGACCGCCTCTGCCTGCAAACCATCTTCGAGTTTTGCGACGACCTGACCTTCTTCGATGACATCGCCTACTTCGACATCAACGCTGTCCAGACGTCCGATTTCTGTTGCGGCCAGTAGAATGTCGTATCGTGGTTCCGTGAAACCTTCATAGTCGAGCGACAAGCTTGGTGAACGATAGCTTTGCGATCCCTGTGACGTAGGATTGATCGTTCCGTCTTGTGCGAAGCCGCTCGGACCACTCTGAGTTACCAAAGCCCCCAGCAAGACGCATCGAAGCATGCGACGGCCAAATCGTCGATCGCAAGTTGACTTTTTCGTTGGTTCGAGACTTGTGATCATCGCCAGCCTCCGAGTGAGGTTTGTCGCGTGTTCGGGTTCGTGAGAGTGCCGACCGGAATGGAATTTCCAGCCGCCGGGTAACTCGGCATCTGCAAGGCAGACGCGGAAGAAGTGTTGCCGGATGGAGTGCGAGCGACTTTCGGAAGTAACATCGGACCTTGTGCCGCAGAAGATCCCTTGAGCGATTCCTCAACCTGCTTGGTGGGGGCAGGTAATCGCCTTGGGACCAATTCTTGATCCGGTTGGGGCAATCGGCGCGGAAACGAAGGTCCGCTATCAAGTGGCGTTTCGGATTGTGGTTGCGAAGGCTCTGCGGTGGCAGCGTCTAAGCTGAGTGGATCGATCTCAGCAGGAACGAAATCCGGTTGAGACTCAAGCGTTTGGACTGGTGCTTCCACTTCTATAGCAGTTGGTTCGACCAATGCTTCTGTCTGAATCGGGGCGGAAGGCAATGCGACCGAATCGGTGAGAAACTCGATGTCGCCGGTGCAATGACTTTGGTGCGGATGAACTCCTTCGTTCACGAGAAGGGTTCCCATGGCACGTTGCAGTCGCATCAGCGCAGTCATATACGCCGACTCGGAAGCGACGAGGTCTTTTTCGGCGTCGGCCCGACGTTGCTGCGCGTCGAGTAGGTTTTCGAGTTTGATTCCCACACGAGAATCGTCACCACCGATCAGCTGCCAGTTGACGGTGAGAATCGTTTCCTCATCAATTGCCATTTCAAGGACGTCAATTTTGATTCGACGTTGCTTGGAGAACCGTGCGATGTCAATCAACGCCGTTTCAACTTCGAATTGCGTTTGTTGAATAACTTCGCGAAGTTTCTCGGTACGTTGTTTTGAACGCAGCAATGCTTCGCGCTGTGACGCACGAGCAGATCGCCGGCCCTGTGGAAGCTCGAATTCTAAAGCGGTTGAGATTCCAGGCGCGTTGGCAAACTGTTCTCCGAAGGAGCGCGCAACCCGGCTCGATCCGTTTAGCTGTGAGAGGTAGCCATTGAATACCCAGTTGAGTTGTGGTTGCAGCTCGACTTTCGAAATCCGCAGCTCGAGTGCTGACAACTCGACATCATTCATCGCGGCGCGAATTTCCGGCCGGTATTCAAGTGCTTGCGCCATCGCATCGCGGAGCGACCAGGTTTCATCAGAGAACTCTGGCAGCGAGACGGGGATCAATTCGAGATCCCGATCGGTTCCGCTGAGGGCTTGGCTGCCGACGAGAGTGGAAAGTCGCGACTGCAAACGACTAAGCTCAGCCTCGAACTCGATCAACTGGTCATTCCGTCGTGCCATCCGCTGACGGGCTTTCACGATCTCGATGCGAGCCGCATCAAAGTCCTTGCGGCTGTTGAGGATCTTGACCAGCGACTCGCTACGGTTCATCAGTGCGCGTTGTTGTGCAACTTGCGCACGGATTTCATAGAGTTTCCAATAGGCACTGATGACGTCCGCGATTCGTTGTTCGACGGCACCGCGCATTTCATGCCAAGACGCCTGACTTTCGATTCTCGCCTGGGTGATAAGTCGTTCGTTGTAAAACTGTTTCCCCCGCGATAGCAACGGCTTGGTCAACCCCAGACTCAATCGCGCGTTGCCCTGGTCAGTTGGCACGAAAAACGAACTGTTGCTGTCCAGAAAGCCAAGCTGTTGCGTCCATTCGACCTCGGTACCACGGCGTGTCAGTTTGCGGCCGCCGCCTTTAAAGTTCAACGAACGTTCACGAAGTCTATCGGCGCCGCCAGTGGTCAACGTGTTGCCGACCGGGTCATTTGTCGCACCGAGGTCAGAGCTCAGCAAGATCGTTGGATCAAATTCCGCGTCTTGCTGAATGATCTGTTGAAATGTGCTGCTGGCTTGATAGCTAACGCTCTTGATGCGTGGACTGTTGGCCAGTGCATCGAGTAACACCGTTTCGATATCGAACTTCACCCAGCGGTCACGTTCGGTCAGCTGGTCGGCGAGCGAATTGCTCCACCATCGTAGTGAGTCCTTTTCGATCAGACTCGCTGGCGGAGTATCGGATGCGGAGGGGGGCTCGGGAGGAAAGTCAGGGGTGTTCTCGTCGACACCTGTAAACTGGTTTGGCTCCGCGGGGGAGTGCAGTGATGGTAGACCGTCCCAACTCGGCCTTTGAGCGCGTAGCTCCCCGGCATTGCGACAGCAATTACTGTCCCAATGAATAGGGTCACCGACCGACCGCTCAGATTAGGCATCCTACCTCTTCCTTTGTGCTTCCGTACACCTTCTCTGCTTTTCGCAGATAGGCATCCAGATTCTGAATCGGTCGAAATGACCATCACGGTTTCTTTGTGGATGCCTAAAAGAACTATCCCAGGTAGTCGGCTTCGGAGAATCGCTACCAGCGTCAAAGTCACTGCAAGTCGGTCAGTACTCTGGAAGGGGGTAAAACGAAAGCAAAACGTTTTCGATTCTCTTGTACGCCATCGGGTGACGTAATTACGCATCGCTACGATCGGCGCGATCGCTCAGGTTGCACCTGCCGGAATAACTTTTGTGGAGCCATCAAGATGGATTGGCAGACGTCGGCGCCGAATTGATACGCGAAAGCAAAACTTCGACGTTGGCGAACGATCTAGATCGCGTTCAGTTTCGACTGTAGCGAGGGGGTTGTGGCCAGCACTCGGGGAACGTTTTCATCCATACTCGCCGCAACATTTTTCCAGCTTTGGGTAGGGTCTATTTCCAATCGATTCGGCTAGCATTCGCCCTAGTCTGCCTAGGCGCTAGCTTGATACTGGGAAGCCAATGGTTTGGCTTGCTGCCGGATGTTGCGCAGATTAAGAGTGACTCGCGTCGGCGTCTTGCCGAGTCGGTTGCGATTAATGCTGCGTCGCATGTCCGTAAGCAGCAATGGATCGATCTTCGTGTCGCGGCACAGACAATCGTTGACCGTGACGACGACTTGATTTCGATCGGAGTCCGTAGCAATCGCGGACAATTAAAAGTCGAAGCGGGGCATCACGATGAGCTATGGGACCGCGCGTTGACTGGTTCAGCAGGAATGGATTCGATTAGCGTTCCTATCACTTTGAACCGGCGGCCCTGGGGGAATGTCGAGTTCTGTTTTCGAGCGCCTGACCAGACTCGGTTTGGAGCGCTCACCGAGCACCCTCTCCTTCGGTTATTGGCGTTCTATTGCATTGCCGGCCTGTTTGGCTACACATTCTTCGTCGGCAAAGTAATGAGGGTGTTTACTAACACCCAAGTGGTTCCCGATCGTGTTCGGCAAGCGCTTGACACTCTAGCCGAAGGACTATTGGTACTCGACGAAAAAGCGAACATCGTTTTGGCTAACCGTGCGTTCGCAGACACGGTCAATGTTCCTTGTGAGCTGTTGGCTGAATCAAGCGCGAATGATCTGCCATGGATCAACGAGGACGATGAGGCTACGGAATTCCCTTGGATGACCGCGATCGACGAATCGGCGACGGTGACCGAACAGATCCTTAATCTGCAAGTCGAAAACGGTCGGCGGAGAATTTTCTCGGTGAATGCCGCGCCGATCGGTGGCGGGGATTCACGACGTGGTGCTTTGGCAACGTTTCGCGACGTGACTCATATTGAAGAACATCGTGCCGAACTCGAGACCATGTTGTCGATGTTGCGCGAGAGCCGTGACGAGATTGAACGCAAGAATCGCGAGCTCGAAATCCTGGCCACGCAGGATGCATTGACGGGGTGCTTGAACCGTCGCGCGTTCTTCCAACGATTCGGCAAGCTTTGGAGTGCGGCGGCGATCCAAGAAAAACCATTGTCGTGCATCATGATCGACAATGACCATTTCAAAAACGTGAACGACACCTACGGACACGCCGTCGGTGACGAAGTGTTGCGTCAAGTCTCACGTGTGCTTTTGGAACTACACGGGAACCGCGGACTGGTGTGTCGTTACGGGGGCGAGGAATTCTGTGTGCTGCTTCCAGGGATGTCCTTTGAAATGGCTATTCGGGTGGCAGAAGACACTCGGATCGCGATTGAACAAATTACGTTTGAAGAGCCCGCAGAACTAAAACTGACTGCCAGTATCGGTGTCTCTGAAACACGCCACAAAGCGGAAACTCCTCAAGACTTAATCAACCAAGCGGACGTGTGTCTATACGCCGCGAAACGCGGCGGCCGGAACTGTGTGGTTCCTTACGATCCGAAGCTGGACGAAATGGAAATCGACAATACCGGCCGTGACGAACCGGAGAGCCCGATTCCCTATCAAGCCGTCAATGCGGTGTTAAACTCACTGGCGTATCGAGATCCAGAAACCGCCGCACACAGCCGACGGGTCGCCAGTCTTTGTACCCGAGTTGCCCCAGAAGTCTTGGATTCCAAGCACCATGCGATTATCGAAGTCGCGGCGCTGTTGCATGACATTGGAAAGGTCGGCGTTCCCGATGACGTGCTGCTTAAACCGAGCAAGCTGAGTCCCAGCGAGATGGCTCTGATGAAGCAGTTCGAACGAATCGGTGTCGACTTGGTTGCAACCGCCTTCGACAACAAAAAGCTGACCGCGATACTGGAAGCTTGCCGCGTCCCCTTCGGCGTCGAACCAACTTCAGAGATTACTACCGAGTCGTTGACTTCTGCTCGCCTGCTGGCGATCTGTGATAGCTATGACTCGATGGTCTCGGACCAGGTCTATCGCAAAGGCTGTTCGCATGAGCTTGCGATCGAAGAATTGAAACGGTCGAGCGGGACTCAATTCGCGCCCGACTTGGTGCGTACGTTTGCTTCAATCATCACCTCACGCCCCGATCCTGGTGACGCCACAACGGGAACTGTTGCGGCAATGCAAATCGGATTGCAGGTCGAACGTTTGGCGGGGGCAATCGAATCGCAGGATGCAGACACGCTGTTCGCGCTGGCGGATCGGCTTTCAAAATTTGCACAAAAATCTGGGCGGCAAGCGATCGCCGGAGCTGCCGGGAAAATTCGCGATCGGGCCTCGTCCGACGAAATCTCTTGGGTGGAATTGTTACGGGAATCCAACGAGCTGCTGGAAATCTGCCGAAATGCCCAGTCCGAAGTGACCGGTGCGGACACTGATGCTTCCTTGGCGGTGACACCGCGGGTGGAGTAAACGAGTCAGCTACGGACTGCTCAATGGAGCGTTCGTGGGAACCAATGTGACAGCGTTCCCCGCTGCTGTGGGGATCGAAATGGGTTTTGATTTTTCGATTTCACATCGAACTGCAAAACCGTCATAATGTGCACAGTGGTTGAAAGACGGAGCTTCTCAAGGAGGAACAGCCGGTGGATGCATTATCGCCTAATCGCGAGGAATTTGGGTTCGGTATCGATCCGTTCAATCCTCGTGGCGTGCGTCCGATCGAGGTCGTCGGTGGGCTCCGCAAAGAGGAGCTTAAGCAGCAGGTGGTCGAGTCTTGTGCTCGAGTGCCCGGTGTCTATGGAATGTTGGACCGGCATGGCGAACTCATCTACGTCGGCAAGAGTAAATCGCTGCGCAACCGTCTGTTGAGTTATTTCAGTCCGACGAATGAAGACGAAAAAGCCGGACGGATCATTGAAAATGCGCGAGTGATCCAGTGGGAAACGCAGCCGAGCGAATTTGCCGCGTTGCTTCGTGAACAGCAATTGATTCGTCAGTTCACGCCTCGCTGGAACGTCCAAGGCGTCCCCAAGCGACAGCGCCCGGTTTACCTGTGTTTGGGCCGTGGGGCTGTACCGACGTTTTTTCTCTCTCCAAAAGTTCCTCCCGAATACATTGCGATCCAGGGGCCGTTCTTCGGAACCAGTCGAATGAATTTGGCCGTCGATGCACTTAACAAAGTGTTCCGATTGCGAGATTGCAGCCAACAGCAAGTGTTTCAGTTTTCGGAACAGCTCTCCTTGTTCGATTTGGATCACCGACCGGGCTGTCTCCGTTTCGAATTGGGCACCTGCAGCGGACCGTGTGCTGCGGCATGTACCCGTCCGGAGTATCTGGCGCAGGTGAGTGCTGCGGAAAGTTTTCTTGACGGCTTCAACGATGAACCGCTCACATCGCTGGAGAGTCAAATGGCGACTGCGGCGGCAAATCAACAATACGAGTTGGCCGGCCGGGCACATAAAACCTTAAAGTCGATCCAGTACGTTCATCGCAAACTGACGATGCTCGCCGAAGCACGTCGCCGATACAGCTTTGTTTATGCGGTCCCTGGATACGACGGATGCCACAACTGGTATCTCTTGCATGGTGGCGAAGTCATTGCAGTCGCCGCGACTCCGGTTGGCCGTGACGCTTATTCGGCAATGAAGCCGACGATCGCCCATTGGCGTGCTATTCTTGAGGGACCGTCCGATCGGGTGAATGGCCCCTTCCCATACACGCTGGGTTTAGTCGCGTCTTGGTTCCGCAAAAACCGACACGAACTCGATCATACGTTCGCTCCTGAACAATCGGGACGAAAGTATTATCGCCGTTCCATGAAGGCTCGGGCGTCCTAGTCCAATCCTCGGCATCTCACATGGTTTGCCGCCGCGGTGAAGTGTCTCTTTGCGGTGTCTCGGTCGATCGATGAGGCGGCCGCTAACTTTGAATCAATCGGTATGTCGAAGCCAACCAGTTCCGAATCCCAGATTCAAGATCCACCAAGCTACGTGCTGATCGATTTTGAGAACGTTCAGCCGAAACAGCTCCGAAAGCTTCGGCAAAAGAACTACTTCGTCTTGGTATTCGTTGGAGCGAACCAATCAGCCATCCAATTCGATTTTGCTTTCGCTATGCAGTCTCTGGGTGACTCCGGTCGGTACGTGAAGATTTCAGGGCAAGCTCAAGACGCACTCGATTTCCATATCGCGTACTACATCGGCAAACTCTGGGATTCTTCACCAAAGTCGCGATTCCATATCATCTCGAAAGACAAGGGATTCGATCCGCTAGTCGATCACTTGAATCGGCAAAAGCAACGTGTCTGGCGTCACGAGGATCTAACTCCTTTGATCTCAGCAGCGGGCGGTAGTGTTCCCGTTTCAGAAGCCAGCCCGATCAACAGCCCCGCGAAGCCGGTTCCCAAAGTCCCGGCAAAACCTGCAGACGATATGTCGCAACTGATTGCCAAAGTCAAACGATGGCTGGAGGCCAATCCTGACAGTCGGCCGTCTCGGCGTGACGGCCTTGCCAATTGGCTACGCAATAGTTTCGATCGCAATTTAGAGACAAAGCAAATCAAGAAGCTGAAAGAAAGCCTCGAAAAAGCAGGCGTGATCAAATTCGATGGGGAACGGATCGTGTATTGCTTTGCGAAAAACGAGACGCAACGTCCCGTGCAAGTTCAGCTCCCTTCAGTTTCTGGACCCAGTGCGGCAGCAAATCCGATCACGAATTAGGCTGAACCGTTGCGTCACTGAATCGCCGCAATGAATCACTCGGCCGAATTTTCGCCAGTATCGATTGGCTTAAGAAACCAGTCGTGGTAGTTCATCATCGGGGCTTTGCCGGGTGGCGGAGACGGTTCACCGGTAATTTGTTCGATCGCCCAAAAGCAAGCTCGTCCGACACGATCCATTGCCGCATATTCACGCAACGCTGGCAATGAACGTTCCGCTTTCATCCGTCCCATGCTCGTCGCACACATCTGACGCACGGTGTCGTATTCTGGGATCAACGCTTTGGTATCGCGCAGGCGAGCCATCATCTCGGTAACCAATTCGTCGACGACTTCGCCCTCGTGCATGATGCCCAAAGACCAACACGCCGCACCACGGGCACGGTCACCGAGCGTCAAGTTCCGAGGAACGTAAGTCCGCATCAGCGATTCAGCGGCTGTGTAGTCCAATTGCCCGAATGCCAAAAAGAGCTGTGTTTGCAGGTCGTGGACTCCCGGCGAATCAGTGTTCAATTCCTTACTACCGAAACCATCGTAGATCTCATTCGCCCTGCCCAGCATTGCACCGAGGTGTTGTTTCTGGCGAAGTAACCTTAGGCCCCATCCCGCGGCGATCATGGTTTCGCCACGCGGGTGCCGCATCAAATCGACTAAACGGTCACCGGCCGGTTTGTGATCAAGGCTGACCAAGACGCGCGTCGCTTGTTCGCAGCCACGCCAGTCATCTTGATCGAGGATTCCGGAGGTCTCGGCAATCACTTTGTCGACCATGCCGGATTGAATCGCCAGCAGGTACAGGTACGAAGCGGCTTTTCGACGAAGTGTTGGATTCTCATCTGGCAGAAGTTCTGCCAAGGGAGCGACATTTGCTTCATCCTTCACAGCAAACAAAATTTCGCAGGCGATGTCGCGGACTGCAAAATCCAGGTGCCCCACAGCCGTTCTTGCCAAGTCGACTGCGTTTGTCGGATCAACATCGTACAAACGCTTGAGCGCAGCCGCTTTTACGATCCCAAAGTCACGTTCGGCAAGACCACGCAGAACCTCAATCGATTCCGGTGATGTGTGGTCGGACAAGAGTCGGACAGCGAGTAACGGGGCAACTCGATCATCGGTTTGATCTCCGAGTTCAGTCGCATCGGCTTCCAAGCCCTCCGCTTTGATATGCCCCAGGGCTTCGGCCGCGCACAGTCGCACGGATGCCGGTTTACGCTGATCAAAAACGATGGATCGAATCGCGTCGGCGCTCGCTTGATGTTTTACAGCCCCTAATCCATCAATCGCCATGCGCAGATCCGTTGTTCGGATGTTGGGCGACGCCAATCGTTTCGCCCAATCATCGACCATCGACACGTCTTTCCAACGCGCAAGCACCGGCTCTGCAAGAGTTGCGATTGGGCTGCCGTACTTTCGTGATTGCTCGGCTAACAATGGGCCATATTGAGGATCGTCAAACGTGCTAAACGCTCCAATCAATGACCGTCGCACCGTGACGTCCAGCGACTCATCAGCAATCAGTTCCAACAGTGTCGGAATCGTTCTCTCGATCCCTGGCATCTCGCGGCGTTTGGCGACAGAAACGGTATCGACGATCTGCCTACGCAATTGTGTCTCGGGGCGTTTCAGCGCGGTTAGCCAGACATCAATCGCTTCCGATGTGATCTCGATCGTCGGCGAATTATTGTCGTAGCTTGGGTCGTTAAACATCACATAGTCGACTTCCAAAATCGATTCTGGAAGCCGTGATGAGACAGCGTCTTGTCGTGAGAGGTTTTCTTGTGCCGCGTCAGGATTGGGTGTGTCCTGTTGGGTGTTGACAACTGGAACTTGCGCGTTCACAGCTGGAACACCTAACGCACTGATCAGCGCCCCGCAGACGGCGTAGCGGCGAAACTTCCAGAGTGGCTTTTTCAAACGGGCCGTGTCAGTCGCCATACCTGAAATCCAAATAGTCCAAACAGAAGAACAGACAATGTGCCAGAGATCCACCAAGCTCCTGGCAACAGATCATAGATCTCGAACCCAGGCGTCTTGATGATCGACAATGCGGCACATGCCGGGTTGGTCATCAAGACCGCATTGACGAGTTGGTAGCCGAACGGGGCATCGCGACCGAGCCAGATCAGCAAGGGCGTGACGAAGATTGCGATCACGATGATGTATGCGACCGTTGTTGCCGTGGCAGTCGTGCGGAACAGGCTGCCGACGGCGGCGCTGACCGCAAGGGTATAGATCACCGTCAGCAGCAAACAGATCAGCACCAATTTGATTTGCACAACCATTTGCGGCTGAATGTAGATCATCACCAGATAACCCGGTAGCGTCGCAAACAGGACCAAGGTCAGTGTCCAAAGCACGCTCAGCAACTTTCCCCGAACGATTTTGCTGGCCGACAAAGGCGTCAAACGCAACAGTTCCCAACCGCTGCCGTCTCGTTCTCCGCTGATCAGGCCTGATGCCAAGCTGGGTGTTAAAACGACGATCAGGATCACTTGCAGAATCACCATCAGTCCGCCGATCGTTTCCGTTCCCCACGCGGTCACACTTGTTGCGGCGGCAAAGGTCAATGCGACGGACAGGACGGCGGAGATCGCGACCAACCGGAACAGCCACTGAGATCTGCCAAATCGACGACAGCGAAATTCCTTGACCATCACTGGATTGAGGTACCAGGGGATGCCCGCTTTACGTCGCTGCGGGTCGACGATGTACATCAAGCGGCGAATCAAACGCTCTCCCGTACTGCGGTCTTCGGTCATGACTCCTTGGGCCCGCGACCGGTCAAAAATACGGTAATTCAGACGCGACAAAGTCCACATCGCACAAACCACGCTACTGACACTGGCAAACAATGCGAAACGTGGCCAAGTCGACTGACTGATCAGTCCACGTTGTCCGGGACTGGATTGCTGCATCAGTTCGGTCAAAACTGGAATCGGCGACAAGCTTCGCAGGTAGTTGGCTGCGGTACCGATCAAGCCCGCGTCGCCGACAAAGAATGCTGCCGGCAACAGCGTCAACAGGGCGGTAATAAAGATGACGGTATAGGTGATTCGGACGCCGGCGTCTGCCGTGTGAACATAGCTGCTGACCAACATCGCCAATGTCACGTAGTGCACGATCAGCAGGACGAGCAACAAATAGAAGCGACCGATGCCTGAATACAGATCGACGCCACCCATCACATAACAAGCAGCGGCACCGGGCAAGCTTGCCATCAACACCAGCAGCGAGAACATCAGTATCCCGGCAAGCTTGCCGAGATAGATTTTCAGCGGTGTCAGCGGCGAATTCAGCAGCAACGCGAGGGTTCCGTCATTCTTTTCGTTGACGATGGAGACCGCCGGGAAAGCTGGAATCAGGAACACGACGCCTGCGAGCAGTCCGTACCCGAACATGCGGAATACCTGAATCGACTGCGTACCGCTCAGGTCGACCGTTCCGGCACTCGGCCAACGGATCAAAACAGCCACTGAAAAAATCAGTGTCAGGCCAAGCAGCACACCGAAAGCTTTCGGCGAACGCAGAATGCCCAAAAATTCTCGTTTCGCGATCGGATTAACAACGGACTCTTCTGCGATTGCGGTGGTGTGTGTCGCCATCGATTATGCCTCAACCGCTTCGTTGTCGGCCGGTGTCGGATGCGAATCTGCGAGCGGTGCGTCTTCGCCTTTTCCGGCAACAGACAGGAAGGCGTCTTCCAAGTCAGTCGGGACTTCACGGAATTGTGAAATCAGTTGCTGGCGTTCGATCAAATGACCCAACAACGGCGCCAGTTCCGCGTCCGTAAGGCTTGTCGAAAATCGCACGATCGCTTCGGCATGCGCGGGTTCGGCGGTCGATTCACCATTGCCGTTTTTCAACCAAGCGTTTGTCAATTCGGTGACCGTATCGACCGATGCCGAATCGACCAGTTGGATCTCCATCGTGCGACGCTGTTTGATGTCACGCATGATTTCGTCGACCGTTCCGAACGCACGCAGTTTGCCTTTGGTGATCATTGCCACCACGTCACAGACGCGGGCGAGCTCCGGCAAAATATGGCTGGTCACGATCAATGTCTTGCCCATCTCCGCCAACCGAAGCAACATGATTCGCATGTCGATTCGGGCCTGTGGGTCCAAACCGTTGGCAGGTTCGTCCAGGATTAGCACTTCGGGGTCATGCATCAGAGTGCGTGCAATGGCGACGCGTTGCTGCATCCCGCGGCTGAGTGCGTCGACGAACAAGTCTTTCATGTACGTCGCGCCCGCGATCTCTAAGACTTCGTCAATCCGCAACATCCGCTTGCGTCGGCCAATGCCGTAGGCGGCTCCGAAAAAATCCAAGTACTCGCCGACTCGCATGTTGTTGTACTTGCCAAAGTCATCGGGCATGTAGCCGACCAGACGTTTGATTTTACGAGCTTCGGTCACGCAGTCCGCACCGGCGATGCTCGCCGAACCGCTTGTCGGGCGCGAAAGTCCGACCAGGATACGGATCGTGGTCGTCTTCCCAGCACCATTGGGGCCGATGAACCCTAGAATCTGACCGCGTCCGACTTGAATCGACAGCGAATCGAGGGCCGTAAATTCGTCGTAGCGTTTGGTCAACTCGTGCGTCTGGACGACAACATCGTTGGAGAGGGAAGGCTTATTCACGGGCTATCAGTTCACAGAGCGGGTTGGAGCGTATGATCGAGGCACTGACAAAAACGTTTACTTGGCGACCCCTTCGACATCGATAATGAACGAATCGACTTGCCAGGTCTTGTTCGTTGTTTCAATCTCACCAACGATCGGATGGGGCACGTTCGTCTGAGGAGTTTGCTGTGAGATGACAACCGAATCCGCGGCTTCCGGTGCACCGTCGATCGGCGAACTGACAGAGAGTGTTAACACGATGCCGCCGTTGATACTGGCATCAAGCACGGATTCGTCATCAATCGAAAACGATTGCAAACCCGTTGGACTATCGATTTCAAAAACGGTTGTCGATTGGTCGCCGTGGACGGCTTTGATTGCGACAGTCCGTTCTGGCGCGGCGATACGCATCGAAACGTTAACGCGTGTGATCGCTACGTCGCCCAGCTCCGGAGGCAACCGAAACAGCAAGTCGGTTTCGGTTGATTTGGTGACATCCGTCAGCCATTGTCCATTCCGCGGGTTGAATAGGGACGACATCCCACGTGACTTGGTGAACGATTCGGTCTTGATGAACGTTGCCGGAATTCTCACGCGTGTGCCAGGTTCCGGAGCACGGAGTTTGACTGGAATCGACACAAGAGACGTACCGATCCGATCAAACGCTTCGGAGACACCAATGCCAATGTCCTGTGGGTCACTCCAAAACATCAATTGCACACCGTCTTTCAAAAAACTCTGCTCACCAGATTCAAAAAGCTGACGGAGAAGTGCTTGTCTTCGCGTTTGCGTGTCATCAAGAAGTGTTGCGTCGACAAACTGACCCGCCGTCAGAACCGCATCCGGGCCGACTGTGATGGCAGCATCCTTATCAGACATCGCTACTTTCGCGCTACAACTCGGTGCTGGGAAGCTAGCCAGGAAAGCGTCCTCCAGTTTCATCGAACTGGCGTGTTCCAGATTCCCGACAAACCCGGTCTCGTTAAACGAGCCCGTAAGCATTGTTGGCATGGAACCGATGTCAGACGTGTTGGTTGAGTTTGTCACAAACATCGACGTATTCGAGAACCAATTCTCTACCGTGCCCGGCGGTTGTTCAGGCTGGATCCAGCGATTCTCACCTGAACCCGACCATTGTGCACGCTTGGTTCGATTGCTTGCCCATTCCAACGGTTGGACAAAGATGTCTGCTTTCGATGACAATTCGACCGGCGTTTCGTCTTGGCAATAAACGGCATACGTGGATTGGATGTCGGCTTCTTGTGTCGCCTCGTTGATCACCACCAGTTGTCCGGAAGCGATCGTGGTCGGAATCGAGCCGCTGTTACTTTTGCCGATCCATAGCATTGCACCGCCGGTCAACAACGCGACCGCAGGGATCAAGATCGCGAGCCGCTCCAAACGCTTCATACGCATCCACCACAAACCACCAGCTGCGATCAATACTGTGTTTGTAATCATCATGAACGCGGCGGTCGAACGCGACGGGACTTGATAACCGATCTGTTCGTTGACCAATGGAGCCATCGCCGCGACCGAGTCAAAGGGTTCGACATGCGGTTCAAAAAGCCGACGTGAAAAGTACGTGAAACCGTTCATTGGGCCGCGCTGCGAATTCAGCCAACCTTCGCCGCCCAACGTGGTAAAGAGAACTTCGCCATCACCAACTGATTGCCAGAAGGCCGCGGGCCATCCGTCGATCGAACTCGAGATATCTTCGGAACTGGTAAATACGCGAACGAACTCAACCGGTGATTCGGATTCCCACGTTTCCGAAACTGCGTCGTTTGACCCGACCGCATTGAACGACTGCAATTCAAATTGATTCAACATTGTCGAATCACCGATGTCGAACACGGCATCGTCGCCAAGAAGGTCGCGAACGATGTCTTCGTCCGTCTGATCCAACATGATCCACAATCGCCCGCCGCGACGCAGCCATCGACGGACTGCCAAAAGCCCCGCCGTATCGTGTCGTAAGGAATTCCCTGCAATTACGATTTGATCAAGTTGATCAAGTGCGCCGTGTGTGTCAGGAAGGAAGTTCGCGTTGAACGCGATATTGGGTAACTCCATCGAGTTTTGGATTGCAGACGTTCTGCCAACATCAATCAACTTGGTCAAATGATCGATGCGATAGACTTCCGTTCCGTCGAGATCAATCGTTGGCGGATCTGAAATCAATCCGGTGTTGATTTCGTCTTCCGTCAGCAGCAGCGAACGCTTAATGGTGGCCGCGTCAGTCCAATCCGGCCGCAAGGTCTCGCCGTCAGGCCCGGACTGCAACATCATCGAAGTGATCGGAATGTTGACACGCCCAACCTCGGTCTGAGGCGGCACCAATACCGGCACCCAAGCCTGCCGTTGGCTCCCGGCCGGAACCCACACGTCAGCAGCGAATTGAACCTTTGGTTCACCATCAACATAGACAGAAATCAATTCGTTGCGATCTTGTGAGCCGCGATTGACCGCAACGACTTTCAACGGCGTCCAGTGATTACTCGATGCCCGTTGCACCATCGAAGGAATGATGGTGATGCCCGCAGGTGATTGCTCAGACGGAGACTGCGCCACAGCGTGATTCAAGGAGACCCAGCCCACGCCGTAGATGGCAAGGAACCAAGCGGCAAAAAAGGCAGGTGCACAAGGCAGGTGGGGCAAGCGACGTTGCATATTGATCAAAAAATGCAAGGCAGTGGCATAATGCGGTCTCATGATCCTAACGCCCCCCAAAGCCAATTAGAACCTCACACCCCGAAAGAAACTTTGCCGCCCAGGTAAATCGCGAGCCCGATAGAAACAAGAGCTATTCTCACCAGCTCCTTCATCGTGCATCCGAATTGCTTGGTTGCATCCGATGTTGAGCCGTACTGCCAAGCAAAATGAAGCGAGCGAAAATCACCTCAAGGCTAGTCTCCAATCGCTGGTGTCTCGCCTTGAGGGGATTCCCGGTTCCCCGAGGCTCTGAGACCATTGAGAGACATCGCGAGCGACGACTACACGTTTCACAAAACCACACGGACTCCCGTCTCCTTCGAGGCCTTAGCGAGATCGACGCCGGTTGCCGAATCAGAGCGGAGAACCGGGACGGAACCGACGCTAGCGCGTAACGGCTAACCGGATGCGCGCTGGTGTCTCGCCTTGAGGCGATTCTCGGTTCCCCGAGACTCTGAGACCATTGAGAGACATCGCGAGCGACAACTACACGTTTCACAAAACCACACGGACCCCCGTCTCCTTCGAGGCCTTTGCCAGATCGACGCCGCTAGCCGAATCCGAGCGGAGAACCGGCACGAAACCGACGCTAGCGCGTAACGGCTAATCGGATGCGCGCTGGAGTCTAGCCTTTAGGCGATCCTCGGCCCGCGCCCCGCCTGCTTGCGTCAATTCCCACTACATTCAGCGCATAAAAAAGCCCTTTGGTTCGAAGAACCAAAGGGCTTTTAAAAAAATGGCGAGACCTACTTTCACGCTGGTGGGCACTATCATCGGCTCGGAAAGCTTAACTGCTGTGTTCGGGATGGGAACAGGTGGGACCTTTCCGATATGGTCGCCAAAAGACGGCATGAGAGATATTTCGCCCAGCATGCCGTCGGTTGTTTGGTAATGGCAGTCCTTACGGGACTAGCGATCGAATCGGAGTCAT
Source organism: Rhodopirellula baltica (assembly GCA_002901265.1). Lineage (GTDB taxonomy): Bacteria > Planctomycetota > Planctomycetia > Pirellulales > Pirellulaceae > Stieleria > Stieleria baltica_A. The sequence goes on along the minus strand of PPHI01000046.1, from coordinate 694 downwards.
GACAGGATCATGAGTGCGGGATATCGATGGCCAACCCTTCGTCCGTTAGTACCGGTTAGCTGAACACGTTACCGTGCTTACACATCCGGCCTATCAACCAGGTCGTCTTCCTGGGGACTTTCGCTGTTGCTAACGAAACCTAATCTTGAGGCGGGCTTCACGCTTAGATGCTTTCAGCGTTTATCCTTTCCGAAGTTAGCTATCCAGCCGTGCCGCTAGCGCGACAACTGGTACACCAGAGCTTCGTCCAACTAAATCCTCTCGTACTAAAGTTGAATCCTCTCAAGTTTCGAACGCCCACGGCAGATAGGGACCGACCTGTCTCACGACGGTCTGAACCCAGCTCACGTACCACTTTCATTGGCGAACAGCCAAACCCTTGGGAGCTTCTACACCCCCAGGATGTGATGAGCCGACATCGAGGTGCCAAACCGCATCGCCGCTGTGGACGCTCGGATGCGATAAGCCTGTTATCCCCGGAGTACCTTTTATCTGATGAGCGATAACCCTTCCATTCGGGATTACCGGATCACTAAGACCAACTTTCGTTCCTGCTCGACTTATGGGTCTCGCAGTCAAGCACACTTTTACCTTTACGCTCTACGCCTGATTGCCGACCAGGCTGAGTGTACCATTGCACTCCTCCGTTACTCTTTGGGAGGAGACCGCCCCAGTCAAACTGCCCGACTGACAC
>PPHI01000078.1 GCA_002901265.1 Rhodopirellula baltica | reverse complement strand
TGAGTGGTTACGGTCCGTTGTGGCCGCGATCGCGGATGCGGGGCGGCGTTTGAAGTACCGAAAATCGCCTAAAGGCTAGACTCCAGCGACACGGCGATTCCGCCTCCATCAGCCGCCTTCGCGATAGCGAGCGGTTGTGTGTTTTGGTTCGGCGACAACACAGATCGCCGGAGCAGCAAAATCGCCTAAAGGCTAGACTCCAGCGGTGCCGCTCCGTGCTTACCGGACCTTGCAGCTGAACTCGATGGTCACCGCTTCGCCGACTTTCAGTGGTTCGGCGAGTGTCCACATCAGACGCGATGATCCGACGCCGTTGAAAGTGCTTTCGAATGTTGCTTCACGATCCGCTTTTTGCGACTCGGCAATGTACTCCAATCGTGCGACCAAGTTGTCAACCACTTCGACATGATCGACGGGGGAGTCACCGACGTTGCGTAGGTGGATTGCGAATTGGACCGTTTCACCTTGAACGGCATGGTCACGGTCGGCGACTTTGACGATCTGCAGTCGTCCTGCGTCGGGGAAATCGTATTCGACAAACCCTTCGACGGCCGCGTCTCGAATCAACGTCGGTGGCTTGACCGACTCGATCATGACTTCGACCGCATCGCGGACCATCCAGGACTGTGCGGCGACGGCTCCTTTCTTCAGAACCGCGATTTGCGATTCGTCCAATTGGACGAGCGAGACACGGTCCAGCGTTGCCAAAATTTGCCAGACGTCTTCGAAGAACACTGGACCAACGATGCTTTCAACCGGGACGCCACGGTTGCGATCACGCATCGCATCGACGCGTTTGGAAACGTTTGCATGTCCGAGTCCTGCGACGTCGTTGATCGCAAGACTTGGTTGTGAGTATCCGAATCCGCCAGGTCCGACCGGACGCGACGCATTGGCAAGACCGATCGACTTTTCACCGGCGACGGCGCCAGAAACTTGACGAACCGATCCGAAACGCGGTGAGTACAAACACACCGGATTACTAGCGGCAATTTTGATGTCGCCTTGTTCGGTCGTGTAATGAACGATCGCATCCTGCGGCTGTGTGCCGACGACACGATCGTTGACTTGCAGCACCGCTTTTGGTGGTTGGTCACCACCGTTACACAGCCATTCCTGTGAATCGGCGATGTAGCCTTGTGCATAAGGCATGGCGACGGCCGGGGCGCACGATTGACATGCACCACAACTTTGGTCGGGGCAAGCTCCCGCACGCAGTCGATCGGTGAAGCCAACCTGTGCGATGCCGGTGTTTGAGACGCCACTTGTATCACCGATTGCGGCTTGCATTGGTGCTGGCTGCGATTGATGTTGCAGACTGGCTGCGACGGGCGTCGCTGCAGGATGGAGCAAAGGTTTGCTCACTGACCCCGATGGCGTTTGGCAGCCGACGGAGAGCAGTCCCAATCCGATCGTCCCGCATCCGATCGCGAACGTGGCGAGGGTCTCGTTCACAGAGCGAAAAAGTGAAGTGTCGCGTTTCATGATCGATAGCAATGCGGTTGATGTCTTGTCGTTCGATTCGGATCGGGGCAGCAGATCGCTTAGGGCGTCTCTTCGACGTTTTGGTAGATCGGTGCCCAAGCGGGATAGCCGTAGTAGAACGACTGTTGCAATTCGGGCAGATTCGGTGGGCTTTTCGAACCGAGTCGTACAATCGCGATTGGACGGCCGAGCGAATCGGCAGTTGCCAACGCGTCTTGATCGAGTGGAATGTCGATGGGGCGATCGTCGTCGCGAGTCTTGGCAAGCGGGGCGGCCGTTTGAGGGTCTTCGAGATAGATGACACGCGTGACCAAGTTGCCGTCCATCGCTTCCATCAAATCAGATTGACTGATGTTGATTGGGATCGGAAACAGGGTTTCCTTCCCAGGCGGTGGGCTGAGCTTTCCGATCAGTTCGACGGTCGGATAAAGTTCCACACCGATCGCGTCGGGGATATTGGTGATGCGGAAGCGATACACTGCACCGACCATCAGGCCGGCCATCAAGTCCGATTCTTGGTCACCGAAGCCTGCGCCCAAAGGCAGTGAAAATTGTGTTCCGCTCGGTCCGGAGAAAACGACCGGCTGGAACGTCGAATGTTGCATTTGCACCGCATGAGGACTGGCCCAAATTTGGCCGGGTGGCAACAAGCGGTTGTACAGCGGATGCCCGCTGATGTTCAGTGGCTCGGCAGCAAACGTTTTCGGCGCCGCAACCATCAAGGCAACCGATGCGAGACAGATTGAAACGGTCAGCAGTCGGAAACACTGCGAGTGGAAAGCCGGAAAGGCTGGTTTCCAGGTTGCGTTCAAGAGAGCGAGTTTCATTGTCTTACACTGGTTTCGATAGCGGCGACATGAAACGACGCCGGTCATCTGGTTTGGTGCAGATGCCGACGTCGTCCGTGCTTACGTTGCTTTGAGCTTTCAGACAGCCCGCGAAAGCTTACGGTTGGCAGTCAGGGTCAACCGATTGGCTCGCCCGTTGCATCAGGCTTGGGATGTTGGGAGTGCCGGGATGGATGTTCTGTTCCGTCACACGGATGTTGCTGACCGGGTTCGGGTAGCTGTATCCGGGTTGATGACGAACAGTCATCTTGACCTTGTCAACTGGTTGCGGCAGGTGCATCGGGGTGCGGTTACGCATCACGTGCTTTTGCAAACCGGCTGGCGATCCCAATGGGATGTGTGGTGGTCCAGGCAATCCGATCGGCGTACCGCTCATTGGCATGCCGTACTGAGGTGCGTTGACACCAGCGATCATGCCGGGCAGTTGCGGCGGGGTGCTGGAGCACGCGCCACCTGCAGGGCAGCAGCCTTCGGTCGATGCGGGAGCGAACGGTGCTGGCAAGCCGGCGATCGGCGGAGCCATTCCCATTCCCATCTCGCCAGCACCTGGCATCTCGATGTCCTTGTCACCCAAGCGAACGATCGCGAGGATCGAACCGCGACGGTCGGCTTCGACGATCGGGTCAACGCCTGGATCCAAGCGGGTGCTCACCAAGGTATCGATACCGGCCAAGGCTGGGCCTTGGAAATCGGGATCGGGAAGGTACAGCACTTTCGTGACGAAGTTTCCGGTCAAGACTTGGTCAAAGTCTTCTTCGTCGAACTGAATCGGCACCGAGTTGTGTGCGAGGTACGCACCGGTGCGAGGGTTCGAGAACGCTAACTCAACCGTTGGGTAAAGCTCGACGCCTTCACGTCCAGGGATGTTGGTCAACTTGATTCGGAACAAGCCGCCTTGTGGGAAGTTCTGACGAGCAGGAGCAATCAATGGCTCGCTGTCGAACATTCCGCCACCGCTTTGGTCATAGCGAATTTGCATGCCTTCGGGGCGGCCAAAGGTGACTTGGATCGGTTGCATCATCGGAGCCATCATTGGCATCATGCCGCCGATCACTCCGCCACCGGCTGGGATGCCGCCGGAGTTGCAACTCGAGCATGCACCGCCAAGGTAACCGACTTGTGCGATTTCGCTGCCTTCAGCACCGGAGCCCGCTGGGGCACCCGCTTGAGCCATCATGCCATGAGCACCTGCACCCATCGCACCCATGGCGTATGGAGGAGGTGTCATCACGCCGGGGCCTGGGCCTCCGACGCCTGGGCCTGGTTCCATCAATTGCTGAGCCGGCGGCAAATTGTGGCGAGTCGGTACGCATCCGGTCGCGACCATCGCACCAGCCGCGACCAGCGACAAGTGAGTGACGAATCGTTTCATCTTTTCCCCCATTCCTTGGGTAGTACCGCGCTCGTCTGCGGCTCGCGGGCTAGTCCCGCCTGGGCTGAAATGTCAAAGCTGTTCTTTCGGACTCAATTCCGCCTGGACTCGCCAGGCAGATCCTTTCTAGGATCCGCCCCGACACCATGCCGAAATTGGCCTCGTGATTGGTCAATCGGCACGTTGCGACCTGATTCTTTGGAAAATTCGCCATAACCCGTCCATGAAGATTGATCGACACGAACCGAAACCCTTCCTTGGGGTGGGGTTCGTCAGACAGATCATCATGGCGTTCGGCGTGAAACCGATCGAATCCTGCTCGCACAAGCCTGTCACCCAACGCTACCCGATTGACTCGATTGCCCCGTATTTTTCGAGTGTGATGCAGACGATTGCTCCTTCGCCGCAAACCTCAGGGCCCTGTTTCACGCTCGCGAAGGCGATCCTGGTGACAGCCTTGGCCCTCGGCACGTTCACCAAATCGCAGGCCGAAGAATTCTCGCTTGACACACGGCTGGCGATGTCCGAAGTCGACGCCCAAGCCAACGAGAACGCAAATTCGCACCAACTTCTCGGCACTCAACAACAAAACGACCGCGCTTCCGAGGTGATTGACCAAGTCATCGATCGCCTCGGAAATGGCGCACCTTTTGATTGCATTATCAGCCAAAAGATTCGAACCGCTGACCGCGAAATCACCGGTGTGGGCAGCTACCTGCAAATGGGAATGGGCACAGGACGATTCATCTTTAGTATGAAGGTCCATGACGGAGACGGAAAACACACCCTATTCCAAATCAGCGACGGCAGGCTGACGTGGACTCGCAGCCAAGTGGATGAAGACGTCTCGCTGAGCCGTGTCGATGTCGGTTGGCTTGACGAAGGTGCCCGGGCGCTGCATCGCGATTCACGGATCAAACCCAGCATGAAGGTCGGCGCGATCGGCGAAATGCTCGACACCATCCGCGACCAATACGACCTCAGCCTCGGAACCAGTCAACTAAAAGGCCGTCCATTGGTGGTCGTGATCGGAACGCTTAAACAAAGTCGCCGAGACGAGATGAAGTCAATTCTAGGCGGACAGCCTTGGCCAGAAACCTACCCGACCCGTGTCAACATCGCGATCGCGCAACACGACGACCCGAAATCCAATTTTGGGAAAGGACTGCCGGTGCGGATTGAACATCTCGGCGAAATCCCACGCCAGGGTTCCGACGACTCGGCCGATTCAAACTCCGGCGTGAAACCACACATGATTTCACTGCTTGAGTTCTATTCGATTCGACCGGTGGAACCTCGGCCCGTTGAACGTTTCCGGTATGACAACCAAAACACGGAAATCGATTTCGTTAACGAGACAGCACGCTACGAACAGAAGTTCGGCATCCACGTCAGTGCCAAAGAACGGCAACGTTATCGCTAAAACGCTGCTACATGTGGCCAGATGGCCCAGCGGTATCCACCGCCGGGCCGTTTCAAAGCGATGCGACGCTTTACTGTGGGTAGCGACGGTCTTTCTTGTCACCAGCTGACATCAAATAAGTCAGCAAGTCACGGACTTCGTCGGCATTCATTCGGTCCAGCAGTGCTTCGGGCATCTGCGAGATCTTCGAAGGCTCGACCAGTTCGATCGTGTCGGCTTCGACCAAAGTCGGCTTGGCATCCGCTTCAATCGGATAGACCAACAAGTCGCCGTTATCCTGCTCGACCACCAAGCCAGTCAACACTTGACCTTCATCGGTTAACACGCGAGACGATCCGTATTGGTCCGAGATATGGTTGCTCGGATGGACGATCGACTCGACCAAGTAACGCTCGTCGAACTTGTTGGGGATACTGGTCAAGTCGGGACCGATCGCACCACCAAGACCAGCCAAGCGGTGACACGAAGCACATTTGGCACTGAAGAACAACGAACGTCCCCGCTCAAAGTTCTTGGGTCCGTTCATCGTGGCCAACGCCGCGTCGACGGTCCACTTTTGCCCCGGCCCAACCGGTTCGCTGATTTCGAAGTCAGGCTTGGGATCAAAGCTTTCGCCAGTGATGTCTTCGAGTGACTTGCGTTCTTCGTCGGTACAGGTCCCGAGAGCTTCGTCACGAATACGGGTCAGGTAACCGGTGTAGCTCGCACCGCCTGACGACTGGGCGGCTTCGTTCAAGAACGTGAAGTACTGCCGGCGAAGTTCCAGCGTCCAGCCCTTGCGCATGTTGCGAAGCACGAACGCATAGTAGATCTCGCTCATCGGTGGCATGTTTTCGATCATCTTATTGATCGGACCACCGTACCCAGCGTTGCGGCTTGCCAGTTCCGACCATGCCGGTGGCGGCGTGGGCTTGCGATTGACGATCAAGTCCATCGTTTTGGGCACCACGCTTTCGCTACGCAAGTAGGTCAAAACGCGGATCAGTTCCGTGTTGACGTTGTCGCTGGTCGCTGGCAACTGTGGGTCGATCTGTGCGATGATGGCGTCACGTTCGTCGCCTTCGGGTTGGCCCAGCAGCTCGAAAATCAACGCATACGCACGAAGCATCCCCAACAGCTCGCCTTCGTCCAAACCTTTCGGTTCGAGTTCCAGCAAGCCTGCGATCGCGGCTTCGCGATGATCGGCAGTGCCAACACGAGCCAGCGCGACCGTCCCAGTGATTTTTGCTTGGACATTCTTTTCACGCGCCACACGCGACGCCCACGTCGCTACCGGTTGGCTTTCCACTGCGATCCGCGCTGCGTGACGCATGTAGCGATCTTTGCTCGCCAGCAATGGCCATGCCATCGCGACGGCCTCGCTACTTTCCACGCCATGGAACGTTTCGAGTGTGGACCGTAGCTGACGTGCTTTCGACGCAGTCGCATCGATCGATGTCGGCGCGTCGGTTGCTTCGGTTCCGACGTAGCGAACACGGAAAACGCCCGATCGCGTGCCACGGCCGCCGATCGCAAAATACATCGAACCGTCATTGCCAATCGTCACGTCGGTCAACGGCAGGGGACTGCCATAGACAAACGGTTGGGCTTCGGCGGTGTACCCGGCACCTTCGGGATGAAGGTGGATCGCGTACATCGTGCCGAACGTCCAGTCAGCCGCGAAGATCGCGTCGCGATACTGCGTTGGGAATTCCGTTGTTGCTCCAGAGATCACGCCCGTCGGTGAACCGGGGCCAATGTCAACGACCGAAGGCAGCGAGTCTTCGTAGTACGCGGGCCATTTTCCAGACCCACTTCGCCAACCAAAGTCAGCACCACTTGCGACAAGGCAAATACGAGTTGGGCGGTACCAAGGCAGGCCCAAGTCCCATTCCATGTCGGCGTCGTAGGTGAACAGGTCGCCGTGACGGTTCAGTGCAATGTCGTATTCATTGCGGAAACCAATCGTTTGGATCGTCTGTTTTTTGCTCTCGATGTCCAGCTTGGTGACCCAGCCAGCCGGGGCGGTCAAACCTCGCGCGTGTCCACCCGAGTCCCACATCCGTGGCAACAACAAGCCTTCGTACCAAGTCGGCACTTGGCTGGCGCTGTCTTTGGCAACAGGAGCGTGGTTGCCGCCGACCATAAACAACTGCTTTCCATCCGGGGTTGGCAAGACGGCGTGATTGCCGTGTTCGCCGCCACCCGTTCCGCCCGGATATTCTTCCGCGGTGTCCAGCATGTCATCGCCGTCGGTATCGGTCAATCGATACAGGTGGCCGCCGTTGCGGTGGAACCACAAGCTATCGAACGCCCACTGCAAACCTTGTGCACCGGACAGGTTGGCAAGCTTGCCGACCGAAACCGATTCGACCAAGGGCGATTGGCCTTCACGAAGCGTCAACCGAAACAGTCCTTCGCCGCCTTGGTCACAAGCGTACAAGCGACCTTGAGGATCGGTCGTCAGTGCGACCCAGCTGCCTTGATCGTTAGCAACTTCGTAGACACTCTCCACGACGAAACCTGGCGGGGCATAGATACTGTTCGGATCGATCAAACGCGAACCGCCAGATCCGCCAACGCCGGGGATATTCCATGGGCTGTCACCAAGCTGACCAACGGTGGTCGCGGCGGTCCAGCCCTTGTCATCAAACGATGCTTGCTGCCAACCTTCTGCCGGTGCTTCGGTGAGCTTCCAAGAGTTGTCCGTATCGATGAAGGAAATTCCGCTTTCGGTTTCGATCGCCAGACGTGCGACCAAGGCCGCTACGCCGCCGGCATTTTGGCCTTCGATCGCGATTGTATTTTCACCGCCTTGCAGCGAGTCCGCGATCGATCGCAGCACGGGGCGTTCCCAAGCATTCGTCGCCGCGAAGCGTTTTCCGTTGATCCACACCCGCATCTCGTTGTCGCACGTGGTGTAGATCTTCGCCGCCTTGACGTCGCCGTCGACGGTAAAGGTTTTACGGAAAGCCAGCTTTTGGCCATCCGTTGGGCTGGCAGCCCAAATCCAATCCGGTGCTTGTCCTTTGGCAACCCAAGTCGACGCGTCGGCAAGGTCGCTTTTGCCAGTCGTCTTGGCAACTTGACCGGCGATCTGCGTGGCATCGGCAAGCTCTTTCACCAGCGCGGTACCTTCGCTCGAATCCAACGTTCGGTACAGCAAGCTGCGGAACTCGACCTTCATCGCTGGTCCGGCATGCAGTTGCAATCCGAGCAGACCTTTCGCTTTCGCATCCGCATGGTTGTCAGTGATGTCGACGGTCGTGACACCATTGATTTGATGAATCAATCGATTGCCAACCGCTACGATACGCAGCTCGTTCCAAGCGGTTGGGTCGACGCCTTCGAGTTTTGCAAGCTCGGTCGTGGACGCTGTTTTGCCCGACTTGTCGATGACGATGCGGTTACCACCTTGCGCGATGATCCCACGCCCGGTTTTTTCTCCATACATCATCCCCAAGTAATCAGGACGCGGGTGCAAGTCGGCTTGGTAGCCCTTGAGTGCGAGCGAGGCTTCGTCAACAAGTTCGCTGCGGTATTGGACGCCCGAGTTATTGCCTTCGAAGCGGACCAGGCATTTGAAGTCGAAGTCGCCGACTTCGCCGCCTTGCCAAATCAGAAACGTGTTGCCGGAAATCGGTTTTTCGGCAGTGGTCTGTCCGACGATCGCGGCACCTTGGACGGACCAAAGACCGGGAGTGCCTTTCCAGCCAGAAAGGTCTTTGCCGTTGAACATCGTTTCATATCGAGCGGCAGAGTTGATCTCCGCTGCGATACTGACCGATGCGTTTGGCAGGCTTGCGAGCTCAGGCAATACGCTGAGCGCAGGAGAACTGATCATGGGGACTGCAAGCAGAAGCAGTCGTCGAAGTCGCAACATACTTTAATAGACGGTGGGCGGGATTGGTTGGATGGACGGCTTTGGCGCCAAAGCCGCAGCCCCAGAGTTTACTCCAATCCCTTCCGCAACGCTCGACTGGGAAATGCCCCACTCTCAAGCGGGTGGGGCAAAGCAAAATGTCTCGCGTCGCTTGTTCAGTTCACTGACAAGGTGGTCGAATCCGACTGTGGCAGCAGATTGCGTTGCGATTCTGATTTGTGCTGGCGGAGAACCTGCAGTCGCTGTGCGCACAGGCGTGACGTTTCGAGTCGGTCAAAATCGAAATAAAGATTTGCGATTCTTTTTAAACAGCATTCGCAAGTCACGCTGGACAGCTCGTTCGGGATCACTGCGTCCAGAATTCCCATCGCTTCGATGCGGCGTTCTAAGCGGATCAACATCGACGCGAGTCCGATCCGATAATGAATGTTACGCGGGTCCAAATGAATTGCCCGCCTTAGCAACGCTTCGATCGTACTTGTCGAGTGACCGCAGCGTTGTGCGTAATATCCCATCCGGTAGTGCACTTCAGCTGATTCAGGACTAACCGCACCGGCATTGCGACAGGCTTCCATCGCCAGCCGCGGTTCATCGATCGCTTCCAAGCCGACCGCGATTCGCAACATTTCATCCGGGGTCGATTGGCCGCCCGTCGCGACACTCATCAGCAAGTCTCGCGAAAGCTCCGTCGCACCAGTGGCACCGTAAGCAATCGCGAGTTCAATCTGAACGGTGCAAGGCAGCGGACGAAGCAACGCGGCCTCTTCCAACATCCCGATCCCTGCGTTGATTTCGTTGACCGTCAAGTAAGACATGCCGGCGATCACCAATGCATCAAAACTCTCCGCATCCTTTGCCAAGACATATTCCGCGAACTGAATCGCCAGCCGGTAGCGACCGATGGCGTATTCGGCTTTGCAGTATTCGAGATTGGTATCCATTTGAAACCTTTGCAAATCGAGACTTCGGGTGGTCAAACGTTGGAAGCGTAAGGCGGGCTCACTGCGATTCGAAAGAATCCTGTGTCACGTCGCTCCTCGCGACGGCGGATCATTCGGCGACGTGCCCAGCGGAAGAACGGAAGGCAGATTAGCATCGCGACCGAAGGCAGCCCGATCACCAGCACATGCAGCCAGATCAGTTCGATCGCGTTCATTCGCGGATCTCCCATGCAAAGCACAGTGGCGCGTTGAAAGAAGTGTCTTGTTGGCGAAGTACATCAAGCTGATCGATTCGGTCGAAACAGCGATGTGCAACCAGCGGCATGCCCAGCCGAACAGCGTTTTGGCCGATATGGGTCAAGCAGCGTGGGCAGTCCAATTGTCGAACGTCGGCCGCATCCAGTGATTGGATGATCGGTTCGGCTTCTGTGTCACGTTGCATCCGCAGCAACATCGATGCAAGTGCGATCCGGTAGTGAGCCTCGTCAGGACTGGCCAATGTCGCTTTGGCAAGTAGGGCCTCGACGCGGTAGGGCGGTTCGCCAAGTCGGTCTAGATAAATACCGAGATCAAAGGTCACTGCGGCAAGTTCCGTCGCTGGGTCAGACGCATCCCGATCCAACGTCCAGCGGCAGACCTGAGCCGCCAGTGTGACATCGCCGATCGCCGCCAACTCGCTGGCGATCAGACGCATCGTGTCGGCGGGACGGTCACGGCGAATCGCGATCTGCAGCAGCATCTCGCGGGCAGTGTCCGATTGCCGCTGCTTGGCATACGACGACGCCAACAGGATTCGCGCATCGGCGGAAATGGGGCGGTGTCGGTTGGCGCGTTCGAGCGAATCGATCGTGCCGGCGAAATCGCCTTGGCGAAAACGAGATTGCGCCGTGACCAGCAGCGCGTCGCTAGGGGAGTAGCTCCCCGGGGCGTTCAAAGTCAAATCGGAAATTGCGGCGGTGGTTGCCATCATCGACCTCACGGAATTGCCGCTCTGTACGGGGGGAGCCCCCCGGCAAGCGGGCGAAGTGGAGACCTCTGCGTGGCGTGCTACAGGGTCAAACGACCGTTCGCTGGCTGCGGTGCGAGGGGAACTATATTGAGAATCACTATCAACAAGATAGCGGTCTGGCAAGATCAGTCAACCCGCTTGAGTCGATTGGTAGCCGAACCACACAACCGCTCTCGATCGCGAATGCGGCTGATTGGATGTGTGCTGGAGTCTAGGCTTTAGCCGATTTTCGCCTGCCTACCGTTCAAATACCGCCTCGCATGGCAACCAACCAAAAACACGCAACCGCTCGCTATCGCGAATGCGGCTGATGTTGGATCGCATCCCGTTCACTCGCGACGATTCCCGCCCCAGCTGTACGATCTGCACGCCCCGGTACTGGCAGGGTAAACTGGCCGATCCGACGCTACCGTCCCTTTCCTTTACTGCCGTAGAACTTTGAAACCTTCGATCCCGAGTTTGCGATCTGTTTGGGGGGCGATTGGCTGCCTTGCCTTTGGACTGCTTGGATGCGATTCACCACCGCAAGCCTTGGAGCCGGCAATGCAATTGATCAACAATGCCGAGTCACGCCCGAGTGACGACGCTGCGATTCAATCATTTTGTGGCGGTTGTCATTTGTTGCCTCGCTCGCAAAGCTTCGGCAAGGCGCGGTGGAAAGAGGAAGTCGAGCAAGGATTCCGACTGTACGCTAAATCGGGTCGCGAAGATTTGATCCCGACCGACATGGTGGCGACGCTGGCGTTTTTCCAGCGAGACGCGCCGGAGGAGTTGGCGTTTGAGACGCCGGAAAGCGCCGAAGACACGCGGTTCGAAAAGCGGCAGATTCCTGTCGTGGGCCAGCCAGAAATGGTCGCGATCTCAGAATTCGCAGTTCTTGACTCCTCACCACAGCGAATTCGTTTTGCGACCACCGACCTTTGGTCCGGGGCGGTTTCGATTCTGGAAAAGCGAGCGGATGAGAATCCGTTGAACGCCACCGTGATGACCAGCGTTTCACATCCCGCCTTTGTCCACGCCGTCGACTTCGATAGCGACGGGACTGAAGAATTGGTAGTCGCGGATCTAGGGAAGTACAGTCCAGACGAAACGCTGCAAGGTTCGCTTTGGCTATTGAAAGCGGACGTCAAGGAAGCGTCTGGCTATCGACGGTACCCGTTGAAGCTTGGATTGGCTCGGGTGAGTTGCGTACGCAGTTGTGACTATGACGCTGATGGTGACATCGACCTCGTCGTTTCTGACTTTGGCATGCACGCGGTCGGATCGATCTATTTACTGACCAATCAAGGTAGTAGCGGCGAGGGAATACCACAGTTTGAATGGAGTGTTTTGGACAAACGCCCCGGAGCCATCGATACGCCGATTGTCGATTTCGACGGGGACGGTCGCTTGGACATCGTGACGCTCGTCTCGCAGCATTACGAGAGTATTGATGTGCTCTTCAACCGTGGCGATCAAGGTTTCAAGTCCAGGAACATTTATCAAGCTCCTGATCCATCGTACGGCTCCAGTTCAATCGAAGTCGTCGACTTTGACTTCGATGGTGATCTGGATGTGTTGTACACCAACGGCGACACGTTCGACGATTTTATGGCCAAGCCCTACCATTCGATTCATTTGATCGAAAACCAAGGTGACCTTTCATTCGTTCATCGCGAACTAGCGTCGATGCCGGGAATTTATCGTGCCCGCGCTGGCGACATTGATCAAGACGGCGACATGGACATCGCTGCGGTATCATTGCTCGGAAGCGATGAAATTCAGCGGCAACCCCCAGGGACATTTGAAGGAGTGATGTGGCTGGAACAACATCGCGATGGAAGCTTTCAGCGGCATCGGTTGGTCGTCGACCAATGCGACGCGGCAACCTGCCAATTGTTCGACTGGGACAGTGACGGCGACCTTGATTTGATCGTTCCACCGGCAAGTATCGATTGGCATCCATCAAGCAGCATCACTGTTTTCTTTAACCAGACTGTGCAGTCTCAGGTGCCTGAATCGAAATGAAGCAAACGGAGAAAACAGAGCGTTCAGCGCGGCGCAGCGTTTTACGATCAACGCCGGTGCTGGTGACCGCCCTTGTACTGTTGGTGATTGTTTGCGGCTGGTTTTCATTCCGCTACGCGATGGCAAGTTATTGGGCGGGGTTGGCGGATCATGCCATCGCCACGACCAACTACGAACACGCCGCGACCTACTACGCTCGTGCCGATTCCTACAGTCGACGTGGAGGAAAATACTTGATCGGACAGGCACGCGCGGCACGATTGCTTCTGCAGTTTGATCGGGCAATCACGCTCTTGGATAAACTGCCGCCTGGCGGCCCCGAAATGGAAAACGCACTGCGCGAACGGTTATTGGCTCAGGTTCAAGCGGGCGAGGCGAAGCGTTTGTTTGGCCAATTCGACATGCTTCTCAATCAGCGTTCTGAAGACGCCGATGCAGTGTGGTTTGCCTTTGCTGACGGATTTGACAACGGTGGTGATGCAAAAGCAGCGAGGAACATCACGACGCAGTGGCTTGCCCGATCACCGGACTCGGCGTTTGCGCACCTCTGCCGGGGGCAGCTTGCCTATCGAGACGGTGATTGGGAGACCGCGACGCAGTCGTTTGCTTCGGCCCTGAAGTTAAACAACGAATTGAAAGAAGCGTGGCAGGGGTTGTCGCGATTGAGCCTTTCGGAATACGAGTATCGACGTGCACTCACTTTCACCGAACGCGTCTTGGAAATTGACAAACGGGACCTCGAAGCGAACTTGCGCAAGGCAAACTGCTTGGCAATCCTCGGCGAGAGTGATGCCGCAATCGAAATCTACGAGCAAATCGTCCTGCGGCAGCCAAACAACTTTGCCGCGCGAAGTGACTTGGCGCAGCTCTTGGTCAATCAGCAGTACTCTCAGCGCGCGATCGACGCTCTCGAATCATTCTTTCCTGAGTTCTCGGAAGACATGGCGATCAACTACTTGGTCGCCGAAGCCTATTCGCAGCTCGGACAGTTGCAGAAAGCCGACGAGCACTTAGGTGTGCATTTAGAAGGACGCAAAGTCACCGATAGCCTGACAGTAGCGATTCTGAAGACGCCACCGAGCGAGCGGGATGCCGCGTTTTGTAAAGCGACAGGGATGCAGTATCTGCGTTACCAGTGGGACGCGGCCTACGATTGGCTGGATCAAGCCGTCATGATGAACCCTTCCGATCCAGAGATTCATCAAGCACTCGCGGACTTCGCCCGTAAACGAGGCGACGTCGACTTGGCCGAAAAGTACTCCCAGCAGGCCGCCATCCTCGGTAGCCGCACTCCGTAATCCTGCGATTGGATGC
>PPHI01000008.1 GCA_002901265.1 Rhodopirellula baltica | reverse complement strand
ATCCGCCGCGCGTCCTGCCGGACAATCCGTCTTGCAATCGCTGCCCGCTGGCGACCTGTCGGCCGATCCGGAAGCGGCACGGACCAAGCACTGGATTCGCCAGCCGAACTGAGTTTGGCATTTACGGTTCCTCCGGCATGTGCGAACCGCTTGTCGGGACCAGTCGATCGTTGGTAGAACCGACGGTCCAACTGCGCCTCTGCAGTGGGATCTCCGGTGAGATTTGATGACAACGACACGATTTGGGCGAACGGATCCGGTGGACTATCGAGCTTTAATGAGCGGCCAGCAGCGTGGTCCGGTTGCCCTCTTGATGCGTTTGGGCCTGCGTATCGGAGAAGCCGGATACCGTGTCGCGATTGGTTTCCGCAACCGCCGATTCGATCGCCAAAGCGACCGTGTGATTTCATTGGAAGTGCCGGTCATCAGCGTTGGCAATGTGACCACCGGCGGCACTGGCAAAACACCGATCGTTGCCTATCTCGCCCGCTGGTATCGCGATCAAGGCGTCCGTGTCGCGATCGTTAGTCGCGGTTATGGGCGTGGGGATGCGTCAGAGAACGACGAAGCAAGAGAGTTGCACCAGCGTTTGCCAGACGTTCCACACGTGCAAGATCCCGATCGCGTTGCGGCAGCCAGAGTCACCATCGACGAATTAGATACTCAGTTGATCCTGATGGATGATGGGTTCCAACATCGCCGGTTGGGCCGCGACTTGGACTTGGTGTTGATCGACGTGACCTGCCCATTCGGTTTTGGCCATTTGTTACCAAGGGGCCTGTTGCGCGAGCCACTGGAATCACTAGAGCGTGCTGACGCGGTGATCTTGACGCGATGTGATCAAGTCAGCGAATCGGCGATCGACGAAGTCATCAAGACGGTACGCAAGCATGTTTCAAATCGCCCTATTGTTCGTTCGACACATGCAGCGAGCGGGCTGTTGACGTTCCCCGATCAAATCGATTCCGTCGAGACCTTGTCCGGTGCGAGGGTCGCAGTCTTTTGTGGGATCGGCAATCCGGACGCATTCCGGCACAGTGTTGACGCGACAGGGGCGAAGGTCACTTCGCAGAAAATACTCCCCGATCACGTTGACTATGACCGATCGACGGTCGACGAAATCGTTGCGTGGGTACGAACGCTTGGCAAAATTGATGCCTTGGTCTGCACGCAAAAAGACCTTGTCAAACTCCAGTGCGACCGTTTAGGCGGCGTGCCGGTAAGAGCGTTGACGATTGAAGCAAGCTTAGAGCCGAACGAAGCTTTTGAGCAGTTACTGGTTGGCATTCAACGTCAAGCCGAGGCCGTTGAGACGATCGAATGGTGATCGCTCGCGATGCGTTCGTTAAACGTCTGAGACGTGACTTTGCGTCGCCGAGCTTGGGCGGGCGCGATTGAGGTGATGGCGGGGGACGACAGAGGGCGTTGCCGCCGACTCGTTACCAGCTGAGCCACGCATCCGCGCTTCGTTTTGGCGATCGGCAAAGTTTGTCGCTCCGTCAAGATCGCCCAGGTATTCTTTGCGGACTTGAGGATGGCGTTTGACTTCATCGGGCGTTCCGTCGATCAAGACCCGGCCTTGTGAAATCACATAGCAGCGGTCGACGGTGCCAAGGATTTCGCGTGCGGCATGGTCAGTGATCAGAACGCTGATGCCCGATTCACGCAATTGCATAATCACGCCCTGGACCGACTGGACGGTAACGGGGTCGATCCCGGCGAAGGGTTCGTCCAGCATGACAATGTTGGGTTCGGATACCAAGCATCGTGCGATTTCCAGACGCCTGCGCTCGCCACCACTCAATCCCGCCGCTTTCGATTTACGAATGTGCGTGATGTTGAACTCTTCGAGTAGTTCGTCGGTGCGAATTTTGCGTGACTTGCGATCCATCCCTAGTAGTTCGAGCAATGCCGAGATGTTTTGCTCGACGGTCAGTTTCTTGAACACGCTTGGGTCTTGAGGCAAGTAACCCATGTGGCCATCACGTGCGCGTCGGAACATTGGCCAGTCCGTCACATCGCGACCTTCCAGGTAGACGCGTCCTCGATCGGGCTGGACCATCCCACAGATCATTCGAAAGCTGGTCGACTTTCCGGCCCCGTTGGGACCAAGCAAGCCAACGATTTCGGCGCGACCGACTTTTAGGTTCACTCCATCAACGACTCGGCGACGGCCATACGTTTTCTGCAGGTCGATCGCTTCAAGGACTGGGGTGAGTTCTTGGTCTGAAGGTTGCATGACTGGGAATTCCATTTCTCAATGTGATGGCCCCTGTTCAACTGGGGCGACTAACAAGCATCGACAGGCGACGGACAGCGTCAACGGATCAGGCGGAAACGACTGAAGTTTGGGGTGAAGTTCCAAGGGTGTGGCCAGAAGACCAGAACCGCTTTACCAACCAGCAGATCACGTGGGACGTACGACGCGTCGGCGTAGCGGTCCGCTTCTTCACGAATTGAGTCGGGCAGGCCCATGGTCTGTTTTGCGCCTGCCCAGCAACGTGCATCCAAGCTTTCAGGGCTATTGTCGCCCATCGGAAAGAACTGATCCTTTTCGAGCTTGAACGAGACCTCGCGACGCGTTTTCCAGATTGGCCATTCGTCCCACAAGTTGGGATCGCTGAGCACGGTTTGAATCTCGTTGTCCGAGACACTGCTGTTGGTCAAGCTGTACAGCTCGCTTGGCGAATAATCGGTGATTTGGAACGAACTGGTGTTTGTCGCGATGTAGTACTTGTCACGTTTAATCTCGACATGGTTGACGGTCGCTTTACCGCCTTGCACTGCCAAGCCAAAGGGGGACGCATCAAGCGGGTGTTGTTTCCCGGCGTAATAGGGCCGATTGTCACCGGAATCTTGGTGAATCAAGGAAACATCAAACGTCGCCGGCTGTTCAAATTCGACACGCGTTCCGTCAATCCAAAGCCTTAGTTCATCGTCGCAATTGGAGAAACGGACATTGGCGGTTTGTCCCGCTGTGAAATCGCACGATCCCGATACTGTGTCTTTTGGGGAACCGTCAGCGGAGTCAAAAATCGCTCGTGGTGTCCCTTGATAAAGTGCAGCCAAAGAAACCTTGCCACTCGTCAAATCGATACTGCACTGGTACTGCACGCCCGCTTCGATGATTTCGAAGGTGGCTTGTTTGCAGGCCTCCGATGTTTGCAACTCGGTTTCGACGATCAAGTCACCGACCCAGTGCATGCCTTCGTTCGCGTGACCACGTTCGCCAAACCGGACCGAAGAACCGAATTGCGAGAGCGGTCCGCCGGGTTCGTATTCTGGATTGAGCGGGTTCGCATTGACTGAACTACTAAACAGGCCCGCAACCATTTTTGAGACGCCAATTACAGCGCCCACGATACCGCGTCGGCGAGGTGTATCGTTCATTCCAGGGGCGCTCGCAACACGTCCCTGATACACCTTCTGGGTTGGGACTGTGATGTAGCAGTCGTAGGCGTAATAGTCCGTGATCAGCCGTCCCGAAAACGGATCGATGCTCGACAGTGACTCGCCTTCTTGGGCGGCCTGCCATTGTTCCTCGTTTGGCCAGCGATGGAAGTATCGCAGCCAATGCTCGGCGGAATTGGATGTCGCGTCGAGTGTGGCAAGGACACTGGGATTGTCAGCCGACAGCTCCCACGATTCCTTTGGTGGTGTCGCCGAGCCTTCTTGCCAAGCCTGGAATCGGTTGGGATAGCCTGCTCTGGCAAGCAACGGCGATTGCTCGCCAGAATCGTAAACGTGGTGGCTCATCGCCATCAATTTGCTGTCCGGTTTACGCAGAATACTTTTGACGCCACTTTTGTCTTCCACATAGACGTCACCGTGGCGGATCGAAAGGGTTTCCTCGGGCAGTCCAACCAAACGTTTAATGTAGTTTTGCTTCGGGTTGCCAGGAAACTTAAAAACGATCACGTCCCAGCGTTCAGGATCGCTGATCGCGTAGGCGTATTTACTGACCAAAATTCGGTCGCCATTGAACGTCCGGTCACTGCTGTCGTCCGCCAAGTCTAAGCTGTTGGTGTAGCGACAGTTAGGACAGATTCCGGCCACGACGGTATCGTCTTGGTAGGGACCACGACGTTCCTTGCTTGCTCCGATTTGAAATCGGTGATCACACTGCGAGCACCAGATATCTTTGTGTGCTCCCATCAAGGCCGGAGCCATGGACCCGGTGGGGATGACGAAGGCTTCGGCGATGAAAGCGCGAAAGAGAAGCGCCAAAATAAACGCGACGACAAAGGCCTCGACTGTTTCACGACTGCCTTCGGTACGAATCGCGTCAGCCAGTTTTTGTTCTTTCGTTTGCTTGACCTCGGGGGCGGTCGCCTCCGGTTTATCGCTCACACTCGCCCCGGATGGCTCCGCGCTGGTGACTGTCGTTTTGCTCTCCGAGCGTTTATTCGATTTTCGTGGCATTCAATTGTCGTCAATCGTGAAGTTGCCTGGTCGGGCGGGGTCGCTCGTGGAGTGGCCACGCATTTCGAGCGTCATCCTAGCGGTTTCGTGTCATCAGTGGAACTTCGATTCAGCCCTTGGAATCTTGGTGCCACCATCACTATCCGGGGGAAACCACTGTCCCATCCGCTGTCATCAACCTGCACATCAAACCGACACCTCGATAGAATAGCGGTGTCTGACCATTCGTTTATACCGCCAACGATTGAAACGTCTTCAATGCGAAATCTCAAATTGCGACGTCGGCAAGGCTTCTCATCGAGCCAGCTGAGTGCTGTTTCCACCGTCGTGTCACCACTGGCGGGTGGGGTAATTGCCGGATTGGTTGTCGTCGTAATGCTTTCGCCGATCGCGATTTCGCAAGAGCCCGCACAAAACACGAGTGGCCTGACAGACACAGCTCGCACGCTAGGTGCGGGGACAAAATCCAACGAAGAAATCATCCGCGACCTGATCGAAAAGCTGGGCAGTGACAGCTATGCGACGCGAGTCCGCGCCCGCGATCAACTGAAATCGTTCGGTCTAGAAGCGTTCGATGCCTTGCGTGAAGCGCAAAAACACAACGACAGTGAGGTGCAAACCGCTGCTCGGTATCTACACAAGAGCTTGCAGGTTCGCTGGTCCAACGAAAGCGATCCGAAGCAAGTTCAAGAAATCCTGTTTGAATACGGTGCCCAGAGCACGACCGATCGACTTGCGCGGATTGAATTACTCGGACGACTCCCCGATTTTATGGGGGGCGAAGCCTGGCACGACTGGCGAGATTTGATCAGATTGACGCACTCTCAAGACGTGCTGCGATGCTCATTTTGAAGCAACCGCTTCCCGGCGATCAGGAAAAGCGGCAGACCCTGATCGACCAAATTCTAAGTGTGATTGGGGACAACGAGAGAGACCCCATTGAATGGCTTCGCGCCTACGTTGACGATCTTCGCGCCGGACAATTCGATGCCAAACGCTGGCAATCGGTGGTCGACGATCAGCGTCGGCAGGTTGATATGGGAATCAATTCGGATGTGACAGCGGATTCGGTGTTGCAATTGATCAAGGTGATTGCGACGCGGGCAATTGATGAAGACGCTCGCCCTTCGGCGCTTTCCATCGTGATCGACAACTTGGATTTGGTTTCGCCCTCGACGCATGAACTGGCCAATCAAACCGACTGGGCGATTTCGCACGAGTTGTATCCGATCGTGACGGAACTGTATGACCGCCATCGCCATTCGTTTTCAATGAACGCCGAACTGCTCTATTCCGCGGCGCAGGCGTTTCGCGATAGCGGGAATGCCGAGAAAGGCCAGCGTTTGGCATTTGACGCTTTCAATATCAACGCACTTCCCGTCGTCGACGAGAAGCAACCGAAAGACGACGACAAGGATTCGGAAGACCAACGAAAGCTGACCGATCATCAGTTGGAAGACATCGCGTTCAGCCATTTTTCGGTCGCGATTCAATTGGAGAAACGTGGCCAATTTGATTGGGAAGAACGCGAATTTCGCGCCATCATGGCAAACTGCGACATCGAAACCAATGTTGGTGTTCGGGCGCGCATCAAGCTCGCATCCCTGTTCGCAAACCAACTTCGCCACGAAGAAGCAGTGCAAACGCTAGCTGTGATTTGCGACCGCATTGATCGCGACAAGGAATACGTTCGCAAGCTGATGATTTATGAAATCCTGAGCCAGTTTGTGCAAAGCGAGTTTTACTACCAGAGCGCCCTAGCGATCTTGGCAAAAGACGCCCTGACGGATTCCGAAATGACGGAGGCAAAGGAAAACTTGCGGAAGGCGTACGTATTCGACAACCGCAATGTCGATATTTTGATCCGTATGTTCCGCTTCGATGACCCAAGTGATCCGGAATGGCGGCGAGGCGTTCGCGAACGTATTTCGCAATACGTCCAGAACCTCGACCGAACGATCGTCCAGTACGAGGCATCAAAGTCGCTCGCACGGGACGACCGCTACAAAGAATTACTCGGCGAGAAGTACAACGAGTACGCTTGGTTGGTCGCAAACACCGAAGGCGATCTGGAGAGGGCGCTGCAATGTAGTTTGCGATCGCTGTCGTTCGTTACCGCGGATGACGTTGATCGGCGCGCGGCCCGGTTGGATACCTGCGCAAGGTGCTATTACGCGTTGGGGCAATTTGAAAAAGCGATCGCAACACAGAAAGAAGCGTTAGAACTTGAGCGATATTCGTTTCCGATGCTTCGCCAATTGGCTGAATTTGAGAGCGCGCTTCAAGCGGAAAAGAAAGAGAACGGATCGTAGAACGATTGGGTGTTTTGACTGATTGCTCAGCGGCCGCATTCTCCCAATGTCCGCCTTCTTGCGTCGCAAAAGCGGCGAAAGATGACACTCGAAAATCAACCGGCTGCTAGGCCTTTTGATCGAGAGCGTCTTGCAAGTCGACCAGCAGTTCGTCGATCGCACGATCCAGATCCGGGTCTCCGTCTCGGAGATCCAGCAACCAGTCCGTCGCGCGCTGGGCATGATCGACTGGCAAGTCTTTTAGGTCAGACGTAGCCGAGCACCAGAAGTTAGGATTCGAGCTGAGTGGAGGTGCGGAATCGCCATCCGAATCCGTTTCCAAGCTATTCAGTTGAGTCAGCGTTGACGCCGAGAAATCTCGGTTCGCGCTGGTGTCGTTGTTCGCCGTCGATGGATCAGGCAGCGGCGTTGTGTTCGACTGGCTGTTCGTTGGCGAATCGTCATCAGGATTTGCTTCACCACCAACGGTGCCGCCGTTCTGCAGGGTGTTCAAGATGTTGATCACCAAGAGTGCGTCGAGCGTTGTCACTTGGCCATCGCCATTGACGTCATAGCCGAAGCCAGGGTTCCCCGGACCGACCGGACCGGGGCCATAGATTCCCAACAAGTTGATGATGACCAGCGCGTCGAGAGGGCTGACGGTGCCATTCGAATCGACGTCGTATGGATTCACATCGTTGTGGAATGGCGAGGCGTTTTCTAGGACCTCAATAATGAACGACTTCGAAACCGAACTGTAGTCACCTTCTGAAGGGATTGCGGTGAGCGTCAATTCGATTTGCTCGGCCGCCGAACGCCGCACAGAGACATGATCGAGAAGCTTTAGGGTGCTGCCGTCGACTTCGAATCGTGCATCGTTCACACTGATGTGATAAACACTCGGGCGGCTGACATTATTGAGCGAGACATCGCCAACGACAGCGCCGGTTTCAAGCTCCACCACGGTGTGGTTCGTCAGTGTGATTGAGCCGCCGTAGTCAGGTTGGTCCCTGACGTTCAGGCGGAACTCTTTGGACATCGAACTGCCGTGATTGTCGTCCGCTTTAACGGTCATCACCACAAACGGCTCACGATCGAAGTCAAGCGATTCATCCGGCTTGAGCCACAGCTCGTTGTCATTGCGGATTTCGAACCGGTTGTCGCTTACCGAGTAGGTCGTCGGTTGAAAACGATCTTCGTCAAATGAACTCAGGTGGGCGATGTAAGCGCCTTTGACTTTCTCTTCGACCGAACTTCCACCGACCAACAACTGCGTGACGGGATCGTTTTCGTCGGCGACTTGAATGTCGAGGTCTTGAGTAAAGTAATATCCGGTGCGACGGTCCATTCCCGCGATCGCGAGATGGATGACCTCTTCGATTTCGTAGTTCAGCGGGCCTTTGACCAGTACCAAGTTGCCGTTTTCGATGATAAAGCGATCGTCGTAAACGGCCAGTTGATATTCGCTGTCGAAATCAACATCATCGATCGAGATCCCACCAACCACGTAGGGCCCGACGGTGTGTTCCGGGATGGCATCACCAAAGAACGAAATCCCAGTGGGCGGATCGGGTCGCGACTCGATGTCGACGGTGATTGCGATTGGCGAAGACAGCGCCACACCATCGTGAAATTGCAGCGAGAACGTGTCCGTTCCGTTGTAGTTTTCTTCCGGGGTGTAATTCAGCGAGCCATCGTCAGTGATTTCGATGGACCCGTGTGTGGGTGGCTGAGCGACAAGCGGGACAACGCGATCGCCGTCCTGATCAGTGACCCACTGCATCAATGCGGTTGCCGGAATCGACAGCGTTTCGTCTTCGACGGCGTTTGCGGTGTAGGTCTGTTGGACCTCAGGAGTGGTGTTGTCTGTGCTGGCGATGACACCGAAGTCGGCTTGGTAGGTTTGGTTTTCTTCGGTGACATTGATCCGATGGGCATCACGCTGTTGGAAAGCAATCTTCGAGAGCCCTGATGTCGATAGCACAAAAAACGCCCCCGTCGTTTGTCCGGCGATCAGTTTTTGCGGCGCGGTTGTTCCCAGTTCGAATGTCGCCAGGGTGTTGGCTGTATTCAGGTCTTGGAGCTTCAACCGGTGCCCATCCGCGTCTGGCGTGGCAGACAGGAGGGCATCGCGTCCTTGCACCAGGTCGACTCGCCCGGGCAGTTCTTCGAAACGTTGCAGCTCGGCGAAATTTGCGTCAACGTCCAAAACGAGCACATCACCATGGACGTCGCGAATTGCCAAAAGCCCAGCTTTATCATCGAAGCTGAGTAATTCGCTAGCGCCGGCAATTACCGTTTCCGAACCTTCGATCCATCCAGCAGATCGGTTGTTCCAGATCGATGTGTGAAGCGCGGGGACTTCGTTTCCGTCGTCGACGGTTGCGGCAACCGGCCAAGCAACCACGGTTCGACTGCTGGCGAGTTCAACGTCACCGTTTGTGGAAGTCTCGGACGTGTCAAACGCGGTCGATGCAGCGAGGACTTGTGCACCGGCGGGAACCGAGAACGCTTCACTGCTGATGCTGACAGCGACCGGAGGCGTGAGGTCATCGGGATTGGAGGGTGAGACCTGCAGGCTGTGAATCAGCGATTCATTCTCTTGGTAATCGACGACGATCCCATAGCCATCGTCGCCAACAGCCGCGTCGATGCTGGTGCCTGAAAACAGCAATTCAGGCGTTTGGTCATTGGAGTGGACCAGCCACAGACCTGACGGGTCCGGCGTTTGCCCACCGGTGTCGCCAAGCATTACCGTTGCGGCTTGGCCCGCCGCTATGCCGATCGGCAGGACGACTTTGGAGGCAGAGAACGGCAACGACTGCACTTGCGCGGATGTGCCCGTGGTGCGCAAAAAGACGAGTGAACGCGAGGTCGCAATGTGTAGTGTTTCGCCCGCGAGCCCAGCATCGACCGCTTCGCTGAGGTCCAACTGTGATGCGAGTTGGCGACTCGCACCCGCGACGGGAAACGTTTGCGTTTGTGAGTTTCCGAACAGGCGAACGGGGTGGATTCCGGACTCGACACCGTCGAACTGATAATTTCCGTTTTGATCGGTGAGCTGATATGCCTCACCGGCATCCAGGCTGCCATTGTCATTGGCATCGAGAAAAGCCAATCGAGATTCGAGCCGCTGCTCGGAAGGCTCGGCACGCATCGAACCGTCGGCATCATTAAAAATCGTGCCGGTGATCACCGCGAGCACTCGTCGTTGGCCGAGCGTTTCGAAGACCAAGGCACGTCGGCGGGAACGGCTAGCAGCGGATCGATCGCCTGCGTTTGCACGCAAGTGAATCACGCCGCGCAGCGAAGTCGCTTTGCGAATCAATTCGCTTTCGCTTCGGACGAATCGCCGCCTGCTTCCCATTGTGATGCGAGATTTCCTTGGAGGTTTGTATCTAACGAAGCGACAATTCTGGACTTCGCCGTAGATTCTGACTAGGGCTGCCTAAACAAGTTCCCCTCAGTGGAGGGCTGGCAGGCGTTTTTCGCAACTTTTCTTTGTTTCCACGCGGAATGTGCTTTCTTCATTCGCTAGATACGACGTCTATGATACGCTGGAGCGAACGCAATCGGACCCAAGAAAACGCGCGTTTGGTATGATTCTTTACCAGATGCTTACGCGTCGAAGTCAGGTTCGCTCCGCCACACTTTCCTCGGCCGGTTGACTAGACTCGTTCAGAGATTTGCACGGTCGGTTTGTGTTCCCACCGCACCGACAAAGCCTCGTCCCGCTTTTTCCTAAAACAAGCCGAAGTCCAATGTTTGCAAACGTCCAAACCTTGCTTTCGATCGGCCAGCGGTTCGTCCGCTCGCGTCGTTTTGTAGGCCCCGTTCTTTGTGCCTGCGGGGCGCTCATGTTGTTGGATTCCCACCAAGTCATGTCGCAAGCCCCGGCTGGCTATCCCGGGAGCGATGGTGGCAGCAGCGGACCGAGCCCAAGTGGTGGTCCGAGTCCTAGCAGCGGACCAAGTCCAAGTGGCGGGCCGAGTAGCAGCAGTGGATATCCGGGAAGCGGCAGCAGTGGATACCCAAGCAGTAGCAGCCCATCCGATAGCAGCGGTTACCCAGGAAGCGGCTATCCCGGGGGAGGCAGCAGCAGCGGGTACCCGGGCAGCAGCGGATATCCTGGTGGTGGATCGTCTGGAAGTGGCTACGGCGGGAACGGTCGATCAAGTTCGGCGCCGAGCAGCGAAGTCGCACGAATCATGATGCAGCAGTTTCTGGTCAACGCGGCCAAAAGCACTGACATCTCTTCCATTGCGAGCCCCGAGTCGGCAGTCCCGATCGCTTCTGGCCCCGTCCTGATGAACGAAGCGACTGTTGCGTACGCCAAGGGAGCATCGTCACTTGCGCGTCAGCTTTACTTTGGCCACATGGTTGCCGAATTCGAAAACGCATCCGAACAGCTTTCGATGGTCAAGTACAGCCCCGCACTGAAGCGACCGGTGTGGCAGGTTCGCTGGGGAATCTCGATGGAAGTTCGAGGCGATGCCACCGATCCACAACCGATCACAGACTCGCCATCGCGAACCGGCGGCATGTCAAGCGGAATGGCCAGCAGCGGAATGTATGGTGGCCCATCAGCACAGGAGCAAGCGATGATGGCCCAGGGCTCCTCGAGCAGCCCTTCAATGGACTACGGCAGCGGCATTGGCGGCAACCCAACCGCATACGCCGCCGAGCAAACGCGTGACCGCTCCGCGAATCGACAACAGCAAATGGCAGATGCCTACGGCAGTAGCAGCAGTTCCTACCCTGGAGTTGCGGGCGGAAGTCCTGGTGCGCCAGGAATGTCTGGTGGGCCGGGCGGACCTGGAGGCCAAAACGGCTTTTCGTTTTCCTCACCGGCCGCGCAGACCCCCGGCGACCGTTTGAGCGGACTCGATCGCAGCATGCTCAGCGAAGCCGCCGCCAAAGAGCTTGAAGACAATCTTGGCGCAGTCGCCACGTTCCTAGCCGAACAGTTCGACCAACGCTATGCCGAAGGCAATTTCGGCCGGGCGATGATCGACGTCAGTGACGGCGCGGGACAGCAAGACGCGGTCTCCGGCAGCTTTGTGGATCTCCTGGAAACCGCCGAATCGGATTTGCCGATGTGGCGCCCCGGAATCGTTTATTTGGGAATGGGTGATGCCGACGTCCACCTCGCCAATGCCAAGAAAGCCGGTTTGGATTTGTTGATTCACATCAACGTTTCTCTCAAAGAAACACGTGGCGAAAACACACAAAACATTTCCAAGTGCCGTTTGTTTCACGTCGACAGCAAGAAGCAGTTGGTCGTTTCCAAAGGAATCGATTCCATCGAGTACAACCAGCAATCGAAAACGAAAGGCGTCGGCGCGAAAGAATACATCGGCGAGCAAATGAGCAGCTTTTTGCCGATCGTGGATCGCCAAATGACAGTCGAACTTCCACGCCTGACATCCGACGTTGCTGTTAAGCGGATCGGAAGTTTGTTGGCGAGCGGTGGAAGCAAGAGCCTCGCGACACTTGCCGAAGTTCGCTTGTTCCAATCGCAAGGTCTGCTTAACGACGATCAAGTGTTGCAGGTGTTCGATATTGTCGGTGGTGAAGAAGGACTGCAAATCCTGTACGGTACCGAGGAAGAAAAGTTGACCGTGGTTCGCAAGTGGATCGCTGACCAATACAAGTCGACTCCGAACTGATTGCTTACCGGCCGTCGTGACTCTTGAACCGCTCTCTTATTAATCTCCGTCGCTGTGGCTCG
The DNA here is from genome assembly GCA_002901265.1 of Rhodopirellula baltica. Lineage (GTDB taxonomy): Bacteria > Planctomycetota > Planctomycetia > Pirellulales > Pirellulaceae > Stieleria > Stieleria baltica_A. Next base: position 98,060 of record PPHI01000008.1, on the reverse strand, counting down.
GATGTCACAGCGAACTCGCCACTTGCGCAACTCGATCGCGATTTGAAGGCAGACTGGAAGTCACGCCGCGATCGAGTCCTGTCCCAGCATGCTGCGGATCTCGACGACGTCGATTGGCAATGCCCCCGGTTGCCCGAAAGTCAATCCTTTTATGCCTTGCCAGAGCAATTGCTGCTGGCATACGAACGCCATCGTGAAGAAAGCGAACTGGGGCACGTTTTCCGAATCGCTAACTCCCTACACGATCGCCTTGACGCGATCGTTGTGCTCGGGCCGCCCAATGCGATCCTAAGTGTGCAAGCGATCACAGCGGCTTGCTGCGACCCGTACCACAACGAAATGTCGCGTGCTGACCGTGGAAGCAAACCGCGGATCTACTTTGCCGACACCGAGATGGACAATGACTTTATCCAGTCGCTTGTCTGGCGGTTGGCGCGAAATGGCTACGGGGACGTGCGCGCCGAACAACGCTGGGGGATCGTGGCGATCGATGATCAACAAAGCCGGTCCCAGGTGATCCCGCTGCTGCGATTCCTGGCTGGCCAAATGCCAACGTGGGACGACGCAGTTTCTGGCGAAAACGCCTCGGAGATTCCGGCACCGATCACGATCATTACCGCTCAACCCGATGACTGGGCGACGTCCATTGGCGGATTTGGTCCGCCGTTTGAGCTGTTGCATAGCAATTCGCTGCTATCTGGGACTATGGGAGCCCTTGCGCCGGCCAGTTTGCTTCCCGCGGCGTTTCTGGGACTGGACGTGATCCAGCTACTCGTTGGTGCCGCCGCGATCAACAAAAACTTTGCCGAGGGAGAGTGGAACGAAAATCTGTCGCTACAGCTGGCAGGGTTGATCGAGCAGCGACAACTCGACTGTATCGGATGGTCCAACAGTTTTGACGGTTTGCTGCGTTGGTGGATCAAGGCGATCGAAACCGCCACAGAGGCGTCAGCCACTTGGGCGAGATCTGGGGCAATCAATCCGACAAGATCAGCGAATCGCCCTGCAGTGACAATGCATTGGTTGGCGGAACCGCCACGGACGGATCCGGTTCAACTCTGGGACACATCAGGCGACCTCATTTCCGTTGAGCAATTGAAGCGACAGCGTTTCGAAAGCGTGGTTTCGGCGTCTGCAACACCGACATGCGATCAGATCGAATTAGTCCTGCCGGGGATCGATACTCACCCGATCGGACAAGTGATGCAACTGGGATTAATTCTCGCGGAACTGGCTCGCGAGCGATCTCGCTGAGAAGCCGGCCGGGCTGACTAGCGGTGTGTATTTCCGCCTGACTGGGGCTAAACGCGAGCGGCCGATTCGACTACGCTCTGGCCTCGACGCGTTTCTGGTCAGCGACCTACCTCATTTGAACTTTCAGATCATTCATGTCCGCGATTGATGACCTTTTCAGCCGCTTGAAGGCAGAGAACCGAAAAGCCCTGATGCCCTTTCTGACGGCTGGCGATCCGAATATCGAAACCACCGCCGCAGTGCTTGGCAAAATGAAGGCGGCCGGCGCGGATCTGTGTGAAGTCGGGATTCCGTACAGCGACCCGATTGCTGACGGGCCTGTGATCCAGGCATCGTACCAGCGTGCGCTTGAGAGCGGATTCCGTTTGGAGCATGCAATGCAGCTAGGACGTGAGCATGCCGCGGCGGTCGAAATCCCCATGGTAACAATGGTCAGCTATTCGATCATTTACCGCGTCGGGCTGGAAAAGTACGTCGACCAAGCGATGGCGTGTGGATACCGCGGTGCGATCGTTCCCGATTTGCTTGTCGAAGAAGCCAACGAATTGTCCGCGATCTGCAAAGACAAGGACTTCAGCCTTGTCCAACTGGTGACTCCGACGACTCCTAAAAAGCGCCAGGTCGAGATCGCGAATTCCTCCACCGGATTTCTGTATTACGTCAGTGTGACTGGGATCACCGGTGAGCGAACGAAACTGCCGACGGATTTAACTGACAGTGTTTCGTGGTTACGTGGCGAAACGGACTTGCCAATTTGTATCGGATTTGGGATTAGTGGCCCTGAGACGGCAGCCCGCTTGGCTCCAGTCGCCGACGGACTGATCGTTGGCTCGGCTGTCGTCCGCCGAATCGCTGAAAACACGGATCCGAACATCGCGGCCGAGACCGTTTCGCAGTTTGTGGGTGAACTGCGAGCGGCAATTGACTCCACAGAGGGTTAATTTGGCGTGTTCTCAGGTCAAAAAAACTAAGCATGGGAATCTGGGCAATCTTTACGGCGTCGCCCGGTTGATTCGACGGCAAAATCCGAAAAAACCTACCTCCTGTTCGCGTTGATCGCCGAAATCTACAGCAACACCGGTCCGAAAACGGATTTTCCGGTTGACGGAGCACCACCCGCGATTGAGAAGTCCCGCATCGTCGTGGGGCTGCTCGTAAAAAACGTCAGCCGGCCGGAGCGATTTGGAACTGTAGGAGGCATTTCCCATGCGACGAAAGTATCTAGGATTGGCGATCGCTGCGATCACCGCTTTTGGGCCGGCGTCGGCTTTTGGTGGAGACCGTGAGATTGCAAAAGAAATCATGACCCGTTTGAAGAGCACCCGCGACGCGGGCGTTCTGAAAGACTTCACCCTCGACATGAAAGTCGATCAGGGCGTTGTCTTGTTCCGCGGCAGCGTCAGCGAATCGAGCCAAAAGGATTTGGTTCTCGCGGCTGCCAACGGCATCGACGGAATCAACAAGATTGTTGACGAAGTCACTGTCAAATCAGCGGCCACTGTCGAAGCTGCACCTCAAGAGGAAGCAGTGCCGACCTTGGCAAAGTCTCGCGAATCACTTCGCAAGATGTTGACCGCCGGCCTGGACGTGGCACCTGCCGCACCAGCGCAACACGCGGCACTGGAAATCGCCCCTGGCGAAGTCCGCACCACTTCGGCTGTTGAACTAGCCACCCCCGTCGCCAGCGACCAACAGGTTGTTGCCGGTGTGGTGAAAGCCCTCGGCGACGCTCAGCGTAGCGGCAGCTTCGTGGCTTCGGTGTCGACGTTCAATGCAACGGTGGCGTTGTCACCCTGAACGGTCGTGCTTCGACCCAAGCCGCTTGTGATCGTATCATCGCGATCGCACAAGCTGCACCCGGTGTTCAAGGCGTCGATCAACAGATCACTGTGATCAACAGCCAACCGTCTCCCGCACTGTCGCCATCGCGATCGTCGGGCGTTCCCGCTCAACTGGCTAGCAACCGCATGTCGCCAGCGAGCATCGACCAAGTCCCAACGATGGCTGCACCTCAACACATGGGTGCCCGCATGACGACCGCTTCGGCTCCGATCATGGGTGCTCCTGTCAGCGGCCAACCCGTTCCGATGAACTACGGCGTTGCTGCCGGTGCTCCTCGCTATGACGCACCGAACCTGCCTAACTACGCATGGCCAGGATACGCGGCTTACCCGAACTACGCTGCATTGACTTATCCACAGCAATACAGCCCCTCGGCATGGCCATACATCGGACCTTTCTATCCTTACCCACAAGTTCCATTGGGATGGCGTAAGGTCTCCCTGGAATGGGACGACGGATGGTGGTTCTTGGACTTCACCGATCGTTGAGATTGACCGCGAAGCCTGATCGCTGAGATCAGATTGGCGGGCCGGAAAAGTCGGCCACAGTTCTGAATAACAAACCGCGATGGGAATTTCCTATCGCGGTTTTTTTTGTTGATGTGTCCCGTGCTACGCCAAGAGGTCTTCAACGACTTCGCCGTCGCCACCGATCTTGAAAGGGCGGCCATTGGGCGAGAACAGTTCTTTATCCGTGGGGAGACCAGCGGCTGCAGCGATGGTTTTATTGAAATCGGCGACCGACATTTGGCTGTCATCGACCGAGAAACCACGTTTGTCGCTCGCGCCATAGACCTGCCCGCCTTTGATTCCGGCCCCGGCCAACAGCGAGCAGAACGCGCCGGGATGATGGTCACGACCGGCGTTCGCGTTGATCGATGGCTTGCGTCCAAACTCGGTTGTTAGGACGACCAAGGTGTCATTCAAAAGACCGGTGCGGTGCAGATCCTTTAACAGGATCCCGAGTGCGTTGTCCAAGTGGCTGGCTCGTTCATCAAGCCGACTGTAGAGGTCTTGATGCATGTCCCAGCCACCATAGCTGACTTCGACAAACCTGGCACCGCTCTCGACCAGTCGCCGCGCTAGCAAGCAACCTTGGCCCAGCGTGTTGTCGCCGTAAGCTTCGCGGACACTTTCGGGTTCGTCTTTAATGTCGAACACCTTCAAGTGCTCGCTGCCCATCAGGTTCCGAGCCTCGGTGTAAAGCTGGTTGTAGGCTTCGATCTTTTGGTTTTGGCGGTGAGCCGTTTGAAAATTGGTGTCGAACTTTTCCGCCAGCCACAGGCGACGCTCAAACAGTGATTCGGGCAGGTACTTTGGCAGCTCGACGTTTTGGATGCCGGTGGTTGGGTTGGCGATGGGGACGGGAGAAAGCGACGGTTCTAAAAAGCCAGCTCCGGGATGTCGGTTCGCAGCACCGACGACGTAGTTTCCGGGCAGTTCGCGATTCAATCGGCCTTGTTGTGACAACATCCAAGCGCCCATCCCAGGGTGCTGAATGCTGTTTAATTTTTTGTACGAAGTCCGCATCAGGTACTGCGCCTTGTCGTGCGCACCGGTTTCGGTGGACAGCGACCTGACGACGGTGATTGCACCGGCAAGGTACGACAGTCTTGGAAAGCGATCGGAAAACATCATGCCGGGCACACGCGTCTGGATCGCCTTCGTCTCGCCAGCCTCAGGGACACCTGATTTCGGATCAAAGGTGTCGAGGTGCGACATCGCCCCTTCCATGAACAGATAAATGATGTGCTTTGCTTTGCCCATGTTCGGCTCGGCCGCGAACGCATCGGCTGAACCAAGACCGCGTGGTCCGGACAGTCCAGCGTAGCTGACGCCCAAGCAAGTTGCCGCGACCGAACGCATGAAGCCGCGTCGCGAGTCCGAGCTGAATTCTTTGCAACCGTTCATCAGAAAACTTCCGCCAGAGTGGTTCATTGGACGAACAGAAATTCACGAGTGTTTAGCAACGCCCAAACGATGTTTCCGTAGCCGACGTTATCGTTCTTCGTTTTGCCCAATTCACGGGCGGCCGTGGCTCGATCACGAGGGTTCGGGTGCCGCGACAAGACGCTTAAGAAGATTGCGTCGATCCGATCGCGTGCTTGTTCAATCGCGAACACATCATCGACGATTGCGGAACCGGGTTCCAGCATCACGTGTGTGATCGGCCCGTTGAACATTGCCAAGATTTGCGGCACCGTTGCTTCGCTGTCAGAACCATCGATCGATTCGCGATCTCCCTGGCCGAACTGACGCAAAAAGTGGTCCGCGTTTTGTGGAGATGGCAATTCGCTTGCCCGGCAAAGCACGTTGCCTTGGTAGGCGTGTTGATTCAGCCCGCGTTTGTAGACCGGCAGAAAGTAAGTCTTCTGGAATGCTTCCGCCTTAGCTTTGGCTTGATCAAACGTCAGCGATGCAAAGTCGACATCGACCGCTTGCCCAATTTCCTTCGCCGACGGACGCTGGAACGGCATCGGATTGCGGACCGCGAGAGTCAACAGCGAATCCCAAACCTGCTCGGCAGTCATTCGCCGAATCGTGGGGCCGGGGAAGCGGTACAACTCGCCACTAGTCAGGCTGTAGTCGGTCGCTTCGCGTTGATAGGTTCGTGAATACAAAATGATCCGCGTCAGGTCCTTCAGATCGAATCCGGATCGCACGAGTTGATCGCCAAGGTATCGCATTGCCGGTTCGTTCGAACGTGGCGTGTCGTCGATAAAGTCATCAACCGGTTCGACAAATCCAATCCCCATGAAACGTTTCCAGTAACGATTGACGATCGTATGACGAAACGGTTCGTTATCAGGGCTGGTCAGCCAAGCAGCGAATTGATGCCGTGGTGAAGCTTCCTTTGCCTTAGATGGGACCTTTCCCCAAAGAACCGCTGGCTTGACGATGGTTTCCGGCTTGGCGTCGTCGTAGGCATAGTCATGCGGCAATCGCAATCGCGTGTTGACTTCCGACACGGCGTAGGTGTTTGCACGTACTAAACGTTGAAACGATCCGGGAACTTTGCCTTTGGGGAACTGCTTTTTGCCTTCGTTAATCAGCGCGCTCGCGGGGTTTGTTTTCTTAAATCCCGGATCGCCGCGTCGGATCCGGGTACGAGTTCCGCTGGTGAACGCCGCGAGCTGATAAAACTGATGCTGTGTCCAATTGTCGAAGGGGTGATCGTGGCACTGGGCACAGCCAATTTGTGTCCCCAGAAAAACGCGAACCGTGTTGTCGACATAGGGCAACGGCATTCCGTCGTCACGAAGTTGGTATCCGACGGCCGGGTTGTCCCAGACTTTGCCTTCGGCCGTCAACATCTCGTAAACCCATTTGTCGTAAGGTTTGTTGGCGCGGATCGAATCCTTGATGTATGCCAGGTAAGGTTCGGCGATGATGTTGGGCTGAGGGCGTTCGACAAGACGCAACGTATCGGCCCAAAAGTTGTATGAATGGCTGACCCAATCCGGGCTGCTTAACAGCTTGTCGATCAAATCGAATCGCTTGTCGGGATCGCTCAACTCCAAGAACGACTTCGTTTCCGCCAGAGTCGGGATTCGACCGGCGACATCCAAGTAGACACGACGTAAAAAGATCTCATCGCTGGAGATCGGGTTGGGTGTGATCTCGGCGTCGGCCAAGTCTTTCTCGATCAGATGATCCAGTTCCGCCGCCGCGTAGCGCAATTCGTCGCGTCGCTGCGGTGCCGCCGGTTCGACGTCCATCAAATGCGATGGTTCTTTGCGAACGCTTTCAGGTAATCGAATCTTTGGCGTGTTCGTCGCCTTCGATTTCATCTGCGCCCGGCCAGCGGTTTGGCCCTTGGCGTTTTGTCGATTGGGCGGCTTTTGAGCAAGGCATTGCGGCGTCCAACCGGACTGGAACACGATAATTGCCAGCAGGGCAAACTGGGGGCGGATCCAATGTCGAATCGCTTGACCCATAAGACAGGCCTGGTGCTGCAGGAGGGGGGAGATGAAAAGCACGCGTGTAACAACAGTACGCTGTTAGCGGTACGCGTGTACTCATTCTAGCTCACCCAAGACGCACCGGGTTGAACCGCAGAACAGGTCGCTCAGCAGAGCGGGCCGCTGCGGCAAGAACGCTGTTACTCCACGGCCGAGTCGGCCCATTGGTGTGGTCGCCCGAGCAGTTCTTCGAGGTCTTTGAAAAACTCAGGATAGGTCTTCACAGTGCACGATGGATCCAAAATCTGAACACCTTCGGCCGACAAGCCCGCCAACGCCAGACTCATCGCCATGCGGTGATCGTGATAGGTTTCCAGAGTTGCCGGCTGGACACCGTTTGCAGGTGGCGTGATCGTCATCCCGTCTTCGTGTTCTTCGACCGTTGCACCCAGTTTTCGCAGTTCACAAGCGAGGTCGCCAATGCGGTCCGTCTCTTTGAAACGGTTATGGGCAACGCCGCGAACGCGAGTGGGACCATCGGCGAACAAGGCGACGATCGATAAGGTTTGAACGGTGTCACTGATGTGATTCATGTCGACATCCACACCACGGCTGGCTCGGCCTGAAATCGTCATCGAGTCATCGTCGTGGGTGAAGGTGCAGCCCATCTGCTCGAGCACGTTGCAAAACCCAACGTCGCCTTGCATCGCATCTGGCGTCAAGCCTTTCACAGTGACCTCGCCACCGGTGATTGCGGCGGCGGCCCAGAAGTAACTTGCGGCCGAAGCATCTGGCTCGATCGCATAGTCGACGCCTTGGTAACCGTTTTGGCGAACGACGACATTCACCGTGCTTTCGCCATTGTCTTGAATGTCTTCGATGTCAACGACCGCGCCAAAGGAACGCATTGTTTCGGCGGTCATGTCGACATAGGGACGTGAAACCAATTCGCCGGTGACACGGATCGTGACTGAATCAATCGCATCGCCAATCGCGATCGGCGCGGCCATCATCAAGCCACTGAGGTATTGGCTGCTGACGTTTCCGGCGACGGTGATCAGTGCGTCATTCCAGCCGTTTGATTCAATCATCACCGGAGGGCATCCGCCATCGGATTCACACCGGATTGCACCGTTTTGGACCTCAGTGAGTGCGTCGACCAAATCAGCGATCGGGCGTTCATGCATGCGAGGGACACCTGACAAGCGATACATGCCGCCGGCCGCTGACAATGCCGCGGTCAGAAAGCGTACGCTGGTACCGCTGTTGGCGATAAAAAGTTCAACCGTTTCACGCGGCGCGAATCTCTGGCTGCCATCGACATGCAATGTGTCCCCGTCGACTTCGATTTTGACACCGCACTTTTGCAAGCTGTCGATCATCACGGCCGTGTCCTCGCTGCGCAGACAACCGGTCAGCTTCGATGACCCTTTAGCCATCGCCGCACAGATCAACGCGCGATTGGTCAAGCTTTTGCTCCCCGGAGGACGGATGCTGCCGCGGACCGGCCCCCCAGGAATCACGGTGACACTGGCCGGCGGATCGACGGAGGTGGGGGATGACATGAAACTAGGCAAACAGAGGAAAATGAAGCACCGAATGGGGCGACCGAATCTGGACGAGCGAACATCGCAAGCCGTCCTGCATCGTTGGCATCAGTATCGCCGTCACCTATAGGTTCGATCAATCCCGCTAGATTGCCACTGAGGGCGGGCTATCGAATAGAACGTTCATGAAAGCAGCGGGTTCGATGGCGGGACAGCCGGTAAAGCTGGAAATACCCGATCGTCCTGTTCGGCATCCGTTTTCGTCTCGCAAAGGCCGATCGCGGTGCCGACGGCGTGATTGGGGTTGCTATCGCGAAGTTCAAAGCCCTAGATCACAGGCATGAACAGACTCGTACCGGTCCGCAAGGGGTTGATCGCCCCCATCCTCACCTGTTTTGTATTCGGGATGTGCGGCTGCGCGGTGAAAACAAAGCCCGCCGGGCGTTTCACCGCAGAACCACCGCCCAAGTTTTCCGAAGGCGGCAACGTCCCCGCTCCGAATGAGTGGTGGATCACGTTCGAAGACGACGGACTGAATCAACAAGTCGAGCAGATGTTTAGCGGCAGCTTCACGCTTGCCGCTGCGATTCAGAGGATTAATGCGTCGCGTGCACTCGCCCGGAGACAAGCATCGGACCTGCTGCCGGATGTCAATATAGTCGCTTCGGGATCACATACCTTCGGCCCAGGGCCGGATACGAAATCCTATGTGTGGGGGCTCGACTCAAGTTATCCCGTGGATTTGTGGGGCCGTATCGAGTCGTATGTTCAGGCTGCGCAGCTTCGTGCATCGGCGACGCAAGCGGATTACCAAGCGATCGCGCTAGCACTGACCGCAGATGTGGCAGGAACTTGGTTTTCGTTGATCGAAGCGCACGCTCAATTGGCACTGTTAGAAAACCAAATCGAAACCAACCAAATGGGTTTGATGCGGCAAGAAGCGAGCTTCGGATTGGGGCAGGTCCGATTGCCGGACGTTTTACGGCAACGTCAACTTGTCGAATCCACCCTGGAGCAATCGGTGGTCGTTAAATCTCGCATCGAAGTGCTTGAGCACCAGATGGCGATTTTGCTTGGGCAACTGCCACAGCAGGCGACTTATGCCACAGGACGAAAGTTACCGGAATTGCCGCCGATGCCAGCGACCGGGTTGCCGGCCGAGTTGCTGAAGCGGCGTCCAGACGTACGTCGCGATTACCTTGCCTTTATGGCTGCAGACAGAGATCTCGCATCAGCGATTTCGGACCAGTTTCCGCGGCTGAACCTGACCGGATCATTGCTCAATTCGGCTCGCCGATCGGAAGACCTGTTTCGCGACTGGTTCGTTTCGATCGGTGCACAGCTGGTGGGGCCGTTGTTTGACGGTGGCCAACGCCGCGCCGAAATCGCTCGCACCGGTGCGGTCGTGCGGCAGCGTTTCAACGAATACGGCGATACGATGCTGAATGCATTTCGTGAAGTCGAAGACAGCTTGGCGCAAGAAAAATACCAAATCGAACGACTCAAACACCTCAGGGCACAATCCAAATTCGCGGATCAGGCCGCGGAGCTTCTGTTGGAGCAATACTACATTGGCGACGCGGATTACTTGGACGTACTGAGTGCGATCACCGCCGAGCAAAGATTGCAGCGCGAAACTTTGACCGCGCAACTAGAATTACTTCTGATCCGGGTCTCGTTGTACTTGGCACTCGCTGGCGGGTTCGATTCCCAACCAACGGTGACGGTCGAAATCGAGGATTTGCCGCAGGGCGAAAGCCTGAACGTCGTTCCCGCCTTGGACGCGGCCGAACTACTGGCACCGGATCAGGAACCACAACCGGGCCCGCCGGACAATTCCGGCGACTTCGAACAACTTCTCAAGACGGTGGAGCGTCTTCCCGAGATTGATCTAGATGAATGACGAACCAAAAAAACGACTGATTTGGCGAGCGCTTCGCGTGTTGGGAAATCTAGTCGCTTGTGTCGCGATCCTGGGAGCTTCAGTCGCGGCGATCATCGTGATCAATCGCACCGAACCGACGGCAGAAAAAATCACTGCCACACGAAAGTCGTCGGCTTTGGTCGAAACCATCGTGGTCCACCGCGGCAGCTATGCCCCGAAATTGGTTGTGCTTGGCAAAGTCCAGCCCGCACAAAGTATCTCGCTCAGCCCGCGCGTTCGCGGCCAAGTCGTCGAACTGTCGTCGGAGTTCGTTCCCGGCGGAATGGTTCAACAAGGCGAGTTGCTGCTGCGAATCGACCCGGCGGATTTCGAGAACGCATTGGCGATCAGCGAAAGCGAACTCGCCCAGGCTCAGGCGTCCCTGGACATCGAACAAGGCCGCCAAAGCTTGGCCAAGAAAGAACTGGAAATGCTGGAAGGGACGATCAACGACACGAACCGAGCCTTGGTTTTACGTGAGCCGCAGATCGCATCGATTCGCGCCGAAGTCAGTGCCGCCGAAGGCGCGATCGAGCGTGCAAAGCTGGACCTCGAGAGAACGAAAATCATCGCCCCTTTCGATGCACAAATCCTGAGCCGTTCCGTGAACGTCGGATCGCAAGTCGCAACGGGCGATGACCTGGGACAACTCGTTGGAGTCGACGAATACTGGATCATTGCGACCGTGCCTGTACGCAGCCTGCGCTGGGTTGACTTCCCGGACAAAGCCGGTGAAGGCGGTTCATCGGTGCGGCTGCGCAATCCAGATTCTTGGCCCGCAGGAGTCGAACGAGAAGGCAAAGTCGCTCGCATGATCGGTTCACTGGACCAGCAAACTCGTTTAGCACGCGTACTCGTCACCATCCCCGATCCACTCGGCCTAGACTCGGACGAGCCGCCGTTGATTTTGGAAACTTTGATTGAAACAGAAATCGAAGGCAAACCGATCGACGATGTCTTTCGATTGCCAAGAAAGTTGGTGCGTGATTCCGACACCGTTTGGGTGATGAAGGACGACAAACTTGAAATCCGTGATGCCGAGATCGTGTTTCAAGACGCCGAATACGCATACGTTTCGAGCGGCCTGGATGACGGCGATGAAATTGTGATGACAACATTGGCGACAGTTGCCGATGGTGTCGGTTTGCGTCGAATCAGTGACGAAGACGACGGCGCAGCAGATACGCCAGGAAAGCCCCAAGGCGGCGGGGCGGCGGAGTGATGCAGGACTCACCCGACCAGGAGCTGGCAAAGGATCCAGCGACGCAAACAGTCGAATCAAAGCCTGTTTCGATCAGCGACCCGATTGCCTGGATGGCGCATAACTCGATCGCCGCCAACTTGCTGATGTTCATTCTGCTCGGTGGCGGAATTTGGTCGGCGTTTGCGATCCAAAAAGAAGTCTTCCCCCAGTTCCAGCTCGACATTGTCGAAGTCACGGTAGGCTATCCCGGGGCGTCACCCGCAGAGGTCGAGCAAGGTATCTTGCGTCCGATCGAAGGTGCAATTCGCGCTGTCGAAGGCATTCGAGAAATCACCAGTGAGGCTCGCGAAGGACGCGGCCAAGTGATGATTGAATTGGTCGCAGGCCAGGAGCGCATGAAGGCGTTTCAGGATATCGATCAGGCGGTCAATCGCATTCGTACGTTCCCCGATCAGATCGAGCAGCCCGAAGTGCGGCTGCAATCCGAGCAGCGTGAAGCGTTGCAAATCTCGCTGTACGGGCCGATCGATGTCTGGGCTCTACGCCAGTTAGCCGAACAGCTTCGCGATCAATTGCAAGCTCACGAACAGATCACGCAGGTCGAATTGCGCCGTGTGCCAGCCTATGTGACACATATCGAAATCCCGCGTCAGCGGCTGCGTGAATACGGGCTGACGCTCTCTGATGTCGCAGAGACAATTCGAACGAGCAGCCAAGACGTGCCAGCCGGTTCAGTGCAGACGAATGCGGGTGAAATCCTGTTGCGAGTGAAGGCACGCAAACAATGGGCCGACGAATTTGCGGCGATGGAGATTGTCAGCGGGCGCGATGGGCCAGCGGTCACGCTGGATCAGATCGCGACCATCCGCGATGGTTTCGAAGAGGTCGGCTTCCATTCACAGTTCAGCCAAACGCCATCGGTCGAGCTGGATATCTATCGCACCGGGTCGCAATCACCAAGCGATGTTGCAAATGCGGTTGCCGAAACGATGGCTGGGTTTGAAAGCGTCCTGCCACCCGGCGTGAAATGGCGTGTCGACCGCAATAATGCCGAAGAGTTTCGCCGGCGGCTCAACCTGGTGATCGAAAACGCGATCATGGCCGTGGTCATTGTGCTGTTGATCTTGGCCCTGTTCCTCGAGTTTCGCCTCGCGTTCTGGGTGATGATGGGAATGGCCGTTTCCTTCATCGGCGGCTTGTTGTTACTGCCGGTTGCCGATGTCAGTGTGAACATGATTTCGCTGTTCGGTTTCTTAGTCGTGCTTGGCATCGTCGTCGATGACGCCGTGGTGGTGGGAGAGAACGTCTACGAGAAACGCCTGGAAACCGGTAACGACGAATTGGCCGCGATCGAGGGCACGCGTGAAGTCGCCGGCCCAGTGGTATTCAGCATTCTGACGAACATCGTCGCGTTCGTGCCGCTAATGTTTATCCCTGGCGAGACGGGCAAGTTCTGGGGACCGCTGCCCGTCGTGGTGATCTTGGTCCTGACTTTGTCACTACTTGAATCACTGTTCATCTTGCCCGCCCACTTGGCGCATGCCCGCAAGGCCGGTCGTCGTGGCGGGATCGGCGGCATTCTGCATTCGGCACAGCAAGCGTTCAGCCGCGGGTTCAATCGCTTGATCGAAATCGCGTTTCAGCCGGTGTTGTTGCTGTGCTTGCGATTTCGATACGTCACCGCCAGCATCGCCCTGGCGTTGTTTTTGGTGGTGACCGGATACGCGACGAGCGCGCACATGGGCATGATTTTGATGCCCGAAGTTTCCGCCGACGAAATCGAAGCCGGGGTGCGAATGCCGGTCGGAACGACGCAGGCTCAAGCGGCGGAAATCGCTGACGCGGTGACCAAGGCGAGCTTGAAGATGTTTGAAGAGCACAATCTTTACGAAGTCGCCGAGGGAATCAAAACCAACGTCCGCGGTCAGAGCTTTATCGATGTCGAAATCGTGATGAAGCCGCCGGACCAGCGAGACATGACGGCGAAAGAAGTGATCGACTTGTGGCGTGATTCGATCGGCGATTTGCCCGGTGTCAACCAAGTCACCTTTGAAGCCGAAAGCGGCCCCGGCGGTTATCGCCGCGCGATCAGCATCGACCTTAGCCACAGCGATATCGGGGTGCTCGAAAAGGCATCGCAGATGCTGGTTGAGCGATGCGAAGGGTTTGCCAATGTTCGCGACGTCAGCGATAGCTACAACAAGGGGAAGGTCCAATACGATTTTCGTTTGCGTCCCGAAGGCCGCGCTCTCGGTTTAACCGACGAAGAATTGGGCGAACAATTGCGCGGGGCGTTTTTCGGATCGCTGGCGCTGCGGCTGCTGCGTGGCACCAACGAGAACGAAGTCCGCGTCAAGCTTCCCGAGGACGAGCGCGAAGACATCTACAGTCTCGAAGACTTGGTGATCCGTGCACCGTCGGGTGTGGAAGTTCCGTTACTGGACGTGGCTGATGTGGAGGAAACGCTGGCCTTTCGTTCGATCGAACGACGCGACGGTCGACGGGTGATCAATGTGTCGATGGATGTTGAGCCCAAACGTGCGGTGACGCAAGTGATCCAGGCGTTGCGAACCGAAGTTCTGCCGGAGATGCGCGAGAGCTATCCAGGAATCACATGGAGCTTCGAAGGCAGTGACGCGGAAATGCGCCAAGCGACGTCTTCGTTATGGGGATCGTTTGGGTTGGCACTGGCGGTGATCTATTCGTTATTGGCGATCGCCTTTCGCGGCTATGTCCAACCATTGGTCGTGCTGGTCGCGATTCCGTTCGGCGTTGTCGGCGCGGTGCTTGGCCATATCGTCCTCGGCTACGACATTTCGCTGGTCAGCCTGATGGGCGTGATCGCGTTGTCTGGTGTCGTGATCAACGATTCGTTGATCATGATTGACTACGCAAACCGACGACGAAAATTCTGTTCGGCGTATGAGGCCATTTCACAGGCTGGCGTTCGTCGTTTTCGTCCGATCTTGTTGACGACGCTGACAACGTTCGGCGGATTGGTACCGCTGATTTTTGAAGACTCGCTTCAAGCTCAGTACATCATTCCGATGGCTATTTCGCTCGGATTCGGAATTCTGTTTTCGACAGCGATCATCTTGGTGTTGGTGCCTTGCCTGTATTTGATCTTGGAAGACATCCAGATGATCTTTCGTCGCGAGCAGTCCTGATCAATAGGCGGCGACTTCTTGGTCGCTTCGTCCGGGGATGATAAACACGCCCAGAACCATCGCGGCGAGGGTCACCATGTGGATCAGCCAAGCATCATGAAGCCCGGCGACGGTGCGTAGCGTGATCAAGCTCATCACGACCAAGGTTGCGATAAAGCGTTTTTCTGCACGGACCAGCTCTTCGCCAATTGAGAGTTTGGTGGAAAGCAGGACCCACAATCCGATCAGTGGCATGACCAGTGATTCGAAGACGTTAATTAGTTCAAGTGGGCCTAGCATGACGATCCATCATCAGCAAAAAGGGGAGAAGACATCCGTGATCCGGAGCTTCCCAGGATCCGCTCACTGTGCGATAGATTGACTTGAGCGAATCTCGGAAAGTTCCCAGAAAAACCTGCGGCGTGCTCAGTCGGATCTCGAATCCAGGCTAGCGTGCTCGGTTTGAACACGCATGAGGATCCGTCAGCGGATCCGTCAGCCAACGCCGACGCAGATAACACACTTAGGATGCATCCCGCGTGCCGACCGATGCAAGCAATGCTGAAAGCACGGCGAATCGGTCAGCACGTAAGGCAGATACGCCTAGGCGCGAAGCATGATGCCAACGGCTTCGAGGTACCGCTGAACGGTGTCCTGGTCGACGTCCCGCCAGCCTGAGGATTTGTGACGCAAGATGGCGAGCTTGATCGACTCGATCGCATCCGACATATCGTCTGGCAATTCAGGCAGTCCCATGAACGGTTGCACGGGATCGAGCGGTTGCGTGGACGCTTCGCCTTCCTCTTTCACCGCGGTCTCGCCGCCAGGTGCGGGTGGTGCTTGCCCGGCCATCGTTTGCAGCTCTTCTTCCTCGCCGAAATCGGGGCCTTCGAAAGTCGGGCCGGCGGCGGTGGGTGAGCCTTCGTTGTCATACTCGCGACTTTTGCCGCCTTCTTCCTTTTCACCTTGGACGGCGGATTCGGTGACATCCTCATCCAGGTCAACTTCGACCACTTGGCTAGCGTGGGGCGATTGCTTTCGACAGCACCTTCGGCTTTCCAGCGACTCTCACGCATCGCCGAAATGCTCCACTTCTCCTTCGTAGCTCCCTCCAGCCAGAGAGGGGCGTCTTCCCAGTCGAGAGCTGCGAGGAAGTGGCTCCAATAAAGTCCTTCGTAGCTCTGATAAGAGTCATTGAAGCGTTCATAGACACGACGCAGGCGACCGACGTGGGGTGAGGTCACACCACCAACACGTTTTGACCAAGCTTCGTCGCTGTACTGTGTCGCATCTACTCCAGAGGCGATCAACTTCGCTCGCCACTCGCTGATGATCTTGCCTTTTTCCCAGTTGGTCGTGCTGATCAACTTATTCCACATTCCGACAAAGGGCTCGGCCAGTTCGCTGGCTCGCTCGATGTCTTCGGCGGTGACGGCTTGGGGGTCGTTTTCGGTGGGCTGGGCGGCGTTTTCGGCGTTCTCCCAGGCGGCTTTGGCTTCGTCCAGGTCACCGTCCTCGATGGCCTCGGCGGGGGAATCGGCGGGCTCTTCAACCAGCTCGGCAGAGTTTTCTGTAAGCTCGACAGGCTCTTCGGTGAGCCCGACGGGGGCGTCCGTGTCGAACGGGGCTTCATCAGCCGTTTGAACTGCGACTTCGTCAACCGGTTGCATGGAGTGCACGTCGCTGCTTGCTGCGGCGTCGTTTGAAACTTGTGCGTTGATGTCTTGGTCAGCCGGGATGGCGTTTCCGTTGAATTCTTCCTGATCCATCGTGGCGGCGAGTTCCTTGGGGAAAAAAAGAAGAAACGATGAACTTCGATATAGGTCACGTACGCTATCCGATCAAACGTGAAACTGGAAATGCTCTTCTGCTTACGAAGCATCGAGACCGCGATTTTCCAATCCGCAGGCAGCAGCTAGGCAAAGTTTGCGATGTGGAAACTCTGTCGATCTTTTGACTCTCATTTGGTGTCTAGGTGTTGATCCGGTTATCTTGTTGGTTGCCCAGGATCGTTGTCCCACCACGTTTGTCGTTCAGACCAATCATGACGCTTGTCATCCCTCCGATTGGCCTTTGACAAACCTCCAGCCCTCCAGACTGTGCGTTGACGCCTTCTATGATTTCAATCAGGCCACTGCTGCGCGTGTCGGTACCACCGTTGTGCGAGCTTCTTGCTGTTTGTTTGTGTCCGGTGTTTTGCATTGGTCTCCTGTCGGCACCATTGGCGATTGCTGCCGAACCGGACGCAGCTTTGACGCCTGAGCAGGAAGCTTTCTTTGAATCGAAAGTGCGTCCCTTATTGGTCGCCCACTGCTATGACTGTCACTCCGCCGAAGCCGGCGAAAGCTCCGGTGACTTGCGGCTGGACAGTGCCACGTGGTCTCGCAAAGGCGGCGCAACTGGGCCGGCGGTGGTCCCGGGGAATATCGATGCCAGTTTGCTAATGGTTGCGGTGCGCTATGACAACGCCGAACTGCAGATGCCTCCGGAAGGTAAGCTGGAAGCCGCCGAGATCGAAACGCTTCGCCAATGGATCGAACAAGGCGCGCCCGATCCACGCACTGACTCCGGTGATGATGTGGAGTCAATGTCGCCGATGGACATCGACCCCAGTTCTCATTGGGCATACGTCGCACCCAAACGAGCGCAGTCACCTGAGTTGCCGCATCCGGAAGACCGCGACGTGATCGATTCACTCGCCCGTGAGCTTGCTTCACAGGCCGAGTTGACCGTCGGCGAACCGGTCAGCGATGCGCAGTTGATCCGCCGATTGTACTACGACTTGGTTGGCATTCCGCCGACGGCCGAACAAGTCAATCGCTATGTCGAGTCCGATGACGAAACCAAACGCGAGCGTTTGATCGAAAGCTTATTGGCGGCTCCCGATTTCGGCGAGCGTTTTGCGAGGTACTGGATGGATGTTGCCCGCTACGCGGACACGATCGGTTACACCTTGGCGGGAAAAGAACGCCGCTTGAAAGGCAGCGAACGCTACCGAGATTGGCTTGTCCAGGCCTATGGTTCAGACATGCCATTCGACGAAATGGTGCGTTTGCAATTGGCAGCGGATCGCTTTGATCCCAACAACGAAGCTGGCAATTTAGACGCGTTGGGTTTTATCACCATCGGACGACGATACCTCAATGGCTTCGACACCATCGACGATCGTATCGATGTTGTCTCCCGCGGTTTACTTGGTATGACCGTCGCTTGTGCGCGTTGCCATGATCACAAGTTCGATCCGATTCCGGCATCAGATTACTACTCGCTGCTAGGGATCATCGAGAGCAGCGAAACAAAAGAGGATGGTCCCAGTCCCTTGATGATGGTCGATAAAAGTGACCCGCACGATAGCCAGATTTTCATCCGAGGCCAGCCGGGCAATCGAGGAGAGGTCGCACCACGGCAATATCTGACCGCGCTCCGCAGTGACGACGACCAGCCATTCCGTGACGGCAGCGGGCGGCTGGAACTTGCCGAGCGATTGGCAGATCCGAACAATCCGCTTGTCGCTCGCGTGTTTGTCAATCGGATCTGGATGAAGCTGATCGGTCGCCCATTTGTGGATTCAACCAGCGACTTCGGCGTCCGCACCGCTGCGCCGCCTTCTGTTGAGATTTTGGATGAGTTGGCGTCAGAGTTCGTGACACACTTCAGCGTCAAACGATTGGTACGTCGGATTGTCAACTCGAGGGTCTATGCACAATCGGCGGTCGTGACCAATGCGAAAACGATCGAGATTGACCCTGACAATCGTTACCTCGCACGCGGTAACCGCCGCCGCAGAGACTTCGAATCATTGCGTGATTCCATGACTTGGGTCAGTGGGCAGCTCGATCGCCAACTAGGCGGCGAACCGGTCGAGATTCACAAAACCAATCCGATTTCGCGGCGGACGCTTTATGCGATGATCGATCGTCAAAACCTGCCTTCACTGTTCCGTACCTTCGACGTCGCATCTCCAGACAGTCACGCGCCCAAGCGGTTTCAAACCACCGTGCCGCAGCAAGCGTTGTTCTTGATGAACCATCCACAAGTCGGTGTGTTGTCGCATCGTTTGGGCGAACAGATTTCACAGTCAACCATCGATCCCCTCGAGCAAGTTGGCCACGCCTTTCGACGCATCTATTCGCGTGAACCGTCCACCGTCGAGGCGCAGGCCGCGGTGGCATTCTTAGCGCGGCCGGTGGTCGAACTTGAACCCGAGTTTGATTCCAGACTGGCATGGCGATACGGTACTGCCCTGATAAACAAAGATGGCAGTTTTGAACCTTTTGAAGCACTGAACCGATTCGTCGGTGCGACTTGGCAAGATGCCGAAACGCTTCCATCGAGTAGCGAATTGGCTTATGCGTCACTTGGGAAAGACAACGGCCATCCGGGCCGACGTCATGCGGTTGTCAAACGATGGATCGCACCGGCAAACGGGACGGTTTCCATTCGTGGAATGATCCGTCACCCCAATGATCAAGGTGACGGAGTCGAGTTGTCGATTTGGATTGGCGATCAACTCCTGCGACGGATTGTTCAACACGACGGCGAGCAATCCTTCGACGATTTACAGGGGACGGTTGCTGCGGGGCAAGCTGTGGATTTTATGATCGCTCCACGGTCTTCGGATAGCTTTGACAGTTTCAATTTCAATAGCCACATCGAACTGATCGGCGACAACAACCAGACCTTCGTCGCCGATTCGTCTGGTGACTTCTCGGGGCCGCTGACCGCAGAATCGGTCGAGCCACTTGACCGGTTGGGACAACTGATTCAAGCGTTGATGATTTCCAACGAATTCGCGTTCGTTGATTGAGAAAACGTGCCTTCAGAAGAAAGATCTCAACGCGCGGCGGAGCCGCAAGGAACGGGCAATGAGTTCGCTGCTGCGAAACTGAGACTTCGCCACTGGTCGTTTTTCGATCAACTCACTTGCATGATGGAAGTTAAGCGTCCAAAAAATCCTTAGTAGAAGGGGTGCAATCAACGGCATCGGTAACCAATGCAGAAGAATTGAACGTGATAATGGCGACTGAGCAACGGTTGATGGGAGTAGTGGGGATTCAATCCATTTTCTTCCCGATACAATTCGTGACGTTTCTTGAAATTAGCCAGCGCCGCTCTTCTGAGATTCCCGTACTCGTATGCCCACTGAAACGAACGAATCGACTGAATCTTCCGCCAATCCCAAATGCATCGTCGGGATTGGTGCTTCGGCTGGTGGATTGGAATCGCTAGAGCGTTTTTTCGATGGCGTGGATTCGTCGCTGCAAGCCACCTACATGGTGGTCCAGCACTTGTCGCCAAACCACGAAACGATGATGGATTCGCTGCTCAAGCGACACACCGAGATGCCGGTGGCGATCGCACAAGAGGGGCAAATTCTTCAGCCAAACCATGTCTACGTGTTGCCTCCGAAGAAAGAGGTCACGCTGGAAGACTTTACGGTGCGGCTTCACGATCAAAATCGCAGCGAGGTGCCACACTTACCGATTGACCGATTTTTCGTTTCGTTGGCGGCGGTCGCCGGGGTCGCCAAGGCAGGGATCATTCTTTCGGGCACCGGCAGCGACGGGTCGCGAGGAGTCGTCGCGATCCATCGAGCGGGTGGCGTCGTTGCAGTGGAGTCAGAAGCGACGGCAAAATTTTCGGGGATGCCCAATGCCGCGGCATCCACCGGAATTGTCGATTTTACATTGCCGCCCGATTCGATGGCTTCACAGATCGCGATGTGGCTTTCCGAGCAAGACGAGTGCGGCGTCTGGGATGACCGCAACGACGAACAACAACAGATTTTCCGTATACTACGCGACCATTGCCACATCAACTTTGCGAACTACAAGTCATCGACGGTAACGCGAAGACTCGATCGACGGTTGGCGATGCGCGGCGTACGGACGTTGAAGGAATACTTGCAGATCCTGCATAAGGAACCCGAAGAAGTCGACGAACTTTATCGCGACATGTTGATCGGCGTGACGAAGTTCTTTCGGGATCCGGCGTGTTGGGATTATTTCGAAGCGAACATCGTCGAAAAGCTGTTCCGCGAAGCCGATCCCAAGAAAGGCGTTCGCGTATGGGTGTCAGGATGTGCGACGGGTGAAGAAGCCTACTCCATGGCAATGGTGCTCAGCGAGACACGCGAGCGTTTGAAATCTCCCGTCGGTTTCAAAGTCTTTGCAAGCGATGTGCATCCCGGATCGATTCGAATCGGTGCCCAAGGCTACTACCGGTCGGACACGTTGACCAACGTGTCTTTGGAGCGTTTGGAGCGTTTCTTCGTTCGCAGTGGCGAAGGCTATTTGATTGGCAAAGACATTCGCACGTCGGTTGTTTTCGCGATCCACAATGTGCTTCAAGATCCACCATTCACCGACATCGACATGGTTTCGTGTCGGAACCTGTTGATTTATTTCGATACCTATGGGCAGCGGAAAGCCCTGTCGATGTTCCACTTCGGGTTACGGCAAGGCGGCATCCTGTTCTTGGGGCCAAGTGAAACCACCGGTCGACTGAGTAGCGAATTTGTTACCTTTGACGAAAAGTGCAAGGTGTACTCGAAGCGCCGAAATGCGAGGTTGCCTCACGGCATCGATTTGCCATTGCAAATCCAACCGAAGGCAAACTTGGATCCCTATTCGATTCAAAGCGATCGCTCGCCACAACGCGAACGGATGCGGTATTACGATCGCATTTTAGATCAGGTAATGCCGGCAACGATTCTGGTCGACTCGCAACGAAAGGTGTTGGAAAGTTTTGGCGGCATCGAACGCTACCTCCGGGTGCCACGCCGCATGTTCAGCAACGACCTGCTTGACCTCGCCCCTGCGAGTATGCAGGCCCCGCTGTCAGCCTTGTTTCGCCGTGTGCGGAAGGATCAGGCAAAGGTTCGATTGCCGGTCACCGGTGTCGAAATGCCCAATGGCGAACGTGGCGATCTTGATATCGTCATCGAACCGGTGTCGGGTTACACCGACGAGCCCGAGTTGTACCTGATCCGATTCAATGTTCTCGAATCGATTTTGCATGGGCGAGAAGAACGCGATTCCGACGCGGCAACCATCCAGCTCAGTACGGACGATCGTGAAATGTCCGAGCGAATCAACACACTCGAAGACGAACTGCGTCACTCACGCGAAAACCTGCAAGCGACCATCGAAGAGCTGGAGTCGAGTAACGAAGAATTGCAATCGACGAACGAGGAACTGATCTCTTCGAACGAAGAACTGCAAAGCACCAACGAGGAGCTCAACAGCGTTAACGAGGAACTGCACACAGTTAACGTCGAGTACCAGAACAAGAATGCCGAGCTGCGTGAACTGAACGATGACATCAACCACCTGTTCGGCAGCACGGATATCGGAACAATCTTCCTTGATCATTCGCTGACCATCCGCCGGTTCACACCTCGTGTCGCAACCGTGTTTGACTTGCGGCCTCAAGACATCGGGCGTCCGCTCTCGTCGTTCTCTCACTCGCTCAAGGTAGACGACCTGACGGCGCTGACGACGAAGGTACTCGAAGATGGCGAAAAGTTTGAACAAGAGGTCGAAGACCGCGACGACAATCACTACGTCCTGCGATTGCACCCGTATCAGTTGGAAGAAAGCATTGACGGCGTGATTGTGACGTTGACCGACATCACGCGTCTCGTCGAATCAAGGCGGTTGGCCGAAAAGTATCAACGGCGACTTCAACGCGCGATCGATGCCGTTCCAATTCTCGTCTCCTACGTCAGCAGTGACGAGGTTTACCAATACGCCAATCAAGCCTATTTCGATTGGCTTCGATGTGACGAAGACGATGTGATCGGACGTGATGTCGCGGACGTGATCGGCGAGAAAGCCTATCGCAACAGTAAGCCGCATATCGATGCCGTCTTGGATGGACACGCGCAACACTTCGACCAAGAACTCCCGACGCCCCAAGGCACCATCAACTTGTCGGTGTCGTACATCCCGGACGTCAATCGCAAAGGCATCGTGGTCGGGTTCTATGTTTCCGCTGCGAACGTCAGCTCGCTTAAACGGGCCGAACGGGAACTTGGCGAGGCGATGGAGTCGGCCAAGAGCGCGAACCGCGCCAAAAGCGATTTCTTGGCCAAAATGAGCCACGAAATTCGCAGCCCGATGACCTCGATCTTGGGATTCGCCGATATCCTTGACGAGCAGTTGACGGATCCCGACAACCGCAACGCGATCGATATCATTCGCAGCAATGGCGAACACCTTCTGAACCTTATTAACGAGATCCTAGACCTGTCGAAAATCGAGTCGGGGACACTGGAGCTCGATCGTGATCACTTCGATTTACCTTCCTTGTTGATGGAGTGTCACAACACGGTGCTGCCAAAGGCCGAAACAGGGCAGGTAGAACTGTGCTGGGAATTGGATTCGTCTGCTTCTGGGAGTATCTGTGGTGACCGTCGACGCTTGCGTCAGATCGTTCTCAATCTGCTAACCAACGCGGTCAAATTTGCTTCCGGCGGACATGTCACGCTAAAATGCAAGCGCGAAGCTGATCACTTCACCATTTCAGTTTCTGATGACGGGTGCGGGATTGCCGAAGAGATGTTGCCGCAATTGTTCCAACCGTTTTGCCAGGCCGATGATACCTCAGTGCGAAAGCACGAAGGAACCGGCTTGGGGCTGACGATTACCAAGCAACTGGTTCACCAGATGAACGGGGAAATTTCAGTCTCCAGTCGGCTGAACGAAGGGGCGACCTTCACCGTTCGATTGCCATGGGTCCCCGGCAAGTCGAGCGGACCGATGGTAAAACGGCAGCAACAGATGAAACAGTTGCCGAGTTTGGAACACAAGAAGATTCTGGTCATTGACGATCGTCGTGACATCCGATTCATCGCCGAGCACATCTTGGTTGACGCCGGCGCACGTGTAACGACCGCCGAAAACGGCAGCGACGGACTACAGAAAAGCGCTACCGCGAATGAGCAAAACGATCCGTTCGACTGTGTCGTTACGGATATCCAAATGCCAGAAATGGACGGGTTCGAAACCGCGACCAAGATGCGTGAGGACGGTTACACCGGCCCGATTTTGGCACTGAGTGCTTCAGCGATGGCTTCCGACCGTGCTGAAGCGTTGGCTGCGGGATGCAACGAACACATGGCGAAGCCGATCAACCGGACACAGTTCATCCGGACGATCGCACGCTTAATCGGCATTATCGAGAGCTAGGTCCGATGAAAAACACACTCCCCACGGTCCGATACGCAATCGACAAACACGATCGCTTACTTGATGTAAACGAAGAATGGGGAGAGTTCGCCAATTCGAACGAAGCAGGGACGACTCTGCATCCCGATTCGGTCATCGGAAAACCGCTTTGGAACTACATTCGTGACCCAAGTTTGCAAAGCATTTACCGACGCTTGCTTTGTCTGGTGCGAGATTCCGGCAAGCCAGTCGAGTTCCCTTTCCGCTGCGATTCGCCGCTGTTTCGTCGCTACATGTGCATGACGATCCTGACCCGGGAAGACGGTAATGTGCTGTTCATCAGCCAGACGCAGCGGGTGGTCAAACGAACCGAGCAAGAGATTCGCCTGACACGCGCCTTTCAAGGTTTTCAGCCGATCCGCCAATGCAGTATGTGCAATCTCTTTAAAATCCGAGATGGCGAATGGGCTGAAGCGGATGTACTGGTGCTGGAGTCAAAGGTTCTTGCCGCGGATCAGCCCGCAACAGTGATCTGGGGAATCTGCGAACACTGTCGTGACAAGATGGCCGCACTCTAGCGGGACGGCGGATAGATAAAGTTAATGAAGCTCGATGTGACTGGCAGCGGTGCTTGTCGCCAATGGATGTCCCAGTAAGGTTGATCGTCTAATTTGACGTGGAGTGCATAGGCCGTCATGGGAGCGAGCGCGACGTGCCAGGTTGAGGTGTCTTCTGTGCGTCGAGCTTCGATCACAACAAACAATTCCGGATCTGTTCCGTGCGCGTAGATAAATAACGCGCCGTCAATCACCTCGGAATTGGAATAGCGGGCAACTGGGCTGGACATCAATCGCAAGCGATCTTCGTTTTCGCCTTCAAAGTCGTCGTTGACAGTGAACCGCTGTGCGATGCGACGCATTTGAATCAATCGCCCTCCGGCAGATGCACGTGGCGCATCGCTATTGGCAAAGGCTTGAATTCGACGCCGGCAGATTTCGGTGACCACACCGGTCGCCCTTCATAGTTGAACGTGAACGTTGACTCGGAAAGTGACTGGAACTCGTGAAGCCATTTTCGCTGTGTTTTGGGAATCAGGAAAATCTGCGCGGCAGCGTGTGGCTTGCCGTCCTGATCGCACCAGAAAAACAGTCCCCCATCGCTGACGCCGCTGACTGGATTCGTCCAGCGTAGCGCCGGTTCATCAACAAATCGCAAGCGTGATCCTGACTTATCGGTCACATCATAAGTCCTACCGGACTGCTGCATGAACTTCATCCGCTGCTCTGCAGACTCGTCCATCGATGGCTGTTGAGCGCTGAGCAGATTGCTGAATTGGATCGCGATGCAAACCAGCGTCATCAGACGCAAACCGCAGTGAAACAGTGTCGGGCGATTGCCAGACAACTTGCCGCTCGGCTGACAGAAGTTGTCACGGGCAGGAGAGAATAGGCAAATCATCGGCTTGCTCCGGAGCGGGATCGTTATAGTCAAGTTGTCTATTGTGTGATCGATTCGGGGGGAAGTCAACAAATCCGGGCAGCAAAACGGTGCTCAAATTTTGAGACGCATTCAAACGCATTCGCTGCCCCGCAAGGTCGCCCGCCCAGTCGAATCGGCTATCATGGCACTCCGGCAAATTCTCCCGTCTGAGATCGGAATTGCCGCCCCCGCCTGAAGATCCCCACCTACCGAATATCAGAATATGATCACTCGCATTTGGACCTTGTCCTTTGTGATGTTGTCCGCAGTGTTGCCGACAGTCGTCCTGTCGCTAAGCCAAAATCGGGCATCCGCAAACCAAGCGTCGCCGAATTCGGACGATAGCGGTGATCCGATCAACGTGACCTTGCGGTCTCAAGAGCAAGTGGAAGACACTCGGATCTTCCTGCCACGTGTTCAGCAACAGGCATGGGATCCCCAAAAGTCTGCGGTGATTGTTTGCGATATGTGGGACTCGCATCATTGTTACCGAGCAGTACAACGGGCGACCGAAATGGCGCCGCGTATGAATCGATTCTTGCAGCAATTACGACGGCGAGGCGTAACGATCATTCACGCACCAAGTGGATGCATGCAAGCCTATGAGAATGATCCGGCCCGGCATCGTGCAAAACAAGAGCCGTTGGTTTCCCCACTGCCAGTCGACATTGCCAACTGGTGCTACTCAATCGATTCGGAATCAAAAGTGCCTTATCCGATTGACCAGTCCGACGGAGGTGAAGACGACACGCCGGAAGAGCACCGAGCTTGGCATCAAAAACTGATGGAGCAAGGACGCGATCCGGCCGCCCCATGGAAACGCCAGATGGATGCGATCGAGATCGATTCATCGCGTGACTTCATCAGCGATCGCGGCGACGAGATATGGAGTCTGCTGAAGAACCATTCGATTGAGAACGTCATGTTGGTCGGAGTCCATACCAACATGTGTGTCTTGGGACGGCCGTTCGGTTTGCGACGCTTGGCGAGCAATGGGATCAATACCGTGTTGGTACGTGATCTCACCGACACAATGTACAACCCCGCCGCCAAACCGTACGTCAGTCACTTCACTGGCACCGATCTGATCATCCAATACATCGAACGGACAGTTTGCCCGACGATTTCCAGTGATCAAATTCTTGGTGGAAAGGCGTTCCGCTTTTCGAAGGATCAACGCCCAACGATTGCGATGATGATCGGCGAATCGGAATACGAGACGGCGATCACTTTACCAGCCTTTGCGGTTCAGAAGTTGGGGATCGACTATCGCGTTCGATACATTCTTGAGTCCGTTGAAGATCAAGGCTCGTTCATCGGTTTCGATGAACTCGACAGTGCCGACATGCTCCTTGTGAGCGTGAGGCGAAAGACACTGCCGCCGGGACAGCTTCAACAGATTCAACAATTTGTCGCGGCGGGAAAACCGGTTCTCGGAATTCGCACCGCGAGCCATGCGTTTTGTCTACGCAAACAGGACGCTCCTGAGGGCCGATCCGACTGGCCGGAATTCGACGCCCAGGTCTTCGGAGGACACTACACCGACCACCACCCAAACGGCCTTCGTTCGACAGTGGTCCCGTCATCGCAATCGACGCAAAGTGAGTCGGCTCGCTGGTTGAAATTCAAGCCCTTTCAGCAGGGCGGTTCACTGTACAAAGTGCGACCACTCGAAAGTGATGCTAGCGTACTAGCCATCGGTCGGGCGGAAGGTATCGACGACGAGCCGGTGGCTTGGACCTACCGGCGTCAAGACGGAGGGCTGTCGTTTTATACGTCGCTCGGACACTGGAACGATTTTTCAGAAACGGCCTTTGTTGAAATGCTCCAACAGGCAATCAAACATCTCTCCGCCAATCGAAACATTCCTTGAGTCTTTAGAACGTTTGTTGACGTTTAAGCTGTTTTAAAGTTAGCTTAGGATGACAGTTCGCAAAACGAAGTTCGTTTCGGCGAAAGCAGTCTGAGCCGTGCAAAGAATTGCACAAAGATCCAAGTAAGAAGTGCAAGGTTCGACAGTACACCCTTGCGAAAAGGGCTGGTGCGTAGACGCACGATTAAGCACGGAAGAGGACCCGCCACGTAAGCCGCTATTGCCCCGAAGACTTGGGCGGGTCTCTCCCGGACTATCAATGACGCTACCCCACGATCGAACTTTTTGCCAACGTTGTAAGTGATACCCCTAAGAGATTCCGCGAGATGAGAGTTTTTCTTCGCGGACTTGTGTTGCGGAACCCCCTCGATGCTAAACAAATATCCCGGCAATGACTCTCTCCCCCCAACCGTGTTGCAAACAGGTGTGGACTTGGTGCCCAATACAACATCCAACCTGATTGACTTTATCCAGTCGGCAGATCGCATCGCCGCAATCGTCGCCGCTAGTCTGGAGCGTGGGGAACAGCTTGAACCGTTGATCAACCAAGAATCCGACTTGGTCTATCTGAAGTCAGCTGACCAACGTTTGTTGTGTTCCAACGAAGCCTATCGTCGCGTCTTCACCCCGGACGAGTTGCCGGTCGGGCGATTCGGTGCTTCATTCCTCCACCGAACGATTATTCCGATCTCGGAAGCCTCCGACAAAATGATTCTCGAAGGCTGTATGTCTGCCGTCTTTGACCACTACGGTCGCGACTCCGAAGGGCAACTCTCGTTGTTCCGTTCGGCAAAGAAATCCCTCATCGGTGTCGGCCAAGGATCATTTGCCATCCTGGGGATTACCCGTGTCGAGAAGACGTTTATCGATTCGGACAACGAAATCGCGAAAGGCGCTCTGTTGGCTGATCAGTGGCGTCGATTCAATGAGTTGCCTGAACTGGATCGCCAGATCGCGGTTTCGCTTGCCCGCGGTATGACCGCAATGGAAATCGCGCAACAGCGTGAAGTTTCCAAGCGGACGATTGAAAATCACCGCAACACGATCTTAAACGAATTGGGGGTTGAGTCGCCTTTGGAGATGATCAAGTTGCTGGTGCGGTTGCAAGAGAAAGGCTTCGGCGACTTAGGCGTTTAAGCAACGCCTTCGGTTGATCTCCGAAAACGCTCCTCCCAAGAAACGACGATGCCCGGAACCGCGTTCGCAGTCCGGGCATCGTTCTGTTTGATCGCACAGCTAATCGGCAGACGCTTACTCAAACGTGCCGTAGGTCCAAGTGACGGTAGTTGGCGGATGTAATTGTGTTTGCCCAATTCCTTGATTGGCATACTCGCCATCAACTTTGAACGTCCATCCTTGTCCACTGGTCGTACCAAGACCATCAATCGACTCGACAAACGCCGTCGTGTCACTGCCGCGAAGGGTAACGCGGGCGACATCAACTTGACTCATCACCGTTTCAAGGGTCGCGCCGTCTGCCACATTCTCAATCGAGTCTGAAAGCGGTTCGCCATCTGAAGGGATGATTTCAATCGTTACCGTTCCGGTGGCTCCGGATTGCGATGTTTCAGTCGTGCTGACTTTTTCCGTTCCACATCCAATCAGGAGCAGTGCTGACAAAACGATGCCAGCGGTCGTATTGGTTTGTCGCATCGTTCAGTTGTGGTTCGATCCGCCTTTTGGATTACTAAGCCGTGCAAAGAAATCCGGCAGGTGACCGACGTAGCACTGGCAATGCTTGCAGACACTTGCATTGGTCGAAATCGCGATGCCGCAGCGACCGCATGGACGCATCGTGGGTTGTTCTGCAATCGGCGCCACAGGCAAGCTAGGAAAGTCACCCAGCATGCGTACGACGGCGGTGTCCGTCACGGTTTCGCGGATTTGGTACCCGAAGACGAACTTCTCTTTGCAGCGTGGGCACCGGACCGTTTTTCCGATCAGGTCGCTTCCGCCGCGAACTTTGTGTCCGCCAGGACACTTGCAAGTCACACGTTCTGTATTGGTTTCATTCATCGTTTTTTTTCCCTCGATCCGTACTTGAATGGGAATCCGTTCGCATCTGTTCTAACACCGGTATCGAGGGCCAGTTTCGCTACCTTTTCGGGCGCGGCCTGGCGAGCTTCCGTCGGCAAAGACGCCGTCGTCCTGGTGTGTGAAGCCCCCATCATCGGGGTCGGCAAATTCAATTCGGGCTCCGCCGCCCGATCTTGGTCGTGGTAGGTTTGTCTACAATGCACGACGCCGTTTCTTAGATTCTGTTTCGCCGCTGTATAGAGTTTTATCGGCAGCTGACCAGTCGGTTCTTCGAAGTGCTACATTGACGGAAGAGAACTGTCCCTTGCCATTGATCGATCGCGAAATGCCAACCCGAAAACAAATTGTCGCACTTGCCTCTGGTTTCACCGCGTTCATCAGTCTGTACAGCCTCGTCGCGATGGCGGACGACAAGCGTGCACCGGCTCCTAAATTTGACACCAAATCGACACAAGGGATCTTTTTCCCCAGTGTCTCTGACGCGATCCAGGGCGACCGTCCGTCGCTCGAATCCCTCCGCCAAACCAAAACAACGAGTGTCGCGGTAACGCCCGGAGCGACCGCGTCTGGCGATTCAAGCGGAGGCGATGGGCCGTGGGACAAGCTGATCACCGCGACGTCGATCGAAGACGAAGTCAAACGGATGAAGCTGCATTACGATTCGGTCGTGACAACGCCAGGACCGTTCAAAAGCGGCGGCTATGAAGATGCCCGGCTTGACCTGATGGTCTTGAGCAGCCTCTTTGCCATCACCAGCGAATACAAAGGTGACATCCGTTGGAAAGAAGAGTCGGCCGCAGCGCGAGACTTGCTCGCGCGAACGGCATTCAACTGCAACGCCGGCACAACCCAAGTATTTAACGAAGCCAAAACGCGTAAAGACGACCTGCAAGATTTGATCAGCGGCGGTGGACTACGCGGACGCAAAGCGGAGGAGGGCAATGATTGGTCGTCGATCGCTGATCGCGCCCCGCTGATGAATTACATCGAAACGCTGAACGATCAACTCCGCGAAGCCTCCGCAAGTAAAGAACTCGTTGACAACGAACCGGGTGACGTCAGACGCCCCGCCGAAGTCCTTGCCGCGATGGCACGTATTCTGATTCAGGAAGGAATGGACGACGCCGATGACGAAGATTATCGCAAGTACAGTCAAGCGATGATGAACGCCGCACTCGAGGTAAAACGCGGCGTTGAAGTCAAAGATTATGACATGGTCAGTCGTGGCGTCGGGGGCATCATGCAATCCTGTGATGATTGCCACGGCGAGTATCGCTAGCTGCCCACGACGGATGACCGCTCGAGCCCTTACCCTGCTTACTTTCGAGTGTCGCCTTTTTACTTCGCAAAAGCAGCGGTAGCGACCGCTACTTTCGCAGAGCGCAAGGCGACATTGGGAGAGGATAAGTTCAAGAACCAACAGGCCGCTAAGGCTGCGGCGTGTCCGTGGCCTTTTTTAGTGTGGTCATGTATTCGACCAAGTCGACCAAGCCTTGCTCTCCGAAGAGATGATGCAAGTTCTCTGGCATGATTGACTTTTCACTTTTCTTCATCGTTTCGATTTCGTCGGCAGGGATTTTGCGATCGATCGCGTCTGCGGTCCGTAAGACGACCTCTTTGGAAGTCTCAGAAACCTTCAATCCTGAAATCACCTGACCTTCGCTTGTCAGCACAACGTAGTTTTCATAGTTGTGACTGATACCTGCGCTGGGCAACAAGATCGCGGTTAGCATTGCTTCACGCGAGAGCTTGTTACCGATCTCTGACAAGTTCGGACCCACGTCTTTGCCAAATCCGTTGACAATGTGGCAATTCGAGCAAGTCGCCGTACTTCGAAACAGCGTTTGTCCGTCCGCCGCGTCGCCCTTGGTTTTCGCAAGTTCATCGATCGGTGGTAAAGGCTGGTCGTCCTTTTGTGCTGGCTGTGGCAAGACGTCAGCGGCTGCATTTCGAATGCCCGCGTCGTCGCTTCGCGATAACATCGCGCCGGCAATCAAGAGCGTGTCGCCGGCAAGCGATTTGTCTTTGGCTTGCTCAATTAATTTGACCTGTCCATTACGATTGCGTGCAAGCCCTGCAACGGCTGCGCGGCGAAGCTCGAAGGGCAGTTCGGGCTGGCTTGTCAGTTCGCTCAGCAGACCGACCGCACGCCCGTTCCCGAGCAGTCCTAGGACCTCGGCGACTTGAGCTTGTTGGTCTTCCGATCCGAGCATCGCCCGAATCAGCTTGCGGCCGCTGGGCATCTCCAACAGCATCTGAGCGGATTCGACCGCAACGGTGCGATCCGATCCGAGCAGCGTCTCGGCAAGTTGCTCGTCGATTCCGTCGGGTCGGAAACGGCGTACCAGTTTGATGAATTCCGGTGTGCCTTGGCTGCGGCGGATTTGCCGTTCAACGGCTGCTCGGGCATTTGGATACTTCCGATAGTCAAAATCCTGCATCCGCTCGATCGCTCGGACCGTGATCGCATCGCGACGGGCGAGGGCTTCATCGGATAAGTCATTGTCTGCGGCGCGCAGTGCCGTAACACTGCTGGTCATTAGCAATGCGAGCGCTACTGTCGCTCGACGTTTGGCAAGGAAACGATTGGAAAGTGGGTTAAACATTTTCAGTGGGTGACTTGTATGGTGATGGCTTGTGTTCGAATTCAAGGATCGATCAAACCCAGATCAAGGAATCAAACGTCGCAGTGCCTCGGTGCGAACATTCGCATCATGGAATTCCAAGCTTCGGAAATACCGGTCGGTTTCTTCCAAAGGAAGTGATGGATCGGCAATCAGCGAGACCATCGCTTCCGCGGCTTTCGGCGCTCGCGTTCGCCACACAATGTCACGTCCCGCGGGTGTGTCCCAGCGTCCGTCGACGGCTTTCAAGTAAGCGTCAAAGCATTCAACCGGGCGAACATCACTGCCAATGCCGAGTGCTTCCAGATACCAGCGGTCTTGGCCATCGTACTGCGTCGCGAGCTGCGCCCACTGGTCTGGCATCGCGTCAGACTTGTCGAATCGGATCGCAATCGCGAGTTCACGCCACACGGCTGGCGATTCATCGTTGACCGCCGCACCAAGCCACTTGGATGGTTCTTCGGTAAGTTGTTTTGCCAAACGGATCGCGGCAATCCGTACGTTTTCGTCCGCATCGGCCAAACCTTCTTCGACGGTATGTTGTCCGCGATCTTCGATTTTGCCAAGCAACCAGAGAGCTCGGGCGCGAAACCGTGCATCAGAATTTTGAAAGAGCTTGACGAGTTCTTCTTCTGCATCGCTTCCCATCGCATGCAGCGATTGCCAGGCCCGCGCCCGTACTGACAAGCTTGGGTTCTGCAGAGCTTCGACTGCGCCAGCGGCAGTGCTGTAGTCATACGACGGGACAACATACTTCGTGTTTGGTGGCGCGACACGGAACAAGCGACCGCGGTCCAAGTCGCCTTGGCGGTGCCCGCCAACGCCTGGGTCATACCAGTCGGTCACAAACAACGACCCATCAGGCGCCACACACACATCAGCTGGGCGGAACCATCGATCTTCGGCGCCGGTCAAGATCGGTTCGATGGTCGCTTCGTACCCAGCGCCTTTTTCCACCGTCGGGTAAGCCCGAACAACGTTTGGGCCTGGATCACAGTGGATGATTTCGTCCCAGTAACGTTTCGGCAGCAGGCGTCCTTCGTAGAAACAAATACCGCTCGGCGACCCGGCTCCTGTCTGCAGTAGGTTAGGAACCACACCAGGATCGTTAAGGTGCCAATGGCGATGCATGATTTCATCTTCGATGTTCATGCGGTCTTCTTGCCAACCGGCACCAGTGATTTCGTCTCGATAGCCATAGTTACCATGTTCCATCACGAAGTTGATCCGTGTGCCACGGTTACCGTCATCGTCATTGTCACTTTGCCAAAGCGTTCCGAACGAATCGATTGTCGTTTCCCAGTTGTTGCGGAAGTTATGCGCAAGCACTTCGAAATTCGATCCGTCGAGGTCACAGCGGAATGGCATCCCGCCGAACAGCGGCGCGCCGTTGTCGACAACGGGACGACCGTGGATATCGATCACCGTGTTGCCTTCTGCGTCTTTGACTTGGCTGCCAGTGTTACCGAAGTTCCAATACAGTTTCCCGTCAGGACCGAACAGGAACGAGTGACCAGAGTGGTCGTGTTGTGGGTTCCCTACGCCGGTAAAGATCGCCGTCTTTTGTTCGGGAACGTCATCACCGTCGGCATCCACGAATCGCCATACATTCGGTGAAGCTGTCACGATGACTTCGCGGCCATGTTCGCCGTCCAGCAGACAGATTCCCATTGCCGAGTCGATCTCGCGACCTTGATAGAACGTCTTGGTTTTATCCATCACGCCGTCACCGTCGGTATCTTCAAGTATCAAAATCCGATCGCCTTCAGGTCGTGAACCGTTATTTCCTCGATAGTTCATCACATCACAGACCCAGACACGTCCCTGTGTGTCGATGTCCAAATTCGTCAGGCTTTTCAGGACAGGTTCGCTTGCCGAAAGAGTCAGTTCCAAGCCTTCAGCAACACTGATGCCGTGCACAGCGTTTTCTGGTTCACGCTGTGCGCCGTCACTGCTATTGCGGGCCACGGAACCGATCGCACTGGGAACCGCGTCAGCGTAAACCTGAAATCGCACGCTGGTCGTTTGTCCGTTGTTTTGATTCGTTCCGGAGTCATCGATCGCGCCGATTGCAGTCAGTTTCGTATAACCTTCGGGGATTTGAAAATGAATCACGCTGTTGGCGTGCGTCCCGATCGCATGGCGTCCGATACTGCGGCCTTCGACGGACCAACGTTGGCCTTGACAGTTCGCGTCTTTACGGACATCGCCCCAGCCCGTTGTGGCTTTTTTCCATCCGAGTTCGACGAGCGAGAGGTCGCCCTTGGGACCGTGAAGGGTTGGATCAATCCAGTCAGCCCAGTCACACGCGAATCCGTCGCCGCCGTCATCGGCGACCAAGTACAAATCACGGACACCTTTCAACTCAACGTCGATGTCGACGCGGTGGCCTTGAACGCGAGCGTTAACCACATCGCTAGAGAACAGCTTGCGCGGTTTCGCTGACGTTTTTTTGGCAGAGTCGTTTTCTACCGCTTCTGCTTTGAGGTGAAACTTTTCGATCACCTGCTGTGGATTGAAGTTCTGCGGTTGGTCGTAGTCTTGGTTTTCCAGCAGCGTATCGATTCCGACTGGCTTTTTGCCTAGGCTAGCGCCTTCACTCTCAATGTCTGCCTTTGCGGTCCAAAGGATCGCGTTCGTCACCAAGCGGCGAATATTGTCATTGCCCCAGTTCCAGTGGTAGTGGCCACCGGTAAATCCAAATGATCGGCCGCCATCAGCACGATCGTATGCCCAAGCAACCGTTTGCAGTTCGCCCGCGGCGACGCTTTTCCGAACGATCGGGTTACCACTGTGTGGTCCATCCGCCCGCCTCATCGTGTGTTCTGGGGCGACGGCGGCAAGGATCGGTGTGATCTTTGCCCCCTCTTTAAATCGCAGATGGAAATACCACTCGTCGTCGGCCTGGAATGACTCGACTCCCTGCGTGATCGCGTGATCGGGCAGGTTCTCGAAGTGTGCTTCCCAGTGCGGGTTGACGCTGTAGTGGACCTCGAAGTGTCCGCCCAACATGTCGACCCAGTCGTCACCCGGTTTGCCGGGAACCATTTCCACGGCGTAGTGCAAGCACACCAAACCACAGCCACGCTCGAGTTGTTTTCGCAATTCGTCACGGTGTGACATGGCAATGTGTCCCCCGCCACCGTCACAATAAATGACGACGGTGTCGGCAGCCGCTAGTTGGTCCTCGGTGGGCCATTGGCGGACAACGGTGACTTTGGCATCCGAGCTGCTTTCGATCGCGTCTTGCAAGATTCGCAGACCGGCGAAATGCTCGTGAGCTCCATAGTTGTGGGATCGAGCGCCGGCGACCATCAAAACCTGTTTTGGATCGGCCGCACCAGAAAAGGTTTGGGACAAGAGTGCGAGTTGGACGGATAGAATCATCGCCCAGTAACGATGTCGACGCATCATTTCGAAAAGGCCTTTCGGGGGGAGGGAAGGGTGGGAGGTCGATTGGATTTTTACAGCGAGTGATTGCTGCAAAGGCAAGCATCTTTGCCCTGTCGTCAGTTTAACAATATTTGTGGCGTCCTACCTGTATGGGCGTCAGCAATCCAAATGGGTGTCCCTGCAAAACGGTGAACGCTGGCCGCCGTGGGAAAGTCCACCGGGGCTCGATCCGAATGGGCGTTTGGGAGTAAGCTGTAGTGGCCGGCACGGTGACATCTTTTCTTGCGTGAACGGCACTCATTGATTGATGCAACGTTAGGACAGCGATGGAGATCGACCGGCAACGAATCCAAGACGACTTGCGCGGGATCGTGCGCGGTGATGTCTTGTGCGATGACGTGTCGCGGACGCTTTATTCGACCGATGCGAGCATCTACGAACTGCAACCCATCGGTGTCATTCGCCCACGCTCTGCTGCCGACGTCGTCGCAATTGTCCGCTATGCTTCCGAGCATGACGTCCCGCTCCATCCGCGTGGGGCAGGAAGCGGCGTGTCCGGAGAATCGATCGGGCCTGGGCTGGTGCTCGACTTTTCACGGTACATGCGGCGAATGCAGATGGACCGAAACGACGGGCACGTCGTCGTCGAAGCGGGCACAACCCTGGCCGAACTCAATCGTTCGATCCGCTCCTCGGGCCGTTGGTTCGGACCTGACCCCGCGACGCGAAGCATCACCACACTAGGAAGTGTCTTGGCGACCAACGCCTCGGGAAGCCATTTCCTACGCAGCGGTTCGGCACGGGACAATGTCCATTCGCTCCGCGTCGTCACCATGGAAGGTGAGCTGCTGGATGTTTCGAGACATCATCCGACCGAACGCGGTATCGCTGGCCGGTTGGCACGCGGTCTTGTCGGGATTCGAGATCAACATCGGGAATGTATCCTTGCCCAAGAAAATGGTGCCCCGGCAAGAAGCGGATACCGGTTCGACGACGTAATCGACGAACACAACAACGTCGACCTAGCAAAGTTTCTTTGTGGAACCCAAGGCACCTTAGCTCTGATCGTCGAAGCAACGGTCAAAACCGAAGCGATCCCCAAGCATCGGGGTGTGGTCGCTTTGTTCTTTCATCGCTTGGAATCCGCCGCCCGAAGCGCGGTCGTGTCACTGAAGCATGGCCCGGTTGCCTGCGACATGATCGGGCGACGATTGCTTGGGATCGCCCGCGAAACCGAACGCCAATTCGAAAGCATGCTGCCGCGTGAAGCCGAGGCGATGTTGCTTTTGGAATTACAAGGCGATTCGTTAGCAGAGCTGAAAGACAGAATCGAATTGCTCAAGCAAGAGCTGACGCGAGGTCCCGACGGCGCGTTCAAAGTTTCCTCGACAACCGATCAAAAAGCTCGCGACCAATACTGGAAACTTTGCCGGCGGGTCACACCACGGCTGGGACGGTTGCGGGGCCGCGAAATGCCGGTGCCGTTTACCGAAGACATCGCCGTCGATCCGCAACGTTTACCCGAGGCGCTGATCGCGATTCAAAAAACGCTGCGTGATCATGAATGCACGTCAACCGTGTTTGCTCACGCCGGACATGGGCAATTGCACGTGCGTCCGTTCTTGGATTTATCGCTGGCCGAAGACCGCAACAAGATTCGACAAGTCGCGCATGATGTCGCCGAAGTCGTCTGGAAAATGGGCGGCCAAGTTTCTGTCGAACATGCCGCAGGATTGAGCCGCAGCGCATTGTTGCCGCGGCAGTTCGGTGATTTCTGGTTGGCAATGGGACAGGTCAAACGATTGTTTGATCCACATCATCGCCTGAATCCGGGCAAACTGTTCGGCGCCGTGCTGCAACAGCCAGACGAGAACCTTCGTCCAATTGGCGATTCCATCCGTGTCGTATCACCCGTACGAACGCTGATCGAACCTTCTGAACGCGTGGTGCAAGAATCACGACTTCAGAATCGGACGGTGCCCGAGTTGCCCGTCATGCAGCAGTGGCCGGCAAACAAAATGGTCGACCAAGTTGCCCAGTCTTGCAACGGTTGTGGTCGCTGCCGGACGACGGCGATGAACGAACGCCAGTGTCCGGTGTATCGGACGATGCGAATTGAGGAAGCAACGCCGCGGGCGAAGGCAAATTTGTTGCGTGGCGTTCTAAGCGGAAAGATCGACGTCGAATCGCTCGCCGGCGAACGTGCCAAGTCCGTCGCCGACCTATGCTTCAACTGTCACCAGTGTCGCGTCGAATGTCCGGCCACCGTGGACATCCCAAAAATCGTCGGCGAGCTCAAAGCGCATTATGTTTCGACCAATGGCTTGCCACTGTCCGATCGGTTATTCACTAGGCTTGATACGATCGCTGGTCTAGGATCGCGATTGCCACGAATCAGCAATTTTGTCTTACAAAATCGCGTGGCACGCTGGCTGGCAGAGCAACTGTTCGGGCTGGTTTCGTCGCGTGAGCTGCCGTCGATCGCCGAAACCAGCTTCATTCGTTATGCCGCGCGACGACGCTGGACCAAACGCAGTGAAATCGATGGCACCAAGGTGCTGTATTTTGTCGATCACTATGCGAATTATCACGATCCCGACATCGGCCGTGCGCTCGCCGAAGTGCTCCAACAAAACGGTATCGGGTTGTACGTTCCGACGTCACAATCCGGCAGCGGGATGGCACGAATCACTGCGGGTGATCTAAAAGGCGCGCGCCGGATCGGACGCCGCAATTTACGACTGCTGGCAGAAGCCATTCGTAGCGGCTACACGGTCGTCGCGACCGAACCGTCAGCGGTCTTGTGCCTGAAACACGAATAT
This sequence comes from Rhodopirellula baltica, assembly GCA_002901265.1. Lineage (GTDB taxonomy): Bacteria > Planctomycetota > Planctomycetia > Pirellulales > Pirellulaceae > Stieleria > Stieleria baltica_A. Next base: position 59,844 of record PPHI01000008.1, on the reverse strand, counting down.
CCAAACCTCTTCGACGACGAAGACGCCTACCTCGTTGCCAAACACTCTTATGAGGCTTGCGATTTTTTGGTCGAGCTCAATCGCGAAGGAAAACTGGACCGATCATTGAACGAAGTCCCCGTGCACTTCGCGTATCATCGTCCCTGTCATTTAAGGGTCTTGGATCCCGATTTGGCCGCGGTACAGTTGCTTAACCTGATTCCCGGACTCGACGTCGATCATGTCGAAGGCGGCTGTAGCGGGATGGCCGGAACTTGGGGACTGCAGCGACGTAACTACCGGAACAGTTTGCGCATCGGTTGGCCAATGATCTCGGCGATGCGTTCCAGCGGCATCCCGATCGCGTCGACCGAATGCAGTGCCTGCAAGATGCAAATCGAACACGCCGCCGGAATGCGAACCGTCCATCCGATCAAGCTACTCGCCTATGCTTATGGGCGATTCCCAAAAGTTGGCGAGCAGCTAGGACTGACGCAGGAAAGCTAACCTGATGAAATTTAACGTGTTGTTATTTGCCGGCCTTCGTGACGCGGCCGGAAGCGATTCGATCGATGTCGAACTCACGCAACCCATTGTGGCCGGCGATCTGATCCAAGCGATCGCTGTCGCGTTGCCACAAGCAGAATCGTTGGTCCGACACAGCCGCCTTGCCATCGACGGGACCTACATCAACTCCGATGGGAACGTCGAAACTTCGTCAGCCGAGTTTGCCTTAATCCCGCCCGTCAGCGGCGGTTAATGAATCGAGTTTTGAACGGAACAAACTTCATGGACGCGGACGGTGTCATCACGATCCGGCTAGTACACGCTCCCATTGAATTGGCGCAGTGGTCCGACGCGATCGGCGATCCCGATGTCGGTTCACACGGCTGGTTTGCCGGTGTGACTCGCCGTAAAACCAAAGATGATGCCGGTGTGATCCGCATCACCAAGACGCTGTACTACGAAGCCCATCAATCAATGGCGCGTCAACAATTGTTGCGGATCGCGACTGAAGCCAAACAGCGGTTCAATCTGTTCAATGTTGTGATCGTACACCGACTCGGCAACGTTCCGATCGGTGAAGCAAGCGTGTTGGTCGGCTGCTCAAGTGCCCATCGCCGCGAAACCTTTGCCGCTCTTCCAATGATCATGGATCAGCTTAAAGCCGACGTGCCGATTTGGAAACGCGAAACGTATCAAGACGAGTCTTCGGAGTGGATCCACCCATGAAACGACGACTTTATTTTGATCACGCCGCAACCAGTGTGCCCAAGCCGATCGCTACGATCGAAGCGATGCACGAACACATGCTGCACGCCGAAGCCTCCGTTGGACGTGGGGCATATCGAAGTTCCGTGGACGCGGCCAAAGTCATTGGTCAACTACGTGCGGAAATCGCGTACTGGATCGGAGCCGCGTCGGCCCGGGAGATCACGCTGCAAGGCGGTGGCACCGAAGCACTGAACCTTGCCCTGTTTGGACTGTTGCGATCTGGTGACCATGTCGTCACCTCGGCGGCCGAGCACAACAGTGTATTGCGTCCTCTACATGAGTTGTCGACAAATCGCGGTGTTGAGTTAACGATCGTTGACGTTGACAAGCACGGATCCGTGGACGCAGACGCCGTCATGAACGCAGTCAAGCAAAACACTAGGCTTGTCACGATCCTGCATGCCGCAAACGTCAACGGGGCGGTGCAGCCAATCGAAGCAATCGGATCAAAACTGAAGCAAGCGTTCGCACCCGAAACCAAGCCAATCTTTTTCAGTGACGCCGCCCAATCGTTTGGTTATTTGCCGGTCAATGTCGAGCGCTATCACCTGGACGCACTAGGCGCACCTGGACACAAGGGAGGCCAGGGGCCACTCGGAACCGGATTCTTGTATCTACGCGAATCGCTGCACCATCAACTACGTCCGCTGATCTTTGGCGGAACCGGAAGCCGATCGGACCAATTGGAAATGCCAACTCATTTCCCAGAAGCCTTCGAAGCAGGCAACATGAATGTCCCTGCGTTTGCCGGTTGGCTAGCGGGATTGAAAGCTTGCCGAGCGGATCGAAATCCTGACGACGCACTTTCGACTCGGGCCGCAGACCTGCAGCGCCATGCCGTTGAACTTTACCGGCGATTGGAGACGATCGCGGGCATTCGAATCATTGGTAAGCCGGCTGAGCTAGTTTTACCGATCGCAAGCGTCGAAGTCGAAGGGCTACCGGCTGACGAAGCGGCAGCGATTTTGGACAGCGAATTCGGGATCGAAGTACGGACGGGATTGCACTGCGCCGCGTTGATCCATCAATCGATCGGTTCGCCACCCGACGGGACGTTGCGAATAAGTTGTGGCACTACAACGACCAATGAAGACATGGACGAGTTGATCGCCGCGTTACAAGAATTAACCGCCGTTTAGGGTCCTGTTGCTTTTCGTGTGAGGCCTTTTATGCCTGCGAAAGTAGCTTTCCGTTCCGCTGTGAATGCGGAGCATGAGGCGACGAATCCGAACTCCTGCAAGCGTGCTCTGTGCAAACCAAAAACAGCCACGGGATGGCCCGTGGCTGTTTGTCTAAACGAAGCTTAATTCATTTCGCCTACAGCGTTTCGCCGAATGCGATCACTTGGTAAAGGTGGAATGTTCCTTTGCCATCCAAGCCAATGCGGATGAACTTGGCATCGATTCCCTCTGGGAAGTCGATCATCCATTCACCTTTCATCTCGTCCGCGGCCCAGACCTTTTCGAAGTGTTCGCCATCGTTGCTGGTCCAAACCGTCAAGCCTTCGGCACGTTGGTGGAATTGGCTCTCTTTACGATTGACCAGTTTCAAGTGCTTGATCTTCGCTGGCTTTGCCAGGCGGATCGTCAGGTACGGCGAATCGACATCGTGATCGGAATGGAACGCAAAATCGAAATCTTGACGCGAGTCAGCGGTCAGCAGCAATTGTGGGTCTTCATTCCAATTCGAGTTTCCGAAGTGGGGACCGAATTTGATTCTGGCATCGAAGGTGACTTCGGGACTGCCATCGTACGAACGAAGTTCCGGCGGATTGCGGTACGACGCACCGGTCCATCCGTTTTCCGAGACTTTGAACATGTTCTTGCGGCTGGTCAGGTATTCGATCAAGTCCAAGAACTGGATGGGAGCAATTTGCTTTGCCAAGCCTTCTGGCATCGAGCTCGCCTTCATCGGCTTTTCGATTTCGATGTCGTCAAGCAAGATCGTTTTCTGTTTGCCGTCTGCGATTCCGAGCGTGATTTTCTCTTCGTCTTTGGCGATGACGAATCCGTTAAAGGTGTCGCCATCGACGGTCAAAATGTTGACCGTTTCGAAGCCTTTGCTGATTTCCGCGTTGGGCATCAAGACCGAACGAATGATTTGAGACTTGTTCATTCGCGATCCAATGTCGGAAAGTTCTGGTCCGAACTTCTTGCCAAGGTCACCAATCTGGTGACAGACCGAACAAACTTGTTTGAAGACCGCTTCGCCACGTTGTGCGTTACCACCGCGTAGGTTGGCGAGGGTACCGATCGCACGCATTCGATTACGTTCGGACGCGTCGACGTCTTCGGCAATTTCCAGCGGCAACACGGCGGCTCCACCAGGACCGTTGATTTGGCGATAACGTTTGAAGTACGCCTTCGCCGAATCAGAGCTGCTGGCGAGGAAGTCTTCGTCGTTTTCCTTGCCGCCCCAGTTCGACTCGAGTGCGTGCAGCGTGTGCTCAAGCGTGTAGTCCAACCAGTAATCCATTGGCTGGCTTGTGATTGACAAGGCCAACGTGACCGCATCAGGCGTGTCCAGGAAACTAATGCCACGAACGGCTTCCAATCGTACACGTGGGTGCGTGTCGGTGGTGGCTTCTGCCAAGTAGTCGTGTGCGTTATCGATTCGTGTGATCTCGTTGGTGATCGTGTGAATCGCGGCAGCACGCGCCATTGGGTTGTCACTGCCGAGGATTCGATCCAACAGCGCCGTGTCGACCTTGCGGAAGCTCTCTTGAATCCACATCGCTTCGCAAAGCTGTTGTGGATCGGTTGTGTCTGCAATCCAGTTGTCGATCGCGGCAAATACTTTGGCTTGATCACGATCACGCAACACTCTACGCACGCGATAGCGGGTGCGGAGTTCAGGTACGAGCAGTTCTTCTAGCAAGCGAGCTTCGGACATGTCGGTCAAATCGACCTTTTCCAACAGCGGCTTATTCTTGTTGACCATACGGTAAACACGGCCATGGGTGTGGTCACGATTTGGGTCACGCTGCGAGTACTGCATGTGACCGATCAAGGCGTTGCACCAGTCGCCGAACCAGAGTGCCCCATCGGGACCGATTTTCGGATCGACGGGCCGGAAAATCATGTCGGTGGACGACAGCAGGTCAACGATACGTTTGCCTTCGTAACCCGCTTCGTCCTCTTGGGCATTCAGGTCGAAGCGCGGCAGTCCGTGCATGTTGATCACACACGCATAAATGAATTGGCCCTGGATTTCATCAGGCAGATGTCGTGACAACAAGAACTCGTTGCCAACCGCAGGACGCATGCCCTGGTTATCAAAGACTGGGGTCAGCGTTTTTCGAGTGTTGATTTCCTTGCCGGCGAGTGGCGAGATCCAGTGCTGTTGTGCGTTGGTCCCATCGCCGATGATGCCGTTGCCCCATTGGTCGAACACCAAGCACCACGGGTTCCCGTATCCAGGTGTCCGGTAGTGCAGGAAGCGACCGTTCTTAGGGTCATAAATATAGGCACCGCCGGTACCTTTGTTACGGAACGGCCCCCAAGGGGTTTCCAATGTCGTCGACAATGCCACGCCTTCGAGCATGTGCAGGTAACCACCGTGTGAAAACTCCCACGCACCCATGGTGTGGTGGGTATCGTCGGTGGCGATGCCATCGATCAGGTGAGTGACTTCGTCGGCCTTGTCGTCGCCATCGGTGTCTTTGAGGAACAGAATACGTGGCTCGTCAACGACCATCACTCCGCCGTTGTAGAACTCGAATCCTGTGGGGCAGATCAGCTTGTCATAGAACGTGGTGCACTTGTCAGCTTTGCCGTCGTTGTCGGTGTCTTCCAAAATCAGCAGGCGATCGCTGGGCGGTGCCGCACCGGGTTGCCACTGGGGATAGTTCGGCATGCAGGACACCCACAGGCGGCCTTTGGCATCGAATGCCAACTGGTTGGGGTTGGCCAGCTCGGGGAACTCACGCTCGGATGCGAACAGCTTGACTTCCATCCCATCGGGAACGTTCATCATGTCGATCGATTCTTCCGGCGTGGGGTAAACCAACTCGGTGGGTTCACGCATCTTGCGGAAGTTATCGTCTCGCGTGCCGAACATCGTTTCGGGGATAACGACTTCGCCGGTTTGCGAATCGTCTGGTTCGGCACCGACGGGTTTGTTCTGAGAGAGGTCCCAAATGTATTGGTCCCGTACCGAGACCATGTTGCGAATCTTGCGGTACTCGCTGGGGAACGTTTCGGTATCCCAAGTGCGGCGTCCGCCATAGACATACCAACCATTCAGCATGCGATAGTCTTGCAAGTGCAACCAGGACTTGTCGTTGACCCATTTCTTAACCGTTTCAAAGTCGCCTTCGGAACGGCCATTTGGGGCGTCGAACAACGCTTGCTCCAGCAGCTCGGCGACAAGTTCGTCGCCTTGTTCGTTCAGGTGCATCCCGTTGACGGTGTACTGCGTTCCAGGTGCTTGGTTGAAGGCTTGTTCGGTTTTGGTGAACAAGTCAACGAACGGTGCATTGATCTCGTCCGCCAGCTTTTCGATCGCGTCACGGTAAAGCTTCAACGCGTGATTTCGGTCTGACGCGTCAGGATGCAGCGCGTTGCCGGTGGACTCGAATGCGGCCGGGCTGACCAGGACAAACTGAGCTTTGCTGCCGGAGTACTTGTTGTTGACCTCGCGAAGATAGCTTTTGTAACGCTTGATGAATTCTGCGACCGAAGCTGCATCTGTACCGGCATAGGATTCGTTGGTGCCATAGAAACACAGATAGGCTTCTGGCGCGAAGACCTTCAGCGGATCATCAATGTCGGTGTAGTTGCTGGGGCGTTGGCGGACAGACACTTCGTCCGCTGGCCAACAGAAATTACGAAATTCGATTTCGGCTTCGGGGTTGGCCAGGTGCAACCGTGTTTCGAAGTTCCCGTACAAATTCATCCTTTCGCCAAGCGAGCCACCCACGGCGACCAACTTCAGGCCTTTCCGTAAATCAAGTTGCGGCGATTCCGCTTGCGTCGTCGTGTTTGATGCCACTGAAATCAGCGACAGCGTGACGAATAAACCTATCAATCGCTTCATGTTCGTCCTTTGCGATAAAAACAATGTCCGAAGTTGAAGAACGCTTCGGGCAAGGATGGAGGTGGGCGGTGCAGATCAGGCAATGCTGCCGAGAAGCCGCCGTTCGGCTGCCGTCGATCCGCAGGGGGGCGAGAACGACAAGATTGTCGTCATTCGCCGCAGTATAACCCAAAAGGCGTTTTTCGCTGCCGCATCCGAGACTGAGAACCAAACTTATTCAGAAAAGCATCATCCATAGTCAACTGAAAGCAGTCTTCAAATTGTGATCGCCACCCATCTGTTCAGGACGTGCAGCTGATGACTGGTTTTCAGTCCCTTCCCTTTTCAATACCACTCTATGAGGTAGTCTGCTGGTGACGGGTTGGTCCGGAAGACCCGCCTTGTTTGCGAGCCAGACTTTCGCGGTTGATAAAGCAGTAGATGAATCACTCCGACTTAAACACGCCGGCACAATTGGTGGCAACGGATCATGACACATCGGCGGTACCTCAAAGCAGCAGCGTGGCGAGCAGCATTGAGCGGCGCAAGAGCTGGACGCGGTCATTATTGTCCGGGCTGCTGATCTCCGGAGGACTTGTGGCGTTTGTCTTCGCGTGGACCTGGGGAATCGGAGGTCGTGCGTTAGCGGAGCGGTGCGCGACAGACTTCGTGATGCCAACCGGCTTTCTCTGGTTAGCGATGCTTACTGGGGCGATCACGTTCTGGAAGATGCGGCGAACCTTGGCGGCTGTGATCTGCGCCATGGTGTTTGTCTTTCTGCTGACGTTCTTCAATTCGATGATCGCCGGAGTTTTCTATCGCACGACCGAACTCGAACTGAGCGAAAACCCCATGCTCCAGGTGACCGAGCCTCTCGACGCCGTCGTCTTGCTCGGGGGCTACGCGGTCCGCAACCAGTTTGGTGAAGCACAAGTCAATGCCGACGGGGAACGCTTGGTAACGGTCGCCAAACTCTGGTACTCAGGTAAAACGCGAACAATCATCTGCACCGGAACCGCCCACATGGGCGACAGTCACCCTTCGGTTCTTGGCCGCGAACTGCTGGTGTCGCTGGGCGTCCCTGACGAAATCATCTTTGAAATTCCTGGTGAAAATACATCGCAGGAAATGCAGTCCATGAAAACTTTCTTGGGTGATCCACCAGCGACTTGGCTCAAGCATGTTGGCTCCACCGACGAAGCTGCGACAACAGAGTCACAGGACAGCTCCAGGCGTCTTGGTCTGGTGACAAGTTCGTATCACATCAAGCGAGCACTGCGACTTGCCGAAACACAGGGCATTGAGTTCACCCCGATCCCTTGCGGTTTCAGTTCCTCAGATAACGACTGGACACCTCGCCAATTGATCCCCAATGCGAGCGCTGGCAGCAAGATGGCGTCTGTTTGCAAAACGTTTCTCGCTTCGCTAGTGGGCCGGTGATGGATTGCCCGTCGCCCAAGCCGTCTGTCACGGTTCTTCGAAAAACGTCGGCATGTGAAATTCTGTTGGCGCGACTGGCGAGGCTTCGCCTTATCATACTTGTATTGCTTTCACTGAAAGGTCCTCTGCTGACCTGGGTAATACTCCTTCTAAGAAGGGAAGGTGTTAACAAAGTGCACAGCCAAGCAGCGGCGAGGTGTATGCACGCGTGGGAGTGAGATCAAACGGAGTGCTTGCCCCTGCTACCGAGAGTGTGCCGGGGCTTGCTTCTCGAACGGCATCGGGGGCGCTTGTGTGGGGGGCCATTGTTGTGGCCATCACTCCCCATACAACGGTAAGGCACCGATGGGGACACCCTTGGCCAAAACGGCCCATGGGATCCGATGGAGGGAGGTTGAATAATTTGTTACGGTTTTGAACGGATGTAGGCTGGTCCCCTTGCCACAATGAGGTGTCGGGACTCCGCTACAGAAGGGTTTTCTTGTGAAAACTACCGGCGGACACCCGCCAATAAACTGAAAAACGGAAGAAGCGAACATAAACTCTGTCGGAAATTCGCGTTTTTCACGAATTTTGAACGCAGAGCGTTCGTTAATTGCTTACAACCGGCCAATCTGGGCAGGCTGATTGCCTCCAGGTGTTGGTTGTAGCAGAAGAGATCCAGTTGAGGTTCGCGGAACATTTTGGCCTTAACCGCGTTTTATGACCGCATACTCACCCGAATTGGGATAATTTCAATTCGGGGGACAGAGATTTGGGTGGTGACAATGCCTTAACTGGAGGCGGGGTGCATCATTTTGATGACGCCGCTTATGGACGATAATAAATGTTTATGACTGAGAGAGTTTACCTGAACGAGCCAACCTACTCGCAACTCGTTCAATGAGCCTGGAAAGCTTTTACCCCCCAAGAGCTAGGAGAATCAATGAGTAAGAATGTGTTAGTGGTGGACGATCACTTGGTAATTCGGATGGGCCTGAAAGCGATGCTTGAGGGAACAGACTTGGTCGTTGCGGCGGAAGCATGCAATGCTGCCGAAGCAATCGCCGAAGTTGAGAAGTCGACCCCCGATTGCGTCCTGATGGACATTCGAATGGAAGGTGGTGACGGCCTTAACACGCTGGGTCGACTGAAACTGGATTATCCTGACCTCCCAATCGTTTTGTACTCGGCTTACGACAACCCAACCTACATCGCTCGTGCCGTTGCACTGGGTGCTGCAGGTTATGTCCTCAAGTCGGCTCCGAAAGAGCGATTGATCGATGCGTTGACGACTGCAGCAAACGGCGAATCCGCTTGGACCCGCGAAGAATTGCGTCGCGTGACCGGTGCTTTGGCGACGCCACGCTTGAGCCAAGACTTGGATGTCCCGTTGACCCATCGCGAAAGCGAAGTTCTGCGCCAGATGGCACAGGGACTGACCAACAAAGAAATCGCAAAGATGCTGGGTATCAGCTACGAAACGGTCAAAGAGCACGTGCAGCACATCCTGCGCAAGATCGGCGTGACCGACCGCACACAAGCTGCTGTTTGGGCCGTTCGACGTAACCTCGTCTAACTAAGCCCTGCTTCGGCAAGACAATTTGAGACGGTTGCTTGGATCCAATCCTAGCAACCGTTTTTTATTTGCGCAAGCAAATCCTCGGCTCGCTTGGTTACCTCGATACCGGCAAATCGTTTTAATCAAAACCTTCGATTTTCGATTGATAATACTTGCGGCCTAGTGCGGCATCGTTACCTTTTGACGTACTCGCCTAACACCACCAAAAGGAGTTTGGAATGGGCACTCGAATTCCGCTGAGCCGTGTCGAAGAAGAAGCTCGCTTGCGTCAAGAACGTTTGGACTTGAGCATCGCTGAGATGGGCTTGTCCGTCCGTACGACCAACTGCTTGGAAGAGACAGGCATCTTGACCGTCCGCGATCTGCTTCAGGCGACGCCAAAGCGATTGTTGTCCATTAGCAACTTCGGTGAAAAGACTTTGGGTGAAGTTTACGCGGCGCTCGAAGAGCTTGGCTTCTATCGCCCGAGTCGTCGTCCCGATCAGCCGCGTTAATGCTTGGGGCCATCGGCCACGGCCCTTCTGCCTTTACTTTCGGACTGAATTAGATTCGTATGCGTTTTCCTCGTCCTTGGAGCAAGAAACGGGGAAAGCGTTTTGTCGGGACCGAACTGCGGAGCCTGCTCTGGGAGACCGCGTTCTTCACCGGAGTCTTCCTCGTCGGTGTGTTCGTCCTGTCGCTCGTGCTCATCGAGCAACTGGCGACCTGGGAATCACTCAAGCAGTTCAAAGACCTCGCTTCATTCGACCCGTCCGGAAATGTTCCAGAACTCGATGGCGGATCGCTCTCCAGCTGGATCTTTGGCATCGTTGGTGTCGCCGCGATCCTTAGCGGTGGCGGTGGCTTGGCGTACCGTCTGTTCCGCGTCGGTGCCAGCCACGAACGCAGATCCGCGCTCGCAAAGAAAGCTCAGGCGATCGAAATCATCGTCCCGGGCACCGAAGGCATTGAACGGATGCCCTCGGTTCCACGCGGTGACTTCTTAACCGATAGCCCAGGGGAACGACTGACCTATCGAATGGCCGCTGAACACTCCGGCGGATCTGATTTGTTCGGACCAGCGCTGTTGGCTCTACTCTGGAACACCGTTTGGTTTGTCCTGTTAGCCGTCGTTGTTCTCGGATTCTGGCACAATCAACCCCGTTACATCTTGGCAGGGCTGCTCCTGCCGTTCGCCGGTATTGGCTATTGGTCGTTTCGTTACTTCTTAGTCCAACTTCGCAAGTCTGTTGGTGTGGGCGCGACGATCGTCGAAATCAGCGACCATCCGCTTTATCCAGGCCGTAAATACCGTCTGTTCGTCTCCCAATCCGGGAAGCTGCGGTTACGACGATTAAGGATACGGGTAGCGTGTGAGGAAGAGACCGTCTACCGTCAGGGCACCGACGTTCGCGTGGAAAAATATGAAGTATTCACGCAGGAATTATGTCATGAGCGTGATGTTCGAGTTGACCCACAGCGACCTTGGGAGCAACAATTCACTCTCGACCTACCATCCAATGTGATGCACTCCTTTGTCGGGTCGCACAACGCGATTCGTTGGAAAGTCATTGTTACTGGAGAAGCTCGCCCGTGGCGATCGTTCTGCCGAAGTTATCCCGTCGTCGTACATCCACCGGGTTTGCCGCCGAAACGCAGCCCGCGGTGAGTATCGAATTGTGTCGCGAGAGCGGCATCTATGAAGGCGGATGTGAGCTGACCGCCAACTGGCGTGTCTCACGTGTCACGCTTGATCGCGTCGCTGCAATCGAGCTGTCGGTGCTGTGGTACACCGAGGGCAAAGGCGACACTGACCTAAATGTCCACTTCTTCCAGCGATTTGAACAAGAGCAAGTTTTAAGAAGCGGGTTGGCCGACCGGCAATCACTTCACTGCGTCTTACCAGCGACTCCACTGAGTTATCACGGTCGCTTGATTCGCTTACGATGGTGCGTCCGATTGCGACTGTTTATGGCTAACGGCCGTGAAGTCGTCACCAACCAGCCTTTCTTTCTTGTCGCACCACAGTCTGGTCAAAACGGAACGGCTGTCATTCGTTCCGTCTGATTCTTAACGGTGCTGCCAAGACCGTTGCTTGCCGTTAGTGAAACGTTCAGCGGCTTCGCGTGAGTGAACGCAGTGGAATTGCTTCACGCTTGATTGTCGCGGCAATCTCTTCAAGAAATCGATCTGCGTCGACCGGATATCCAGCCGTAGGCCGCAGCGACTCGGAACCGACTTGGATCGACTGAAAATACGCGTTGAAGGATTCCATCGCTTTCTCCCGCAAGTACTTCGCCACCATCGACGAAAACGCGACCGGCGTGAACGTGTCGCCTTTGACCGTAAAGCGAATACCGAAACTGTGCTTATTGAATGGCACTTGATAGCGGCTTTCTACTTTTGATTCGCTAATCACCTGTACCAGCGTGTCGTCGAACCCAACCGATAACGGCGCTGCGTAGTAGCGGCGACCACCATGTCGGTCGCAAAAGACTTCTACAGCCTCCTTGTCGCCAGCAAATCCCAGCTCCAGTTGTTCGCGCACAAGCCCCAAGGTCAGTTCACCAAGGATGTCTGATTTGTTCAAACCTGCGTCGCAGAGAGCGTTGAACCGCGATGCGCAGATGACACGAGCTTTTACATTCAGCAATCGCAAGCCTTGACAGCGCCAGTGCTCCACAACGGGCGCCGCGTCGTTGCAGTCGATTTGCTCGCTCGCAAATTGATTCAACCACGGTGTCGCCACTAGGTCTTCGTGATCGTCACCGGCGAGGTCGCGGGTCAAACGCAGTGTCGCTTCATTGCCGCGGTACGCAAGCCAACCGGCTTTGGTCACCCACTGCAAGACATGATAAGGCGGGACGACGGGACGGGCGGTGGAGTGAATTGCCTTGCCTTTCTTCGGCTGGAACACCGCTTTCGAATCGTTAACGATCACGCGAGAGGACAGGACACTCACCGGATCCCGGTAGGCTTTAAAGACGCTCTGGAGAGTCTCTCGCGAATGGTCAGCAAGGATCGCATCGTCAATCTGCCAGACCGATGCGGCAACAACGAGCGGCCCAAGCTTGGGACCATAACCAGCTTCGTCTGTCGCAATCAAAATCATTCTGTTTTCTTTGTCTCGGGCCGCCTGACTTCTTCGGTCAATCGTCGCATCCTATCCCGAGATTGACGGGATGCACCAGGGTGGGGCCAGGATCAAGCAATTGCTCGTCTACACCCGCCGAGCCTCGCGACTGTCCGATCGCTTTGTTTTGCGTGCAAGCTGAATTGGCACCAGCTTGTCACTCGTCAAATTGAACGCCGCTTAGAGCCGCCGTTTACGTCGCAACGATGTGAGAGAAACGATTGTGTTCAGGAGAAGGAGAAATCACGTCCCTCTGCTCTTTCTTTCGATCATGTTTGCAAACCTTCGAATTTTAATTGACTGAGCAGAATCGTTCATTTTGTAGGGATAGCCCCAAACAAAATAAGAAAAGTGCCTCGGTCACAAAGTGCCCAATGGGCTAGGTTTGAACACCTTCAAACCAGGATAGCTACCTTGAACCTGTCTTGCGTCCAACGTGCATGCGAACGAGTTGTTCGTGTGGTCGATCAGGCATTGCCCAGCGCCTATCGAACGGGCGACGCAGAAAAACTGCGTGTTGGACGCCTGACGGTCAACAGTGCCATCATCGTATTCGTTGCGGGCACAACTTATTCGCTGGTCTATGCAGTGATGGGCCTGCCCTTGCCAGCGCTCGCTCCAGGGCAGGCTTTTTTTACTGCCCCCTTGGCTTTCTTGCTTTTCCGGTGGACGGAATCGACCAAGATTGCCGGCAACATGATGGCGCTGACATGTTACGTCGGAGTTGGCGGCGTCCTATTCACGACCGGTGGGATCAATGCGACCGGGTTGTGTTGGTTCTATTTTGCTCCGCTGATCGCCACAATGATTGGTGGTTGCCGATCGGGACTGTTTTGGTACTCCGTGTCTGTAGCGACTCTGGTCTTCCTCTACTGGCTCGACGACTACTATCTGTTTCCCACCACACCGATTCCTGCTGCGTACGAGAGTACCTACCGACTGATCATTGCCGTAGGGTTGATCACGGTAGTTGTTGCGGCTGGGCTGTCATTTGGTGCGGCACAAAAGGTTTCCGCGCAAAAGCTGCAGTCCGCAACCGAACTCGCTGAGCAAGCTTGCGTGAAAGCCGAACTTGCTCACGCATCGGCAATGTTGGTCGTCAATAACGTGGCTGAAGGATTAGTCATGGTTCGGCTCGATGGTACCTTCGCGAACCAGCCATCGACACGATTTTGTGATTGGTTTGACCTCCCAGAATCTGGCCAAACGCTTTGGGGATGGCTTCAAAGCTACGACCAGGCGCTAGCTGATGGCCTTGAACTCGGCTGGGAACAACTTTCTTATGATTGGATGCCGATCGAACTCGGTATCGAGCAACTACCAAGTCGATTTCATTACGATGGAAAAGAATTCAGGTTGGGATACCGACCGGTTCATCTGGGAGATCGCTTAGAACATCTCCTGGTTATCTGCACCGATATCACGTCCGAACTCGAAGCAGAACGGGCCAGTGAAGTTCAGCGAGAACAGATGGCCATTTTCTCCCATTTCGTTCGTGATCCGAAAAGCCTAATTGCATTTGTCAAAGAATCCGATCGGTTAGTTTCAAAGCTCACATCAGGAAAAGGATCTGACGCCGAAGAGCGTCGCTGGATCCACACGCTCAAGGGAAACTGTGGGCTATTTGGCATGAATCAATTCTCCCGCTGGATTCATCAACTCGAAAATGAACTTTGTGAGGAGGTTGGCGGCTGCACCAACTCGCAGCGAGACTTGATTGCCGCCCAATGGACATCGATCCGGAGTCGAATTTCAACGATCATCGACATCGAAAGGGCCGACCAAATCTCGATCGACAAAGAAGCTTTTGAAGCGACGCTGCTGGCGGCAGAGAACGGCGCATCCAGTGAGGCTCTCGCGATGATGATGCGCCGATGGAGTTGGGATCGAGTCAGTAAACGCTTGGAACTGATTGCGGAGCGTGCTCGTCAGCTGGCGCAGCGCCTGGGAAAAGAAGAATTGGAAATCGATGTGCTTGCAGCCGACATCCGGCAACCGCATTGCGAAAGTTGGAATGCTTTTTGGGGCTCCGTGGTACATGTGGTGCGTAATGCGATCGATCACGGCATTGAACCAATCGATGAACGTATTCAGCTCGGGAAAGACGCGAATGGTCGCGTTCGTCTGAGAGCACAAGAGTTTCCGGACCTATTTGTCTTCGAAGTCGCCGATGACGGCGCCGGGATCAACTGGGTCAAAGTCGCCGCCCGCTGCAAAAAGCTAGGGTTTCCTTGCGAAACCAACGACGAAATGGCAAATGCGATCCTGACCGATGGGTTTTCAACGAAAGAAACCGTCACGGAAATTTCCGGACGTGGCGTCGGGATGGCCGCTGTAAAGGAAGCCTGCCAGATGCTGGGTGGAGAGATCGAAATCGAATCCAAACCCAATGAGGGTACAACGTTTCGATTCATTTTCCCCTCCTTCGACAAAGCCAATACAACCAACGGTGCGATCAAGCAGGTGGGGCCAAGTTCCAACTAGCACGAATGCTGTAGTGGGACTTTTGCGAACAGACTTCAATTGGCGATTGATTCAATTCACCTCCAATCAAAACGCCACGGTTTGAGCCATCCAATCGGTACGGCTTCAGGTCTCTTTTTTGGTTTGTCCCGCCAAGACGTAGTAGAAGACGGGCGTTAGGAAGATCCCGAAAAACGTGACGCCTAACATCCCAGAGAACACTGCGACTCCAAGTGTCGAACGCATCTCTGCGCCAGCTCCACTTCCTAGCACTAGCGGCACGACGCCTAGGATGAAAGCCAGTGAAGTCATGATGATAGGACGCAGACGCAAACGACACGCTTCAATGGTTGCATCAAATTTGCTAAGCCCTTGCTCTTGCTGCTCGTTGGCAAATTCAACAATCAATATCGCGTTTTTGCTTGCCAAACCAACCAGAACGACGAAGCCGATTTGCACAAAGATATTGATGTCCATCCCCGCCAATGCGACACCGATCACCGAACAGAGCAGGCACATCGGGACGACAAGCACGACGGCGAAAGGCAGTTTCAAACTTTCGTATTGAGCAGCCAACACCAAGAAAACGAGTACGACTGCGAGTGCGAAGACAATCAACGCTGTATTGCCTGATTGGATTTGCAAGTACGTCAATTCGGTCCACTGGGTATCAAATCCAAATGGCAGAGTGTCAGCAACCACTCGCTCGACGGTCTTGATCGAGTCCCCGGAGCTGACACCGGGCACAGCCAAACCGTTGATCGCGGCAGCGGCGAAGCCATTGTAACGCTGCACCGACGCGGGCCCCGTTACGTCGTGCACGCTACACAACGCGCCCAAGGGCACCATCTCTCCACTGACACTGCGGACGTAAAGCTGTGTGACTTGCTCTGGCGAGAGACGGAACAACGGATCGGCCTGCAAGTTGACCTGCCAGGTTCGCCCGAAAGCATTAAAGTCGTTGACGTAGTAGCCGCCAAGATACAACTGTAGCGTCGTAAACACATCGCTAAGCAGAACATTCATCGCTTTGCATTTTTCGCGATCCACGTCGACAAACATCTGCGGCGTGTCCGCACGGAATCCACTTTGCATGCCCAAAATGTCCGGCTGAGAAGAACCTTCACGGGCCAACTCGCCAGTGACTTTCTCCAGTTCCGAGAGCCCGATCTGCCCGATATCTCGAACCATGATCTTCAGACCACCGCCGCTTCCCAATCCGTCGACTGGTGGTGGACCAAATACGGCAACTCGGGCATCTAGAATCGACTCGGCTGCGGTTTGTCGGATTCGCATCGCGATCTGCTCAGAATAGAGCGAGTCATCCTGACGATCATGAAACGGGTCCAAAATCACAAAGATCGATGCAAAGTTCGAGCCGACAGCTCCCTGCACAAACGACTGCCCGACAACTTCAAGCATGTGGTCGACGCCCGCCA
This sequence comes from Rhodopirellula baltica, assembly GCA_002901265.1. Taxonomy (GTDB): domain Bacteria; phylum Planctomycetota; class Planctomycetia; order Pirellulales; family Pirellulaceae; genus Stieleria; species Stieleria baltica_A. The sequence goes on along the minus strand of PPHI01000008.1, from coordinate 43,559 downwards.
TATCGCCGAGATCAGCATCGCGGAGAGCAGCGTCTTTCGAATGCGTGTTTTCGGATTGGGTGCGACTTTCCATGACGGTCTTCGCGAGATGCTGGCTATCGCCATTCCGCTTCCCCAACAATGCGTTGCTCAGCTTTGCGACAACCTTTTCGGTGCGTTCCAGCGACGCCGAATCGGGTAGCTGAATGTCGACCAGCAGATACCCCTTGTCCTGAGATGGCACGAAGCCGGCAGGAACAGTCGTCATCCCTTTGTAGGTCCCCCAGATCAGTCCGGCGTAAATCACCAACACGATCACGGACATCCTCACCAACCACCCCGCCATACCGGCGTACACCTCTGAGACCGTTCCAAAAAAGCGATTGAAAAGTTTGAAGAACCAGCCCAACGTCAAGTTTAGAAACCGTGACAGCCAATCTCGCTGGTCGGATTTCGGTCGCAGCAACAACGCGCTCAACGCGGGGCTAAGAGTCAACGAATTGACCGCACTAAAGAAAGTCGATACCGCAATGGTTGCCGCAAACTGTTTGAAAAATTGCCCGGTGATGCCTGAAATAAACAGGCACGGAATAAACACGCACATCAGCACGGCCGAGATCGCAATAATCGGCGTGGTGACCTCAAGCATTGCCGCTTTCGAAGCCTCGACCGGTCCCATCCCGTGCTCAAGCTTATGTTCGATTGCTTCAACCACGACAATCGCATCATCCACAACGATCCCGATCGCGAGCACCAATCCGAAAAGTGAAAGGTTGTTAAGGCTGAACCCGATCGCCGCCATCACGGCGAAGGTCCCAATGATTGCGACCGGTACCGCGATCAACGGGATGATTGCGGCACGCCATGACTGCAAGAAAACCAACACCACGATCGCGACGAGAAAAATCGCGTCACGAAGTGACTTGAAAACCTCGTGAATCGATTCACTGATAAACGGCGTTGTGTCATAGCTAATCGTGTATTCGACGCCTGCCGGAAAACCTTTCCGTAGCTCGTCCATTTTCTCGCGAACGCGATTGGCGGTGTCGAGTGCGTTCGAACCGGGAAGTTGATAAATCATCAATCCTGATGCCGGAACGCCATCAAGCTTACATTTGGTGTCCTCAAACCCCGCACCAAATGCAATGCCTCCAAACGTGTTTCCTTTTTCGTCCGTTCGTCGGTCAGTCGCGACATCGCGTAACCGGACAATCTGCCCATCCTGGCCAGTCTTGATGATGATGTCCGCAAATTCATCGGCCGTTGACAATCGCCCGAGAGTTTTCAGCGTGTACTGAAAGTCCAAACCACTCGGGACGGGAGGACGCCCCAATGCTCCCGCCGCAACTTGAATATTCTGCTCTCGCAGTGAAGCAATCACGTCACCAGCAACCAAGCCCAGTGCGGCCATCCGGTTCGGATCCAACCAAACCCGCATGCTGTAATCACGCTGGCCGATGATCGTGATGTTGCCGACTCCTTCGATCCGAGCCAGTTCGTCTTTGACGCGTATCGTTCCGAAATTGCTCAGGTACAGTTGATCGCGCGTTTGATCAGGTGAAAAGAAGGTTACCGCCAGCAAGGAACTTGCGGATGCTTTGACGACCGAGACACCAATGTTTTTCACCTCGGTCGGTAAAGTCGGTGTCGCCAAGTTAACTCGGTTTTGAACTAGCACCTGTGCCATGTCCAAATCCGTGCCAACTTCGAACGTCACTGTCAACGAATAGCCGCCGTCATTGGTCGATTGGCTCGACATGTAAAGCATGTTTTCGACGCCGGTGACTTGCTGTTCGATCGGCGCCGCGACCGTTTCAGCAACGACTTCGCTGCTAGCCCCAGGATACTTGGTAGTGACCAATACGGACGGCGGGGTAATCTCCGGGTATTGGGCGACCGGTAGCGTCCAGACGAAAATGCCGCCCGCAAGCACAATCAGAACTGAAATAACGCTAGCGAAGATTGGCCGATCGATGAAGAACTGCGACATGGTTGAAATTCGGGTGATGGACGGTGATGGATGCCAAGAACGCCGGTTTCACACTGATGGATTCATTCCGACGAATTGGCAATCGGCTCGACGGTCATTCCCGGTTGCACCAGTTGCATCCCCTTGATGACGACCGACTCACCAGGCTGCAAACCCGAAAGTACTACTCGATCTTTGTCACGACGATCGCCGATCTCTACCGAACGAAACTCGATCTGCTTTTGGTCATCAATGACGTAAACAAACTTTGTTGCCTGATCAGTCCCAATTGCGGTATCGGGAATCAACACTGCCTGATGCGGAGTTGAAACCGGCAATTTCAGACGGACAAACATCCCCGGAGTCAACAGTCCGTCTACGTTGTCAAAAACGGCGCGTAGACGAGACGTTCCGGTCGTTGCATCGACTTGGATTTCACCATATTCAAGTGTCCCTTCGTGAGGAAACCCGGTCTCGTCTTGTAGCTGCAACCAACACGGGATCTGAAGTTCACTCAGTTTGTCAGCTTGCTTGAAGTCGTCGCCGGCAACCTCGCGTTGTCGCCGCATAAATTTCAACCGAACACTTTCGTCGACATTGGCCACCGCCTTAATCGGATGAATACTGACGACGTTTGCCAACACAGAACCGCCCGTCAGCCCACCGGTGACGAAGTTTCCTTCATCAAGCAATGCGCGATCGACTCGCCCAGTGATCGGTGTAATCACTTTGGTGTAATCGACATCCAGCCTGACGCGTTCTGCATCCGCCTTCATTGCAATAAGACGCGCGGCGGCTTCGGCAACTGAAGATTTGTTTTGCTCGTATTCCTCAACCGACATTGCCTGTGATTGGATAAGTTTATCCGAACGAGCCAGCTTCTTTGTGGCCAAGTCGAGCTGTGCTTCGGCAACTTCGATCTGTGCTTTTGCTTGGTCGTAAACCGCTTGATACTCGTCGGGCTCGATCGAAAACAGCAAATCTCCCGCCTCCACCGTCTGCCCATCGGTAAAGTGCGTTTTTTCTAAGAAGCCAGAAACTCGAGACCGAATGGAGACACTTTTGTCTGCCTTGAGGCGGCCAACCAATTCAACATAGTCGGTGATTTCTTCCTCAATGGCATCCGCAAAGATGACCCTTTGAACTTTCGCCTGGCGTTGGGAAGCATCCGCAGAAACAGAGGAGCGGTCACAGCCTATAAATAAGGCGACCATCGCAAATGCACCGACCGAGGCGATTGTGGATTTCATGAGTTCGTCAATTTGTCTGGCCAAAACTGCTCCGTGAGCAATCGACGCTCACGGCGAAACGTGTGACTTGCCGCAACGCTGTGTCCAGATGATACCTGCACCGAATTGGGTACAACTTACAGCGTGATTCCTTTGTGCCTGACAGGTATCATGCGATTAGTCGGTCACATGAGGTACGATTTTACAAGCGAATGCTTGCCGCAACCAGAATAGCGCCTGCAAACTTCAAGGCGCACTTTTGCCAATCATTGAACTAACGGCCGATAGACTTTATCAATGTCGCGTTATGTTCCCGCGAAAGTGACGTTCTGTTTCGCTTCAATGGCGTGAATGTCGAGATTATTGTCGACGCAGCTTTCCTGCGAGCTAGCGGTGCAAACTCGTGGATGCGATGGCGAGTGACATCCCTTGCCAGTTTGCTATTCTCGAAAAATCCAACCAACTTGCGTCATGTAGAGTTGGTTGGAGCTACTCAAGATTTGAGTGTCGGACTTGAAATCACCCAGCGGCAAACAGCTGTGGCATCTTGAGATCCAGTGACACTATTTCGAACTTGCCGCGTCAATGTCGACCGAAAGAATTCCCACAGACGTCTGGCCATGTTGGGGTACCAAGCGTAGACGCAAGCGATCAGCGACAGTCTTGTCGGCAGGATGAACTGTGTTGTAGTTGTCCGGCAGCACGCTGTACTGGTCCGTATTGTAGATCCGCATCGTTTCCCATTGCTGCCCTTTTGGTACCTGAACCTCCCATGACATTGGTACTTGCACACCGCCTTTGTCATCGTAGAAATAGACACCGACGCTGCGGATTTCCATCGGTTCATCCAACGAAATTTCCACCCACTGTTCCTTGCCGGTTTGTGGCCAACTGGTCCAGCGCGGGATCGAAGTGTCAGCGGAGGATTTTGGCGTATGCTTCATTCGCATCGCATCGACATTGTCTTGAGCGAAAGTGTGAGATGCTTTGACCGCGGCAAACCGCAAGTTATCCGGCGAAGTAAGGTCAGGCGTCGCCAATGTTTCATTCTCAGGAAACCACACCTGCATCGAGCTACGGTCGCGATTACTCCAAGCAAAATACGGTAGCAATCGCAAAGGGTGATCCGAGGATGCCGATTCAAGCTTTCGTTCTTTCGCTGCGACGATCAACTCAGGCCAGCCCTTTTCCGTTGCCTCTTCCTTCACTTGTTTCGAGTCAAACTCTGGAACGAAAAAACGCTGAACCGCACCGTCGTTGTCAATTCCTTCGGCACAATAGACGACTGGCCCTCGAGAGAAGCAAAAACGACCGCGATTCGCTTCTACTTTGTCCACACAGAGGTTTTTCCGTACCGGCATCGGCAAAGTCAATTGCACGTTGTCGCCGGCTTTCCATTCACGCGACAAGCTGACGAAGCCGTCAATGGCCTCAGCCTGAACCGACTCTCCGTTGATTTTGACTTCCCACTGCGGTGCCGGATCGGCGAAGGAATACAACTCGCCAGGGACCAGCTGTGCTCCCGCCCAAGTCGGAATGCGGAGACGCAATGGGAATGTGACACTCTCCGTTGGCTTCACATCGAGGTTGATCGTTCCAGACCAAGGATAGTCAGTCGTCTGCCGTAGCTTTACGGACACACCATCTATCGCAACAGTTGTCGAATTGCTGCCGTACAATACGCAATCGACGCTTTGCTGGTCGCTGGCATACATGTAGCCTGAAACCTGCGGGATCAAGCGAGCAATATTCGAAGGGCAGCACGCAGTGCCAAACCAACCGCTACGCGGCTGGTGCCTCTGATCGGCTTCCAGTGGGTTCGGATAGAAGAACGTCGTGCCGTCTTCCCCCATCCCGGCAAGGCAGTTGTTTAGTAACGCGACTTCGGCAACATCCACATACTTTGCATCTCGATACTTGAGATACATTCGCATGTTGAAGAATACATTGCCGACCGCCGCACAGGTTTCAAGATAGGTATCCTTGTTGGGCAACACGTAATCTGGCCCAAAACCCTCGATGCCATGAACCGCCCCCAATCCTCCGGTGATATGCATTTTGCGATCAACGATATCGTGCCAAATGTGACCCAAGGCTTCTGAGTAGTCATCTGAACCTCGCAGACTATCGACCTCGGCCATCGCTGCGTACTGATAGGTCGCACGGACAGCATGCCCGGTGGCGGTCGTCTGCCTCGCAACCGGAAGGTGTTGCTGTGCGTACGCAGCCGAATTGACTCCATCGCCATCGGGAACAAAGGTCACTCCACGGATATCCAAAAACCGCTTTGCCATTCGCAAGTAAATGTCTTTCCCGGTATAGCCATACAGCTTCAGCAAGCCGATTTCGATTTCCTGGTGTCCCGGCGCCTGCATGATGGGCTTGCCATTGTTGTAGTTTGGATCACCTTCAAAAATCGCTCGCCGGACGTGGGCCGCATTCTTCTCCGCAACATCCAACAATTCCGTTTTGCCGGTGGCTTGAGCGTATGCAACCGCGGCTTCGTACAGATGCCCGACGTTGTAAAGCTCGTGGCTATGGATCAGGAAACTGTATGGACGGTCTCCCATCTCATTCTTGTGGATCGAACCGGTGATGTGTGGGACGTAAAGGTAGCCGTCTGGCGATTGAGCTCGAGTGATCACCTGGATGATGCGATCCATCATCGCTTCGATCTCGTCGTTAGGCTCCGACTGAATCATCAACGCCGCACCTTCCATCACCTTGTACAAATCGGAGGTGTTGAAGCGATGTGGCTCTGGCTTTTCCGTCTTGCCGCCACTCTCCAGCCACTCCGCGCAAAGACGCAGTCGCCGCTGAGCAACTTCGGTGTTCTTGAAGGCATGCGGCAAAGTATTGTTGACCAGCAGCCGAATTCGCGGCTGCCAAATCTGATCGTCCATCGTCACTTGATCAAACGACACAAACCGCATCGGAGATGCTGGCTGGTTCCCCTGAGCAAGCCTCTCCAGCGATTGACTGTCTTGGCAATAGCAGCCAGCAGAGAAGACGACTGCGGCAAGGCAGGCCAAGAAAAACGATTTCATTCGAACGAACATTGAGTTTCTTTCAGGGAACGCAAAGATTGATTTCATCTACGGTGTCATGCGGCGAACCGATTGCAAACTCTTACGCAACCGTAGGATCAATTGGATTCTCTGCGATCGAGAGCACCGGTGCAAGAAGCAGTGCGATATGGGGCAGACGCAGGGCAATTCAGCGATGCGTCGAGCAATGAGCTTGACGCCGCTCGTCCATCGGCTAACCGTTGGAAGGACTTCGGCTATGCCCAGGACTGGACGAACCGGCCCATTCGCGAGCTGCGTCAATCTCACAGAGAACGTCACGAACTTCGTCAGCGTCGGCCAAACCGGTTACCAAGAGAGCAGGCGAATTCATTCGCCTATCGATGCGAAAACAAAGTGTTTTCAACTTATGACGTCGCAGGAGTGGTCCCTGAACCGTGGCGTAAGAAGAGACCTCGCGAAAATGGAAACGCTGGTCAATGACGACGAATCCGCCGGAAACAAGTCGTAGGTAACAGCCATCAACCATCAAACGCAGATTGTTCGCCTTCAATCTCGCTGACCGTCGAAAATATGAAACGTACAAAACGGAACCAAGTACGCCGCAAGCTGCTAGGCCGCCGAGCATGTAAAGACTGAACCAGCCAAACCAAAACCAGATATCATCGTTCTTGTGGAAGGGCGCCATCGCCTCCCTGTAAAACGCAAATGCGATCAAGATGGCGAACGGAAATACGATGCCGAAACATCCAAGCTTTGCCTGGTCAGACAAATAACCAAGCAGCTTCATTCGGTCGATCTCGAATTCGATTTCACGCGGGTACTGGTCTTGAAAATCCAATTGCAAACTCACGAGTTCGTATGCTCGGCCGAAACCCCAAATAGGATTGCGATCTCTTGACGGAAGCACGGATTGCACGGTCACGTCGTGCATTGTGGCCCGACACCAGAAAGACGTTTAACATCCCCGCAAGCATCCAAACGAATGTGTCGACTTGCGAGTGTCGCATTTCACTCCGCCGAAAGTAGCGTTCTACACCGTTACTTTCGCGGCGTAGAAAGCGATATTGGGAAAAGTCCATTTAAAGAAACAACCGTCTGCGAAACTACTTGGCCGATTGACTCGGAGTCGCATCACCAGAGTCGGTGAAATAGGTTGCGTCTTTCGCGGTACATAGCGTTGCATCATCCCAGGCAACATAGACCGTTGCTCCAGTTTCGACATAAGTAGCCTTGCCATTTCCGTCGCTTCCGGTGATGATGATTTCATCTCCAGTGAGTGTGAGCCGCCCCATGAACGCAAAGACACGAGGATTAACAATCGTTTTCGTGGGAACGTTAGCACTCGAAACAAACACCACCTTCCCCTCAAAGTGATTCTTCAGGTGGAGAGATTCTTCACTATCTGCCGCAAAGGAAAACGCAGCGAATGCGAGAGATACGGTGCAAGCAATGCCCGCTACAAGATTGCGTCTATGATTCATTGGCAATCCGATTGATAGGTGGTGAAGTAACAGTTGATTGGTTCCTCATTGTCGTCTTTCACTTCTCTTAGGTGGCGTTCTTCCCGATTATTTGCCAAGAAATGGGCGACTTTTGGGCGGTCCAAATTTTGAAACCAGCAGGCGTCTACGGTAGCAAATCTTTCAGCACAACATTCACTTCAAGCATTTCCCCTGCACGCCAGACTTGATTTCCCAACTCCGTACCAGCGGGCTGGAGGAACTAGCAGTAAGGGCGTCGACCGGTCTGGCTGGAAACAACAGAACAACTCTTGCACGCTCAAACATTGAGTCTGCAACAATTCCAACACCCCGTATCGGCAGCGAAATAGACTAAACATATCTTGCCAGCCCGCACGATCACGTCTGGGTTTTCGATGGAGTCTAGGCTGTAACCGATTTTCGGTGTGTTGACGTAGGCAAGGAACTGGGTAGAAGAAATCGGCTAATGCCTAGACCGCAACTTGTATTTCCGCCTGGAAACGCTCACGGTTGGCAAACCGCGGAATCGAATACCCCGCGTGCACGGCAAAGCGATTTGCCGGATCTGTGTCAGTTAACGTTTCGCCCGAACTGACAAGGCCCATTCAAGACCGTCCATCTCGAAAATTGAGTGCCGCATCCAATCAGGTGCGTCAAACGGTTCAAAACAATCTTGGATGTCGTCGCAGTTCTGTAACCATTGGAAGTATTCTCGGTCCCACGGAAGTTTTTGTTGCACATCGAAAGATGCGGTCACCTCTGGGATTCGTTTGTGAGCCAGTTCGTAGAGCCCAACCGCATGCGGGTCGATGAGGCCCATCACGTCGTCGCCAAACATGTATGACCGATAACTTCGCAGCATGCGATTCATTCCCTCCGCGAACCTGCCAGCATCCCGATTGGCAATCGAACAAATGACTTCACGAACGGAACTGACGTAGGCTGGTCGGTTTCCCTTCGCAAAAGTGCCTACGGTTTGACACAGCAAATCTCGATCACCAGTGACGATCGCCTGTAAAGCATCGCAAATCTGAGCGTAAGAGCGGGAGCTTGGTTTCTCGTTACTCCGTTGCCACAACTCGATGAGCCGATTCAATGCCAAATGGTCGTGAGCGGCAAGCGCCATCAACATTGGACGCCAAAGTTCGTCTAACGCACCCGCAAAATGCGATGCGACCCAGTGATGGCGAGCCGAGAATGAAAGACGTAACGCAAGTTCGACATTGGAATCTTTCCATAGGCGTCGACAGATTCCGTCGGAAATCGCGTTCAACGGGTCGAGCGGGCTACACATTGAAAACTTTGCGACCAACCACTGGTCGTCAGAGAGAGCTTCGTGAAGCCGGTTTTGCCGTACAAGCTTGAGCGTATCGTCATCTTGTGCGGTGACTCGCTCGATCTCCTCCGCTAAAACTTTCCAGACGCTCCGCCAACCACCAGAAATCTCACCGTCCAAATGCTCATTGACGATACGATTGACTTTTGCAGTGAGCTTCATCGGTTAGCTGGGCTATTGTCTGTTTCGCCCACAAAGCGTCACCTTGCGCCAGTGGACCGCGGTAGGCAACACCGGGTTCCTCGGTGTCGTCTGGGTGCTCCATGAACCGACACGAGAAATCATTGTCTTCTCGAAGCGGTGATGGTTCTGGAGTAGTGATCGAGGCGTCCAAGTTGATCACGGGATTCAATGTTACGCCATTGAACCGCATTGCGTAGTCAAACGAATTCACTTCCTGGTTTCGATGAATTGAAGGTAAATCCTGTTATTGCCTTCAGCTTCCAATCGTCAGATTTCTGCTACGACACGTTGCCAATCTTATCGCATGTCAGAAAGTGTGCGACCAGTAGTAGGCGCGTCCCTTTGCTTTGTCATACGCAATGCACTCGCCTTGGTCGCCGTCAGTTGGATTGTACCATTCAAACAGATAGCCATCGTCCACGACAAGTGACTCACGATCATCAGTCGCGCCAGGATAGTCTGCGTAGCGGTAGACAATGAACTGTGTTTTCTCTACACGCTCGACGTTGGGTTGTTGGGCGGCCCATGCGAGGAACTCCGTTTCTGATGTTGTGAATTCAAAATAGGAGTTTGGGTTCCGGATTCCCGGATGGAGGGCGAAATGAATTTCCGAGGCGTCGCCAGGCAGCTTGCGAAACGCGAAATCTCCAATGGCTACATCAGACGCAACGTTCCCTCCGCATCCGACAAGCATCGCCACAACGAGTGGCAGGCAAAAGACTAGCGTGCGATGGAGCATTGAAGTTCAAATTTGGCAGAACAGAAGGCGTAACGGCGATCGACTAACCACTTCAAAAATCTCCACTCGGCGACTTTGTTTCAGGCTTGGTTGGTTGAGTTTCCACCTGTTCCTATCGAACCGTTTGAATGGCGGAAACGATGAACTGCGAACGCTACATTCACGGCAGTCCCCCCACGTCGCAGCAACGATAAGTGCTGCCAGTGTGAAAATGCTGTACAGGCCCATGAAACCCAAGCATCGCCATCCGCATGCACTCACTCAGAGAGTTGCAGTCCGTTTTGATCGGAATGGCAATGCGGAGGGTTCTAAGCGGATTAAGTGGCCCGTGTTGCTTGGAGCGCGAAGCCTAAGTCGGCAAGGTGACTCGCGGTTCTTTCAACTGTCGTACGAATCTGATCTTCGCTGTGCTCGCTGGTAATAAAGTACCGCAGCCGCGCCGCGGATTCTTCCACCGCCGGATACAAAATCGGCTGCACGTTGATCCCATCACCCTTGAGACGGTTACTTAGCCGAAGGGCGACCAGCGAATTGCCGGTGATGACGGGAACAACCGGTGTCTGCTCGCTGACGCCAGTATCTAGCCCTGCTTCTTTGCAAAGCTTCAGGAATAGCTCGCTGTTTTGCCGCAGTCGCTCGACTCGCTCCGGCTCCTTCTCGACCAACTGCAACGCCGAGAGTGCGGCGGCAACCTGGGCGGGAGGCATACCAACACTAAAGACGAACCCTGGTGCGGTGTAACGCAGGTACTCGACCAACGCGGCACTTCCGGCAATGTAACCGCCACAGGATGCGGCGGACTTTGAAAGCGTGCCCATCCAAATATCGACATCGCGCGCATCGCAGTCCCAGAACTCAGCCATGCCGTGCCCGGTCTTGCCCATCGTGCCAAGGCTGTGCGCCTCGTCGACCATCAACATCGCGCGATGTTTTTTCTTGACCTTGATGAACTCCGGCAAGTTGCTGAAGTCACCGTCCATGCTGTAAACGCCTTCAATCACAATCAGCACGCGTCGGTACTGAGACCGCAACTCTTGCAAGGTCCGATCAAGGGCAGCAAAGTCGTTGTGTGGGAACGGTCGGCGGCGTGCTCCGGAAAGCAGTGCGCCTTGCACGATACTATTGTGCGAGAGTGCATCGTGCAGGATTAGATCGCCTTCGCCAACCAAGTGGCCGATGGTGGTTTCGTTTGTGGCGTGGCCACCAACCATCAAGATGGAATCATCGACCCCAATGAACTTGGCGAGTGTCTCTTCCAGCTGACGGTGAATCGGTTTTTCACCGGAGACCAATCGGCTTGCCGAAACACTGGTCCCGTATTTCTTAACCGCATCCGCGGCGGCTTCCGAAACGACGGGATGCCCGCTCATGCCCAAGTAGTTGTAGGTCGCGAAACTGATCAGTTTCTTGCCGCCGACGACGGTAGTATCTGCCGCAATCCCGTCGTGAACGGTAAAGAACGGGTTGGGAACGCCGGTCATTCGCATCTGCTCCATCGTCGCCTTCAAACGACGATACTCAGCGAATTGCTCCACTTGATCTTCCGGTTCGACAGCAGCGCGTTCCTGGGCCAGTGCTGTAGAAGCTTCGCCGCTGGTTGCGGGCCGCTTCGCGGCGACCGAACCGTTCGCATTGCCGGTTAACATTGCTTCGGCTCGCGCGTCGGCACCAGCAGGCAGATAGCGACTGATCGCGATTGCTGTTTCGCCGATCGTTTCGATTTCGTCGAGAACTTGTTCAGGGAAACGGCCACCGAACGTCCGTTCCAAATTCCGTGCAATTTCAAGACGCTCAAGACTATCCAGTCCCAGGTCCAACACGATGTTCGTGTTCAACGAAAGCTGCTTGGCACGTTCACCCGCGACCGAGCGCACATGGTATTGAATCGCTTGCACGATCAACGGATTAACGTCGGCATCGGTCAGGGACGCCGAAGCCGAAGTTGCGGCTTGGATCATTGGCCGGGCGTCACTTGCCACGACCGAGCCCGTTCCCGATTCCTCCCAGCGAACCCATTTCGCAATCAACTTCAATTCGTTGTCACGGACGGCGTGCAGACAAGCATGTCGCTGGATTTTGCCACTGCTAGTTTTAGGAACGCTACTGTTTCGAACCAGATAGACAGCATCCGGCGGAAGTTCGTGCTCGTCGGTCACGGCGCGACGGATCGCTTGAATTTGCGAGTCCCAATCGACGTCGCGTAACCGAGCAACTTCAGCGACAATTGCGAGCTGCTCGCGATTGTCTTGGTCCATCGCAAAGGCAGCCACCGCGCCGGCTTGCACGACATCCGACGCACGCTCGACTGTTTCTTCGATGTCTTGCGGGTACCGGTTCACACCGCGAACGACGATCATGTCTTTTAGACGACCGGAGACATACAACTGGCCATCGAAAAGGAATCCCAGGTCACCAGTTCGCAGGTACGGTCCGTCGCCGCCGGCAGTCTTGGCTTTGAATGTCCGTTCGGTTGCTTCTTTGCGGCCGTAGTAACCGGCTCCAACAGAAGGACTGCTGACCCAGATTTCGCCAATCGAATCGGCGGGCAATTCTTCACGCGTATCCGGATCGACGATCAGAACGGTTTCCGATGGCAGCACGGCCCCGCAACCGACAAGCTTTCTTGCCGTGGCATCGTCGTCTTCAACAGGGACGACACGCTTGCTGTCTAATTCGGTACGATCGAAAGACTTGATGATCGGGCGCGGATCACTCGGGCCGCCGGTCACAATCAATGTGGTTTCGGCCATCCCATAGCAGGGAAGACTAGCCGAAGGGTTAAAACCATACGGTTCGAACTTGCGACGAAATGCATCGAGTGTTGCTGCGCGAATCGGCTCGGCGCCATTGAATGCGATCTGCAAAGAGCTGAGGTCCAGCCCTTCGATTTCGCTTTCAGAAATCTTGTCGACGCAAAGCTGGTAGGCAAAGTTAGGCCCACCAGTGATCGTCCCGCCGTACTTCGAAATCGCTCGCAACCATCGCGTTGGACGCTGCAAGAACGTCATCGGGCTCATCAAGACGTTTTCGCAGCCGATAAACACCGGAACCAGGATCCCGCCGACCAAACCCATGTCATGGTAGGTTGGCAACCAGGAAATCCCGACGGACTTGGCGCGTGGTTCGAAGGCGTGAAAAATCAACTGGGCGTTGGCGACCAAGTTACGCTGGGTCAGCATGACGCCTTTTGGCGAACCGGTCGAACCGGACGTGTACTGCATCACTGCCAAGGTATCGCCGTCGATCGAAGGGCGACGATAGGCATCAAGGTTTCGACATTCGGGATCATCGGTGCCCAAAATCTGGACGCCCATCAAATCCCCATGGCGCACTTCGCCGCCAAGCTGTTCGGCTTGCTGGTTGGTGGTGAGCGCCCACTTGGCTCCCGCGTCGACGACGATCGATCGGATCCGCGAAGCCTTGCGGTTTTTACGCGGCGGGAATGCAGGCACGGCGACAGCACCGGCCGCATGACAAGCAAAGAACCCGACGATGAAGTCCAGTCCAGGCGGATATAACAAGAGAACTCGATCGCCGGGACGAATACGACAGCGACTTTGCAGGTAACCGGCAAGCGCCCGCACCTCTTTCCAAAGCTGTCCATAGGTCATCGGCAGTTCGATCTCTTCCACGTCCGTAAACATGAAAGCGATCGAATCAGGTCTCAAACCGGCCCAATGCTCAAGGATTGAGACATAGTGGTCGGTGGGGGGAATCTCGTTACCGTAGTATTGCTGGAAATCCACGAAGCTAACCAACGCGATGGGATAAAACGCCGATCGGGCACATCACATCCTGCGTTATCTGTGATCCCTGTCCGTCCGGGGGACCGACGTTTAGAACGGTCGACCTTCGAACGGAATCGGACTCTCCGGTGGCCGAGAACACCATCCGCTCAATTAGCAGAGTACATCGGCACAATTAAAGTTCCGGAAATAAGGACTAGGTCGACCCTGACGAAGTCCTACAGGATAGCGGCAAGAGGGCCTGCTTTACGACGCCCCTTTTCACAAAACGGAAAACCGACCGAGGGGAACCGTCTTACCCACAGGGGTCAACGAGCCGACAGAGGCCGCTGCAAGACCGTTAAAGCAGCCTTAATCAGTCACATCGCATCATTGCGGGTGTTTAATGCGACGATTTTCACGGCGGCGGCTCGCCGATTTCTGTGGCCCGCTGTGACGGGGACGTGGCTATGCGTCAGCGGTTTCGCGTTTGCGTTGACCGCTTTTGCGATAGTGCTGGCTGATCGCAAAAATCGATGCGAGATAGGCGGTTCCGAACAACACCGGCGCGTAAGGCTCGATCAACCGTGTTGCCATTAGCGGTGCGAGGGCAAAGAACGCGATGCCGGCCAATGCCGAACCGCCCCAAATATGACCGCTCATCGCTACAAAAGCGAAACCGGAAAGTGCCGAAGCGAGTGGGAAAAGGTGTTCCTGTTTAATCCCGCCCATCAACAGCAGGATATTGATCACCGCAAGCGAACTGAGGTACCCCAACCAAATCGACCAAACAGGGCGTTCGGCGATACTGCGCGGGCTAAGCGATCCGTCGCGGGCTCGATAGATCGTTCCCAAGATCAATGCGAACATGGTCAGTCGCGGAAGCCAGTAGGCGATCCTTGGGTCGAACTCCATTTGCAACAGGACAAAGATCAACAAGTGTGTCGAGAACACGATCAGCCCCAGCAGCATCAACGCACCGTGCCACTGTTGGAAATGGTTTTGATGTTGATCACGTCCAATCTCGCGGGCAACTCGTTCGATCAGTCCGCTACCGGATGCGGTGATCGGTTCGCCACGGAGAAAGCAATCCAAATCGTTCGCCAACTCGCCAGCCGTCATGTACCTCGCGGCCACGTCCGGATGCATCGCTTTCAGACAGATGTTTTCCAAATCCCGGGAGATGTCTGCACGATAGCTGCGTGGCGGGCTGGGTTCATCTTGCAATACGCTGCGCAGAACTTCGGCAGCGTTTGTTCCTTCGTGTGGAGGGACACCGGTCAGCAAGGCGTACAACATCGCACCAAGCGAGTAGATATCGGATGCGGCGCCGGCGGCAGATTTGCCAGAAGCCTGCTCGGGGCTCATGTAGTTTGGCGTCCCCAAAACTTGACCGGTGCGCGTCAGCAACGTTCCTTCCCGGTGCCATTTCACCAAACCGAAGTCGGCGACCAGGGGCCGATTGTCGGTTCCCAGCAAAATATTGTCGGGCTTCAAATCCCGATGCACGATCCCGGCATGATGTGCATAGTCAACGGCGCGCGCGATGTCGCGGACGACTTCGGCAACGGTAGGGTCATCCCATGATTGCTCGTCGACGTAACGCTGCAAGGTTGGGCCATCGACCAGCGGCATCGAGAAATACTCATGACCGTTCCAGCTGCCGATTTCATAAATGGAAATAATCCCCGGGTGATCCAGACCTGCGGCGGCTTCCGCTTCGATTCGAAACCGCCGGCGCTCTTCATCGCTGGCAAGCACACCGTTGCTGATAACCTTGACCGCGACCAAACGGTCGAGCCCTTTTTGGTGGGCGCGATAAACCACTCCCATCCCACCCCGGGCGATCTCCGCCTCGATTTTGTACGACCCAATTTCTTGACCACACAGCGACGCGGTCGGCGGCGTCGGCGAATCACCCAACCAATGGTGGTTGCGAAAAAAGCTTTTCAGCTCGTCGCTGTGCTCGGGAAATTGCTCGAGATAGACCGCCGGGTCGGGAGCCTCACCCGCATCGACTCGACCTAAATAATCGGCGATGACATTTTCGAATTGAGATTCCGAGTTGGAGTCGGTCATTGCCATGCTGAAACGGAGCTTCACTAACAGACGTTTCGCCGATTATACGTGACGAGTCGCCAAAGGCCATCGCCACCTGGCGATGCAAAAAACGAACTGTCCGGCAAACTGCAAAACGATGCTTCAGGTGCGTTTTAGCCGTTTTGTCTAGAGTGTTTGACCGCCGGGGGGTTGGCTGTGTTAATTTAGAGGCGTAGAAAGTTCTGAAAAACGAGCTTTCAGATATCAAGTGATCGCGAATCGGAGTCTCAATCTATGTCAGCGACCGTGTTCGACTGGCGTGCGGGTGCCACCATCCTCATGCGGTCTTGTCGTGGCAAACTGTTACGGATCGTTGGAAGTAGCTTGGTAACTGGATGGCTGGTCTGTCTTGCGACCAACATCTACGGCCAAGACAATCAGACAAACGATGGCAACGTCGCGCAAGCAGCGTCTGCTGATGAGACGCCCGAACAACAGCGTGAACGCATCACTGCTGAACGTTTTTTGACAGTGCTGCTTCGCCGTCCAACACGTGGTACGTCGCTGGATCGCGTTTTCAGTTATCACATCGGTCGTGGTGACATCGGCGAGTTGATTGAAGGCCTTGATGACGAAGCAGAAACGCAAACCGACGAAGCGGCGAAGGCTCGTTACAAAATGGTCGTCGGTCTATTGCAATCGCAACGTGGCGAAGACGCCAAAGCGGTCGAGGCGTTTCAAGCGGCAACACGCTTGACCCCGGACGATCCGTATGCGGCAAACTATTTGGGTGAAGCGTTGCTGTTGGTCGGACAGGAAAGTGAAGCGACCGAAGCATTTGCAAACGCCCTCGCAAATGATCCGCCCAAGCAAGAGTATCTGAAAATTGCCGGAGCGTTGGGACGACTATACCAACGCAGCGGACAACAAGCAGAGGCTGTCGCAGTCTGGAAGCAACTCGAACAAGCCTTCCCCGGCGACCAACGAGTTCTCGAACGAATCGCACACATCCTGGTCGAAGAAGGTGACCTGGACGCAGCACTGAAGCGATTCGACGCGTTGGCTGAAGAAGCGAGATCTGACAATGACAAGATTGTCTATGCGATGCGAGCAGCAGAGTTTCGCATTCGAGCCGGGGATCGAGACCAAGCGATCAAGGAAATCGAACGGTTGCTCTCGCGACTTCGCCCCGGAAGTTACCTGCATGGCGAAGCTCGTCGCAAAATCGAATCCGCGTTCCTTTCCAGCGCCGATTACGCCGGGCTAGCGTCCTACTATGAACAATGGGTCGACGACCATCCCGACGACATCGATGCAACGGTTCGCCTGGCGCGAACATTGTCGGCACAAGGTCGAACCCCGGAAGCGATCGAATGGTTCGAGCAAGCGATTGAACGTGCCCCTAGCGAATCGGCACCTCGGTTGGCTTTGATCGACGCATACGTCGCGGCCGAACGCTATAGCGATGCGGCAACCCAATACGAAACGCTGACCAAGAATGATCCAGACAATCCGGACCACTTGGTCCATTGGGGCCAAGTCATTCTTCAAGACAAAGACCGTGATGCCGACCAGCGGGCGCAAGCAGCGGCAAAGGTTTGGATGCGACTTGCCGACGCCCGGAGTGACGACGCGGTCGTACAATCCCAAGTCGCTGACCTGATGCGGAACGCGAAGCTGGAAGAACAAGCCCTACAGCGATATCGCGCCGCAATCAAACTGGCACCACAGGAGCCGCAGTACAAAGAGTACCTCGGCGAATACCTGTACCGCCTCAACCGAAAAGACGAAGCCTACGAAGTCTGGCAATCGCTTGCGGAAGGTGAGTTGCGGACACGCAAGAACCTCGTTCGCCTAGCAGAAATCCTGCACCAGTTCGAAAGGGAGTCGGATGCCATCACGGTGATGTCGGAAGCTTGTCAAATGGATCCGACCATCGAGGAGAGGATTCGCTTTGCCGAATGGCTGCGCGATGACCAACAATTCGATCCCTCGCTGGAACAAATCAAACTCGCGAGCGACTTAGCCGAAACGCTCGAAGACGCAGAGCGAGTTTTCAACGAAGAGGTCAAAACGTATCAAGCGGCCGGCAAGCTTCAGGATCGCATCGACCAGCTGCAATCCAATGTCGCCGATTCGCCCAGCGACGCGACCGCTTGGCGACGCCTGGCGATGCTCTTCAATGCCAATCGCAATGCCCGCGAAGCGACCGATGCGATTGAAAAGGCAATCGAACTCGCGCCCGATTCCATCGACAACCTGGTGATTTCGGCGCAGATGTACGAGGACGCGGGGCGACTACATCAAGCATCAATAAAAGGCGGAAATTGGCAGATACCGACACCCGGTTCCGCAGCGGCCATTTACAAAAACTGGCATCGATCTATCTACAGGTTGGCGAGCCAGACCAATCGCTAGCGGTCGGTGACGAATTACTGGCATCGTCTGGTGGATCGGTCGAATCGTTTCGTTTTTACGCCGACCTTTGTGGACGGCTGGGCAAGTCCGACTTGCGACTCGATTCGCTGCGCCGCTGTGTGAGAATGAATCCTCGTAGTGTCGATGCCCAGCAAATGCTTGCCGAACAGCTGGCCGAAGACTTTAAAACGGACCAAGCAATCGAACTGTACTGGCAAATCCTCGAAGGCAAGGATGATTTGGAGTCGCAACGCAAGGTAGTTGCCCAGCTTGCCAATCTGTATCTCCGTACCAATCGGCTGGACCAATTGGTAACGCGGTTGGAAATTCGTGGTCGCGAAATGTCTGACCGAAGAACAGCAGTCGACTTAACCGCCACCGCGTATGCCGAAGTCGGCGATGTGGGATTGGCCAAACAGACTCTTGAAGGATTGCTGCAAGAGAGTGGCCGCGACACGATGCTGATGCAACGTTTAGTCGAACTTTCACAACAGGCTGGCGAACTCGACGAGGCGCTTAGTTTGCAGCGACAGTTGACGCAGCTTTCGCCAGACCGAAATAACGAAGCGATGTTGGCGACATTGTTGCTCGATACGGGGGCAACCAAAGAAGCGGAAGCGATCTGGATGAAAATTGCTGAGTCCGAGAACGACTCAAAACAACTCCGACGCAACTTAAATCGCCTGTTTGACAACGGTGAACCGGAACTCGCTATCAAACTTGTCAATCAGGCGTTAAAGCATGATCCCCGAAATTGGGAACTGTTACTCGACCTGACGGTGTTTCAAGCGACTTCTGACCAATGGGAAGATTCTGCAAAGACAGCAGAACGCTTGATCTCGTTGGACCTCCCCGAGGAGACCTTGCCAGAGGGCGGAAAACCATATCCCACAACTCAAACATACCAGGGGCAAACGTATCCAAACCCGCCGATCCGATACGTCCGCGTCAATGGTCTGTATCCGTTGCTGCGTCTGGTTGATAGTCGCTATGGCTCTTCAGGCAATCCAACGTTGCCGACACCGATGGACTATGGCCAAGCCAAAGTGATGGCCCAGTACTGTAAGTTGCATTATCAGAATCAAGAAGGCTTGCCGGTCGAAACCAAGGTCCATGAGCTGGTGCAAAACGCGTTGAAAGAAAACGCGACAAGTGAAGAGGTTTGGGACGCCTATCAAAAGCAATTGCTCTATGCGACGGCGACGCAACAGAACTCGATGAACTATCAGAACCCGTCGGACTGGCCCTTGATTTGGAAGGTCGCGGAAAAGGTGCCAGCGTCTGGGGATTATGCGTTGGGCGTGCTACTGAATACACGTTCGAGCAATTACAAACAGCGTGAACTTCAGCTCCAACCGCTTTCCCAAGAGCGACTGGATTGGCTCAAGAATCGCGCCGACAACCAACATTCAGCGATGGCGACTTCGCTGCAGCATCCGCTGCTCAATTGGCATGCCTTTTATGTCGCGGAACTGGAGATTGCCCAACAGGATGAAGCCGCCAAAGAATACGCGAAGCGTCTCGTCGAAGTGACTTCCCAAAAGATCCGAGAGGAAAACCTGCAGGAATATGAGTTATTGCAAGCAGTCGAATTGATCAGCCTGTACGGCACCGATGACCAACTTTGGGACGCGATTGAAACGGCGCTGCGGACTGAAGGATCACGCCCCACAAACAATGCCGGCAACCGACTCGCATCACTTTTGTCTCGGTTTGCAAATCCACAACGTGTGAGCGACGGGTTGAGCAAAGGCGTCGCAAATTCCAACTACCGTCAACGATTGTTTGAAATATCGGACACACTGATCGCCCAGTACGCCGACCAGCCGCTTCGCCATCGGACGATTTCACTGACTGGCACCGGCGGTCCACGCAACAGCTACCAGCTCATCAACGGCAACTATCGATCAATTGTTATCGAATTCCCTCCCCAAGGACTCGGTCCCGACGACGAGATGATACGAGTCTGCCATCAAGTCTGGGAATCGCTCGACAAGGAGGACGCTGTCGACGAATGGATTGCCGCGATCGAAACGTCGCTGACAAGTTCTGCCGATTCTGGCAAGGCCGAGAAGCCCGCCAAAAGCGTCTGGCAACGCGTGTTCCTTGCCTGTGTGCTGCAATGGGACGGACAAACGTCGCGCGCGTCAGAATTGATCGAGGAAGCGATCGCGATCGCTCAAGACGCCACGCCGCAACTGGACGCTGAATTGCGTCTCTTGTCGGCCGACTTGAAGCTGCGGGCCGGGCAACAAACTCAAGCTCTCGATACGATCGATGCGATCAGCGTCTACGATCGGCAAACGATGGCCATCCGAGAATTTGCGGCAGCAAAGCTGAGTGCCGCTATCGGTAACGTTGAACGTGCACGCGTGGCCGCACGACGACTTTTCGGTGTTCGTCTTTCCGCGTCCGCACAAATCGAGCTGGCCAAACTGATGAGCAGTCTCGGCATGCAAGACTTGGCAACGGACCTCGTTCGCCGAATGCGAAGTCGTGGCGGCAGCACCCCCGACGAACTTGAATCGGTCATGAGGTTCTATTTTAGCCAGCAAGAAACGGAACTGGCGTCGGAAGTCGCGATGGAGTTACTTCGGCGCAACGTCAATGTTTCTCGAAACACCCGCAACCGTACGACCGCCAATGCGCAGCGTCTGAGCGCCTTACAAACCCTGGCGAAAACCGGAAAGTTAACGGCGTTAATTGAACAAACCGAACAGCGTCTGGAGAACGCGCCCCAAAGTACACGGATCCGTGTGGAGCTCGCCGAGATGTACGAAGCGATCGGGCAAAAGCAAAAGTCGCTGGCGTTGATGTCGAGTGCAGACACCGACTCGGTGACCAGCTTTACCGCACTGATCGATACCGCGCGGCAATTCGCTCAGGCCGGCAACCACGATGCCGCTTGTGATGCCTATCTGAAAGCATTCCGTACAAACCAAAGTTCGTTCAGTAATGACTTTTATGAAATCATCCAACCGTTTGAGCATCAGCAACGCTTGAGCGATTTGGCAGAAATGATGGTCGAAGTTGGCGTTCAGAAGTTTGACAGGTATCGCGTTTCAGAAGTCTGCAACCGACTGGTACGATCAGAATCACACCTCGATGATGCTCGCAAGTTTTTCGAGGCGATCCTTGATTCGATCAAAAGCGTGCCCGGGCAACAAAGCCAATCGTTTGACAACCTCTCCGGGTACTTGCCGCGCTATTTGAAAAGCGAGTCGACGATGCGCAAGCTGACCGAGACGCTGATCGAGTACTCGAAATTGGACCGTGGCTTCACTCGCTTGTTCTCTGGTTATTCGACGAGCCAAGATGGTGAGCACAACAACATGGTGACAACGTTTACACGGTTTCTGCAAAAAAATCCGGAACAGCTCAACTACGTTATCGAACGTGTTCGCCAAGCGAGCGAAGAAAACGATCAATGGGCTAGTGGTCGACTTTGGCTGGGAATGCTCTATACGGCAGACAAACAATTCGACGAAGCAAACGTCCTGTTCGACCAAGCGATCGCAAGCAAAGGCTCGGATCAATTGTCGTATAACGGTCTTTGGCTAGTTGCAAGCTACATCGATCAATTCGATCCGCTCAAGCCGACCGCAGAACGTTTTTACGAACACGCTTTAACCGTCCCATCGAACTACCGAACGAGCGATTTCCAATACACGCTTGAGTCACGTTATTGCAACTTCCTGAAAGACAATGGCAACGCCGAGAAAGCTCGTCAGATAGCGCTATCGACATTGAACTCCGCGGATAGCGAACCGCGGATTGTCGGCAACAACGACTACGAAGCATACCGCCGCATCAGCAACACGATGTCCCTGATGCAATTTTTCAAAGAACTCGGTTACCCAGCCGATGGCCTGAGGATCGCCCGCGACCTGGACCGATCGCTCTTCGATAAAGCGAGTCGCTACGGAAGTAACGCCAGTCTCGAAAACTTCGAAAAGGTGCAGTCCGAATTAATCAAGCAGGTTCAGGAGCAAGGGGGTGTCGATGGACTGCGTTCTCTGATCGCATTGAAAGATGATCAAAAGCCGGCGATCGATTTTTTGATTTCGCAGGGCACCAATCCGTTCACCCAGGATGGACTCACGTCAATCTGGTTGGATATGGCACGGTCTGCGACGAATAAAACCGAAGACGAGCAAACGGCAAAGTTAACTACCTTTGTCGAAGAATTGCATGAGCTTGCAAAAGAACGTCCGGATGATCAATCGCTTTCAACCGCAATCGCTTTGATCGAGTGCATGCGTGGTGACCTAAGCGTCCTGCGCACGCAGCTTAATACTTGGACCGGCAGCGGAACGGACCAGACCACTGGATCGCAGATCACGAAAGATCAACGCAATCTGTTAACGTTGATGGCTTCCCAGATCTTATTGAAAGCCAAGGAACAGGATCAACAACTGTTGATGCAAGCCTTCGAGATTGCTTTGGAAGGGTCGGCAAATGACGACTGTTTTGTTCTAGCAGAGCTTGGAAAAGCGTTCCTGCAGCGCGGTGACTTGGATGCCGCCCAAGCGAGCTGGATGCGTGCTGTCGATCGCGACGTCGACCAATGGCTGTTGCTAGACCTTTCCACAGCAGCCATCGAACACGAAATGGCCGAGTTGTCGGCGGCTGCATTTGATGCGGCGATCGAAGCTCCCAAACAAACGCTCGGATTTGATGCCCTATCCAAAGGCGTGTCGTCGCTCGGCGAATTGCTGGGAACCGCTTCCAGTTCAACCTCATCTGCAGTTTCCAACGCTTCCGTCACGTTGAATGGGGCTGATATCCGTCAGGCTCAGCAGATGATGAAACTGGACGAGGCATGGCGGAAACACAATATGCCAACGTCTAAAATCTTCGATCCGTACGTGCGTTTGGTCTTCCCGCAAGCCAAAGAGCCGCATGTCTTGATGGTCGAACATCAAGCGGGGCAAGATCAAAGCGTTTTTGTTGACAGCGTTCTGGCATTGCTCGCGCAGCGGGCTCACGATACGAATCAAAGCGATGTCTTGCTTGAACATGTAAGTGCGGATACTCCGCAAAATAACTTGATCGCGACACTGATCTTATTGCTCGACGATCAAGCATCGCTGCCAAGAAACGGCTCAGCCGAGTGAAATCCGACAGCATCAATTCGATGGCTCGATTCCTGCCTTTGCATGTCCTGCCGATCGCACTTGAGTATCCGGAAACACGCGAGCAAGCGGCACAACTTTGTTTAGCACTGATTGAAGCCAATCGCCCGACAGAACGCTATGCAGACGTTTCGCCGTTCGATGCACTCTCATACCACTTAGCGAAAGTCTGTTTGGACCGAAATGTCGACGGGCAACTTGCCTCGAAGTCGATCAACTTGTTTTTGGAAATCTCCAATCACGACAACATGCGCTACAGCGACCTTTCGTCACAGTTGCGTCGGCGGCAAGATCAAATTGAACGTGTCGCTCGGTTGCTGCTTCCCAAGGGGATGACCGCCGAAGCGCTGCTGTACCTGGGAATGCGAGACGAAGCCTTTAATGCCGGCCTGGACACGTCATTGGACTGGGTCGGCTGCTGGGCGCTCGAAAGCATTCAGGGCATGCAGGATCGTGCGGTCGCTTACCATGTCCTCGCCGACTGGACGTTCAACGGTGATGGCGGATTGAACAGGATCCAAACCCTCGCCCGTCGGCAACCGCTGCCCGATTGGATTCCGCCGAGTGTCGGTGGCCATTACCCGCCGTTTCCGCCGGTGGCTGATCCCTATCTTCCGATCGCGACCAACTACTACTTCCTGGCCCGATTGGCACAGGAAACAGGAATGCGGCAAGACCTGCTCGACCGCTTGTACGAAGCCTATTCGAAAGGCCGTGCCGGTGCGGATGTCGCTCTCGCATCGGCTTTGGCAGAGTTTGAAATGCCGATCGAAGCCAATCTGATTCAGGAAATCGAAGACCGACTCAAAGCGAGCACGCCGGTGTTTAACGGTCCCAAATTTCGCGTCCCATTGGCGGAGTTCCAATTGGCATCGCAGTTGGCCAACCGTCCAGAATTCGAAGCCTTTGTGGAGCGGACGACCGAGCACATGCTCGCACACACGCAGGCGCAAAGCCGAGGTTTCCTGATGCCGTGGATCTCCCGGTATCAATGGAAACATGGCTGGGCAACGACGTCTAGCTGGACGGAATCTGAATCGCTACGGCACTGGTCGAAAGCCACGCTCGCGAACGCACATGACCGCTACGAAGGAAAAACGCCGGCGATCTGGGTGGCTGATGAAAAAGGAGAGCTCGCACATGTCGCCGGATATGGAATGGATTACCTGTGGCTGAAGTATCCGCTTCAAGGCAACTTTACGATTGAGTATGCGAGTGATGACGGAGGCTGGTCCGAGTCATCGGTGATCGTTGACGGGCTGAATCTGTTTCCCAACGCAAGCTCAGGCGCATTGTATGTCTGCGCCGACGGAGAGCGAGAATGGGTGCGTCACTTCACTCAAAAGCTAAAAAAGAACACGCTGAATGAGTGCCAAGTCGTTCGAGACGACCAGCACACGAGCTTCCTTGCCAATGGGCAGTTGTTCTATCAAGAAGCTCGTCACAACAGCACGCCATTCGTCGGGTTTGGTTGCAATGGTGACAAACGGCTGATCGTGCACAACATCAAGATTAGCGGCCAGCCAACGATTCCACGCGAAGTGGACTTGATTGCCGGTGGCGACCTGCGTGGTTGGTCGGGATCCTATTTTGATGCCGACTTACCATCGTCGGACATCAACATGGAGAAACGCGACAACGACGCTGGCGATCCTCGGGCTGTGCGGCAACGCCCAAGTATGGACGACTTCAATTCGTTGGCCTGGACGATTAAAGAGAAAGAACTGGTCAGTGGTGGAAGCGGTCGACATGGCTACCAAAACCAGCAGTGCCTGCAATACCAGCGACCTCTTTGCAACGGCGAAACGCTGAGCTATGAGTTCTATTACCAGCCCGGTAAGTTTGAAGCCCATCCGACAATCGGACGCGTCGCTTACATGCTTCGCGAAGACGGCTGCAAACTGCATTGGATGAGCACTGGAAGCACCTCGTGGAGTATTCCGCCGGACTATGAAGTCGCAGCTTCCGACGCCTTCGCTTCTGACGCCTTCGCTTCTGACGCCTTCGCTTCTGACGCCCCGGGTTCCAACGCCTCCGCACGACCGATTTCACTGAAGCCAGGCGACTGGAACCGCGTCGAAATCACACGCAACGGCGTAGATGCCGTGATTAGCGTCAATGGCGAAGTTATTTTCGAAGGCGAGCCGCTAACCAGAGATGGAACGATGGTCTTTGGGTTCTTCCACAATGCGGAACAAACCAAGACTCGCATTCGAAATGTGAAATTGACCGGTGACTGGCCGGAGCAATTACCGGAGAACCTGTTCGAAACGATTGCGAATTGACGTCGCGGTTCAAGAATTTGCATTTCGATAGGCTTGCCCCGCCAGGACGTAATGTTCGGCACCGTGCCGAATCATCTCTTCATGGCGCGGGCTGACTTGCCCACGGATCTTCGCCGGAGTCCCGGCAACGATTGAACCTGGAGGAATCTGCAGCCCTTCGGTAACGATTGCCCCGGCGGCGACAAGCGATCCGCGACCGACGACCGCACCATTGAGAATGACGGCACGCATGCCGACCAAAACATCATCTTCAATCGTCGCACCGTGGATAATCGCACCATGCCCGGCGGTCACCCGGTCGCCAATGGTGCAGGGAAATCCCGGGTCCGCGTGCAAAACACAGTGATCTTGGATATTCGTTTGACAGCCGATACGAACGGCTTCGGTATCGCCTCGGACCACCGCATGGAACCAAATTGAACTTTCACGACCGATCGTGACGTCCCCTAAAACGACAGCCCCCTCAGCGCGAAAGACAGTTTGGTCGACTTGATCGGGGCGAAAATCGATTTGAAATTTCATGATTGTGTGGTGGATTGTCGATCTGGAAAACTTACGGCGATCTTTCTATCAAATCTGCGTGGTGCCATGACATGCTGCTTTGGGGCATTGCTATACTCAACGCATGTTCGCAAAGCAGTGTTGGTTAGAAGATGATTGACGAGCAATTCTCAGGTGGCGTGTTCAATGACGAGCTCCCCACAGGGCGTGCCGGCGCCGAAATCACGCTGGCCCCAGGGGCACTCGAGGCGGTCACGACCGATGGTAGCGTCTTCGTGATCCCGTATCGCGAATGTCAGATTGAAATCGGCGGCTTCAATAACCGGATGGTTTTCTGCCGGACGCAAGATCGATCTGTGACCGTGTTCTGCGATCACAAAAAATTTGCCAAGTCGCTTTCTGCGGCAGCCTCAGGCGTCCTCGACAACCAACTCGGGGCGTCCAAACGTCAGATGAAGAGCCGTTCCCGCCGTGCGACGGCCTTTGGCTTCGCCTGTTTGGTCGGAATTATTCTGCTTTGTATTGGCGGATATTTCGGCGTTCGGTACGGGGTTTCTGCCGCGATTCAGGTGATGCCTGTCAGCGTCGACCGAGCGATCGGGCAATCCGCATTCGGCACAATGGATGTTGGCGGTCCGGAAATCAACGATGCCGTTGTAGTCGGTGCGGTCGAGCAGATGGTCGAGCGATTAAAGCCGCACGCCGCGATCGACGGACTGGAATTTGAAGTCCACGTGGTCGATTCGCCCGTGCTCAATGCGTTCTGTTTGCCCGGCGGGATCATCGTGGTTTACACGGGATTGATTGAAGAGGCGAAATCACCGGAACAAGTTGCTGCGGTGTTGGCCCACGAGATGTCTCACGCGACGCTTCGTCATGGGATGGAACGCGTCGGTCAATCGCTCGGATTTTGGGCCGCGGCGACATTCTTGATCGGCGATTTAACCGGATTGATGGCTGCCGGCACCGAACTGTTTCACTATGCCGCGGTCAACAGCTACTCACGCGGCCAAGAAGACGCCGCCGATGCCGAAGGTGTCAAAATGCTTTACGAGGCGGGTATCGATCCCAGCGGCATGGCTCAGTTTTTTCAGATTCTGGAAGAAGAGCATGGCGACGTGCCCGACGCTTTGGCTTGGATCAGCACCCACCCGCAGCACGCTGATCGAATCGATAGCGTTAATGCGATCATCAAGTCTTTGCCGAAAAAAGAATACACCCCGATCGATGTCGATTGGAAAGAAGTTCAAGATCGAGCGACCATGAAAAAAAATCCCCCGGGAGACGGTTGATGCACACCGAGATACGCGACAAGCCAGCGTTTGCAAACCTGTATGTCCGGCTGGAACCGGGCGAACAAATCATCGCCGAAGCCGACGCGATGGCCAGCATGGATGGCTCGATCGAAATGTCCACGAAGTGGAGCGGCGGTGTCGCACAGGGCGTTCTGAAACGTGCCTTCGGCGGTGAATCGATGTTCGTCAACACGTTCACGAGTTCGACTGGCGGCGAATTAGTCCTGACGCAACCGTTTCCGGGAGACATGCATTGCATCGAGCTCAACGGCAACACGATGTTCTTGCAACCGGGCGCATTCATCGCTTGTGAACCGAGCGTCAAATTAGGGCTGGGTTGGGCTGGGATCAGAATGATGATTGCCCGCGAGGGCTTGTTCCGGCTCAAGGTCAGCGGCGTCGGCAAGGTTTGGTTCGGGGCCTATGGCGGTATCTTTGAACGCGAAGTCAGCGACGAGTACATCGTCGACACCGGGCATTTGGTCGCTTATGAACCAACCGTTGGAATCCAAGTCGGTATGGCCGGCGGGATTTTCTCCAGCTTCTTCAGCGGCGAAGGCCTGATCACGCGAGTCAACGGCCCTGGCAAGATCTACATGCAATCGCGGTCCTTCGACGGCTTGGCAGCTTGGACCAATTCGCATTTGTGGTAGCGAGCGATTCCGTTCGTCTTGCTTATCGATCGCACCAACATTTTGAACTTTTGAGTTAGCAACATGCACTACGAACTCCTGTCACGCCCGGCGATGACGGTGGCCAAGCTGACGCTTGCGGCTGGCGAATCCGTCACCTGTGAAGTCGGCGCGATGATCGCGATGAATGGTGGTTTCAACGTGGAAACGACAAGTCGCAAACGTGGTGGCGGAGGCGGCGGGATCGCGAAAGGCCTGAAGCGAATGTTCGCCGGTGAGAATTTCTTCTTAAACCATTTCACCGCCACGCATCCTGACCAGTCACTGATCATCGGCCCAGCAATGTTGGGCGATATCATGTATTACCAGATGACTGGCGGAACGCTGATCGTTCAAGGGTCCAGTTGGCTTGCCTCATCGACCAGCGTCGACATTGACGCCACATGGCAAGGACTTGGCAAGGCACTCTTTAGCGGCGAGCGGATGTTCTGGGTCAAATGCTCAGGCGTTGGTGATTTGCTGCTCAACAGCTTTGGCGCGATTCACTGCGTTGAGGTCAGCGGCGAGTACGTCGTCGACACGGGGCACATCGTCGCGTTCGAAGACACCTTGCAATTCAAAATTGGTAAAGCAGGGAAAAGCCTCGTTGGCAGTTTTCTTGGTGGCGAAGGCTTGGTCTGCAAATTCAGTGGCCAAGGCAAGCTGTACTTCCAAACCCACAACCCGCCAAGCTTTGGACAGCTTCTGGGGCCGAAATTGAAACCGCGATAACCCAACGTATCGACCTCATCGAATTCGCACCAAAACTGATTCGGCCTTTCGTGCCCCCAAACACACCGTGACACTATGATTCAATTCGCTTGCCCTTCTTGCCAAAAGCATTACAAGGTCGCCGACGAAATGGCCGGCAAGAAAGGGAAATGCAAAGAATGCGGCCAATTGATGATGATCCCAAATCCGGTGGTAGCCGAACCTCCGGCACCGATCGAAGATCCATTCGCGCAGACGTCACAACCTGATCCGTTCGACGTCAACGCTGTGGCAGCCGAGGCGGATAACGCGCAGGCTTACTTGGGTGGCGCCGAACTGCCTGGCGGAACAGCCTTTCCGCCCGAGGACGTCCCCGTCTACACAACGCGAAACACCAGCGACGGTCCGCTTTCAGGAACGACGCCTGAGCTATCCTACGAAATCACACAGCGCCCCGATTTTTCGATCGTTAAAGTCGATCTTGAGCAGGGCAGCAAAATCTTTGCCGAGCCATCGGCAATGGTTTCGATGTCACCAACGATCCATTTGGAAGCTGGTTTCAAAGGCGGGTTTGGGAAAACGCTCGGCCGTATGTTTGGCGGCGAAAGCCTGATCATCAACACCTTCACGGCTCAGCAGGGCAGTGGAGAAATCCTGTTCGCAGGAGGCATGGCTGGCGACGTCGCGTACTATCGTCTCGAAGGCAACTCCATCATGTTGCAGCGGGGCGCTTACATGCTTAACGGGCCTGGCGTCGAAGTAACCGGAAAATGGCAAGGCGCGAAAGGTTTTTTTAGCGGTGAAGGTTTGGTACTGCTAAAAGCCAGCGGAACAGGCGACTTGTTTTTCAACTCCTACGGCGCCATCTTGGAAGTCGATGTGACGGACACGTACATTGTCGACACCGGTTATATCGTTGCATTTGAAGAAACCTTGGACTACCAAGTCACGGTTCTGCCCGGGTTGCGCAAAGGTGGAAAGTTGAAATCGTTTTTCTTTGGTGGTGAAGGCTTGGTTGCCAAATTCAGCGGGTCCGGACGCGTATGGATCCAATCCCGACAGGTCACGTCATTCTTGTCTTGGGTCAATGCATTCCGCCCAACGAAAAGCAACTAGGCGACTGAAGAAACGCCCCTGTGTTGCTCTCGCACATCCACAACGCTTGATCGACTAAGATGCATGTTGCTGACCCGACAACATGCACTCGATCTAGCGTTTCCCTTCCATGACATCCCGCCATCCGTTTTCAATCGCAGCAATTTGTGCCGCGATTCTCGCGACAACGATCACTTCATCATTTGCGGTCGCGGCCAAACCCAACGTCGTTTTGATCTTGATGGACGACATGGGTGCCCATGATCTATCTGGCGAAGGCAGTTCGTTTTACCAATCGCCAAACATCGATCGAATCGCAACAGGCGGCATCCGATTCACCAACGGCTACGCAACTTGCTGTGTGTGCAGCCCTTCGCGAGCCAGTATCCAGCTCGGCACGTTTCCGGCGCGGCACGGGATAACAGATTGGATCGGCGCGAAGAGTGGCCTCGAATGGACTCGCCCCAACCGAGTTCTCCCCGCCGAATACGAACACCGCCTTCCGGCCGAACAAACGACGATCGCCGAAGCATTTCAAGAGGCGGGTTACGGAACGTTCTTTGCCGGCAAGTGGCATCTCGGTGACAAAGGTTCGTGGCCGGACGATCATGGCTATCAAGAGAACAAAGGCGGCCATGATCGTGGCAGCCCTCCCGGTGGATTCTTCTCGCCCTACAAGAATCCGGTGCTTGCTGACGGCCCCAATGGCGAATCACTTCCGATGCGACTCGCAAAAGAAACGGTCGACTACATTCGCAACCATCGCGATCAACCGTTCTTCGCAATGCTGTCGTTCTACAGCGTTCATGCACCCGTCCAAACACGCAAAGAGCTCTGGCAAAAATACCAACAACTCGCGCCGGCGCTTCCAGATGGCCAATCGCGTTTCAAAGTCGACCGGACGTTGCCGGTCCGCCAGGTTCAAGACCACCCCGTCTATGCCGGTATGATCGAAACCGTAGACGATGCCGTCGGCGTCGTACTAAAAACGATCGATGAATTGTCGCTCGCCGACGACACCATCATCGTTTTCACCAGCGACAACGGAGGCGTATCATCGGGCGATGCATACGCGACGTCGAACCTGCCGCTGCGGGGTGGAAAGGGGCGTCAATGGGAAGGCGGAATTCGCGAACCGCTTTACATCCGATATCCGGCAATGATCAAACCAGGCACGCATGACGATACGCCGGTCACCGGAGCCGATTTGTATCCGACACTTTTGGACTTGTGCGGGTTGCCACTAAAACCAGAACAGCACCTCGATGGGGTCAGCTTGAAGCCGCTTGTCCAAGGCCATTCGATTGCAGAGCGAGCACTTTATTGGCACTACCCACACTACGGAAATCAAGGTGGTGAACCCAACGCAATCATCCAAAAAGATCGTTGGAAACTGATCCACTACTTCGAGGACGGTCGGCACGAACTATACGATCTGTCCGCAGATCCGAGCGAAACGAGCGATCTCGCTCTCACGCATCCGGCTAAAGCGCAGGCAATGTGGAACCAACTCGATGCTTGGTTGACCGAAGTTGGCGCCAAACGCCCAAAACCAGATCCCCGTTATGAGCCGTCAAAAACGCAAGAATTCTACCGCCGCATACAAACCAACAATTTGCAACGGTTGGAGGAATCCCACCAACGGTTTTTGGAGGCTGATTGGCAACCCAACGATGATTGGTGGGGTAGTTTTCAGACGGCAGATTGATCTTCAATTATCATGCAGTTGGGCTTGACAGCTCGTGGAGCAATCCAATAGCTGTCAGTGGATAACAAAGTGCATGCTGACTGATGCCCACGCGAAAAAACTCGTGTTGGCGATGGTGCATCCTCAGCAGAACCATTGTTCTTCGGGAGGCTTTGCCGATGACGTCAACTGGGGATGCGTACTCCAACAACGACGAACGGGAAGATGATTCCCAACATTGTTCGTCAACGATTGAAAGATTTTTTCGCGGTGTAAGCGAATTCATCTTTCATACCAAGCTTGGTGTAGTCGATGTGCAACTCGTCGATTACGTCAGCGATCTGCTGCTTCGCTTCGTTCGTACCGACACGATGTACTCGTTACGTCAAGTCGACGGGATGCGAACCAAACACCTTCTGCAAATGATTACCGAAGCGGAGCGTCGCATCGGTTTGGCAAAACGTGAAGTCTATCGCCATGTGGGTGATTTCACGCTCTTTTGGTCAGGGATGTATCCTGAGAGCCTGCAGTCCGCCAAGAATGGCTCGGATGTTCGCGACCGGTACTTTGACTACTGCCGCCAGGGAAAGCGAGCGTATGCGATTGCCGCTCAAATCGAAGGTGGCAGCGACAGGCCGCCGTGCGAAGTAATCCACCGAATGAGCGAACACTTCGAAATGTGCGCTTACGGACTTCGCGAAGTTAGACGTTACTGGGAAGAAGACAACGAAGGTTCAGGCGGTCTACTAACCTGGTGAAGACCAGACCGCGTGCGTTGGCAGACTTCTAAGCCGATCTTTCTGGGCAATTTGTCCTGGGCAGTGCGATTGTCCTGCCTATCAGACACCGACGACATACCACTGAATCGTCAGGAAGTGAGCCAACGCTGCACTCATCACAATCAAGTGCCACACCGAATGCAAATAGTGCCCTCGGTGATCTTGCATTAACACCGCAACACCGATGCTGTACAGCGTCCCGCCTAACAGCATCCCTTGGCCGACTGCTGCTGGAACGTACGGATACAGTGGAATTGAGGGCAACCAACCGAGCAACAGGTAACCAACCGTCGCCACGTTGTTGATCCGATGCTGCGCAAACAGCTTCATCGCGATTCCTGCGAAGGCCGCGATCCAGACGGCGGAAAGCAATGGGATTGATATCGCCGTTGGCGCATGACGCCAAATGATCGGCGTATAGGTTCCCGCGATCATTGCGTAAATCATCGCTTGATCCCAGGCTCGCAAACGATCAAGCAACGGTTGGCGGAAAATCGCGTGTGACAACGTCGAACTGGTAAATGTCGCGACGACGGACACCGTATAGGCTAGACATGCGATTGCCATGCCTTTGCCGATCCCACTCGCCTTGTAGATCAAAAGCCCACCCAGGATAGCCGCAGCAATTGTGGCCAAACCGTGCGTCAACGCATTCGCCCACTCCTCGCCATGTCGCACAGGTGCATTACCGTGCGGCGATTCATTTTCGTCCAAGCCAGACTCCCGTTCACTCGGTATATCGCGCCAGTGCAAACCAATCTTCCGATTCGCCAGCTAGGATAGCATCCGAAACGAATTTGGAAACACGAGCGAACTCACGAACGGGATAGATGCGAGTTCTGAGAAACTAAAGACGCAGAATCTCGGCGGCGAG
The DNA here is from genome assembly GCA_002901265.1 of Rhodopirellula baltica. Taxonomy (GTDB): domain Bacteria; phylum Planctomycetota; class Planctomycetia; order Pirellulales; family Pirellulaceae; genus Stieleria; species Stieleria baltica_A. The sequence goes on along the minus strand of PPHI01000008.1, from coordinate 10,398 downwards.
CTGATTCGCCGAAAAATCGATTAGACGGTTGGGCGATCGCAAAAGTGATTCCGACGAGTGCTCATATTCGTCAAACGATTGCAGGAACTTCTTGCGGGTCGCCGGCGTGCCCAGGTCATGATGGCGTGATGCCGATGCCAGCGCGACTGACTGTTCAGCGCTGATCATCAAGAATCGTACCTCCATCTTCATCGGACGATAAGAGTCGATGTTGGCTACTTCGCAATAGATGACAGTGTCGGCGGAATAGCGAGTTCCCAAATTCACCAACTTGCGTTCATCAAAGCGTCCCGTTTGGATCGGAAAATGCTCCAAACACACGCGATGATCCGACTCGACGACTTCAACGGAAGACATCGCTCGCAGGTGCGCAGCCAATCGATGCATCAACTCAGTTTGCTCATGCAATCGATCTTGCCGATCCAGACAGGTAACCAGCAAAACACGATTGGGGCGCATTTGTGGCAGCAAGGACGACCGCCGCAGCGGTGCCGGCTTGGCGACCGGTTTCTTGGCAGCATGGCTTGCGAGGCACGCCCCGCTGGGACAGGGTGTCGGTGTGCCACAACGCTCACAGGCCCAAACGCCGCTTGCGATCGCCAACCAAATCAATAAGCTCGAAAATGTGTTTCGAAGTCGATCCATGACTTTCCCTGTTTGCCTCGCTACTCCGTACCGGCTGACAGCTCGCGAACCAACACTTCGTCAAGCTCTTCACGGATCGACTCAAGCATACGGTCCGTCTCGCGAAGATACCGATTGTACTTGGATTCTGATTCTGCCAGTTTGCGTTCCAGTTGCCGGTTTTCGTAGGTCAATCGATCCATTTCTTCTTGCGCCTTGGCGACCGCGTCCGTCGAGCTTTGAAGCAGTGCGTTTGTTGACGCGAGCTTTTCTCGCAGACGTTCGACCTCTGCATTGCTGGATGCCAGATTAGCTTTCAGGTCGCCGTTCTCTTCGATCAATCGCAGCGCGTGTTGAGTCGCTGTCATTGGCGTCGAACCAAGAATCGTGCCACGCGCCGAGGGAACAGTTGGATTGCCGGCCGCATTATTGATCAACGGCTGTGTACGAATTGGCGGCGGAAAATTGGCGACGCCTTCGTTATCACCTTCGCCCGTTCCGTAGGGACCGATGCCGTACCCATTGGCTGCATCCTGTTCATATTGGACCGGACGTGTTTCATTGCCACGCAACAGATCTTCCATCGACACGTCTTGCTCGGCAGAAGCGATGGTCGCAACCCTTGGAAAGCTTTCGTTCGACTCGGCCCGTCGGTTACTTACTTGACGACTCAGTCCACCTGGCTCTGGCTTGACATGATGGCCATACGCTGGTGGATGGTTTGCGATAGAGTTCTGCCCAACGAAAGTGCCATCGGCGTAAACCGAATCGGCACTCTGCATCACGCTTTGTGATTCGGAGGGATCGGGGTCATAACCACCGGGTGTCTGTGCGATCGAATCGTGTGGACCTTGTTGATCAAGTGGCAGCCCTTTTGAGTCTTCGCTGTCATCGCCGATCAATGCTGACTTGATTTTCTCTTTAACAGTCCGCTGGAAACGATCAAGCTTGGCGAGCGCGGAGACGCGTCCCCGCTGCGGTGCAGCATACTCTTGAGCATGTGAGAACTGTGAATCGGCCGCGACAAATGAAACGCACATCAGCGAGACACACATCCAACGAAGTGTGCGTGCGCGATTGACTTCTAACGTCGCCGATGGCGAGTTGGAATCAAGGCGTTCTTGTTGGTCAAATGTATTCACGTTCATTCTGGTTGGTCGTAGCCACAGATCACGGTGATCTCTTCACCGCAGGCACATGAAATGATGATCGATTCGATACGGTTACCTTGTTTCATCACCCGAACTTCGGGTTCGCTGCGACACCCATTGCCGTTTGCATTGGGGCTGTGCAATTGGGCAGTCCCACCAAGTCTTGCCCTTGGTCCAACGGCACGGACTCGTCGTGCTTGCGTTCCAACGGTTAGCTTGTCTTCCATCGTATTGCCTCCCGTAGTCGGAACTTTGCCGAAGCGAGCAATCGCGAGACTCGTGATTCGGACAACCCCATCGCTGCACCGATCTCGGCCAAGTTCAATTCCTCTTGGAAATAAAGCGTCAGTACTAAGCGTTCCTTGTCGGGAAGTTGTTCAATCATTTCACCCAACAATTCTGCTAGTTCTTCTCTTTCGGCCAGATCTTCCGCAGAATCGATTTTCGTACGCCAAGTTTTGTGAACAACATCTGAGAGATCCTCCCAGTTATCTGGCTTAACGAAACGCATCGCTTCTAAGCATTCCACCACCTCGTTGACCGTTAACCCTGATCGTTTCGAAATGGCTTCAGGGCTGATCGGTGGCTCAAGCGTTTCGCAGATTCGCTTGACGACACCGACCATTCGCATGACGCGTGGTGACAACGGAGATGCCTTTCGCATCTCGTCGACGATGGCGCCTCGGATCCGTGGATAAGCAAAGGTACGGAAGGGAACGCCTTGAGCCGAATCAAAAGCGTTTGCCGCTTGAACCAAACCGAGTACGCCCGCTGAGTGCAGGTTTTCACGCAGATCTCGATCGTTCACGAAGAACGTCATGGTACTGAGGATCCGACCGACATAGTCGATGTTCTCCAGTACCAGTTGATCGCGTGCCGACTCTGACGAGCGTTTATAGGTCGATTCAAGGGTTGCTTTCATCTCTATCCACGATCAACTTTGTAGTCGGAATCGGCCAGTCGGATGATTCCGACGCCGAGCGATACGACCGTTCCAAGGATCAATGATGAAACGGTAGCACGTGTCAGGATGGTAAACGCCTCCAATCGCAAGAAGACACCAATCAAGGTGACGGCGATTGCCGTCAACAGGCCTGCAAGCATGCCAAATGGAAATGCTTGTTGACGTCGCATTTCCTCACGTCTCGTCATACGACGATTGCTCATCAATCACCTTCCTTGCCGTTATCGGCCGAGTGCATGCCCAGTATTTGCGGTTCGGCGGCCCCACGGCCGCCGATGATGTCTTCGTACCGAATCATCCCTCCAGATTCGATTCTCAAGTCCTGAGGGATTTCGCTATAGGCGATGATGCTGACTTCGGACAACGACCGAAAGATCGTGCGATGGAGTGGGAAGCGAATTGACGAATCGACCAAGACAGCTGCGGTCTGGTTCTTTAGACGCGAGGCTTCCCACTTTGATTGAATGTCCATGATCAGACGCTCTAGCTGATCAGGACGTAACAGGATTGATTCGCCACTGGTGTTTTCACGGAAGTAGTGTTCCAGTCGCGGTTCCAAGATGATCACCCTGACGTTGCCATTCGCATCGCGGAAGCGATCACAGATGATATGGCCAATGTTGCCGCGAATTTTTTCGGTCAACTGAACAGGATCCTTGATTTGGTGTCCAAACTGGACCGCTGATTCGACAATCCGCTCTAGCGCGGTGATCGAAATACGTTCGCGGAGCAAGTTGACAAGCACCTGATGGAGTGTCGCCGGGCGCACCGTGTCAGGCTTAATCTCATCGACCGTCGTGGGCGCGATTTCCTTAAGCTTCTCTAGCATGGATTGCAGGTCTTGGCGACTCAAAAGCTCGTGAGCATGCTTACGCAAGCACTCGCTCAAGTGTGTGATCAGGACCGTCGGGGCATCAACGACGGTGAACCCTAGAACCTCTGCTCGACGCCGCGACGTCTCCGAGATCCACTTCGCTGGCAGATCGAACGCAGGGTCTCGGATCGGTTCACCTTCTAATTCCGCATTAATGTTTCCCGGATTGATCGCGAGGAAATCATTAACCTGCAAATGGCCACGGGCAATTTCTCGGCCACAGATAAGGAAACGATATTCGTTAACACCGATCTGAAGGTTGTCCCTAATGCGCGCCGCGGGGACCCAGAAGCCATGCTCCATCGCCACGTCTTCACGCAACGTTGAGATGCGTTCGGCAATTCCCTTACCATGCTTGGGCTCGGCCAGTGAAATCAAGCCCGCACCGATTTCGATGATCACTCGCTCTGGCTGAATGAACTTTTGCAGGCCCCGTTCTTCTGGTGGCGGTGGCGGTTCCTTTGGACCGGTTGGCTGTTTCGCTTCCGCCTCTTCTCGCTCAGCTTTTTGCCGAGCGTAATACACGAACGCGAAGATCACTGCGGACAAGAAGATAAACGGCAGCTTCGGGAAGCCGGGCGTGACGGCAATACACAACAGAATCACCGGTCCCAAATACAATGACCGATAGGCGCCCGCAACCTGTTGATTGATTTCGTCACCCAAGCTGGACTCAGACGCGCTTTTGGTAACCAAGATACCAGCACTAGTCGCAATGATCAGAGCAGGAATCTGTGACACCAATCCGTCCCCGATCGTCAGGATCGAGTACACCTGCAACGCATCGCCGATCGCCTGGCCGTCGCTGACACCCAAGACAACGCCTCCGAGAATGTTGACCACCATAATGATCAAACCGGCGATCGCATCCCCACGGACGTATTTACTGGCACCGTCCATCGCCCCGTAGAATTCGGCTTCTTGCGTCAGCCCTTTTCGCCGGGCACGCGCTTCGGTCTCGTCGATCGCGCCGCTGTTCAACTCGGCGTCAATCGCCATTTGCTTACCGGGCATCGCGTCCAAGGTAAAACGCGCGTTGACCTCGGAGATCCGCGTCGCACCTTTGGTGATCACAATGAACTGAATTGTCACCAGGATCAAGAAGATCACGATCCCGACAACCAAGTTCCCGCCGACAACGAAGTCGCCGAACGTCAAGACAATCTTTCCAGCGTTCCCATCCAGCAAAATCAATCGAGTCGTCGCGACGTTCAACGACAAACGCAGCAGCGTCAACAACAACAAGAGCGATGGGAACGACGCCAGGTCAAGCGGCTTCTTTGCACCCAGCGTCACCAAGAGCAACAATACCGCAGCAGCGATATTGCAAGCCAGAAACATGTCCAAAAGGAATGTCGGCAACGGGATGATCAACACGACAAGCATCAGCAAGAATGAGGCCGAGAGCCACAACTCGCTGCGTTGCAAAAATCCGAAATTGGAGTCCGAGTCTTTCATCAATCCGTTGACTTATTCGTTGTTGATCCGCTGTCTCCACCGCGTCGCGGGTGAACGGGATGATTCAATGAAATCGCCGGTCCCCGCAAGTGCGGATCCTACTGAGCAAAACTGGCAACCAGTGCCTTCGAAATCAGTTGCCAGCCGTCAACCAAGACGAACAGCAACAACTTGCATGGCGTCGACACCACGACCGGGGGCATCATCATCATCCCCAAAGCCATCAAGATTGTTGAGATCACCAAGTCAATCAGCAGGAAAGGGATATAGATACAAAACCCCATAATGAATGCCGTTTTCAATTCGCTAATGATGAACGCCGGCACCGCGACTTTCATTGGGGTCTGCAGACGTTCCGACGGGGGCGGCGTTTCCGACAACTCGAAAAACAACGCCAAGTCGCTCGTCCGCGTGTTTGCCATCATGAATTGCTTCAACGATTCGGACGCAACATTCCACGCATCCATATATCCAAACGTTGGCGGTTCACCTTCGACCTGATTCGCCTGAGCATCCATCAACGGGATGATGGCATCCTTGTGGATCGTATCGAACGTCGGTGCCATCACGAACAGCGTCAGAAACAAGCTCAATCCCATCATCACTTGGTTGGGAGGAATTTCCTGCGTCGACAGAGCTCGCCGTACAAACGAAAGCACAATGATGATGCGAGTGAACGCGGTCACGCTTACCAGCATCGCCACGGCAAAGCTGAGCGCGCCGAGCAACACCGCCACTTGTAACGGTGGCGCGAGGTCCGAAAACATGTCCGGCGTGCCGGGCACTGCTTCGGAAGCGGCTTGAGCGATAAACAGGAAGTCCATTTCCATCCTCGGTGCGATCAGGCAGCTCGACTTCCTTTTGCCAACAACATCTTGATCAGGTTCTCATCAATCTCGGTACTCGATGTCTGATCAACCACCGGCTGTTCAGCCTGGCGTCTGCGTTCGGCTCGGCTGATCCTGACCGACGGCCGGGCCGGAGCCTCTGCAGCGTCGACCGCGTCTTCCAAGTCCGATGCGGCTAACGAATCGGCAAATGAATAAGTTTTTGGGTCATCGAGTGCCTCTTCGAAGCGTCCCGGAAGAACGTTCACCGATTTGATCCCGGTCGGGTCGACCGCAACCAGCACCCGGCTGTTCATCCCGTCAACCAGAAACAGATTGACGCCGCGGGAGACCTCCAGAACCTGATGGATTTTGAGCTTTCCTTGCCCACGTGTTTTTCCGTCAACGCCACCAAGCTTGCCTTTTTGCATCACTCGGTAGAGCAGCAAGCCTGCAACAGCGATCGCCAAGACGAAACAGAGGTTGACGGCAATCTTCTTAATGGCGTCGCTGGCATTTGCCGCGGACTTCGATTCCACGCCGGCTTCTTTCTCGCGATCGATAAACGACTGCACGTGATCTCGACTGTTACGCTCATTGAACTCTTGGCGTGCGGCCAGGGGTTGCTGGCGCAGTGGCTCGGCTGACACATCCTCGTAGCTTGCTCGGCGAACCGTCATCGGCTGCGGACGCAACGTCACCGCTGGCTCACGCTCACTAGCGAGTGCCGGCTGGCGATCGGAATACGAGTCACCACCATATCGCTGAAGTGCACTGCCACTTGCCGAAAAACTGCGTCCACTGTCGGCTCGCAATCCATTGCGATTTGACGATGCGGAGTCTCCGGAAAGCTGGTCGATGATTCCGTCAAAGCGGCGCGTCGACGGACCCGAAGTTCCGAATCGCTGCTGCGCCGATTGCTGCTGCGCCGATTGCTGCTGCCCTGAGTACTGTGCGGAAGCATCGCCAGAGGACGCGATACCAAGCACGGCAACGCCGCACAGCAGCAATGCGTTTTTCACGCACTTCCGATGTTGGGTCCATGTTGAAGGCATCATTACATCCATGTTTGTGCCACAAGTTGCCATAATCAGGTCGAGTAGATCTGCTTAATCCGTATTGCAAATTGGTCATCGATCACGACGACCTCGCCGTTTCCCATTGGCACTCCCTGAGCAACAATTTCGACCGGCGCGCTGATGGCCCGGTTTAATTCAATCACGGAACCTTCCGCCAGCCCGATTAGCTCTTCAATTGTCAATTGAGTCCGTCCGAGTTCAGCCGTGAGCGTGACATGCACACTTCCGAAGCGTGCAAGGTCGAGTGCACCGCCTGCCTTTGGCGGATTCGGACTCAATTGCTCGAACTCAGGAATGGTGTCTTCAGTTGCCGTCGCGGTTGCGGCCCCCGATTCGTCGACTGCCGCCGTGTCGTCGGCTTCGCCTTCCGCTGGCTTTTCTTCTTCGCTCATGATGTCCTCCCTTACTCGTTAAAAACGTTAACCCTGTCGCGTGCGAGAAACCTGCACGGCTTGCATATTGCCAAGCCGTCCCGGCCAGCATTCGAAAGACGGCGTACCATCAACCGTTGCCGTCATCGGTGCATCAATTCGCTGATCCAACACGATCAACTGCCCCGGCTTGAGATCCTGTAAGTCCTTCATCGAAACCTTGGCCGACCCCAAAACCGTCACGATATCGACTGGCATCTTGACGATCATCTCTTCCGAAGGCGATGCGGGCGCTGCCTTGTGTCGGTTGTCTACCGTCTCATCAAAGAGTTTGGAAATACGCTGCTTAGGCAACAGCCAGTTCAAATCCGTGGTGCCTGACTTGCACTCGATTTTCAAAGTGACCCGCGTCATCAAATCTTTCGCGCGATACAAACGCAATTTGCGAGGGTCTTTTTCGACAGGGCTGGTCTGTACCGAAAGATCCTCGGTTCCCATCCAACCCTGGCTAAGACATGCGGCCATCGTGTCGAGAGCCCACTGAACCAAGTCAGCTTCGATTGCACCTAGCTCGATTTCCTCGTCGTCTGCGGCAACACTCTCTGACTCTGCCGGCGGCTCGACTCCGATCAAATCGCCGACCAGCCGTCTGAACTGAGTCCCGGTTGAGTACCACAGGGTCGGCAGATCACCGCGCAAATGCGTGACACAACACAAGTCGGTCCTCGGCGTGGCATCCAAGATCGACTCGAACGTATCGGTCGAGACGGGTCCGAGCCCGAGCTTTGCCCCAAAGCCCGTAGCCTGAACCCACTCGTCCGAAAAGAACGATGTCGACTTGGATAGCCAAGTTCGGATCGCGGTTGCTGTGTCATCCAGGCCCGCGATTTCGCGAAAGTCGAAAGCGCGGAGCGTCATTGAACCTTGAAATCCTTAAACAGCACGTCTTGAATCCGTTCAATACCGTCGGTGAACAACAGCTCATTGAACTTGTCATGAATCTCGCGGCGAAGCAGGTTGTGCCCCAACTTGCCACGAACGTCTTCCAGCTTCTTGTCGCATAGATGCGCAATCAGCCAGTTCTTCAACACGACATTGTTGTCGTCGACCAATTTCTGGATCGCGTCTTTTTGCGACGCCGCGACCTGCAGCGAGAACGTGCAAGTGAGGTATCGGGAGTAGCGGGTATCGTTCAGGTTGACAACGACTTCATCAAAGTCAACGAACCCGAGCTTGTCGTCAGGCTCGGGAATGTCCATCCGCTTTTCGTTCTTCGCCGGTGGGCTGGCGGTCGTGTTTCCGGAAGGCAGCACAAACAGGGGCACAGCCACACCTGTCCCGGCGCCCATCACAAAGACCAGTCCCCACACAATAATCTTTCCTAGTCCGCCTTTCTTTTTCTCGTCTTTGCCTGATTCGCTTTCGTCTGCCATGGATCATTCGTTGGATTGGGAGGTCGATCGGCATTGTGCCTAGAAAGTATTGGTCGCGGAGGGGCCGCGTGCAGGTCGACGCGACCGACTTATCTTTCCAGATCGTTAAAGGTTATCGACGCCATACAACGTTCAATCCAACCGTGTGCGATCAAACGTGTGCCATTGAGGGTCAACCCTTACTGGCATGGGGATCAGTTATCAGACGGGAGCAACGAACATCAATGCGTTAAACACACACAGCGCCCCGGTGGTGGGGGATTTGGAACCCAACACGCCACGAAACACGACGAAACCGGTACAGATTCACGCGTGGCGGCCCGCGGCCGACGAACAAATGTCCGTTAACCCTCCGCCGTTCTTGCTCAACCGGACCCGATAAGCTCACCGCAAGAAGCGGAATATTCGACACAGTTTATACGGTCGAAGAACTTGATACCTGCCGGATCAAGTCAGTCGCAACGTCTACCACGGAAGGTTCAATGATCAACGGTCTCTACAGCGGCGCGTCCGCCATGCAAATGCTGGCGCAGCAACAAGAGCTGATCAGCAGCAACCTGATGCACGTCAACAGCAGCGGACATCGTCGGGTGCAACCGGCTGTTCGCCAGCGATTCAATGAAACCGTTCCCGAGGTTACCGCCGGCCTGGGTCCCGAGGTCGCCAAGGTCTCAACCGACTTCCGGCCCGGTCGCTTGGTCGATACCGGCCGGCCTCTCGACGTTGCCATCTCTGGCGACGGGTTCTTTGCATTCCAGAACGGTACGCAAGAGATCCTAACTCGCAACGGCCGATTGTTCCGCGAACCCAACAGCGGCGAACTCGTCAACGAAGACGGCTATCCGATCCAAGGCGAAAACGGTCCGATTGTCATCGGTCCTGAAATTCCGGAACAGCACATTGCCATCGCCAGCGACGGAACCGTTTCCGCAAACGGAAACCAGCTTGGCAAAATTCAAACGCACCTGTTTCAAAACAACGAAACGCTGATCCCCTTTGGAGCGATCGCATTCACGCGTGGGCCAGATACGGTTGAAAGCGATACGCCGGCAAAAGTCATTCAAAACCAACACGAGTTGTCCAATGTGCAGCCGGTGTTCGAATTGATCTCGCTGATCGTTAACACGCGTCAACACGAGGCGGTGCAAAAGGCGACCAGTTCGATTTCCGATTCACTCCGCGAGTACATCCGTTCTTAGGCGAGTCGAATCTGTTTGCCGATTGCCCTCCCGCGTCAAACATTTTCGCCTTCGTCTCGATTGTCCGTTTCCTTGTAGCGACCCAAGCCGATGTTAAAAGCATTTTATTCCAGCGCGACCGGCATGCGTGCCCAAGAGCTCATGATTGACAACACCGCCAACAACTTGGCGAACGTCAATACGACTGGTTTTAAACGCAAGCACGTCAACTTCGCCGATTTGATCTACGACACCCATAGCCCTCCAGGGGCTGCGGGCGCCAACGGGATCATCAAACCGATCGGCCTGCAAATCGGTAGTGGTGTCCGCACAGTTGGAACCACCACATTGTTCTCACAAGGAACACCGATGGAAACCAAGATCGATACGCACATGGCGATCGAAGGCGAAGGTTTCTTTAAGGTCACGCAAAATGGCA
>PPHI01000077.1 GCA_002901265.1 Rhodopirellula baltica | reverse complement strand
CAACCAATTGGCGTGGCGAACAAGCGATTCGGCCGGCGGTCGTCAATCGAAAGGTCTGGGGTGGCAACCGAAGTGAAGCCGGCGCAAACGCCCAGTCGATCATCATGAGCGTGATGCGAACGTGCATGCAACGACTGGCTGACCCATTTACATTTTTGCATCGTCAATTAACAAGCCCGACGCCATTGCCGCTGCCTCTGCCCATCACCGTGCGGTAAACAAGTACATCCGACGAAGCGAAACGCCTTCGAGAGCTTGAGGTCGAAAATCAACGATTGAAAGAGCTTCTCGCAGAAGCGGAGTTGGACAAGAAGATTTTGAAGATGGCTGCGGAGGGAAACTTCTGAGCCCGACGCGACGACGTGAGGCTGTCGCCAAGGCTCAAAAGACCTTTGAGGTGTCAGAACGTCGGGCATGCAAGACGCTTGGTCAACCGCGAAGTACACAGCGGTACCAGACGCAATCCAAGAGCGACGAAGAGAGATTGCTTCGCCGCATTCATGAACTGGTTCGTGAATTCCCACGCTACGGCTATCGGATGATCACGCGGATGCTACGCCGTGAAGGGTGGACAGTGAATTTCAAACGGATCTACCGACTGTGGAAACGAGAAGGGTTTCGCGTACCGCGGAAAAAGACGAAGAAACGCAGGCTCGGAAGCGATTCCGGTGGCATCTGCCGTCGCCGCGCCGAACACATGAACCATGTTTGGTCGATCGACTTTATCTTTGATCGGACAAGCAACGGACGCTCGCTGAAAATCCTGTCACTGATCGATGAGTACTCCAGGGAATGCATTGCCTTGGAGGTCTCCCGCCGGTTTACGGGTGATGACTTGGTTGATCTCCTGGTGGATGTGTTCGCGATCCGAGGCGTTCCAGCATTCATCCGAAGTGACAATGGCCCCGAGTTCATCAGTCGTCGCGTTCGAGGTTTTCTCGGTCGCATTGATGTCGGCACGTCGTTCATCGAACCAGGCAGCCCCTGGGAGAATGGCTACGTCGAAAGCTTTCACAGTCGGCTTCGGGACGAGTGCTTGTCGTGCGAAGCATTCAGCACGCTTGCTGAAGCCCAACAGGTGATCAGCCAATGGAGATCGACCTATAACCACCGGCGTCCACACAGCTCGCTGAGTGGGCTTACCCCTGCGGAGTTCGCGGCCCGTTGTGCCGCTTCAACTCCAGTCGCTGCGCTCCTTACGTCGAAGCGGCACAACGAATGTGATTCAGTAACCTAATCCCTACCTTCATAACCCTGGACCAAGTTTCGGGGGCACCCCAGATGTTAGATGGCACCATCCATTAATCCCAGAATCCATGCGAGAGCACGCAAGGCAAACAGGCCGGCAGCATCATCGCGGCCAAGCAATCGCGGCGGCCTGCTTCGACTAGCTTGTCGCTGATCAAACTAGCCATCGCTAACGCACCAGCCACTGAATGAAAGTGAAATCCGTCGGTACCACGCTGCGCCGACACTGGAACAAAGCTCAGCTGCATGAGCCTGAACGAGCCAGCAAATCGCGGAAGAAGCCCAGCGACTGTTTGTTGCACTTGGAGAGTCGTGGTTCCAGTTCAGCTTGCTTAGCTGGATGATGGATGGCACCATCCATTGATCCTTCGACTGTCTGCGGCTCGTTTCGGACGGGTGGGGCCGACATGGGTGGATCAGGATTCGGATAGCTTGACGGAGAGAGCCGTCCACTGTTTGGGGCATCAAGTTACGGCTTCGTTGAGAGAATACTCCTTGATGTTGGGCAGCGGCGGACCATCAATGTCAACGATATAAAAAACGCAATTTGGAGTGAGGTAGAACGATTCGTCAAAAGGGGATATTCCGAATTGGTTCAAGTACTGGGCGAGCATTTTTGACGTGAACCGGTCGCGTATTCGATTCGCAGAGTATTGATGAATTTGCTCAAACTCAAACGGGTCGCCAAAGGTATCAAAAGTCCAACTACTACCGTCCTTCATCGCACATATCGAACGTTCTGTATTCCCCAGTTCACTCCAAGTTGAGCGGTAAACCTCAAGGATTGTGGCTGGCGATTCTCCTGCAGGGATGTTCGTGCATCGAATGCCGCGACTGTTAAGGCGGTCGCCAGCAAGGGGTGCGATTGGAGTTGGGTCAGTCCCGCGCCAGCGATTCTCAATATACGCACACCAACTTGACTGAGTTTCAATAAAGACCCACCGCGATGGTCGAGAGGTCAAGGGAAGCAACGAGGCAAGACATGCCTCAAGCGACGCTGATTCGCGTCGTTCCATTCGCAATTTTCGACCATCCCGCGAATAGGTTCGATCCTTCCACGCAAAGAACGCTTTCGCTGCAGTCTCAGCACGACATTCGAGGAAACCAATTGTGTTGGTTATCGGTCGATACACGCCTCCTAGCAATTCAGTTTGTTCGATCATCAATTTGAATTCTCCCGTATTCAAACTCTCGCGGACGGATCGTTCGCAAGAATCCTTTCTTGGTGTACTGGCCCTCGTGTCGAACCTGTCCGTTCGTATTCAATATTAACACGCTGACCAGTTCGTGGATTGGTGTACTGCAAATCAGGGAGGTTTGTTCCAACTCGCTCACCGGCCGCGTTCACCTGCTGTTGGTTAATTCTTACATCTTCAGCACCAGCTCGTTGAAGTATTGCAGCATCACGCTGCGCCCTAGCATTCTGTGTAGCACTTCTGCCAACGGGTCGATTAAGAGGCTTTGCGGCAGGCGGAACGGAATTGACATTGATGTCCTGTGGTAATCGCGTTCTGAACGCTTTTCTGGATGATGGATGGCACCATCCATTCAGTCCATTATCGATATGATGCGTTGAAAAGTTCGTGGTTCTGCTACGGGCCTTTCTTGGTTTTTAGCGTCAAGCAAATAAAAAAGGGCAGCCGTCAATGGCTGCCCTCAACGCTTTGAAGTTTGGGATTGTTGTCGGTAGAGTTAGTTGGCGACACCCAACGGCATGCGACGTCGGCGACGTGATCCAGCACCAGCGACACAAACGCCAATACCAAATAAGGCGAACGAGGAAGGTTCGGGAACAGCATTTACAATAGTGTCGCCCGCAAGAATAACCACGCCTGCCTGATCCTCGTAAGCACCGTCCAGTAACGTCAGTGTCGAAACACTACCAGACCGAGTGAAAGAATAGTCGATCCAGCCAAAATTGCCTGTATCGGATCTAAACCCCAAGTATCCATCATGAGTTCCGCCCCAAACACCAGCAGTCGAGCCGCCAACGAGGATTGTGTCCCAGTCACCGTTTGCAGAAATGTGGTCACCAAAATTGCCAGCTCCAATAAATTCCATTGGAGAGTAAGAATCTAAGAAGTAGTAGCCACCAAGACTGGAATTGATTGTCGAAAACGTCCCAGTACCAGCGAACGTAAAGTCAAAGAATTCCTCGCTAAATCCCGGATCAAGCGTGAACTGGCCGGCACCGCCTAGCGAGATACTGGTGGCGGGGATATCGGTTTGCCCGTTTCCTTGGCTCCAGGTCTGGTTGATATTGAAAGTCATCATCGCAGCCTGCACCGTGCCCGCCGTGGCGAGTACTAACACACACGCCACCGCCAATTTAATCGTTCGAATCATTTTGAATCCACAATCTGAGGGTACCAAAACACGACCAACAACAAACCGCCTTTCATTTGCGTGGGTGCAGGGTAGCCCCCGGGAAGGGTGGGTGCAAGTCCGAGGCCCGGAAAATCCGAATATCCTCCAAATCCGAAAAAGATCGTGAGCGATACTGGATCTAGAGGCACGATATTTTTATGCACCTTTTTTCGCCAGCACCAGCATGTACTTGTAATCTTACGAAACATGTGAATCGACCTCGTCGATCATCCTTGTTGGTTTGTGTTCAGCAAGGGCAGCAACAACGTGGGTAACCACACCCGCCAGCAGTTTGTTGGTAATGTTGGTGTGCGGCATTGCATAGTATGTGAAATCCAATCCATGTTTTTTCGCAGCCTTTGGAAGGTGCATTTGACTGCGTCTTTAGTCCATGGAATATCAAGATTGGACCATCTGGATATTCACCAGCTAATCGTTTGACGATTTCCATAGCTCGTTCGGTCGGAATATACAACGACCGTGTAAATCCTCCGTACTTGTTTACCGAACGGAGATGGGCAGAGGCAGAGGCGTCGGGCTTGTTAATTGACGATGCAAGAATGTAAATGGGGCGGCCAGTCGTTGCACGCACGTTCGCATCACGCTCCTGATGATCGACTGGGCGTTCGCACCAGCTTCACTTCAGTAGCCTCTCCATACCTTTCGATTGACGACCGCCGGCCGAATCGCGTGTTCGCCACGCCGCAACCGGTGCAGGTTCCCGCGTCAATATTGAGTGGCAAAAAGGTACGCGGTTTCGATTTGGTCGATTTTCCAGTGCGTTGATGCAGTTTTGAGGATAACGACTACTCCTCCCTTCAATGCCTTTTCCGGCTGGATTCCAAAGGCGACGGCGACGGCCGAAAAAAATCGGTTGAAATTGACCTTCGGCCAATCGTCGGCTTTGTATTCGGGTTCCTACGGCGTTGCCGCAGGCTACGATGATTGAGGCCTTCGGCCAAAGCTCAGTGGACCGACGAAGAAGTCGCGATTCGCTGGCTGCGTGTCTTTCCCGGCAAGCGATTGGAAGAGCACCTCGCCGAGTGGGAAAAGGTACGCGGTCTCGATTTGGTCGGTTTTCCAGTGCGTTGATGCAGTTTTGAGGTTAACGACTACTCATCCCTTCAATGCCTTTTCCGGCTGGATTCCAAAGGCGACGGCGGCGGCCGAAAAAAATCGGTTGAAATTGACCTTCGGCCAATTGTCGGTTTCGTTTTCAGGTTCCTACGGCGTTGCCGCAGGCTACGATGATTGAGGCCTTCGGCCAATGCTCAGTGGACCGACGAAGAAGTCGCGATCCTCAAGTCGCTGGCTGGCGAGACGGACTGGGCAGCGATGTCGCCGCACGCATGGACAGCCGAGCAACCAGAGTCCGTACGCAGCTACTGCCAAGAAGAACGTCGGCAAGCTGCCGACCGCAAGAAAACGCGCCGTGCCCGCCGACGCCTACTACACAAGTCAACCCGCCAGAAATAGAAGGTGCTGGTGAACGGTAACGTTGAGGGTGTCGATCGTTTGGATCGAAAGTCAACGGGACGGCGGTAGCGACGCCGGCCCCTTCGGGGCGTGCGAGGTATGACTCGATGTTCGCACAACGGAACCACGCCCGAACACGATGTGTACTTGCACTTCGATTACGGGCAGGTTTGACTCCGGAAGAGTCCGCGTCGGCAGCTTGGGGTGTCAGCCCTGAGATTGCTATCGGTGCAATCGCGGTGACTCAATTACCAAGCGGTAGATAGGCGTATCCGTCGGCTTGCAGGTTTGCAATTGAGGTCACGGCTGATACGGCGGTGTCGACAAAAACCGCAACTTCGTCTGGACGGCTGCCTTTGGAAATCAGTGTTTGCCCACAGACATAGATCTCCACCTCCGCTTCGTGCAGCTCATGTAGCAGTGTGAGATTCGGGTTGCTTTGTGTGTTGAAATGCCGGGCGTAGGCATCGGAATTAAGCACCGTGAACGTCGCGTCGCCATGAAGTACGACCGCAATGTGCACGCTCGCCGGTTCCGCTCCGCCGCCGGCATAGATGTTTAGGTACTTGGCGATCTTTTCAAGGCCAGGATTGATTTCCTTTGCGTCACCGCCGCGGGTTAAGTCGACGACAATCTTGGTCCCATCACGCGGTTGCTGAACCGCGTCCGCTAACTGAACGACTTTGCCATATCCGGCGATTGTCGGAGTTGACGTCGCTGCGGTGGTTGGGGTTGAGCCCGGGACAGGATGGTTTTTCATCGCTTCGGCAAAGCCACGCTCGACAAAACCCGTAACCACTTTCGCATGTGCTTGGATCAGCTTGGCAACCGCCGGATCCGATGATGTCTCAGTGACGCGAACGCCGTTCTCGGTGTCGACATGTTTCATTTCGATCTTGTCGGTGTGCTTGAACAGCTCTGCGAACAATGGGTCACGCATGCGAATCGGGTTGGTGTTCTCGATTCGATACTCCATCCACGAAACATGTTCTTTGATTTTGTCAGCGACATCCGGATCGGCGGATTCGGTGAGTGTTTCCACGCCGTTGGGCAATTCGGTGACGGTGCGATTGATCTTGGTGTGGTTCTGCAGCAGGAACTGGAAGACGTCGCGATCAGCGTCGTGTCGCTCGTCATGCCCGTGAGATTCTGCTTGCGCAGCACCACCTCCGGCGCCTCGTCCTCCAAACCCAGGGCCTCCAAGACCACGCCCCATGCCTCTGCCGGCACCAGGTTGGCCGCCACCGCGGAATCCGCGTCCCGGGCCCTGCTGCGCAAAGCTGATCGCTGGAAATGCAGTTGCGATGATGACAATCAATGTGAAACTTCTTAGTCCGTTCATGATCAGGCTCGCTAAAGGTGGGGAAACGCCAGCGATGCTGGTGGAAGCTCGTGAATCTGAAAAGGCGACTGACGAGCTTACTGGTACTGATAGTTTTAACTGTCTATACCTAGGAAGGTAGCGAGGTATTGAGGTGAAACGCATGTGGCGTTCCGTCGCAGGCGTGATCGGAAGAATCGCGGCTTGGCCGTGATGACGCAGAAGTCAGCGTGTGACCATCAGAAACACACCGTAACGCATCCGTTCTGGCGAGCCGAAGAGTTTTGCGGTGGCACCCATCGATACAGGGCGAATGTATGTACTGGTCTAGTGCGCCGGGCGGAGCGCATCGCCGGCTATTCGTCCAACTTGAATTCGCTGAACCGATTCCAGGTCGTCCCAGAATCGGCTGACAGCTCAGCATGACCACCTACACTCGGGAATCGGATTTTGATTCCCCTTGGTCTGTCGTCGATGTAGATCATGCCGTTTTCGCGTTTCGACTCTTCGAATGTGAATCGAGCCGCGCTGTCGGTTTTGGTCTCGGTCCAGATCGTTGGCGACTTTGAAGAGTGCTGCAGGAACGCGCCACCCGGATAGCTGTAGCGAGCGACAACCTTGGGCAAACGATAAACAGGGCTGTCGTCTGGGTTGTAGAAGAACGGGCTGCGGCTCAGGATTTTTTTATCGTCGTCCGTTAAGTAGGTGCGATCGGGGTACTTGCCATAGATGCCAGTCCACATGATTGCATCGGCGTCCTTGACCGTATCTGCGGGGTGCGGCAACCCAAAGGCGTGACCGAGTTCATGGCCGAGACCGGCAACCCAGCGAAGTTTGTCTTTCTGGGTCGGATGCTTTCCAACAAGCCCTAGCAAGTCGTCCTCGGGCATGCAGGCGACTCCACTTCCGCCTCGGCCGCTGTTTCCCGGACTGTCTGAATAGATAACCCAAGTGATGTGAGGGTCGTTGTGCTTGGCACCGACCAATTCGCTGGCTTCGGCGAATGTGTTGTTGTAACCCCAGTTTTCTTTGTGCTCGCCGGCAGGGTTGGCGTGGAACCAAACTGCCGGCTTGGGGCTTTTGATGACTTCCACGATTGGAGAATGCAATCGGAATGTCGCTCCGCCAAGTTGACCGGCATACCATTTTTGCAGATCAACAATCGCTTGTTCGATCGCTGCGGTGTACTCGGGTCGCTCCGTTCGATCACGCGAGACCAAGTACACGACGCGAACCACATTCAAATCGCTTTCGGTAGACTTGCTGCGTTCCGTTGGCGTTTCAGCTTGAACGTTCGCAAACCAGGTGCAAGCCAGTAGCATCGCAAAACAACAGCGTACTTTCACAGCAAACTCCGACGGAGTAGAGGGGCGGAGGCCTAGTCGACTTTGATCGGCTCCTGGCCTGGAACATGTCGTAGCCGCCAACTTATTCAGCCCACATTGCTCGGTCAACGGTTTGGTGCAACGGCTGTCTTCGCACAACGCCGTTCCGCAATCCGAAGGTACGAATGCGATCCGTTGTCGATCAGAAATGGCCCGGCAGGGAATGTTGCGATTATCCCTGCAGGGGTTTGCTGATCAAGAATTCACGACCAAGTTTCGCAGGTGCCTACAGCGACAAAACATACTTGAATAGTTCGATCCTTTCGCGATCGTCTAGTGTGTTTAGCAGGCCGGAGGGCATGAAGGAGTTTTCGGAGACTTTGATTTCTTCGATCTCGTCCTGATTGATCGTCACGACACTGTTTGCGGTTTTTACCGTGATCGCACTCTCGGTTTCGTCTTGAATCAGACCCGTGACTACCTGACCATCCGAAGTCAGGATCACGCGTGCTTGGAAGTCCTGGCCGATCACGGCGTTTGGGTCGATGACGTTTTCGATTGCATACTCAACACCTTTCGTGCGGGTGCCTTCCAGCTTTGGCGCCAAGCGAGCGTTCTCTTGCTCGGGTTGGTGACATGCCGCGCACAGTTTTTTGAAATGTGCCGCACCCTGTTGTTCGCTGAACGCCCATTTCGGTGCTGCGTTGTAAGCGTTGATCGTCTTGCGAATCTCGTCCTGGAGCTCTGCTGAAGAAGCACCCAGTCGTCCCCATTCCTTGGCCAAACGCGTGTTCAATTCGTCGTTGCCAAGGTTTGCCATTTTGGTCGCGAAGTACGCGGTAAGTTGAGCCTTTTCCATTTCGCCGGCGGCGATTTGGTCCAACACCCGTTCTGCCGATTGAGGGCGACTGGAAAGTAGCTCCAACGCGGCATTTTGAATCGAAGGGTGCCATCCCTTGTAGTGATGTAGGACTTTGTCGGCGATCCTTGAATCGTCAAAGCGGGCCAGGAGTGGAAGTGCCGTTGCGGCAAATTCAGTTTCATCGACCAAGGCCAGGTAGACGTCCAGGTTTCCGCGACTGGAGTCAGCCTGCAGAAGCTGGATGGCTCGACGTCGTTGCCCGGGATCAACGGATTCGTCTGTAGCGACTTGTCGTAGTTTTGCGAACAAGGTTGGATCGGCGAAGGCAGCACCGATCTGTTCGGCTGAAGTGCGTACTTGAAGGTCGTGAGAATCGTACAAACGCGAAGAGACCGAGGACCAGGTTTCCGGCGCGGCAATGTTTCGCATGCCCGCGACCGCCCCCGCAAAAAGTGTCGTGAAGCGGGCCAACGACTGGTCGTCTGCGTCGGCAATTCGTTGACAAAGAATATCGCGTCCTGTCGCATCGGTCCGCGCCGCGTACCACAGCGAAAGATCATTGATCGCGATCAATGGCGAGGCGTCGGCAAGTTGAATGCCACGACGGATATCAGACCGCAGGAGCGGTGCAAAGCATTGCCAGATCAAATGCGGCAAATCACGATCGGAAACGCTGTTTTGGTCGGACAAAAGTGTCGCCGCGATTGCCCACGCTGCCTCGTGTTCAACGTCCGGAAGTGCCGATGCAATCGCTCGGCGGACAAGGAGTGAATGATCATTCGTAAAAGCGTCTGATTCGGAGTACCGTTGTAAGATCGCTCCCATGATCGTTTCCGAAAGTGCTTCACAGCCTAGTTGGACAGCCCAGGCGCGAACGTACTCGCTTTGGTCATGCAGTAGGTAGCGAACGAGCTCTTGATCGGTTTGACCGATTGTGTGCAACGTCCAAATCGCTTGAAGTCGGATCGCAACGTCATGGTTAGAAAGCAAGCCTCGCAAACTGGCGATCGTTGCCGCATCCACCGTTCCGGTTGACGCTCGGTCGGCGAGAACGAGCCGTGCGGTGCGTGCGTGCCAATGATTCGCATGAGTTAACGCCGCGACCAATTCGGCGCCTGACGCGTTCTCGTAGTCAACAGTACTAGGTTGGTAGGTGGCATCGAACTGCATGCGATAGATCCGGCCGTTGCCCCGATCCCATAGTTCGGTGTTGGGATTATGGCAGTGTCTTGGGTCGTACCAATCACTGATATAAACCGCTCCATCAGGACCGACTTTTAAGTCAACGCCGACGAATTGTTGGTCAGCACAAAACAATACGTCGCTGCCAGCGTGTTGGGTGTTGTATCCACCCGCTTCACGTCGGTTGACTTGATGGTTGATTTGGTGGCCGTGCAGGTTCAGTGTAAACAGATGGTTGCGGTACTCATCCGGCCAATTGTCGCCCAAGTAAATCATGGTTCCGACATGGGAGTGGCCGCCATAGACGGCTCGCGAACCTGGTTTTCCGGCGCCGCCTTCGCCGTGGCCATACCGGGCCGACGCAAGCAGATAGCTCTTGAGGTGTGGCATGCCGGGCAACTCGTTCGCGGATATGAAGTCCGCGTAGCCACCGTTGACCTGATTCCAATAGTGACCATTCCGCATCACGTGGGTCGTCGATCCACGTCCCCAGTGGCTTCGGCAGTGCGTCATAAACATCTGGCCATGGAGGTCATAGTCCAAGCCCCATTGGTTACTACCGCCATGGGCGAAGACTTCGAACTCACGTCGTGTCGGATGGAATCGCCAGACACCGGCTGCTAGGTGCTGACGCTGGTTCTCCGCAGCGTCTGGTGCGCCGATCATTGACGTGTTAAAGACGCCTTGGTTTCCGTAGAGCCATCCGTCCGGGCCCCACATGAAACTGTTCAATGTTTCGTGCGTGTCTCCGTATCCGAATCCGTCTAACATCACGATCGGATCGGCATCAGGTTGATCGTCGCCGTTGCGATCCGGGATGAACAATAACTCTGGAGCCGCGCCCACCCAGACACCGCCAAATCCGACTTCCAGGCCGCTGACCAGATTCAATCCTTCGGCAAAGACGTCGCGTGTTTCGAAACGACCGTCACCGTCTTTGTCCGAAAGGATGACGATTTTGTCCAAGCCTTCGCCTGCCGGACGCTTCTGCGGATAGGAATGTCCTTCGACGATCCACAAACGGCCACGAGCATCAAAGGTAAACGCGATCGGTTGATGAACGATTGGCTCGGCAGCGACGACGTCGCAAGAAAAGCCCTCCGGGACATACATCTGCTCGACCGTCGACGCGACTTCCGGGCGCTCGCTCGCAAAAGATCGCTCGGTTGGCAGGTTGGGAACCAAATGCTGAAGCAACGGGTTCTCTGTTGAACGCCATGCTTGTGAGATTTGTACCGGAGCCGGCGGAGTGTCGTGCAATCGGAAGTCGTCGAAATTGATATGGCCCCAGCCACCGGTGTTCTCGTCAATCACGCGGACGGCAACTGTGTTTCCGATGTACTTGGTCACGTCGGCAACAACGCGTCGCATTTGTTCGCGATTGTCACCGACGGCGGTAAAGATCGGCGATTGCGTTCCGTCCTCTGCTATCGCAACGATTTCGACGCGAGTCGCTTCGGTGTTGCCTCCGCCGATCATGAAACTGGCATAAGGCTGGTCGAGTTTGAACGGCTTTGATGTGATCGTTCCGGTGGGAGCATCACGTAATAATTCGAATCCACCGATAAAGTAATCGCCGACTTTTTGACTGCTCTGTCCCGCCCAGCGACTAGCGATCGTGTCAGTCTTGACCGGTTGACCACGAAACGCTTCACCCTCGCTGACCCAGTCACGCAAGGACCCGGATTCGAATCCTAGATCCAGTTCGCTGCCTTGGTCGGTTTTAGGAAAGACGCCTTGGTTGGATTGATCGATGTCTGCTGGGGCAGCCGTTTTCAGTTCGAATTTCGTCAGACGCGATTCGTCTTCGTCGCTCAACGTCTCCAGCCGAATGTCTTTGAATTCGATCTTGGTTTCGCCACCACTGTGAAGTTGGAACGCCAATTGGCCTTTCAAATCACGTTCGCCTTGTTGGAGATCCAAGAGTTGCGAGAACAACGTCCCGTTGACGTAGACATCGATTCGGGGCCCCACGGCGACAATTCGATATTCGTTCCAAGCCTTCTCCCGAAACAACACCTTGTATTGTTCCTTCGGTGCAAACGTTTGGGTGTGACGTTGTCCGTCGGTTTCAATTTTGACGCGGCTTCCGCGCTCGACCAGCAGGGCCCGCCCGTGTTCGTCATATATCCGCCCCAGCCAGATGTCGCCCATATCCAAGTCGGCTTGGTAGCCGGAGACATGATCAACATTGTCGACTTGGCAACGGATCTGCACGCCGCTGTTTGCGCCTGGTGCACCGGTCAATCGAAATTGGAAATTGAGCTCGAAATCAGACAACTCGCCGCCTTTCCAAACCAGCCAAGTGTTTTTGCGTAGTTGGGTGCCCGGTTTAATCTCGCCGACGAACGCCCCGTCACGGATCGTCCAGTAGTCACGGTCACAGTCCCAATCGGTGAAATGCTGGCCGTCAAAGAGCGGTTTCGACTGAGCAGGTGACTTGGCGGCGAACAGCGGGCAGGCGGCGAGAACGCCGAGCAGCAATAAACGATTCATGAGCAGTAGCAGCGGGGGGAGAAGTCGCTAGGTGGGTCGACCGAAGCTTGCGGCAGGGGGCGGAACCGGTGCCGCTGCGCCGCGTGGTCGGGGGAAGGTCACATTGTCGCCGCTAAGGTGTGGGGCGTCAACGATTTGGTACATGCGATGGATGGCGAGTTGAAAACCGTTGCCAGAACCGAAGTTGCGGCAGGCGATGATCGCCAAAAAAATGATTTTCAATTTCGCCGGTATTTATCGGCGGTTCGGACGGCGATTCGCAACTGATTGAGTGAAGCCGGGTTTGATAAGATGTCTGATTGGATCACACACTACCACTTCCCGCCGGCTATTCCTCGGAGAATGACATGCACCTTATCTCACGACGTCGCGCACTCGCCGCTGGCTCGCTGTCGCTTTGGACCACCAAAGGTTTGTTCGCCGAACAGTTGATGTTGCCGACACCTCGGTTGACTGAAGGACCGTTCTATCCAGATCACTTGCCGTTGGACCAGGACAATGACCTGATCGTGATCAAGGACAGCACGACGCCAGCGGTGGGCGAGATCACACATTTTACCGGTCGTATCCTCAGCCGTAGTGGCTCGCCTATTCGTAACGCGACGATCGAAATCTGGCAGTGCGATGCCAACGCCGTTTACTTACATTCGGCTGACAGCAACGGCAAAAAAGATCAACAGGACAAGCACTTTCAGGGCTATGGAAAATTCGAAACGGCATCCGACGGCGGATACCGATTCCGAACGATTAAACCAGTGCCCTATCCGGGTCGCCCCGCGCCACACATCCACATCAAAGTATCAGCCGGTGATCGCGAGCTTTTGACCACACAGTGCATGATTCGTGGTCACGAAGGCAACTCACGTGATGGAGTTTTCCGAAGCGCCGGTGACGTCGTGGACCATGAATTGATTCAGGCGGACTTTAAGAAGGTCCCCGATTCGAAACTGGATGAATACAGCGCGGTGTTCGACATCGTGCTTGGACGAACCCCGGACGATCGACAAATCGAACGTCCACGCAATTCCTAGACGCACGCCACTCTTTAGGCGTCTGTGTTCCTGTCGCTCCTTTTCTCTTCTCGATCGAGTTGTACTGATGAAACGTTTGCTCTTTTCAATGGCAGTTTGCATTGCCCCAACGATGGCGTTGGCACAACCGCCCGGCGGTCCAGGATCACGCGGTGGCGAACAAGGCGGGCCGCGAGGTGGAAACCGGGGCATGCAAAATGGATTTGGTGGTCCGGGACGCAACGCGGGGCAGTCGCCGATCGAAAAGTTGATGCAATTCGATGCCAACGGGGACGGCGTACTTAGCGAAGATGAACTAAGTGACCCGCGATTGCAGAATCTGTTCAAAAGGGCCGACGCCAATGGCGATGGGACTCTGACTCAGTACGAAATGGCTGCGATGTTCACAAACCAATCCCAAGCCGGAAGTCGTCCCGGCGGCCCACCGCAAGGTTTCGGGGGCGGTCCAGGCGGCTTCGGTGGCGGGCCACCGCAGGGCTTCGGTGGTGGACCACCTCAGGGTTTTGGCGGCGGACCTGGCGGACCCAACGGGTTTCAACCGCCTCGCCCTGGAACGATCTTGCCAGAGCAGCTTATTGAAATGTTGGAGTTGACTGATGCTCAGCGCAAAAAACTCGCCGCATTGCAGGAGTTGGTCGACAAGCGGATGGAGAAAATCCTGACAGAAGAGCAGGCTCAGAAGCTGCAATTCGGACCGCAAGGACCACCACATGAAGGTGGCCCGCGACGTGAAGGCGGCCCACGCTCTCAAGGCGATCGACCACCACGCGAGTAGTTCTAGTAATAAAACGGATCAAAACGGTTCGCATTTCGCCCAAATCGGCGACGGTGCGAACCGTTATGACGTTAGCGACAACAGATACGCGAACAAGTCGTTTCGCTGTTGCGGCGTCAGGATCTCGTGCAGGTTCGCTGGCATCGGCGAGTTGCGGTTTTGCTTTTGGTTTTCGATCGCGTCAGTAGGGACTGCGATTTCTTTACCCTTGTCGTCGACCAGGATGATCTGAGCACCTTCGGTACGTTTGATCAAACCGCTCAAGACACGCCCGTCATCAAGCAAAATCACGCTCGTGCGAAACGCCGCGTCGACGTTGCGGTTCGGTGCCAAAACGTCTTCGACGACGCGATCCAAGCCACGGCTTCCGATCCCATCCAGGTTGGGACCGACTTCGGCGCCGACGCCTTTGACCTTGTGGCAGATCGCACACTGCGTTTTGAAGACGGCGCCACCGCGGGACTCGTTCCCCGGATCGGCAAGGTAGCTCGCACGCTGTGATTCGATTGCGACGGCCACCGATTCCGGTTCATTGCCGAGGTCTTTGGCAAGTGTTGCAATGCGTTGCTGCTGTTCCGGCGTGGCGAGCTGCGAAAGTTTGGCTTCGACCGAAGGAAGTTTGAGCAACGTTCGTGACGCGGCACCTTGTTCGATCAAGCGGATCAATTGCTCTGCGCCGGCTTGGTCGGATGACAATGCTTCGGCAATTTTCGCTTGGTCAAGTGAAGGTGCGACACGCATGACGCTCTGCAGGATCGGTTCGACAGCGTCTGGTTGTTGACGGATCAAGGCGTCCACAAGTTGTCCACGCAGTTCGTCATGAACTCCACTGAGCGACAAAGACTGCGCGATTGCGGTTTGAATCGCTGAGGGTGCGAGTGCAACCAACGCGTCGGCATAAGCTGTTGCCAACGAAGGTGAAACCTCGGGGTCGGTCAGAAGCGTGCGAAGAGCTGGCTTGAGTTGTTTGAGTTGAAAGTCGGCGACGAGGGCGGTCGCCAATCGTCGATTCTGTAACAGTTCCGACGGATTCAAAGCGTCCACGGAAAATCGTCCCACGGCGATCCAAGCGTAAGCACCCGCGGTGTCTCCATCGACAAGTTCCAGATACACGGATTTGCCTTGGGCATCCGCGGAGTCCCAGGTGATCTGCTGGGCGGTGTCGTTGCGTGGCGGGCTCCAACGCTGAATCACGGCGCCCGTTGCAACGTCGTGCAACGCGACAAAGTTCTTCTGTTGCAGTGGCTTGCTCGGGTCGCCATCGTGGCCGGCGAAGTAAAAGCTGAATGTCTTTGGTAATTCAAATGCGGAACTGCGGTAGGTCCCCGTCAACGGCTCGCCATGCGGAAAGCTGCTGTAGAGTTTCGAGTGTTGCTGCCCATCGGACGAATTGCGTTTATCGGAGATGTCCCACGGCTGGGGCTGGTTGGGGCGTGCCGAATCTGGAACAAACGTCCAATCTGCCGGCGTGCGAACTTGCGGCAGCGGAGCGGCGGGATCGTCAATGCCAAGGTAGTGGCACGCGAGGTCAATCGCCCATTGGCGGACGACCGGCGGAATAGCTTCGCCTCGCTGAGAGCGTCCGTTCTTGATCGAACGGAGGAGCGTTTCCTGGAAACCGGCATTGTTTGAGAAGCGATTCCTAGCAAGTTCAACGACGGAGGCGAGGTCAGCGTCCGCACAGTAGCGACTGGCAAACGTCAGGTACTGCGACAGTTGGTCGACGCTGACGTTTTCCAGCTTCGACAGGTTGTTGGCAATGTAACGACCGGCGAAATCGGTCTGGATCGCCAAGCACAAATCCAACACCGTGGCACGTTGGTGATCATTGATCGAAGCCGTCGCGGTGTTGAACCAATCCGCATGTTGAAGGTGATCGCGGAGCGCCATGCGGATCACATGACGCAAGTGTGGATCGTTCTGCGCGGGGCCAAGGGCATCGAGCAACGCTGCGATGTTGGATTCAGCAGGATGCTGAATCATCGCGGCAGCAGCCATGCGGCGAACCTGTGGCGATGGATCGTTCAGCCCAGCGGTCAGGAACTCGTGGGGTACTTCGCCACCGGCGGCCGCGAGCATCTGGAATGCGTGACCACGTAATGTTGCGTGGGAGGAATTCAGGGCCGCTTCCAGATCACTGGGCGCCAGGTCACCGAGTCGCTGCAGGACCCACAGCAAGTGAACTTGCGAGGTCGTATCGGTTGCTTTGGCCAGACGGGAGCGAACGGGTTTAATCGCGGCTTCACCATGCTGGTCGACAATCGTGTCGGCTGCGAGCATCCGAGCGGCGAAGTTGGGTGACGCCAGTCTGTCCAATTGCCCCGCAAGATCGTCAGCGGCGGGAACCGTGATGGTTTCCTGGGGCCCGATGGCGTCACGTCGAGCGTCATCGCCGGTGTATTTGATTCGCCAGATTCGCCCGCGGTGTCGGTCGCGTCCGGGGTGGTCGAGTGGGACTTCGTAGTGACCGATGATTCGGTTGTAAAAGTCGGCGACATATAGGCATCCGTCGGGACCAATTTGCAAGTCGACGGGGCGGAACCAAGGGTCGCCTGAGATCAGAAAATCGGGTTCTTCGACGGCTTCGATCGAACCGCCACGGGGAGTGATCGCATTGCGGTTGATTCGGCTGGTCATGACGTTGCCGCCGAACGCGCTGCCTTGGTAAACGGTCGGAAAGCTGCCGCCGTTGTACAGGGCCATCCCGCCGATCGCGGTGCTGCCGTTGAGGTGGTCCATCACATCGGGGACAAATCCGATCCCGTCGTGCGGTTTCCCAAAACTGGGGTAGTAGCCGCCTTGGATCAGCAACGTGACAGGTTTGGTGTGACAATCGGCGGTAAACGCGTTGCCTTGAAGGTCGAACGCGAGACCAAAAGGATTGACCTGACCGTGTGTGAAATGCTCAATACGTGAACCGTCCAGTCGCATTCGGAAGGTGTTGCCCGAGTGCATGGTGACTTGATTTCCGTCGCGACCTGTGACGGAGCTTTGGTTGTTGAAACCGTGGCAGGCATACAACCAACCGTCATAGCCTCGCGTGAAGGCGTTGCACATGCCGTGGGTATCGCGGCTGGTGTCGAATGGTCCATAGAGGACTTCGCGTTGGTCGGCCTTGCCGTCCCCGTCAGTGTCGTGCAGGAACAGGATGTTGGGGATGCTAAAACAGATCACGCCGTCGCCATAGGGATACAGCCCAATGGGAATGTTCAGGTTGTCGGCAAATGTCGTGACTTTGTCATACTGGCCGTCGCCGGTGGTGTCTTCCAGCACTTTGATGGTGTCGTGGCCTTCACCGTCTTTCGCCGGATAGGGGTACTCGTTCGAACTGGTCACCCAAAGCCGGTTCCGATGGTCAAACGCCAAGTTCATCGGTTTAGCAATTTGAGGTTCCGAAGCGACTAACTCGACTTCGAAGCCAGGCGGCAAGACAAACGTCTCGCGTTCTTGTTCGGGAGTACGTGGTTCGGTCGTGCGGACCCCAGAGCGAAATTCATTCGTTCCCGCAGTATGCCGTGGTGTTGGATCAAGCTCGGGAGCGGCTTCACTGTTACCACTTCGATTGCCGCTGTTGAGCACAACATAGGTGCCAAGCTTGTTGCCAACGATGATGTCTGGATGGCCGTTGCCGTCGATGTCGTCGGTGACCAGTTGAGTCCCAACGCCGACACGTCGGTCGATCAACATCGGTACAAAGTCGACGCCATGTGTGGTGCGAACGGTGCGAAACCAATACAGCAGCGGTAATTCTTGTGCACCGGGGTCATTGCCGCCGTGAGCCCAGAAACGTTTGCCGGTAACGATGTCCGAAATGCCATCGCCGTCGATGTCAGCCAAATCAACGGCGTGCAACTGCGAGATTGCCAAGCCATAAGGATTGGGCGATGCGTCATCGTTCATGATGGTGCGTTTGACGAACACGGGATCAGCGGCGTCAGCCGAGCGGTTTTCGAACCAGGCCAATCCATAACCATGTGCGTTTTGTGCGGACACGACATCTTGGTCGCCATCGCCATCGAAGTCATAGACCAGCATTTGTGATCCGCCCGACTGAGCGAACGCGACAGGATGAAATTCAAAGGTTGCTGTCGGATCGCTACCTTGTTCCCACCAACCGTCTTTGTCCAACAAGTCAACGCGTCCGTCAGCGTTCAAATCGCCAACGCCAAGGCCGTGCGTGAACCGGCCAAATCCGCTTCGATCGCTGATCGCGATGAAGTTCCATGGGGCGGTCGGTTGGTCGGTTTGGATTTTCGCGTAGCCATGTTTACCGGCATGGTCGCAAACCAAATCGTCGATACCGTCGCCATCAACATCAACGAGCGTCGGTGATTCATTTCCGACGTCGTTGAGCACCAAGTGCTTTTCCCAAGTCCCGTTTTGCTCGGTTACTTTGCCCGCGTCGGCGGGATTGCGATGCCAGTGACTTGGTCCGCCGGGAATTGGGATCGTCAAGATGTCGACCCAGCCGTCACCGTCAAAGTCGCGAGGAAACGAGAAGAAGTGATCCGAGTAGCCTTTGATCGTGTACTGCTTGACGTCCGCGAACGCGTGACGAGTACGGAAGTCAGGGCCTTGGTACCAGTAGGGCCCCGAGATCACGTCTTTGTGACCGTCTTGATTGATGTCCGCGACGGAAGCCCCTTCGCTATGGAACTCCTCGCTCAGGACAAGCGTGTTGAAGCGTGACGGTTGGGCGGTGTTGTCTTGGCCGTGGGCTGCTGAACAGCACAGTGCCAGCACGCCAAAGAGGGCGGAATGTTTCATGGAGGGACTGAGTTGAAACGGTAGGAGGGAATTGGCCCCCTATCATAAACCGACTTGCTCGATCCTCGCAGCAAAACAGCGGCCATTTTGACTTGGAAAAGCCAAAAGTGCCTTGGTAGGCATCGGCGTTCAGACGGAAAACGCTGAGCGGTGTGGCAGAGAAGCTTGACCGCAGCGGCGAGCCGGATTGCGTGAGGGCGGCTCGTTGATTTAATCTGCCCCGAACAACTACGTCGCTCACTAACCACGGATCGGATTTACCCATGATTGTGTCAACACTTGCAGAGGCCGGGCGGTACCAGGCACTTCATCCGCGTTTTGCGAAGGCGTTTGAGTATTTGCGTTCGCTGTCACCAAGCAACTTTGCGGAAGGTCGGCACGAAATCGACGGTGATGATCTGTTCGCAATCGCTTGGGCTGGATTTGGAAATGGCCAAGCGGATGCCGTCTTAGAAGCTCACCGCAAGTACATCGACATTCAATACGTCGTATCGGGCTTTGATGTGATGGGCTGGCGGCCTCTGGAAGCCTGCGAGCGTCCGAAGCAAGCTTATGACGCGGAAAAAGACCTTGCGTTCTACTTCGACCGGCCGGACTGTTGGTGCCGGGTTCCCGCAGGCTCGTTCGCTATCTTTTATCCCGAAGACGTGCACGCACCGCTCGCCGCCACGACCTCGATGAAAAAGGTCGTGGTGAAAGTCAAACTCGACTAGTTCGCAGTCGTCATTCAGAACTTACGTGTCAGTCCGATGCGTTTCCGTTCGACGTCGACATCGACGACTTTGACTCGGACGACTTCGCCGACCGAAACGACTGCGTTCGGGTCCGAGACGAACTCGTTGGACAACTGCGAGACGTGGATCAAACCATCTTGATGGACGCCAATGTCCACAAATGCGCCGAAGTGAGTCACATTGGTCACGACTCCTTCGAGGACCAAGCCGGCGCGAAGGTCTTCGATGCTGTTGAGTGCATCGTCAAACTTGACAGCTCGGAATTCTTGACGGGGATCGCGGCCGGGTTTGCCAAGCTCGGATATGATGTCTTTGACGGTTGGCAAGCCGAATCGGTCATCGACAAAGTCTTCGGCACGAATCTTGGTCGACAAGGTCGCGTTGCCAACCATTGCTTTTAAGTCGGTCTTCAAGCGTTTGGCCATCTGTTCGACCAGCGGATAGCTTTCCGGGTGAACGGCGGATCCGTCGAGTGGTTGATCACCACCACGAATGCGCAAGAACCCCGCCGCCTGTTCGAACGCTTTTTTACCGAGCTTCGGCACAGCGGTAAGCTGCTTGCGATTTTTGAATTGGCCTTGTTCGTCACGATACGCGACGATTTTCTCGGCGAGCTTGGGGCCGATTCCCGCAACATACGACAGCAGCGAAACGCTGGCCGTGTTCAAGTCCACTCCGACTTGGTTGACGCACGATTCGACCGTCCGGTCCAGGCATTTTCGCAGCCGTGTTTGATTGACGTCGTGCTGGTACTGGCCAACGCCGATCGATTTCGGGTCGGTTTTAACGAGCTCGGCGAGCGGATCTTGCAGCCGCCGTGCGATGCTGATCGCGCCGCGGACGGTGATGTCCAAGTCGGGGAACTCTTTCACCGCAAGCTCGCTTGCCGAATAGATTGACGCGCCCGATTCACTGACCATGACTTTGGTCGCATCAAGCTTGTTTTGCTTGATCACGTCGCCGACGAAGGCGTCGGTTTCGCGGGAAGCGGTTCCGTTGCCGATCGCGATCAATTCCACATTGTGCTTTTTGATCAGACGCAGCAGCGAAGCCGAGGCGCCTTGCGTGTCGTTCTTCGGAGCAGTCGGATAGATCGTTGTGTTCTCCAGAAACTTTCCCGTCCCGTCGATGACGGCAACTTTGCAGCCCGTTCGGAAGCCCGGATCGATACCCAGCGTGACACGAGGACCTGCCGGTGCCGACATCAGCAACTCGTGCAAGTTTTTGCCAAACACTTCGATCGCTTCCTCGTCGGCGCGTTCTTTCAATTCGGCGAGCACGGCCGATTCGGTCGCTGGCATCAAGAGACGCTCGAAACAATCGTCGACACAATCGAGCAGTTCGTTTGCAAAGTCACCGTTGCGATTGGGAACGAGCTTGCGTTTAAGATCGGTCAGTTCACGATCGCCTTCGAGCTGGACATTCAGACGCAGCAAACCTTCGCCGGCGCCACGCATCATCGCGAGCAGGCGGTGCCCCGGAATACGGCCGGCTGATTCTTGGCGATCAAAATACTGCTCGAACTTTTCAGCACCTTCGGCGGTCTTTTTACCGCGTTTGATCGTCGAAGTGACTTTACCGAACTTCATCGACTTTTCAGCCAGCCAAGTCCGTGTCTCGGGTTCTTCGGACCACTGCTCGGCGATGATGTCCAGCGCACCGGCGAGCGCACTGTCCCCATCAGGGACTTCGTTCTTGGCATTCACATAAGACGCCAGCACGTCTTTTTTTGACTTGCCCAATTTGCCAGCGCTGAGGAGCAGATCTGCGAGCGGTTGCAGTCCGCGTTCGCGGGCGATTGTCGCGCGGGTACGTCGTTTTGGTTTGAACGGCAGGTAGATCGCTTCGAGTGTTTTGATATCGGTGCAGGCTTCGATTTTCTTTCGCAGCGAGTCTGTCAGCAGGCCTTGCTCATCGATCGATTTCAGAACGGTTGTCTTGCGTGCGGCGAGTGCGTTTTCGCGTTCAACGGCGTCTTCGATCGCGCGCAACGCGATTTCGTCGAGCCCGCCGGTGACTTCTTTTCGATAACGGGCGATAAACGGAATCGTGTTTCCCGCTTCGAGGAGCTCGACAGCGGCACGAACCTGTTTGAGAGGCAGTTCCAGCTGCTCTGCGATCTGACGGAGGGTTTGCTCGTCCATACGCGACAATAGTCAATCCGAGTGATGAAAACAGAACACGTGGCTAGGGCAAGCTGCCGGTTGACCTGCAGATTTACTCTGCCCAAAAGTCGCCTGATGCAACGCAAAAACAGCGGGGAAGAACGCTACTTTCACGGAAGGAAAGGCGACACTGGGTCATCAACTGGCTTCTGCGCCACGACCGTTTATAACAATCGGACGCTGGCGAGGGAGAGGTCAGCTTTGCCAAGAACTTTCAGCGGACGCGACTTTGTTGGCAGACCGATCCCCGCCGCCAGGACGGTTGGGGACTATGCGAACAGGTCGTAGATCGTGTCGCCGCCGATCACGAGTGGGCGATGGTCGCGGTCGTAAATTTCCGTCAGCGGATCGATGCCAAGCAAATGAAAGATCGTCGCGGCGAGGTCTTCCGGTTTGACCGGATTTTCGGCAGGCATCCGGGCATGCTCGTCCGACGTTCCATACACGTATCCGCCTTTTACACCGCCGCCGGCTAGCAGAGTGGTGTAGCACCGCGGCCAGTGATCGCGGCTGATGTTTTTGTTGATATCGGGCGTTCGTCCGAACTCGCCCATCCAAACGACCAGCGTTTCGTCCAGCAACCCGCGTTCCTCCAGATCGTCGAGCAACGTTGGCAGCGTTTGATCGGTGATCGGCAGTTGATAGTTGTTGACGATCTCGTACATCCGCGTGTTGTCGAAGCCGTGAGTGTCCCAGCCGCCCTCGTTTACTCGTCGTCCGCCGATGCTCGCTGAGAAGTAAACGGTGGTGAACTTCACACCGGCTTCGACCAATCGGCGCGCCAATAAACAGCTTTGACCATACGTCGTTCTGCCATAGCGATCGCGTACTTGTTCCGGTTCCGAGGACAAGTCAAACGCTTTGCGAACGCGGTCCGATGTCAGCATTGACATCGCGCGTTGGTAGTAATCGTCAAACCCGTTGGCACGGTCGGAGTATTCGAGGATCTTGGTTTGCTGATCAATCAATTTTTGCATCTCGCGACGTCGATGCAGGCGATCGATCGACAGGCCTTGTGGAAGGCTCAGCTCGGGCAGTTTGAAGCTTTGGTCGTTTGGGTCTTCCAAGAAACGCAGCGGATCATGTCGCTTGCCAAGAAAGCTTGCGTGCTGCGCAGGCACGACCGAACCGTCG
This sequence comes from Rhodopirellula baltica, assembly GCA_002901265.1. Classification (GTDB taxonomy): domain Bacteria; phylum Planctomycetota; class Planctomycetia; order Pirellulales; family Pirellulaceae; genus Stieleria; species Stieleria baltica_A. Next base: position 99,052 of record PPHI01000077.1, on the reverse strand, counting down.
CGAATCACGTGTGGATACGCAACAAACGTTGGCATGCCATTGGTGTTCGGGGCCAAGTGATCGACAACGCTTCCGTACGCGGGGTACAAGTCTAAGGAATCACGTAGACGTTGGTCGTCGGTCGGTGGTTTGTGACCGCTGAGGGCATAGTATCCTGCCGACGCATGGTTGTTCATCGTGTGCGTCATCGTGCGAATCAACGAGCAATGATGCATCCGCTTGGCCATCTCGGGCATCAGCTCGCAGATCTGAATGCCGGGGGCGCTCGTGGAAATCGGCCGATAGGGACTACGTACCTTTTCCGGGGCGTTCGGTTTCATGTCGAACGTGTCCAGTTGGCTGGGGCCGCCCCACTGGAACAGGAAAATCACCGACTTCGCACGTGGCTTGATCGAGCCGGATTGATCGGCCGCCCGGAGCAGTTTGGGCATGTTCATCCCAAGCATTCCAGCCCCACCGACTCGAATCGCGGCTCGCCGATTGATTGCAGAAAATGTCATCGTTTGACTCTTAGGGCGATCGGTAAATTGGATCAGCGGTCCGCTAACGGCGAAACAGGAATTCTTTGGCGTTCAGCAGTGCCCAGGCGAGGTCTTGCAAGGCAACCAAGCGATTGTTGCTGGTGCCGTTCTCGTCAGGCGATGCTTGTTCGTTGTGCCCCGCGATCATGGCTGTCGCTGCCGCCATTTCCGTTTCGGTTGGCGGACGTGAGAGCGCCGACCAGTACAGCTCTTCCACCACGTCGTTGTCACTTCGATCGGACGTGGCCAGTTCGGTGACACGGTTGCTTGGCGACACGATTCGTTCGTTCAAGCCTTCGCCGATCAGCATCAGCACTTGCTTGAGCGTTGTCTCGTTGGATCGCTCGCAGTCGCAAGCGAGAATTCGATCCGGCTTGCCAAACGTTTTGAGGAACCGATCACCGTCATTGGGTCCTTTGCGTCGAGCTTGCTTGCTGAGTACTCCAGGCAGTTGAACTGCGCGGATGCCTTTTTCTTGGCCGAGGAATTCGGCGGGGACACCAAGCACATCGCTTTGCATGTCCAAGATGACTTCGGCTGGTAAACGCCGCACCGAGGCATGCGAATAGCTAGTGTGATCGAACGCGTTCGTCTCGTTCGGCTCCGATGCCAGTTGATAAGTCTGCGACTTCATGATGAAGGCGACCAGGCTGCGAAGGTCAAATTCGCTTTTGACCAATTCTTTGGCAAGCGTTTGCATGAGTGGCGGGTTGCTTGCCGGGTTCGTCAATCGGAAATCGTCGATCGGGTCAACGACGCCCAGGCCAAAGAACTGGTACCAAATGAAGTTCGCTTGTGACTTGACGAACAGGTCGTTCTGTGGCGACGTCATCCAGCCGGCCAGTTCAGTCAATCGGCTCTGTTGCTGATCTTCGGACAGTTGGCTGCCACCGAGAAACTTGGGAGGTGCGATTTGGCTGGTGTTGGGGTTTTTGACTTCGTCGTTTTTCGTAATCAGAACTGTTTCGTCACCGGGGATTTCGTTCTTATCGAGGTCGTCCTGACGCTTGGCATCGCTACCTTCGTATTTCATTTGTGAGAACAGCGACGCCCATTGGTAGTAATCTTCCTGCGTCCAGCGATCGAAGGGGTGATTGTGGCACTTGGCGCATTGCAAACGAGTACCCAGGAAGAGCCGCGCCGTGGTTTCGCCCCGCGTCGACGGATCGCGATTGGCCCGGTAATAGTTTGCAGGCGGGTTGTCAAAGCTGCTGCCGGACGATGTCACCAATTCTCGGACAAATTGGTCAATGGGCTTTGCCGAAGCGATGTTCTCTCGAATCCAACCGTGAAAAACTTCGACTCCTTTTGTGTCGAGTACTTTTTCTTCGGTCCGCAAAATGTCGGCGTACTTCAGTGCCCAGAAATCGGCAAACTCAGGTCGTTGCAAAAGCTGGTCAACCAGTTCCGTGCGCTTATTGGGATTCTCGCTGGTGACAAACGCTTTGGCCTCGGCGGAGGTTGGTGCTTTACCGATCGCATCCAAATACGCGCGGCGGACAAATACCGAATCATCGCACGGGGCGGACGGGTTCAGCCGCAGTCGTTGCAGCTTTGCGAAAACGTGCGTATCGATTTCGTTGGCTGGTGCGGGAGCCTGCCACTGAAAGTCGGGGCGAGATTGGATGAACGCAATTGGAATCGGCTGCTGTTTTTGCAGGTACCTGACAATCAGAGTTGTCTCGCCATGTTTCTTGCGAGTGACCAAGCCGTTCGGAGCGACCTCGGCGTTTAGATTTGACAGTTCGTAGCAAGCAGTGTCAGTGACATCTCGAATCGTTCCGTCGGAAAACGTCGCCACGGCTCTGACTTGAACTTGCGACTGCGGATCGGCGACGATCGCTTCGATTGGCGAGACTTCTAAGTGAACCAGTGTCGCTGCGGTTCCGGACGGACCAGATGCTCCTTCACGCAACCAATCGGAAAGGATTTCGTAGTGCTCACTTTCGCGGTCCAAACGAAGCCCGCCGCCGTGAGGTACTTCGCCAACGGCTTTCATCAGAATCAGGCTGCGTTCTGGCGAGGCAACACTGATGCGGCGTCCGCGTGATGCTCTCACCAAAGCATGGTAGTCAAACGCAGGGTCTTGACCGCGTAACGAGAGCTTGAGACCGCCTTTGCCGTTCAGGTTCCCGTGGCATGTGCCTAGGTTGCAGCCAGCTTTCGACAGCACCGGCATCACATCGGTTGTGAACTCCTGGTGCGATTCCTGTGAATCGAGTTCTGTCGCCTGTAGCGAAGGGAGAGCCGAAATTAGAAACCACGCTGCGATAAGCGTGGTGCTATACAGGGAGGTTCGCATGACTGATCTACAGGCGGGTGCCGAGGAGCAGGGCGTCTGAAGCAGACGCGTTGCTTTTCGGCAGAGGTCAGAGCGGAAGGCGGGTAGGACGTTTAGTCTACCACGCTTGCCCGTCCCTCGCAGCACTGGCGTCAAATTTTACCTTGACGATTCTCCAGGCGGACGCTTTCCAGGCAGATGCGTTGCGTTGCCGCAATCTGCCAGATCAGTCGCATGCGAAACGCGGCGTTATTTGATCGGGTCTTGCTTCAGCCACTCGGTGACTGTTGGAGACTCTTCTTCTTTCGGCGGGAACGGATTCAGCAGTTTGCTAAAGAAGCTCTCGGATTTCGGCTCGGCAGGTGCTGTCGTCGTGTTTTGGCGAAAGCCCGCAGGGATCAGACGCATTGGGTTCAGCGTCTCTTTGGTTCGTTGCCAGCTCTTTTTCGCCGTCGTCGAAACCTCGGTCACCAAGTTGTTTTTCTTGGTAATCACGCGATCCTTCTCTTCCTTGTTCGGCAGGATGCTGCCCAGCGACGGCATCTTCCAGTTCATTGGGTTCAGGTTGTTCATCACCTGAGAAACTGGACTTGGGGGAGGGAGTTCGGGGGCGGTTTCGTCTGCGAGCGAATACGAAGGGGGAAGCACCAACAACGTCGTTAAGACCGCGGTGGCGAAAGCGGCAGAACGGATTTTCATCGCAATAGCTCTTTCAGGGATATGCATCTTCAGCGGGGCCGGTCACCAATCAAGCCCGTTGATCCTTGCTATCGCACTTTTCGACACCTGACTGCAAGCCCAATCAGAAATTCGTCGGATTTGTTGATGTGGCGTACCGTCTCCCCGCCGGGCTTGCCGCGATGATGGCAATCCAGGTAAAAGCGGCGAACTAATTGCTGCTGGTCCCACACCGAGTTAACAGACATGCTGGTCATCGCCCGACGCTACGGACAACTTGGCAACCGCCTGTTCTTGTTTGCACATTTGATTGCCGCTGCAGAACACTATGGGGTCGAACTGCGGAATCCGTGTTTTTCTGAGTATGCGGATTTGTTCCCTAGCACCCGACAGGATCTTTGGTGCCGGTATCTCGGCGGAAGTCCCAGCAATGCAGCCGGTCGAATTGGTAATGATGGTTCCCACCCGACGCGGCGGCAACGAAATGCTGTCAGTCATGCGGTCGAGATTACAACCAAAGCCTTGTACCTTTCTGGTTTGCGCCGAGTCCCATGCCAAGTGATTCGGCTCGCGAAGGATGAGAGCTGTGACTTATTGGGAGATCGGTTTGGGGATGCGATTCGCTGCGGACGTCCAGTGCTATTGCAAGGTTGGCGTTTTAGAAGTGATCAGCTGCTGATGCAGCATTGGGCGCGGATTCGTGATTTCTTTAAGCTTGACGATGTGAGTCAGACTCATGTCAATTCTAGTGTCACTGCTGCTCGCCAAGGTTGCGATGTACTGGTTGGAGTTCACATTCGGCGCGGTGATTACGCGAATTTCATGGGCGGGCGTTACTACTTCGATGATGCCTGTTATGCGCGTTGGATGTGGGAGATCCAAGAACAATACCCGGGCCGTCGAGTCCGCTTCTTGGTGTGTAGCAACGAAACATTGGACGAGAAGTGTTTCGAAGGCTTGTCGCTTTCCCGTGGACCAGGTTCAGCGGTTGGCGATCTGTATGCACTTGCGGAGACGGATTTGATGATTGGGCCGCCGAGTACGTTTACAGGCTGGGCCGGATTCATCGGCCAAAAGCCAAGAATCGAATTGGACTCGCAAGCGGCTTCGGTTGCCGTTCCTTCCCCCTGTGATGGCAGTCGGCTTGCTCGTGTCGCTTGTTGATGATGAACTAGGTTTCGAAAATCATCGCTACCACGCTCGTGTCGCTGTCTAATTTACCTATTTCACAATGCAGCCTACCAACTGGCCCGATCACTACCCGAAGACGATTCTGATTGGATCGGGCGTGGTCGGGATCGCAATCGCTGACGCCCACGCATCTGCCAAGCAAGCGTTTTGTTTGTGCGACCAAAATGAATCGGCAATCTTGAACGCGCGTCGCGGCTTCGAAGCATTCGACGTCATCATCGAAACGATTCAGCCTCCGCTTCCACAGATGCACGGGATCTCTGTAATCCCCAAGGAACCGCCACCGTTAGCAGACGATTCGCAATCATGCGATGTGTTGTTGGTGATTGAATCAATCGTCGAGCAGCTTGCGGCGAAACAGCAGTTGTTTGCAGACCTGGCGTCGGCACTTGGCGCAGAGGCAATCCTTTGCAGCAACACATCAACCTTGCGGATCGACGCGATCGCTCAAGGCAACGGCTTCAACGCCGAACAACTTTGTGGGCTGCACTTTTTCATGCCAGTCCATTTGCGTCCGGCAGTCGAAGTCGTCTCCGGAACGGACAGCGACGCGGCGGTCGTCGATCTTGCCGTGGACCATGCTGCGAAGCTGCATAAACGTGCGATTCGTTGCAAGGATGGGCCTGGGTTTATTGTCAACCGAATGTTGTCGCCGTACTTGAACCAGGCATTGCTGTTGCTTTGTCGTGGTGCCACCGCCGATCAAATCGAACGCGTCGCGTTCGCCTACGGGATGCCCATTTCTCCTTTGGAATTAATCGATTGGATCGGCGCGACCACGATGTTTCATGCCGGACGGGCTTACTTGAACGCGTTCCCGTCGCGTATGAATCCGTCACCAATCGTTCCGGCTTTGGTCAAGCAAAAACTGTTGGGGCGTACCGCGGAACAGGGGCTTTTTGATTATCGCCGGGGTGAGCGGAGTTCTGATCTTGGCGAAGCGGCCAAGGCGTTGGTGGAAACCTATCGCATTGCAAACAAGTCATGGAGCGATGGCGATGTGCTACGTTTGCTTGCGATTCCAATGTGGATCGAAGCCAACCAAATCTTAAAGGAAGGCCTTGTCGAATCGATGGACGTCATTGATGCGGCGATGGTGGGCGGACTCGGTTTCAACAGTCACGAAGGGTGGTCGACGATATTTGACGAAATTGGCAGAGAAGATATCGAACGTTCGATGACGCTTTATTCCGACGAGTTTGCTTGCATGCGACCTATGCCAGGCGGGAAGTAATCGCAATGAGTTCACAACGCATCACGCAAGTTTTTGTTTACGGAACACTTAAACGTGGCGAATGTCGAGAACACGCTTGGCCCGTCTCGCCCAAGTCCGTCCACCCGGCGTGGATTCGTGCCGCACTGTTTGGGCGGCACGATTACCCTGCGATCGTGGCAGGCGGCAATCGCGTGGTCGGTGAACTTTGGTCATTTGATTTCGACGAAATGCCGCAAGTGCTCGAGGTGCTTGACGAGATCGAAGGGACAACCACCAACTCGTCGGATGATCTGTACCATCGCCAGACTGTCGCAGTATTTCAGTCGAATCCACACGCCATCTCCGCTGATTCCGACGAGCCAGCCGATGCGATGGCATACAGCTATTTTTACAACCAGGATTTGACCGCCGACGGATTCAAGCTCCAACCGGTCGATGGTGGAGTCCAGCAATGGCAGGCTGCGCGTTAGCCTTGCGTTGACAGTTGTGTTTGTGGTGTAGCGAATGGAGGCAGCTTGCCCGGGCGCTCCGCTATCACGCGTTTCGGGGCGGTGAACTGGCGTTAGAGAAAGCTTCCTTGAGTCAAAGTGGGGTCTGCGGTAACGATGGGACTGGTGTGATTGGCGGGCACCTGTTTCCATTCGACACGACTCGTATTCGACTCGCTCCCAATGCGCAAACTCAGCCTCACCACACTGATTCTCGCTGGACTCGTCCTCGGAATCTTAACCGGCCTCACTTTCGGCGAGCGAACCGTCGCCCTCGCGCCAATCGGGGAAGGCTTCATTCGCCTGTTGCAGATGGCGGTGCTGCCGTACTTTATCGTCGCGCTGCCGCTCGGATTCGGGCGATTGAATTATCAGGAAGCCAAGATGCTGGCAATGCGTCTAGGGTTATTCTCGGTGATTCTTTGGGCGCTGGCGTTTTTGCTGGTTGGGATCTTGCCGCTCACCTTCCCGAATTTGGAATCGGCCAGTTTCTTCAGCACGACGATGGTGGAAACGCCGGAGCCGGTGAATTTTGTTGAGCTTTACATTCCGGCAAATCCGTTCAGCAGCCTCTCCGAAGCGATCATTCCCGGTGTCGTCGTGTTTGGGATCGCGTTGGGCGTCGCGCTGATCGGTGTCCCGGAAAAGAAACAGTTATTGACTGTGCTTGACAGTTTGGCGGATGCACTCGGGAGGATCACCGGCTTCGTCGTGCGTTTGACTCCGATCGGTGTTTTCGCATTGGCCGCAAGTGCCTCCGGAACGATGACACTGGAGGACCTCAGTCGATTACAGGTCTACTTTATCGCCTACACCGTCGGTGCGCTGTTGCTCGCGTTCTGGTTGGTTCCAATGTTGGTTTCTTCGTTGACACCGTTCAGTTACCGGGACATTGTTCGCATCACGCGTGATCCGCTTGTCACGGGCTTTACGACAGGCAACTTGCTGGTCGTCCTTGCGATGCTGGCGGACAACTGCAAACAACTGTTCCGTGAACGCGACGAAGCGAACTACCGTCACGCCGAATCGATCATCGATGTTTCGCTTCCCATTGCGTTCACGTTTCCAAACCTCGGTGTCGTCCTGTTGCTGCTGTTTGTTCCCTTTGCGGGCTGGTTCACCGGCAACTCGCTTGGGTTTGCGGATTATCCGAAGTTATTCACACTCGGATTTTTCAGCTTCTTTGGTAGCGTCGAAATTGGACTGCCGTTCGTGTTGCAGCAGTTGAAAATTCCGACCGATATGTTTCAGCTGCATGTGGTGACGCTCGTCTACATCGGGCGATTGGCGACGATGCTGGCGGTGATGCACTTGGCCGGCGTGGCGCTGTTAAGTGCAGCCGGCAATGCGCGTTGGTTGCGTTTCAAACCCAAACAAATCTCGATGTTTGCAGCCGGGTCGTTCGCGGTCCTTTTGATCGCTGTTACCGCGACACGTTTTGTGCTTCTTCAAACTGTTGATCAAGCCTATTCAAAGAATGAAGTGCTCACCGCGATGCGGCCAATCGCCTATCCAACGGAGGGCACCGTGCATCGCGAATCGCCCGCTAGTTCAGAAAACAGTTCGGATGGCACAGCACTCACACAAATTCGCCAGCGTGGCGTTTTGAAGGTCGGATATGATCCCAATGGGATGCCTTTCAGTTTCTTCAATGCGGACGACGAATTGGTCGGTTTCGATATCGAAATGGTGCAAGCGCTCGCCGAAGAATTGGGCGTCGTTGTAGAGTATTTTCCTTATACGAAGGCTGACATGGCGAAATGTCTGAATCAAGATCGTTGCTATGACTTGCTGGTCGGTGGTCTGTTTGCGACGACCAAGCGAGTGGAGCAGATGCGGTTTTCGGAGCCATATCTGCAGCTCAACCTTGCCTTCATCGTCAAGGATCACGCACGAGAAAAATTCAGTCGTTTGAGTGAAATTGATGATCCGGCATCACTCCGAATCGCCGTTCTCGAGCGACCTTATTTCGGAACGCGAGTCCGGCAGTCGTGCCCGCATGCGAAGATCGAACAGATCAATTCACCCGCCGAGTTTTTCGAAAACGAGTCGTCTTACGATGCGTTGGTAATGAGTGCCGAAGCCGGCAGTGCGTGGACGTTGCTGCACCCATCGTACAGCGTCGTGTTGCCAAAAGATGTCACGCTCACAGTCAGTGTCGGCTACCCAATGGCAATCGATTCCATCCGGCTTGAAAACATGATCAGTCGTTGGATTCAGCTGAAATCAGGCGACGGCACGATCGACACCCTCTATGCACACTGGATCGAAGGCAAAAATGCGGAAGAGACCGGACCACGCTGGAATCTGTATGATGAGCTAGCCAATCGATGGAGCAAACCGAAAACCGGTCCGCTAGTCGAACGCCAGTAGTCATGACACCGCTGGCTGCAATAGCAATGTCCTCGCGGTCAGCATTACCTGGATGGCTTCAGGTTTCCACTACTGCTTGATCCAAAAGAGGCCGCACCCAATGTCGCCTTTCGCTCCGCGAAAGTAGCGTTCTGCATCAGCATCCGTCTGAGGCCAGGAAAAGCGTCCAACGACTGCAAGCCACATCGCTGCAGCCATACTCCGAAACGCGGGCTCTCCGCGATCACTTGGACGCTTCCCAGCGGAGTTCACCGACTACAATCCAACATCGCCAATGGCGTTCGTTCAGCAAAGGAGAAAATCGAATTGATACTGCAGGAGTCTACGAAAAATGACCTCGCGATCGCGGGTGCCGGATTCCTGACATCGATGTTGTTTACCTCATCGAACGGCGGTGGTCAAAACCTGCTACACGTGCTGACTTTGATGCTTTTCATTGCATCGGTGGCGAGTATCGTTTCTTTCATTATTGCGCGATGGGTTGCGACGCTCGCGCTTGCTGTCGCCGCATCCGCTGTCATCACGGATTTGCTTTTCATGATTTATTTCATGTACAGCATCGCTTATAGGGACTCTGCTGATCCGCATGCCGTTGAGGCGTACCTGCTGATTCCAATCGTGTTCACGGTCGTCACCGCACCACTCGTCGGCCTTTCGTCCTTTGGGATCGGCCGCATCGCGAACCGCTACTTTCATGATCAGCCTTTGCATTCCGAGTCAGCCGCGGCGACGGAAAGACCGGCGGATCCACAGCACCCGACCAGTGTTTGATACGATTACAAGAGAAGTAGGTGGGGCACAAGTCGTTGCAAGGTAGGAAACGAAGCGAGGTTCCAATGTCGTCTTTCGCTCCGCGAAAGTAGCGTTCTTTTGAAGCTCTTTAGCGTGCAAGAAGCGAACATCTGTCGCTTTACTGCTCATTTTCATTCCGTTTGGAGGGCTTTGGGATCTCAGAATTTGACTCGCTCGCAAGTACCCATCGCTAAGACTTGAACGAAATGGCGGTCCGGGCGTATTTGTAAACGGAATGTTCTTTACATCCAGGGTCATGCAGTTTGCTTTGAATTTCAGTGTCTTGCAAACTACCGCATGACCCGTCACAAGTATCCGCCTGTAACCCAAAACAAGGAGCTTCACGCGTTTTGAAACGGGTGTTTTTGTTGGTGTTGTTTACGACATTGTCCGTTCAAGCTTCCGCCTGATTGGTTTGCTGGTGGTTGATGCAGCTTGACTGGGAGTCCTTTGGGACCTTCTTGGCTTACAGCTCGGGTGCGTTGGGAATGGTCGGATTCGCGTTCACGAATGGCTTGTCGGCGTCTTCTGGCGTTGACCATCAGGTACTAGCCGGTGCCGCAGAACAATACGACCGTCGTGATCGTCACCGCGCGCTTTCATTGGGGCTGTTGCTGGGTTTGATCGCTGCGGCAAATGGGGCACTCGGGCTTTGGCTCGCAGGAATCCTCTTTAGATAGCTGTGATCGGAACGTTTATCCGATCGGCAAGTTCGATTCGCATTCGAGCGTCCTTGGCGGCCAGCATTCGTGTCGCAGTCGTCCGCAAATCGGGCGGACCAGTTGCGAACAAATTATCGAACACGATCCTGCAATTGCCCGATCACGATTTGGGGTTTCGCTGGAGTCTAGGCTTTAGCCGATTCTTACTGGCCGATTGTAATCTACTCCTTTGCACCGAAAATCGGCTAAAGCCTAGACTCCAGCATGAACTGCCGTCCTACAACGGTTCACCGCGCGGGGTGAGTCACAGCGGAATGGTTCGTCGCAGCCTATGAGTTTGACTTCGTGTAGTCGTACAACGCTGGGTCACCATGAAAGTAATCGATTCCGTACCAGGCGACCGAAGTTTGCTCAGGGCGGATCATTGGCTTAGACTCATCAAAGAGTAAGTTGTCAATTGCATTGCGAACCCCGCGTCCGGCGAACCCCATGGCATCATGCATTCCACTTAGATTGAAGAATCGCTCATCGTCGCTCACATAAAGGAGTCCGTGGCGATGGTGGGTCCCGGCAACACCAACTAGGCGAGTCTTTAGTAGGCGTTCCCATTGATCGATTTCGCCGTATCGTCCAGTGGGCTCGAATGCGACGTCATTTCTTACACCGCCTAGCATTTCGTTGTCTTCGCCCACTCCAATGTGCAGACCACCGAATCGGGCGAGCAGGTCGTGTGCTGGGTGGTCGAATGGTACTGATGAAGCGACAGGTACGGAACGATCGTGCTTGAATCCTGCAAGATGGAAGTAGTGCGTCGCAAGAGTCGAAATGTCGAGGTTCACGTTGAGTTTCTAGATGCGACGAATGGGCGAAAACATGCGGGGAATGTTAAACGGCAATCGAATCGATCATGCATCGTCTCAGGTCGTTTGCGAACCGTAGCCGTCATTTTCGACGGCCGCAACAGCGCACCTGAAGCCATCGTTCGAGTGCCCACGATATTTACCTCGAGCTCTCTTCGTCACGCGAAAGTTCCCTGGTTGGGTGGACTTAGCGCAAACTGACACGTCATTCAACACAACCTGGCTGCTTACATGCAGCGTCACGTTCGCTGATTCATTCATGGTGTGTCAAGTTTGCGTATGCGATTTAAAATTCGGAGCGGATCGTTTCGCCCAAATTCTCTTGGCGCATTGAACGCCGCAAACTTGCAGAACCTGACGAATGCTGCTCGTTGGTTTGCGGTGTAGAGCTCTGCGAACGGAATGTCTGCATGTCTTTTCCCATGGACAAAACCAGCCAAGTCGAAGACGAACGCATCGTACATCAATCCGTCACGCGTGCCCTCGATCAACACGGCACGAAGGATCGCGGGTGAGTAAAACCTTTTGCCAGCGGAATTCATAAAGAAGATAGCATCAGCGCGCGCGAACAGATCGTTCAGCGGAATGCGTCGCCAGTCAGTGCGCTCGGCAGTCCTCGAAAGTGCAAGCTCGCTTGGATCAAATCCGTAGTCAGCTTGGAAAGCGGCCTCGTAGAGTGTGGTGCCCTCACCAAGCTGAACGTCGGCGAACGCATTCTCGATGTAATGAATCAGCCAGTCTCGCAATCGAAATTCTCTCGACGAATCATCGCGGCCGCGGTGCCGCTGCGGTTTCAAGCGAGCTTCAAGGTTTTGCTGGCCTGCCGTCTTTCGTTTCGCTTTTGAGCAAGAACGATCGGAAGGATCCTCCATTTTCTCTACTCACAACGAAATCGGTACGCCGCGGACAAGGTAGATCGCCGTGGGAAGCATTGAAACAAAGATTGCGAAAACGATACACGACATCCACATCTTTGTTCGGGTTCGGTGAAGTCTGCGTCTTAGAGTCATGACGAGCAATATCACAGCGATCGCAGCCAAGAGGTACGACGTCCAGATGTATCCCAATTCGATATGATTCATCTCTGCGGCAGCAACCTGTCCTGGACCCAGCACGGTCGTTGGTGAAAAGACCGAACCAGACTTTGAAGCGAACAGCATCGTTCCCCATGAGCCAATCCCGGCAGCCATTCCGGTGATCAACGTTGTAGACCATTGTGACTCTGGTTGGTGTTCAGCCGATCCGGGAGTCTCGTAGGGATTCATCTCGGGCGAGTCTGGTTGGGTGAAATAAAATTTGATCAATCGTGCGTCGAACTTTGTAGCTTTCGGCTGGCGACCGATTGCGCCCATTAGAACCGATCGACTGATCACATTCCATTTGTTTCGGGCTGGATGGCAGTCTTCGGCAACATCAATCCGCTAGAGCACTGGGGCAAGTGCTGCCGGCCGAAAGATTGCCCAATGTCGCCTTTCGCTGCGCGAAAGTAGCGCCCTTCTCCGAGCGGCAGCTCGCAGCAACGATCGTTCTCAATGGCGTTGGGCGTTCAATGTACTGTCGAGCGATTGGTTTTGTGCTTAGGGCTTGGTTTGCAAGACACGGGCACGCCGGGGACTTGATTGAACCACGAAGGACGCGAAGAGCACGAAGGCGAAATGATCAGAGTACCAAACGGTTGACTTCATCGTTCAAGCTTCGTGTCCTTCGCGGCTCGCCAATTGCGGATGCCGCTGGCTCAGCAGTGCAACTTGAGTGAAAAAAGGGATGGCGACTTCGTGTTCGTGGCGAGCCATGTGGTGAGCACACGGTGGATGTGAGGGGGCAGGCCGGAGCCTGAGGGCAGTGCGTGACAAGGCGGGAGCCTTGTCACGAGTTCTTGATCGCTCCGAACCTATGTTGGTTGCTTATTGAGTTTTGGATGTTGGCTGTTCAACGATTGGCCTGACGTGGCTCGTGTATCTGGCATCGAGAAAAACGCTACTTTCGCGGAGCGAAAGGCGACTATGGGTGAGGAATGCCAAATTGTGAAGATGCAATGCAAAACAGCTCGGCCAATGTTGACCGAGCTGTTGTCATTTTCGATGCATCTCTGTTGCCGAACCTATTCGCCGGCGAACCGCCATGTCGGACGCGTTTCGGAGGTGACCGGTTGCTCCGTCATGTAGTTCCGCAACACTTCGATCGGAATGCAGTGCTCTTTCAGAACGGCATCGTGGAACTCGCGGTTGGTCATCTTGCCACCGACGACCAATTCCTTGTGCAGCTCTCGAAGCTGTAACCCGCCGAGCATATAAGCGGCTTGGTACAGCGGGCTATAGCCGCCCATGATCGAACGTCGCACTTCGGCGGTCGCGGCTGATCGTTCGTGACCAACGCGATCGACCAAGTAGTCGACGCATTCTTCCGGTGTCATCGTGCCGAGGTGATAGCTGAGTGAAAAGATGATGCGTGCGCAGCGGTGTTTGCGCCAGAACAGCATCCCGACTCGGTCTTCGACGCTTTGAGCAAAGTCGAGATCCCAAAGCAACATTTCCCAGTACAACGCCCAGCCTTCGATCCAGAACGGCGTCCGGAAGATCGAGCGATACGCGCGGTAGCGTGGCAACATGTAGTGTTGCAAATGGTGACCAGGGATCAACTCGTGGTGCACCGTTGCGCGAGCGAAGTGCTCGTTGTTGCTCCGCATGCTCATCAGTTTTTCGTCATGTGACATCTCGTTGGTCGGGAATGACACGATGATCATTGGACCGCCCAAAAAGTACGGGTTCACACGTTGCCGCTCTGGCGACATCATCGTCACGCGCCAGCCGTTTGCGGCCAGTGGTGGCACGGTGACGAGGTCATGTGATTCCAAAAATCGGATTGCTTCCCAAGCCAAGTCGTGGATCATCTTTGGCTGATCACCCGGCTGGACGTGCTTCGACTTGGTGTGTTCTAGCGCCGCTTTCCAGTCGTCGCCGAAACCAAGTTCCTTCGACGCGATCGCCATTTGCTCGTCGCACCATTTCATTTCGCGGTTCGCGAGCTCGATCAGTTCGGAGGGCGAATGGGCGATCCATTCGTGCTGGAGTTCGAGTTCCAAACCGTCGGCGCCGATTGGCAACCCGATGATTGTCTCGCGGTCTGAATCAGGCACACCCACCAAGCGGTCGCGAATTGCGGTACGGTGTGAAGTGAGTGCGTCCTGCAGTCGCTTCATCGGCTGTTCCGCCCACCAACTGTATTGTGGGTCATAGCCGTCGTAGAAACGATGGGCTTCGGACAAGCAATCTTTGAACTCGGAAATGAGCTCGGCCGCGCGCAAGCCTTGGAGACGATACTGAACGGTCGCTTCTGACGTGTCGCTTGGATCAGTCTTTTTGACGTCTTTGGCAAGCTGTTCGGCTGTTGCGGCGACAGTATCAAGTACTCCTGCGACTTGGACCGCATCGATCGGGGTGACCTCTTCACGATCGGAGCAAAACTTCAGCAGGTCTTTCCAATAGGGGAGAAGCTCTGCTGCGGCGTCGTCGCGTTTCCATTGCAGTTGACGATGAGCTTGTTGGTATTCGAGCTCCGACCGAAACAGCAGGTAGTCTGTTTTTTCCACCGCATCGAGTTCGTCAAAGTCAACTTCGCCTAACCGTTCCAGCCAGGATGCGATCGTTTGCTGGGTCAGCTTTCGGGCGTTCTGATCGAGTGGCAGGCGAAAGCGGCGCCGCAGCGTGTCGGTGTCAGAATCGTAGCGGATGATCCAAGTCCGGATTTCTTCGGCTCGAACCGAGTTGCTTCCGGCCGACCCGGCAAGCATGGCGACTACGATGGCAGCCACCATCGTTCGGAGACAGTTCAATTTCATCAAGGCGATCGGTGTTGATTGGATGAACGATCAATCGATCGGCGTCGCTGCGCGGCGCCCAGACCGAGAGACGCCTATAGGATGGTCCAATCGGCAGGGCAAAACCAGCGGAATGCGGCACCGCGGAAACGAGTGGGCGTGATTTGCACCACAAGAATCAAATACGTGTCTGGCTGGACCAATTGAAAAATCGCTTTCGGCCAACGATAGCGGGGGGCAGGCAAGTCTGGGTTGCCGTGGGGGTGGGCTGTTGGTTCCCGTCACACGCGCGATGATGCATGGCAACAGCGGCGTTGCCGAAACGCAACAGCGAGTCGCATCGGATGCTGATTTTACGAGTGATCTTGCACAAATGCGACGCTGGCACAGGCGGTGCTTTGGACCGAGTTGTCTGCCCAGGGACATCTCGATCTATGGAACCGCCAATGAACCGACTTGCTATTGCCGACCTCGCTGCAACCCTTGCCTGCCACGGTGACTCGATTGCGAAAAGCCAACGCCGAGTCTCGTCTGAAACGATCATGCAGTACTGGACTGCGTTCCGTACACGGCACCAAGAGTGGCACAAGGTGATGGCCGGCTATCGAACCGCAAAGAATTCTGGTGACTTTCCGACGTTGCATCAGTGGTGGGATGAAAACGAAGGCGTCTTGGACGACATCATTATTTCAGAGATGCTAACACGCGTCGTTGCGACGCTTGGCAGCGTTTGCGAATCGTCGCTGCTATTCGATTGCAACGAACGTTTAGCGGCGGTCACCCATGGCGTGTTCCACTCGCAAATTGAAGCCAGCTATCGTATCGGACAGATTTTGCTTGAAGCCACTGCGGCACCGTTGGCAATGATCGTTCGTTTGAACCGACTGAGGTTGGGTGTGGAACGCTGGGCCGATTGGCTGGTCGCTCGTGTGACCATCAACCCAGACCTGCCGATCGATTACTGTGTCAATCGCCAACGCGCTCAAGCGTTCCGCACTGAGCTCCGTGAGTGTGGTACCGAACGGCATCGCACGATGACAAGTTGGTTGATGATCGCGTCGATGCGAGAAATGCTTCAGCGTCGAGTGTCCTATGGCAATGGACTCGAAACAGAAAACTCGGGTGTGATCTCGTCCGCGTTGGCACTGTTTCGGCCGGATCTGTTCGATGACTATGGGATCCCGAAATCGCAGTGGCTGATGGGACTTGGAATCGAATGGCCAGGACCGAAAGCGCCCGCCCACCCGGTATTCGGAGTTTAGCGGCGGATGTGGGTTGGACACATCGAGTCCCATGTAGGCCGATATCACTCGCGAAGGGCAACGGGTTGGTAGCTCTCGAGTTCACCGAGATCCAACTTGTCGCGTAGATTGGCTTGCTTGGCAACAAGCTGATCGAAGAGCGACGTGAGGTTTTCTTGATGGCTCGGTGAACTGGCCAAGTCGTTCATCTCGAGCGGATCGTTTGCGATATCGTAGAGCCGAACCGTTTTAGCCGTCGGATAAACGATCAATTTGTATCGATCGGTCCGCACGCTGCGTTGGCGATCGAGGTACGCGCCATAGATCGCGTCGTACTGACTGGGCTCGCCATCCAGAAGCGGAAGTAGACTTTGGAATTGAACATGATCAGGGCGCGCGACGCCGGCAAGTTCAAGCGTCGTCGGCATCACGTCTTGCAGATAAATCGGCGCATCAATTCGTTTTCCAGGAGCGACACCGGGGCCGATCGCGATGAAGGGAACTCGAACGCTGTGGTCGTAGAGATTCTGTTTGCCCATCAGACCATGTTGCCCACATGCCAATCCGTGATCGGCGGTGAAGAAGATCCAGGTGTTGTCAGCTTTTCCCGATTGTTCGAGCGCTAACAAGATCCGCCCAATCATCGCGTCCATGTGCGTGATGATCGCGTAGTATTCTTGTCGGTTGGTTTGTACGGCGATTGGCGTTCGTGGGAATGGTGCGAGTCGTTCGTCACGCAGTTGTCGTCCCGCGCCCATCGCTTCGGCATAGGGATATTCGGGCAAAAAGTTTACTGGCAGCTTGATTTGATCGACCGGATACTTCGCGACATATTCGGCGGGTGACTGCCGCGGATCGTGCGGCGCGTTGAACGCCAAGTACATGAAGAACGGTTCGTCTCGTTGGCTCGCTTCGTCGATGAAGCCTTTCGAATGGTTGGCAACCACTTCGCTCCAGTGCGTTCCGCCTTCCCAAAAACCGCCAAACGCAGGGTCACTCGGTGACCAGGGATCCGAGACTTCGCCGGTGGTCGGATTAACTAGTGGCCGGTTGTAGCCGGTAGGCGTTTGCTTTGGCATTCCGCCGCGGACGTCACGGGCAACGTCAAAGGATTTCTCCGCGTTTGCGCGGCAATGCCATTTACCGGTCATGTAGGTTCGATAGCCGGCCGACTTCATCAACTCAGACCACCAGCGACCTTCGCGACGTTCTTGTTCGGCAGTTTGGTAACGGGAATGGGCGTCCCAAAGGAAGCGTCCCGAGTTCAGCATCATGCGACTGGAGACGCACACCGCACCGCTCCACGAACCCATGTTGTAGGCGTGCGTGAAAACGGTCCCACGTCGAACGAGTTTGTCCAAGTTCGGTGTCTGTACTTCGTCGTTGCCGAGTTCCGCGATCGTGTCAAAGCACTGATCGTCGGCAAAGATGAACACGATGTTGGGGCGTTCAGTCGACTCCGCATTTGCATGGGACGAATAGGCAAACTGAGTCAGCGATGCGGCGACGAGCAAGTACGCGCAACGAACGAGTCGATTAGTCGAAATGGGGTGATCGAATCGAATCATCGGCAGATCTCGTGGTTCTTGTGGTTTGGCTGATAAGCAAAGCTAGCGGAGCCAAGCAATTTAAACGACGCCGCATGCCGCGTCCAATTTGGCAGTTTTTGGTAGTGGATCTTGTTTAAGATCCGGAGCTTGGATGCGGTGCTGGATTGGGATTTTTAACAAAATCCACTACGTATTGGTGACCTTGTTCAAGAGCAGCTTCCGGGTAGTGGATCTTGTTAAAGATCCAGGAGTTGGATGCGATGCTGGATCGGGATTTTTAACAAAATCCACTACGCATGGTGGACCTTGTTAATGATCCGGGGTTTGGTTGAGTTGATGGCTTAGGGGTTTTTGACAAAATCCACTACGGGGCGGATTTGTTGTCGTTGGGGGAGGGAATGCGAAACAATCTCGTGTTGTCCGCCCTGAAAGCGTACGATAGGTGCCCAATCAAGAATGGCATTCAACTGTTTGCCGTACCAGTGACTCAACAACAGGCTGTAGGTGCAACTGAGTTCCCCATCAATTCCGTCCGTTACGCAGAGCATTTGACGACCCTCTGACCAGGAGCTGGACAATGAGTTTTCCGCAGACTTTGGCTCGTATGTTTTTTCCATCGTCGCTGTACGATGAAGTTTGCAATTCGTCCAAGCATTGGATGATTCAATGCACGCTCTGTGGGAAGGAACGATCCGTCTGGGACGCCGGTGGAATTCGTTGGCGTGCCGCCTCTATTGGAAAACGGATTCCTGCGCACTGTTCCCACTGCGATAAGCTGGTCGCCGCTCGCATTTACTACAAAGACGAAGTGGACGCGGAGACGGACGCATGATGAGCTCCACGGCCTTTTGCATCCAAGTATTCATTGTTTCCAGGGGCGCCTTGTTTGTTGGGAAGAAACGCTACTGTCGCGGAGCGATAGGCAGCTCTTAGTCGTATTGCGATCGAATAGTTACGCTGATAGTGTCACTATCGCTCGAGAACCAATCTTTTAGCACGGACGATTGAGATGGACCAGGAAGCAATGCGACGCTCAATTTTCGGCCCTATTGTAAGTTTTCTTGCGGTGATCGTTTTTATCGCGGGCTGCGGTCTGATCGCATTGCTTTATCAGTCTTCCGAGGTCTCTGGAACCGCATCGTTGCCCAACGGAGGCACCGCGGTGATCAACGGACCTTTCTCTTGTTCTGCGAATTCACCGTCGACTGAAATCGAAGCTGGCGGTCACTCGTTCGTGTTTTCCCCGACAACAATTTTTATCGATGGAGTGTCGGTTGCTCCACTGGATGCAACAGTGACGAGCGTCGAAATCGATTCGAGTTTTTGGACGGCAACTCTACGCGTCAACGGCAGCGAAGTGCCCATGAAGCGATGACGGTGTGAGTCGACCGTTGACTGACTTCAGCCGCGAAGAAAATGATCGCACATCAACGATCGCGGCGCATAAAAAAAAGGGGCCTCGGTAGGCCCCTTTCGCATCTCGTCAATCAAGCCAATCGCTCGCTACTAGATCGTTCTTACGAACTGTGGCGTGTAGCGAATCTTCCATCCAGCGTCGATGACGGCGGGAGCATCGACGTCCGAATTAGCCGGGCCTTCCAATTCCGATGGTTCCCCAGCGGATTCATCACTAGGGCTTGATGGCGACTTTGGTGCCGGCAGCACCGACTCGTAGCTTTTCAAACGCGTTTGTGGTTCACCATCGAATCCCTGAGCGGGCTTCAAACGCAGTTCAGGTTCCGAATCCGTTTCGGGTTGCATGATGGCTTGAGGAGCTTCGACAGTTTCTGGCTCGACACCAAGGGTACTGTAACCGCTCAGAATCGCTGGGCTGTAAGCGTCGTAGTACGTCAGCGGCACACGCTGCATGATTTGACGCGGAACGGTGACGGTTTCGGTGTAGGACTCCATCACTTCGCGGACAACTGGCTTTCGGACCGTTTGGGTGACGGCTTCGTATTCGGTGTAGCGTACGGTTTGTGGAACTTTGCGAGTGACATAGTTCACGCGGGTTTCTTGGACCGGAACTTTGCGGACACGTTCTTCGGTGACCCATTGCTGGGTCGTTACAGGAACTTTCCGGGTGTGGGTTTCCGTGACCGGACGCTGCACGATGTAGGGCACCTTACGGACCATGGTTGTGGGAACCATTCGGGTCGTTTGAACGGGAACCTTTTGGGTGATCACTTGGCTCTCCATCCGCGTCTGCTGGACGGGGACGTTTTGAGTGACCATTTCAGTCTGCATCCGCTGGACTTGAACAGGCACTTGGACCTGCTCCGTCACTGGCATGTACGACGTCCGCGCGACTTGCTGCTGGATGTAGTTGGGGCGATAGACGTACTGCGTTTGGGCAGTCGGTGGGGTGTAGGTCGGTGTAACGACGTTTCCGCCATGAACGCGGGCGAAAATGCCAAGTGGGCCTGGCGTCGCATACAGTGCGCGCTGGTACTTCAGCCCATACCCGTAGCTGCCTGGCGTGACGGTTGTCTGTGGAACGTATCCGCCCGCGTCGACCGTTTGATTTTCGATCGTGGTTTGCGGCCGCATCGTTGTGTACTGCTGCGTCGTCATTTGCGTTTCGGTGACGGGACGCTGGACCGCGTATTGTTGCTGGACGTATGCCGTCTCAGTCACTGGCCGCTGGACAGTGTACTGCTGCTGGTAGTACGACGTTTCGGTGACTGGTCGGAAGGTCGTGTATTGTTCTTCGCGTTCAGCCGTTTCGGACACGTACTTCGTTTCTTGGTACGTTTCATCGCGATAAGACGTCGTCGTGACCGGTTTCCAGACCGTGTAGCGTTCCTCGCGGTAGCTGGTTTCAACGGTGTTGACTGGCACCGTGACCTCGCGCATTTCCGTTCTCTCGCGGACCACAGGCCGATACGAAGTGACCTCTTCCGCGACCATTTCTGTACGCGTCACCGGTCGCATCCGAGTCACGGTTTGTTCTTCGTAGATCGTCGCCGGTCGCAGCCGATAGGCTTGCGGGAAGCAGTAATTCTGCGCCGATGCGGTAACAGCGGAAGAAGCGACCGAGGATGTGATTACAAGCTGTAGCAGTGTCTTCAAGCGAGGCATCGTGAGAATACCGTCGAGTAGTTTTCTTTGAATGGGTGTGAAAACGCGACCGAGTACGGATCCGCGCGTTCGTCTCTAAAAGGTACGCAGGACGTTAGCGAAAAGCGAAAGATTCGGCAGAAAAAACGGCTATTTGGGCACTTTGCACCGCGCCAGCTTTACCAGATTGCCTGATCCGTTGCCCAATTTGGTGGTCGCGATTTTGCCAATCACCAGACAGTTTGCCGAATGCGACAGCTTTTACGATTATGCAGCGTGCAATCTGCGGGCCAACTAGCACCAAAACGCTGCCTCCAAACTACTCCGAGTCATCGGGCAGCTTCGCATCGACGTCAATTCCTTCGCCATGGGCCGCGTCAAACGACTTTTCGATCTCGCGATAGTTCAGTTCCATCGCGTCGAGCTGCGATTTCAGCCGCTGTAGGTCTTTGCCGTTGTCAAGCGATTCGGACAGGATCGGCCGCAGCCATTCTTGCATCAGATGGAATTGGCCTTTGATCAAGTCAGCGAGGACGCGTGGGACTTTGTGCTGGACCAGGACACGCTGTTCGGGCGGCTCGGCGGTCGCTTGATGCTGGCTGATTTTTTCCAGCTGTTCGCCGGTTGAACGCAGCGTCATCGTGACTTGGTCAGCGGACGCGGCCAAGCTTTGACGGAGCAAGTCCAAACGTGCGTCCATTCGCTCTTCGGTGCCTTGATTGGTTGACGCAATCGCTTTGGAGATGACTTGGCGAATCGATTCGAGACCGTCACGCATCGAAGCGAGTTGCCGCATCAGCTGGCCGGCTTGGTCGTCGCTATCGAGACCCTGCATGCGGACGCTTTCGACAAAGGCGTATTTGATGCTGTCCCAGCGTTCCTGTTCGTCAGGTTTAAGAATCCCCATCAGTTCTTTGAACTTCAGCACGTTCGCTTCGTTGTCTGTTGTAAGCGTTTGTGCGTCTTGTTCGTACGTTGCGACGATCAGCGTTTGGAGTTCTTGCTCGTTCATTACCGCAGCGACTTTTTCGGCGATGCGATTCATGTTCCGGTAGCTACCTTGCAACTTGAACGGCGGCTCGGTGCGATAGGCGTCGGCTTGTGCAGCGCTGCGGATGTAAGCGCGGTTGACGCGTAAGACAACGTCACGGACACGGAGCAGCTTTCGCATGACTTCGAACATGTCGCGGACCTGATCGGACGACAGGTTACTTTGCAATTCGATGCCTTCGACGCTATCGCGTTCGGCCGCGCGGATGATCGCACGTGCGTCTTCGGGGGCAGCCGTCGAAAGCGGCGCGAGCGTCGAGTTGCTGGTCAGGCAGTTTTCCAGGTAGCTCATTTCGAACGCGTCAGCCGAATCGCCGATAATCTCGCCGAGGTTATAAACGTCGGCCCGGTTGGAAAGCATGTCGGGAACTTGGAACCGTTCGCCGCTTTCGGTGTAGGGGTTACCGGCCATGACCACGGCGACGCGTCGACCACGCAAGTCATACGTGCGTGTACGCCCGTTGCTGACGCCTTCGATCTTTCGCGTCGCATCGCATAGCGAGATGAACTTTTGCAGGAATTCTGGGTGCGTGTGCTGAATATCGTCGACGTACAACATCACGTTGTCGCCCATCTCGAGTGCCAAGTTCAGCCGCTCGACTTCTTCTTTGGCAGCAGCGTTGGGGGCTTCGGCGGGATCCAGCGAAGTGACTTGGTGTCCGATTGCCGGACCGTTGATTTTCATGAACACCAAACCCAAGCGGTTGGCGACGTATTCCATCAAGGTCGTTTTGCCGTAACCAGGCGGTGAAATCAGCAGCAGCAATCCCATGCGATCGGTGCGTTTGTTCTCGCCGGCGGCACCCATTTGCTTGGCAAGGTTGTCGCCGATCAGCGGCAAGTACACTTCGTCCAGCAATCGGTTGCGAACGAAGCTTGTCAGAACGCGCGGTTTGAATTCGTCCAGCCGCATGTCGTCGCGGGCGTCGTCGACCAATCGGCCTTTGGTGCGATTCAATTCCCGATAACGCGGCACGACATCATCGATGTAGCGGCGAACACGTCCGAGCATTTCGTGGTAGTGCACCACCAGCGATCCGCTGGCCAGATTGTCATGGCTACCGACGAGGCCGTCGACCGAAGTCGACACGGGGGCTTCGGTGATAGTTGCGTTTTGTGTTCCGCCGGAAAGGATCAGCCAAGCCAGTTCGTTGCGATAGAGCTTTGGCGGATCAATCGCGTTGTCCGCCGAAACGTTGGCGAGAAACGCATCGGCCCAGTTGCGGGCAAGCAGGAAGCTACGTTCGGCGTCCGCTTCGTTACTCTTGAGAGCCTTGGAAAGCAGTTTGTCGCGGTCGACTTCTGGGACCGATCCGCAGAACTGCTGCATCAGATCGCTCGCATGAGAGCTGATCGTTGGCGTTTTCGCAGAGTAAATCAATTGGTCGAACAGGTAAGCGGCGATCGCTTGAGAGCTCACACTCGTTCCAAACAATGCTTCCCAAGACGACTGATCCTCCGCGGCTAGTTCTGCTAGCCGAGATCGAAATTGTTCGGCAGGCTCGGCATTGGGGAACGCTTTGGCGAGGTTCGCAAAACCGCTGATCCAGTCGACCATGCTTTGCCGCGATTTTGTGTCGAGTCGCTTGTAGAACCAAAACAACGCGGCAGTGCGAACGTCAGGAGCGTGGGCAAGCAGTCCGATTTGTGAGTCCAGTTCGACGAGCGCTTTTAGGATCAATGCGCCGTCGTGATCGTGGACGCCCTTCGCATAGCCTTCTTCGAAGCGGCCGCCGATTTGGGATTGGATCCAGGACGCGGTGATGTCGTCGTGCGCTGGTAATGTGCCGCCGCTTCGTTTGATCGAGTCGAATAGGTTGACGGCTAGGAACTCGGACCGGTAGACGTGACGGTTCTCGCTGATCAGTTCCTGGTTCCAAAGGTCGCGTGCGGCTTCGAGTGCCGGATCGACCATCGCGCGAAAATACTGCGTGCCGGTCAAGTGCAAGCACATCGCGTCATCACGCAGCACGGTTGTCAAATCGAGCGGCTGAGTGTTGACAGCGAAACGCTGGTTGCCCAGGCGGATGATATCGCCACCGGCTTCGTAAAGGTCTTGTCGGTCCTTGAGTTGTCGGACTGAATCTTCGCGAATTGTTTTCAGTCGACTTTGCAAATCTTCAACGCGCACCGCGTCGTCAAGCTCTTGGAGCTGTTCGACGATGTCGCGAACTTTCTCGACCATCAAGTCGCCGGCGAAGTATGCGGCGATATCGTCCGATGATTCCATCGAGCGGACGCGATTGTCGATGCCTTTTAAGATTCGGTCGGCAGCAGAGGCCAACGACTCGGCCCGGCGATTGCGTTTTTCGACCAGTTGGATTTTTCGAGACTCAAACGCCGCGTAAACTTCTTCGCGGCGGACGGCGAGCTGTTCAATAAAGTCGTCGAACTCGGCAAATTTGCCTTCCAACTCTTCCAGCTGGACCATGACTTTGGTCAGGTATTCGTCGCATCGCTCGGGGCTGTCGCAGACATCCAGGTATCCGGAGGTGGTCTGTTCGAGCAGTTTGAGCTGTGACGCGAATTCGGCGCGTCCTTCGACGCTGACCAGCTCTTTGGTTCGCGTTTTCAGTGCGCTGCGGACACGGTTGACCGAGGCAAACACGTCACCGATCGCGTCGATGATTTCGGTCCGTTTGGTGGTGTCGTCGATGCGCAGATTGCTGACCGTTTCGGTAAGCATTTCGAGCTGCGCTGCGGCGGCATCGATCTCTTCGCCAAGTGCCTTGGACTCGACAACGGTACTGACGTCGGCAACGCGTTCCTTCGCGTCTTCGATTCGCTGGGTGTAGGGATCGAGAGCTCCTGGTGTCAGCAGAAAATCGATACAGCGACGGCTGATCCGATCGCTCCATTCGGCAGTGTCTTTTTCGAGTTGTTCGACGAGTGTTTCGTCGACGTAACGAAGCTCCTTCAGGCCAAGTGCATGGCCGCGCTGAGAGCGGAGGTTTGCCAACGCATCGACAAAGTGGTCGATCGAATCGAACCGAGCACGCTCGATCTTCTTGATCAATTCGTCGATCTCTGACTTGACCGTCGTCGTTCGATCGGTGGTTTGTTTGCGAACGCGGACAACCTTTTCGAATTCTTCGACCGCCGCTGATGCCGCTTCGCGGATTCTTTGGATCGGCTCGTTGAGCTGCTTCGTTTCTTCCTTGTCGATCCAAAAATAGCTATCCAGGATGTCGCTGGATTTCTTGTTTAGGTCAACGTACAAGCCTTCGTAGCTGTCGTCTTTGTCGATCAGTTGCAGTAGTTCGCTGCACTCGGCCATCCCACGGACGATTTCTTTGTTGCCGATTTTGAACAGCAGCGAATCGGTTTGATTTTCGGGGACGAAGTTTGGCCCGGTGAATGGTGTTTGCCAAATCTGGATCGCGTGATGTTTTTGAGCTTCTTCGTGAGTGCGGAAGCAAACCATTTCGCCACGTTCGAAAAACGTTTGGCCGTGGCAAACCAGTGGCGTGTCGACGGTTTGACGAATCAGGTTGTATCGGAGCTGGACGTAGGTGCCGGATTGCGTCGAGTAGAACAGGTACAGAAAATCTTCGCCATTGGACGATGCGATGGTCCGTTGGAACCGCATGTCACTCAAGCCCGTGTCAAATCGTTTGTATTCGCCGGTTTGCAGGTAGTACCCGCCGGGGAAGATCAAGCCCTGGTCGCCAGGCAACATCACGCAGGAAGCGGCGATCTCGTCAACACGGACGACTTGTTGGATCTTGCTGTTGTAAACTAGGTACCGAGTCGTGTCCTCTTGGTACGGTTTCATTTTCAAGAGGACGAGGTTGCCAAGAATCGCGTAATGGATTTCGGCGTCGTCTAGTTTTTGGTCCGAGTTATCGACGGGTTCCGCATAGATGCCTTCGCCGCTGCCGGTGTTGTTTTCGACTTTGATCGTCAGGTCGCCACCGACCGTTTCGACGAACACGATGTCATCGATCGAGATGTGTGGGTGTTCGCCATAACGATGTTGGTCACGTGTGGTGCGTGTCCAGCGGAATTCGTGTTGCGGCGGGTCTTTGACCTCGTGTTCGCTGCGG
Organism: Rhodopirellula baltica; assembly: GCA_002901265.1. GTDB lineage: Bacteria > Planctomycetota > Planctomycetia > Pirellulales > Pirellulaceae > Stieleria > Stieleria baltica_A. The sequence continues at coordinate 73,226 of PPHI01000077.1, read as the reverse complement.
TTGTCGATGTACTCCAGCCCGTCTGTCGTCACACGCCATTTGAACGTCTTGATATCACGCTCGGTCTTGCCGACTTGGAAGACCATGTGCAGCATTGGGCCGACACGAAAGAAACGCGAAAATGACGTGCCTTTATAAAAGCGATAGAGTTCCGAAAAGTCGCTCTGGAATCGTGAATCGCTTAAGACGTCCAGCGGTTTTGAATGGAATTGGTTGTCGGAGAACTGGTACGCGGAGAAAACGTCGTCGAGACCGATTTCGGTTTTCAATCCGAATTGGACGTTGTAGCCGAACAGGAACTGATCGCCGACGGAGACCAGATCGCGAGGGATACAGTTGTGTTCGGTGGTGACGCGCTCGGTCGAAAGCAACTTGGTTTCGATGTTGCCGAACACTTCGGCGCGGGCGTCGTTCAGATTCGCCAGTCGTCCGCGAAGGTCGTTGGCGGCCTCACGCATCCGGTTCCGCAGGACTTCGTACGTGCCAGCGGCGAGTTGGGAGTCGGTCATCGTCGGGCTCCCTTTACCTGTTGAAAAGCGTGGAAGACGTTGGGGTCAAGTGCTGACGGAGTGAAGCGGCGGACCAACCGGGCTGATGAAACAGTTGTTGATCCGCCGCATCGGGGCAGGCGAGTCGCCTAAGCTTTCGTGGCTTTAGAGGGCGTCGCGGTGGTGTTGAGCACACGGCCGGCTTTTTGGTCGGCGATGTTCGCCGTTCCGGCCATGCCCAACAGGCTGGTCAGTTGAGAACGCATGTCCTCGGAACCGGCCATTCCCATCATTTTTGCGATCAAAGCCGCAATCGACAGGTCTTTGACGCCGTCGGTATCCAGGTTGAACTGGCTGATCAGGCCGCTGAGCTGGTCTTTGAAGTACTCGGCATTGCCATCGAAGAACGTGTCCTTGATGTCGGTCGCAACACGGCTGTTGTACACGAACCGGTCGATCGCCTTGCCACCCTTGACGGCCGAGGTGATCTGTTCGAAGAACTCGCCATCGCCACCGACAATGTCGATCCGAGCGGCTTTGAGTGCTTCGCCGACGACACCCGCTTGGCTTTCGGCAATTCCACGCTGTGCATCGATGGCCGCGATCTCGACGTCCTTTTCTTTGTTGAGTCGCAACTTGAATTCTTCGTGTTCCTTGCCGACGCTGTCGAGCACTTTCATCGCTTCGGCCTTCTCGGTGATACCGGTCGCTTCGGCGCGGTATTTTTCCAAGTCGACGTTGGCTTCGGCCATGCCTTGTTTCTCGACGGCAGCCGCTTTGGCTTCGATGCCCTTGGCTTCGGCAACCGCTTTCTTTTCCATGACGGTCGCTTCGGCGGTGCCTTCTTTTTCCAAGCTTGCCGCTTTGGCTTCTTGCACGCGTGCTTCTGCCAAGCCCTTGGCGGCGGAGGTTGCCGCTTCGCCTTCGGCCAGCATCTTCGCGGCTGCGGTTTCTTTTTCGGCGGCGTCGCGTTTTGCTTCGGCTTCGATGCGGACCTTTTCAGCCAGCAATGCGCTGGATTCTTTTTCCGCTTGAGCCTGTTTGGTTTGGCGGATTAGTTCCTCTTCTGCCTTCATTTCGGCAGCGGTGACCTGAACCTTCTTCAGACGCTCGGCCTTCGCGATCTCTTCGGTGTCTTTGATACGCTCTTGTTCTTCGACTACAGCGCGTTCGACGGAGACACGTTCGCGAATGACTTCTTGAATGTTGCGGCGTTCGGTTTCGATCGCCTTTTCTTTTTCGACTTCGGCAACACCGACAACCCGCAGGCGTTCGGTGGCTTCCAAGTCGCGGTCTCGATTGACACGTTCGAGTTCGACCGCGTCGGTCTTTTCTTTGTTTCGTTGTGCCACCAAGATTTGGCGGTCTTTGTTTTGAGTTGCGACACCGATTTCTTCTTCGGTCGCGATGCGAGCCCGTTCGGATTCCAGGCGTTGTTCTTCGTGGACCTTCTTTGCCGAGGCTTGTTCGCGGGCGGTGATCTCGGCGATCTCGCGGCGTTGTTTTTCGACCGCTTCGACGCGTTGGCGTTCCAAAGCAAGGATTGTTTCTTCGGCTTCGACGTCCTGTTTTTTCAGCGTCTTTTCTTTGTCACGGGTGAACTGGTTTTCCTTGACCTTTTCGGCCGCGGTCAGTTCGGTGATTTTCTTGATCCCTTCGGCATCCAGAATGTTGTTCGGCGACAACATTTCCAAAGGCGTTTGTTCCAGGTAATCGATCGCCGCGTCGTCCAAGCAGTAACCGTTCAAGTCGGTGCCGATGACTTTCAGAATCTCGGCTTTGAACTTGTCACGTTCTTCGTAAAGCTCGACGAAATCGAATTGCTTTCCGACCGTCTTCAGTGCTTCGGAGAACTTCGCGTCGAACAGTTCACGGAGGGTGTCGATTTCGGAGCAGCGTTTTGCTCCGATCGATGCAGCGACTTCTTTGATCTGCTCGATCGAGCTGTCGACGCGGATAAAGAATGCGACCTTGATGTCGGCACGGATGTTGTCGCGACAGATCAAACCTTCGCTGCCTTGGCGGCTGATTTCAAAACTCTTCAGCGACAGGTCCATCAACTCGTAGCGATGGATGACTGGAAAGACCAGCATGCCTTCGCCGGTTGCGACCATCATCGGTCCGCGTCCCGTCCGCACGATCGCTTTGTCAGGGCCGACGACGTTGAAGCATTTCTTGAACGTTGCAATCACAGCGAAGAAAACGACCACGACCAGACCGAGGAAGAACGCGGTCGGCGCCTCCCATCCGTCAGCCAAGATCAGGATTCCTGGATACATTGTGGTCACAATTCAGTCTCCGGTTTGATTTCTGTAACGGTGTAAATACGTCGTGCAGGATCAAAAGCTACGATCCGTACTTCCGTCCCTTTTGGTATCTCTGGCCCGTTTGTACGGACATTTAGCAGCAAAGGCGCAGCATTCGTCCGAAACTTAGCTTGCCCGAATGATGGGGTCGCACTTACCGACGAAATTTCACAAGTACCGCCCATCAGACGGTGCTGGTCGTATCCCGGCTGAGGTTCGAAGCGTCCCACCAAAGGCTCAGTCGCGAGTTTGGTCGCGACCATCGCGATCACCCCGTTGCGGATCGTCAGCAAAATCACTGGGATCCACGTGGGGGCATAGGATTCGGAATCGAAGCCGTGCCACAGCCCGTACGAAACCGCCCAGAACACCAGGGTGAAAACGCCGAACCAGATCACCAACGGGACGCGCCCGAAGTTCGTTAGCCGGATCGTCATCGCACCCATTCCGGTCAGCAATCCTGCCAAGCCACCTTGCGAGACATCAAAGTCACCAAGTTCGAAATCGCCACCATCGGCTTCCAAGTCGATCCCGTCCGCTCCTGGATCAAGGTCCAGAGAACCGTCGATATCAACGTCACCTTCGAGACCTAGATCCACCAATCCGATCATCGCGATCAGTGCATAAAGCACCATCAAGCAGACCAGCACCGAGGCTGGCCAAACCGGTCCGATAAACAGTTGGTCTAGAAAGTCTTTGATTGCCTCATTCACAGCGATTTCGCCTACACGAGTCGTTCGAGTCACCTTAGGACTCGTTAGCGTAGGGCATCAATGGAGGCCAGATGGGGCGCGAAATGGGCACCCGCGATAAATTTCCATCAGGTCGCAGAAAGACACCGTCGCCCGGCGCTGTCCCGTGATCTGGTGCGATTCAGTTTTAGATGAACAGTTCCGGCTCGGCTGGCGAGACCTGTTCCATTGGCAAGCCAATCGGCCCGAGTGAGATCCGGTCGCGGACAGAGCTAAGATTTAAGACGCCAAGCAGACGTCCATGAGGATCGGTGACTGGAAATTGACGAAATTGCGTCGGCAGTCCCGAGATGATGGATTCGAGCGGTGCATCGGGAGGTAGTACCGGTACATCGTGACGCGCCAGTTGTCCGGCTGTGGTCGACAGGTCTGCGTCATTCTTGAGGGCCTCGGCGATGTCGGCGACGGTCACTACCCCGATGTTGTAGCCGGCACCATCAACCACCGGAATGCATTCCAGCGGGATGCTGCGGATCCGCTGTACCAAGTCCACCAGTGGCGTTGTGAAATGGACGGCCGGTGGGTCGAGGATCATGCCTTGCGAAACCGAGAAGCCACGCAACGGTTCGACGATATCTACATGACGTGCTTCGGAGATTCCCGCATAGCAGATGAACAACGCGATCAGCCCGGCGGGAATGGCTTGAAATTGAATCGCTACCCAGCCCATCAGGATGGCACAGAACACTCCGATTGTCGCCGCAATTCGGGTCGCACGGCGATACTCGAGAGCCATCGCTAGAATACTGCGTAAGACTCGTCCGCCATCCATCGGGAAGGCGGGGATGAAGTTAAACAGGATCAGCACTGTGTTTACCGCAACCATGGCGATCATGTAGCCCATCAAGCCGATCGAATTCGACGCTTCGGCAAATTTGGCTTCGGCGACCTCGTTGGTCAAAATCGAAATCGGCGAAGGCAACCAGTCCTCTGGTAGAAACCACCAAGCCGTAAACAGCACGATCAAGATCACAACGTTCACGGCTGGGCCGGCGATCGCCACTAAGAATTCTTGCCACGGGACGCGTGGAATTTTCATTAACCGTGCGACGCCGCCGATCGGGAACAAAGTGATATCAAGCGTGTCGATTCCGAAACGCCTGGCGGTCAATGCATGGCCATATTCGTGCAGCGTGACACAGAAAAACATGCCGCCTAGAACGGCGATGCCGAATAGGGTTCCTAACAGACCATCCTGGTAGCCTGCGTAACCGACATAGGCCACTAGCAGCGCAAACGACCAGTGGACGTAAACGGCGATTCCGAAGTAGGTGCCCAGGTTTAGTCGTTGCTGCCACACGGCGGTCAGCCTAAGGGTATGATCGGGAAATTGATTGGATCGGCAAACAACCGGATCGTCGATCGCAACATTGAAAGCCTCTCTCTTGTACCGCACCGCACTATGTTACGCCACAAACTGATTCACCCCCAGATCTCTTCCATTTTGGCAGCGTCCGGGCATCACAGTACCATTTTGATTGCCGACGGGAACTATCCGGCTGCCAGCAAACGGGGGCCTCGTGCGGAACTGGTCAGTTTGAATTTGATGCCAGGTGTCCCGACTTGCGACCAGGTTTTGGAAGCGTTGATTTCGGCGATCCCGGTGGAAAAGATCGAGACGATGAAAACGGAAACGGAGGGGCCTTATGCATTGGACGGGGACCCGCCGGTCTGGGATGATTATCGAAAGACGATTCGCAACGAAGGCCTGGATCTCGACTTACAACCGATCGAGAAGTGGGACTTCTACAAAGCGGTCAGCACCGAAGATCACGTTCTGACGATCCAAACGGCGGACCAGCAACGCTACGCCAACATTTTGCTGACGGTTGGCGTGCGGATGTAACGAGCGGCGGAACTACCGCCAAAGCCATTCGCGAAAACCTTCAACGACTTGTTGACGTTCGTTAATCGCGCGAAAGGCGACGTAACTGGCTAGAGCGATAGCGACCAGCAACATGGTCGCCCCGCGTGTCGGTGTGGGCCGCGGCGTCAATGCCGCTTTGTGTCGCAAGTGACCGAGCAGCGTTTCCCAGAATGCGGCATTGATAATCGGTTCGAATGATTCGACGGTCGCCGAATCGACAGCTTTATTTCCGGCGGCTCGCAGGTGCACTTTCAGTCGCGGCAAAAACACTTGCATGACCTGTTTGTCGCAACTCGCATCGGGGTCCATTTCGCGAGCCGCGGCTAACAACGGTTCGAGAATCTGTTCCGGCGTGCGGCCATAGACAACCAAACGCGGTCGGCTGGTCATTGCGATCAGTGTTACGATCAAGGCGTAAAAGGTGATCAATGCGACCCAAACCCAGGGTCCAAAAGCGCCGGCCGCTGCTTTGGGGAAAAACAGTTCCCCCGGACCAATCGCGATCAGCCCACAAATCGCAAAGCTGATCGCGGCGATGTCGCGGCCGCCCGTGGTGACCAGAACGCGACCGCTTAACCGGATCATCGCCAGCAGCAACAAATACGCGATCAGCGGAAACAACGCGATCAGCAGAAAGAAAGGCTCCAGCGGCATCGTTTCCCGGTCAGAGAGTTCGTGGATTGGTTTGGTATATCATAAGCCAGTTCCGAGCAACCGCGAGGGGGAGCTGGACGAAGGGCGGGTTGATGGACCAAGTGAATGATCCTTGCAATCGGATCGATCAACACAATGAGGGGTACTCGCCAGGATGACGTGAACGCTTCGAGACGCCTGGTCCGCAATTGGACGCAACTCTTCACTGCGCCCCGCTCGACGACCATGCCTGCCGAAGAGTATCGTTTTTTCATCCATGAATACCCCGAACACGACGACGGTGAGCCAACCCAACGTGTCTGCCTTTGATTCGAACTACGCCGACACACGCCAATTGGTCAATCGAATTGACGATGCCTTGGCAAACGTGGACGGCCAACTCGAACAAATCGACCAAGCCGAATATCCGTTCGAACTCAGCGTGATCGTTCCCGTTTTTAATGAACGGCAAACGCTGCCAAAGATCTTAGAGCGGATTGATGAGGTTATGCCAGAGTCGACGCAGGTCATCGTCATCGATGATGCCAGCACCGATGGCACCTCGGTTTGGTTGGCGTCGCTGCCGCAGCGAAGCAACCGCAAAATCCTTCGCCGGATCTGCAATCATGGCAAAGGTTCGGCTGTGCGATTGGGGATCCGCCATAGCCAAGGTCGTGTCGTCGCGATTCAAGATGCCGACACCGAATACGATCCCAAGGATCTGTTGCAAGTCATCGAGCCGGTTTTGAAAGGCGACGAAGACGTCGTGTATGGGTCGCGTTACCTGGGCGAGATCGATGACCCGTCTTGGGTGCACCGATTCGGGAATTGGGTACTGACCGCATCCAGCAACTGTATGACCGGCCAGCGCCTGACCGATATGGAAACATGTCACAAGGCGTTTCGTGGCGATCTCGTTCGATCGATTTCGATTCGCGAATGCCGCTTCGGATTCGAACCAGAAATCACCAGCAAGGTTGCTGCCCGCGGTGTCAGAATTGCAGAAGTCCCGACCGGTTACGAATACCGCAGCTACGAAGAAGGCAAAAAGATCACCTGGAAAGACGGTGTCGCGGCGTTCGCATGTATGTGGCGCTATCGAAACCGCGGATGGTTCCGACGTGGTTTCCAAGGGATCGGGCGTTTAGCCAAACGAACGCTGGTTCGCAAAGAATCCTGATCGCGGTCGGATGACCATCGCGATCAGTGAAGCACTCATTTGATCATTCGCCTGCCTTATTCAGGCAAATGGCGTGGATACATTGGTGTTTCGGCCGGAGGCAATGGAACACCACGTTCTTCTTGGTAGCGCCGTCGTTCAACGGCACTGGCGTAGAATCGCAGCCAAGTGTCTGTGTCTTCGACACACATCCACTCGATAGCCTTGCCGGGGACGTCGACCATCTTTTCACAGCATGGCAGGATGTCGCGATAGATGATCATGTAAAGGTCACGATCACTGAGGTGATCGGTGCACCGTAGTACAATGTTCTTGCTGTGCAGTCGTTCGATCGTTTCGTACAGCGTGACAGCAAGTTCGCGTTCGCTGATCGAGTCCGGCGAACCGAGTGCGAGCGGCGGGTCAAACCATTCGGCGATCGGCAATGCTGGGGCGCGTTCCCATGCGAGCATCGACGCCAAGTACTCGTTTTCGGCATGCAGGGGCATGCGATTGATCGAGTGATCGATCGACTCGTCGCGGTAGGGCTCCAGCTCGTCCCGTAGCCGTGCATTGGCCAGCAACAAGTCGACTTCGTCGAACGTTTGTCGGCGGGTTTCTCGCATGTCCATTGGGTTCGATAGAGTCCAATCTTGCGCGGGTGGGGCTGGCATGGAAGCCGTCAGGTCCGTCACTGAGGCGTGCCAGCATCGATCGAAGTGTTTCGCAGGTGCGTTTCCGATTGACGCTTTGATGTTATCTGTCAGCCACCGCTACTCAACTTTGAACTGAAGCAAATCCAATGTTTCATTTCATTTTCCGAAGCCTTGCGTTCGCGTGATCGTTACGAACGGAATGCCTTATCAGGGCTTGCCGTCAAAACTGGATAAAATGCTCAAGTACGGACATTCGCACCGATTCGTGCCTCCCCCCCGCTGTCACCACCATTCGTCCAAGCTCCGAAAACAGTAAAACGGCTACGCTGCTGGTGCTGCCATCAACTTGCGATAGAGCGCGACATGGCCGTCAATCATTTGCGAAACGGAAAAGTCACGCTCGACCAGTGCTTTGGCGTTCTCAGCCAATCGCAGGCATTCATCGGGATCGTCCAGCAACTCCAATGCGTGTCGAGCGAATTCGGCACGATCACCAAGTGGTGCCAAGCGACCCGTTTCCCCGTTCCGGATCAGCTCTCGATTGGGCTGAATATCTGATGCGATCACAGGCACGCCGGCCTGCATCGCTTCGATAACCGCGTTGCTTTGCCCTTCGTACTCGCTTCCATTCCAAAACAGATCTGCATGGGGCAGCAAATCAGCCACATCGTTGCGTTGACCGACGAAGGCGACGTGTTTTGGGGTCGTTACCGCATCGCGAAACCGAAGCAGTTCGTCACGCTGCGGGCCCTCACCAATAACCACGAAAGTCGTGTCTTGCCGTGTCGCACCAACGAGCTCACCTGCCCAGACCAAGTCACGGTAGCGTTTCTGTGCCCACAGACGACCGACAGAGATGATCAAACGACGGTCCGGCGCCACGCCCAATCGCCTGAACGCTTCATAGCGATCGATCGACGATGGTTGCCTGGCGGGAATTCCGTTGCGAATGACATGGAACAACTCCGCTGAAATTCCATGCTGGGTATAAAACGTCTGCGTCGCGGCACTGTTGGTTGTCATCGCGGCAGAGTGCTTTGCCAGGTAGCGATCGATTTTCCAGTGCCACCATGTTTTCCACGGGTCGATACAACGCTCGCTGCCAATGATCACCGGGACTTTCGCAAGACGTGCGGCCATCCGCCCGAACGCATTTGCGGCGAAGATCCAAGTGTGCGCGATGTCGGGTGCGAACTGTTGCAGTTCGTTTCTCAGTCGAAACAACGCGCTCGGATCGGCTTTGAAACGCTTCCCAATCACGGTGTAGTCGACACCGCCATCGCGTAGTTCGTTACATCGTGGGCCACCCCGCGTCAGCAAGAAGACTTTCACGTCAAATTCGTCGCGAGGAAGATTGCAAGCCAGCAGTGCGAGCTGTTTTTCCGCACCACCACGGTCCATCGTGGGGATGATCAATGCCAGTTTTCGCTTCATCGTTCTCTAAGCACCCTGCATGCGATGTCCGTTCGAATTGTTTCGATCTTGAACCAATCCCCGAAACAGTCGAACGTAAGCCTGCAGCGATTCATTCTCGTCTCGCAAGCTGTGCATGCGTTTGAAAAGTTCCTTGGATTGGCGCTGTGCTGCCGGAATGTCACTCAAAATGGATTCGATCGCGATGCGAAGCGTGCGAGGCCGTTGTGGTTCAAACCAGCGAATGCCAGATTCGAATCGCCCGTCAGCGATCTCTTGCTGGACTTCGGCAGTTGATACCGCGAAGAATTCACGAGCAACTTCGGTGTTCGCGATGACCAACGGGATCGCGTGTGCGACTGCTTGCGGAAGATGGCTTTGGTATCCGTCATCCCCGGCATGGACCAACAGATCCGCTGCTTGAAACAAGTCGCCGATGATCCCAAATGATCCCGGCATCGCCATCGCTTGGCGAAGTCCTTCGCCTTTGAGGTGTGAAAAATCGAATCACGCTTCGGCCCGTCTCCGATCATCCAATACTGAAGTCCGGGGATCCGTTCGCTCAAGATGCGTGCCGATTGAACCAGTTTCATTAGCCCTGAATCTTGGCACATCCGCTCGACCGACAGGACGACGGACATGGTGTCGAAGACGTGCAGGTCACCGTTAATTTTGGCCAATGCCGTGCGCAGTTCGGCTTTGTCGTGGAGCGATGAATCGGGGACTCGACCGATGCCGATCGGGATCCGACAAAACTTCGCGTCGTTGTACCCTTCACTCAACATCCGTCGGTGCACGGAAGCTGAATTGACGACCACTGCGTCGGCGTCTCGAGCCGCACTGATGCAGCGCCGCACGTTCCGGCGGCTGTCGCTAGAAGTTAAGTCGCTTGCGGCACCAAAACCGGCGACACGGACCACGACGGGGAGATTCAGTTTGCGTGCCGATTCGACGGCGGCCACGCACTCTTCGGTCGCCCCGTCACAATAGATCAAGTCCGCCGACGCATGATTTTCGCAGACCCAATCACGCAAGGACTTGATGTACTTGCCTACGGAACGGTCGCCACGACTGGTCCAACCGGAGCGGAAGATTCTTAGTGGCCGATGGATCGCGAACTCGCGAAATTGAAACTGCTCCGACCAGGTGTTGGCCTGGCGTGGCGTAACGACTTCGACATGATGGCCGAGTTGATGTAGCCGCGTCGCCAAGTCGATCAGGTGTCCGGCATCGTCGAACGAACCCAATGGCCAGAAATGGCGACCGATCAACAGCACACGGAGCCGACGATCCGATTGATTCACTGCTTCGATTTATGCTCAGTCGCGGCGATTTCTTCGGGTTCCAGAACAGCCAGGTATGGCAGGTTCCGGTACATGTCCAGGTAGTCGAGTCCATAGCCGACGACGAACTCGTCGGGGATTTCGAACGCGACAAAATCGGGACGGAGCGACACGGCGTGTTCACGGTGCTTGTGAAGCAATACGGCGGTCTTGACCGATTTGGCGCCGCGGTCTTTGATCAATCCTGTCAGGCGGTCGAGTGTCTTGCCTGTATCAAAAATGTCGTCGACCAGCAGCACTTCGCGATCGGCAACGTCAATCAACATATCGGCGGAGACATCCAGCTGGCCCGATTCCGTACCACCACGGTAGCTTGACGCCTGGATCACGCCGACGCGCTGCGGCATCGACAGACGGCGGATCAAATCCGCAAACAGCACCAAGCTTCCCGTCATGACCGCGATCACGGTCAGCGGGCGTTCGCTCCCGTAGAAGCGGTCGATTTCGGTGGCCAGTCGCTCGACGCCGGCCTGTAATTGTTGTTCGTCCAACAAAACTCGCATTCGATCCAGATTCCTGTTGTTCCAGTGTGGGACGATTCTCCGCCATTGAAGTGGTTGGCGGCACGATCGGTCGTCCCGAGCGAAAAAAATTTCATTCTTTGTCGAATCCGCCACAGTCTGCGGCCGATCACTTGTTTCTGTCACATCACATCTGATGTCATTGCATCGCAACAGCGGCGTTATTCGTGAGTCTCGGGAGGGTCTCGCAAGTCACCTTAGCGGATCGCCAAACACGTTTTGGGGATTGCCGACACAAGCTTTTTGGCGAACTAGGCAAGCTGGGCTCCGCTTGCGTTCTCCAACTCGCAAATGCGATGCAACCGTCATTATGAACCGATGAACGATACACCGACAGGCTTAACAGCACGAGTGCAGGAACCCCCGCGGCAAGACGCTTCGAATGACCAATTCCCAACGACTGACGACCGTTCGCGCCCACTTACGCAGGTGGATTCAAGCCACCTACGCTGCCGGAATGGATTTGGCGGAGTTCGAGAGTCAGGCGACGGTCGGAATTGCGTCGGAGTCGATTTTAATTCGCGAAGGCTACTATGTCGGACGAACGTTCTGTATCGGAACCGGGGAAGGCGAGATTCGGGCGACTTGGTTCATGGAACCTGACGAGCTGAAAATCCGTGAATTAGACGGATCGATTATCGTCGTTTTCTCTGGCGAAGAGATTTACGCCGTAGAAACACCAGCGGTGGTCGCCCAAACCGACGTCGTCGAAGAGGTTGTGGCGGATTCACAGGAGCCTGCTGAGGAAATCGTGACCGAAGAAGCGGTCGTCGAAGAGGAGTCCACCGTTGCGGCGGAGGTCGAAGAAGCCGACGAGCAGGATTCGGGCCCAGTTTCGATTCCAATGACCGCGGCAGCCGAGACCGTTGACGAAGAGAGCGATGTCGCCGCAGAAACCGAGCATGAGGCGTCTGCGAGCAGCGAACCCGAACAGGGCGACGGACTGTCTAAGGCTGCTTAGTGGACAACCGGTTTTCCAATCGTGAAGTCGGTGCTAAGCTATCGCAAGTCAATCAAAAAAATGCCGGATGGGTGGCCGAGTGGTCGAAGGCACTGGTCTTGAAAACCAGCGTAGGGCAACCTACCGTGGGTTCGAATCCCACCCCATCCGCTGTTTCTGTTCAGGGCCCGGTCCAACGCCCTGCCGCCTAATGCGTGCGCCGCTTTTTTGCGTACCTGTCACGAGCGGTTCGAATTTGACGTTTGTGTTCGAGCAGAAGAATGCTCCGCAGACGGGTTTGTCAAATCGTTGAAGCGAAGGTGTGTTTCAAGACCGACGATCGCCTTGCGTCATCTAGGCACTCGTCTCGGTCCCGTGCTGGTGTTTTTGGCTCCGGAGGAGTCTTCGTTGGTAGCTCGGGGCGGCAGCTCCAAGAGATGAAATCATACGAAGTACGATCGCCCCGGAGGGGCCAGCGTTGATGCGGTGTTCGACCGACGTCGGCCCCTCCGGGGCGGTTACGTTTGATGGACCGCAAGTCTCGGGGCTTCCGCCCCGAGCTAACGAAGCCGGCCCCCCCGGGGCGATGATTCGAGCTATCGGGTGAACTTTGGGAGACATCTTCTGTGGCGTCGCATTGTTGAAAACGCACGGCTCCAAACGGGCCGTGCCAGATGAATGTTGGCCAGGCTTCTTCTGACCACGATGTGTCTCGGTGAACGACGATCGCCTTGCGTCATCTAGGCACTCGTCTCGGTCCCGTGGCGGTGTTTTTTGGCTCCGGAGGAGTCTTCATTGGTAGCTCGGGGCGGCAGCCCCGAGAGATGAAATGACACGAAGTACGATCGCCCCGGAGGGGCCGGCGTTGATGCTTGAACGTTGCCACGCCTGAACCCATTCCAACGAATCCGCGCGATAAAGCTCGGCAAGTTCATCTGGTCGCTGGCCACAATGGAGGAACTTGAGTTCTCGGTTGTTTGGTAGAATGCTGCCGCCGGCGAGTGGCGTTCGGTTGCGGCTTGTCGGTCGGGTTCATTTTCGCGTTGGCAGAATTGTTCATGGTGGGTTCGCTTCGACGGTCGGCTCGCGTCTATCGGCTGATTAGGATTTCGACGTTGCTGATCGGCGTCTGCTGTAGCTACGAGTGGGGCAACAATTCCACGCTCGCCCAGACTGCGACCAACGTTACACCACGACGGATCGAGAACTCGAACCTACCGAATCCGATCCGTATCCACGATCGCGTCATTTCGGGCGGTTTGCCCGAAGGCGACGAAGCGTTTCGCGAGCTTGCCGAGCGTGGCATCAAAACGATCATCAGCGTTGATGGGATGACTCCTGACATCGATACCGCAGCGAAGTACGGATTGCACTACGTTCATTTGCCGCACGGCTACGATGGCATCCCTGCTTCACGAGTCAAAGAATTGGCCAAAGCTGTCAAAGAACTGCAGGGGCCGATCTACATTCACTGTCACCATGGAAAACACCGCAGTCCTGCGGCGGCAAGTGTGGCCTGCGTCTCCGCTGGCCTGATCCCGTCCAGCCAAGCAGTCGCCATCTTGGAACTCGCTGGCACCAATCCGAACTACAAAGGCCTTTACAAGGCAGCCGAAAAGGCCGCGCCGATTTCGCCCGACCAGTTGTCGGATCTGGAAGTCGAATTCAAGGAGGTCCAAGCGATCCCGCCGATGGCGGAAGCAATGGTGACGATGAGTCACACGCATAATCATCTGGTCGCGATTGCAAACGCCAGTTGGAAATCGCCCCCCAATCACCCCGATCTCGATCCCGCGCATGAGGTGTTGCTCAACCGCGAGCTTTACGCCGAACTTTTGCGAACCAACGAGGTCACCGGTAAGCCTGCCGACTTCCGTGCGTGGCTATTGGATTCTCAACAAGCGACTGAAGAACTTGAGCAGCAGCTTGAAAAATGGAATGCTTCCGGCAACCGCTTCGCCCCGCCTGAGTCGCTCGATAAACTGGTCCAACGAATCTCGGCCAACTGTAAAGCTTGCCACGTCAAGTATCGTGATGTGCCGTTGACGGAATAAGACGCCACTCAAGAGGAATCGCACGGCATGATCGAAGTGTTTCACAACCCACGCTGCACCAAGTCACGAGAAGCGGTGGAGCTATTAAAGTCACGCGGGATTGAATTCGAAGAAATCCGATACTTGGACGATCCGCCCTCGGCAAAGGTCCTACGCCAAGTGATTAAAAAGCTTGGCATCAAGCCAGAACAGCTCGTGCGGAAGAAGGAGAAGTTGTACAAGGAACTGGATTTGGATGCGGAGTCATTTACCGATCGCGATTGGATCGATGTGATGGTCGCGAATCCGAAACTCATTGAACGCCCGATCGTCATCCAGGGTGACAAAGCTGCCATCGGTCGGCCGATCGATAACATTGTTGACTTGCTCGACTCCTAATCAATCAACATCCAATCGCGTGGAGGGCCCGCCTTAACCCACGCTCGGTCGTGGAAGCGACTATATTCAAAGTGACGATCCACCGATGGACGGTGACGTGTTCGTCGGTTGGTTGGATTCGCGCGAGTAGAAGTAATGGGCGGCTGGCAAAGGCTGACGTGGTGGCACCGGACCTCTGTCTGGATCGTGATGGCGTTCGGACTGGATGCCATCACCTTCGCTACAGCAAGTGTCTATGCGGAAGACTCTGATGTTGCTTTCGTGATTGGCTTTGAGCGGTTCGGCCGACACGGGGAAGTGGATGAAAAGCTGATGTCAGCACTGCTGGTTAGCGAATTGAATTGCATCGCATGTCATGCAAGTTCCGCACTTCGTCTGACTCCGAAGCTCGCCCCACGTCTTGACGGAGTTGGCAATCGTTTAGACGGTGACTGGATACGGGCGTTCTTGCACGATCCACAATCGACAAAGCCGGGGGCGACCATGCCGGCGATGTTCACAGAATTTGAGTCGGTCGAAAAAAACGACGCGATCGACGCTTTGGTCGCTTACTTGGGATCGAGAACGAAGGCATTCATCGAACCTAAAGCAGGCGGTGCTTTGCCGGTGATCCATGAATTTTGGCGGCATGGCGATCCGACCACCGGGCAAAGACTGTATCACACGGTCGGTTGTGTCGCGTGTCACGAGCCTGACGATCGATTCGAGACCGCCGAGGCAGCACCGTCGGCGATCGACACGCTGATCGAGAATCTCGATGCAGACGAGCTTGATGACCTCGGGCTCGCATCCGCCGCGCGACGAATACCTTCGATTCCGCACAGCGAATTGTCTCACAAATTCTCGCTCCGTTCGCTGACGGCCATGTTGCTAAATCCCAGCCAAACGCATCCGAATGCGCGCATGCCAAACCTGCGACTTTCACCACAAGAAGCTGCCGATATTGCGGCCTACTTGATGGGCATGCAAGCTGACAATACATCCACGAAAAATCCGCAGTCTGAAATTCCTCAACGTTCGCTCAATCAGGAATTGATCGACAAGGGAGCGCGTCTGTTCGTCGAAATGCGATGTGTCAATTGTCATCGCGAAGGTGGCAGCGATTCCCGTCCGGCCAAGGTTCGGTTTGGCGATTTGGATTTTGCTTCGCAAACAAGCTGTATTCAGAATGCGGCTAAGGGCATGCCTCAGTACAAAGTTGATGACGAACAACGCCGTAGCATTGCAGGTGCGCATGATGTGCGAATGGAGCCTGGTTTCGAACCACGAGATGCTTCCGTTTTCCGAATGATGCAGTTGAATTGTTATGGGTGCCACGAACGTGACGGAATCGGCGGGGTGGGGCGTTATCGAAAGCCCTATTTTGAAACCGTGGGGCACGTGGATCTTGGGGATGAAGGTCGATTGCCGCCTTCGTTGGGGCAAGTTGGTTGGAAGCTGCAGCGGACGGCATTGGCGAACATTTTCAAACCACAAACCTCGCCACACCGTGCTTATCTCTCTGCACGGATGCCAGCCTACCCTGCTGAATCTGTCAATGAATTGGTAATCAATCTTCGCGAATCGGATTCATCCTCGGCTGCAGAACGTCAAGACAAGGTGGAATCCGCAGACGAATTGATTTCAGCAGGTCGCGAACTGGCGAATACCGGATGTGTCCAGTGCCATGTGTTTCGCGGTGAGTCACTTCCGGGAGTCGTGGGGGTCGATCTAAGCGGGATCAACTCGCGAGTCTCGCCAAGCTGGTTTCACGCTTTTGTCAGAGATCCGGGGGCGATCAAATCGCGAACGCGGATGCCAACCTTCTTCCCCGATGGGGCAAGCAATCGAAAGGATCTGCTTGATGGTGACGTGGATCGACAGCTATCTGCACTTTGGTCATACCTGAGCAACCTTGGCAAACAGGCGTTGCCGAAGGCGATCGCCGAAGCACGCTCGGCAAACTATGAGCTTTCGCCAACTGACAAGCCGATGATTCTGCGGACGTTTATGGATGACGTTGGGACGCACGCGATTGCGGTCGGATTTCCACAAAAACGACACTACGCGTTCGACGCCGAATCTTGCCAATTGACAGCGGTTTGGAAGGGGCAATTCATCGACGCACAGGGGACTTGGTATGAACGGTTCGCACCGCCAGCAACACCGCTGGGCAGCGACGTCGCGCTACTGTCACCGGTGCAACTGTCGCTTCGCGGCATTCTGCTGAAGCCATCCTTTACGGGATACCGCTTGGACAAGGATAGGGTTCCGACGATGCGATACGACTTTGGAAATATTGATTGCAGTGATCACGTTGTGCCGAATGAGAATCGCGGCTTTCGCCGTGAATTGCGTTTCACTGGGAGCGGGGTGCTCGAACACGCGGAGCTAGCGTTGCATCGAGGGTCTTCGTTGAAGCTGTCGGAGGACGGCTTTTACGTTAGTGAATCAGGAGTCGGAGTGAGGCTTGTTGGGGCATGGGCTGCAAATGCACGTGTGACCGAGACAAACGGAGTGCACGAATTGACTGTCCCGATCGATGGACTAGGTGACCAGACTTTGGCGATGGAGTATCAGTGGTGAAGCGGTCAATGTTTCGAACTCTGCTCGGTGGTGGTCTTTGTTTGCTTGGGTTGCAGATGAGCCGAGAGGCGGGCGCGACCGACAACGAGACGTACCGAATCGTCGATGTCGCGGTCGCGAAGGCAGCAACCGAGTCGCGATCCAAGCATTGGAAACCGGCCCCTGATGGGTTAGCTCTTGAAGTTTCCGGGATGGCGTTCTTGAATGATGATCGACTTGCCGTCGCGATTCGAAAGGGTGAGGTTTGGATACTGGACGGCGTGTACGATGAACCCGCTGAGCAGGTGGAGTACAAACGTTTTGCCACGGCGCTACATGAGCCGCTTGGACTGTTGGCTGACGACGGTGATTTGTTGACGGTGCAGCGAACTGAACTGACACGACTCGCGGATATCGATGGTGATGATATCGCCGACGAATACACGACGGTTGCAAAAGGCTGGGGAGTTACCGGACATTACCATGAGTATGCCTATGGTCCGAAGCGAGATGGCAAGGGAAACCTTTGGATCACGCTGAATATCGGTCTCGGACTAAACGGCGAGCAGCTCAGTCGCACCGTGACCAGCAAGCAGCTTGGGTACCGGCAAGGGCTGTGGCGCGGCTGGGGAATGAAGGTCGCTGCCGACGGAACGCTGGACCCCGTTTGTGCCGGAATGCGTTCGCCGTCAGGTTTAGGGGCGAACGCGGCTGGTGATATGTTCTACACCGATCAGCAGGGCAATTGGGTTGCAACGAATTCGCTACACCATTTGCGTCCAGGGGCGTTTTTTCATCATGTCGAAGCCCTCGCGTCGATGGAGCAACCTGGTTCAACAATTCACGACGTTGAAAACGTTCCAAGCGGTTTGCCTTTGCCGCGAGCTTTGGAAGTGTTTCCACAGCTGAAGGCGCCAGCGGTTTGGTTTCCATACAAAAAGGTCGGGCAGTCAGCGACCGATATCATGTTGGATGAAAGCAACGGAAAGTTTGGCCCGTTCTCTGGTCAATTATTCGTGGGCGAGTTTACCCAAGCTGGCATCAATCGCGTGTTTCTCGAAAAGGTAAACGGCGAATACCAGGGCGCGTGCTTCCCTTTCAAACTCGGCTTCGCGTCTGCGGTGCTGCGGATGGTGCAAGGAAGCGATGGGAGCGTTTTCGTGGGATTGACCAATCGCGGATGGAGCAGCCTAGGCGACGCGAGTTATGGATTGCAGCGTCTGGTGTGGACGGGCGACACACCGTTCGAAATCAAGGAGATGCGGGCCTGTCATGATGGTTTCGAACTCGAATACACCCTGCCGGTCGATGCGAACACGGCCAGCGACGTGAATTCCTATCAGATGAAGAGCTACACGTACTTTTATCATTCGACGTACGGGAGCGACGAAATTCAGACGCAGCCATTGGTGATTCGCTCCGCCACTGTCGCTGAAGACGGACGCACGGTCCGTTTGGAAGTGGATGGCTTGCGTCCGCACTTCGTTCATGAACTGGACGCGTCGGGTGTGCGGGCGGCATCGGGAGAGCCGTTAGTTCATCCCGATGCCTATTCACGTTGAATCAGATTCCATCGTCGGAATCCAAGTCCGCTCGGTAGCCCTAGTGAGGCGTTGCGATAGCGTTTGTCGCGATGCTGTCGTCATCCATTTCTTCCTTGACGAAAACGCTGCGGAAATCCATGGCTAGGCTAAACATGGTTGGCACGAGGAATAGCGTGAACACCGTGGAGACGACGAGTCCGCCAAGCACCACACTGCCCAAACCTCGATAAAGTTCGCTACCGGCACCCGGAAACAGGACCAGCGGCAACAATCCAAGAACGGTTGTTGTCGTTGTCATAAAGATCGGGCGAATCCGAGTACGAACACTTTCCAAAATCGCTTTCTGTGGCGGCATCTTGTCCAGACGCATGTGGTTGAGCGATTGGTGGACAATCAGAATTGGATTGTTCACGACGGTTCCGATCAGGATCACGAAACCGAGCATCGTCAGGATATCCAGCGATTGCATGTAGTACAGGTTCAGCAACCGCAGTCCCAATATCCCGCCGACCGCACCAAGGGGGACAACGAGGATGATCACCAACGGATAGAGCCATGATTCGAACAAGGCGACCATGAGCAGATAGGTGATCAGCAGCGCCAACAAAACGTTGAATCGCAATGCTTCCCAAGTATCCCGCAGTTTGTCGGCGGTGCCGGCAAGATTGATCCGGTAGCCCGCGGGCAGTTGGCCACTTTCGATCATCGGTTGAACCACGTTGGTCTCGATCTGTGCCATCGCGTCTTCGAGGGCGACGTCGGCGGGCGGCGAAACTTCGATCGTGATTGCCCGAATGCGTTCGCGGTGATTGATTTGTTCTGGGCCGCTGCCCAGTTCAACATCGCTGAGCGCGATCAATGGAACGAGCTCACCGCCCGGCGTAGCGATCGGCAACGCTCGGATATCTTGCGAACGTTCCGCCAGGCGGGTTTCACCTTTGATCGTCAGGTCGATTTTGTCGCCGTCCAGGAAATAGTCGGCCGCGTAGGCACCATCGACCAATGCGTCGACGGTGTATCCAAGGTCGGAGCTGTTGACGCCCATTTCGGCCGCTTGCATCAAGCGTGGCCTAACGTGAAGTTCGGGGGCGGAGAGATCCAGGCTAGGAATGGGGCGGGCCTGGGCTTCTGGAAAGATTCCTTTGACTTTGCCGAGAACCTGACCACCGAAACCGACCAATGTTTCCAACTCCGGACCAGTGATTTCCACATCAATTGTTCGACCGGCGGTGAGGCCTTGTTCGAATAGACTGGACTGTTTGGCGATGGCGAAAGTCCCTGGCAATTGTGATCCGATCTTTTGTACCAGCGGAATCAGACCGGCAACTTGGGCAGGATCTTGAGCCCTGATGCCCATGAAAATCTGACGGCCTCGGGCGACGAAAAAGAAGTCGCCGATAATTGGGAAGTCAAGCTTCGCCGCTTCGGGACTTCCAGGTTGCACATCCCAGTAAGGACGCAAGCCTTTCTCAACCGTCTCGCCCATTTCGACGAGCTGTGGAAGGTTGTATCCGGGCGGCGGCAACAAGATCCCGAAAACCAAGTTCCGGTTGCCAGTGGGCAGGTATTCGACTTTCGGCCAAATCAGCCAGCTGATGCCTAGCGACGCACCGATCAATGCGATGGAGAACCCGATCCGTCGCGTTGTACCGGCAAGGATCCAGCGGTTGATTTTCACCGTCATCGCAACGACCCACTCGCCGAAAGATTCAATTGCGCCGACCATTTTGCCTTGCGGTTTTGTGGTCGAAACGGCTTTCGGATCGGAAGATGGTTGGCCGCCCTTGCGGTCACGGAGCAGGCGACGTGACATCATCGGGATGAAGGTCATCGAGACCACCAATGAAAGCGCAACGGCGCCGCTGATCGCGAGTGCGATATCACGGAACAATTGGCCGGCTTCTTCTTGAACGAAGACGATTGGTAGGAACACGGCAATCGTCGTCAGTGTGGATGACAGGACCGCCCCCCAAACTTCGACGGTGCCGTTGATGGCCGCATTGAGAGGTTTCTCGCCTTCATCCCAGCGCCGGAAAATGTTCTCCAGCACGACGACAGCGTTGTCGACAAGCATCCCGACGGCGAAGGCGAGGCCGGCGAGGCTAATCACGTTGAGTGAGCGGCCGAGCATCCCTAGTGTTAAGAACGTTCCGACGATACTGATCGGAATCGCAAGTCCGACGATCAAGGCCCCTCGGGCAAACCAGAAACCGGCACCAAGCATCAACGCCAAGGTGACCAGGAAGAACCAAGGTGAAAACTGCGATGCGATAGCGCTCGCGGCAATGGCGGGGATAAAGAAAACGACTCGGACACCAAGGTGCAGAAACAGCATCAACACCACCATCGTCAGGGCACTTCCGATGAAGATGTTCTGGCGGACCAAGTCCAGCGCCGAATAGATGTATTCTGTTTCGTCGTAAACTTGGATCAGCTGCAAGCCACGATCTTTCAGAATCCCATCATTGAGTTCCTGTCCAACGTTACGCAAGCCGTCCATCACATCGAGCACGTTCGCGCCTGTTTCGCGGAGTGCGTTGACGGCAATACTAGATTCACCAAAGCGTCGCACCAGCCCGTCGGCCTTTTTATATCCGATGCTGACGGTGGCAACGTCACGGACATAGACAGGGTTGCCATCGCGAACGGCCAATAGCTGTTGTTCGACTTGTTCGGGGGAGCGAAATTGCCCGAGCGTACGGACGATCCAGCGGCGTTTGCCTTCCCAATAGTCACCACCGGAGGTGTCTTGGTTTTGGCCACGCAACACGTTTCGGACTTCGGCGATGGTTAATTGACGTGCCGCCAAACGTTCTGGATCGATGATGACTTGAAGTTCGTCTTCCAGTCCGCCTAGCACGTTGGCTTGAGACACACCGGCGACACGTTCGAAGCGGGCTTCGATCTCATCTTCGGCAAATCGACGCAGCTTTGGCACGTCGAGATCTTCGGGCGGGAGCAGCTGTTTGATCTCTGGATGCTCTTCGCCCAAGAGCCGCAATCGAAGCATCGCCAAACCGGAGTTTTCGATGGTCTCGATCCGGGAAATCTCGTCCTTCAATTCCGGATGTTCTTCGGCGAATCGATCGAGTGTTTCGGCGTCAGGACGTCTTGCGCTTAAGATGAACCATGCGATCGGACGGTCGTTCGCGTTCGCGGTCGAGATGACGGGTTTGTCGGCGTCGATCGGGTATTCACGGACCTGTTCCAATCGACCGATCACATCGACGACTGCTTTTTGCATGTCTGTGCCGACAAGGAACTCGATGATGATTTTGCCAGAGGAGTCAGAGCTCTCCGACGTCATCTTCGTTACCCCTTCAACGCCTTTGAGCTGTTCTTCTTGCTCAATGACGATTTCCTGTTCGACCTCTTGGGGACTGGCCCCTGGCCAGCGAGTCTCAACGGTGATTGTTGGTGTTTGGACTTCTGGAGTGAGCTGCATCGGCATGCGCAGCAACGCGACCCAGCCGAACAGGGCAACCAGCAGGACGCCGACAGAAACCTTGGCTGGGTTTTTGACGAAGAAATCAATCAGCGACATTGGTAGCTCCCTTTTGACCGGTGGCTTGCGTCAGCGACGGCAATGGTCCGGGGACCAACACGACGGGGCTAGGGCCGCCGGCACGGTCTGGGATGATGCGTTCGTTGCCTTTGGAGACAACGTAGCTATTGTCGGGGATCGAACCGATGACTTGGATGAGTCCGTTTTCCGAGACGCCGAGCCGAACGGGGACCATGCGTGCTTCGGCGAGTTTTCCTTTGTCTCCGTTTTTGATCGTAGATGCCTCGACGACCCAGACGACAGGTTGAGGACCGCCAAGAACCAACGCGTCTTTGGGAACCAGTGTTCCGGTTGTCTTTGATCCCGTCGCCAAAGTGACGCGGGTCAACATGCCAGCCTTGAGTAATGGCTCGGACGATTCGCGGATGATGTTTTCGACGCGGATTTTTACCGGGAAAGTTCGCGAGCGTACGTCGGCTTGTGGAACGATGTATGCGACTCGCCCGGTGATTGCTTGATCGGGGAGTGCGGGGATTTCGACGCGGACAGAATCGCCGACGTTGATGTAGGCGACTTGGTTGTCGACGACTTTCGCGACCACGTCGACTTCGTCCAACGCGATGACTTCTGCGATTGCACCGCCTTGAGTTGCCCAGGCACCGATGTCCGTGTGCTTGACCGTCACGTAACCGGCGAAGCGACTGTAGATCGTGTACTTCTTGATTTGGTCTTGAAGTTTGTTGACAACGGCTTCTTGCATCGCCACTTGAGCCTTTGCCTGTGCGATCCGCTCGGGGCGTGGGCCGTCGACTGCCAATTGCAGCGCTGCTTTGGCT
Source organism: Rhodopirellula baltica (assembly GCA_002901265.1). Lineage (GTDB taxonomy): Bacteria > Planctomycetota > Planctomycetia > Pirellulales > Pirellulaceae > Stieleria > Stieleria baltica_A. The sequence continues at coordinate 50,287 of PPHI01000077.1, read as the reverse complement.
TCGTCGAATTCTTCCTGGGTCGCTTGCGCGGACGATTTTGCGGAGTCGAATTCGGATTGGGATGTCGCGTTCTTTTGAATCAACACCGAGACGCGTTCCAGTTCTCGTTGACTGAACTGGGCCATCACTTTCGCTCGTTCCAGTCGGGAGCGAGCTTGGTTGAGTTCTTCCGGAAGGGAGCCGTTTTCCATTTCACGCAGTTGCTCACGACGTAGGTCAAGTTCTGCGGAAGCGGCGGCCAACTCCAGACTGATCGTTTGCGTCAGGAGCTGAGCGAGCGGCTGGTCTTTTTCGACGCGATCGCCTTCTTCGAACATGACGTTGATGACGCGACCGTCGACGGCCGAACCGATCACCGCACGGCGGGTTGGCATCACGGTTCCGACAAATGTCTGCCCGCTCGCCACTTCACGAGTCGCGACGGGAGTCAGTTCGACCAGTGCCGGTCCGCCCTGCGCCATGACGGACACAGGCGACAGCAACAGCAGCGATAAAAGCGCGGTAACGCAAATGAGGTGAGTCTTTTCACACATAGTCGTTCACGGGTGGATCACGAATGCGATTCGATTGAGTTTTCGTTCTGTTCCAAGTTTTGCATGATCGTTTTCAAAGTCTTGAAAAACGTTGCCATCTGTCGGTCACTCAGTCCTTGAGACGCGCGACGGCGAACACGCATAGCACATTCAACGACGCTTTCCCAAATCTTCTCCGCGCCGGAACAAAGTTGGATGACTTTTCGCCGTCGGTCGGTCGCGAGGGCCGTCCGTCGGATCAGCCCGTCGCGTTCCATCCGATCGAGGACGCCGACCAAAGTCGCCGGTTCGATCATCATCCGGTCGGCCAATTCGACCTGCGATAAATCGCCGCTGATCGATAACCAGCCGAGGACTTGTGCTTGGCGGTAAGTCAAACCATGTGGCGTTAATTCCGCGTCGAATGCCTTTTGATAAGCTCGCGCGGCAATCACTAGCCAATAGCCTGGACTGTTTTCGAAGTCGTACGGCTTTAGTTGGAGAGCGGGGGATTCACGCTTCGTCGGCACCGGTCAACGCGTCGTGCAATTTGGGAGGGATCGTTAGCGCCCTAACGATACACGCCGGCCAGTGGCAAACAAGACCGATCTGGCTCCCGCGGGTGGGCAAGCAGTGGATTACACCAAGAAGTCGTCGCGTCGCTAACTTAGAAGTGCGTCTCTACGAAAAACGATGCGGTTTCGCGAATCCGCTGCGGTGGACAACCGTCGCAGTGGCTCAGTAGGGCAGCGGCTCAGTAGGAACGTCGCCCTGTCTGAGCCGTGTGCTGCTGTCTGATATCCCACGATGTCGCGAGATCGTGCTCGGCAGTCGTCAGGATGCCGGATGATCGATGGGAGCTTGAGTGGATGCGGATGGGGCGTGATTTGCTGAGACTGCTGCAAGCAGGAACGACGCGGATGCGGCCGTCCAGACGGAATAAGACAATGCCGCTTCGAAACCCGTTGCGAGTGTCATGGAAATGGCAAACGACAACAGCAGTGCCCCGCTGCAGCAAGCAACGGTAGTTAGACGAAAGCCGACCAAAAGACCGATCGCAATCACCACTTCAAGGACTGTGGCGACCCATCCGGCGATCGCGACCAGCGATGCCGGAAGAAACCAAAGCAACAACCCGGTGTAAGCGAGGAAGTTTTCAAAGTTACCCCATGCAACGGAGCCGGTACCGACTTCTCCCCAAAGACCAAAGCGATCGGCAACTGCGGATAGGAAGCTCGCTGCCAAAGCGACGCGTGTTGCCAACAGTGCGGCGGGAATCAACGAGGTTTCAGTGTTTTCCATGACCGTGTGCTTCGCTATTGGTAGGTTCAGGAATGACCAGTTGCTTTGCGTCGTGTGGGTGCAGCATCACCACCAGGATCTTTGCATTGTTGGTTTTGCTTGGGTTTGCGGCGACGCGGTGAAGAATCATCTTAGGTTCAAAGAACGTTTCGCCAGTCTTCAATGTGCGTACGGGCTTGTCTGCGATCGCAAAGTCAAGTTCGCCTTCGAGGACATAGCCGAAGACTGCACCAGGATGACGGTGCGGCGGGTGCGACTCGCCCGGTTTGAAGTGAACGATCAAAGTGGTTGACTTCATTTTGGTGGGGCCTTCGCTTTCGATATCGACTGACTGCAAGACTTCGATGCTTGCCGACATGTCGTGGCCTTCATTGGCGACCGTGACGTTCGTTGCTGTGATTGACCCGACTAGAAAGAGGGCGAACAGCATGAGTGATTGAGCGTGAAATTTCATAGAGATTCCTGGGGGCTAAACAGGCGAGACGTTTGGTGAAATGGAGTTCGGACGACTACGAGCATGCGGCCAAACGAGATTCCGCGAATGCTTCATCCATCTCAGCCGTCTTTTTCAACAGGTAGTCGATTGAGCTAAGATCTGATTGAAAGGCCAACGCGAAGCGATTCCAGGTGTTGATCATGCCGATGGCCAACGTCAAAGTCGCCATTTCGCGGTCGCTAAAAAACGAATGGACGCGATCGTAGAGCTCATCGGGAATCTGCTGCGATTGGCTGACCAGCGTCAGAGCTTCGGTGAACTCCAAGGTGGCACGTTCGCGTGCGTCGAAGCAGGGGGCTTCTCGCCAAGCGGAAACTAGGTCAACACGTAAGTCTGGTTCGCCTTGTCGCCGGAGTCGCTGTGTGTGTAGCCGGACGCAGAACGAACAGCCGTTGAGGATCGAACTTCGCAGCTTGACCATTTCGATCAGGTTCAACGGCAATCCGCTTTCCTCGACCAGACCTTCGAGCTTCATCAGAAGCTCGATTTCCTGTGGCAATACAGCGGGGTAATTCAAACGTTGTTTCATCGTCGGACTCCAATGTGGATTGTGTCACCGCTGACGTGTGACGATGGATAAGCTAACATCCAATTGGTGTGCCCCTAGATCCACTTTTGCTGTTTCCAATAGGACCACTTTGCGATGAATCGAAAGCGGACCCGATTCGAGTTTGAATCCATTGGGCTGAACGAAAACGACCCGCAGCCATTGTTCCGACAATTGGAAGACTACCTTCGGTCAGCGATCCAGACGGGCATGTTACCTGCCGGGGAAAAGCTGCCGTCGACCAGGCAATTGGCGAGTACCTTGCAAGTCTCCCGCAACACAGTGATCAGCGCTTATGACCAATTGATCAGCGAAGGTTACTTGGACGCCGCCCATGGTTCGGGGACGAGGGTGTCAGCGGATATTCCCGAATTGGCTGCACCGGTTCTGGCAGATGCGGCTCTTCCTGAATCGACTCGACAGCTGGAAATGGAGCTTTCGAGTTATGGGCAAACGATGGCCCAGTTCGAAGACTTTGTCCCCGATGTCGGTTGGCCAAGGCCCTTTCGGCCGCACCTTCCGGCGCTCGATTTGTTTCCATTGGAAGCGTGGCGAAAACTCGCGCTTAGCCAAGTAAGACTTGTGGATGAAAACCAGTTGTCCGGCGTTGACCCGCAAGGGTACAAGCCATTGCGCCAAGCGATCGCCGAATACATGTGGGCATCGCGAGGTGTTCGATGCGATGAAGATCAAATCTTGGTGACGTCAGGGGCACAACAGGGAATGGCTTTGTTGGCTCAGATATTGCTCGATCAAGGCGACACTGCTGGCTTAGAAGATCCGGGTTATATGCCAGCACGACAGATCTTTGATTTGGCCGGACTTAAGACCGTTTCACTCGCGCACGATGAGGACGGGATTCGTGTCGACGAGTTGGCGAGGCTGCCCAAAAAACAACGCCCTCGTTTGATTTACACGACGCCGGGTGGGCAGTGGCCGCTGGGGATGACGATGTCGCTTCCGCGGCGTCTCGAATTGTTGCAGTACGCGAAAACCAACCGAGTCTGGTTGATTGAAGACGACTACAACGGCGAGTTTCGGTATGTGGGCAGGCGACTGCCGGCGATGACCAGTTTAGATCAATCCGGCTGCGTCGTTTACATGGGCTCGTTCAGCAAGTTGACGTTTCCGGCGATCCGTTTGGGATTCTTGGTGTTGCCTCGGCAGCTTGCACGAACATTCTCCTACGCTCGTTGGCTAAGCGATCGGTTCTCGCCTGCGATCTGGCAGATGGTGCTGTGTCGGTTTATTCAGACGGGGCAATTTGTGAAGCACTTACAGAAAATGCGGATTGCGTATGCGGAGCGGCAGCAAACGCTGTGCGATGCGCTACGGCAACGCTTTGGCGATCAAATGCATTTCACGCAGCAACCGTCCGGGATGCATTTGACGGTCTTTGGAAAAACGAAACGTATCGAAACCGCGTTGGCCAATTCCGCGAAGGCAGCCAACATCGATTTCCATCCGGTCAGTATCTACACGCACGATCCCAAACGCGGTGCGGGATTGGTTCTCGGGTTCGCCGCATACGACAACGCAAAAATCATCGAGGCGGTCGACTGTTGGTATCAAGCCTATTGTGGCGTTTCGGTCTGATCGAGTGGCCGTTCCGAAGATTTGCGGGGGAGGGTCTGGCTGCAATAGCGGGACGTCGCACGCCCTTGTGGCGGTCCATGGCTACTGCAAACCACTGTCTTCGATGACGCGGATACGCGTCATCGTATGCATTCATAGTCGGTCGACCCTCGGACGCAATCGGGTTCGCATGCAAGGTGTTCGCAATTGCAGTACGGGACCGTTTTATGCCTTCCTGAATCGAAAAGGCAAGGATAGACTCTGCCCAGCGTCGCGAGTTGCGTGAGCTTAAGTCTGGCGGTGGAAGATTCTCTGTCCCGCCAAATCGATGCAAACCCAAGAGTTTGCCATCTATTTCTGCACCCAAGTTGTGCATGTTTAGACCCGAGTTCAACGACTACGCATCACGATTGGGCCTGTTATGGCATGACACGCTGTGGCGTCGGTCAGCTTGGTGTCTGGGGACACCGCCCAATCGATCTAAGAACGAAGGTTTCAGCAAGTACAAGAATGTCGAACGAAATGGATATGATGGATCAAGGTGCGCGCACAGAATCGGCACCAGAAGCAGAAGTGACCAACCAGGCAGCACCCCAAGTGGAATCAGTCGATTCCCAAGCGACCGAAAGTGAAGCGGCTATTGAATCGCCCGCGCCCGCTGAGATGTCAGCCGCCGAGGTGTCGGCAGAGCAAACGCAATCCGTACCAGCGGAGCCAGAAGTCAACGAGGCAACTGCGGAATCACCAACGACCGATGAATCACCTGCGAATGCCAGCGACGTGATCGAAGCGGCTCGCGCCGAAGTCGAAGCGTCCAACGACGAGTCCGCAGCAGACAACGCTGACGAGAGCTCGAAAGAAACGAGCTCAAAAGAAACAGCGAAGGTTGAAGCTAAGCAGGTCGATGACGAACCGAGCTTTCGCGAATTCGACCTGAGCCACGAAGTCCAATTGGCAGTGGATTTGTCGGGATATTCCAAACCGACGGAAGTCCAGCGCCGCATCATCCCGCATATTCTGGATGGTCGCGACGTCTTGGCTCAGTCGCAAACCGGTACTGGCAAGACAGCTGCGTTTGCATTGCCACTGTTGTCGAAGGTTGGTGGACGCGCCAAACGCCCACAGATTCTTGTCCTCGCCCCGACGCGTGAGTTGGCCACCCAAGTCGCCGACTCGTTCGAAAACTACGGTGCGAATATCCCTAAGCTGAAAATTGTCGCGCTATACGGCGGTGCCGATTACGATCCACAACTCAAAGCGCTCAAGCGTGGCGTTCATGTCGTTGTCGGTACGCCCGGCCGCGTGATTGACCATATCAAACGCGGATCGTTGCAGCTTGATGGTTTGAGCTCGGTCGTGTTGGACGAAGCTGATGAGATGTTGAACCTCGGCTTCATTGATGATGTCGAATGGATTCTTCAGCAGACTCCTGAGCAACGACAGATCGCTTTGTTCTCGGCAACCATGCCAGGACCGATCCGCCGCGTTGCTGATCAGTACCTGGCCGATCCAGAAGTCATCACTGTCCGCAAAAAGACACTGACGGCCGACACAATCGAACAGCGTTGCGTGATCGTTCAAGAACGCAGCAAACGCGAATTGCTGTGCCGCTTGATCGAAGTGGAAGAGACTGATGGCGTGTTGGTCTTTACCAAAACGAAGGACTCTACCGTTGCGGTTGCCGATCACCTGACAACGCTGGGCTTGCGTGCCGCGGCGCTAAATGGTGATCTGCCACAAGCTCGCCGCCAAAAAACGGTTGATCAGCTGAAGTCGGGAAGTCTCGATATCCTGGTTGCGACCGACGTCGCCGCTCGTGGTTTGGATGTGCAGCGTATCAGTCACGTGTTTAACTTTGACTTGCCGCACGATTCGGAATCCTACGTTCACCGAATTGGCCGAACCGGACGCGCCGGACGGAAAGGTGTCGCGTACATCTTCTTGACTCCTCGCCAGCGCAACAAATTGCGATTGATCGAGAAGGTCACCAAGCAGCAAATTCCACTCTTTGATCCACCCGGAAAAGAAGAGCTGACCAACGTTCGCGTCGAACGCTTCAAAGAAGAAATCGGCAAAGCGATGACCAGTTCGGACCATCGTTTGTTCAAGAAGATCTTGGCGGAATATGTCCAAGAGTCTGAAACGCCGATGGAAGACGTCGCCGCTGCACTTGCGGTGCTCAGCCGCCGTGGCCAACCGTTGGTCGCGCAAGACTTGGCAATGGGCAAGCCTTCTCGCGAGATGTCTCGCGATCGTGACCGCGATTTTGATGATGACCGACCGGCACGCCGCAAGCCTCGCGTTAGTGACCGTCCTGAACAGGGAATGGATCGCTACTGGATTGGCGTTGGACACGCTGATGGTGTTCGCCCCGGCAACATTGTTGGTGCGATTGCGAACGAAGTTGGAATTCCCGGATCCGAAATCGGACCAATCGCAATTCGCGATAACTTTTCAACCGTCGACCTTCCATCCGGTTTGCCAGACGATGTGATCGAGTATTTGCAGCAGACTTGGGTCTCCGGCAAACAACTGCGAATCCGTCCGTTTACCGAACGTCGGCCAGGTGGTTATGACGATGGCGGTCGTGGCAAGCCAAAACGAGGCTTCAACAAGAAAGGCGGCAAGCCATACGGCAATAAAGGCGGAAAGGGTGGCTACCGATCAGAGATGTCTGGCGGTGGGCGTCCCGAAGGCAACGGTGGTGGACGCCAAGACGGCAAACCAAGCCATTACGAGGGCAAAGGTGGACGATCGGGTGGCAAACCCGGTGGTGGTCGCCCATTCGGCAAAAAGCCAAAGAAGAAGTTCGGTCGCGGCTAATCGCATCCGACACAGCAGCGAGACACTCGCTCATTAATGTTCAACAATGCGGCTTCGGTGGGAACAGCTCCTGCCGGGCCGCATTGCCGTTTCTGAAACGCGGGCATCGCAATGACCAACGCGAACAAGCCCGCTGCGTAAGTCGCATTCGCCGACACACCAGCGGCCGGCAACGATTCGTTACCGGCAAAACGGTCGATCCGCGGTTGTTACTCTTTGAAGCGATAGCCGACGCCACGGACGGTCTCGATCAAGTCCGCTGCGGTGCCCATCTTCTTGCGGAGGGCTCGAACGTGGACGTCAATCGTCCGGTCGAGCACTACGGTGTCTTCTCCAAGAGCCGCATCCACCAATTCGCTGCGACCGAAAGCACGGCCTGGCTGGCGAATCAATGTGTCCAGCAACCGAAACTCGCTCTTGGTCAGTTTTAGCGGTGACTCGTCGATCGTGACGACAAAGCGACGCCGATCGACGGTGACGTTCTGATGCGATACCGAGTCGTGGTCTTCGAGAACCGGTTCACGGCGACGCAGTAAGGCTTTGATTCGCTGCAGCAGAACCTTGTAGCTCTCGACGGGCTTGACGACATAGTCGTCTGCGCCGACAGCGAAGCCGACCACTTGGTCAGATTCTTCTCCCATCGCGCTGAGCATCAGGATCAGCGTCTCGCGGGTTTTGGGGTCCGCACGAAGGTGTTTGCAGACTTCGACGCCATTGAGAATTGGCAGGTCGATATCGAGGACGATCAAGTCAGGAAGATAAAGCTTCGCTTGATCGACCCCCTCTTTCCCGTCGCCCGCGCGATACACTTCGTACCCCGCCCGTTTCAATTGGTAATCGAGAGTCTCGGCGAGTGGGCCGTAGTCTTCGACGATCAGGATCTTAGTATTGGACATGCGTCGATGCTTGCCAGTGTTTCAAACAGTCGATCAATCGACATCACGGATTGTAACTCAGATTACACCGAAGCGTTCGAATAGAGAGCTTCGGGCGGTCCGATTGAGAAGTCGACATGGTGAAACAATCCTCGGAAATGTACAGTCTACCCCCGCCGTTGGAGCGATAAATCTTTGGTGAAGAGTTTATTGCGAATTCGCGGGACGCAGCCAAACTTCGAAGTTTGAGCCTTTTCCGGGGCTACTGATCACGCCGACTCGCCCCCCCAGAGCACGGGTAAGGTTTTTCACAATCGACAGGCCGATGCCCGTCCCGCCATCATGCGCTTTGCGGGTGCGGTCGACACGGTAAAAACGCTCGAAGATCCGTTCCTGGTACTCTTCCGCGATGCCGACACCGTCATCTTTTACCGACATCACCCAGCCTCCGTCTTCACGGCGACAGGTCACGGTCACGTGGCCACCGGCGTTGGTGTGTCGAATTGCATTACTGATCAAATTCTGAGTGATGGTGAGCGCGGCTTCTTCGTCGGCCAACACATGCACGGGTTTCTCACTTGGAATTACTTTCAGATCAATTTGCTTGGCGCCGGCGACAGGCAGGAACGAAGTCATCGCATGGTGGATTACTTTTTCCAAGTCGAGCGACTGGATCAACAGGGTGCCTTTGCCTGACTGGGCGCGAGCGAGCTTCATCATGTCGGCGATCAGGTCTTCCAAGCGGTCGCATTGTTTGCCAATTTGGGCGATGAAGTGCGCTGCCGATTCAGGGTCGTCTTGAATCGCCAATTCCACCGTTTCGGCATAGCCTTTGATTGCAGCCAGTGGTGTTTTCAGTTCGTGCGAGACGTTCGCAATGAATTCGCGACGGATGGCTTCGACCCGTTGTGCTTCCGTTTCATCACTAAGCACGATTAAGAGGTGCGGGGGCTCGGTTTCTAGAATCCGGTTCACCCGGACCGCGACCGGACGCACGACGGCACCGTCGACGACTTCGACCGCGACGTTTTCGTCGATGTTGCCTTTTCCGGCGCGGTCGACGGCACCGACGATTTCCGGTATCCGTACCATCTCGGAGATCTTGCGACCGAGATACTGTCCACCACTGGTGAGTGCGAGCAGCCGCCGCGCCGCTTCATTGATCAGAACGATTTCGGTTTTTGGCGACAGCATCACCACGCCGTCCGTCATGTGTGATAGCGCGGATGTGGTCCGTTGAAATTCGGATCTCAGGTTTTCATATCGAAGGTTCCAGAGTTCGGCCGCGGTGCGCTCACGCTCGTACGCGGACTCGGCATTCTCCCATCGCAGTACCGTGTAGATCACCAAGACGGTACCGATCAAAAAACACATCGCTGTGGTCACAACCAGCAATCCCGTCACCTGCACGGATAGCATTGTCGCGACCCAAACCGCGATGCAGATCGATGCTAATGGCCCGACGATCATCCCGATCCGCGGTCGGAACGCGGCGTACTCAATCGGTCGAGCCGAGATTGCCTTCGCAGCGGCGCCCGAAATGGGTGGCGCGATCGAAACGCCACCCGCGGAAACGCTATCATGCGAGTTCGGGGACTGCGGTGTTGAGGATCCCTGGTGACTCGGTTCCGATGAAAGCGTGTTGCTCATGTGGTGCAAGTGAATTCAGAAGGCGGGGCTAATCGGTCGGGCGATTTTCGCCTTGCGACTTAGGCAAGCTGACGTCAGGTTCGGTCGGGGATGGTGGCTCGTCGGAATGCTGGCGGCGAATCAAAGCTCGGACAGACCGCATCGCGCTGCCGACAAATTGAAACAAGGCTTCGGCCGGTACTCGCCGGCGGAACCCCTTCTTATCAACCTGGATACACTCATCGGTCCCCACATTCATCGCGGTCAGGTACCCATTGCCGAAGCAATACGTGTCCACGCAGACGAGGTGACCCAAGTCCAAAATCATTCCGTTGCCTTGCGGCGTGTGCCCGACGTAGACACGCTTGCCACTGCAATGTGGCATCGGGGCCCGCGTTAAGTGTGTCCAATAGCGAATATCGTCAGGCTGAGCTTCCATCGGAAGCGTGTGATCATAGTTCGCGTGGACGAAGATCGCATTCTGTGTTTCATAGTGAGGACGTAATCCTCGCAAGAACTTCACATGCGATTCGGGAATTTTGTCGAGCGATCCGCCGTAACTGGTGACGGTCGCGTTGCCGCCCGAATTCAACCACATTTCTGCTGGCAGGTGACTGAACGCGACACCGCAGAGCATGATTTCGTGATTGCCGCGAAGTGCGACGACGTTACAGCGTGATTGCAGCTCTACCAGTTGATCGATCACGCCACGGCTGTCCGGACCACGATCGACATAGTCGCCTAAGAAGATCAATTCGTCCTGTTCGGTGGGCGCAATCGTATCGATCAACGTTCGCAGCGCTTTGGAACAGCCGTGAATGTCACCGATTACGAAACGACGCATGACACCACTGGGATCAATTGACCGACGGATCACTAAATTGAAGCCCCGGCGAGATGCTTGAGAGGATCGCGTGCCCACACCGTTTCACGGCGGCTTCCCAGGTCTTCTCGGGATCGGCAAACACGACGTCGCAGTCAGCGGCTCCGACCAGCCATCCGCCGGTCCGCATCTCCATTTCCAACTGGCCTGGTCCCCAACCGGAGTACTGCGCGATGAATCGGACGCGTGCGTCGGTACGCTGCAGCAAAATCCTTAGGTGGTCGTCGTCGCCGGTCAGCCATAACCCAGCGTTCTGCTCGCCGACCGGGGCACCGATGCCGCTCAAATCGTGAATCGCCAGAAGTGGTCCTTCGACCGGGCCGCCTTCGAAAATCAAATCGTCGCTGCGAACTTGTCCGACGGGCAGCGAAAGTTCGACGATTTCGCTCAACCGTTTGTCCGTTGGCCGAGTCAGCGTCACGCCGAATGCGCCTTCGTCGTCGTGATTGACAATCAACACGACCGTGCGCATGAAATTCGGGTCGCTTAGGTAAGGAGACGCGATTAGCAATCTCCCGCTCATCGATTCAGACATCTCCCAAGGCCCTCACGCCAAACATGACCATGTCAACGCGGTGCGGTTGTGCTCAATCCGTTGTGCTCAATTTCCTGTCGGAGCCGCCTGAGACCACACGTCTTTCCAAAGGCAACCTGCCCACGAAAGCCCAACACCAAAACCGACCAGCATGTTAACGGATTCCCGATCCAATCGGCCAGCCTTACGGAGCTGATCGATCAAGATTGGCAGTGTGCACGAGACGGTATTGCCAATCTCGGAAAGCTCAATCGGCAAACGATGAGAATCAATTCCCATCCGCTGCCGCAGTTGGTCGAGCATTTTCCAAGTCGCCTGGTGCATTAGATACATCGAGATATCCGAATCGGACAGCCCGTTTTCGCTCAAAATGTCGTCAATCATCCGGGGAACGGCGTCCACCGTAAAGTTAATCAGACTGGGCCCGTCCATGTACAAACGGCTTTTCCAGCGTTTGCGGTGTCGCGGTTTGATCGCGTCGCAGGCAGCACGCGCACCGCCGTCGCCAACGAGTAGCATGTCACCCCCACTGCCGTCGCTCCCGAACTGGCACCCCCACAGCGACGGAGTCGCTTCAGCGGTGATCAGTGTGGCGGCTGCCGCGTCTCCAAAAATCGTCCGCAAGCTACGGTCGTCTGCGTCGATGTATTTGGTGTAGGTTTCAGCGGTCAGAAATAAAATTCGCTTGGCCATGCCACTTTGGATCAGGCCTTCGGCCATCGCCAATCCGTAGACATAACCACTGCAGCCCAGATTAAAGTCCAGCGCGCCGCACGAGGTTCGCAGCGATAGGCGATCCTGAATCAGGCAGCTTGTCGTCGGCAGCGGGTAGTCTGGCGTCTGCGTACAAAACAATAGGAAATCGATCGATTCACGGTCGATTCCATAGTCGCTGAATAGCTTTTCCGATGCCTTCACCGCCAAGTCGCTCGACGTTTCGCCTTCTGCGGCGACGTGCCGTTGACGAATCCCCGTTTTCTCTTCGATTAAAGGCAGGTCCCATTTCGGAAACTCTTGCTGAAGTTGCTCGTTCGTTTCGACTCGTTCGGGAAAATGAACTGAGATGGGGCCAATGCAAGCGTGAGGCACTTTCAGCATCCAGGGAGTAGGCGTAGGAGTTGGCGACACCGTTTTGTGCCGCAAAAGCGTACCAAGCTTGCTGGCCTGCGGGCACCCCAGCTTTATCGGCAATCGATCGCTTGTCGCTCTGTCAAAATCAGGTCCATGCGGATGTCGTGCGGTTCCATTGGGACCCGGTCAAAGATCTGGCATTCGAATGCGAGTGCGACACGGAGCGTCCCTTCGCGCAGCCGTTCCAGAGTGCGGTCGTAGTACCCCCGGCCGTACCCCAGTCGCCCTCCGGCAAGGTCGAAGGCCAACCCAGGCACGATGACGAAATCGACCTGTTCGGGTGTGACATTCCGATCCGAATCGACGCGAAGCTGTTCCGCAGGTTCTTCGATTCCAAATGCCCCACGGACCAATTCGTCCGTCGATTGCAAATCGAAAAGCCGCAAATCGTCACCGACACAGTAGGGAACCGCGACGCTTTGATCGGCCGTCAAAGACGACGTAATCGCAGCCCGCGTAGCGACTTCATCGCGGGCACCCACGTACCAAAGAACGCGGCGAGCCTGGCGAAACGCTTCGAGATCGTGCAGCCGAGCACAGATGGCTTCGCTCAGCCGATCGCGTTCTTGCTGGGATTGGCGCGCTTGGCGAGCAAGCCGCCGGAGCTGGTTCTTATCCACTATTCGACCGATGCACCCTGTGCGGACAGAGCCAGGAAGCGTTCTGCCGGCTCGTCCCAGTTTCTCGGTTGATGGGGGCGATACGTTTTCACTTCGAAGCTTTCGCGAACGATTCCGCGAGCACTGCGGATGGCGCTGGAAAGCTCCCCATCCCCTTGAATCACATCGGTACCAATCATCTGCATCACCAAGTTGCCGATTGCGGTGGCTTCGACAGGCCCGGCAACGACGGTTCGGTCACAGGCATCGGCGGTCATTTGACAGAGCAGTTCATTCATTGTCCCGCCGCCGACGATGTGGATCGTTTCGATTCGGTTCTCGACAAGTTGCTCCAACATTCCCAGGCAGACGCGGTAACGCAAGGCGAGACCTTCTAAAGCGGCTCGGTAGTACCCGCCGTCCGTTTCGGGAATCGGCTGGCCCGTCGTTTCTGCGTACTGCTTGATCGCGGACAACATATCGTGAGGCGCGACGAAGTCTTGACTGTCTGGATCAATCAGCAGCTCGAACGCAGTCGCTTGGCTGGCTTGGCGAACCATCTGTTCCCAAGAAACGTCTTCGCCCTGACGCTGCATCGATTTACGAAGCTGCTGGAAAATCCACAGTCCACCGATGTTTTTCAGCAACCGTGTGCTACCCGCCACGCCGCCTTCGTTGGTGAAGTTCAATTCCGAACAGAGGTTGTTGACGCGTGGTGTCGCCAGCTCACAACCCATCAGCGACCATGTCCCCGAACTGATGTAGCACCAATCCGGTTTCTCGGGTGCGAAATCATCGACGGGCACCGAGATCACTGCGGAACCAGTGTCGTGGGTCGCGGGTACCACGACGGGAACGTCATCCAAACCGGTCGCTTCGGCAACCGATGGCTGAATGTTGCCGAGCACCGTTCCCGGCTGCACGGTCGGCTCGAACAAACGTCCTGGAATGCCCAGTTCTTTCAACAGTTCGATTTGCCATCTGCCGGTCGACGGATCAACCATCTGTGTCGTTGAAGCGTTTGTCGCTTCGATGCTGCGTTTTCCGGAGAGCAGCCAATGAAAAAAGTCGCCCATCATTAAGAAGTGATCAGCGATCTCGAGTGAGCGTTCTTTCAGTTCCGCTGCGGCGAACAACTGATAGACCGTGTTGATCTCCATAAACTGCAAACCGGTCGCTTCGAAAATCTTTGCCCGACCGACATCCGCGCCACCAAGACGTTCGCATGCCCGGGCCAACATTCCGTGTGTTCGCGAGTCACGGTAATTTCGCACGGGACCGACCAATTGATCGTTACTGTCGAGCAACACATAGTCGACCCCCCAGGTATCAACGCCCACCGATCGGACGACGTCGTACTTGATCGCTGCTTTGCGGAGCCCTTCGAGAATCTCCGCCCATAGTGCGTGCACGTTCCATTGCAATGAGTCCTGCATCAGGACCGGTTCGTTGACGAAGCGATGGACCTCTTCCAGCGTCAGTGCGCCGTCGTCCAACCAACCCGCTATCACACGTCCGCTGCTGGCACCAAGGTCGACGGCTAAATGGACGGGGCTGTGTATCATGGCAGAGGCGGGAGGGCTGACGGTGAGAAAGCGTTAAAGCCTGATGATAACAGAATGCAGCCCGTTAAAGCATGCCAGTGTGGCGTTATTCCTTCTTCGACCGCATGTGAGGAAGCCCGCGGCCTTGGGATTGGGCAATGTCAAGTTGCTCATCCAACTCTTTGAGGCTTAACGGGTCCATCGGAATCGTCATCAATGCTTCCGGGTCGATTTCGCTGCTAGCGTTACGCTTTGCCAATCGGTCGACCTCTTCTTCCAACGCGGCCAACCAAGTTGGCACATCCAGCCCCGCGCCGGTAGGAGTTCGCGATAGCAGTTCCGCCTCTGCCTCAAGTAGTTCGAAGCGTGCAATGTTCGTCCCCGCCTCCGCGTCTTGCATCGCCGGCAACACCAATGCCCGCATTCGCGCGATTGTCATCGGTTGGACAAAACGTTCCAAGATGCGATCCGCCACGGTCGGCATTCGCATGGAGTAGTTCTTTTGCATCCTGCGCAGTCGATCGACAAACTTGTCAGCTTCGGCACCGATTCGCTCACTCAAGCTTCTTCGCCACATCATCGCGGCATCTTCCAGGCCTTCGCCGACAAGCACTTCATGTGCCCACATGACGGGTTTCAAGTTCCATGCGATCCGTTCGTAACTTGCCCGCAGTCGCAAGAAATCCAAGAACATATAAACCAGATCGCCACGGTCGCTTTGCGTTGTGGTGCTGTTGTAGTCCTGGTATTCAGAATGGTGATCGATCAGCGATTCATAAACGAGCGTGATCCAGCGTTCCGCTTGTTCCATTCGCAACTCGCCGCTGCTCAGATCTTGGAACAAGTGCATGTCTGAAATCTGAGCCTCGTCTTCTTCGATCACACGCTGCAACCAATCCGCAACACCCTGGTGCAAGATTGCGCGAACATGTCCCAGTTGCAGGAAAACCTGCGTGAAGATCGGGTCACCGTATCGGCGAATGAAATTGACCAAGCGTTCCCATTGTCCTCGGTCTGCAACGGTTTCCAGCGGTGACAGTCGCAGGGTCTGGCTGTGTGCGAGCCAGGAACCGAGCATGGTTTCGGTAAGTCGCTCGATCAACGGAATCAGAACGTTGCCTGCCAAGTCTTCGTCTTTGGCAATGTTCGCTCCGGTATCGCTGTGATCGTGGAGTTCGTTGAATTCACCACGAACGGCCGCAACCACCGATTCGACAATCGCACGGAAGCCGTCACAAAAAAGGCTGTCAAACTCGGTGACGGCACCAATCCCGACACTGTTTTGCTGTTCCATCAGCCGCGAAATTTCGATCAATCGACACGCTTCGCTGATCAACCCTCGTCGCGGCAACCAGTGCATCAGGTGGCGAAGGACTCTTTGTCGCAATCGCGCGACAAAGATTTTGACGGGGTCACCACCGCGCGAAAGCGGAATGTAGAGCAGGTCTTCGCGGCTGATCGCGTCGATGTATTCGGGAAACAGTTGGCGTGTCATTGCCTTGTTCCCTGAAATCAATGACGCGTACAAGCGAACCGCTTGCACATCGTCGGCAGACATCTCTTCCAACCCGGCTTCGACCGTCCCTTGCTGGCCGGTTGATTTTTGGTCGTGCAAGACTTCATGACGATCCACATGCGCGATGATCGCGCCACAGATCAATCGTCGGGCGTCGCTCATTTCGACAGCCGTCCCAATGATCCGTTCCATCAACGAATCACGCAGCACACGACTGCGGTCATAGTCACGCATCGAATCACGATCGCTGCCCGCAGTCGCAATTTTGTATGCGCGAACGGCATCAAGCAACTCGAGCAATCCAATGCGATTTTGCTTGGCGCACATCGCCCATTCGCGTAGTGCTTCAAGTTGATCTTTTGCCCGATCGCCGTCGTTGTCGACTTCGTCGGTGATCACGATGTCAGCGGCGACGGCCCACATTCTGGCAAGGGACTGTAGGAACGCCAGGCGGTCGACGAGACGCTTCCATTCAGACTCTAACTCACCATGACTTCCGACGTCGGTACCGGATTCATAGATCGACCCTTCGACACCGTCATCGGTAGTGTCTCGGTAAGTGACGTCTTCATAGGCGGCATCAAAAACACCGCCGTCGTCATCGCCTTCGCCAGCTAATTCGCGATCCCAGTCACGCGGCGTTTCCGGTTGGTCGACCAATGAAAATCGCGGCGCGTGATAGAAATCCTCTGCGTTCGCTTGCAAGTAGTCAAAACATTTACGTGCCAACGGCCAGACCTGATCCGGCTTCACCGTTGACGGCGCCAGGTCACCCGTGGACAGGTCATCGCCCGATCCACGAAGCTTCATCAGCCATCGTTCAGCCAGGCGTGGCAGCGAATTACCGCCTTGGCGGAGTCCGATTTCGCCGGCATTGCCAAGCCAGTGAATCAGCAAAGCCATCGAAGGCAGAAAGTCGTTGCGTTCAAGCAGTGCAGTTACGACCAGCGAATAGGCGCGTGGCGAGTCGAAGAAATCTGCGTGAGGCGCCCAGAACTTGACATCGCCGGCCGCGGCGCCACCCTCGTGCCAAATGCGAAGCGCTCGGGCGACCATTTTGGCGCTGTCATAGGATTCAAGCGGATCGGCTGCTTCCAGCGATTCGACCGTGTGGGCGCCGAAGGCACGCCACCACTGTGCGACGTCGCGATAGAGATTGCTGACAGCTTCGAAACAAGCCATGTCGTTGCGGGCGGCTGACTCGCTCCATACCTTTGCCATGTAACTGAACAGCTGATCGATCAGATACAGCAAGTCGTCGACACGCGAGTCGTGAACGCTGCAATCGGGACTGGGGTGCAAGCTGAACTGTCCTGCAAACCCGATCAAGTCCCAGGGGTCTGCAAGCGCGCCGCATTTAATCGCCCGCATGATCAAGTCATAGACCCGCGGAGCGACCTCCAGGGCGACATCCAGTTTTCCGGAGCGCAGGGCTCGCAAGCCCAAGGTGATTTCACAATCGATGCGACAGATCATTCGTGCCGACGCGGCGGGAACCACGTCGATCTGTCGTGTCGCCGCGTCGGGGTACCCCATCCGCGCATACAGGCGTGCGAGTTGAACGTGCTGGACTTGTGCGGCACGCCTTTCGGCGAGCGCAGCATTCAAGTGCTGACGCGCCGCACCGAATGGTTGCCGCCGGACGGTTTGTTCTTCATTCAAGCGTTCATGATGGTCACCGGTCAGTCGCTGCAAACGGTCCAAATAAAACTCGTCGCGGTATTCAGCGATCGGTTTCATCAGTGTGCTTAGCGTGACATCGCTGGAATAAGCACCTGGGCCCCAGCCGCTGATTCCGCTGGCCATCAAAATCGTTCCGGCCAATACCGTTGCCGCTTCGATGAGCAATTCGTCCCGGTTGTGTCCCTGGCGTGAAACCAAGTCGAAATCGGTGACACGTGCGAGCAAGGAATCCAGCGTGACTTGCCGCAGTACGAAGCGGTTGTAGTAGCCGTCTTGGGTGACGCTGCGTTCGTCCCAGCCGCCGAAGTGATAATTGGGCCGTCGGTTGACCGGGTGATCGAAATCGTAAGCTCGCGGGTCGAGAGACAGTTCGGCGAGCTGCTCGAATTCGAACGATGCGGCGCGTAAGATCGACGGATCGGTGCCGTTCAGGATCTCAACGGTGCAGGTGATCAAATCGAAGTACGGACCGGCCGACACTCCCGCGCCTTTGACATACAGCGGGATTGGGCGGACGAATTCGTTTTCGTAGGGCTGGCAGCGGCGGTTCTCTAAGACCGCAACCGGTCGGTAACCGACGTAGTCATTGAGTTCCAAGATCGCTTGGTTGACCATTTCCACGCCGACATCGGTATCCAAGACCGATTCGCCGTCGCTCTGTTCGCTGCGATGGTTGCTGTAAAGTCGCAGCAAGATTTCCGATGCGCGAGCGAAGAAGAATCCATTGAACAGGACTTCGGGTTCTTGATGAAACAACAAGTCCCGGTGGTAATCCATGTATGCCGGCAGCAACTTGCTGAGCAGTAGCTTCGAGACGTCGGACGCTTGGGTCGTGTCGGCGAAGCCTGCGGCACCGGATGCAAGGTTCGCCAGCGTGTGCTCGATCCAGTTGTGTAGCACCAGCCACGCGGGCGTCCCGGTTAGCGGGTTCCCTTGGCTGGCGTGTTGATACGCATCGTTCCAAAGGCTGGCGATGGATGGGTCGCGACTTCCACCTGAAAAATTCAAGTATCCCGCTAGCCGCCGTAGCGAATCGTCGAGCGACTCTGGTGGGGGAACAATTGACATGGTGGAAAACTGTAACCGAGAGAGTATGTTCAGCCGCGAAAGTTTGATTGCGCCCAGGTAAGGCGACAATCGTCGTGGTATGCCCTGGCTCCGTCGACGGAGCGTGTCGACGTTGGAACGACAAACCGAAATAGCGTGGCGAAGGGTCGGATCGCGATCTCGGCAAACTCAGATTGCATCCATTGCAAAGGGTTTTGCCCGTCAGTTCAAGGAGGGCGATCGATTTTTGCACCGTCTTGAAACAGAGCTGTGTTCAAACAGAACTGAATCCACGCATGGCACGGTTGTCGTATACGCCGGCAGCCAAGCCGAACCGTGATTGGACGACAAAGCTGATAGCGGCATGAATGACGCGTTCAAGATCCGAGTGCGGGCGCACCGCAGGATAAATGGCCCACGTGTTGGTGGGCATATGACCGCGTCCGATTCACGCAAGGCGTCATTGGGGGAGGTGGACGCCAGGGGAGGGAGGTCTGCAACCGCAGACTATTTCTTTGCTTTCTTCTTCTTGGTGGCTTTTTTCTTCGCCGCCTTCTTGGTCACCTTTTTAGCGGTCACCTTCTTGGAAGCTTTTTTCTTCGCTGCCTTTTTGGTCGTTTTCTTCTTGGTGGCTTTTTTCTTGCTGCCCCCGAAGATGTCGTCCCAGTTGTTGGAGTACTTTTCGTTGGTTCCTACGCGAAGAATCGTCATGTTTCCGAAAGTTGATGCGAGTAACGAATCATCACCGCTCCTGCAGTGACGATGACTTCAGCTTGAAGCCTATGATCGCCGGATGGACCGGCGATGATTTGTTGCGCCGGTTCATCCGGCGACTGGCGTCCAAAACGGCTTAGCCGGCATGGATGCTTTTGTATTTGGCTTGGCGAACGGTATCGGGGTCTTCCCCAAGTCGTTCACGAAGATTGCGGTCGTAGACCTCGAAGTTGCCTTCACACCAAGTCACTTTTCCGTCGCCCTCGAACGCCAAAATATGCGTCGCGAGACGGTCCAGGAACCAGCGGTCGTGGGATGTCACCACCACGCAACCGGCAAAGTGCATGATCGCTTCTTCGAGTGCTCGCAGCGTATCGACGTCAAGGTCGTTGGTCGGTTCGTCAAGCAGCAGAACGTTGCAGCCACGGCGAAGCAGCTTTGCCAAGTGGACGCGGTTGCGTTCACCACCAGACAGCTTGCCAACCTTTTTCTCTTGGTCGGGCCCACGAAAGTTGAACCGCGAGACATAGGCGCGTGCGTTGACGCTGCGTCCGCCCAGGTCGATCGTTTCGTGTCCGCCGCTGATCTCTTCAAACACCGTGCTATCGTCGTTGAGCGAATCACGGCTTTGATCGACATAGCCCAAGTCGACAGTTTCGCCGATCTTGAACTCGCCCGAATCCGGCGGCTCTTGACCGGTAAACATCTTGAACAACGTCGTCTTGCCAGCACCGTTGGGGCCGATCACGCCGACAATTCCACCGGCTGGCAAACGGAACGACAGGTCTTTGACAAGGACTTTGTCACCGAACGCTTTGCTGATGTTTTTCGCGTCGATGACGAGGTCACCCAAATGCCGGTTCGACGGGATTTGGATTTCCAACTCGTCTGGACGATCCTCGAATTTCTGTGATGCCAAATCTTCGTAGGCTTTGATCCGCGCTTTGCTTTTCGCTTGGCGAGCCTTGGGGCTCATGCGGATCCATTCCAGTTCGCGATTCAAGGTGCGTTCGCGAGCTTTCGCTTGGCGTTGTTCCAAAGACATCCGCTTTTGGCGAGCTTCCAACCAAGCGGTGTAGTTGCCTTCGAATGGCAGTCCACGGCCGCGGTCGATTTCCAAAATCCAGCTCGCGACGTTGTCCAGGAAGTATCGGTCGTGTGTCACCGCGACAACGGTACCGGGATACTTGTGGAGGTGTTGTTCCAACCAGGAGACCGATTCGGCATCCAAGTGGTTGGTCGGTTCGTCAAGCAGCAGCAAGTCGGGCTGGCGGATCAGCAATTGGCATAGTGCGACGCGGCGTCGCTCACCACCGGAAAGCTTGGTGACGTCGGCATCGCCGGGGGGCAAGTTCATGACCGCCATCGACATTTCGACTTGGCGATCCAGTTCCCACAGGTTGTACGTGTCGATGGTGTCCTGCAAGGTCGCCATCTCGTCGCACAGTTTTTGCATCTCTTTGTCGTCGGTGACTTCACCGAGCAACATGCTGATTTCGTTGAAGCGATCGACGATCGCTCGGCGTTCCGCGACGGCGGTTTGCACGTTCTCGAAAACCGTCTTGGTTTCATCCAGTGGCGGTTCCTGTTCCAGGTAACCGACGGTGAAGCCTTTGGTCAGTTTTGCCGATCCGTCGTATTCGGTGTCGTGGCCGGCCATGATTCGCATCAAGGTCGACTTACCGGCACCGTTGGGTCCCAGGACGCCGATTTTGGCGCCGGGGTAGAACGCCAAATGCACATCATCGAGCACGGTCTTTTGTCCGTGCTTTTTGGTCAGGCCTTCGATCTGATAGATGTATTGTCGAGACATTCCAATCCTATTCCCATTCGATTGTCGCTGGCGGTTTGCTGCTAATGTCGTAGCAGACACGATTGACGCCTTTGACTTCGTTGATAATCCGTGTGCTCATTCGGGCCAGCAAATCATACGGCAATCGACTCCAGTCGGCCGTCATGAAGTCGTCCGTATTGACGCTGCGGATCGCGACCGCGTTGTCATACGTCCGAGCATCGCCCATCACGCCGACGCTTTGTACTGGCAACAGCACCACAAACGTCTGGCTGGTTTCGCGGTAAAGGCCGGCGGCTTCGATTTCCTCGATCACAATTGCGTCGGCCGCTCGCAAGACAATCAGCTTGTCGCGAGTGACTTCGCCCAGGCATCGCACGGCCAAGCCGGGGCCGGGGAACGGATGCCGCCAAACCAATTTTTCGGGTAATCCGAGTTCCAATCCCAAGCGGCGGACTTCGTCTTTGAACAAGTCTCGCAAGGGCTCGATCAACTCGAAGCCGAGTTCTTCGGGCAGACCACCGACGTTGTGGTGCAACTTGATCGTGGCGGCAGGCCCATCGGGATCCGCTCCGCTTTCGATCACATCGGGATACAGAGTGCCTTGTGCCAGGAAGTGGGCGTTTTCGATTTGCTCTGCTTCGGCTTTGAAGCACTCGATGAAATCGTGTCCGATGCGGCGACGCTTTTCCTGCGGTTCGGTGATCCCGGCCAAAGATGCCAAGAACCGGTCTTCCGCGTTGACGACGTGCAGGTCGGTTTTGAAGTGATTGGAGAACTCGTCGATGACCAGCGTCTGCTCGTTTTTGCGAAGCAGTCCGTTGTCGATCAGGATGCAAGTCAGCTGGCTGCCGATTGCCTTGTACAGCAGGGCCGCGACGACGGAGGAATCGACACCACCACTCAAGCCGCAGATCACGCGACGGTCACCGACCTGCTCGCGGATCGCCTTGATCGTCATGTCAGCGAAGTCGCTTAGGTACCAGTTCGCTTCGCAACCACAAATGCCAAGCACAAAGTTAGCGAGAACCTTTCCGCCCAGTGGGGTGTGCGTGACTTCTGGGTGGAACTGCATCCCGTAGACGGGCAGGTCCTTGTGAACGATCGCCGCGTAAGGGCAGGTGCTGGTCTTGGCGAGTGGCGAGAACGATTCACTGATCGACGATACCTGGTCGCCGTGGCTCATCCAGACATCGATTTCGCTGGGCAGGTCTTCGAACAGTGTGCTGTCTTCGACAATCTCGCATTTGGCGTGACCGTACTCCCGGGTCGTCGTGCTGTCGACTTGGCCGCCCAGAGCTTTGCAGGCGAGCTGCATTCCGTAGCAAATGCCGAGTACCGGAATCCCCAGATTGAACAGCTCCGGGTCACACTGCGGCGCGCCGTCTTGGTAAACGCTCGACGGGCCACCGGACAAGATGATGCCTTTGGGCGCCAACTCGGCGATTCGTTCGGCGGGCAAATCGTGTCGCAGGATTTGGCAGTACACATTTTGCTCTCGCACGCGGCGAGCGATCAGCTGTGCGTACTGTGAACCGAAATCAAGAACAACAATTCGCTGGTCAGTCAGTGCCGAGCTGGTCGTATTCGCGGTGTTCTCTTGGGCGTCCGAAACACTCATGCGGGCGTCAGGTGGGGTTGAGGAAACCGGAGCGGCATCGTCAATGCCAAACACGAAGTGTAGAAAATGCTTCGAAATTACCCAAGGGGATAAACGCCCAGGATTCTGTCGCGGAAGCCTGATCCGCCGTTGGGTCGGGGCGAATGTCGTCCGCACCGTCGGGTATCGCTGTCGAGGTCAGGCAGTCATAAATCCCTGCCAGAATCCCTGCCCGCCGTCCTTTTCATTGAACTGGCAATCGTGACAATCGGGCAGCCCTTGTTCCCGTCCCAGTTTCCATCTGCCTGAGTTTGCCGAGACGAAATGCGTATTCTATTGTCCAACGACGACGGGGTGCATGCCCCAGGCCTGGCCGCCCTCGAGCAACAATTGCGGCACCTTGGCGAAGTCATCGTGATCGCCCCAGCGACCGAGCAATCTGGTGTCGGGCATTCGATTACCTATCTGACGCCGTTGGTCAGAAAGTCGATTCATCGCGACGGCCGCCACTGGGCCTGGGCGGTCGAGGGAAGCCCTGCCGATTGTGTCAAATTGGCCATCGCCGAACTGCTGCGTGACGATCCCGTCGACTTGGTCGTCAGCGGCATCAATAACGGTTTGAACGCCGGTATCAACGTTCTTTACAGCGGGACCGTGGCAGCCGCGATCGAAGGCGCGTTCTTTGGCACCACCAGTGTCGCCGTTTCGTTGGAGTATGACCCCGATGCGGACTATCAGGCCGCGGCTGTGATCGCGAAAAATGTGATCAGCGGTTTGGTCAAATCACCCAACTCCAAAGGAAAACTCTTTAACCTAAACATCCCCACCAAGGCGACCGAATCGGCAACCGAGCTCTCGATCGTCCCCATGGGGTTGGCACAGTACGGAAATCGCTACGAAAAACGGCAGGACCCCGCCGGCCGCGATTACTACTGGGCACTATGGCAAGAGCCAGACGAGCCGCCAAAAGAACAAACGGACGTCACCGAATTGCGAAAAGGCAACGTGACGCTGTCCTGCCTGCAGTTCGATATGACCAACCATCAAGCGACTGACGAAATGAAGTCGTGGGACCTGAAAATCTGACCGACGAGACGACTATGACCGACGACGTATCGCCGCTCGCAGAAGCGTTCAACGCATTGCGTGACAATCAGCCTGAATTGGCGGAGCAGGTTTGTGATGATCTATTGGTGCAAGCCCCCAACCACGCACACGCTTGGTACGTCAAAGGAATTTCTCTGGCGCAACGGGACGACATCGCCGCAGCTGCCGACAGCTTTCAAAAAGCCGTCGATCACAAATCTGACTCGGCGACTTATCAGTACAACTTGGGCCGCGCCCGAAGTCAGCTTCATCAGGTCGAAGCTGCCGTCACCGCTTACCAAGCGGCGATCGAGCTGAAGCCCGAAATGCTGGAAGCCCGCAACAACCTTGGAAACTGTTTGGTCAATCTTCAGCGCACGGACGAAGCCGCTGAAGTCCTTCGCAAAACGGCAACGGATTTTCCAGACGAAGCGATCGTGCACTTTAATCTAGCCAATGTGCTGGAAGAAATCGGTGAGTACCGCGAAGCGATCGAGGCCTACCAGAAGGCGATCGAGCTTGATCCAGACTTTGACTCCGCACGCGACAACCTGGGCCGAACGCACGCCGGACTGACCGACTACGATTCAGCACTGCGTGTCTGGAAAGACTGGCTGGAACAAGACCCCAGCAACCCGATCCCGCGTCACATGATCGCAGGGATTACCGGAGAGCAGGTTCCGGTTCGCTGCGACGACGACTATGTGCTCAATACGTTCGATGACACCTTCGCAGCGTCTTATGAAAACCAATTGCATCGGATCGGATACAGCGTTCCTGACTTGGTTGCCGAAGCGATCAAGCAAATGGAGTTGCCAAGTGACGGCAATCTGAACGTGCTCGACGCGGGGTGTGGGACAGGATTGTGTTCGCCAATTTTGCGTCCGTTTGCCAAGTCACTTTCGGGAATCGACTTGTCACCAGACATGTTGCGTTTGGCTGACCAAACACAGCGTTACGACCAGTTGATCGAAGGCGAATTGACCGCTGTCTTGACATCATTGGATGAGCAATTTGATTTGGTCGTCTTCGGTGACACCTTGTGTTATTTCGGCGATCTCACTGAAGTGCTCTCGGTCGCCAACCAATGCACGGCAAAGAACGCAACGCTGGTCTTTACGGCCGAAAAGCTGTCGCCGATGCACGAGGACGAACAAATTGACGAGACCGTCAGCTACCGATTGTTGCCCAACGGCCGCTACCAACATAGCGAACGCTTTGTCAACGAAGCTTTACAAGCGGCGGGGTGGCAACCCGTTTCTGTGACGCAGGCGAAACTGCGGATGGAGCGCGGGCGTGAAGTCACTGGATTGGTGGTGACCGCAAACAATGCTTCCTCGTAGTCTGTTCGTGTCAATCTCTCAACTGAAAGGCGGGTTGCTGCGAGTAGTTGTTGGTTACACGCGGTAGGACGAACAGGTAGTACGGGGCCGTTGAATCAGCTGTCGTCCGCTTCCCACCGCGCGTCGATCACCGCGCGGTGGTTGTTTCGTTGCAGTTTCGATCGGACTAGGCGTTTTGCCATTCGCAGATCTGAATCGCGTCAGCAGCAAGTCTGCCATCCAACAGTGGTGACACTTCGCCGGTAGCAACCGCTTTGGCAGCGGCATCGATTTCGCTGACAAAGCTATCGATTTGGTCGACGTCGCCAAAGTCGGGACGCTCGACGGTGCCGTCACGATGCAGGATCACCAGCGGAATCGTTGCGGTGGTCCCGTCAGCGTAAGCGGCGAACTCGAACTGCAAGGTGGCGTTTTCGAACGAGACTTCATAGCCGTGGGTGAATCCACGGGCCGGCGAATCGATGACGCCACCACCGGCGGATACCGGATAGCCTTCCTCGAAGCGGAATACCGTTTCATAGAGTTTGGCGACCCCGTTGTGGCGCTGACAAGCGGTCTCGAGTGATTTGGGCATCCCAAACAAAACACGGATCAGGTGCGCGTCATGGACGTGCAAATCGATCAACGGTCCGCCGACAGAATCGAGTTGATAAAAATCGGGAATCCAATCGGGCGGCGAGATTGTTCGTTTGAAGCGTCCGGCGATCGGCTTACCGAAACGCCCGTCGACTTTCGCATCGACCAGGATTCCGAATTCCGGCATAAAGGGAAGGACGTGTGCGACCATGACGTCACCGGGATTTCCCAGGCTGGCCAAACGCATTGCATCGCTGGCGGTCAGTGACAGCGGTTTCTCGCAGAGCACCTTTTTGCCAGCCGCAATTGATTTTTCGATCGCTTCGGCGTGCAGTGCCGGGGGCAAACAGATGTCGATCAGATCGATCGTTTCGTCTTTTAGCATCGCGTCCAGCGATTCGTAAACGTTCATGGAGGAGACGTCGATCTGTTCTCCGGGGGGGCCAAAGTTTCCCTGGATGCCCCGCCAATCGCCCGATCGCTTTCCGGCATCACGACTGCAGAATGCGACCAAGTCGGCGTGTTGGCTCTTTTGGTAAGCCAGGTAGTGGATCCACCCCATAAAACCGACGCCGACGATTCCTGCACGCATCTGAAAGTTTGCCTTGCTTGTGTAAATGGATGATGTGGCCGACAATGTAGCAGGTCTACTGCTACTCACGTTTCCAATTCACCCGCCGAACCACCTTCGCTCGTGATTTATTCAAACGCTTTGACTTGGATTGTTTCGTTCGGACGCCTGCCTGTCTTCGCCGCGGCGCTGCTGCTGCTTCCAATTGCGTTTGCTAGTCAAACGTTGATTGCACAGGACACAAGCGTTTGGCCACAGTGGCGTGGTGCGGCGATGGACAATCATGCCGCGGACGATGTGACGCTGCCAACCCAGTGGAACTTTCAAACCGGCGAAAACATCGCTTGGAAGACCAAGATCCCAGGCCGTGGACACTCGACACCGATCGTCACGCCGGTCGGAATTTTTTTGACCACAGCGGACGAAGCGAAACAGACACAGTCGGTCGTTAAAATTGACGTCGATAGCGGGCACGTCCTCGACACCTATGTGTTGCATCGAGGGACGTTGCCAGAGCGAATTCATCCGAACAACTCGTATGCGTCGCCAACGATGGCGTACGACGGAAAGCTGCTTTTTGCATCGTTCCATACTGCGGATGCAATCGTTGTCACCGCGTTGTACCCGGATGGGCGAAAGGCATGGCAAAAGAAAGTTTGCAACTTCGCGCCGAGCGTTTTCCAATTTGGATACGGCGCCAGCCCGGTGATGTTTGACGAGTTGTTAATCATTGCGGCCGAGTATGACGGCGCGGATAGCGGAATCTATGCATTGGATCGTGAAACGGGCAAACAGGTTTGGAAAATTCAGCGGCCAGAGAATCTGAATTTTGCTTCCGTGGCGATCACCGAAATCGCCGGCCAGCAACAGATGTTGATTGCCGGGGCAGATAAATTCGTGAGTTATGACCCATCGACAGGCAAAGAGATTTGGAGCGTGGAGAGTGCAACCGAAGCGATCTGCGGAACGGTGGTATGGGATAACCGCAGCGTGTTGGTTAGCGGCGGGAACCCTGTTTCCGGGACTTGGTGTGTTTCCGCCGCGGGGCGGCATCAGCAGTTGTGGACCAACCGCGTGAAGTGCTACGAACAATCGCTGCTGGCGATCAAGAATTATGTCTTCGGTGTGGCAGATAACGGTGTAGCGTATTGCTGGCGAACACAGGACGGAACCGAGATGTGGAAACGCCGTCTCTTTGGCGGCGGAATCAGTGCTTCACCGCTGTATGCCGATGGGCATTTAATCGTGGCGTCCGAACGCGGCGAGGTGTTTATCATCGACGCGGTTCCAGATCGTTTCGATCTGATTTCAGAAATCCAAACTGGCGATTCAATTTTTGCTTCGCCGGTGGTGATTGGCAAACGCATGTACCTTAGAACCGGCGTCGAAGAAGCGAACGGTCGGCAAGAATATTTGATCGCCATCGGAATGTAAGCGAGCTTGCTAGAATCAGACGTTCTGTCACGACCATCTTGTCACAATATCAACGATTGCCTGCCCGCAGGGACCCAGAGTACGCCCGATGAAGTTTCTTTGTTTCAGCGATTTGCACCGCAGTGTGGATGCGGCCGAGCGATTGGTCGAGCTTTCCGAGCAGGTTGACATGGTGATCGGCGCCGGGGATTTCGCCAACCGACATGCCGGGTTGAATGACACGCTGTCGGTGCTGAAATCGATCGAAAAGCCAGCAGTATTGGTGCCTGGAAACGGAGAAACGTTCGCGGAGCTTCGTGACGCGGCGAAGATCTGGACGACAGCGACGGTGCTGCACGGAACCGGATGCAGCCTATTGGGTATTGATTTTTGGGGCGTCGGCGGCGGTATCCCAGTCACGCCATTCGGCGCTTGGTCGTATGACTTCGATGAAGAGCAAGCGACAAAGCTGTTGGCCGATTGTCCAACGTCGGGTGTGTTGGTGGTGCATTCGCCGCCGATCGATACCGTTGACTGCGACAGCAGTGGTCGTGTTCGCGGCAGCCAATCGATTCGCGAGTGCGTGGCGGAGAAGCAGCCGCGACTAGTCGTTTGCGGGCACATTCACGACGACTGGGAGAAACGCGACGAGATCGGTCCCAGCTTGATTCTGAACGCCGGACCGCGAGGCGTGATCTTGGATGTCGACTTCGATTGAGTTTCTTCGTCGGTTCGCTGTTAATGAAAGTTTGCGTTGGCAGTGTTTGGTTGCGACATGCTTGGCCGGTCACGATAATGCGTGTGACTCGTCCGTGTTTGCACTCCCAACGAAAGGCTTTTCAGAATGGATCGTCGAAAATTCCTAGCCGGTTCGGCTCTTGCCGCGACCGCCGCTTCGGTCGCTACCAAAGCGTACGCTGCCACCGATGATCGTCCCCGTCGCGTCGGTTTGATCGGTTGTGGCTGGTACGGCAAATCGGACCTCTTGCAATTATTGAACGTCGAGCCTGTTGAAGTTG
Organism: Rhodopirellula baltica; assembly: GCA_002901265.1. Lineage (GTDB taxonomy): Bacteria > Planctomycetota > Planctomycetia > Pirellulales > Pirellulaceae > Stieleria > Stieleria baltica_A. The sequence goes on along the minus strand of PPHI01000077.1, from coordinate 21,476 downwards.
TCTCGCTGTGCGATGTCGACTCCAAAATGCTGGACGAATGTGCGGACCTGATCGCCACCCGCCAGGCCTCGAAAAAACGTCCCCGGACCTACGCCAGCTACACCGACATGCTGGCCGAAAAAGGTCTCGACATCGTCTTGGTTGACACCCCGGACCACTGGCACGCGTTGCCGATGATTGCGGCTGTGAATGCCGGCGCGGATGTTTGGGTTCAGAAGCCGACCGCTTGCGATGTTCTGGAAAGCAAGGCGATGTTGGACGCGGCGCGAAAGACCGGCCGCGTCGTCCAGGTCGGCACGCAGCGACGCAGTACACCGCACCTCATGGAAGCGAAAGAGCGTGTGGTCGATGCAGGACTGTTAGGCAATGTTTCGTATGCGGATATCTGCTGTTACTACCACATGCGTGCCAAGCAAAATCCGCCGGACACCACTCCACCGGCAAACCTGGATTACGAAGCTTGGACCGGTCCCGCACCGATGCGTCCCTACAACGAAATGGTGCACCCACGAAGCTGGCGTGCCTTCATGGAATATGGCAACGGCATCGTCGGTGACATGTGCGTTCACATGTTGGACATGGTCCGATGGCAGTTAGGTTTGGGCTGGCCAACGCGAGTCAGCAGCAACGGAGGGATCTATGTCGACCATCAATCGAAAGCGAATATCAGTGATACCCAAACGGCCCGCTACGAATTCGACGAGCTGGATATCAATTGGATTCATCGCAGTTGGGGTCATGCACCCGATCCAGAGTGGCCATGGGCCGGTGTGATCTATGGCGATCGTGGGACACTGAAGCTGGACGTCCATAAGTACGAGTTCACGCCGCACAGTCGCGGTGAAAAGCTGACCGGCAAAACCGTGATCGAATTGGACAAGTACCCAACGGACAAAACGGACCAACGTGATTGGGCGTTGGAGCTACATGTCGCGTCGGCGATTCGCGGGCACATGAAGGACTTTTTGAAAGCGATCGACGAGCGATCCAAGCCGGTCGCAGACATTGAACAAGGTCACATTTCCAGTGCCTCGTGTGTGCTGGCCAACGTTTCGATGGACTTGGAAGGCCGCACGCTGAACTTTGACCCTGAAACTCACACCGTGATCGGGGACGACGAAGCGACGGCGAAACTGAAACGACAGTATCGCAAGCCATACGTGCACCCGTCCGAAGCTTAGTTCGTCGGGGCTTAATTCGACGGGCGGCGACCGCTTGCGACCAAGTCATCATCACCGGCGTCTTCCGAAAGGACTTCGTCGGTGGTTTGGGGATCGGCTTGGCGGCACGCCTCGGTCAACTTTTCGGCCAAGTCATCCATCCAGTCTTCCCAGGTCTCGACCGTCGTGTCCTCCGGTGGCACGTTTGCCATCTCGTCGAGAAACAAGATCATCCGTAAGCAGTGTCGCAGCAGGATGCCTTCTTCCTTCTGCAGTTTCTTGGTGGTGATGAACTTGTCAAATTGTAAATCGTAGTTCAGCAGTTCGCCGACAATCCAAACGGGGCGGATGCGAACGTTGTCGACGCGTGGGAAGTCGTTTTGGAACAGGCGATAGATTTTCTCGCCGATCGTCAACGGCCAGACTTTGGGTTCGTCGAACATCACTCGACCGAATCCACGATCGCGGATTTCTTCTTCTTCGTCTTGACTGGCCGCGCCCAGTTCCTCTGCCGTAACAATCCCGCGCGTCAAAAGCTCGGCGTCCAGGTACTCGGTCGCCAGTTTGCCGGGCGGCATGTCTTCTAGTTTCGGCATCCGCGTGTAGCGGGCGACTGTGCCGGGGACTTCCAGAACGCTTTCCAGTGTCGCGATCCGTTCTTCGTCGTCAGCCTTGGCCAGCAGGTCTGCCATGTAGACGCCATAGATCGGATTGATACTTCGCAAGTGGACCAAGCGATCAAGCTTCTCCGTCGGTGTCGCTTCGAGAGGGTGGTAGTTATCCAGGTCAAACGATTTGACGGAGATTAGCGGCACCTTTGGCTCTGGTTCCTTTGGTGTTTCTTCTACCGAGCTTTCTTCGACGGCTTCGGTTTCGTCGGAATCGCTGCGCATCTGATCCAGCAGATCCCCGAATAGTCCTCCCGTCGGTTGGGGCTCGGCTGGTTTAGCCGCAGGGATATTTTTGGTTTGCTTGGCGGTTGGCCCGGTAGGCGAACTCGCCGGTGAGTCGCTTTGCTTGGGTTCGGGCAGCGGTGAGGGGATTACATAGCCGGATTGCCAAAGCGTGACGAGCATTTGATTCAGCCCACGCTGTGCCTCTTCGATCTTCTTTGGTGTCATCAGACGTCGACCGACCAAGTCACGCAGCGGCTGCACCGAAGGCGACTTGCCCAGCATGTAGGCCAGCAATCGCCAAGGCAGATGCCCCCGACTGGAGAGGTCGGCCGATTTGGCTTGTTGCAGCGACAAGAATTGCTGTTCGGTCCAGTACGTTTCGCCCGCACGCTTCTTGGGCATCTTTTTCTTGAGCTGTTTCTTCGCTTTCAGCAGCCCTGGGTCTTTGGTGTCTTCGGGGATTGAGTCGAACTTTTCACGCCATTTGTGCAGCTTCACATCGTCTTCGTGCGCGAGCGCATAGACATAGCCACGATCGTCGTATTGAGGGCGACCGGCGCGACCGAAGATCTGTTGTGCGGAAGCGGTGTCGACCAAGCGTTTCTTATCGCGTGGTCCTTTCATCAGGCTGGGCAGCACCACGCTTCGCGCGGGCAAGTTGATCCCTGCGGCCAAGGTCTCTGTGCAGACGCACATCGCCAGCAACTTGCGTTCGAACAGTTCTTCGACCATGCGGCGATAGCGTGGCATGACGCCGGCGTGGTGGACACCAACGCCGCGCATCAGAATCTGTTTCAGCTTCGGGCCAGCGCCCGAGGAAAGGTCTGCGGCGTTGAGGTAATCAGCCAGCTCGCTTTGACGGGCTTTGTCGATCAGGCTTTTGCCCTTCAGCATTTCCGCGACGGTCCAGCACTGCGAACGGCTGAAGCAGAACACAAGCGAAGGCGTCCTTCGTTCGACATCGTCACCGCGCGAGATCCGTTCGGCGAAGTCATTCAAGATTTCGTCTTCGACCCACTCGTATTGCAAGAGGACTTTGCGTTCGTCGCCGGTCACCAATTGTAATTTTCGGTTGTGAGCCCGTGACAACCACGACGTGAATTCATAGGCATTTCCGACCGTCGCACTGAGCAGCATCGTGCGCACATGCGGCGGTAACAGAGCGAGTGTCAATTCCCAGACGATGCCGCGTTCGGGATCGTTGAACGAGTGGAATTCGTCCATCACGACGGAGGTGACTTCTGAAAAATCGAAGAGCTCAGGATTTAGCAAGCGATTAAGCAGAATCTCGGCAACGACAACCAAGACCGGTGCGTCACCATTGACGCGGCGGTTGCCAGTCACCAGTCCGACGCTGTCGGCTGGGAAGCCCCAGCGAACGGCGGTATCGCGAAGTTCATCAAGCTTTTGATCCGTCAACGCGATCAGCGGCGTGGTGTAGTACATCCGCTTTCCGGTACGCAGTGCCTCGTACACCGCCGACTCGGCGATCATCGTTTTGCCGGTTCCAGTCGGGGCACAGATCAAGACGCCTTGGTCGCCCCGCGCCGGATCGCCGGCAAAGTAGGCGAGCATCGCCTCTTCCTGAACCGGATAGGGCGGATAGCGAAGCAGCGAAAAGTATTCCGATGCCAACGTATCGCGATCGATCGTCGGGTCCGCCGACAGGGCAGCGGTATCAGGTTGCGTTGGTTTGTTCATGCCGTTGTTGTATCAGGTTGGCTCTGAATTGTGACGGTGGAGCAGCTACAATTGTCCAGCAGAACGGTTGAAGTCGGCTCCCCTAATAGAACTTGATTTGTGATGGCGGAAACAAACGGTTGGTTTGGACGGTGGTGCACCGTGGTGGTTGTGTCCTTGGTGTTCGTTGTCGGGGCCGATCGAGCCTCGGCCCAAAAGCAGGGCGTCATGCCAGCGGGGATCAAATTGAGTCCCAGCGTGGGTGAGGAAATCGAGGTGTATTACCTCGGCGATTGGCGACCCGGCAAAGTGATGGATGTTTCGCGAAATCAAGTCGTTGTCGAATACGAATTCGCTAACAACCCGCGGCGTCGCGAGTTTCCGCTTCACGAGACGCGCTACGCTTGGCAAGCGAAAGTGATTTCGCCGGTTTACAACTGGAAAGATCAATCCGGATCGTTCTCGATCAAGGCGGCGGTGGTCGACTTCGATCAAGATGAAAACACCGTGACGCTGTATCGCTTGGACAAAGGTTCGGAAATTACCGTGCCGGTCAGTAAGTTGTCGGATGCTGATCAGCGTCGTCTCGAATTGATCGGTGCGAGTGCACCGCTCAGAAACATCGCAGCGCCAAAACTCGAAACGTTTGCGACGGCAGCACTGAACTCGACCGCGGCATGGGATTCGGCAACCGATATATCGGGCGTCTCCCCTGATCCGCCAGCGATCGCGGTCTCAATCCCATCGGGTGGGGCGGTGTTTCCGAAATCGATTTTTGGGACAACCTGTTGTCGGTGTATCCGATCGGAACCGCATCGGGTTGGATGGCAGCCGCTACGGGAACTGGCAACTCCAATAAGAAGGAAGACTTCCCCGGTCGACTTGTCTGGGCGACGATCGCGGATGGGAAAATCCATAAGGTCCAGGCGATTGCAAACGGCGAAATGTTGATGGCGGTGGATCCCGCGTCACAGCGTGTCTTGACTGTTGGCGAGTCAGAGAACAATGAGGCGACGTTGTGCGTGTGGTCGGCCAGCCCGAAGACGGAAAAAGCAAAGCCGATCGTGCGTTGGACAAGCCAAAAGGATGATCGTCTTGGCGTTCCCTTTGCCGAATTCGTCGGCAGTGACGCAGTACTCCATCGCTGGGGTAATTCGCAGTACGTGGTGTGGGATTTCGCAAAACGTTCCGCGGTTTACGAAGTCAAACAGGAGTCCTTTTTTGGGGCGTCACCGGTGATCAGTCCCGGAAAACGCTACTTGGCGTTGCCGGAAGACAACGATGTGCGCGTGATTTCCGCGGCAGACGGAGCGACGTTGGCAACGTTGCCAATCGAGGGCGGAAAATCGTCCGCCGTCGCATTCGATACCAATGGTGAAAAGCTGGCGATCTTGACCCACCATCAGCTCGCGATTTGGACTCTCGGTTCGGCCGCGTTACCAGAACGCTACACGGCCAATGGTATCGGTTCACCATTCCCACAAAAGATGGCTTGGGTGGACGATCAGACGCTTTTGATCGATGGCAAAACGCTGTTCGACTTGAAGAGTGAGTTGCCGGTTTGGAGTTACCGGCCGGATCATTCGGAAGTCGTTCGCGGCAAGGGTTCACAAGACGTCACCCAAGTCGTCTCCGGTCGGTTTTGTTATGGCGTCGAACTGAGAGAACGCGATGTGAGCGCCTTTGTGATTGGTGCGGTGGAATTGCCGGGGGACGCCGTCAACGAAACCGTCGCGCGGATTGATCGCGAGAAGTTGTGGACGCTTCAACCCGGAACACGAGTTGCGATTGAAACAAATTGTGGCGCTCACAACGCAAGTGCTCGGGCGGGATTGGAGGCCGCGGCGCGAGCGTGTGGCTGGGTCGTGCAGTCGCAAGCGGAAATCGTCATCAAAGCTGAAATGGGCCGGTCGGAGTCGCGGTCGGTTACCTATCAGCAGATGGGAAAACGTGAAACGCAAACGGTGACGGTCGCACCGTTCTATTCGAATGTCGACATCCGCGAGGGCAACGCTTCGTTATGGAGCACCGGAGCTTCCAATGGCGGTGCACCCTCGTTTATGTGGCTCAAAAAAGGCGAGTCCATTCAACAACGGGTTCGGGAGAACGAAAAACCTGATCCTGATTTCTTTAGCCGTGTAGAATTTCCCGGGAAAATACTGCATCCACGCTACAAACGAGGTTTCGGTTCGTCCGTTTACGGCAAGCGCGGCTTGGTGGCCACACCGCTGGCGGATCTGCCACTAAAGAATTGACGCCGCCGATTCGGCTGGTCCGATTGGAGTGCGGTTTTCGATCGTTTTGGGGGTTGGGGCTGGCGTTTGGTGCCAACCATGTCCATTCCCGGTGCATGGCGGTGGAACATGATGGGAGTTTGTCCGAGAGTTTGACATCCGAACCAGAGCGGCTGAGAATGTCGCCTGCTAGCGCTTCGAAGGAAAACCGCTTCGAAATCTACCGGTATCCAATCAGCCCACCTGTGCGTTTTGTCTTTCTCTTGTGAATCTAATGTCGCGGTCGCCAAAGACGCAGTCGCAAAGAGCTCGGGCGTGGATCAACACTGTCCGGCCAGCGGAGGATTAAAGATTGGGCCAGTCAGACAAGTTGCGACAGCGGTTCCCAAAGTCGAAGTCGTCCGCGATTGCAATCATCCTGCTACCGCTCGCTCTCGATTTCTGCGTCCAGCGTTAATCGCCAGTACGTTATTGCACCTCAGTGGATTGGCGGCTGCGGCTTGTTGGTCGACACCGGATCAGCCTTGGGTTCTGGATGTCAAACGTGGTGACTCATCAGCGATCGTGATCACGGCCACTCCAGTCGTGAGTTCGGAATCGGCTGTCACGTTGCCCCCGGTAGAAGAGGTTCTTCAAGAAATCGACGAACCGATGGAAACGGAGCCAGATCCACGTTTGGATGCCGAATCGATCGAGCCGCCGAAGCCGCAGCAATCGCCTTTGGAGATGCCACAGCTTCAGCAAGATGCCACGCAGCCAGAAGTGGCGTTTCAGCCGGCAATGCCGCCCGTTGAGCGAGTTGAACTCGAGCGAGTTGAACTCGAGCGAGTTGAACTCGAGCGAGTTGAATTTGACAAGCCGGCCAAACCGATGGAGCAAATCCCTGCGAAACGCCCCGTTAAGAAGCGACGGCTACGGCCCGTAACTCCACCTGCCGTCCAGCCACCGACGATTGTTCCCAACGAGGCGGCGAGCGGTGCCAAGATCGATACGCCACCTCAGATGCATGAGGACAACGCGCCGCCGCTGTATCCAGAATCCGCTCGAGCCGCCGGTTATGAGGGACGCGTCTTATTGCGTGTTAAGCTGGATGAACGTGGCGTCGTCATCGACGTCCAAGTGGACACATCAAGTGACTACCCCAGCCTTGACCGCGAGGCTGTCGCTGCGGTCAAGAAGTGGAAATTCTCGCCGGCACGCAGTGGTGACATTGCACAGGCAAGCGAAATCACCGTGCCGATCAAGTTCTCATTGCGTGGCGACTGATCTGTCAGGCACGGCTCTCTAAAACTTCCAAGTCACACTTGCACGTGCCATCGCTGGCTCGACCGAGTGGAAGTGGAAGTCTTCGGCGGCAGGCAGCCCGGCTGGTTGCGATTCGTAGAAATACGTGATGTCGTTGTCTTGGCTATCAAACAAGTTGAACACGTCGACGGCAAAGTTCGTCCGTTGCGTTTGGTAGCCGAGCTGAACGTTGGCAATCGTGGTGGTCGAACTGCGTGCCGAGTTGTCTTCGTTGAGAGCTGCGGGACCGTAGTGCCGCAGGCGGAAGGTGCTGTACCAAGGCGATCGCGGTGCACGTGCAGTGATTCCAGTGGTAAATACATTCTCGACCGCGTTCGGGATTCGATCTCCACCGGCAAAACGCGGACGCACGTGTGAGTAGTCGATGTCCGCGCTGACATAGTCGTTCAGCTGCAGATAATTGGTCCAGGTCAGACCGCCACGATGACTGGACGGTCCGGCTTCAGTGGTCCCCGCGTCACCGACGAACACGAGCTCCGAATCGATTTCCAGGTACCACACAGCGAGCGTCGAGTTCCAATTTGGGGTGACCCAAGACCGAACGCCGATCTCTGTGCCGTCACTCTTGACCAACGGATTTGCGGGATCGGTCGAGGACGTGACGCCACGGGTGTCGTTGCTATGGAAGCTTTGTCCCCAATTCAGGTACATCTCCGAATCCGCCCATGGCCCAAACACCAAGCCAAATTTCGGGCTGAAGACTTGGTCGTCGACAGTTCCGGAGTCGGCAGTGTTGACGTTCGCCTGGTTGTGAAAACGATAGAAATCACCACGCAGACCGAGGTGGCTGGATAGCCATGGCGTCAGCTTGGCATCGTTTGCGTAGTAGAGCGAGTAGCTTTGTTGGTCGACGCTGTCGTTTCTTACTGGAGAAACCAATCGTCGAGAGTTCGTGCGATTGAGTGCCAGTTCGTAGACGTTGTCGTTGCGGAATTGAAATCCGACGGTGTGGTCGACGCAATCACGGTGGTACGTTTGGCTGGCGTTCAGGCCCGTGTACCAACGCTTGTCAACTTGTTCGATTTGGTCGCCGTTGACCGGGTCGTCGAGGAAGAACGTGAAGTTGGAAAACAAATCCATGTCGTAGTAGCTGACGTAGGAATTCACTTTCGTCGTCACGTCCTCGCTGCGACTCCAGTATTCGCCGTTGATGCCGTAGCGACTGGTTTTGCCGCCGTCGCTTGGGTCAAGGGTTCCGAACCGCGAGACAATGCCGGCGTCGACCGCACGACTTGCGACTTGGTTGGTCGCCGTCCATTGGCTGTCGTAACCAAACACTGTCAGGGACACGCCGTGATCACGATTGCCGTGTGACCAACGAAGCATTCCGTTCAGTTTGTCAAAGTCTTCTTTGGTGGTCCACGGGCCGTTGTAAAACGTCGTTTCGAACGCGTACAACAACGTGCCGCCGGCAAACTCGCCCGAGTCCGCGATCAGTGTACGGTAGTAATCGAACGAACCCATGGTTGCACTCGCGATCCCGTTCGGCAACTCGCGTGCGAGTTCGATGTCAACGTTCCCGGCAGAGCTGAAGTCACCGATGTCGGCGTAGTAAGGACCGAGACGATAGTTGGCGGATTGAATCAGCTCGGGAATCAGCCAGTTAACGTCAAGGTAACCTTGGCCGTGTCCATGCGACGGCAGGTTCATCGGGATGCCATCGACCCGCAAGGCAAAGTCGGTTCCGTGGTCAAGGTTGATGCCACGCACGAAGTATTGATTCGCTTTGCCGGTGCCACTGTGCTGGGTCGCGATAAAACCGGGGATCAATTCCAGCACGTCGCCTGGTCGATTGATCGGGCGATTTTGCAAGTCGACTTGCCCATAAACTCCAGACGATGCCGAAGTGGCTTCGCCGATCAAGTCGTCGCCACGTGAAGCGGGCGTACCGAACTGGCGGGCGAATTCATTGCTTGTTTGCTGCTGGGAATTCAGTGGCGAAGTCAGCGAGGGCAGGGGCGACGCTTCGGATGAAAGCGATGGAAACTCGCCGATCGACAAGTCGCCTGATGATTCCTTGGCCGCCTCGGAATCGCCATCCAAGGTCTCCGGATCACGTTCCGCTTCGACAATGACTTCGGGAATCGAAAACGACTCTCCAGATTGCTGCGCCGACGCCGCAGTCGCAGCGCAAAGAATGAATGCCGTGGTAAATGAGAACCGCATCGAGTCGCCTCGTCCTTAAGCCCGGTGGGGTCGCTTGGGTGGAGGCGGCGAAAACACGTCAGCGGCCTCCCGATACGACTGGTTTCGGCGTCGGGGCTGGCGCGATTGGAAGTGTTGTACGGGAATGCCGGAGGATACATCACGGACAAGCCGCTGATGCCGTACAACCGGCAAGGTCAAACACCCTTGTGGCGACTAAGCCGGATGATAGAGCAACCAGGCTTTGTAGCCGCCACTGAGATTGTGCACATCGAAACCATGGTGCATTAACACACGCGTCGCCAAATAACCACGCATACCGACTTGGCAGTACGCTGCGATGGGTTTGTCTTTGGGCAGCTCGTCTAGGCGATCTCGAAGTTGTTCGATCGGAATGTTGTGAGCACCGGGGATGTGACCCTGGCTGTTTTCCGCTTCGCTGCGAACGTCCAGTAAAAAGACTTCGCCGCCAGTGGCGGGTGATTCAGGTAATCGATCGACTTGCGTGACCGGATGATCGCCTCGGAGGACACCTGATGCGACAAAGCCCAGCATGTTGATTGGGTCTTTGGCATGGCCAAATTGTGGTGCGTAACACAGTTCGGCCTCTTCCAAATCCTCGACGGTCAGCTTGGCTTGGATGGCCATCGCGATCACGTCGATCCGTTTGTCGACGCCTTTCGAGCCAACGCCTTGAGCTCCCAAGATGGCGCCGTTTTCGCGATCGAACAAAAGCTTCAGCGTCATTGGGCTAGCGCCGGGATAATAGCCAGCGTGATCCGATGGATGGATGTAAACCTTTTCGAAAGTCGTACCGGCACGACGAAGCAACTTTTCACTTTGACCGACCATCGCGGCTGACATGCCAAACGCGCCGACGATCGCGGTGCCTTGGGTGCCACGATAGGATGACGACCGGCCGAAAATATGGTCGGCGGCGATGCGGCCTTGTCGGTTCGCCGGTCCGGCGAGTGGGATCTGAATTTTTTCGTGTGTGATATAGTCGTCGACCTGGACGACATCGCCGACGGCGTAGACGTCCGAGTCGTTGGTCTGCATGTGCTCGTTGGTGACGATACCGCCGCGTGATCCGCACTCGATTTGAGCATCGATCGCCAGTCGATTTTCTGGACGTACGCCAACACTCAGCACCACAAAATCAGCCGCCAGGGTATCACCGGATTTGAGTTCGACTTGCAAGCCGCCATCAACTTCTTTGAACGCCGTTGCCGAATCCGAGAGGCGAATTTCGATGCCTTCGGAACGCAGCTTGTGATCCATCGGCGCGATCATTTCATGATCCCACGGAGGCAGGATTTGGTCAGCCAACTCCACGATCGTCACATCCATCCCGCGGTGACGCAGGTTCTCGGCGACTTCGATGCCGATGAAGCCAGCACCGACGATGACGGCGCGTTGTTTTCCCGAAGTTGCCAACTGGTGCATGCGGTCAGCATCAGCCAGATCACGCAACCCCATGACCAGTTCGCTATCGATACCGGGGATTGGCGGTTTGAACGGTGCGGCGCCGGTGGCGATGATCAACTTGTCATAGGGTTCTGCGTACTCGGTACCGGAGTTCAAGTCGCGGACTTGGACCGTTTTGTTTTGACGGTCGATTTGGGTGACTTCGGAACGGACTCGGACGTCCAAGCGGTGTCGATTGCGCAACATCTCGACCGGGGCGACTAGCAATTTGTCGCGTGATTGGATTTCACCGCCGACGTAATAGGGCAAACCGCAGTTGGCGAACGAAGGGTATTGGCCGCGTTCGAGCACGATGATTTCAGCATCTTCGCCAAGTCGTCGGGCGCGTGCTGCTGCCGATGCACCACCGGCGACTCCTCCAATGATCACGATCTTCATTGCTCGATATTTCCTTGTTCTGCTCGTTATTCAGAAGCGGATTTCCAGACCGTCGTGGCATTTGCCTGCGATTCCGATCCGCCAACCATGTGATCCTAATGAATCAGAAGAAGCGGTACGAGTCAGTGTGCGTATTTGCCAACTTGTGACAACCTCGCCTAGTGGACGTTGCAACGCGCACGGGCTAAAGTGAAATTCTTGTCTGGGCGATCTGCCTGATCATCGCTATTACCTCATACAAGCTTGACCCTGGAGTCTGCGATGAAGTTTAAGTTTACGTTGGTTGACCGCGAGACCGGCAAAGAGCAACGCACCTGGGTGCTTCAGCCTCCGGTAACAGTCGGCCGTGGCATGTTGACGAACATCCATCTCGAAGACGGCTCCATCAGCCGCCGACACTGTGAATTTGTCATCGGTGCGGATGGCGAGCTTGTGATTCGTGATCTGGGCTCCAAAAACGGCATCTTCATCGACGGCCAGCAAGTCGATAAGGCGAGCTTGACGTCGGGATCCGAAGTCCAAATCGGGCTGGCGAAGATGCGAATCGAGTCTGCCGAGGCGACCGAGACATCGACTGCGGGTGGATCCGCGGCAGCCCCACAGAACCACGGCGACGAAACGCACGCGGTCAAGATTGTTCCCTTTGGCGAAGACGATCGCTACGAAATCGGTTGACACGTGGTCTGATAACAGGCCGTTCCCATCGACACAAACGGCGTGTCTGATTCGCATAGACCAGGGCGGTTTTGACGTCTGTGCGGATCACGTCGTTGTGATCATGTCGAAGGGCTATGCCTGATGGGTAAAACTTAATCCGCCCGTTTTTTCTTGCTTGTGGCCAATTCACGTCCGATCACTCAGGGTGAGACACTGCGATCACCTGGACAGTCATGGCGTTCAAGGCGAACGAGTGGACACCGAAAAAAGCCCTGACTTCTGTTCAGTTGGCAGAGCCATCTCGGCCGAATTCGGGCGTTCATTTTTCCCCTAGTGCCCGTGTTGACTTGAACGGTTGTTTCCTCGCGTCATGCCCCCTATCACTGATGAGTCAAGCACCGCCAGTGAGATGGTTAGCCAGCGGCTCGGAGTCACCGAAGATTTCGCCGAAATGGCTGCAAGCGGCGTGAGACGTTTCGAGCTCGAATCGCCAACCTGATACATTCCAAGAACGGTTTACGACCAAGTTAAGAAAGACGATGCAAAAGATCCTCGAAGATAGTTCTATGTCCGATCATAACAATGGCAACGGTGTGGTGATTCTGGACACGCTCTCTCGTGAGTTTCGTCGTCACCTGCTGTATACGTTTGGCAGGAACGAAGCGGAAACCAACAGCGATTACTGTTACCGAGCGGCTTCCCTTGCCGCACGTGATCGAATTACCGAAGACTGGATCCAAACTCGCGCACGCGTCGATGCGAGCGACACTCGTCGGGTGCATTATCTGTCGCTGGAGTTTCTGCTCGGTCGTTCGCTCAATAACGCGTTATTGAACCTGGACCTCGACGAACCGATGCGCACCGCGCTGAACCGGTTCGGAGTCGAACTCGAAGAAGTCATTGATCAGGAACCCGATGCCGGCCTTGGCAACGGCGGCCTTGGACGTCTGGCTGCGTGCTTCTTGGACAGCTGCGCGAACTTGAAGCTGCCGGTTTCCGGGTATGGCATTCGCTATGAATACGGGATGTTCAACCAAACGATCGATCAAGGCCGTCAAATCGAAGGCCCTGACCACTGGTTGCGAAACGGCAATCCGTGGGAGATCGAACGCCATGAGCATATTCGCAAAATCAATCTGTATGGGCGTACCGAGCGTGTCGTCGACGAAGATGGCAAGCAGCATTTCAAATGGGTCGAATCGCAATCGGTCTTGGCAGTCCCTTACGACATGCCAATTCCTGGCTACCGCAACGGTACCGTCAACACACTGCGATTGTGGAAAGCGACCGCAACCGACGAATTTGATCTCGGCGAATTCAACGCCGGTAGCTACCCAGAATCCGTTGCTCAGAAGAACAACGCCGAACAGATTTCGATGGTGTTGTATCCCAACGACGCGAGCGAGAACGGAAAAGAGTTGCGGCTAAAGCAGCAGTACTTCCTGGTCTCGGCCAGCCTTCAAGACGTACTCGCTGACTGGGTTGACCGTCACGGTGAAGATTTCAGTGACTTCGGCAAGAAGAACTGCTTCCAGCTAAACGACACCCACCCCGCGTGTGCCGTTCCCGAGTTGATGCGTCTGCTGATGGACGAGCACGGTTTGGAGTGGGACGAAGCGTGGGAAATCACGACCGAGTGCATGGCATACACCAACCACACGTTGCTTCCCGAAGCACTCGAGCGTTGGTCGGTCGGGCTGTTCGGCAATCTGCTGCCACGGATCCTGGAGATTATCTACGAGATCAACGAGCGCTTCGTTGCCTTCGTCGCTGACAAATATCCTGGCGACAAAGACTTGATCAGTCGTGTTTCGATTATCGAGGGCGGCAGCAACCCACACATCCGCATGGCTTACCTGTCGATCGTCGGAAGCTTCTCGGTCAATGGCGTCGCACAGCTGCATACTGACTTGCTCAAGAGCGGGTTGTTCTCGGACTTTGATCGCATCTGGCCAAACAAGCTCAACAACAAAACCAACGGCGTCACGCAACGCCGCTGGCTGTCGCACTGCAACCCAGGGTTACGTGACCTGCTGACCGAAACGATCGGATCGGCATGGGAATCGGATTTGGAAAAGATCAAAGACCTCGCGCCGTACGCAGAAGACGCCGCGTTCCGCAAGAAATGGCGTGCGGTTAAACAAGCCAACAAAGAACGCTTGTCGAAATACATCGCGCTGAACACCGGCGTCGTGTTTGACCCTGCGATGCTGTTCGATGTTCAAGTCAAACGGATCCACGAGTACAAGCGACAACTGCTTAACATCTTGCACGTTGTGCACTTGTACGATCGCATCATGCGTGGTGACACGACCAACATGGTGCCACGCTGCGTTTTGATCGGCGGCAAGGCAGCACCTGGTTATCACATCGCCAAGTTAATCATTAAACTCGCCAACAATGTCGCCGCACGCGTCAATGCCGAACCGAAGGCCAACGAGTTGCTGAAGATGGTGTTCTTCCCGAACTACCGTGTCTCGGCCATGGAAATGATTTGCCCTGGTACTGAACTTAGCGAGCAGATCTCCACCGCCGGCAAAGAAGCGTCGGGTACCGGAAACATGAAGTTCATGATGAACGGTGCGTTGACGATCGGTACGCTCGACGGCGCCAACATCGAAATCCGTGAAAAGGCCGGCGAAGAGAACTTCTTCCTCTTCGGCTTGGACGCAAAAGAAGTCACTGAAGTTCGTCAGAGCTACGATCCGAACGCAATCATCAACGGTGATGAGGACATCCGTCGCCTGATGGAACTGCTCGAAGGCGGGCACTTCAACGATGACGAACCCGGTATCTTCGGCGAACTGATCGGCGGGCTTCGAAACCCACGAGATCAATGGCTGTCGATTGCCGACCTGCGCAGTTTTATCGACGCACAAGCACGAGTTGCCGGCGCGTACAAAAATACGGAGCACTGGGACCGAATGAGCATCCTGAACACCGCAAACAGCGGTTGGTTCTCGAGTGATCGAACGATCCAGCAGTACGCGGACGATATCTGGAACGTCGGCGCCGTCTGAGTCGGCAATGAAGCGGCGGCACTGTTACGTTCAAGACAGTCGCCCCACCAATGAATTCGAAACGGCCGTTTCCTGACTCGGGAAGCGGCCGTTTTTCGTTGCGGGGGAGTTGGCGAAACGGCAGAATGCTTTTGTCCCTATCGCCATGCCCCCTGCAAGAACGCTTCGGTCGGATGGTATAACGACGGGCCCGCTTCCCCACGCGTCATGCACCTCGCCCCCGTCAAATCGACGTCCGACCAAAAGCTTTGCCTATGCTTTCCATCTTAACCGAGCGTCTGGCCAAGACGACGACATCGCGTCCTTGGGTGACGATGTTAGGTTGGGTGTTGATCACAGCGGCGTTCGTCTTTTCGCTCCCCGATGGACTGACATCGCGTATGACGGGGACTTCGAATACCTGCCCGATCAAATGAATACGGTCGCGGCGGCGAAGGTTCTCGATGAAGCGTTTCCAGGTGAGCGTGCGCGCAGCGAAGTGGTGCTGGTCCTCGGCCGCGATAAGACTCAAGAGGGCGGCCACGTCGCACTGAGCGATCTTGACCTGATGGTGGGCGACGACTTGTTACGGCGTTTGCACCACCGTTTGGCAGAGGTTTGTTGGCAGCGCGCGATCCGTTTGGGGTATGAAAGTGGACCGATCGACGAAGCTCCCGACGAATGTCGCCCTTGGCTGGAACGCGCCCAAGTCGCACTCGATCACTCAGTTACGGTCGACGCAAGGTTCTATGAAGCTTATCAGCAGTTTGTCCCAGACACCGCCCCTTCGCTGACCGAGCCTCGGATGGCGATCAGCTACTACGATCGCTGGCAGTTGGCCATGCTGATCGGCGCGGATCCCGACAAGGCGGATGGCGATTTGGAAGACGCCAGGCTTCTGATGCCCGACATCGAGTCCGAAGTGATCCCGATTGCTGACCGCGAACTGGGCTCTTGGGACGCCATGTTGGATTTGCTTTCTTGGGATGACACCATCCTTGGCAGCTTGCTCAGCAAACCGGCGGCGCGGTTGGCGGTGATCCGAATGAGCAGCGAGCTTGCGGCGACCGGCAACATCGCAATGCTCGAAGGGCTCGATTCGTTGCTCAACGAAGTGCGGCAATACAGCATGGGGCACGCCAATGAAGCACAAGCCGACCGGACGCCGTTGCGTCTGGAATACACCGGTTCGGCGGCAATCGGTGGCGAGACGCTGATTGCTGCCCGCGATGCGATTCGGTACACCGAGTCGATCACTGTGATCATGATCCTGTTGATTTTGATCGTCGTCTATCGAGCGCCGCTGCTGGTCGCCGTCCCGATGGTGTCGATCGGCGTCGCCGTCGCGGTTGCAACTTGTTTAGTCGCCTTATTAACCGATTGGTCGATTCGCGATGTCGTCAGCTGGCTGGATATGCGCGTCTTTACGACCAGCCGAATCTTCATCGTTGTGATCCTGTTTGGGGCGGGGACTGACTATTGCTTGTTTTTGATCGCGAGATTGCGCGAAGAAGCAGCCAAAGCGGAATGGCGCGAAGCCTGCCGGAATGCATTGTCCGGTGTGACGTCGGCGCTGTTGGGGAGTGCACTGACGACCGTCTTCGGCTTGGCGATGCTATGGTTCGCCGACTTTGGCAAATACCATTACACCGGCCCCATCATCGCCATCTGCTTGTTGGTCGGGTTGCTCGTTTGTTTAACGCTCACGCCGGCATTGTTGTCCGCGCTGGGGCCAAGTGTTTTTTGGCCAGGCGTTGTTCGTCCTGATCCGAATCCGTCGCGATCACTGTTCGCAACAGGGCCCGATGGACATGCGATTCGCCGCAAGAGTATTTGGGACTGGATCGCGATCAAGATCACGCGGCGTCCAAGAACTACCTTTGTGGTCGGCATTTCACTACTGTTGCTTCCGGCGATCTATGGCTGGCGTAGCGAGCAATCGGTGACGTATGACCTCAGCAGCCAATTGGACAATGACGCGGCCAGCCGGCGTGGGTTCCAGTTGTTGTCACAGCATTTTGAAATCGGCAAAATCAATCCGGTAACGGTGCTGATTGTCCGGCCAGAGGGCGAGGCTCGCGAGCAGCTGCGAAAAGACATTGGGACGTTGTCGGACCAGCTTTACGAACAGCCAGGGGTTGTCGGGGTTCGTACGGCCAACGATCCGCTCGGTGATTTTCCACCGAACCGCGAAATGGGGCTGCTCAGTGGCGAAGCATGGAAGCGTCGTGCGCTTCGCCAGCACCGCGTCGCACAGAACTATTTCTTTTCCAATAACCCTGACTATCAAGATCGCCTTGCGCGTTTGGACGTGATCATCGACGGCGACCCGTTTTCGATTGAGACCGCGAAGTTGGTGTCTGGGATTGGAAAATTACTTGGTGACGTCTCGGAGAATCCCGACTCGGTTTGGCACGATGCCAAGTTTTACTACACCGGCACAACGCCCTCGATCATCGATTTGCGCAGTGTCACGATCGCCGACAACGCTCGCATCAAACTTGCCGTGGTGATCGCGGTGCTGGTGATCTTGATTGCGGTGATTCGGCGTGTCGGATTGTGCCTGTATTTGATTTTCACCGTTTTGCTTAGCTACTACGCGACGCTCGGGATGACAGTGCTGTTTTTCCGAGCCGCTTATGGCGATGCCTATGTTGGACTGGATTGGAAGCTGCCGTTGTTCCTGTTTGTGATTTTGGTTGCGGTGGGGCAAGACTACAACGTTTACTTGGTCACCAGGATTGTCGAAGAGCAGAAGACGCGGCCGTGGTTGTCGGCGCTGCGCTATGCGGTGTCCAGGACTGGCGGGATCATCACAGCCTGTGGGATGGTGATGGCCGCAACGTTCTTCAGCATGACCGCTTCGGCATGGCTACCTGCGGTACTAAACCTCGTTGGCATACAAACGGACGCCACCAGCGGCCTAAAAGGTGTGATCGAGTTAGGCTTCGCATTGGGCCTCGGAGTCCTCATCGACACGTTCTATGTCAGAACCGTGCTAGTCCCCAGCTTCGTCGTCCTCACCGGCAAGTCAAAAAAGGTGTCAGGTACCTTTTCCGGAAGATAGGTAAAATGACAGGCTGCTTATTCTACCGTCAGGGATTCGTTGGTCCGCGCCGTGGACTAGGCTTGCGCAGTCGCCGCACATCGGGCGAATGAACGAAAGGTGACGGATGTTTTGATGACAAGTCTGATGCGGATCGAGTGCGGGGACGCAATACTTCGTACACTACGATCAACTGGCGACTGGAAGATTCGGCGGCAGAACCATCGAATGAAAGGTGAGGGACTTTGCGAGATCACAAAGCGACAGTAGCCGAAGACGTCCGTCAAGTCTGGTCGTTGATTAAGTCGAGCAAGCGAAGTTTGGTGGCAACAGACTTAGTCTATAAATTGTTGGCGTATGTTCTGATTACGCCAGCGTTCGTTGTACTGTTTCAGTTCTTGTTCGGGCTTTCAGGCGACGAGGTGCTTTCCGATCTTGATCTTGTCTATTTCTTGATCGGTCCACTTGGATGGGTTTGTGGGCTCGCGGTCGCTTCGTTGTGGCTTGCGATTCTCGCACTCGAGCAGGCATCGCTACTATGGATTTTGGTGCAACGACAGAACGGCCAGACGGCTCACACGCTGGACGCACTGCGTTTCGCGGCAGTGAAGTCTATCAGTGTATTGCGGGTCGCATTCGCAATTGTGGCACGGACGGTATTCGTGGCGACACCATTTTTAGGTGCAGCAGCTCTGTCCTATCGTTGGTTGCTTGCTGATTTTGACATCAATTTTTATCTGACAGAACGTCCAAAGGAATTTTCGCTGGCGGTGCTATTGGGCGTTGCTCTATCCATCTGCCTGATGTTGATACTGTTGCGTTTGTTCTCGAGTTGGTTCTTGGCGTTGCCGCTCGTCCTTTTCGAGCAAGGAGCCTCCGGGAATGCACTGAGCTTGAGTAAACAGTTGGTTGATGGGCATCGGACTCGCATTGTTTGTTCGCTTGTCATTATGGCTGCCGTCGTCTTCGTCGCAAACTCGGCATGTGCATTCGCGATCGCGATGCTAGGACGGGTCTTGATGCCGGCTGAGGTTGGTTCGCTGTTGATGTTGGCGCTGCGTGTAGGGGGGATGATCTCGCTCTCCGTTTTGTCCGGTATGGTAGTGCAGTTGCTTGCGGCGATTGGATTTGCGGCGACGCTGTTACACCGTTATCAGGCTCTTTCTGTTGAAGGTTCGATCAAAAGTGAAAGGGCGAGTCTACCCCTGGCGTCCAAGGGCTCCATCTGGACGCGTTTGACCGCGTGGCAACTGATCGTTGTCGGATCAATCCTGGCCGTGCTAGCGACAGCGAGCGGTTATCGGTTGATCAATTCCGTTCGAACGGAGGACAATGTGGAGGTCATGGCTCATCGTGGTGCATCAGTTCTTGCACCCGAGAATTCTCTGGTCGCATTCCAAAGGGCGATCGAGGATGGTACCGACTGGGTTGAGATCGATGTTCAGGAAACCTCGGATGGGTATGTGGTTGTCGTTCATGACAAGGACTTGATGAAGATCGCCGGCAGCCCGCTCAAGGTCTGGGAATCGTCCTGGGATCAGCTGTCAGAGGTTGACATTGGAAGTCATGCCGACGTCAAGTACTCGGGCGAACGGATAGCAAAATTGGCGGATGTCTTACGCCTGTGCAAAGATCGTGTCGGTGTCATCATTGAACTGAAATACTACGGGCACGATCAGCAGTTAGAAGAACGGGTCGTTCAAATCGTTGAAAGCGAAGGAATGGCAGACCAAGTGATGGTGATGTCGCTCGATCCTCGCGGAGTTGCGAAGACCAAGACGCTACGACCCGACTGGAAGTATGGGCGGTTGATGTCGGTTTACGTTGGTAACTTAAGAAACATCGATGCTGACTTTTTGGCGGTGAATGCGGACTTTGCGAATCGCGATTTCATCCGGCGTGCGCATCAGGCAGGGAAGGAGGTATTTGTCTGGACCGTCGACGATCCTGCAAAGATGTCGATGTTGATGAACCGCAAGGTTGATGGGATCTTGACCAATCGCCCCGATATTGCTCGAGACGTCATTCGCCAACGAGCGGCCCTCGGCAGCTCGGAACGTTTGCTCGCAGAGATCTCTGTATGGCTTGGGATCTAAAAAAAAGGTGTAAGGTACCTTGAAGTTGGAATGGGTGATTTGGGCAGAAGCAGATTCCGCCTGACTGTCATCGCTTTCGGTGTTTTGAAACCTGATCCCATTCGCATGCCGATTGGCTGCGAAGGCGGTGGGAATCGATCAGCCATCTTTCAGATAGTTTTCTTGCCCGCTGAGCGCGGTCAAGTTCCACTTTCGGTTTGCACCCTATGTTTCGATTGGATTGCCACGCATTCGCTTATCTAACCGGCTGATAATTCTCTGACGCGGCCTCTCACGATGTAGTCGTTGGGTCTGCAAGGGCAGAGGAAATAACGCTGCTTTGCTAACCCGGGAGGAGACCATCTGTCTTGAATCAACAAAATCAGATGAAGTCACGACGCTTTATAAGTGATCAAGGCGAGGGGCTTTCCCTCGCTTGAGGCCCAGGAACTGCTGACTTCGATCCTCTTGGTGGGATTCAAATTGACAAGGTACGTGCCCCATCCCATTGGAGCGGAGGACGAAACACATGGCAGGTGATGCGTGCTCTCGCAGAGCATGTAAAAGAGATTACCAAGTCTTCTATTTGCCTTTCGTCGAGGCGTCAGGAATATCAATGGCATCGAAGGGTTGGCGAACGGTGTAGTGTGCGCCGACCGATTTAGTATCGTCTGGAAACTTCTCGGCTTGCCACACCTCCAGATCATCGAACGCAGCTGAGAGTTTTGCCGAAGAAGCCCTGACGAACCCGTATCTCCAAGCTGTACTTTCTGGTTCATCAGTCGCTTCAATCAAGAGTAGGACTTCAGGGTCGTTTCCCTGTGCGAAAGCGAATATCGCACCGTCGGAAGTCCCTCCTACGGCGCTGCCATGGTCCGTTGCGTATCGGTAGATAGGATTCGGCAATAGGCGTAGTGGTTGCCGATCAGAGTTGTCATCATTGAAACCCTCTAGCGTACAGGTGACTCTGCGAGCGAGTTGTTTCATCTGGAAAAGGCGACGCGTATGACTGAGGTTTGGTTTTGAGGTCGCCTTGACGGGAAGGAAGGAGAGGTTTGATTCTTTCGGCTGCCAAATCTGGCCAGCATTGTATTGAATTCGAAAAGTCGGGCGCGAAGTTAAAACATCGAGTTCGTGGCAAATGTTTCCATCCCAAGGATAGACATTGATCGCTGCGATCGGCCGTCCTTTTTCAATACAAAGAAGCAAGGCTCCGTTGACAACTGGAGCGTTGGAGCCAACTCGTTCGGCGTTGAAAAACTTCATTGCCGTTACGACATCGATGGTCCCACTGGGTTTTCCATCGTCTAGTTGTTCGACCACAAAGGTCTCGCAGGTTCTGAGTAGTTTTGCACTGAGTGCGGGCTCGTCCGCGAAGGCTCCCGCATTGAACGAGAAGAAAGTCGCGAGTCC
>PPHI01000094.1 GCA_002901265.1 Rhodopirellula baltica | reverse complement strand
GGGTGTGTTTGGTGTTGTGGGTGGGCGGGAACCGAAGGCGGGGCGTTCACTCGATCACAACGGTAATCAATGAGCTAGGCAGGTAAAGCGTGATGTCTTTAGGGGCCACCTGTGCGGCAACGCTCTGAACGTGTTCTTCAGCTTTTTTGATTTGCTGGTTCAGCGATTCTTGAACGGTCGGATCGGTGGCCGATTCAAGTTGCAGTTTCAGATCATTGACCTTCGTTTTCGCGCGTTCGAGCAACTGTGGGTTGGTCGCAAATTTGACTTTGCTTTCTGCCTGTCCCCAGAAAGTGTAGGTCCCGGGGGTGGCCTGATCGGTGACTTCGATGACCCATTGTGCTTCGTTTTTGTCTGCGGCAATCGTTAAATCCGCCACTTTGACGCCAGGCGGAAGGTTCTTCGCACGCAGCACAATGCTGGACGCGTTCCCCTCGGCACGTGTAACGATGATTTTCGCTTCGCTTTTCGTGCCCTTCTTGATCGGCAAAGGAGATTCATCCGTAGTCACGGTAATCGGGCATCGGTCGAAGTCGCTGACTTGAATTCGCAGCGCGTCGCATAAGCGAACGGTCGATCGAGTCCGCGCCGTGTCTGGAGCCCAAATCATGGATGCCGCGGCGGCTGGGCGATCCGCGATTCCGGAGTGGTCGTTGACGTCGACTTCACCGGTTCCGGAAATCTGCAGCTCGACGTCTGCCGGCATCGCATCGATCGCCGCGGTCAACGTCAGATCGACATAGCTTTGATTGGCTGCAATCACGCCAGGCGTGCATCGCAGGTCATCGGGTAATCCGGTCACGCGAACCGTGATGGGATGGGGTGTTCCGTGACGGATGGCGAAAACACGGATCGTTTCCGAGCCGCCACGCGGCAAATAGATGCCGGACGCGCGAGACTGATTCAAGTCTTTGCTGGGCAGCAAATGATACGCGACCAAACGAAAGTCTTCATACGCCGGGCGGACGACCAAACGGTACGATTGGCGTGTTCCCAATGCATTGCCGTTGTCTTGATCCCAGACGACAATTCGATAGACGCCTTCCGCTGGTGGATCGAAACGAAGCTGTGGATCTTTGCTGGTCAATCGCACGATCGCGTCGCCGACGTTCGGTCCGTCGTCCGCAGTCGCGATCGAATTCCATTGCACCGCGCCGTCAGATTGGGTGACTTGCTGCTGCACGATCAGTCGAACGTCAGTCGGTTGGGCGGCACGATCGGAGACGACGCTGATCGATACGGGCACGCCTTTTTCGAAACGGACTAGATGGCTCTCACGCTGCTGCGACAAATCGAAAGTGCCTTCGATTTGAAATGGAACTGTCTGAGGTTCGGTCGCATCGTCAGCCCCCCAAGGCACATCCGTTTCAGCGATTTTGAGGGACCGGGGCATACGGTTTTGATGGAGGTATTCGGCTTCGGCGTCGCCACCTTCACGGATCAATAGTCCGCCTTGGAATGCGACCCCACCGCGAAACAAGGCATCGCCCAAAGTCACTGTTGCCGTTCCGCTTGCCGGGGAAACGAAGTCAAACACCGTGTCAGCCCGGTCACTGCCAAACCGACTTTCGATCAAGTGTCCGTTGGGATCGACGACAGCGACACGGCCAATCAATTTGGAGTCGACGGCGTCAGCGATCAGTCGCAAGTGATACAGTTTGCCCGCTTCGACAGTTAGCGTTGCGTGGAAACGCTGTGCCGCCCGCGCCTCCAATGCATAGATCGTTCCAGGTTTTATCGCGACTGGATTGTGACGTGCTCCTGCATCACTGGACAAGTTTTCGACGCGTTGATCCACCACGATCGAACGTGGATTGGAAAGTCCGAATCGGCCGACCGCGCGGACTTCGTAGCGTCCTGCTGGCACATCAGGACCAATCGCCACTTGGAAGTGATTGTCGATTGGCTGGTCACCGTTGCGTAAAACGTCGGCATGGATTGCAGGATCAGAAAACCGCAGCTCGCGAATTTCCTGGCCATCAACCGCATCGGCGATGTGGACCTCGTAGGTCTTGCCGGGAGCAAAAAAGGATTGTGAAAGTGACCGCAAGCCTAGTGATGGCAGTTGAGCCGAACACGGAGTGGCAAGAGTCAAAGTCACTATCAAGAATCCCGTCAAGGAAGACAGAATGCTTGCGGTGAGGTTACGAACAACCCCGCGCACACGGAATTTGTGTGGGGCGGATCGCGACGTTCGCCGCGATCGATTAATCAATGGAAGCATCATCAGTGATTGAACAGAAACTCTTTCGAGTTGACCAACGCCCAGATGAGATCTTCCCAAAGCTGGACGGGTTCAACTTCGTGGCTCAAGTAGGTCAGGCTCGCTTTGAGTTCCTTCTCTGACGGTTCACGGCTAAGCGATACGAGATACAGTTCGCGTACCTTTTCTTCTACCGTCCGTGAAGCATTTTCGGCGTACTCATGGGCACGTCCCTTCTGAGTGGCCAGTTTGTTTTGCATTTCCTCGGAATTGAGCAAATGCAGACTCTGGGCCAAGTTCGCTTCGGCTGAACGTTCGCACTCGCAAGCCGTCTTCGCATCGGGCTGACCAAACACTGTCAAAAAGTACGAATCGAAACCGGTGTCCGGCAGCTCGATCGCCTTGGTCATCGCCGGCATTCCTCCGAAATCAGTCGTCGCACCAGTCACCCGATCGACCGCGTCGAGCAACGTCTCGGCGAGCAACCGTTTTGGGAAGAAACGCGAGTAGCTGCGTCGGTCGATCAAGTTGGTTTCGTTGGCGTCCGACGATGACGCGTACGTCTCCGACGTGCAAATCGTGCGAATCAATTCGCGAAGGTCAAAACCTGATTCGGTAAACGACTGCGCCAGCGCATCCATCAGTTCCGGATTCGAAGGCGGGTTGGTGACCCGCATGTCATCTTCGGGCTCGACCAGACCGCGTCCCATGAAATGTTTCCAGTAGCGATTCACAAGTGAACGTGCGAAAAATGGATTGTCCGGTGAAGTCAACCAGGAAGCCAATTCGCCACGAGGATCATCATAAGGGTCGATCTCTCGTGGGATCGCGTCCAGCCCTGCCGGGGGCAGTGGCTGGTTAGTGCGCGGGTGCGGTGCGGTTGCCGGTGCGACCCGTGAGACGAATGTGATCTCGCCGCCAACGTCTTTCTTGGAAACCGTCGTAAAGAAAGCCGACATTCGGGCGTAGTCTTCTTGGCTCCATTTCTCGTAAGGGTGATGGTGACAGCGAGCGCACTGAATCCGCTGCCCCATAAACAGTTGACTGACGTCTTCGACGCGTTCGTTTTGGTCCGTCACATGATTCAACCAAACCACCGCAGGATTGCTGAAGGCACTGCCACGCGCCGTCAACAATTCACGGACGAACGTGTCATACGGTTTATTCAACTGCAAGGAATCTTTGATCCAGTGGTGGAACACCATGGTGTCCGGTTTCAGTGCACCACCGTCACGGCGGTTGCGCAGGATCACGCTCCACTTGCGAGCGAAGTGCGATGCGTAGTCCTCGCTGTCGAGCAACCGATCGACGCACTTGGCTCGTTTGTCGGCGCTTTCGTCAGCCAGGAATTGCTGCGTTTCATCAAGTGTGGGAATACGTCCGCAAATATCGATGGTCACTCGGCGCAAAAAGGACGAGTCGTCGCAGCTTGGTGATGGCTCGATCCCCAGCGAGGCGAGCTTGCGGCGAACGGCTTGATCAATGGGGTGCTCGTACTTTGCAAGTTCACTCGGTGCGACGGCGCCTTGCCGAGGAATCTCGGCGCGAAACACGGAAACCCAGCCGTTGTAGCGCGCCATCACTGCTACATCGCCGATCGCTTCGCCGGTGGAGACCAGTCCGGTCGCGTTGACATCAGCCATTTGCGTGTCGTTGGATTCGAACACGGCCGCGCGTGTGACGTCTTCACAACGACCGTCATCAAACGTCGCGATCACCGCCAGTTGCTGTGACTGGCCGGCATACATTCGGCGATTTTTGGGAAAGACTTCCAGCTTGGTGACGCTGGGGATCTCTCCCGAATCGTAGGGCATGCCTTGCGAAATCCAACGCCTCATTACACGGTACTCGTGTGAATGACGATCGGTTCGTGCGCCCCCACCGTGCGGCATTTCGCCTGTCGTCTTGAGCAGCAGCAAACTGCGGTCCGGTGCCGCCGGAGAAACGCGGCGGCCGCGTGATTCGGCGACCAAGTGCCGGTGGTCCTCGCGGGGTTCAAATCCCAGCAGCGACAAACGGAAGCCGTTTTGGCCAGCGATTTTGCCGTGGCAACCGCCGCCGTTGCAGCCAAGCTTGGTAAAGATCGGAACAATCTGACCACAAAAACTGACCGGCTCAGCAGACTGCATCGCTTCGACGGAAACCTGCGTCACCGTTTGGCTGCCGTCCGGCATCGTGGCAAGGATTTCGACGTTCCCATCGGCGACAGGGCTGACAAATCCTTGGGGATCGATATCGACAATACCGCTGGGCGCTGCCTTGAAAGCGACTTCGCGTGTCACGTCGCGCTTTTGCAAGTCGTTGTCAATCGCGGTGACGATCAATTGCATCCGGGCATCAACGCCGACCAAACGATTGGATTCGGATAGCGTCGATGTGAATTGCAGTTCGGCGGCGTACGCCTGATGACATAGCAAGAGCGTGACTAAACAGACGGAAGCCAAACAGACGAAGGATCGTTGAAGCGATCTCAATGCGGGTTGGTTGCTCATCCGACTAACTCGGCAATTGGGTCCTTATCGACCAAGAATTGTGGACGTCCGGTAGGATCCGGGATCGCCGTCGTCTGTGTGTCGATGCCCAGCGTGTGGTACAGCGTTGCGACGATTTCTTGCATGTCGACGGGCCGTTCGGTCGCCTCTTCGCCCATGCGATTGGTGGCGCCGATCGCTTGCCCGGTGTTCAATCCGCCGCCAGCCAGGAAAGCACAACTGACCTTCGTCCAGTGATCACGTCCGGCTTGTGGATTGATTTTAGGTGTCCGACCAAATTCGCCCCACACCGCGATTGCCGTGTCGTCCAGCATGCCGCGTTGGTCCAAATCGGTGATCAACGCACTCAAGCATTGGTCTAGCTTGCCGCCGTGATCGCGAACCAAATCAAAGTTCTGGCCGTGGCTATCCCAGCGACCGTAACTCAAGCTGACAACTCGCACGCCGGCTTCAACCAAACGCCGTGCGACTAAAAGCTGTTCATTGCAGGTCGGTGCCCCATCGTATTGGTATTGGTACGGTTTTCCTGTTCCATACATTTCCAACGTGCGTGGGTCCTCTTTGCTGAGGTCCAAGGCATCAACCAGTTTGCTGCTGGTCAACACATCGAGCGCACGTTGGCCGAACGCGTCCATCCCCTCCATCGTGCCATGGATGTCGATGTCGCGTCGCATCACATCCAGCTCCGACAAGAGTGCTCGGCGATTCGCCAAGCGGTCGAGTGTGATGCCTTGCAGCGTCATATTTTTCATTCCCGGCCCGTCCGGTTTGAACGGCGAGTAGGCCGAACCGAGGAATCCAGATTGGCCTGCGTCCGACCAAGGGCGGTGCTGCGTTGGGGCCGCAAGTCCGACAAATGGCGGAACGGCTGGGTCGACAGGGCCGTACAGCTTTGACGTGGCCGCACCGATGGAGGGTCGCCCACCGATACTTCGCAGCGAATTGTTGTCCCAGCCGGTGAAGCACTGAATCGCGTCATGACCGCCACGACATCCCACAACACTTCGAATGACAGCCGCTTTGTCCATCATCGATGCGATCTTTGGGAACACCTCGCAGATTTGGATGCCTGGAACGTTCGTGTTGATCGGCCGGAACTCACCACGGATCTCGCTGGGGGCATCCGTTTTGATTTCCCACATGTCCTGGTGCGGAGGGCCGCCTGCCAGGAAAATATTGATCACCGATTTGTGCTTCCGCCCCGAAGGATTGGAAGCCTCGGCTCGATAGAGGTCAGCGAGCGATAGCCCGCCTGCACCGAATGACAGTGCACCAATTTTCAAAAAGCTGCGCCGGTTTCGTCCGTCACAATAGCGGCTAGCCGGCCCCTTGATCGTTAACATGATCAGGCCGTGGAGTTAGGAGGTGGGTTCGTCAGGCGGGAATATCAGACGCCCGCGAGGATCATGCGGAGCCTGATATGCTGATTGTTGGTGGGACGACGCGAAAAATCTTCAGTCCATTTGCGCCGTTCCTACGCAGTATAGCAATCTAAGGGCGTCCAGTGCAACAAAAGCATTTCCTGACGGAAAACAGCCACCTGGAGGGTTACCAAGGGCACCGCGAGGTGATGCCTGGAGGGGGCACGCAACTCCTCATCGAGGGCTCTGGCGTAACCACTACAACCGTCTTAATCACGCGTTAGAAAACGCAGTGATCAGACGCGCCCACGCCACGCGATCGTGCGACCTGACAATTGAAGTAGCATCGCTCCCCACTGAAGGGCGACGAAAAAAATCGTTGCCGGGATGTGAAATATCACCCCCTGGATGGACTGTCCGAGTTTCATTGTTGCCAGGCTTCGCGGTACGTGAGCCAACGCCAACGCGATCGCAGAAATGATCATCGCGACAACGTCGCCGGAATCGATCGCGATGGTCAACGTCACTAGTGGAAGCAGGCTGCATCCCAGCAGTAGTACCGTAAAAATCACGATCAGCCTTGGATTGGCGATGCCTTCGTTCGCGTTCTTCATCACACCGCGAATGACTTCGCCAGCGTTTTGATACATCCGGCAACTTGCCAGTTCCGTTCCGTCGATCACGTCGGTCATCAAGCCTGCTTCGCGGAACGCACGCGGCAATTTGATTCCGTCGTGCCGCGAATCATGAATCGCTTCATGAGTTCCGGCTTGGATGTACGCATTGCGATCCGCCAAAAACAACTGCCCGCAGCCAGCCGCCAAGCTGGGATCTCCCATCGTTTGCATCCGCGAAAACGGCAAGTACGACAGCAAGATGAAGTGCATCATCGGAATCAGCCATCGCTCCAGCCAAGTCTCGGTCACTTGGTATGGAAACGCGCTGACAAGTCCAAGCTGATGCTGCTCAAGTCGACAATTGAGTTCCGCTAGTGCGTGCGGCAGCAAGCGAACGTCTGCATCCAAAAACGCAAGCCGTTCATATTGAGCAGCCTCAGCCAACTGCTTGCATGCGTGTTGCTTGCCGTTCCAACCGGCCGGCAGCGGTGCACCCGAAATCAACCGCACACGCGAGTCGCCAGCTGCGATCCGCCGCACGATGTCGGCCGTTTCGTCTGATGAATCGTCATCCAAGACCAACACTTCGACACAAACCGATTCACTGGCCAATGCATGCCGGACGCAGGTTTCGATACCGGCCGCTTCATCGCGTGCCGGGATCAACACCGAAATCTTGGGCAACGAGTCACCATCAACAACTGTGTCACTACCACTCAAGTCACGACTCGGTCGCAACGTCTGGAAACGCGGTAGGTTCGCCAGCCACATTAACACCGGAATCGCAGACAGAAGTAACGCAAGAATCGACAATGCGACAATCACCGAAATTGATCCCCGTGGCTCGCGTCGAACGGTTTGCCCATCAACTTCGCTTTCAGTTTTCTACACGCATCGTAAACGCCGCCTGCACCTCGCCTGCCAGTCAATAGGTTGTCAAACGGATCACTGGAACGGGCGATCGATGCCGCGGCCAAATCAGCTTGTGCGTCGCGCAAACCATCGCGTAGTGCGTCGCCCCACGCCGCCTTATCCCAATCGCGATGCTGCTGCGCATCAAGCGGCTGTCCCAGATTCACCAGGCAAACCGGCAGACGCTCATCCCAGAACACGTACTCAAGTGCCAGAGGGATCGCGATCACATCGCTGCATTTGGAACAGAGGTGCGACAGTCCCGGCATCAGTTCCGCACTGTGATCACGAACATCGGCAAAGCGGCCTTCGGGCGTGATCCACAATGCCGAATCACATCGATTCAAAATGGCCAGGCTGTTCCGCAAAAACGCGGCAGCACCGGATTGTGTCGAGAGCTGAACGCCGTAGAAACCGAGCTTTTCGAAGACCTTGTACTTCTGCAACGCCTCGGCATCGATGGGCGCAAAGAAATGCCTGGGGGAAAATAAGGCGGCATTCAAAAAGTGGGCGATTAACGGATCCCACCACGAAGGATGGTTGGCGTAAATGATGACGGGGCGATCTTGAAGTGAGCCGCAGTCGATGCGACTGTCACGCAAGACAGCGATCGCATGAAAATGTCGCTTCAAAAAGCGATTCAAGAACCGGTGAAAACCGCCCAGAAACCATGCGGCTGGCGGAGCGATCAAAGCATCGTGCTTGGATCGCTTTTCGTTTGGCGATTTCGATTCGTTATCGAGCGTTTTGGCCACAACGGTTAGATCTTCCTTGATGCCAGCTTTCCACCACGAGCGTCTTGATCAAGCGAGTCCGCCGCTATCCAGCCGCTCATCATCACCATCGGCATTCCCGGGCCTGGGTGTGCAGCTCCGCCAGCAAGATAAAGCCCTTGCAGGTCTTTGCGTCGATTGCCAGGCTTAAACGCACCGGTGAATTTTCCGTGACTGGCCAAGCCATAGATCGCGCCATTCAAAACGCGATAGCGGTTGTGAATGCCTTCCGGAGTTAGCGAGGCTTCGTAGACGATCGCGTCGCGGATGCCTTTCGTACCGGCACAGGATTCCATCTTGTCCAAGATGACTTCGCGGTACTCCGGAAGCATCTTTTTCCAGTCGTGGTGCTCGCGCAGGTACGGCGTGTGAACGAGGATATAAAGTGCTTCGCAGCCCTCGGGGGCAACCTCTGGCTCGCTGATTGCCGGGGCACAGACGTACGCGGTTGGATCCGGAGCCGGTTCGCCGCGGTCGTAGATGTACTCGAATTCTGTTTCCGGGTCTTTCGAAAACACAAAGTTGTGATGCAGCAACTGTTCGTAGCGACGATTCAGCCCCAAGTACAACACCACGCCGCTGCATGCGGGCGAGTACTTGTTCGACCGTTCGAACTTTTTGGACTGCGGCGTG
The DNA here is from genome assembly GCA_002901265.1 of Rhodopirellula baltica. Taxonomy (GTDB): domain Bacteria; phylum Planctomycetota; class Planctomycetia; order Pirellulales; family Pirellulaceae; genus Stieleria; species Stieleria baltica_A. The sequence goes on along the minus strand of PPHI01000094.1, from coordinate 123,094 downwards.
TCACGTAGCAGTTCGCGATAGGTACGCACCGCATCACAGTTGCTGACCACGGCATCGCAGGGCAGTGTCTCGCCCGTCGCGGTGACCACACCGGTAACACGTTTGCCTTGAGTGTTGATCTTCATCACGTCGACACCGGTACGGATATCAACGCCGAGCTCTTCCGCCAGTTTTGCCAACGCTTCAGGGACAGCACGGGTGCCGCCGACGGGATACCAGATGCCTTCGTCGGTTTGCATGTGCGCGATGCTGCAGAGCACAGCTGGCGACGCATACGGCGACGACCCGACGTATTGCGTGAAGTGATCCATCATTTGCGAAACACGCGGGTCGGGCGTGTGCGAACGGACGACACTGGCAACGCTTTTGCCCATTCGCAGCGACAGAACATCTTTCAAGACGTCCAGCGAAAACGCACCGCCGACATCCATTGTGTCTGCGAGACCGCCGACCGACCGCCAGAAAAAGAAGCGATCGGAAACTTCGTGCAGGTGTTTGCTGAGCTTGATGAAACGCTCATAGCCGTCGCCATTCGCATCGCCCGATGTGAACTCGGCCAAATGCCGCTTCATCTGTTCGACGTTGGGGACCAAATCGAGCACGCTGGTTTCGCCAGGAGTGCTGCCGCCTGATTCGAAGAAGCACCGCCACTGCGGATCGAGCGGCAGGATTTTGACATAATCCTCCATCTTGCGATCGGCTTCTTCAAAGACACGCTTCAGCACACTGGGGACGGTCAAGATCGTCGGCCCCATGTCAAACCGATAACCTTCGGCGACGTGCTGCGCGGCTTTGCCACCCACCCAATCATTCTTGTCCAGCAGGGTGACCGAGTGCCCACGGGCGGCGAGCACACAGGCACTCGAAAGCCCGGCCAGTCCGGCACCGATGACAATTACGTTTTTGCGTCCCGAATCAGCCGCGATCATTTGTCGAAAATTCCTGTTTCCTAGGGCTTTCGTCCGCCCGTCGTACGGCAGACCCTGCATGCATTGGTTTGATGCACGCTTTATTCTCCGGGAACGACAAGCGTTCGCCTAGCGGGACCACCTAGTCTGTTTTTGTTTTGACGCCACGCACCAACTGATTTAGGCCAGACAGCCGGGTTCGCAGCGATCCGCCATGCAAAACAGCCATTGCGCCTTGCAGTAGATCACGATCCCGCGGTGTCCGGCGATCCAAGTGAGGCATCAACCGTCCGCGACGCGTGCTAACCACACGAGCCGTCGTCATCGCCAACAGCCCCTCACGACCTCGAGTCACGCCAAAGCCACTTTTACCGCGGCCACCAAACGGCAGCCTCGGATCAGCCGTCGGGGCAATCAGGTCGTTGATCGTGACAGTCCCAACGTTCAGATCGGCGGCGATTTTCTGGGCGGTTGAGCGATCACCGAACACACTCGCCGCCAAACGATACGGGCAGTCGTTGACGATCCGGATCATGCAGTCGGCATTGTCGGCCCGAATCACCGAAAGCACCGGTGCGAACAAGTCAGCTTGGGCGATCGGAGCGTCTGCGTTCACACCATCCAGAATCAATGGACTCATCTGACCATGATTTCGCAGTTTGTCTTCGTCGAAGCTACCGAGGACGTCAACCGCACCGGCAGCAAGCGCGGCAACCACTTGATCCGCAACATTTTTCCGTGCCACGGGATGCACCGTGACTTCGCCGGTGTCTGATAATTCTTGAGTCACCGCATCAAGCAGCTCGCGGTGGTCATCAGGCTGAACGAGCAATCGCCGCGGCCCGATACAAGTGGCACCGCCGTTGAAGGTCAGCCCAAACCGAAGTGACCGCGCGACCAGCTGTGTGTCGCAGCCGGGCAAGGCCAGTACCGCATCACATCCGCTCAATTCCATGATCGACGCAGAAAGCGTCGGCGCGACGGAGGCAAGGACCTTTTGCCCCGTCGCTGCGGATCCTGTTAAGACGACCAAGTCGACTCCGGAATCGATCGCGGCCGTCGCCGATTCGACATCGCTGCCAAGCAACCGCAGTCTGCTTTCGTCAACGCCGACGTCTCGAAAACAGTCAACCAGTAACTTCGAAATCGCCTCCGTTCCGACAGCCGGTTTAAAGCACACCTGGTTTCCCGCCGCGAGTGCTTGTGCGATTTGGATGCCTGGCAACAACAGCGGGTAATTCCAAGTGCCTAAAATCAGCACTTCCCCAAACGGTACACGCTGAACCGTTGAACGGACGCCGGTCATCCAAAGCGGACGACCGAACACGCCAACATGACGATCACGCAAGACTTTGACGCCACGCTTTCCAATCCAACGCAGCCCCGCACACAAGGGCAACAATTCGCCGGTGATTGTTTCGACCGGATCGGGCCGCCAATCCGATTCGCAGGCGGCAATCAACGCATCGCCACGCAATACTACTTGCGAGGCGACCGATGCCATTTGTTGACAGCGCTGCTGAAGAGAAAGTTTTTGCGACATGACGAACTGTTGTAGCGTTTTGCCAAGCCTTTAAAAAAGCCAATTCGTTTGAAAAACATTTTTGACCTGTTTAGCGACCAAAAGTGAAAGCGGGCGCTAGACTTGCGCCGTCAATGGAAACCATTTAAACTGGGGATCAACTTCTCCCTCCCCATCCTTCCCCGAATCGTTTGGAATTTCTTTTCGATGTCCGAATCTGCTTCCGGCCAAATTGACCACGTTCTCGACGAGACTCGCCTATTCCCGCCCGCGGCCGAGTTTACCGAGAAAGCAGTCATTTCGACGCAAGAACAATATGAAGAGCTTTACCGCCGAGCCCGCGATGACAGAGACGGTTTCTGGAAGGAAGAAGCACTCGAACACCTGCACTGGTTCGAACCGTTCAACGACGTTTGCCAGTGGGATGCTCCGCATGCGAAGTGGTTCGTCGGCGGCAAAACCAACGCCAGCTATAACTGCGTTGACCGCAACATCGATCAAGGTCGCGGCGACAAGGCGGCCATCATTTGGGAAGGCGAACCCGGCGACACACGCACGCTGACGTTTAACGAACTAAAGACCGAGGTTTGCAAATGCGCCGCGGCACTGAAAGAACTTGGTATCGGCCAAGGCGACGTTGTCAGCATCTACATGCCGATGACACCGGAACTGGCGATCGCGATGTTGGCGTGCGCACGAATCGGCGCCATCCACTCGGTCATCTTCGCCGGGTTTAGCGCCGAATCGATTGCCGATAGAAACGAAGACGCAAACGCGAAACTGGTCATCACATCCGACGGACTTTATCGCCGCGGCAAAGTGCTGCCGCTCAAGGAAACCGTCGATGAAGCGCTCGCCAAATCACCGTCGGTCCAAAAGTGCTTGGTACTTCGGCGCGTCGGAAACGACGCACCAATGACCGAAGGCCGCGATGTCTGGTGGCATGACATCGTCGATAAACAATCAGGCGACCTACCCGCCGAACCGCTCGACAGCGAAACCACGCTGTTCATTCTTTACACGTCCGGCAGCACCGGTAAACCCAAAGGCATTCGCCACACGACCGCCGGATACAACCTGTGGGCCAAGCGGACGTTCCAATGGGTATTCGACCACCGCGATGACGACATTTATTGGTGCACCGCCGACTGTGGATGGATCACCGGACACAGCTACATCGTCTACGGCCCATTGTCGGCTGGCGCGACGTGCCTGATGTTCGAAGGGGCACCAAACTATCCGGCCGAAGACCGCTTTTGGGACCTCGTCGAAAAGTACAAGGTCACAATCCTTTATACCGCGCCGACCGCGATTCGTGCCTTCATCAAATGGGGCAACCAACACGTCGAAAAGCATGACTTGTCGAGCCTGAGATTGTTGGGCAGCGTCGGCGAAGGAATCAACCCAGAAGCTTGGATGTGGTACCACGAAAAGATCGGCGGCGGACGTTGCCCGATCGTCGATACGTGGTGGCAAACCGAAACCGGCGGCATCATGATGAGCCCGCTGCCGGGGATCACGGCGACGAAGCCAGGATCTTGCACTCGTCCGCTGCCCGGCGTAGTGCCCGTCGTTTTGGACGAAGCCGGTCAACCTGTCGAAGGCGAAAATGGCGGCATGTTGTGCATCGACCAACCGTGGCCCGGCATGCTTCGAGGCGTCTGGGGCGATGACGAACGCTTTGTCGACACGTACTGGTCGACCATTCCCGGCAAGTACCTGACCGGCGACAACGCGCGACGGGACAAAGACGGTTACTACTGGATCATGGGCCGCATCGACGATGTCATCAACGTTTCCGGCCACCGCTTGAGCACCATCGAAGTCGAAAGCGCTTTGGTCAGCCACGAACTGGTCGCCGAAGCGGCTGTCGTTGGACGCCCCGACGACATCAAGGGACAAGCGATCTGCGCCTTCGTCACCGTTACTTCAGAAGATCCGGGCGAAGAGCTTCGCAAAGAACTGCGTCAGCACGTGCGAAAACAAATCGGTGCGCTCGCCCAGCCCGACGACATCCGCTTTGCCGCCTCCGTCCCAAAGACTCGCAGCGGCAAGATCATGCGTCGTCTACTTCGCGATATCGCTGCCGGACAGGAAGCCGTCGGTGACACCAGCACCCTGGAAGACTACACCGTGCTGGCGAAGCTTCGCGAAGAAGAATCCTGATCGCTGCAGAAGCTTCGCACTCATTCAACTCCAACCGTGGTGGCCTCGAACAGGCCGCCACGCTTGAGTGTGGTAGTCGCTCCCGCGAAAGTAGCGTTCTTCGCTGCTGTTTCTGAGAACAATTGGCGATCTTGCGAGAGACCAAGCCTGAACAACATCGGGCTGAATCGCCCTGTGCGGCAGGGCTGCTTTACCTGCCCGCCAGCACGCGATCCATCAATGGCAGCTCGGTGTAAAACATCGCTGCCGGATCGATCTGCTTTTCTTTTAGCCAAGCGTTGCGTTCGCGCACCGTGTTTGTCTTGGCTAGCCGTGGTAGCACCACGCCCCAGACAATCGCGACACAAGCGGCGACGATTAAAAAACGCTTCATTAGCTGGTTGGGAATAAGATGCCGAACATCAGGTACGACATCAGCAATGTCAAAATCAGGTTCAACGACTGGCCGCAGACGTAAAGCATCATCGGCTTGCCGCCTTTAAAGTACGGCAATAACTCTTTGAAGTTGGTGTCCAGCCCGATGCAGATAAACGCGAGGCAGAAAAACCAACCACGGAGCGTCTTGGTGCCGTCCTTGATCATCGCGTCGGTCAACAAGCTGCCGCCTTCGACTTGGCCGTGGATCAACGAAAACAGGATCGAGGCGATGATGAATCCCAAAACGAATTTTGGGAACCGATACCAAATCTCGCCGACGCCTACCTTTTGCGATGTCTCGTTCTTTTCGACATAGGCAACCCAGTAGGCTGCGACCAAGAACGCCGTGACGCCGATCAAGATGTTTTGAATCATCTTCACCGTCGTGGCGACTTCCAAGGCTTCGTCACCCAACACCGCTCCTGCTGCGGCGACCGCGCCGGTTGCGTCGATCGTCCCGCCAAGCCACGCCCCGCCAACTGCTGTCGGCAAGTCCAACGCTTGAATCACCGCAGGCAACACCACCATCATCACGACGGTGAAGGACAGCGACAGTCCGATCGCGAGCGACAGTTCTTCCTTTTTCGCACGGCAAGACGCGGCGGTTGCGATCGCGGCAGAGACACCACAAACGGACATGTCAGCGCTGATGACCATGTTCAGCGAGCGTGACGGGATTTTCAAAACCTTTTGGCCAAAGATATACGTGCTGATCAGCACGATCGGCGTCACCACCCAAGCGACACCAATCCCGGGCAGGCCAAGAGCCATCAGCCGGCTCATCAGCACTTCTGCCCCCAACAGTACCAACCCGGTCTTGATAAAGAACTCGGTCAGGATCGCCGGACGCATCCAAGCGGGCGTCTTCAAGGTGTTGCTGATGATCAATCCGACCAGCAATGCCCACAGGGCGTACTCGAGGTTGTAAGCCTTGATCACCGACTGACCAGCCAAGATGTAGGCAAACGTGGCGAGCGCGAACACGACCGGAAAGCCTTTAATGAAACCGAGCGCGTCTTTGCCACGCAGTTTTGTCGCCACAGTGAATAGCACACCGATGACAACGAACGCTCCCAAAATCCCTTTCCAGCTTTTCGCGAGTGCCGGCAACGGTGAGTCTTCCCAGCCGCCAGGCTTGCCCAAGTAGGTCGACATCGGACTGATGCCCTTGAGCGATTCAAGGCTGGTGTAATCCGCCGGGGCGGTCAACAAGACGATGCAGAACCCGATTGCCAGGATGACGAAGCCGATGTAGATCGCCCACCAGTCTTCGCTGGTCGCCATCAATTTCAGCAATGGTTCGCGTTTGGCTTGAACGACCGAGTCGTCAGCATCACTACTAAGGGATGGTTCTGGGCCAGACGATGAATTGGGCGAACCGTGGGGATTGTCAGCTTGGGACATGTTCGATTGGCGAGACGGATCGGGGCGGGAGTCGGCATCTGAATCAGCGTTTTACCAGCCGAAAGATGCCGAGTCGACAGAGATGCGCGGTGGCACGACGTCGCAAAAGCAGGCCGCCATTGTAAATCAATCGACGCATCCCGAACCTCGCCATTTCATCCGATTGGCGAGGTGTGCTGGTTTGTCGCCAGGGTTGGCGATCCCCCAACCCAATTCGTCCGCTGCCCTACATGCCGCTTTTGAGTGCGTCCAGGTGACGGCCGAAGTGATCGTCAAGAACCGCGGTGTAAGTCTCGGGATGTGCAACCAAGCAATCGTGCAGCACCTTGCCCCAGTGCGGGTCTGTCAAAACGGAACCGAACGTGCAGTGCAGGATTTGGCGTCCGGGTTTGGTGAACCCCTTGCCCACGGGGACGTCGTCCCACAATTCAAGGTATTCGCGTTGCAGCGTCAGGTCTTCGGCTTGGTCCGTGGTCGGCGCGTCGGACAAGGTAGCCGAAACGTGGTAAGTCGCCTTATCGGTTTCGTATCGATCGCGTGAGAAATCGATGATCCCGCGAAATGCGGCTGCGTCGTGCTTGGCGACCACACGAAGTGCCTCGAGGTAACTCGTGCCTGCGGTTTTGACGTGGAAATGGCCGCCCGTTGTCCTGGCGAGCGCGGCGTACATTGAAACTTTGTCGCTGCCGGAGTGCAGGCTTAGCTTATACGGACCGAGCAGCTTGGCGATCGCGGCATGATCAGCCAGGGAGCTCTCCAGCGCTGACAAGTTGCCTTTGAAATCGATGCCCTTTTCAAAGTCGCCGATGAAGCGTGGGGCGAGGCTGACCAGCTTCATCCCGCCCGACAAACATTGATCGGCGATAATGTAGTGCTCCGCCAATGTCGTCGGTTGATCGGTTTCGTCGACGGAAAGCTCGATTTCGTAGTCTTGCGAGGCCTGTTCGTTGACGCTGCGGATGTAGTCGCCAAGTCGCAGGGCCCGCGCGATCGCGGTGCCGTATTTGACCGCCGCCCGCATGCACGCTTGCTCGTCCAATTCGATGCTGGTGCCGGTCGACAGGGATACGCTTTTGCCGAGGTATTGATCAAACCAAGGCACCGAATCTCGGACCGCCACGAAACGTTCACGTAAGGTCGCTTCGTCGTAATCGTCAGCCTTTTGGTCGACGTCGTCTGACGGATCGATCGTGAAAAAGGTGAACCCGGCCGCAGCGGTGATGTCGACGTCGGCATTGGTTTCAAGTGATCGGCATCGGCACCGACCGGCCCTGTCCAACCGGCTTTTTCGACCGCATTCATCGCATCCGCGATCACGCCCACAGGGTTGCGCTGGGTTCGCGTCATCTCCCGAATCGACTGCTGAGGAAAGATCGCAGTGATGCCATCGCCACAACGCTTCATCGCCGCGATGTGACCTGGCGTCGCCAGTCCCGTGCGGTCACCGAATCCAAAGCTAGGCTCGAGTCCAAGGGTGGTGCATTTTTTCGTCATGGCTGTGCTCTCGGTCGCGGCGGGGCCGTCAATCAGTTTGCGGTGGGGAGGGAGACAAGCGGATCGAGAACAGCTTATAGGTGGTCGCCGAATCGTCCTAGCACCGTTAAAGTGTGCGACCAGATTGGAAAGAACGCGCGGACGCCTCGACACCTTTGAACGCGTCAGATCGATCACAAACCGAGGTGAGCTTTTTCTAAAATGCTGCTTCGCCGCACCTGTTTGCGTTGCAAAACTTTTTCGGGGGGGCGGTAAAATTGCGGGCGTTTTGGGGAACAGAAGTGAACTTTTTGAAATCTTCAGATGTCCCTCAAGAGACTACACCGAGATTCCGATATCCCATTGCACGCAAGGAAGCGATTCTCAGGATTTACTGAGAGGTTCCATCTGGGGACTTCTTGACGATCAGAGAAAGTTTTCCTAGGCTGACAAAACAGTCAGGCGACTTGGCCGAGTGGTTAGGCACCGGATTGCAAATCCGTCTACAGCGGTTCGACTCCGCTAGTCGCCTCTAGTAAAAAAAGCTCGTGTGAACGACGTTCACACGAGCTTTTTCTGTTTGTTGCTGGCGCCCTTGTTCACGAGCTGTCGTCGTCACCGCGGTTGATGAAGTAGTCTCCAACGGCGGCGTGCAGTGCCGGTTTATTGCTCGCCCAACAAAGTAAGCCTTGGTCGTCGATGGCGATGTCTCGCGTCGGATCGAAGTCGTGTTGCTTTAAGATCGATTCACGCGACAGATACTGCCGCTTCTGTTTGTGACCATGCCAGAGATGGTAGGCGACTGAATGGACGAAGCCAACTTTTGCGTGAAAGCCACGGCCGCGGTTGATGTAATCGCGGTAGCTATTGGCAAGAGCATCGGTGGTATCAAAAATCGAAGCGGGGTCGCGTTGTCCTGAAGGTTCACCTAGCAGTGCTCGCGCAAAAATTTCGTCACCCGAACCGACGATATTGGAGGTTGGCAGTCCGCCGAGTGATTCCAAGAAGCTCCGATTTGCGATCCAAGCGCCTCCTGGACAGCCTTTGCCATTTGCCGCTCGTCCGCGCCGGCGATGGATGATGTTATGGCTCAGATCCAAAAAGAACACACGATCGAACAACTGGACTGCGTCGCAACCTTGTTCGAGTAACTCAAGTGCTTCAATCAGCCAGTCTCTGCTCGTCAGGCAGAGATCGTGGTCGACCCAACCGACATAGCGAATATGACTGGGCAAGCAACGGATCGCGTGGTTGATCATTGCCTCCTTTTGCCACATCAGGTGTTGTGGTCCTCCACGCACCACGTTGGCATTGTCTATCTCTGGCGGTTGATCTCCAAAGACCAACTCTTCGATCCGAAGACAGGATCGTAGGTCACCTAAACTGGGAGCCCATTCGTAAAAGGTTTCGGCAAGTCGCTGCGCACGTGTTGGGTTGAAATGGCAAGCGATCAACGTAACGTCACAAACGTTTTTCGGGACGAGTGGATCGACGGAAGAAAAGTCGAACTCGATATCAGTGAACTCTTCCAACCAAACACCTCGGTGCTATCGCTGCGGAATTAGCAAGGCTACTGGACTGCCAGATTTTCAATAAGATACCAAATTGTGGACCAAGGTATCTCATCGGTTTTCACATGCGAACTTCGCACGTTTCCGTTGGAAAAGTTTATGCGGACAGCAGAAATCCCTTATGATGAATTTGCCGTTAGCAGCCCGTTGATTTTTTTAATTTGTTTTGTCGCTTTTTGCTCCGCGAAAGTAGCGGAAGAGAACGCCGCTTGCGAGGAGCAAAAGCCGACACTCGAAAATCAGCAGGATGTTAGTCAAACATTTCCCCTGTCCTGACGCGAGTGGCACTGATGATCTTTCGGGTACTGCATACTTTTGTTTTGTCTTGCATCTCCATGGCAAGCTTTGCTGCGGGTCCTGTCCTGTTATTCGATCCGGGATCGGCAAGTCAGACCGACGGCACCCTGCACATGGTGGTCGTGACCGACGATCCGGCAAGCCCGCCCGATGAACGCGACGTCATCGCTTCGAGTGAAAATTTATGGTGTGGGCAGGCAATCAATGCGTTGATTAGTGATCTTTATGAGACACGTCCAGATCTCAATGGGAAGTTGAAACTTCATCAGATCGCTGCCGGATGGCCTAAACAGTTGCTTGCTGGCGAAAACGATCCATTGCCGCAACGAGCGATCGTATTTCTCTGTGACCGCGAGCAGCAGGTTCTTGACTTTTGTGTTGGGGTGCCCGGCCAGGCCGAACTGATCGACATGATTGAAAGCTCCGAAGAAACGGCTTCGCTTCTTTCGATCCAAGCCGATCAGCCTACGAAGCTTGCTAAACAGTTGGTCGATCGAGCGAAGGAGCGAGTGCATCGAAATTACCGAGAGCTGATTGAGAGCCAGTTGCTTGAAGACTTTGCGACATCGACCGAGTCAGCCGATGCGGCTTGGCTAAAGAATTACGAAAGTCTTGTCGTTCAGTTGCTACCGCTCTATACCGTCGATTTCAACCTCCGTTTCAACGCACCGATGGCGATCAATTCACCTCGACTGCGAATTTTGGAGCAGCACTGTGAAGCGAGGCATGACTGGTGCGAAACCGTGTTGCCAATGTTGGTCGGAAAGCAGCTTCGACGTGTGATTCACCCGGTGGTCGATTCGGTTTGGCAGGCACCGCCTGTGATTGATTTATCCGAAGGGTCTCATGCCGATTTACTCGAGTGGTTCCAATCTCGACGCGATGTAGCGACGATTGTTTTCGCAATCACTCCAGACGTCATTACACAGCAGGTCAGTTGGCCGCCGCCGAACGTGAATCCTAAAATGCGCGGACGTAGTTGGAGTGATCTCGAAATCGCGATGTCAAAACACGCGTTTCGTGGCGTGACAGCGGAAGAACTCGCTGTCATCTTGCAAGTTGAAACACAGGTTTCCTTGAATGCATTGGTGCCGTCTCGTCTGCGTTATTTGGTCTTTCGCCCGAAAGAAGGAAAGCCAGTTGAAATACGGGAGTCAGATCTGCCCAGTAAATTTATTCGGCGGTTCTAACGAAGCAATGATTCTAGGACGCAATGCTCCACCAATGATGACCGCATCAGGGGTTGTATTCGGACAATCGTTGTTCGAGATAACTGTCTTTTGGTGATCGCGGGTTCGACCAATAACCTTTGACTTCGTAGATCGATTGCCCGTCTAAGTAAAACGATAGCGGGCGGGAAGTCATCCGAGCCAATGTGTAAGTCCACTGTGACTGGTTCGGGCTGGGACTGCCGTTGTACTTGATGATCACCAGTCCCTCCGGATCATTGGTCTCGGTAAATCCAAAGCACATTGCCGTGGAATTTGTCTTTTCATCAGACCATTCAATCAACGGTTTGTTGAGCAGTCGTAGCTCTTTGACGTTGTCGGGATCGTTCGGCTCTTGCATTTGGATTTTGAATCGACGGATAAGGCGGCGCATGACAAAAGCTTGGCGATTGGCCGACGGGAGCCCCTCCACACTTAAAGGCACGTCGACCTGCGACGTTTTTTCGGGCGTCCATGCGGGGCGTCCGTTCGCTATGTCGCACCGTAGTGGAGTCGATTGCAGGGTGGCGAATTCACAGAACACTGCGCCGTTTCCACGAACAGACAACGCACCCAACAGAATCGGCTGGTCGTCGTGTCGCCATAAATAGACGGCCCCGTCGCTGAAGAAATTACGCACCGGGTTGCTGTATCGAAGTACCGGTTGTGTGTCCAAGATGCCGGTTGCGCTGGCGGGCTCGTTGAGCGTCACCAGCATGTTGCCTGCGAGTTCGGTGAGATACTTCAATCGCTGTGCTTTCTCTGCCGCTCGGTCGTTTGGTGTGTCGTCCGCATTTGAGGAAGCGGGCGGCACGAAGCTGGCCGCAAAGATCAGAACAACGATTGAAACGAATTTGCAACGCTTGGCGTTACCAAAAGAGTGACGCATACCGGTGCCTTGATGTGGCTGAAAGGCTGGCTCGATTCGCTCGCAGATACCGCAATTGTAGCGAGTCACGAAGCCAAATGTTTCGCCAGCCCTCGCGGTGGCTCCTGTCACGTTTGGCGTTTTTTGCGATAGGTCGCACGCTGCTCTGCGTATTGCTCGGCATCGGGAAGCGTTTCGTCGGCGGGATTCTCCGATCGCCACAACCGCTCTAAAAACGGTCGGCACCAGCCACAGCCGGTGCCAGCACCGTAACATTCCGATAGCTGCGAAACAGCTCGCGGTTTGGTTGTGCGGATGAACTTTTCGATCTTCCTGCGCGAGACGTGAAAGCACAGGCAAACGTCTTGTTCGCTATCCATAGATTGTCGGCAGACTGTTGGTTGGCTGGCGGACGTCGAGATCGAAGGACCGTTGAGACTAAGAAACCGGTTCGCAGATCAGTTGGGTCGCGATTTGGCAGGCAGCCAAGTAATCGTTGATATCCAGTTTTTCGCTGTCGGTGTGAATGTTTTGTTGGCCACAGCCGACGGTTACTGCCGGGATGCCGTGATGGTTCAACCAGTTGGCGTCTAGCCCGCCGCCGGCAACTTTGCGATACGGTTCGCGTCCCATCTTCTGCAGCATCGATTCCAACGCTAACGCCGACGGATCGTCTTCGGGCAGGTGAAACGCGTCGTAGTCGACACGCGATGAGAACTCGCACCGACCTGTCACACCGGTATCGTTGCAAGTGTCCGATGCTGCCCATTGAAATGCCTTTTCAATCGTCTGGACGATTTCGGTTCGGAAGGCCGAATCATGGCTGCGGGCTTCCGCTTTTAATGTCACTTCGGGGGTGATGACGTTTGTGGCATCTCCGCCGTTGATCACGCCAACATTCGCGGTGCCTTCGCCGCTGGGTTGTGACACGCGGCCCAGCCAACCCTCTTGCTGTAACACGGCGATTGCCTTTGCGGCAATCACGATCGCGCTGACACCGGTTTCGGGGGCGACACCGGCATGGGCTGGCAGGCCTTTCAATTTGATATCGATCCGCTCTCCACCGATCGCGCCCATGGTGATTTTTTCAATCGGTCCGCCGTCGAAGTTAAAAGCCAAATCGACTTTGCCAATCAAAGACGCGTCGAGTGCACGGGCCCCTTTTAGACCGATCTCTTCCTGAACCGTGAACAGCAGGGTTGCCGGGGGCAGTGAATCGTCGCTGCCACGTAAACGTTCGATCGCTGCGGTCAGAACGGCTGCGCAGCCACTGCGGTCGTCGGCGCCCAGTCCGGTCGCCGCCGAGCTGGTAATAAAGTCACCTTCGACAACCGGCTGGCTGCCCAAACAAATCGGCACGGTGTCCATGTGGGCAGACAACAGGACGTGGGGGCCGGAGCCACTACCTGGCAAATGAACGATCAGGTTGCCGCAGTTTGCGTCAATTTCGGTCCGCTCCTCCGCACCGTCGAATTTGCAGTTGGATCGATCGAGTCCGGCAGCGACCAATTGCTCAATAATCGCTTCGGCGACGTCTTTTTCCTCGCCGCTGCGACCGGGAATTGCCGTCAGGTGCGTGAATCGGTCCAAAGCTTCTTGACGGTCAATCGATTCCGGCGAATTCATGCGAACGTGACTCTTGGTTTAGCGGCTGACAATTTTAAAAACGAGTCTTAAACTATGACGGGATCGGCCGGATGCGCGAATAGGCAGCCGTCGGGTCGATCCCCAAATCGGCAGTTTCCCTGTTGCCAGCAACCGCCATCACGCTTTCAAAATCCATTTCGGCGAAGCATCCTTGAACCTTCCAGTCATCCAATCCACGCCCCCCGCTGAACCCGAAGCCGCCCGCGACGAGCGACTTCACTTGCTGGATTTTTCGCTCGATGAGTTGCAGACTTGGCTGAAGGAACACGGGCAACCAAAGTTCCGCGCGAAGCAGATCTTTAATTGGTTGTACCAGAAACGCGCCCGCTCGTTCGACGAAATGAGCGATTTGCCGAAAGCATTGCGCGAAGTGCTTCAGAAAGAATTCGTCGTGTTCAAAGCGGAGGAAGCCGCGATCCAGACCAGCCGTGACGGCACGGACAAATTGTTGGTCCGTCTGGCCGATGGCGGCGAAGTCGAATGTGTTCTGCTTCGTGATGGTCACCGCCGCAGCATCTGTGTCAGCAGTCAAGTCGGCTGTGCGATGGGTTGCGTGTTCTGCGCGAGTGGACTCGACGGCGTCGATCGAAACCTGACACGCGGCGAAATCGTCGAACAGATGCTTCGTCTGCAAGGACGACTTGAGGATGGCGAACGCCTCAGCCACATCGTGATGATGGGCATGGGCGAGCCTCTGGCAAACCTCGATCGTGTCCTTGGTGCCCTGGACACCGCCAAGTCTGCCGACGGGTTGGGGATCAGTCCACGACGGATCACGATCAGTACCGTTGGGTTGCCACCAGCGATTGACCGCCTGGCTGCCAGTGGTGTGCCGTACAATTTGGCGGTCAGTTTGCACGCCCCAAACGAAGAACTCCGCAGCCAGTTGGTCCCCGTCAACGAAAAAATCGGTATCGACGCCGTTTTGAATGCCGCCGACCGATACTTCGAAGCCAACGGGCGTCGTTTGACGTTCGAGTATGTACTGCTCGGTGGCATTAACGACGATCTCGATCATGCTCGGCAACTGGCGCGCATCCTGCGAACACGCAACGTGATGTTGAACGTGATTCCGTACAATCCGGTCGAGGGCTTGCCCTATGTCACACCGACCAAGCAATCGATTTCACAGTTCAAAGAGATTCTGGAAGCGTCCGGCGTGAACGTGATGTTCCGTCAACGCAAAGGCGACGAAATCGACGCCGCCTGTGGCCAACTCCGCCGAAATCGTGGCAATAGCCAGTGTTCATGATCCTCCGGTTCTTTTCCGGAAGTTGAGACCAGGTTTCGAGCAAAACTTTTTTCGACATTCTTGTCGCATCGGAATTCGCAATGGCGAGTCAGGGGTGACCGGCGATTTCAAGTCGCCGATTCACCGACTTTTCCTTGCCAATCCAAGCTTGAAGGAGCTTTTCCGATGACTATTCGATCGAACCGCAATCGGTCTCGTCAGACTTCACGACGCCTGATCCTTGAAAATGTCGAAGCCCGCTGCTTGATGGCCGCTGATGGTTTCGATTGGGCTCCCGACGCGTTTGCCGACTTAACCGTTCCCGCCGAAATCAGTTCCTTGTCGATTCAATCTGACAGTGACCAAGCCGCCGATGGGCCCTCGCCTGTCTTGATGGTGATTTCTAATCAAGATTTCTGGTACCAGACTACGCCGATACGCGGGCGTCGTTGGAAGCTGCAGGGCTGGAAGTGGTCGTCGCCGCGGCGACCACTGAAGTCGCTCGGCCACATGCGAGATCGGGGCAAGGCAGCGATGGCGGAATGGTGCGGCCCGATTTGGCGCTGACCGATGTCAACGCGGACGACTACTCCGCAATCGTGTTTTCCGGCGGCTGGGGCATGGCACAATACCAGTACGGCTTCGAAGGAAACTATCACAACGATGCCTACAACGGAAATCGCGACATGAAACTGATCGTCAACGATTTGATCAATCAGTTCATCGAGCAAGACAAGCATGTTGCCGCAGTATGCTACGGCGTGTCAGTATTGGCGTATGCTGAAGTCGACGGCGAAGCACTCTTGCAAGGCCGAACGGTGACCGGATGGAATGGCACCGCACCGGGGGCGGATGGCGTCGGGGAAACCGCACGACGACAAATCGAAAGTCGGGGGGCGACGATGTTGGCGTCCAAATCGATTGGTGATGCCTCCACCGCAGCGGACGATGTCTACATCGATGGAAAAATCATCACAGCAGAAAACTACGATTCGGCAGGCTACTTTGGCACCGTCGTTGCCCGCCAGGTGATTGACGACTTTACCAGCCAACCGAATGACGATGGGCAGCCCGGTGACGATGGCCCAACCGATCAAAGCCAGCCCAAACCGGTGTTGATGGTCATCGCGAATCAAGATTTTTATCACCGCGAATACTACGAATCCCGAGAGTCACTCGAAGCCGCAGGCTTGGAAGTGGTGGTCGCCGCCGCGACGACCGAAACGGCAACGCCACACGCGATTTCGGTGGTCGAGGGACGTGAGCCAAACGTCGATCCAGACATCGCACTTGCCGATGTCAACGCAGACGACTATTCGACGATCGTCTTCATCGGGGGCTACGGGGCGGCGAGTTATCAGTACGCGTTCGAAGGTACCTACGACAACGGAAGCTACCAAGGTGACGATTCGGTCAAAGTCATCGTCAACGATCTGATCAACGACTTTGTCGAACAGGACAAGTACGTGACAGCGATTTGCAACGGAGTGACGGTTTTGGCATGGGCGCGCGTCGACGGTGTCAGCCCGATCGACGGACACACCGTCTCCTCATGGGCTGGTACGCTTCCCAATGCGGATGGCGGACAAACCCAGGTGACTCGCGACCACATTGAATCAAACGGGGCAACTCAAGTGGCAAGCGGTTCGGTCGGAGACACGAGCACCGCAACGGACGACGTGATTATCGATGGAAACATCATTACCGCCGAAAACTTTGATAGCGCGTCCGCCTTCGGAGCCGTCGTCGCCGAGCAGGTGATCGAAGCGTTCAACGCATCTGCCGAAGCGACCGACCAAGCGATCTTGGAATTGGTCGGTGCCTAGCAATCGATTGGACTTTAACAGGCTGTTGATTTTCGAGTGTCGCCTTTCGCTCCTCGCACGTAGCGTTCTCTACGGCTGCTCATGCCGATCAGAAAGCGACATCGGGAGACGACAAATTTAAAAATCAACAGCCCGTCAACATGCGATTCTCGATTCGTGAAACGACGGATCATTGACCTTGTCGGAATAGCTCCGACGCACGTCCCGTCATTTTCAGGTAGTGGTCGCTGGGAAGGCCTTCATAGGTGATGAACTGTGGCGATTGATCGACCGGTGGGTTGTTAGTGCATTTAAAGATCGCGGTTGCTTCGTCTACCTCGTCGAACATGGCGACATACAGCATCGAGCAGCCCACCGACTTTGCCGCAGCAATTTGGGACCAATAAAATTCGCCTTTTAGTCGTGGGATTTGATCCAGTTTTCCTCCATGAAGGTTGAACCAACTGAACCCGGGGAAAGCGACCGGAAGAAAATCGACGCCTTCTTTTTCCAGCCATTCACGGTCAGCTCGCCACACGCGTTCGGCGTGACGTTCTGCCTGTTGCGGCGATTGATAACGGCCAATGGTCCAAGGGCTGACAACGTCAGCCAATTTGATCGTTTCGTGCAATACAGGGTCATTGACCGCGTCGCGATCACCTTCGCGCCAATACGACGGAACGCCTAGCATCACGGCACAACCGGCGTCTTTCAGCGTTTGTACCAATTCCAAACACTCTCGAACGGTGTAGGGACGGTTGTCACTAAAACCCACTCCCCAAACCGAAACTAGCGGCTTGCCTTCGTGATGAAGGTAGCTGGTGTCCTCGGTGATTTTCAATTCGTTTTGCAGCTGCTTCCAATCTTCGGCAACACGTTTGACTTCGCCAGCACGTAAACCGCTCAAGTCATACATCACTGCGTAAGCACGACCTGACTGCTTGGCGCCTTCGCGAACATGAGACAACACGACGTCGACATGATTGTGAAGTCGACGGTCACCCAGTTGGTTTGCAAAGCGTTGGACGAAAGCACCATCAATCGCATAGTCCTTCATCCAGGCGAAGTGCCGCATCACCGTTTTCCGGTTGTAGCTGCTGAAAATTGTTGCGGCTGTCCCGTCAGAGTTCTTGAAATCGGTCGCATAAAGTTCGTCAGCGTCGAACTCAGAAATGTCTGGCCAGAGGTCGACCGTGATGTTGTTTGGGCCCGGTGCGCCACGCCGTCGTGCCCAGTGTTTCCATCCCAGGTTGGCACCGTCACCTTCGCAATTGAACCAACCTTGGTAACCGACCATGACCTTTCCGGTCAGCGTCGACGCGTCCACCACTTCGGGACCCGTTGGCATGGGATCTTGAGCGGAAACCGGTATCGAGAATCCTGAAACGAAAATCGAAACGGCAACGCAAAAACGAGCGACAAGCGAAGGTAGGGGAGAGTTCATGGTGGGCTCGGGCGGGAGGGGGGAGAACACAAGTCGACTGTGATAATTGCAATGGTCAATTTTGAAAACCCGCTTTCCCCGCGCAGGTAACGCGAATGATTGCGAATCAGCGTTTTCCGCAAACTTTGTCCGTCGGCGTTCCTCCCTCGTTCAACAGTCAGCCGCAGGCGTACTCCACCGTCAGCATGTACGCCTGCGGCTGACTGTTATACGAGGCCTATAACACTAGTGGTACGTCGTCCAGCCGGAGTCAATTCCGCTGTAGGGCGTGAGCCAGCGCCACAGTTGTCTTGGTTTGTCTTCTTTGATCGGGTTTTCAATGACGTAGTTCATCGCATTCTCGATAGCTTCGTCACTGTCGAGGAACGACTTCCATTGATGCCTCGCCCACATTGTTGGCGGTCGCTTGCCT
This sequence comes from Rhodopirellula baltica, assembly GCA_002901265.1. GTDB lineage: Bacteria > Planctomycetota > Planctomycetia > Pirellulales > Pirellulaceae > Stieleria > Stieleria baltica_A. The sequence goes on along the minus strand of PPHI01000094.1, from coordinate 104,721 downwards.
TGCGTCGCATGTTGACTTAACGGATGGAGCCCATCCTCGATCAAACGCCGCGTCGCGGCACCCTTCAGCAAATTTGCGATCTGTTCGGCTTTGTAGCGGTGCCGTGCGACCACCAGATGCGTATGCTCGGGAAGAATCGAGCAGGCCCAGATGCTGTAGTCGCTTTTGAGTGCTTGCTCTTTGAAGCCGTTGGCGACGGACAAAGCCTGCTTACCAGTCAAGCAGACTGGCGGATAACGCAACGCTTTTCGGGCCGCCTCTCGAAGGGCGAGTTCCTGCGGAGAGAGCATCGCCAGGGTGCGTCGTTCCAGGTGTCGGATCGTCTCGCCGAACCGAGCGATCTCCCAACTTGCGACCAACTCCGACCAGGATCCACGCGGATCATTGGGCAGCCAGGAACCGTAGTGCGGCAAAATCAAGTGGTAGCCATGAACCATGGTTAGCGTTTCTCGTTTATCCGTAAACCGTTTGCGCGAGGCTTGATTATAGAGTGCGCCTCCGGCTGACTGTTAAACGAAGAACGCTCCACTGGTTCAACAGATCGCAGTCCAGTGCGGCAGCCAATGTCGCTCGACTCTCCGAGTCGATAGCGTTTTCGACTCGGAGAGTCGAACGACACTGATTCGGTCGGCCAATTCGCGTCGGCGTTCGCGGTCTGGTACCCGTATGTTGCAATGACGGTTTCCATGAGCAAGATCTGTCAGAAAGGCGACAGTGGGGGACAACCCTTAATGCACAGTTTGGTCAATTGAACTTGTCAAACAGATTGAGCGGCAGATGTCGAAAAACGCCTTGATTTAGCCGAGGATTGTCCTTCGCGTGATTAATGAGGTTCTAGCTTTGCATGGTTCGAAACTTCTTGCTTCATCTGACTGAAGAGATCGCACGGGATATGTTTTTTGTCAAATCGCGTCCGCCGCAATACGATTGTGGATCGCCAGACGCGGAAAAAAACGATCGACTGATCGGGGTTCTGAAAAACGAAAACCTGCAACTCAAAGCAGGCTTGTGCAACATTCAGTCGGGGCTGTCGGACGCCGTTTCCGTCAACCAACAGAACATCGAAAATTGTCGACGGATCGAAAGCAATTGCGCGGAGCTTGCACACGAATCCGATGCGATCCGTTCGGCAACGAATGAGTTTTCCAAAGCGGTAACAGACATGCGTTCGTTGGTCGAACAAACCGATCGGCAACTAATCGGCATGCGGAAATTTGTTGAACTGATCGAAGAAGTTGCCTCGCAAACGAACCTCCTGGCGCTCAACGCAACCATCGAAGCTGCGCGGGCTGGTGAATCCGGAAAAGGGTTCGCCGTTGTTGCAGGCGAGGTCAAGGGACTGTCCAACCAAACCAGTACCGCAGTCAAAAACATTGCCGCGTCGATCGAACAGATCTTCGACAACTCCAAAGTTGTCGCAGATCGTATGAAGGAACTCGACGAACGCAGCAATACGATTCGCGATACCGTCTCGCATCTGAACGACCGTGTGGTTCAGACTGCACAAAGCAATATCGAGACCACGGAACAGGTATCCGGCGCGAACGAAATCGTTTTCCTGAGTTTGGCGAAGCTGGATCACATCGTTTGGAAGGTGAATACGTACCTGAGTGTGCTCGAAGGCGAACCGGTGATCGAGTTTGTCGATTGCCACCACTGCCGGCTTGGCGAGTGGTACTACCAGGGCGACGGACAGGCTTCGTTCTCACAAACCCATTCGTATTCACGACTGGAAACGCCACACGCACAAGTGCATCAAGCGACGCGCAAGGTGTTTGAATTACTGGGGACGTCGATTACCACCGATGACTTCGCCATTGCCGATGCGATCGACGAAATGGAACGGGGAAGCGAGCAGGTAATCAGCGTCTTAGATCGAATTCTGATGGAAAAACAATCGGGCTCTGCCAAACGATTCGTCTAGCACGACTTGTTTGCAGCGCTACTTCGAGTCGACGAGACCACGTTGCGTGAATTTGGATACCATCAACGCGTTTTGGTGATTTCCACCGGCTTTGTCGCCAGGATTTTGCATCAACGTGGGTAGTGCAACGCTTTTGAAGTGCGCAAGGTTTGGCTCCTTGCCCAGTTCGTCCAATCGTTCCTGAATCGATTGGTCCCGCTTGGTCATCAATACTCCTGGAATATTGGTTGATGAGCGTGTCCAAACGTCTTTGCCCTGATTGGTGATCTTCACCGTCGATGTATACGTGTTGGCAATGTACGCGCCGCGTGCGATGTACGAGACGGCTTCTTGCTTCGGGCCAGACACGCTGGCTTGAATTTGTATGGGGGCGGTCGCTGTCAGTTTGTAACCGGCCGACTGAATCGCCGATTCGAGCCCGCTACGAACGGTGTCTTGATATTGCTTCGGAACAGCACTCACATCCATCGAAACGGCGACGCCGGGGTAAATTAGAAACACGCTGGGGTCGTCGACTGCTTGCTGCAACATTTGGTCGGCAGCAGGATGCGGCAGCTGCAATGGTGCGAGATGCCCATCCTTGTCCGAGATCACACCGGCGAACTCGATTCCGCCCGCCGATTCGATCACGGCATCTTGGTAATCGCAAAGCTTGATCTTTGACGGCAGGTGCAACAGCAGATGATTGTCTAGCAAGACAAAGTCATTGTCCGCAAAGCTCAGCCCATTCGGCGCGACAGGACCACCACCGGTGCTGTACTCATCCAATGTTTCGCCGTTCACCAAGCTGACCACTCGAAGGTTGTCAACGAACGAGATCAGCATCCGATCGCCATCCGGATTCAAGCGAATTTTGGTCCAGCCCATTCGTGGCTTATCTTGTAATTCAAACGCACCAAGAACGGCTCCGCTTTGTGGATCAACATGCATCAACAGATGCTCATCAAGTACAAACAAATCCTTTCGATCGGTGGTGCAGGCGATCGCGTGATTCTGAGACAGGTTCGCATGCCAAACCGGCATCAAAGTCGCCAGGTCAAAACAGGCTAAGTGCCCGTTGTCGGCAAGCAAAAGCACGCGGTTGTTGTCGAGTGCAAAGGCTTCATTGACGTTGGCGTTTGTCGTTTTGCCAAACGCTTTCTTTTCATTGGCAAAAGGAATCCAGGATGGTGTTCGATTAACGCTTTGACCTTGTGGTCGCCAAAGCTGAACCTGGTCGGCGGTTTCATAGCCGTCACGATCGCCGCCGGTACCTTGCATCAAAACAGTCTTTCCATCGCTCAGGATGTCGAGCGGACACATGTTGGCAGTCACCAAGTCAGAGTGGAAGGTTTCGCCGGTCTTCAGATCGACAAGCGAAATGCGACTCGAATGTTTCGGCGTACTGAACGTCCACGTGTATCCGGCGACCGCACTTCCCGCCGCTGGGTTGACCTTCAATCGTCGCAGGCCTTCGAAAAAGTTCTTCTTGGCTGGTAAACGCGCCGAATGAGGTTCGTAGGCGAAGCGGTTGTCACGCGGTTGATACGACCAGGGTTTCACTCCAAACCCGGAATCGAGCAACTGTACCCGATCCCAGTCAACGGACGGAGGAGCCGCCCAATTGGCCTTGGGGTTGCCCACAGCGTTCGACTCGGCGCTTGAAGCAGAAGCGGACGACATGGTTTTTGCACCTGTCGCTGGTGTGGCGTCCTCGACAACTTCAAACGGGTTGTCGAGTTGTTGCAGAAACGCTTGGTCCGCTTCACTCAGTCGACTGACGGGGACCTTGACCGTTTGGCCGCTCGTTCGCTTCAAGATCGCGACGCCATCTTTGACTTCAACCAAGGTCGCCTCGACCTTGAATCGCCCCGTCGCATCGGCCCAAGTCCGAGCCTCCTGAGCACTCGCATTGTCGGGCAGTACGACAATCAAGGATGCGAGTGCAGCGCATTGCAAACCGCGAATGAGGTTCCGTGAGACCATGGACACTTCCTAGATAACATTTCGATGATGAGCAATTGAATGATGCAAGGCGATCGCCCGCACCAAGCAATTGTACAAAGGGCGAATTCCCAAAGGTGAACAGCACCTGAATTTGTGAGTGCCGATTCCTGCCGGTTCCGCCTCCCCCGTCTGGCGGCCAATCGCAACGCTGTCCTATTCAACAGGTTGCATTCACTACGTCACCGGGAAAAATTAAACACGACTACCCTGCGTTTGTACCAACAATGTCCGCAACATTGTTGACGCCTTCCTTTTCTAAGCGGGATGCGAGTAAACGATTGATTTGGCGAACGAGTCGGGGACCTTCGTAGATTAGCGCCGTGTAGAGTTGAACGAGCGATGCGCCGCTTTCCATTCGTTGCCAAACGTCGTTTGCCGATTCGATACCACCGGCGGAAAGTAACCTTAACCGTGTTGATTTTGTTTTTTGATACAGCCACGCGGTGCGTTCATTCATCCACGCTTTGATCGGAGCCCCCGCGACCGCGCCCGGGTAGTTGGACCAACGACTTTGTGCCGATCCCAGCACGTCGCGTTGCTTCGCCGAAAGGTTTAGCATCAAACCTGCGACGCTAGGTGACTCAAGTGCCGTCTCGATCAGCTGATCGAATTGGTGATCGTCCCAATCGGGAGAGACCTTTAAAAGCAACGGTGGGTTCAAAGACAGCTTTTCGATGCGCTGCAGAAGCTCACCGATTCGCCCCGTCGTTTCAAAGAAACCTCGGCCGTCAACCGTGTTGGGGCAGCTGAGGTTGAGCATCAAGTACGACGCAAATGGTGCGAGTAGCGTCGCCGACTGGACGTAATCTGCGATGACGGCGCCGCTATCTGGAGTGACCGACGGGCCATCGTTGGTGTTGACCAAATTGATTCCCAACGGTTTGCGCAATATCCCGCGTGTTTGAAGCTTTGCTAACCGAGCCGCGACATGCTCGGCGCCATCGTTGGGAAGGCCATAGTGCACCAGCACACCGCGATGATCGATCATTCGCCAAAGTCGCGGCCGAGGATTACCCAGTGACGGACGCGATGAAATCGACCCGATCTCTAAATGGCCAAATCCAAGCGATTGCATCAGCGGTATGACCTGGCCGGATTTATCGAAGCCTGCCGCTAGCCCCAATGGCGTTTCAAACGGAATACCGCCAACATTTGTTGTCAGACGGGGATTGGGGGCAACGATCTGATTCTCTGGCCGCATGAGACCTGGAATCGATTGCAACAACTGTCCGCTAAGGATTGCGATGCGATGGGCCGATTCGGAGTCCATCCGAAACAGCAGGGGACGTAACCAGGGATAAAAATTCATCGTCATCGCAAGGGGGGCTAGCATCCTGTTGATTTTCGAGTGTCGCCTTTCGCTGGAGTCTAGGCTTTAGCCGATTTTCGGTGTAGCGATGTCGACGAGGAGCCGGGCAGGAAGAATCGGCAAAAGCCTAGACTTCAACTTGCACTGCTGAAAAACCGACACCGGCGGCTAGCGAGCACGGTTTAGCAACGCAGCCAATCGTTGTGAAAGTGACTGCAACTGTGTCGCGTCATAAGACAATCGCCCGGCAAGTCGCGCCGTTTCTTTGTCCCATGCGACTTCGTTGCCGGGAGGAAGGTCGACCAAACCGAACGCTTTCTCGCTCGGAACGCCGAGGAAGTTGAACTCGTTTCCGTCAACATGAATGCGTCGATTTTCGACCGTTTCAAAGGGTGTCATGCGGATCGGATGATCGATGATCGGGAACGCGTCGAGGGTCTTGGTTTCGCTGATGGGGGCCATCAGCCAAGTCAGCATCGCGCCTTCACCGCTGTTGGGATCAATGTAGACGAAGTGCCTGGTGACGTAACGCTGATTCTTGTCGCGGCGATGCATGATCGATGGTGCGTCAAAAATTGCGACATGGTCGGACTTTCCTACCACCGTCACCCGCTCCAGTTGTTGCTCGCTCGTTCGCAACACTTGTGTCGGGATAAAACCGAGCGAGACGCCTTGGTCCGACGCGGTCGCGGACGAAACGATTTGACGTCCCAGATCAGTCGCGACGCTGTACCCGGCGCCAACGTCTGCCAAGCGATACTGCGTCGCCGTGTTTTGCGAAGCGGGAACAGGCTGAACCGAAGCCATCAACGTCAACGAGCATTTCGTAGCGGCATCGCGAACGGTACTGCTGACGTCCTTTGAATCACCGGAGCTAAGCTTGGGGATCGCCAACAAGATCAGTCGATTGAATGTCGCATCAGGATCCGGAGAGGCCACTTTGGAACCAGGCGGAATGATCGTAATCGGGCGTGGTATCGCGGCTTCGGGCGAATTCCCAATCGCGACGCTGCTGATCCAAAGTCCCAAAACGGCTCCCCGAAGCACGGCCCACGGCAATCGTGACAAACATCGGATTTTGCGTGTCGCCGGTCGCACCGTGGCAAAGAGATGGTTATCTTCCATCGTGGTATCCGTTCTCAATCTTCCTGGTCGTCGCAATATGCCGGATCGAACTTCTACCGATGATAACGCGGATGCGATCATCCAGACAGTTTCCGTTTCCAGATACTTTCCCCAGGGCGATGTTCACGCGCTCCGCGATGTCTCGATCGAAGTCGCCCAGCGATCCCACGTTGCGATCGTTGGAAAAAGTGGCAGCGGAAAGTCGACACTCCTGAATTTGATCGGGGGGATGGATCAGCCGACTTCTGGCGAGGTGCGATTTGACGGTCAGTCGTTGTCGCAAATGAATTTGGATCACTACCGATCGCGGCAAGTCGGATTCGTGTTTCAGCGTTATTACTTGCTTCCCAATTTGAGCGCGGTCGAAAACGTTCAAATCCCAATGTTCGAATCTTCGATCGCCAAGCCGGAACGCGTCGAAAAGGCCCGCCGCTTGCTCCATCAAGTGGGGCTATCGGGACGAGAGAAACATTTGCCGCGGCAATTGTCCGGTGGCGAAAGTCAGCGTGTCGCGATCGCCCGCGCCCTCGCGAACGATCCGAAACTGATCCTGGCCGATGAGCCAACAGGGGCGCTGGATAGTGAATCGGGGCGAGCGATTTTGGAACTGTTGGAATCACTTCAACAGTCCCACCAATCGTCGCTCGTCGTCGTGACTCACGACGAATCGATCGCGGCCCGCGCCAGCCAGCGAATCGAACTGGCTGACGGAAAAATCGAAGCAGTTATTGCTCGCTGATCACCTGATACTCGAAGTGGTCGTCTTTCATATCGATCGACACTTTGCTGATCGTTTCACCTTCGGCAAGGCTCGATAGAACGCGCGAGGACAACTCAGGCAGCATCGTACGGTTCAGGATATGGTCGATGTTTCGAGCCCCCGTGTCGACTTCGGTGCAACGGCTGCGGATTGAATCGACGACGGCATCGGTGTATTCGAATTCGGCACCGTAGCTTTCGGCGACACGGCGACCTACTTTGCCAAGTTTCAGCCGGATGATCCGGCTCATCACATCATCGTTCAACGGGTAATAAGGGATCACACTGACCCGGCCCAAGAAGGCTGGCTTGAACGTCTTCAGCAACTCGGGAAAGACGGCTTCGATGAAACCGTCCGGATCTGGCATCGTGTCCTCGTCAGCACACAAGCTTTTGATCAAATCCGTCCCGGCGTTGGTGGTCATGATGATGACCGTGTTTTTGAAGTCGATGTCGCGACCTTCGCCGTCCTTCATCTGGCCTTTGTCGAAGACTTGGTAAAAGACGTCCTGCACGCCGGGGTGTGCCTTTTCGACTTCATCCAGAAGGACAACCGAGTACGGTTTGCGGCGAACCGCTTCGGTCAACACACCGCCTTCGCCATAGCCAACGTAACCGGGAGGCGATCCCATCAGTAGCGAAACTTTGTGCTCTTCTTTGAACTCAGACATGTTGATCGTCGTCATGTTCTGTTCGCCGCCGTAAAGCAGGTTCGCCAAGGTGATCGCGGTCTCGGTTTTACCGACACCGCTGGTGCCCGCCAGCAGGAACACGCCGATTGGTGTGCGAGGGTCACGAAGTCCCGCGCGGCTGGTGCGGATGCTTTGTGCGATCCGATCCAGCCCGTGTGACTGGCCGACGATGGATTGCTCCATCAGTTCCTTGAGCTGCAGCACGGTGTTGATTTCGTTGCTGACCATGCGTCCGACAGGAATGCCCGTCCAAGCAGCAACGGTTTCGGCGATCGCGCCGGCATCCACCGCCGGGAACAATAGCGGCCGTTCGCCTTGGACTTTGCGAAGTTCCGCTTCGGCGGCAACCAATTCAGATTTCCACTGCGCGATTTGCTCCTCTGTCGGCGGCTCTTCCTCAGTCGGCGTTTCAGCCGAGTCAGCGGCACTTTCTGATTCGGCATCCGCCGTTTCGTTGACCGGTGGAGCGGCGAGGTGTTCGGGGGCGTCTTTGTCGAGCTTTTTACGCAGCGAGACGATGGTATCGAGGTGCTGCTTTTCTTCGTCCCATTGTTTGCGAAGCGATTCGAGCTCTTTCTCCACTTCGACGATCTCTGCTTCAGCCGCTTCGATCGCCTCGCCATGATCGGCGCCCGTTTGCTGTTCGCGTTTCAGGATCCGAATTGAAACTTCCAGCTGGCTGAGACGTCGCTGTGCGTCTTCGATCGCTGGCGGCGTCGACGACTGGCTGAGCTGAATCCGTGCACATGCGGTGTCCAACAAGCTGACTGCTTTGTCGGGCAACTGGCGGCCCGAGATGTAGCGTTTGGAAAGTTTGACTGCTTCGATCACCGCTTCGTTCATGATGCGAACGCGGTGATGGCTTTCCAACGTTCCGACCAAGCCACGCATCATCTCGACCGCGACCGGTTCGTCTGGTTCGTTGACGATGACCGTTTGGAAACGACGAGCGAGCGCGGCGTCTTTTTCAAAGTACTTTTTGTACTCGGCCCAAGTCGTCGCCGCGATCGTACGCAATTCGCCACGAGCCAAGGCGGGTTTGAGCAAGTTGGCGGCGTCGCCTTGGCCCGCTTGTCCACCGGCACCGATCAAAGTGTGCGCTTCGTCGATGAATAGCACGATGGGAACCGGTGACGCTTTGACCTCGTCGATCACGCCACGCAAGCGATTCTCGAATTCGCCTTTCATACCGGCGCCCGCTTGCAACAATCCCAGGTCCAGTGTGTGGATCCGAATGTTTCGAATCGCTTCGGGCACATCGCCGGCGGCAACACGTAACGCGAAGCCTTCGACAACGGCCGTTTTCCCAACGCCAGCTTCGCCGGTCAGGATTGGGTTGTTCTGCCGACGACGAGTCAGGATATCGATCAACTGTCGGATCTCGGGATCTCGGCCGAGGACCGGATCGATGTGCCCCGACTGGGCGCGATCGGTCAGGTCGATTGTGAATTGATCCAAGGCCGGAGTTTTGGTCACGCCCGGTTTCCCCGGAGCAGCCGACGAGGACGCAGGGGCCTTGCCCACGCCCATCGGCACATCCGTTTCTTCGCTGTCGGCAAGGACACCGGCGAAATCTTGTGCAAGCGAATCGGCGTTGATCCCAGCCAAGGCATCCGACGCGTCACGAGCAACCGAACGCAATGACGACGATGTCAGTAGTGCGACCAACAGATGTCCGCTGCGCACCTTCGCGGCGCCATGGTCGACGGAGCTATACAGCCAGGCTTCGCGGATCAGGTCGACAACGTTTGGCGAAAGCGCTGGCGGACGGCCGTTGCCCGTTTTGAACTTGTCGATCGCTTTGTTCAAATCGTTTTGCAAGTCGCTGGTATTGATCTCCAACGCCGCACAGGCGACCGACAAATCTGAACGGCTGTTTTCCAACAGCTTCAACAACCAGTGTTCGATTTCGATGTTGTAATTGGTTCTCGAAAGGCACAGCCCGGCCGCGGATTCCAAGGCTCCGCGACAGGTGTCGTTCAGCTTGCCAACCAATTCTTTCAAGTTGATCTGTGCCATGTGTCAGTGATGCGTTGTTGGTGAATAGTGACGTTTAAAAGTGAAAGTTAAAGCGACGCGACAGGTTCCCGGTTGGGTGCCCCATCGTGGTAAAAGACCGCATCGTCACTGTCACGCAACGGCGGTCGGCTGCAAAGCCATGTGTTCCAGCCCAAGTGTGGACGATTGTCGTCTTGTTTGGTCTCGTTCGCCGACGAGAGCTGGCAGCTCGGGATCTCTTCCGCCATCAAGATGACTTGAAGGTCAAAGTCAAATTCCAAGCCGACGTAACTGCGGACGAACTGGCAAACTTGTGTCAGGGTCTGTCCTGTCGGAAGCAACCGTTTGAAATCATCGAATCGAACCGGGCCGATCTGAATCCGAAACTTGGACCCTGGGTCCCAAGTTTTGCCGCCAAGGATCGTGTCGGTGCCGACCATACAGTGCCCCAGTTCGGCACCCAACCGCGAACATTCCGCCGGTGGCAGCACCAACCATTGGCCAAACATCGAGATCACTTTGGCTGGCAAACCGAGGTAATCCGAGACGATCGCTCGCAATGATTCCGCAGTCGGGCGGTCATTAAAGATCCCGCCGTAGTAAACGGTGGCGTCATCACTGGCATGCAATCGGTCGCGCACATGATCGGTACCTCGACCAAGAACCGATAACAGGGCCTCACGAAACAAGTCAGCTTGTGGACGATCAAGTTGCTGGCTGGTTTCATAGCCCGCGGCGAGTGAATACTTTTCCCACGCTCGATAAAAGAACGACAGCTGGCGGTGAGAGAACATGTCAAAGAACGCACGCATGGCATGGTCTTTGGCGTGAACACGGTCGATTACCAGTTGCGTGTACTGTGTCGGCAAAGCGCCAGCCGGCCCGGTCAGTCCCCAAAAGCTGACCATCATTTCGACCAAGCCGTCGTTGATGTCGTCTTCGTTGTCCGATTGACGCGCGGCGACCGAGATCACTTCGCTGGGGGCAAAGCTGAGCGCGGGCTGGACTTGGAACCGCACCGGTTCGTCGTGGATATTGCTGGTTGTCCCGATGCGTCCGTAACGCGCACCGCCAGCGGTTGTCGTTGACTTTGCCAACAACAGACGGACCGCTTGATAAAACGTGAACTTGTGCGGTTCACGAACAAGCCGTTGCTTTACAGAAACTCTTGTCTTCCCGACCGCGCCGGCCATCGTGCGATTTCCTGTTCTCTTAAACTGCTGCGCAGTGTCGTTCGGGTGAAAGAATTAATCGAAGCGTACAAGCCAAAAAAACGTTCCAAGACACAACCCAGCAAGTACGCGCCACCGCTGCTGAGTTTCTCTTCGTCGATCGTCAATTCCAGATCCAGGCCACGACACATCGCCAAACCGCCGGTCGGCGCCTTGCATCTTGCCACACTGGGCGAACAGACGACGGACCGAATTGAATCGATGCGTTGTTGTGCATCGCCTTTTCCGATGTACTCGTAAAGCCCCAGGATTTCACGAATCGCACTGGCCCCCTCACGCTGATCGAACAGCGAGATATGGCCGAGCGAAAGGTGACTGATCAATCGCCAATAAGTGCCTTTTTCCAAAGGTGGACGCAACGGGACGCGTGGCTGGGTCACACACTTCGGTGGCAGCAACGGTCCGCCATTGACGAGTGACATCGCCGGTCTGCCGCCGCCAAACTCCAAGCGTTGCGGCAGATTACGACTCGAACACAACGCCCGAATATCTAGGACTGTGCCGTCGCTTTCATCGGGATTGAAGTCCAGATCGACCAGCGACAAGTAAACTTCCGAAGCGGAATCTTGCGTCCCGCCACTGAAGTCACTGCGACGCCGGTGCGTGTGATAAAAGCCGCGTCGATCGCGTTGTTCACCCGCATGACGAATTGAATAAAACGGGTGAAAATCACGCTCCGGTCGGTCGCTATCGATCGCCTTGACGCTTTCGATCGAGTGGACCTCGAATGCACGCGGTTGCCGTGCGTCGGGGACCACGCGGTATTCGTGCGTCGCATGGCCGACGCGGATCGGTTCGCAGCGGTGTTCGAACAAATTGACGATTGGCGCACATCCCAATCGAACCGTTTCCGAATCGACAAACTGTTCGACGGAACTGACGTGGCGTTTAATCAACACAAACAAATGCATTGTATTGCCAAACCCGCTGAGCATTTCTTTGCGGATACCGGCCACGTCAAAGAACATGAATTTTTCGGGCGCCGCAAAGTATTCCGTTAACAAGCGATAGCCGTTAAACGTTCGTGCCTCTTGAGGGAAGATGCATTGGTCCGTATCAAATCCGATCATCCGTAAATTGTCTTTGGACAAGCGGATGGGATTCGGATCACGTTCCGATTTGGCGATCAGGATTTCGATCGAATCGTTGTGGACCAATTCGAACAAATCCATTGCGGCATGCGAGATGCCACGAATAAAGAATCGCAGCGAATCGATCTCGGTCATCTCAAACGTGACCGATTCCCGAAACGTATTGAGTTCCAAATGCAACACCGATTCCGCTTTGCCCAACAGCGGGCTCGGCGGACTTTGAAACGGTTGGCCTTTGTAAGTCGCCGCGGAGACGCGAATCGGAAACAGTTTCACCGGGTAAACGGTTCGGTATTGGCAAACGCCATCTTCGGTTGATTCGGTTTCGATCGCCGAACCGGCTTCGATTTCGTATCCGCCGACCAAGTCGGCTTGGCGTGGGTCGAGATCAAATTGCACCACCGCCGTTGATGGGATCGGCGCCAGATAGTGCGGATACAGCACTCCAAGCAATGCTTGTGTGATCTCTGGGAAATCATCATCCAGCTTTAGCCGCGTTCGCGCAGAAAGCAGCGCGAACGATTCGATGATTCGCGAGACATGTGGGTCTTCGCTCAGTTCGTCGCCCAAGCGGAGCCGCGCGGCGATCTTGGGATGCTGTTTGGCGAACTCGGAACCGAAGCGACGCAGGAACTGCAACTCTTGGTTGTAATACGGCAGTAAACGGTCGGTCATCGGCGCACTCCTTTCACCATAAAGTCACCGCTGGTGGCGTCCAGTTCGCTGTCATAGACGACCGGTTCGGGAGCGGGATCGATTTTCAGCATGGCATCGATTCGGAACCGCAGCGCTCGGTCGGCGGGATCGTTCGTATCGGCCAGTTGGACGCGTACTTTGGTAAGACGCGGCTCAAAGACTTCGATCGCACGCGTCATCATTTTGCGAAGCATTTCCTGCTGCTCGCGAGAACCGGTGCTGATACCGACGCAATCGGGAATCCCGTACGCAAAGATCGACCGTTCGAGTTCCTTCAAGTCGTCCGGCCAGGACGTCGCTCGACAGCGAGTGTTAAGCAGAGCTTGCAGATCGCGGCCAACGCTTTCCTTCATCTGTGACAGCACCTGAGTCCGGTTCATCGGCACTTCGCTTTGCCGATGCGGTTCCAGATCGATCAAACGATCGAGAACACTGGGAATCAACGGGCGGTCATTGGGGACGCGTGACATGACTAGGCAGGTTCTTTTCGCTGGATCGATTGCAGTTCCATGATCGGCATGTCTTGGTCACCGACAAGCAACATTCGTTGCCCGCGTCCACGCACGATGCCTTTTTCGGTGTCGAACCAATCGGTCCCACGACCGAGTCGCAATCCGGCGTCAGCCGTCGCCGATTTTTCAGGCTCCAGGTAAATCGCCGGTAGGTAAACTTCGCCGTCGGGGCCGGATTCGATCGAAAGGGTCGCTTGTCGCCACAGCAAATCGAACGGCCGCTCGGGGGCGCGGACGTCTAATGTCAGGATCTGATTCCAGTCCACCCAAAAGTACTTGCCCGTCGTGGTGTAGACCTCCAGCACTGGCGCCAGCAAGTCATCCAAGTCACGGATGTCGTCGACCACGTTGCCGTTGACTTCGATGGGCTGGTTTAAAACCGGTTGTTCGATCAGCGGTTCCAGTTCTTTGGCCGCAGCATCGATTTGGCCGTCACGGTAAAACGTCAGCGCACTCAGATGAGCTTTCAACCGGTCGGACGGGTCGCCTAGGAATTCGGGCACGCGGCCTTCGTAAAAGCACTCGCGGCGGGCGGTTTCGGCACGTACCAGTTGCCTTAACAGAGCCGCTCCGATCGCGGCCTGGGCGTCTTGATTGGACACGGTGTCGAGTTGTTTATCGGCCCGTTCCAGATTGCCGGCGATGCACGACAGTTCGGCCAATTGGAAACGCAAACCGACGTCAGCAGGTTTTGACTTAACGAGTTGTAACGACGCTTCCATCGCTTCGTCCAGTTGCCCGGCTTCGTACAACTCCATGGGTGTCGATGTCATCGGTGGAATCCTTCAAAGGTAGAACGGCCGCGTCGTTGAACGAAATGCGGCGACCATGCAATGGAATCGGTGGCGTCTAAAGTTGGTAGCCCGTTACGAACGTCCGATGCGTGTTTGTAATCGGATGCTACCAACCATTTCGTCCAACTCATAGTGTGGCGCGAGACGCATCATACAATAAAAACCGCCCGGATTACTGGGATCGGGCTGAACAGTGATCGATGCTTCACGCAACGGTTTTCGGCTCTTGACGTCTTCGCTGGCTTCGCGGTCCGCCGTCACATATTCGATGATCCAGTCGTGCAACATCCGCTCCAAATCTTCGGCGGTGGCGAACGACCCGGTTTTCGTTCGGGCGATGACTTTGACGTAGTGGGCAAAACGTGACACCGTCAAAATGTACGGCAGCATCGTGCTGATCTTTGCGTTGGTCGTCGCTTCAAGACTGTCGTATGTCTTGTGTCGCTGCAGCGATTGTCCGCTGGCAAAGACGCCCATTGGTGTGTCTTTGCAATCGCAGATTGGCAGCATGCCCAATTCGCTGAGTTGTCGTTCTAGCGAATCACTGACCGCGATCTCGGTGATCGGTCTGGGGATGACGCCTTTCGAATCGGTCGGGAACGACAGCGCGGGCAAGTCCGCGACCAAGCCGCCGCCTTCGACGTCTTGGCGAAGCCCACGAATGTCAGCCAGCCAGCCGCTGTTGGCGAACGATCGCATCAACACCGAGACATAGGCATAGGCCGGGTTGCCCCACAAATACTGATTGCCGCTGGGATGTGTCACGTCCTCGCGAAACAGGAATCGGTCGACACGAGTTCCGTCGTCTTCGTAGGGGCCACGCATCAGGATTCGAGGCAGCACCATCCCGACGAACCGCGAGTCTTCGTCGTCGCGGATCGCATTCCATTTCAAATAGTCCGGCCGCGACAACCGTCCGGCGTGATCGCGTGTGACTTGCAAATCGCTGAAGCTTTCCAAGTCCAACAGGGCCGGACTCGCGGCGAGCAGGACAGGACAAAACGAACTCGCCGCGACGCCGGCGAGTGACCGCAAGACAAATAAATCGTCGGTCGTGCGTTCTGCGGAGACCTTCGGATAGATGTCGTAATCACCGACCAGCACGCTAAATGGCTCGCCACCGGGAGAGCCGAATTCATCTTCATAGATTTTTTTGAAGACGGTGCTCTGGTCGAATTCGATGCTGCGATCGAAGTCTTTCTCGAGTTCTTTCCAACGCGCCGATAGCACGCGGATTTTAATCATCGGGTCGCTTTCGAGATCCGCGCGATTGACGATGAACTGTAATCCTCGCCATGACGATTCCAACTTTTGGAATCGGGGATGGTGCAAGATCACGTTGACTTGGTCATTGAGCCATTGATCGATCTGTGCGATCTCGCTGCCAAACGCCGAAGAAGCCGATCACGCTGGGCCGGATCGTCTTTGTCACGCCAGTCGCTTCCGAGCCAGCGGTCGAGAGCCTCGCCAACGGTTTTCGACTGTAGAAACCGCGCCAAGGAATCGGACGGAACTTTCGATGACCGCTTGGGCGGTTTGGTTTCGGCAGACGCCGGTCCACGCGACTTTGCGGTCGAGACGGCGTCGACCGAGTAGTCGAGGACACGGTCAAGCAGACTGTCCGATAGACTGGTCGCGACGGCTTGTTGATGCGTCGATTCGAAGTTCGGTAGCTCGGCGGAAGACATGCTGGGAAACCGAAACGAATCTTAGGACGCGGTGGTCTGCGTCCGGGCCGAACAAGTCGACTGGCCGGACGCAGCAGAAACCAAATGAATGCGGCAATGCCGCCGGTCAGCTAGCGGTTGACTAGCCGCCAAGTTTTGGAATGCTGGCGACCATCCGCATGCTGGTCGTCAGTTCTTCCATTTGCAACCAAGGACGCATCCAAGCAACGGCGTTGTACGAGCCGGGTTTGCCAGGGATTTCCTTGACTTCGACGCGAGCCTCGGCCAGCGGGTAACGGGCGCGGACGTCGGCTGGCGGGTTCGAATCGCTGGTGACGTAGTTGTGAATCCAGCGATCGAGCCATGCTTCACAATCGCTCGCTTCCATGAAGGCACCGATTTTGTCTCGGCCGAGAACCTTCAAGTAGTGCGAGAAGCGACTGGTCGCCATGATGTATGGCAAACGGGCGCTGATCGACGCGTTGGCGGTGGCTTCGGGGCGGTCGTACAGCTTCGGTTTTTGGCATGTCTGTGCGCCGAAGAAGACCGAGTAGTCGGTGTTCTTGAAGTGGCACAGTGGCAGGAAGCCGAGGTCACTGAGTTCTTTCTCGCGACGATCGGTGATCGCGATTTCGGTGGGGCACTTGAGGTCCGTGTCGCCGTCGTCCGCTTTGAAAATGTACGTCGGCAGGTTTTCGACTTTACCGCCGTTTTCGACGCCACGGATTGTGGTGCAGAAACCGGTTTTCGCGAACGCGTCGGTCAGTTTTGCGCCCATGACATAGGCGGTGTTCATCCAGCAGAACTCGTCGTGATCGACGCTGACCGATTCGCCTTGGTCGCCGACGGAGACTTCTTCGTACGCGAATTCGTCGATGGTTTTGGTGTTGGCACCGTATGGCAAACGGGCGAGCGTTCGTGGCATGGTGAGCACACAGAAGCGGCTGTCTTCGCTTTCGCGGAACGACTTCCACTTGGTGTATTCGGCGCTTTCAAAGATACGTGCCAAGTCACGTGGCTTGGACAGTTCCGTCCATTCATCGAAGCCGAACAGTTGTGGTGCGGCGGCGGAAATGAACGGGCAGAACGCGGACGCGGCGACGCCACTGACCTTGCTCATCAGATCGACGTCTTCGGGGTGATTGGTGAATTCGTAATCACCGATCAACGCGCCATAGGGTGCACCGCCGGGGGTGCCGAATTCGTCTTCGTAGATTTTTTTGAACAGTTGACTTTGGTCGAACTCGACGGCCCGGTCCATGTCTTTGAACAGTTCACGTTTGCCGCAGTTGAGCACGCGGATCTTCAGCGATTCGCCGGTTTCGCTGTTCATGACCAAGTGCTGCAAACCGCGCCACGAGCCTTCCAGTTTTTGGAATTTCTCGTTGTGCATGATCGCGGCAAGCTGTTTGCTCATCTTCGCGTCGATGCCCGCGATGGCGGCATTGATCGAACGCATGACGTCTTTGTCAAACGTGACGGTGCCCTTGAGGGCTTCTTCGGTCAGCGTTTTGATTAACTCTTCCGCACGAGACCGCTCGGTCTTTTTCGTCGCTGCGATGGCGGATTCCAGCAAACTGCTGCCGGCTTCGGTTGTTGCTTCGGCTTGCTGTGCTGGTTGGCTTTCGGTCTCACCGGAACTCATGGCCAGTTGACTCCTCGAATCGGAATTGGATTGTTCGTGAATTGAAAACGTGGTGGGTCAACGCGTGGTTACTCTTTGTCGCCAGACGAGTCGACACCCAGTTCGCCGGAGAGTTGTTTGAGCTGTTCGCTGTTGGTCAGGACTTGTTCCAGGACGCTTTCCAAATCGTCACTGCGGTCAATTTTGCTGGCCAAGTCACGCAGCTTGTCGCGGGTTTCCATCAGCTTCTTCAGCGGTTCGACTTTGTCGACGATGTTGGCCGGTTCGAAGTCGTCCATGGTTTGGAATTCCAGGTTGACCGACATCTCGCTGCCGTCATCGGCAAGCGTGTTTTCGACACGCATGTTCAAGCCTGGTGTCATGCGTTGGAGCACGTCGTTGAAGTTGTCGCGATCGATCTGGATGAACTTGCGATCCTTCAGCGGTTTCAGCTTGGAGGTCGGGTCGCCCGAGAAGTCGCCCATCACGCCAACGACGAACGGCAATTCTTTGACAACCTGTGCGCCTTCGGTTTCGACTTCATAGGTGATGTGTACGCGAGGCTTTCGGACGCGATTTAGCTTTTGCTGTTGGCTCTCGGCCATCTCAATTCTCCAGACGCTATTTACGGATCACTAAATTTCGGAACGTTGGGTTGCCAAATCCTTGCCTGCGAAACGGGAATCAGCGGTATCGGTTGTAAATGACCACCCCCTGTGAGGCAACCTTTTGCCGAGACGCCGCCAGCAAGAAACTAGCGAAAATCAGGGGTCAATCGTCATCGTACGAGTCTTCTTTGATGGGCACGCCGACGCGTTCGGAGAAGTTCTTCAGGACATCGTCGTCGCGGATCAAAGTTTGCAGTAGTGTCGGTAAGTCCATGCGTCCGAACTCGACCGCTTGCTGTAGCATGTAACTGACCGGCGAATGGGGCTCGGTCTTGCGAAAAAATTCACTGGCCTTCATCAACATCCGAAAGGCATCTTCGCGATTGTTCACCTGAGCCTGGGCGATGTCGATCGAAGGAGCCGACGGACTGGCAATTCCTGTCACCGCTGCGGCGTCCGCGGATTGGGCGGCAACTTCGCCACCGCTAGCACCACCGGCAGCACCATCACTGAGCAGGTTACGGGTCAGCGTCGCGAACGATTGCTGGACGGATTCAAGGCTGCGGCGGATCTGGCTGCTCGGCGGTGTACAGTCTTCGAATTCGTCACTACGGCATTTCTCTTCCAGCACGTCACACAGGCTAGAAAACTCGCTAATCGCCTGGGCAATGTCTTCTTCGTGGTTGCGGAGCGTTTCCAAGTCGACTTGGCGAACGGCGTTTTGGAAGTCCGACTCGCTGGTTTCACCACCGCCTTCGATCGCTTCACGAAATGCGGCGTAGGTCAACGCGCCGAATCCCGGCACCAGCTCGACTTCTTCCAAAGGCGCGATCAGCGTTCCGGGGCCTTCCAGGCCATTCATGCTGGTCAGCTGGGCGACGGTATCCATGTAGCCTTCGTCTTCATCGAAAGGCGGATTGATACCGTCCCAAAACTGATTGCAGATTTCTGTGGCAAGCTTGAAGCCGTCGCGCGCCCCGACAATGCCGTTCAGTCGCGTGTTGGCTTCGATCAGCCAGGTTGCTACCCAAAGGTCTTTGGAGTGCTTGGCAAGGATTTCGATGCATTGCTCACGAACGGTTCGCCAATTCGGCGAGCTGGGCGTTTCGACACTTTGCCCCTGGGCTTCGAGCTCAGCCAAGTCATCGTCGCTGAACAAGGCGAATTCACGCTGTTTTCGCTCCGCCGCGACGGCGTCGTTGCGGGCGTCTTTGGCATTTTGCAGACGATCAAAATCGGATCGTCGAAGGTATTCGCCCGCCGGATTGTCGTCCGAGATCGGTGCCAATAGTGCGTCGAAGTCCAGCGTCGGTTCGGATGCCATTGTCAGTTTCTTGATCGTAAAAAAGTGCAACGTGATGGTTATTTTCGGTCACTTGCTCACATTGTTGTGAAGAAGTTTCAAATTGACCTCAAAGTTCTTTACTTTCCGATCCGCGAATCTCCGACTCGATTGCGGCCGCTAGACGTAAAAGCGGAAAGCGGCATCAATCGTTACCGGATCTTCGCAAAGATTGTGCTAATTGGTCCAAACCTTTGGCATGGATACGACTCGCCCAGCTTTTGCTGATCCCGACCCGTTCGGCCGCCTCGGTCAGCGAAAAACCTTCGAAATAGATACTCGTGATCAGGCGGCGGGCATCCGCGGGCAACTGTTCGACCAGTCGCCGCAGTGTTGTCTGCATCTCGCGATTGGCGACGACTTTGCTGGGGATTTCGTGGCGGTCGGGGGCTTCGGACAGCACGCCGCTGGTATCGCTATTTTCGTCACCACTGGCTAAATAAACAATTGCCAGCCGCTCGGTCATCCGCCCCAGCCACTCGGCATCGGATTCACCTGGCGAATCGGATTCGCCGTCCGCGGTGGCGCTGGCATCGGACTGCAGCACGTCGTCAGCCATCTCGCGGAACCTTGCCCGGCGCAATCGCGCCCGACTGGTCCAGTTCATTTTCGAGACGCCGTCGTAGATCGCACCGCGGACCCGGTAATACGCAAACGTTGTGAATCGTACGCCTTCGGCGGGATCGTATTTTTGAGCCGCTTCGGCCAAGCCCAATTGCCCGTACGCGATCAGGTCGTCCAGATCCATCGGAATCGGCAGTGATCGATGCACTCGCATTGCCAGCGAGCGAACCAAGCCTTGGGCTTCCGCGATCAGCTCCGAGACGCTTTGACGTTCTTCCTCAGACGAGCTCAATTGTCGTTCCCCAAGTTTGACCAGAATTGCTGGATCCGTTTGCGAGAAGGATCGCTATTCCAGAACGCCCGCCCGACTTCTTCGAACGCTTCACGAGGCAACCGCCGGCACTGCTCGCCCAGTCGATACTGCAACACCTGCTCGGCGATTTCGATGAAAAGGCTCTCGTCACAGGGCTGGTCCGTTTTGGTTTGACGCAGCCGCACCAACGCGTCAATTAGTTTTGAACCGTCTTCGCGATGTCTGGCCAGTGTTTCGCCCAGGACGTCGTTGAGCAGCTGTTGGTTGACGGCTTTCGGTGTTTCCGGCGCGCGTTGATCTTCGAACTGGGTTTCCGGTTGTGGATCGGGTTGAGGCTGCTGGGCGAACATCATGGTTGACCGATCAATCTTTGAAATTGAAGTGATAGACCAACAGTCCGATGATCGTCGCCACGAGGGCCCCGTTGATCACCATCAGCAATCGCACGCCCGTCTGCATCCGTTCTTCTTCGGCGATCGCTTCGCTGCCCCATTCCAGTTCTTCTTCTTCGTTTTGAGCCTTCTTGAACACACTGGCCAAGAACGCTTGACGATCGGGCATCGCGCCACTGGCGACGAAATAACAACCGCTGAACAGGAGCGGCTCGGTTTCACTGAGCTGAATTCCCGAGGCGTTGAGCCCATACGCCGACTGGATCAAGTGGGATAATCGCGGTTCGAACGTCGATCGGATGCGGCACAACAGCGAATACAGGTGACGGTTACCGGCTTTGTTCAGCCCGTCGCCTTCACGGAACAGCAAATACGACCAGTCTTCGAACGCTCCGCAGGCGTGCTTCACGACCGCATCAAGCTGTGGCGCGTTGGGCAAATTCCACAACCCGTAACCTTTACCGAATCGCTGGACAGACGACCGCTCGGCCCCGACACGACGCACCAGTTCACGGAACCCGGTTTCGATCTCCATCGAATCGACCACGTGAGTGACGCTGCAGCGAATCCGCAACGTTCCACGTAAACATGCCAAGTCGGCTTTGAGTGCGATCAGGATTTGGTTGACCATGTCCTGTGATCCGTCCGCCAAAAATCGGAACGGCGTCGAAACGATCACGCCGTTGATCGGACAAAGCGGGTCACGAAGTTTGCGAAACAGTCTCGCCAAGTGAGCCAACCGGCTGGTCGCCAAGCTGGCATCGGCGGAGGAAATCGAAGCGGCCGAAATCCCACCGCCTTGAGGTTTCCCGGGATCACGAACGCCGCCGGACAAATCGCCGACCATCATTGTGCCACGCAGGTCGCCGCCCGCGGGCTGGTTCGGTGTGGGGATGTTCAATGCCGCGATGGTGTTCCGCACGTCGTCGGAATACGTCCCACCGGGATTCGCAGCGGCGGGCGGAATGGGCGGTCCGCTGAACGCGCCTCCGTCGCCCATCGAGCTGATGTCCATCGTCGCGTTGGGGGAAAACGGTGGTGGCGGAGCACCGGGCAGCTGGTCAGGAACGATCGTGGCGTCACGCGGCGATCCGATCAATTTGCTGAGCTGGCAACATTCGGTGCAGACCACATAGATCGCTTGTTGGTTGGCGAACACGTGGATGGGGGCCGGACCGAGCGGATGGCGAACTGGAAACTGAGTGTTGCTGGTCGCCATAAAGGCGTTGACGTTATCGACTGTGCCCGGGCCGAGAATCATAAAGATCGGCGTCTCGGACGGATCGATCGAGTGATCACGCATTGCTTCGAGAGCACCGTCCCACACGCGATCGATCTCGGGATGCTCCGACGGTTCGCCTTCCAGCCAAAGCTTCAGTGCGTACCAAGTGATCGCGGGAATCGCGAACACCAGCAGCATCACCACGGGAAGCTCGACGGACAGAAATCCGCCGTACTGAACGCGGGATTCGGGATCATATCGAACGAACGCCCAGACGATCGCGACGACCAACAAGCCGGCCCAAAGCAACAGCGCCGCACGCGATTGCAGCGACAAACCCAACACACGTTTTGGCGTGCTGATCACACTGCTGGGAATGCTGGCCATCAAGCGGAACGGATACAGTACCGCATCGATGAAACTTCGAATGGCACTTCCCATCCTACGCTGTCCTCACAAATAACGTTGAAGCGACGGCAGCGAATGCGTCGCACTGATTGTTTTCTCGGCTTTGAATTGTGAATACCGCCAATGACCGGCCCAGCGATTGGGGCGGAGTCAGTCTGCCTTGGCGAAATAATCCAGAAATCGATTGTCGCTTCATCGTCATTCACCCAGCACCATGCGGGCGACACCGACGGTGATCACCGACAGCAGCACACAACAGATCACCGAGCTGATCATCAGGTACTTGCCTTCGAGCGGTGGTGCACCCAGACCGGGACGACCGGCTTCGCGAATCTGCGGTCGACCTTGTCCCAGTTGAATCGTCATGCCGGTGCGACGCGCCCACTCGTCCAGCGAGGCGGGGACGCCAAAGTGCTGGTGTTGGGCGGTGGCTTCTGGGTCGCCGTAAAGCCCGCGAAACCCCAGCACGACGCAGACATAAAACACTTCCAAAGCGTCTTTGCGTGGCAATTGCGACGCCTTTTGGCTCTGTTCGTAGAACTTCGAAAACGCGCTGGTGGTGTTGAAAATCTGGAACTCGAGTCGGTTCTGTTCCCACCACTGACTGCCTTCCCAGACCGCTTCGATCAGCAAATCGTCGACCCAGGAAACAAGTGCGTACTTCGCCAAACGCCATCCTTCGCCGCCGCCGAGTAGGTTTTCGGCGGAGTCCAACAGGCCGCGGATCTTCGCGTTGACGTCTTCGGGGTCGGGGCTGTGATTCAGTTCGATCTCGTCGATCACCGACGAGACGTACATGAAGATCGGATCGACCGCTTTGGCAAATTCAGGCGACATGAAACCTGTCGGAAGGGCAAGTCCAGGGTGAAATTCGAGATGGCAATGGTTGATCCGAACCGAACACGACGTTGAAACCAAGCGTCACATAGGAACAGGTGTTACTAACAAAGCGTTACTAAGAAACTGGGACCGCAAACAAACTTAGACGCAACGTGCCTTCGATTCCGTCGACGTTGATTTGCAGTTCTTTTTTCCCTTGTAGCGATTCCAAATTGGTGATCAGCGTTTCTTTAAAGCGGACGCCAAGCCGTGGCGAGTCTTCGGATCGGAGGTCTTCCCAGGCCGGACCGCTTTTATTAACGCTGTAAAACAGCCAGTTGTCACCCTGCGGCAAAGCGCGCGGGGCTTTCGTTTCCGAAATGTTCAGTCCTTCTTGACGGTATCGGAACATGAAATCAACTTTTTCACTTTTTCCCAATTTCCAGTCCAAGCGACCGGGAACGAGGAAGTCGCGACACTGGGCCGCAGTAATCCGTTCGTATTGAACGCCAATGTACCATTCCCAGCCTTGGCCCATCCATTTCTGGTCCAGCGAAACCTCTTGGCCTTTACCGGCGCCG
The DNA here is from genome assembly GCA_002901265.1 of Rhodopirellula baltica. Taxonomy (GTDB): domain Bacteria; phylum Planctomycetota; class Planctomycetia; order Pirellulales; family Pirellulaceae; genus Stieleria; species Stieleria baltica_A. The sequence continues at coordinate 81,063 of PPHI01000094.1, read as the reverse complement.
ATAAAGTCACGCCGCTCGAATTTGTATTCTTGGACCTCGGTGATCAGCGACCGGATCTCTTCACGCACCCAGCCAAAAATTCGTGCCAGATCGTCGTGGTCGTAAAGTGGAATCTCGCCCGGACGCCGATCGGGTCGGAAAATCGACAGCGCGCCGACGATTCGGCAAAGCTCGGTGTAGGCGACGTGCGGATGGACTCCACGGGCAAACGCCAGCGACCGTAGGGCGGCGAATCCCGAATTCAGCGCTGTCAGCATCAACAAACGGTTCACGTCGCCCGCTTCTGGCGACCCTTGCATGATGCCGCGTGTGTTGACCTGCTGGGCGAGCACCTCCAGTTTTTGGCCGATGATATCGTAGACCGCACGCACGTAATCGCGGGCCAGTTCCGGCCAGGCGTCACAGCCCAGCACCGGCGGGATGTAGTCGTGATCCAGCTCGGGAGCCGATTCGGCCGCACCGCTGCGTTTGATTCGCGCGATCGGCAGCGTCTCGTATCCGCCCAGGTTATCGGTGCCCAGCAAGATTTGAACGTTCAGCGAACGGAGGCTGATTTCTTGCTCGTTGCCGCCCGCGTTTTCGTCTGCCACGGTGCTCGACAGACTGACAAATCGGTGCTGACCGCCGCTTTCTTCGATCGTATTGGGGCGACCGAGACGAAGCTTGGGAACGGCCAGGTAAACGTCGATCGATTCGACTTGATCAAAGGAATCGGACAAACTGCGTTTCGCTGCACCGCCTGCTTTGCCTAAATCAACACGATCAGGTTGCGTTGCGGCGTCGATCCAGATGACCGTGCCGTCACGCAGTCGAGCCTGGCATTCGGAGAGTTCGAACTGGCCGTTGGCAATCGCGTCACGAGAAAAGCTGATCTGTCGAATGCCATAGTTGTACGCATGGTCGAGCGACACCTGTTGCCGAGCGTTTTCATCGATGCTGCGTTCTGCGGCTTGCATGTGATGCGGCCGAAGAAACATCCCTTCCAACCAAGCGACACTCTCGTTGTGCATCGGTGCTTTATTCTCCAATCAAATGGTCGGTATCATCGACTCTCGCCGTTCATGCTCTGAACCGATACTCTAACAGGTGTGGGGCAGATACGGCACTGGGTCACAGCCGGAGTCGGCATCGGGCCAGAGCCGGAGACGGCACTGGGTCACAGCCGAATTCAGCATTGGTGAATTCGACTGATTGTGCGCGATCGAATTCGCGGCGCAGCCTCCCCAAGCGGAGTGGCAAACACGAAAGGTCGCCACCCCGACGGTATGAACGTGTTTCCTTTGGCGACGAATCAACGAATCGCTCATGAGTACAGCTGGTAATTTCGGTGAACGACAGTCGTGGCGTCGCGGCAATGACAATGCTGCCGGAAAGCGTCGGACGACCAAGGCGGTACTGACGCTGATCGCTGCGTTGCTGTTGGCCCTGTTTCTTTACATTTTGCTTCGTCCAAAACCGGACCGGAATCTGGTCACGGTCATGATTTCGCCGTCGTACAACTTGGACATCGTGACGCCGGGGCTGTATGCCGAATCGGTTCGAAACGCTGTCCGAGAACAACTCGGCGCCGAAGTTTTCGACGATTCTTCACAGACGATTCGATCTCGTTTTCAAGACACCACGAAAGTCGCCAAGTATTTCAGCGACAAAGACGACACGCTGATGGTCGTCATCCGTGGTTATTTGCTCGAAGACGCCAACGGTGATCCGGCGATCGCGTGCAGCGACCTCGGATTCGATCCCACCTCGTTGCAGCCCGTCGGCCTGTTGAAGCTCAGCGAAATCCTTGCCCCGCTGGCATCTCAAGCCCCCGAGTCGTTCACGGGAAGCCGCTTGGTGGTGCTGGACGTCGAACCATTGGCAGCACACCCGGCACTCGGCCAGTCCAACGAGTCGGTGTTCGCGAAACTGGAAACGCTCGTCCGTTCACTCGACGGACCGGCGGCAGAGCATGTATGGGTGTTGTCCACGCGCGGACCGCTACAAAATCCCGGCTGGGACCCGGCAGCGAAAATGCCGATCGCGTCTGAAGCCCTGCTCGACGGCATTGGCGGCGAAGCAGAACTTGACGGCGACGGGATCGTGACGCTTCCCGAACTTTGTGGCTATTTGGGAGATCGGTACAGCCGATTGCCGCGACGACGTGATGACGCTCCCCAAGTGTTGTTGCTTCGCGGTGGACAAGGCACCGTCACATTACAAGACGACGCCATTTCCGAGGTCTGGATCAACTATGCGACTCGATCCATCGCCAGCGATACGGACACCAACGACGAAGCACAAGAACCAGCCGAATCGCAACCCGCCGCCGAGGACACTGCGTCGGCAAACACTGCCACGGGAATCTCTCCACGCCCCGGTGCAATCGACCTTTCGATTCGAACCGTCGCTTTCCAAGCCGACAACGCAGGTACAAACACTGATGCTGCTGAGTCTCCAGTAGAGACAGCACCGGGGGACTCCGCATCGCAACCAACTGGACCGCCAGCCAATCAATCGCCCGCTTTGGCAAACGGAGCCACTCCAGGAAACGAGTCGACACCGATTGCGGAAACGTTTTGGGATTTTCGCGACCGTTTCGAAGCCGTCCCCTTTGAACTTGGCAGCGGCAATCGCGGTGAAGAAAACGCCGTTGTCAGTCCACTCGCATTGGCACCGCAGCTATGGCGGCAACTTACACTCAAAGTGCTCGCCGCAGAACTGCAAAGCTTGGATGCGTCGGCACCACAGTCGTCAACGCAGCTCGCCCAGATCGTGGTCGATGATCTGAAGCAGTTGCAAAATGTCTTGCTTGGCAAATCGACGAATGGTTCGATCAATGACGATTTGATTCGAAAGATGCGCGACTTCGTCGAGAGCGAGCAACGTCGACAACGTTCACAACGGCGCGACCGACGATTGACGGTCGCGGACGAATTACAGCACGCGATCGCGGCCGCTTACAACCGGCTGTGGGCACTGTCAGAATTTGAGCGGCAAGCGATCGTTGCCGGCACCGAGGCTCCCACCACACGCTTGTTAAGCGTCGTCAAAGTGGCCGAAAGCGTGATCGGGTCGGCAAGCGGTGGTCAGTCGCCTTCGCAAGCGGAATTCGATCGCCAACGCCGAGATCTCTTCGACTCGCTCGATAGCTTTGACCGAAATGTCGATCAGTCGATTGGCAACCTGCTGAACGAGTTCTCTCGCAATGATCCCGAGCGGACTTGGGAACTGGTTCGCACCGCCTACGCTTGGCTCCGTAGCCCGCTCCCTTCGGCCAAACAGCGGCGGCAGCTTTATCAAGCGATCACCTCGGCTCCGGTCGACAGCTCTGACCGGGTTTGGCGTGAAGTCAACGTCGCCAATGTCCGCTTGGCCAAGACGGTCGCCAATGAAGCCGATCGGCAGCGCGTCAGCCAATATGAAATGCACCTGGCAGAGTTCAACGCGGCACCGGATCCGTCCATCGCAGCCGAACGGGATGCGGCTTGGCAGCTCCGTTTGGCAACGGAAATGGACGCGGAATTTGGACCTCGAATGGCCGCGATCCTGCGTGTTGATCCGCGGCTGGGACTGCTGCCGGTCAACCAAACAGCGCTCTTGCACCGCGTTACCGCCGAACCGATTGTACGACGTCCGAACGTGGCGATCGTGGATGCCAACGGCACGCCGTTGACCGGCGATGCGGCGGTGATCCTTGGGACGTCCAACGATTCACAGACCTTAAACCTGAAAATCAATCCCGATCGACCGTCTGCCACGCGGTTGCTATTGAGTTACGCCGTTCGTTCGACCGCAAGCAGTTTTCGTGATCCGCCCGTCAATGTTGATTTCTCAATCCCGGGACAAAGCGGGATCGAGCCGGATCAAACGGTTGATGTGTCGATCGCTGCCGATCGTGATCGTGAAATCCCGGTCCGAATCACGGCCCAAGGCGTTGCCGAGCCGAATGAGTCATTGGTGCTTGAAATCCGGATTCGCGGCGACCGCACCAGCGACCAAGTCGAGGGTGTCGTCGGAACCTACGAAATTCCGATCGAATTGCCAGCCGAAAATCGCTTGATCGCTATCGCGTCCAATTACCGCGGGATCGGATGCAGTGTTCCGACCGAAAGCGGCCAAGGAAACTGGCCAGCCGGGATGTGGTTACGAACGTTTAACGATCGCAAGACACCGTTTCAATTGAGCCTAAAAAACGAAGCGGGCAAGGCATGCCGGGCGAAAGTGTGGTTGGTGCGATTGCCCAGCCCAATGCCTCAAGATGTCCGTGCTTATTGGCCTGATTTTGCCCAGCAGCGTTATTCGGATCCGGCCGATGGGCGTGTCTTGGACAACGACGGTCGTATCGAAGACCGCTTTCTGCGTCCCGAACGCATCCTGATGGGGCCAGCCGTGATCGGAATCCCTGCGGATCGCCAGCCCGTCCCGGTCAGCTTTCGCCCCAGCAATCCTGCCCAACCCGATGCACCACCACCAGCACCCCCTTCGCAGCCTGCTGTTGACGGAATGGACATTAGCCACGGGATGGCATTGGTCTGTCGCTTGGTGGATGAAAAAGACCAGCCACTGGCCGATAAGGATCAAGTCATTTACTTGGTCGCCAAACCTTGGGCACCACACGATTACCTGGATACCCAAGTCAGTTATGAAGGCGGGCGGGTGGAGGTCAACGCTCGACTGTTGAAATCGATCGACGGCGACCAAACCGATGACGAGATTCCGGAGATCGCCACTCGGCCAATCACAGTGACTTGGCTGGAGGATGACCAATGGGAGAGTTTCCAGCCGGGCACTTCGAAAGCTCCCGATTCACGGCCTTTGCGTTTACGTGGGACTGCCGGTGAACCGGTCGGATTCATCAGCGTGCCTGTCGATTCGCGTTCCAACCGGACGTGGGTTCAACTGGATGTCGATGGTTGGCCGCGAGCGATCTCGTCCGTCGTGGAACACCAATCGGGAAGCTTGGGGCAAAGCAAGACGCGCAATTCGATCAAATTCGGTTTGCTTCGCCATCTCAAACGTTCCGCCGGCGATCAGGAAAGCGATCCAGAAAAGCCTGGGCAATCGATCTTCGCCCCACGACGCGAGGTTTACTTTCAAGGCGGCGGCGCGGCTCTGCGCACAACCTTGCAAGCGGACTTTTTCAAAGGTGATTTCACAGCCGAAAGACAGCCTCAGTTGCGTTTCGAAGTCGAAGGCCGTCCGTATGCGACCTACTTGACCGACCGGATCGTCAAAACGGAGCTTGCCGAAGCGACGCTGGATGGCGTGGTGACGCTGAAAACAACCGTTACCGACATCAGCGAAGATCTACCGCAGGGGCAATATGCAACTGGCCAGGTTCCGCTGAATGCGAGTTTGCTACTCGGCGGACGCGAAGTCGAAACCACCGCGATCAACGCGATCTTTGATTCTTCCGCGCCGAATTGGATTTCGGTCCGACCGGCCAGTTCGCACAAAGGTCCGCTTCAACAGGGCACCACGGTTCCCTTTACGATCTCGGCACGCGACGAAGGCCGACTGATGTCGGGAATTCGAACGATCGAGTATGGCCTTGATACGACCGGCGATGGGCAGGCCAACACGCAGCGTGGCAGCTACACGTTTGATCCGCCGGTGACAAACGACGCGGCGATGATTCCCGTCGCTCGCACGGCGTTCAAGTTTCCGCTCGCACAGCACTATCACATCGTGGTCCGTGCAACCGACGCGTCGGGAAACTCGTTCGAATCTCAAGAACCGATTCAAGTCGTCAAAAGCTCGGAAGGGGCGGTTGCCGATGGTATGACGACGCCTAAAGCCGCGCCAAAGAAAGGCTGGCTGCATGGAACGATCAATACGGGCGCCGGGATGAGTGGCGACCTGACGCTTTCACCGGCACCGCGCGGGGTCAACATGAAATCGAAGTTCCTTTCGGGGACCGACCGCAGTTTTAACTTTGGCGTGTTGCCTGAAGGCGAGTACACACTGAAATTTAGCGGTTCGATTAGCAATCGCAGTCGGACGTTGACTTGGGAGGGATTGAAAATCGACACCTCGGCCGGGAAGGCAAACCCGGTTGCCTTGGAAATCTCCCAGGCAAAGTCCGAGTGACCGCTGACGGACGATTTTGAACCCGTTTTTTACGGGCTAAAAATTGCCTGGCGAAAAAGTCAGAAAAGTTTTTTGGTGGGACGAAACTTTCCAGGGCAGAGGTCGAGAACGGTAGTGTGCATGGCGGCGAGACAAATCGCCAAGCAAAAATCACACCACTTTCTGAACCTTCCGAAACACAGGAATCCCCAATGGCTGCTTACATCAAATTCGATGGCGTTGACGGCGAAAGCAAAGACAAAGACCACAAGGCTTGGAGCGACCTGCTGTCGTTCGGACAAGCCGTCCACCAACCCGGTGGAAGCTCCACCGGTGCATCGCGTCGTCGCGGCGACGTGATCATGGAAGACCTGACCTGCACGAAGGAACTGGACAAGGCCAGCCCAAAGATCGCCGAGTCGGTTTGCAAAGGCAAGGTCTACCCCAAAGTTGAAATCGACCTGACCGCTTCGTACAACGATTCCGGACGCGTCACGTACTACAAGTACACGCTGACCAACGTTCTGGTCACCAGCTACAACGTTAGCGGATCGGGCCAAAGCGAATCGGTTCCCGTCGAAGACTTCTCGCTGAACTTTGAAGAGATCAAAGTCACTTACACCGAGAACGACTCCAAGGGCAAGAAGAAAGGCAACGTCGAATACAGCTGGAAAGTCGAAGAAGGCGAAAGCTGATCGCAACGCCGCTGGCATCAAACGACAACGGTCCGTTCGCCGATTTCGGGCGGACGGGCCTGTTTTTATTTTGCAGGTTGGTTTCATGACTCGCCTGGTTCCGATTGTCGCCCGCAACGACAACCATTAAAAACGATTCAACTTTTCGATCCTGACGTATCTGTGACTGAACGATGACACTGCAACAACAAAACCGCCTGCTGAATCTCACCACGGCTCTTGGTGACGACGTTTTGTTGCTGACATCGTTCTCCGGATCCGAAGAGATCGGCCGGCTGTTCAATTACCAATTGGAAATGATCAGCGACGATCCGGCGATCGAAGCCAAAAGCTTGGTCGGCACGCCGATCGGCTGGAGCATCGAGCTGGCTGACAATACCAAACGCCACTGGCACGGCTACGTTAGCAGCCTCTCACGCGGTGACATCGATTCCGAAGGTCGACGAAACTACCGCGTCAACGTCGTACCTTGGCTGTGGTTTTTGACTCAGACCAGCGACTGCAAGATTTTCCAGGAAACCGACGTCCCGAAAATCATCGAATCGGTCTTCCAAGACTGCGGCTTCACCGACTTCGAATTCAAAGTCCAACTCGACCACAAAAGCTGGGAATACTGCGTCCAGTACCGCGAAAGCGATTTCAATTTCGTCTCGCGATTGATGGAACAAGAAGGTCTGTTCTATTTCTTTCAGCATTCCGAAGGCAAACATCAATTGGTGATCGCCGATCACGCGACCGCCTATTACCAATTGCCCGAAAGTACCGTCGACTATCCGGACAACATCGGATCACACGCGATCGTCGATCACCTGACGGCTTGGGAACGCCAGTACCAATTCATCCCCGGCAAATACGCCCAGACCGATTACAACTTCAAAACGCCAAGCACTTCGCTGGCCGCCGACAGTAGCAGCACCAGCGTGATCGACTTGGATAAGATCAGCGACTACGAGTTGTACGATTACCCTGGCGAATACGAAGAAAAGTCGGTGGGTGACGTCGAAACACGCGTCCGACTAGAAGCCGAAGAAACACGCTACGACATCATCTCGGCCACCAGTTTTTGCAAGACCTTTCAAGCCGGCGGGCGTTTCACGGTGGGCAAGCACCGCGACACCAGCGAAGAAGGTCAAGGTTTTGCGATCACGTCGATCGATCACATGGCCAGCGAGCCGATGGCCTATGAAACCGGCGGCAGCAACGAACTGGTGTATCGAAATAACATCCGCTGTATCCCTGCATCACGTGTTTTTCGCACTGCACGTCAAACGGCCAAGCCGATCATTAGCGGAATTCAGACCGCGATGGTCACGGGCCCGCCATCCGAAGAAATCTATCCGGACGAATTCGGACGCGTGAAGTGCCAATTCCACTGGGACCGCTACGGCGAAAATGACGAAAAGAGCAGCTGCTGGATTCGCGTATCGCAAAGCCATGCCGGCGCCGGATTCGGTGCAATCAGCCTGCCGCGGATCGGCGAAGAAGTCGTTGTCAGTTTCCTGGAAGGTGATCCCGATCGCCCATTGATCACCGGCCGAGTCTATCACGCGCAGAACATGCCGCCTTATGGGCTGCCGGACTCCAAAAACATCAGTGGCGTGAAAACCAACAGCACCATGGGTGGTGGCGGTTACAACGAACTGATCATGGACGACACCAAGAGCAAGGAGCTGATCCGGCTGCACGCTCAGTACGACATGGATTCGACGATCGAGCATGACGATCGCCAGACGGTTCACAATGATCGCTCCATCCAGGTCGACGGCACACACACCGAAACGATCAAGAAAGACACCACGATCACCGTCACCGAAGGCAACTGGGCACGCACCGTGTCCAAAGGCATGTCGGCAACAACGGTCAAAAAAGAAATCACGATCGATTCGGAAACTCAGCACATTCATGTCACCGCCGCGACCGAAATCAAACTCGAAGTCGGCAAGTCAAAATTGCTGATGAAAGCTGACGGTACGATCGAGATCAGCGGAATGAACATTGCCATCGAGGGAAAAGAATCGGTCAACATCCACGGTGCCGCTGTCACCTCCAAAGCCGACAACAACAATGTCCTCGAAGGCGCGATGGTATTGTCACAAGCGAAAGCAAACAACATGATCAAAGGCGGTATGATCATGCTCAACTAATTCGGCAGCGCTGCCAACCGATGCCCTGCCGAGTTGATCCATCCAACGTTTGTTTGCCACCGCGATGCCCAATGCCGATCCCGAAACGCTGTCCAGTATTGACGCCCCGACCGTAGACCTGCCCTGCGTGGTTTTGCCAAGCGTCGATGACCAGCGTCACTCGGTCCTAGCCGTTGTCACCAAGCAAACGTTTGACATCGCCAAATCAGGAAAGCTTGTCCCTGCCGAGAAGCCTGCCGTTATTCAGCAGGCAGACCAATTCTTTGACGAAGGCGACCCAGAAACCTGTTCGGTCCAGTTCGAATCGGACCTGGCGCCATTTAAAACGGTGACGGATGTCGTCGTGCTCGGCTCTGCACACGCGCCAGACGAAAAGCCACTTCGGCAACTCGACGTCGCCGTTGATGTCGGTACGAAACGAAAGTTGATCCGCGTCTTTGGCGATCGGTTTTGCCGCTATCGGGATGGCGAGTCACCGGAGTTTTCTGCGCCGGAGCCTTTTACGGTGATGCCGATCCGTTACGAAAACGCTTACGGCGGCGTCGATCGCGTCAGCGAACCCGGACTGGAGTTCAGTTATCCGCGGAATCATGTGGGCAAAGGATTCGTCTGCAAAAACATCCCCGAAGCCATCGAAGGGTTGGCACTGCCCAATCTGGAAGACCCCAATGACCTGTTGACGCCACAGCGGTTGTGTTTGGAATCGCTAACGTCCTGGAATGAACAGCCACTTCCGCAAGGGTTCGGCTGGTTTCAAAAAACGTGGTACCCGCGATGTTCTTTCGTCGGCGCGGTCCCTGGGTTCGTCGATCCGGACGAAGTCATGCGTGAAGAAACGCTCGGCCTGGTTCCAAAAGGTCAAATTGCGTTGGCTCGCCAATTCAAACTGCCCAGTTTTGATATCCGCTTTAACAGCGGTGCGTCAGTCGGATTGGCGTTTGCGCCGTTTCGCGGTGACGAAGTCCTTACAATTCACCACATGACGCCGGACCGGATGTTGCAAGTTCAGCTGCCGGGCCAACCGCCACAGGTCACTCTGAATTTGGGAAAAGGCGTTCAGCAACTCGATCCGGTCTTGCACACCGTTTGTGTTCGCGTCGAAGATCGCCAAGTCGATTTGGTTTGGCGTGGATCGCTTTCCAACCCCGATCGCAAGTGGCTGACAAAACTGCAAAACCTGGAGGCGTTTGCCCGGTAAATCATGCGTATTATCTTGACCGTCATCGCCGGCCCAGGGACTGGGCAAAAGCATTGGAGACGCAATCGCGGTGTGATGACGATCGGACGTACCGAATACGCCGACTTCGTGATTGCCAATGACCCCGCCTTGTCGAGTGTCCATTTCGAATTGCGTTACAGCGAGACGGAATGCTCCATTCGAGATCTCAACAGCAGCAACGGTACCTCGGTCAACGGCCAGCGGATCACACAAGGACCGCTTTCCCATGGCGACCGAATCACCGCCGGAGCCAGCCAATTCGAAGTCACTTTGGAAGGCATGGCGACGCCCGCGGCAGCGGTTGACGCCGAAGCTTCTGAACAGTCCACCGGAACCGACGGACGCGAGGAGCAACAGATCGTGTTGCCAGGCAAACGCCGACGGGCCAACATGTGCTTTCGATTCTGCTGAAGCGGACGTACAACCTGAAACAAAACGCACGCTGTGAACGGGCCGAAGAAGACGAACCGATCAACCCGGCTGACTTGTTCTACGGCGACCCGATGAACACCTCGGTCAAAATGGAAGGCGACTTTGTCCCCTTCAAGCTGGCAACGGATGTCGTCGTGTTGGGCAGCGCCTACGCGCCCGGTGGCAACCCGACTCGCCAAATGATCGCCTCGCTTTCCGTTGGCAACATCGAAAAGAGGCTGTTGGTCATCGGTGACCGAAGCTGTGAGTATCGGATGGGCAAGGCTCCCGTCATTTCCGATCCGCAGCCGTTCGAATCGGTTGAGCTTCGGTATGAGAACGCTTATGGCGGCGTCGATGTCTACACCGATCCAGCGGTGGCCTATCCTTACCCACGAAACCATTTGGGCAAAGGTTTCGTCGTCAAAGCGTCCAAGAAAACGCTTCACAAATTACAGCTTCCCAATCTGGAAGATCCCAACGATCCACTGACCCCCGACCGATTGTGTGTGGGTGAGTACGCACAGTGGGAACGTCAGCCAATGCCACAAAGCTTTGGGTGGTTCTCGAAGTATTGCCAGCCTCGTGCGAAGCTTGCCGGGATCATGCCAGCCGACCGAGCGACCGAGCAGGAGTTGCGCGCGATCTATGCGCAGTCGATTCCCGATGAGCAGCGTCAACAGTACATGGATGCTCAAATTCCGGACATGGACTTTCGCTTCTTCAACGGTGCGTCTTCCGGATTAGCAATGGAGTTTCTGCGAGGCAACGAACGTGTTCGCACCGAAGGTTTGACGCCTGAGGGTGCGTTCGATTTTCATTTGCCAGCCGAACGGCCGCGAATGGGATTGGACATCGGAAGTGGATGCCAGCAGCCAGACGTGGTGCTGCACACGGTGCAAATTCGAATGGAAGAACGCCAAGTCGACTTGGTTTGGCGAGCTGCGGTTCCTTATCCCGGAACGGATTGGTTACCCGAAATGCGAACGATGGAGGTCACGATTGAATGAGTGAAGTCACTCCCTCAAACAGCAGCGGATCTTCGATCCGGCAGGCGACATTTAATCAGCCAGCGGGGCCGAATCGGTTCATCTATTTCTTTTCGGCGATCGTGCTGTGCAGCGTGGTCGCGTATTACTTGTTCGCGGCAATCAATACGAACGGCTTGCCGACGCATCAGGGCACGGCAACGGTCCTGGACAAGTATTTTCAAGAAGGCGGCACGAGCAGCTTTACCCAGCCGATCGGCAACCAACAGATTGTGCGTGTGACCGAGACGCCTGAGGCGTATGTCGTAAAACTTGAAATTAACGAGCAACAAACCGATTTCCCCCTCGATAAAGAAGTTTACGACCGTGTTTCTGCGGGGGACACACTGTCGGTCGAATACCAAATCACACGTCTAACCGGATCGATCCGAGTCACCAAGGCGAACCCCTGAAGCAACGGATTGTTGTGAATCGATTTCCGCCAGTGATCGAGAAAAATCATGTCACATTATCCCGCCGCAAAACTGTTTGATTCGGTTGTTGGCGTCGACGTGCACGCTGTCGTTGGCCCACCAGTGCACCCGTATTTTGGACCGATTTACCTGTGGCACACGCCGTCGTTTCCCAAAGCAGACGTGCTGATCAACGGGATGCCGGCCTGTGGCGTCGGCGCGATGGGATACTTTTTCCACGTGCCCCAAGGCCCACCGGTTCCGCCCACACCGACCAATACGCCGTACTGGAAACGGTATTTGATGAACGTCGCGATGGGCACCACGCTGATGACGTTGACGATTTTTGCCAACATCGCGATCGCTGCCATCGCAGCGATGATTCCCAAGCCAAAGAGCGTTGAGAAGTTTGTCAAAGATGTCACGGGGATCGACACGACGAACACGATCACGACGATGTCCACGATCAGTACGAGCTTCGGCGCATACACCCAGTGGATGACTTGGGCGAAATTGTTGATGCCTCCTGTGCCGTATCCTGGTGCCCAAGGTTCGACGGCGGTGGGCAGTCCAACGGTGACCGTCAACGGCGGACCGCTGGCTTTCGTGTGCCCGCTGATGGCGACCAGCTGCAGTGACATCCCGGTCGCCCCCAACGCGGCAACGATCGGTTTTTCCAACGTACTGGTCGGCATGTCGATGGCTCAGCTCGCTCAGCAGTTGGCCGTCAGCACGGCAAAGTCTGCTGTCACGGCGAGCTTGCAAGGCGGCCTGAAGCGGATGCAAGGCCGCGATGACTGCGGCTGCCGTTAATATCTGAAACAGCTTTCTAGAAGCGTTGGGACATGAGATGAGCGGAAAGCAAGGCAGCGTCAGTGCGGGCCACCCAGTGGATGTTGCCACCGGGGTACTGTTCGAAACGAACAACGACTTTTTTCTGAACGGACGCATGCCGCTGGAGTTCAAGCGGCACTATTCGACGGCGCTGTTGGATCAAAGTCCTGGCGTGCTGGGACCAGGCTGGGCCGGTTCGCTGTTCTGTGAACTTCGGATTGGCGATTCCGCGATCGAGTTTGTCGACGAATCCGGTGGAGAGATCCAGTTTGGCTGCACGCTTGATGAGCTGAGAAACGGAAAACCTGTTCGCGTCCCGGGGGCATTCCTGGAACTGCGACGTGATGAAACCGGCAAGCTTGTCGTCACGTCGTGGAATACGGACACGTTTCTCGTCACACGTTATCTTTTCGAATCAGTTGAACGTGGCGTGTCCAAGCTGCGCTCGATCGAGAACACGGCCGGCTTTGGCATCGACCTGTTCTACAACGAGCAAGAGCAACTGGTGCGTGCGGCACAGCGCCGCGAACGACGTGCGATCGAGTTGGATTACGACATCGTCGGCCGACTAAGTCGACTGTCTTTGCGAGGCAGCGGCGGTGAATCACGTGCTCTGATGCATTATGAATATGATGCGTCGGGACGCCTTCAAGCGATTCGGGACCCAACGGGCGCGACCGAGCAATACACCTATGACACAAACGGCCGGTTAACACGGATCGTACAAAAGGATGGTGCCGTTTGGTCGTTTCAGTTTGATGATCAAGGCCGCTGTGTTCTTGCGACTGGTCTGGAAAACTATGACCGCAAGAGCTTCCGCTACTTCGACGCGACGCGGACAACAGAGGTTACCGACAGTCATGGCTTGATCACCAAGTACCACTGGCTGCCGTCTGGACAAGTCTGGCAACAGGTTTCGCCCTCGGGCGCCAAACAGTTCACACGCTATGACGAATTCGGGCGAATCACCGAAACCGTCGATGCCGTTGGCGGCATTGAGAAAAACGAGTACGACGAAGATGGTAACCTCGCCAGTTCGGCAAACGCACTCGGCCAAGTCACCGCGTATTCCTACAACGAACGTCGCCAAATCACTTCGGTGACGCTTCCCAACGGCGCCGTTATCGAACGACGCTACGACCGCAGCGGAAGAATCATCGCGGTCGATGGGCCGTGCGATTCCTCCGGCCAGTTCACCTGGAACCGCAGCGGGGATTTGGAACGCTACACCAATGCGCGTGGCGAGTTCCAACACTTTCAGTACAACGGGTCAGGCGATCCAGTTCGCACCGAAGATTGCGACGGGACGGTTGTGCTGTTCGAATACGACGGCTTCGGTAAAAAAGTCAAACGCATCAACCAGGAAGGCGGCGAAACCGAACTCGCGTACGACAGCATGTTCCGTCTGGTATCGATCGGAACTCCCGGCGGCAGTATGTCGCGCTTTCGATATGACCGAGCCGGAAATCGAATCCGCGAATCCGGTTCTGACGGGTCTGTCCGCACGTTGACCTATGGAACATGCGGGCGGTTGGCTGAAGTTGTCGAAGCAGATGGTCGGCGAATTCGCTATCACTGGGATACGGAGCCTGGGCGATTGCTAAGCCTTTCGTCCAACGAGACACAAACGTATCGGTACGAATATGATGTCGACGGTCACGTGGCTCGTGAAATCGGATACGACGGCCGAACGTTAACGTTTGATCGCGATCCCGCCGGCCTGATCCGCCAAGTCACTAACGGTGCGGGCGAAGTCACCGAATTTGAACGCGACATCGCCGGTCAGATCATTCGCGTCATCAACTCCGACGGCGAGACGAAGGAGTACGAATACGACGAATTGAACTTGATGGTTTCGGCCGTCAACGACGCCTGCGAGGTCAAGTACGAACGTGACGAACTGGGCCGTATCCTGGTCGAATCGCAAAACGGCATCGCGGTCAAAAGCGCCTACGACGGATTTGGGATTCGGACAAAACTTGAATCGGATCTTGGACTGGATGTCGCGTTCAACTATCGATCGGCACTCACGCCCGAATCGGTGCAAATCAACGGCACCGAAACGTTTCACCTCGAACACGATTTCGCCGGTCGCGAGACGAAGCGGTTGCGTGATGACAGCTTCGAGATGCGTTTGGCCTATGGCAGCGAGGGCCATCTACTCGAACAGTGGGTCGCACGTCCCGGCGAACACCCGGCCGAGTCCGAGACACTGCACCTGTCCGATTCCGTTCTCGCTCATCGTAGGTACACGTACGATGACGCTGGCGAAGTGGGACGTCTGGAGGACGCCCGGCGGGGCACGACCGAATACCAGTACGACGCTGTCGGCCGATTGACTGAATCGCGCCGCGAACGTGGGGCGAGTGAACAGTTCGAATATGACGGGCGAGGCACGCGCGCGAGCTGGCAGATCACCGGGGCGACATCGGAAACCGACGGCCAGTATTCCGTCGAAGTCGGCTTGGCCAACCAAATCCTTTCTCAAGGTGAAGCGGAGTACGTCTATGATTCGGACGGACGGCTGGTAAGAAAGGTTTGGCGTCCTGGCACGGAGCAAGAAAAGGCTTGGCAATACACCTGGGATAGCGAAGGGTTCTTGCGTAGCGTCACTTGTCCGGACGGTGACGTCTGGACGTACGAGTACGACGCGCTTGGGCGCCGTGTCTGTAAGTCAGGACCAGATGGTGACGTGCGTTTTGTCTGGGACGAGCGATTCATCATCCACGAAATCCGTGACCAGGAATCGGGCGACTTCGATACATGGGTTTACGAACCCGATGGCCTGCGCCCGTTGGCAACGATCCAAAATGGTCGCTGCTACGCGTGTATCACCGATCAAGTAGGAGTGCCTCGTGAATTGATCGATGATCGAGGCAACGTCGTTTGGCACGCGGACTATTTGGCTTGGGGCTCGACCGAAGCTCAAACCGGTGACTCGGTCCGTTGTGACTTGCGTTTTCCTGGTCAATGGTTCGATGCGGAAACGGGACTGCACTACAACCGCTTCCGCTACTACTGTCCGGAGACGGCGACGTACTTATCACGCGACCCGATCCGCCTCGATGGAGGGTTGCTGGAATATGCCTATGTTCCGAACCCCTGTTTGTGGATCGACTTTTTCGGTTTGGATCCCAGTGGGGTCAGCACCGGCCCGCAGGACGAAACCGTTTATGTTGTCCGCGAAGGCAATCGTCCCGATGGCGACGTCATTTACGTCGGCATCACCAAACAAGACGTTTCGGCACGTCAAACACAACACCGCCAGGATCCGGAACGCAAGAACTGGGTCTTGATGCCGCTGACCGATGCCGAGGGCAGCGAAATCCGTGTTCGTCATGGCGTAGCGAAAGGAATTGAACAAGGATTGATCGACCACTATGGTATTCAGAAACCCGGACCGACACAGGGTTTGAAGAAAGGCCCCCTGGTTAACGAAATCAACAGCATGGCGCCCAACCGGGACCCAAAGGTCAGGAAACCACGGATGAAGGCGGGCAAGCCCTACGTGGATGAGTTCCTCAGCAACGAACAGAACAGCGACAAATCGAAACGGGGCCAGTGCTCGAAATAAGTCCGTGCTCCAACTATCCAGGTCCGCAATTCACCCGTGCGGCAAAACACTTGGTCACCGAAGAACGAAGGATCTGATGGCAAACGCAAAGTGGACGAGCCTGACCAAAGGCAAGCAGACGATCGAAACCAGCGATGCTGCGGAACGATTGACGAACGAATTTTTGAATCAGTTTGCGGACGAATACCAACAGTCTGAACTCGCACGAGCACCAAAGCTAGACGAACTGATGCTCAGTTTAAGAATGGTGCTGGCTGCCGATTCACAGCGCTACTGCGCCGAAGGCGCGGACAAAGACGTCGTCGCAATCACAGCCAAAACGAAATAAGCATGCGATCCGTTTCGGATCAAAGGAGTCAACGATGGGCTGGTTAACAGCAAACAAGGATGCCGCTGGTGCAGACGCGGACGGGCTGGCATTCAGTGACAGTGGTTTGGATGCCTGCAGTGATTTCCTGCAGCAGTTTGCAACACATTACCAAGACGAACTCGGGCGGCTGCCATCCGTAGCCGAAATCGCGTTTCATTTGGAAACCGCATTGAACGGCCAATTGTCGGAGTCGCTGGACGACGAAATCAAATCAGTCGCTGCCATCACGATCAAAACCAAGAAACGTCCCGCAAAACCCAAAGCGGTGGTGGGTGATTTCGTGGCGATCCCGTTGGTACGTGACAAATTCGCGGTAGGTCAGGTTGTCGAAGTTCTTAAACGCGACGATGTCGTCATCGAACTGCTGGACTTGTTGACCAACGGCATGCCCAATCTCGCGGCTGCCTCCGAAGCCAGTCCGCTGTCCCAATTTCGAATCGAGCAAACCGGTGTTCATTGGCAGCACTGGAAAATCATCGGAAATCGCGATGTGCCGTCGAACTATGCCGTGAAAAAGGTCGCCTATAGCCTGCCATGCTTTGTCGCCGAGCTCGAATTTGTCGATGCGTTGCGTTCGCAAGGTAAACTGCCAAGCGACTTCAAACTCTATGCCGACTTGAACGCTTCGCACCCAAGCCTTCAGGAAAGCGAATTCGCAGCGATGACTGAGATCATGTCGTTCTTGCAAAAGAAACAGCTCCTCAGCAACGAGGGGTTGGCCGAGTTTGCGGACGGCAAGCTGCCCGGGGACTTTTCATTGCACTCAGGGCTTTTGACCAAATCCGGTATCGAGTTTTACGACAAGGTGTTCAAGAAAGATTTGCAATCAGGATACTTTTCGAAAGACACCACCGCTCGGATCGAGGCGTTCTGGGACGAAAACCAATAGGTTATTTGGTACGGAGACTTAGGACCGCGTCGGCGACGATTTGAGCAACCACGCCTGCGCTCGGTTGCTCCTCCGCGGCGCAATTCCAATCTCGACCGAAACTAAATCGGATCGCGTCGCGACAGTCTTCTGGTGACTGCCCCATCGCTTCTAGCACATGACTACCCTGGTTGGGATGGCTCGCACAAGCCGATCGTTGGCTGACGGCAAGTTGTTGCATTTCACGAATGAGTTCCTGGCCACAGATGCTAGGAAAACGAAGGTTCGAGATGGAAGGGATTCGTGCCGCATCTCCTCCGTTCACGACAACGTCCGGCAACAAGTCGATCAGAGTGCCTTCAAACGTCGAATGGTACTCGGTCAGCCAAGCTTGGTAATCCGCGAGACCTTTGCCAGCGAGTTCGCAGGCTTTGCCAAACCCAACGATCGCGGCAACGTTTTGCGTCCCAC
The DNA here is from genome assembly GCA_002901265.1 of Rhodopirellula baltica. Taxonomy (GTDB): domain Bacteria; phylum Planctomycetota; class Planctomycetia; order Pirellulales; family Pirellulaceae; genus Stieleria; species Stieleria baltica_A. The sequence goes on along the minus strand of PPHI01000094.1, from coordinate 62,985 downwards.
CGCGAAGGCCGCGTTCCTGCCCGCCGCCATCGATCAATGGTGCCAGGGGAATGGCTTCGATTCCGCCGCGAACGTACAACGCGCCGATGCCTTTGGGTCCGTAAAGTTTGTGTGCGGAGAACGCCAGGAAATCGACGGGGATTTCACGAACGTCGACTTCGATTTTGCCAACCGATTGAGTCGCATCAGTCACTAAATACGTGTCGTGTTGGTGCGTGATCTCGGCCAATGCATCGATGGGAAAAAGCACGCCAGTTTCATTGTTGGCATGCATGGCGACCAAAGCGAGGGTGCTTTCGCGCTTGATCGCGGCGTTGACTTGAGCGAGTTCAAGCTGCCCGGATCGATCGACCGGATTGACGACGGTCTCTGCAATTCCAAGTTGTTGCAGACGCTGGCATGTCGATCGAACCGCAGCATGTTCAACGGCTGTCGTAACGATGGTCCACCGGCATGCTAGCCGCTCGATCATCCTTCCGAACGCTAAGCCCTTTATCGCTAGGTTGACTGACTCTGTTGCACTACCGGTAAAGATGATTTCTTCTGGCGACGCATTGATCAGGCTGGCAACTTGTGACCGTGCCCGTTCGATTGCATCGTTCGCGTCCCAGCCCATCGCATGGTCGCGACTGTTCGGATTGCCAAATTGCTGGGTCTGAAAAGGACTCATCGCATCGGCGACGCGTGGATCCATTGGTGTCGTTGCTGCGTAATCAAGGTAGATCATGATGCTACCCCTTGAGACGAACAATCAACCAGACGGCCAAGGTAACAACAAAACCCAAAATGGTTGGCAAGCCTGGATTGGTGAGCATCAAAATACCCAGACCAAGGAGTGTGGCAAACAAAAACGATCCTATGACAATGTGAAGCCATTGGTGGCGCATGCTGGATTGAATGCCCCGGCGAATCGATAGCAGTTCGAGCGGATCCGATGCGGCTTCGAGCGACGGTTGGATTTCTTCGAGCATCGCGAGCATTGATGCGAGCGTTTCTTTGGGAATACTTGGATTGGTGCGAAGTGCTTCCATCAACACTCCGATTCCAAATCGCTCTTCCTCAAAACGACTTACGACGCCGTCGAGCCAGCGGTGAACGGCAACGCTGTCACGTGCGAGCGATCCGCCGATGATTACGACGATTGCCAGCCAAGCGATCAACACCTCTAGCGACCAAACCAGGATAGCTGTCATCGCAACGAGAAAGAACCAAGCGACGATTGTGATGACTAAATTTCGATGTCGCCGCGAACGTTGTTCGATCGCTACCAAGGTCTCACGAATCGCTTCGGTTAACGAGCAATCCGCCGGTGCCGATCCGATTTGCACGTTGCCGGAAGACTGAATATTGGCGCCCGAGATTTTAATGTTGGGGGTTTCGTCGGTCATGTGAGTTAGTGTTGCCGTCGAGGAAGCCGGCTGCAAGTCATCCGATCAAGAGGAAAGCGAAACGAAGTTGATCGATCGCCCAGCGAACACAGTGTGTTGTCACGTTAGCATCCGGAGGCAGCGTTTTCATGGGCCGACTCGGACACGCAAGTGTGCCTTTCACAACGGCGTCGCGAAGCTGATCTGCGATTTGATCGATGGTGCGACTTCCGTCACACCAACGAGTCACGGCCCGACAGAACTCGTCAAGCTTTGCGACTTCGTGTTTTTGGTTGGTGACATAACCAAGTGTTTCTGCCTGGAGCCGCGCAAGTGGCGTCATCGCGGGACGTTGGCTGACGAACGCCTGGAATGTCGGATTGGATGAATGAACGTCGACAGCGCGTGATGCGAAACAACGTATCAAGTGTTCGCCGAGCTTCATCCGCATCAGCGAAGTCTCTTCGGAGGATGCATTTTGAAGGCTAGCGAGTTCCGCAGCACGTTCGAAAATTGTTTCGAACGGCAACCACTCCGGCCAAGCTTCTGAGAGTACGACGTGCGCCGCTTTGATGATCGCGCTCGCCGAACCGACCGCGATTCCTGATGCGACGAACCTCGCACGAACGCCTTCAATAAGATCGACCGAATCGGATTCCGCCCGGACTGGCGACGCGAAATGCAATTCTGCAGCGACGGCTGGCGTCAGCGATCGATCAAGCGAAACATCGCGGTGACAAAGCAGTGTCTGCCGAAACGTTCGGTTCCGCAGGAAATCCATGTACTGTTCGATTTGTATGATGTCTTGCGAAATCCGCTGCAGCGTTTCGTCGACCTGCTTATCGAAGTTACATGACGCCATTGACGCTAGATCAGATTCAGCAAGGTATTGCAGTCCATGTGATTCGGCACGCTCGACAAACTCGTGAAAAAGCGTTGGTTCGTTGATACCCGCCAGTAAGTCGTGAAAGAGATACGAATCGTCCGACTGGTCAAATAAATCGATTTCTTGTTGCAGATATGCACCGTAGGGATTGTCCTTCGTCGGGACCGAATCGCCCAGAAATCGCAACAGTCCGCGAGCTTGCGCGATTTGCTCACGCGGATCGGTAAATTGTTTTGTGTGATACACCAGCATGCTGCGAATCATGCCGCGCATGTGCCAACCGGGATAAGTATTGAAGCTGATGTAGGCAACGCCGTGCGGTTGGAGCAACGACTTGCAAAGTCGAAAGAGATACTCTTGCACCTCATTTGCCACCCAACTGAAAACGCCATGAGCGATGATGTAGTCGAACTTTCCGAAGCGATGATCCACATCCAAGATATTGGCGCATTGAAGCTGGATGTTTTTTATATCGAGTTGCTTCAGAGTCGAGTGGCCTTCGGCGAGTTCCTTTTGCGACAAATCGATGCCGACAAATTCGCTTTCAGGATACGTTTGTGCCAGCGGAATTAAATTGCCGCCCGCAGCGCAGCCGATTTCCAATACCCGTGCTCGACCGATCAGGGTTGGTTTCATTCCAAACAGCTTCGCCATCACCGCCAATCGGTCGGGATGAGTTTGGGGGAATGGCCAACTCTGGTATGGGACTACATCGTAGGCATAGTCAGACGCGTTTGGCTTAGAAGGCAACTCGCTCATTGTGGCCTCGCAATCAACACTTCGCGTTTGCCGCCCACCGGACCAGCGACACGATCAACACTCCATCCGGCTTCGGCAAGTGCGTCCCGTACCGCGCGACTGCAACTGTATGTTGTCAGTGTCCCCGTTGCCGTGATAGCAGACTTCATTTGCCGAAAACAATCGGAAGACCAAAGCTGAGGCGCGCTTTCGGGGCAAAAGGGATCGTAGTAAATCGCATCGAAGGCAGCTTCCTCACCGGGACGCCACTTAGCCGCGTCGGCAACATCGACACGCAATCTGCGGAGCCTGTCAAACGCCCATTGGTAACGGCCGGGCTGCACCGGAGTAGAAATCGACCGTCGAAAGTCTAGATAGCGATCGACCAAGTCACTTTCCTGGGTCCATTCATGCGGATTCAAATGCTGCATCGTTGTCGCCGCGATCCAATCGGTTTCCAAGGCCACGTAATCGATTTCGCTATCGCAGTGGATCGCCTCGCCGATCGTCACGATCATCCCCATCGCCGTACCGAGACCGATCTCCAATACGCGAGTTGGCCGTTGATGGGCGAGTCGTTCGGCGACACCACTATTGTGAAGGTAGACATGTCGTGTCTCGCTCAAGGCTCCGCATCCGCTATGAAACGAGTCTGATGTACCCGTGCGAAGCAGCGTCCGGCTACCGTCGTCGGTGACCAAGACGTTCAGGTCCGGTCGGTCGGTCGGAAAAGTTGCACGTTGGGGAATCGGCATGATTGGGCAGAAAGACGAAACGTGATCGCAGTTCAGCGGGCAGTGACAGAGAAACCGGTTTGGCGGCAGACATCTTAACGAACCGCATTGATCGATCCGCCTGAAATTGGTCATCGGCCGAGCAAACTGGTATGCTAGACGATACCTTTTCAGCTCGATCAAGCTTGCCTAACGGGATACCGCCATGGGAAGTGAACTTTTCGCGAACGATGCTTTCGGCGATCGCCGGAGCAATCTCGAACGGCATCTGCACCGTATCGAGGTCTTTGAAGTCGCTTTGCAGAATTCGTTCGGTTTGGATTTACGTGTCCTGCGCCGCCGTGTGGATGACCGTCAGATCGATGGTGGTGCGGTAAGTGTCAAACCGTTTCAGTACTTGCCTGAAGTACTGCCGTTTATTCAGCCTCGCGTTGACCAGCTCGAGCGAAAGCAACGCTCTGCCTTCGAAGCCATCAAGGAATTGGCAGTCGATTCGTTTTGGCAGGTCTACACGGATTTTCAACCCTTGGTTCATGCGATCGCCACAGACGCGGGAGTAGACGCCGACCAGCTAGGCCCAGTGTTGGCTCGATCCATTCTGTTGTTCGAATCGTCACGTGGGACCAAGTTTGTGACCTACGTCGAAAAGTGCTTGCGCGAAGCCGTTAAGAACTTGCGTGGTCAGCGTTTTGCCGACTTGTATGGAATCCCGGTTTCGGCAGGGCGTTTGGTGCATCAGATCTCCTGGCAGGTGCAGCAAGCGGAAATCGAACTCGGTTGTGGCTTGTCGACGGAGGAATTTGACCGAGTTGTGATTGGGTTCCTGAACGAGCATTCGGTTCGGTTTAGTCGAATGACCATCGAAAAGATCGCGGCGGTATTGCGAAATGGTCTGCCGAAGCAATCGATCGAGAGCTGCCAGAAATGGCTGGAACCGTCAACGGATGTTTGCTTTCAGGTTCCAGGAAATGATTGCCAAGTCGACGAACAAGACGAGCATCGTTACCAAATCAGCCAAATCCACGAAGCGATGAGACGGGCGAAATTCAGCCAGATTGAACAAGCAATCGTGTTGGAGCGATTGGGGCTGGCCTATCAAGCGACGGTGTTTGAACAAGTGGCCCGTCGCTGCACGTCGGCGACTCTTCGTAAACGGGCGTCGCGACTGCTGGTCCGATTGATGGCTGCCCGCTATCAACCGCAGTCACCGCGTTTCGGATGGTTGATGGATGAGACGGCAACTTCGGCGAAAGCTGAACTCGTCGAGACGATTGCCGAATTGGTCTCATCTGTCCCCTCCGAGCAAAGTGAGTTCGGGATGCGGGGATTTGTCGACGACCTCTTGAATTGGATGTCCGTCAGCGAATCAGTTTACCGAATCAGCATTTCCGAACGTGGGGCGCTGTGCGAATACTTGTTCCCCGATTCTGGTCGGGCGGGAAAGGCAACCAACCACCTGGAGTCAAACACGTTTAGCAAGCTGCGGGCGGCACTGATCGAACAGGAGCGTCTGGACTTCCCGTTTTGGTCGATGTAGTACCCCGAGACTCCCCGGTGGAAGCGGTTCACACTCGCTCCCGTGGCGAAATCTAGGCAAAAACGGTTCAGGATGGGCCCGTAAAGCGGTTCCTGCAGGCAAAAACGGCAGCTTTCATTGGTCATGCACTATCGACCGACTAGAATTCAGCGTGGAATCTTTCGTTCCAGACGCCTGATCCACAGAATTCTCTCTCTTGTCTAATTCCGACGCCGAACATTCGTCTGTCATGATGTACCGCGCCAAATCCCTGGTGATCTGCTCTTTAATGGTGGCTAGCTCCATTGCCAGCCCCAAGGTTCCGACCACTTCTGCTGAAGAATTGATGTCGGCATCGTTCGCGTCCCAGTTGGGCTTGGAACAGGCGTGGCGACGTCAGTTGCATGTCACCAACGGTGCGTCGGCGATCGCCGATTTCCAGATCTACATCAGCACGTCCAACCCGCGGAAATCGGTTGAAGTTGTCGAGGTGGGTGCCGAAGGCCAAGATCCGAAGGTCTGGTTCAGCATTGCGACCGATCAAATCGACAAAAGCGGACAACCGATTGGCGAGAAAGAAGCACAGCGTCTAGCACGTCGACAAGTCACGTTTCTGACCCGACGGGTAAAGAACGAGCTAAAGATTGAATCCAAGGAAACGCCCCGAGTTTACCTGTACACCCTGGCTTCCAACGGCACCGTCGATTGTCGTGATGCCGAGTCGGGGAAGCCGATTTGGATCTCTCAGGTGGGTGACCCGGAACTGAATTATGGGCAATTGGGCGTCGATGACCAGTTCGTCACCGTTCTCAACGGTTCCAGCATCATTTTGCTCGATGCTTCCAACGGCGAGCCGATCGATTCGAAAAGAACGATCGATGTGCCACTGTATGGTACCGTGATTTCCGGTGGATTTGTGCTCGCGCCGACAATCCGAAACGGCGTCGAAGGCTATCGGTTGGCGGACCTCAACAAGAAGATCACGACGGTTCGCTACATGCAGACGGTGGAGGGACTGTCCCTCGAACCGCTTGCCAAGTCGCCGACATCGCCGGTCGTTGCTTGGGGCACCAATAAAGGCTACATCTACTTCATGGACGTCACGAACGCTCCCTCGGTGACGTTTCGGTTGGACACCGTCGGCAATGTGAATGGGAAACCTGCACCAGCGGGCGGCGATCGCTTCTTCTTTGCCAGCGAAGGCGGCCAGGCGTACTCCGTTCGAGCGACTCGATTGGGCGATGTGTTGTGGAGCCAGCCGCTGGGCGAGCCGTTTTATGACACACCGTTTCTGCTCGAGTCGACGGTCTTTCTGAATTCCGCGTACGGAAACCTGTTCGCACTCAATGAAAGAACAGGCGAACCGATTTGGGCCGAGCCGACTTCGAGTGTTGCGAAGATCCTGGGCGGAATCCCAGGGGCGCTGTTTGTGCGTCTGATGAGTGGCCAATTCGCCGAGATCGATGCGAAGACCGGAAAAGTGATGAGTGTCCTGCCGATCGACAAGTCCGAATTCCTTGCGGTCAATCGCCTGACCGATCGACTCTATTTGATCGATGGACGAGGGGTCGCCCAGTGTCTGCGACCGGTCGGTTCCACTGCTCCCGCAATTTTGCACCCTCTTGATGCAGAACCCGTTGTCGAGGAAGAAGCGGAATCGACTGAAAAGCCAGAAGAGGCGATGCCAACGGAAACCACCCCGACCGATCCTTTCGGTACCGGTGGCGACCCGTTTGGGACCGGCGGTGCGGATCCTTTTGGCACCGGCGGTGGCAGTGACCCGTTCGGAACGAGTGGCGGCGGCGACCCGTTCGGTGGTGATCCGTTCGGGAACTGATCCCACATCAATTTCCACCCGCTCGTTTGCCATTCCCGTAAGCGAGCGTTGAGGCAAATAAAAAAGCCTCCGACGGTTAAAATCGTCGGAGGCTTTTGCTTTGGATTGTCAGGGCTGATCGCCCGAGAATCTTTTGGTTGGCAGCTTATTCGGCGCTGTCTTGTTCTTCCCAAGCTTCTTCGAATTCGAGTGCGTCTTCGTCGCACTCGTCCAAACCGAGAGCGTCGATTTGATCGTCGTTGAGTTTGTAGTAGCCGAGTTCTTTGATCACTTCGAGAACTTCGCTGCAGGTTGGAAACATACGGCCGCTGCGTCGCTTGTAATCATCCATCGCTCGCATGAATTCGATTTCTGGATTGGAATAATCGCGTTCGCAAGTCGTCGGATCGATGTGACGCCGGCGTTGTTTCTTGCGGCGAGGATTGGTCATTGCACCGACATCGGTCGCATCAGGGTTACCACTGCGACGTTCAGCACCGGGACTACGGCGATCGATCGTGACAAATTCGCTGGAAGCTGGCTGAATTGTTTCGTTGGAATCAGCGGTCGAAGGCATGCAATTATTCCTTGGGATTCTTTTCACCATCAGGCCCCGTGCGGGTACCAGATCGAGCGGTCAGCTGTGCCGGTCTGGTAAGGTTTGGCGATGGTTCGTGCTGGTAGGCGGATAAACGCTGGGCCACTTAAAATTAGCACGCCGATTAGGTAAGAAAGTCCGATTGGCGATTGAATTCCGGCTAAACGAAGGCTGATCCCTGGCAAAGATTTAGGATGGTATCGGTCGTGACGGCACTGAGGCCAAATTGCCAGTGAATTCTGGGGGACGACCCCCTCGGCAGAGAATGCGATCGGACTCGGAATTAGATGCCCAGAGGTTCCGGACGCCGGCCCTGGTAGCGATCGGAGGCGAATTGTCGGTACCAATCGGCCGCTTGACGCAGCAGTGGCGTTTCGGGCGACTGAGTAGCGGCTTCCTCAACCCGAGTGGCAAATTGGTGCAGCGTTTCACCGGGAGCTCTGACCAGGGCGTACTTGCGAATCTTGCGATCGACGCGGGTCAGCATTTGGCGGCTTTCGTATTCCAGCGGATCACCAAACGCCGAGATCCGTCGACGGTGCCGGAGCCAAAGCATCAGCACCACCAAACTGAACAGAGGAAGCTGTGCCGCTTGAAAAACAAACGTCAGTGAATCGGATGTCCGGAAAGAAAGGATCCATCCCAGCAACGCAGCCAGCGGAGACCGGTCGTCGTCCTCGTTCAAATAATTGTCTGACGAGGTGTTTGCGGTATCGTCGGCGGTGACATTGTCGTGGAAGGTGCGGTAACGCCGACCCACGGTGGCTTCCACCGGAAACCAGCGTTCGGTGATGTCGTCATAGGCTTCGACCCAAGCGTGTGCATCACGGTTCCGCGCGAGATAATACGCGCTGTCATCGCTGAGCTCAGAGAGCACATAACCGGTCACGTAGCGTGTTGGGACGCCTGCGGCGCGGAGCAACAGTGCCGCGGCAGAGGCGAAGTATTCACAGTGAGCCGGATGCGACGTCGTCAAAAAGTGTGCGACGGGATCCATGTCGCGAGGGCTGGCGTGACGATTCAGCGAGTATTCGAAGTTCGCTTGAAAGTATTGCTCGATTGCCTTTGCCTTGGCCCGGGCGGTGAGATGCCCGTCGCAAATGTTATTCGCCATCCTGGTCATCAAGGGACGAATAGACTTTGGGACATCCAGCATGATGTCGCGCCGAATCGGGATCAGCGTTTCCTGGGGTGTATTGGCTCCGACACCTAGAACGTACGGGGTTTGGGTGTCGACGCCTTGCGTGACGCTATCGTGGTGGGTCAGTCGCACACCGTAAACGGACGCCTCGATCCACTCGGTTGCAAGGGAGGTAAAGACGAACTGGCCTTTTAGCGGAACGTTGTGGATCTCGATTGTTCCGATCACATCGTCTTCGCTGACCTTGCGAACGGAGAATCGATTCCGCTCTTTGAGGTCTTTGCCGGTTCGCAGTGGAGTTTCTGCGGGGGCCTCCGGATCGACGAAGCGAGCCAGGATTTGATCGGCATCGACGCGGGTGTTCCTCATCAGACGTTCTGAAACAGGGGTCCAGGCGCCGCCACGGTAGGTGTCAAAAATGGTTCCGCGCAAGTAGCCCGGTTCATCATCTGCATAGGCTCGCAAGGCGACTTCTTTGGGATCGCCCATCATGTGTTTTCGAATCTGCCCCAGGCGACTTCCGCGGACGTATCGAGAGCTTCCGATCATCGTTCCGCCGGCAACTTTCTCGAGTGAATCACTGAGACGGTCTAGCAAATCGACACGAAGACCAGGAACCATTTGGTTGGCGAAGTGTCCCGCCGCGGTCGTCGACATTAGCAGCAACGAAAACGCCAACACGTAAAACAACAGCGGGCCACGTGTGTCGGCGGCCTTTAGAGAGACGCTGGAGTTCGGTAGCGGATCCTTGGCTTTGGCATTCAGGCCCCCGACAAACCGCTGTTCGCGAGATTTCAGACGTCGGGTGAACAGTTTGTGTCGTCGCCGGATCGCCTTGTAAAGCTGCCACCGTCCCAAAATGTGGTCGGCACCGATCACGTATCCAACCAGAGTCGTCAGTGCGGCGACAAGTTGACCGTTAATCGTATGACTCACACCGCCCCCGCTGATCGCCATCAAAACGGCGATCAGTCCACAGGCCAACATCGCGGGATGCCCTTGGTAGGGAAACAAGACCCAGAGCACAATTGAAACGAAAAGCGTGCCGTGAGCCAACGAGTCGACGAACAACGCAACAAAGTTCATGCTCCCGGCCATGTGCGAGTCGATACGGGGAAGCACGCCCAGGGCGGTCATCAGCAAGATCAGGATCGGCGCGACAAACTTGCGGATGACACGAAGCCGCGTGCGACGTTGATGCATCGCTTCGGACTTGGAAAGCTGCCGTGGCGCTGTCGTTTTGGATGAGCGATCGTTTTGCTGATGAGAATTCCTGTTCGACGGAAGAACCAGTTCACGGGTTAACGCATCATAGCCGCCCATGAAATGAACCGTCGCCGCGACCAGGATGGCTGCGCTGCTGTAGATCATCATCGTGAACGAAAACGTCCCGAATGCCGATCCGACGAAAGCAGATTGCACAAAGAGCAGCGTCGGCAGGATCCACATCCGCCAGCGTTGTGGTTTTATCTCGTCGGCCGAGATCATTTCACGTCGTCGGTGGATTGGTTTGGCAGCCATCAATCCAGTCTCCGATCAGCTGAGTGCGATTTCTTGGTTGGGTTGGACGAGGTTGACGGTTGGTCTTCAATCAGCAGGTACTTTGCCGAAGAAGGTAGTTGTTCGGCGAGCTCTTGTCGCTCCGGATCGTCGAGTTCGATCAGCGACAGAATCAGGACGGGACGCCGGCGGCAAGCTTCGAGCGTTTCGACGATTTCGGCCTGGGCTGCCGCGGGCGGTGTCGGTTTCGCAGCCGCCAAGCGAATCAACATCGAATCCGACGTCTCGTTCGCCGTTTGGATGTTCTGGTAGGCGTCTTGGTCCGGCTGATTCGTGACATGCAACGTCAGTTGGACTCGGCGGTTACTAATCTCGTTAATCGCGGTCGTGGCGATCGACATCAGCCGCTCGAAACGTCGCTGCTCATCCGTCATCACGGCGTTTTCGCGAGCGGCCTGCGGTTTAGCGGCGGCACGCTGCGAGGTGTCGACGATCAGCGTGATTGCTTGGATCGATGGCGATTGATATTCGCGTACGATCGGTCGTCCGAGCCTTGCCCAGGATGCGAAGTCCCAGCGACGGACTGGGACGCCAACTTGATACTCGCGATTTCCGATGTATTCGACCGGCGCTCCGGCGACCAGTTGTTGGGTCCAGTCACCGATCTCTGCCAACATCATTCGCGACGTCGGGTCGTCGTTTGGGTTGGCCGGAACCGGCGTGATGGCGATCTTCGTCTCACATTCGATCTTGTTGCGGGCGTAGAACAGGTGAAACGGGAACGTCGAGGCGAGATGAAACGGTGGCAGATCGTGGACGCCGCGAGTGTCGAATCGCATGGAGCCGTGCCACTGCATTTGTTCCCCGCTACGGAGGATCTGGACGGATACCGGTGGCGACGCATCCCAGTGCTGCAACAGGGCCGAGCGGCTGATGAAGGACAAGCCTTCACGCTGAAAGCCGACTCGCAAGTTAATCGCGGGCAGCACTCGTGAGTTCGTTAACCGAACGCTCAACGAAAACGGTTCTCCCGCGATTGCGACGCGCGGCAGCGTGACGTTCAAGCGGAGGACCGGACGCATGATCCGATTGATCCCAAATCCGACAAACAGGATCGCGAAGAACGCTCCCATCATGCCGCTCCAGGGGAAACCCCAGATGACATTCAGCGTCATGAACACGCCCAAGAGCGCAAACACCGACGCATAGGTCATGCTACCGCGAAGCGCCATGTAGCCACGAAACGGGGCGGCTAGCCAATAAACCGTATTGCGCACCGATTGGCGGAGCTGATAGCGAAAGTCGGCGTCGTTGAGATCTTGTCCGATGCGTTCGGAAAGCGTCGTCCTTGGACCTGAATAACCGACCGAGGTTCCTGTTCGGTCTGATGATTCACCCGTGGCGTCGACGCTCACACAATCACCTCGGTTTGACGCAGCAATTCATCGATCACGGCGGCCGCATCATTCCAGGAGCCGGACACCGAACGCAGAGAGATGCGGTGTGCCAGCACTGCGACGGCAACCGCTTGGATGTCGTCCGGTAGCACATAGTCGCGACGGTCAAGTACCGCGCGAGCTTGAGCGGCCCGCAGCAGCATCTTGGAACCGCGTGGGCTGCATCCGACCCGCAGTCGGCTGTCTTGGCGAGTCGCGTTGACGACTTCGACCAGATACCGAGCGACTTTGGGGTCGACGCTGATCTCGCGCACGTGGCGTTGCAGGCTAGCCAATTCGTCTCGGTGCATTACCGGTGTCAAATCACCAGAAGGATCGCTGGCTGCTTGATCAAGCAACAGTTCGACTTCGCTTTCGATGTCCGGATAGTCCATCGAAAGCCGGAACAGAAAACGGTCCAGTTGTGATTCCGGAAGCGGATAAGTGCCTTCGAAACCGCTCGGGTTCTGAGTCGCGATGACGATGAAAGGGCGTTCCAGTCGGTGCTGGGACGAATCGATCGTGACCTGGGACTCCGCCATCGCTTCCAGCAAGGCGCTTTGGGTCCGCGGAGATGCACGGTTGATTTCGTCTGCGATCAACAGGTTGCAAAAAATCGGCCCGCGGCGGAAATGAAATTCACCGCTTGTCGGTTGGAAGATCGAGCTGCCGAGGATGTCCGATGGCAACAAGTCAGGTGTGCATTGGATTCGTTGGAAGTCCAAGTCGATCAGCGATGCGATCGATTTCGCCAGTGTGGTTTTGCCAACACCAGGAACGTCCTCCAGCAACACCGATCCCTCGGCCAGGATGCAGGTTAAGACAGAATCAATGACGTCTGCTTTTCCGCGAATCACGCCTTGGAGCTTTTCACGAACGAGCTCGATTTTGTCGAGCAGGGATTCGCGTGTTGATGCCCCATTGTCGGTCGTGTCGCTCGTTGCGAGCGATGTTTGATGACCGTCACCACTGTCCTGCACTTCGGAATCTCGCTTCATGTCGGAGTGTTGATGGTGACTTTGTCGCGGAAACGTTTGTTCCGGCGGCACAGACTCAGAATCATTCCCTTGGGTGAACATGCTGTTCCTCCAAACACTTCGGGCACGTCTACAATCGTACCGCTGCGACCCGGTCGCTGCGACTCTTTGCTGAAGAACCCTAGCCGAAAAGTGGATAAGTTTGACAAGTCAGGGGGAGGCTGACCCAGTCCACCATCAGGCAGTCATTTCCAGTTGACCCACCAAAAAGGCGGTCACCCGGCTGGAATGACTAGTATCGAGGAACTTCCGGATCGATCTGAAGGCTCCAGGCATCGATCCCGCCGGCCATATTTTGCGAGCCCGCGAACCCCCTGTTTCGCAACGCATTGGTGACCTGCATGCTCCGACCGCCATGGTGGCAATGGACCACGATGCGCGAGTCTTTATGCGCTTCTAATTCTTCTAAGCGGTCAAGGATCTCACCCATCGGGATCAACACACTACCAGCGATCTTCGCCGTCTGATATTCCTCTGGTTGGCGGACATCAAGCAGTAAGAAGTCCTCCCCCGCTTGCTGTAAACCCTGTACGGATTGGACGTCGATTTCGATCGGATAGTCTTCGGGCATTTTGTAGATTCTTTGGTCGGGTTTACAGTCGGCAGTTTGAAATCGTGGTTTGGAAGATCGCAGTCGCTCCCAAACGCTCGAGCTTTTCCATCACGTCAATGATCTCATCGCGTCGAACCATCGCACGGACGCTACGCAGCGATTGATCTTCCAGAGTGCCGATGGTGGGGGAGTTAAAACCAGGGGTGATTTTTTCTGCCTGCTCAAGTTTCGCCAATGGAACGTTGTACTCGAGCAGTGCAAAGTCGCGGGCGATCACCACGCCTTCGAGGCGACGAACGACGCGGTCGGCCATTTCCAAATCACGGCAACGGTCGTTTTGAATCAAGACCGTCTCGTAGGACCCGATTTCCTCCAGGACTCGCAATCGGTTGGCAGCGAGCGTGCTGCCGGTTTCGACCAGGTCAACGATCGCGTCGGCGACGCCAAGACTGATCATCACCTCGACGCTTCCCGAGAGAGACACCATGTGCGCGAGCGCGTTGTGTTGCCCCAAATAGGCTTTGGTGATCGAGGGGAAACTGGTGGCGATTCGTTTTCCGTCCAATTCGTTGGCCGAACGGATGTCGCTGTCTTCGGGAATACAAATCGCCAGACGACACCGTCCGACGCCTAGACGCATGCGGGTGGTCACGTTGGCGTTTGCTTCTTCGACCAAGTCGCTGCCGGTGATTCCCATGTCGATCGCGCCTTCGGCAACCAAAGTCGGGATATCATCGGTGCGTAGAAAAATCATGTCGATCGGCAGCCCTTTTACCTTGGCAAACAAGCCACGGTTTTGACGCCGAAAATTCAATCCGGCCTGCAGCAACAGTTCGCCAGAAAGCTCGCTCAGTCGGCCTTTGCTGGGGATGCCGACCCGAAGATTGTTGTTGAGTAGTCCCATCGGTGTGTTTTTCCGTTCGATTGGATGCTCGCGTCCGGCGTTATTGCGGCGCGTTGCGGTTTGCTTTTTCAACCAGCCCTGAGGTTCCTTCGCGTCGCGCCAATTCGGACGCGACTTCTTCAAGGTCGACCCCTCGATAGGCCAGCAAGACGAGGGTGTGGTAAATCAAGTCACCGGCCTCGTAAATCAGATGATTGCGTCCTTCGTCACCAGGTTCGTCTGCCGCCTCGATCAGTTCGGCGGCTTCTTCCATAATCTTCTTACCGATTTTTGCGGTCCCACCGTCCATCAATTTGGTGGTGTAGGAACCTGCTGGCCGCGTTTCGGCACGCTCGGCGAGCGTCTTCATCAGGCGATCGAGCGGCAATAATGAATCAGACATAGTGTTTTTTCGACTCTCTTCTTCTTCTGCATCATTCTTTGGCTGCGGATCGTAAATCAGACAGCCCGTTCCGTCCACCTTGCCGTACACCTTGGCCCCGCCCCAGGAAGGGTTTCAGTGACATTTTTTGTGTCGAGACCGGGCATTTGTGTCGAGACCGGGCAATCGCGGCCCGAACTGTCGCTTTCAGCAGCAATCGCTTGTCGGAAGCTTGGTTTTGCCTCACCCGCCACCCTGGGCGGCGAACGTGATCCGTATTACCGTGTCTCGCAACCTGTATCGTCCGTCACAACTGCCCGGTCCGTATCCGCTCCTCGAACGTCGATTTTGCCATGATCACCATCGTTGACTACCAAATGGGAAATCTCCGGAGCGTTCAAAAAGCGATTCAGCGCGTCGGCGGCGAAGCGAAAATTTCGTCGGATCCGAACGAAATCGCTAACGCAGAACAATTGGTTTTGCCTGGGGTCGGCGCCTTTGGAGACGCGATGGCCGAAATCAACCGCCGAGATTTGGCCGCCCCGATCCAAGATTTTTGCCAGACCGGGCGTCCCTTTCTAGGGATCTGCCTGGGATTGCAATTGCTGTTCGAAGAGGGTTTCGAGCACGGCACGCACAAGGGCCTCGGTATCCTGACCGGCGATGTGGTTCGATTCGAGTTGCCCGACCAATTCAAAGTTCCACACATGGGATGGAATACCGTCAAGAAACAAGCCTCCTGCGGCTTGCTCGATGACGTGTTATTGGATGATCTCGCCGAGTCGACACACTTTTACTTCGTCCACTCGTATTATGTGCGGCCCGCCGATCCGGCAGTGGTCGCGCTGACCTGTGATTACGGGATCGAGTTCTGTGCGATGGTCGCCAAAGGCAACTTATTCGCAACCCAATTCCACCCCGAAAAAAGTCAAACCAACGGGCTGCAATTGCTTCGGCGATTCACCCAGCTGGGAAACAACTCTCCCGCAAGTCTCGCGTAAAGCTTGGAAGCAATCGAGTGAATCATCAAGTCCGACCGGTTCGACTGAACCATCCCGACGGAAAACACTATCTGGAATTCAACTGGGATGGTCTGTGTTTCGTGCATCAATTGGTTGCCGGAAACGACATTCTGCAGTCCTACAACGACCTCGATGAAGCGGCGTGGCCACTGTCCCCGCCAATTCAGCAACTGTCGGTCGAGGAGATCAATGATCACGACGTCGCACTTGGGGTCGGCTGTGCCGGGACAAGTCACTGGAGTCTGAGCGTCGAGCCCATTGAGTCCGGTTATCAATTCGAATGGGCCTGCCGAACCAAGGTCGCTCCTGAAAAATTGTTGTCGACGTATCGACGAATGGCAGCAGACGGATCAACCGACGGTGACACCAAAGCCACGGCAACGGCTTGGAGTCTGCTTCCACAAGGAAAGACTGTGTCGGCGAATCGCGATGGAATGACTTCACTAGCGCCCGACCAGTCATTGGATTCGGCGGGGACTTTTCAGTGGACGTATCGGGCGGTCTTTCTGACTGGCGACGACGTATAGCGTCGATGCGGCGTCAGAAGTTCGCGTGAACTGGAGTTTTGTGAACTGCCTGTTTGCTCCAGTTTAGCTAGTTTGGTTTTTGGCCAAAACTTTCTTGTGGGCCGACACCGAGACCGAAGCGATTGTGCTCGCACGACTTCTGGCGTGCCAAGTCGAATCGCCGTCAACTCTTTTGCAAACTTCCCAGCTTGCCCCCTTCCGTGGATCGTCGTGATCGGGATCCTTTGCGGCCCAGGTTGGCAAGCTTCGTTGGTGGAAGCTTGCTGGGAAACGCCGGTGCGGGCAGCTGAGCAATTCGGTGTCGCACTGTGAAGGTTTCCGTTTTTGATCTCGATAACGGAGTTCTAACGTGACGGGTTTTGATTTTGGATTGGTTTTGCAAAGTGTCGTGACCGAAAACATGAATCCCAGCGACGCTAACGCAGTTCCCCGACAGGTTGTGGCCGATTCTAAAGGTGATAAACGGCCCGATTGTGACAAACAGCCTGGGCGAGCAATCCGAACGGGCCGTTCCTTTAAGCTTTTTGCAGCGGCGTGTTTGTTGATGACGATCACGATGCCAAGCGCCCCCGCGAAAACACCAACGGTAGAGTCATCGTCAGTGCAGAATCGCTCGGTCGATTCTTCCGAGGAGACATATTGGTGCCAGCGGTGTCAACGTTGGCACCAGCGGGCGGTGTCGACAGCAAACCCAACGGACGTGTCGGGTATTCCGCAAGCAAATTCGATAGTTCTTAAGAAAGGCGTTTCCGGGACATCGTTACCGCTGCGGGCCAAGGGTGGGATCCAAAATGTCTTGTCGGTCTTGAATCAACAACGGCAAAGGAAAGGATTGCGAGCGTTACGGCCTGATCCGGCGCTGCAAGCGGTTGCCGAGCGTCGTGCCCAAATCATGGCGAGTAGTGGTCGCAAGGGGCATCCGCCGGGATCGTTTTCGCCGGGACGTTATGAAGGCGTAGGCTGGTCGAGTTCATTTTCGCCAAACGGAGTATATGCGTGCTACACGAGCGATCCGAACATGACGATTGCTGGAGCAGCGATGGCGACCGGACCGGACGGGGTCTACTTTGCTGTGGTCTATCGGTAGCGCGGTCGGCGATTCCGTTTCTGTTTTCAAGAACGGATTCGATTCGCAAGGATGACATTCGTTCGTCCTTGTCGCGTGATTCAAAAGGCGGCGATTCAGATCGTCGCATGATGCTTCGCACGCTGCTGTCGATCGCCGCCGGTGTGTCAGCAGCAACTTGGCTCGTCGAACCGAAGCATGCTTTTGCCAACAGTGGCGAGCTGATGATCTCTCCGGATCAGGCTCGCCGGACCGTGCAAGAACTCGTAGATGCCGGGTTAGAGCTGTGTCCCCGGACTTATGACGGCGACAAGCATTGGGGCGACACCAAGAAAGTTTGGGCCGGCATCGATATCGATCGCGAAGGGCTCAAGTTAAAGACGCACCGGCGGTGGAAAGAAGTCAAACACGGGCTGCAAACCAAATATCAGGTCTCTTTCCCCGGTGACCCCGCCCAGCCTCCACCGGTGGTAGCACAGGTCCACTCGACGGAATCGATGCCAAACGGTTGGGATATCGATTGCGAGCTCATTACCCCGCTGGACTTTAAAGCGCGTATCGAGCGTTGGAATCGAGGTGTGAAGTTCTACAGCGTCGAGATAACTGGCAAGATGAAGGTCGGCCTGCGGCTGAAAGGGTTGCTCAACGCCTTTCCCGACTACGCCGAATTGCCGCCAGCCATCGTGATCGATCCTTCGGTCCAATCGGCCGAGCTAACGCTGATGTCACTGGACGTCGACCGGGTCAGCAAAGTTGGCGGTGAAGTGGCCGAGCAATGGGGAGAGTTGGCTGAAAAAGTGATACGTTCGGTGCTTCTGGACGACTTCAACGCCAATCTTCATAAAAAACTGAACCGCGCAATCGATAAAAAAAGGGATCGGCTGCGTTTGTCCTTTGCCGATTGGATGCGTCAAATCGATAGCACCCAAGACCCGCGAGGTTGAATTGATCGCACATCGCTACGTTCGTCGTGGCTCCGCAATTGCGGTTTAGCGATGGGCAATGCGGCTTAGCGGCGTGCGATTCTTTTCTGCCGTCAGACCTAGAAGTATTTGAACTGTGGTTGAGCAATGATGCCCAATCGAGGAAAATCCAGTGCTTGTCCCGAAGGACCGGAAAGCACCACCCGCCTGATGATATTTTAAGGCATGCCCTAGGTATCAAGTGGGGGAGATCGAGGTAGACTCTCGGTTGGACTTGCTCTTCTTGTGGTGATCAATGGATATAACTGCTTGCCCTAGCTGTCACGAAGTCGTCCGTGTGGCCTCCACGAAGGTGCCCGCGGCCCGTTCAGTTCGATGCCCTTGGTGTGACGAAGTCACGGCAATCGAGCACTGGTTTTCAAAGCTCCCGCCGATCGCCCAGGTGCTCGATCAGGATGGCAATCCGCTTGATGCGGAGCCGGAGGCGGATGCAATCTCTTGCGAGACCCAGGAAACGGATTCGGCACCGCGCGCCGTGCGAGTTTGCGCGACACCGATGTTCGCGAACTCTGGTCTAACCTCTTCCGATTCAGTGGCGTCGGATGAAAGCCTGTCGCCTTGGGTGAAGAAGGTCGAACGCGAGTTGGACGCACTTTGCCAAGAGTCGAGTGTGAGCGACTTGGACGAATCGCTTTCGCAAGAGGCTGCTTCGGAATCAGAGTGCGCCCCGGAGTCGGAGCCAGAGCCAAAGGTGAAGCGGCGACGTCATGACCTTGAAGCGATCGCTTCCATTTGGGACCGAAAGCCCCCAACATCGGATGCCGACACAGCCGGCGTCGCCTGTGAAGTAGAACCAGCCGCAGAATCGTCGCCGGTGGCAATCGCCCCGCCGGTGCAGGTCGAAGAGCCTGAGGTTGAGACGGAAGACGAACTGCCGGTGTTGGATGAATTTGAATCCTTCGACACCGTCGACAACGACTTGGAAGATCATTTTGTCGATTTCGAAGACGATTGCGAAGAAGACCTTTCACCGGCTGGCGGCGACTTTGGCGGTATCCATGCGTTTTCCATTGGCGAAGACGATCGCCCCTATCAGCGTTACAGCGGGTGGCGGAAGCATCGCCAAAATGCGACCCGGTGGTTAAAGATCGCCGCGCCAAGTTTGCTGGCGTTGCCTGTGCTGGGAATCATCTTAATGCTCGCCGGATTAGACCTGGGGCTCTATCCTTTTGATGGGTCGTTCAAGCGGACTTCTCTCGCACCCAAGCATCTGGCTTTCCCGCCTAGCAAGCCCGATCCGTGGTTGGCAAAACGTCGAGCCGAATCGCGGGGCAATGCAGGTGCCGCGAACTTAGGCGAAGGCCGTTTGTCGAACGAAAGCATTACATCAACCGACGAAGTTGATTCCGTAGAAGCGACCGAAGCGAACTCCGTTGCGAGCGCACCGCAATCGGGATCTGCTGCCGAGTTGTCTCTTGGCGATCCCCAGGAATGGAATGTGTCTGGTGCCGGGACGGATCGTTTGACAAACACATCGAGTGACGCCCCGTCCGAAACGCAAGAGAAACGGGCGACTGAAGAGTATGCTGAAGACTCGCAAGGTTTGCCCGAAGCAACGCTTGCGTCGACCGGCGAATCGCATGACTCAAATCTCGAGTCCGACATGGTTGCCAAGTCTGGTGCGCCTGCGCCAGAGTTGGTGATACCCGAGTCAACATCGCGATTGCAACAAGACGCTTCGGTCACTCCGAGTCCGGAGGCGGATCGAAAGGCGGTCGATGATCCAGACGCCGTCGTTCCCGCAAGTTCGATCAATCCGTCAGATGCCGATCACGAAGTCGGAAAGGTACGTCAAGTGAGTGCCGAGACGACGCTTGATGATGCCGCTTCGATGCCCGTGTCTGACGACCCAGTTGTTGTCGGCTGTTATCAAACGCTGGATCGTTTGCATGAGTTGGCGATTGCCGACCCGACGACACGTGAAGGAAAGCTTGCCGGATTGAAGGCTTTCCGAGCTGTGTCGCGATTGGTTGAAATCGACGGAATTGCAAACCGAGATCAGCTTGCGGACGTGCTCACGATCATCGCGGGAAGCGAAATTCGTTTTCAACTCGAAACGCTTTGTGGGGCTTGGGTGGGGTGGTCGAAACGACAAACCGATGGCATTTTGCTAATTGGCCATATCGAGAGCAACGAGACGGGCGAGCAATTTGTGTTGGCTGACGACACTCGCTTTGCGATCCTGGCTGGCCAAGAGCAACCGGTTGCGCACGGTCAGGTCGTCGCTTGGCAGAATTACAAGGTTCGGAATCGGAATCAGAACGCCAGGTGCGCCTGATCTGCGTCCTAGCTGTGCCCTCTTCTGCGAACTAACGTGATCATTTCGAGTCGCGTTTTATGAATTTGGGAACAGCCCAGCACTGTGATGAACGAAGCGCGAGCTAATCAAACGCCATCCGATTCGATGGATCCGAGTCCACCGCCGCAGGATCTGCCGGATGATTCGACTTTATTTGATGCGTTGACGTACGGTTTGACGTTGCCCGAACGCACCGCACGGAGTGCCTCGGCGGTGGTCGGCGGATTGGTTCATGAGACCGCCGGTTGGTTAATCCCCGCAGCATTTCGGTCCTCGAAAACCTACTCCGCTTTCATCGGTCAATCGCTCGACATGATGATTCATGATGTCGGCGGCGTGACCAAGAACCAGGTCCCGGCTGCCGAGAATGAAGAAGCGGCGCTAGCGCAAAAGGCGGTCGGTGGGCTGCTGGATTTAGCCGGAGCGGCGACCTTGCACCTGTCGCCGCTAACCGTCTTGGCGGTATTCAATGACTTGGCGTACGGTTCAAGTCACTACCTCAAACGGTTGAGCGAAGAGCTGAAACGCGAGGGGATCATTGATCAGGATTCGAGTATCGATCACGTCTCTGATCTCGTCGATGCGCTCCAACAAACCGGCGCCCGAGCTTCTAAGGCCGCCGAGGCTCCGCCGATGAGTCTTGAAGCGATGATCAGCACGATCGGTGAAATCACGCAGCAGGTTCAACAAGTCGACCCCACCCGTTTGATTCCGCAAAGCGAACTGACGCGAATGTGGCAACAGATGGAGTCTGTTGCCGACGATACCGGAGTTGGGATTTGGGATGTCAGTACAACGATGACGATGTTTGCGATCGACCGTCTCTCGCTTTCAACCCGTGGTGCGCTCTCTACAGTGAGAGTGGCGGGTAGCCTATTGGATGAGCATTTTTTTGCCCATTATGGTGACGCCCTGGTCGCGATTCGTCAGGATGGTTTTTACGAAACACTTAGTAACGCATCGACGCCTTATTTAGATGCGGTCTGGCATAATTTCGATGCGAAGCGAGAGACCTTGACTGAAGAATTGGTTACTGGACGGATGCCCAGACGTCTCTGGTCAAGCTTCGTCTGTTGGTTCAAAAGTCGAGGCGACGAGAGAAAGACTTCAGAGCGATCAGGCGGAAAGCCGTTAAACTAAGAAGTCGGTGGAGTGAACAGCCGACGCCTCACCTAAAAAAGGTTTTCGAACCTCCCTCCCGCTTTCCTCGCCTCTCAGCTTGGGTTTCAACATGCCGGCATTCGAGGTCTCGCAGTCCATCGACATCAACGCAGATCCTGAAACCGTTTTTGGTTATCTGCGTGACTTTTCAAAATGGAAAGACTGGTCGCCTTGGTTACTTGCTGATCCCGATTGTGAACTCACGTACCAAGGTCAGACGGATCAGGTTGGCGGTGGTTATCGCTGGGACAGTTCGATCGTTGGTGCGGGGGAAATGCAGCACGTCAGCATTACGCCGCCAAGTTCGGATCGAGCCGGAACACTGCGGTCCGACCTTCGCTTCTTGAAACCATGGAAGTCCGAGTCGGATGTTGATTTCGTGGTCCGGCCGACACGAGATAGCGAAGGCAACGTTGGGACCATCGTCACTTGGAACATGAAAGGCTCGCTGCCGTTTTTCATGTTTTGGATGAAGCGAATGATGGTGTCCATGATCGGAATGGACTACGACCGCGGCCTTCGCATGCTGAAGTCGCTAATTGAAACCGGCAAGGTGGATTCGGCGTCAAGAGTCCACGGGGTCCAGGCGGTGACTGCTCGGCGAATTGTCGGCCGTTCAACCAACGTGCGGGTACAAGAGATCGCACCGGCGATGGAAAAAGACATCTGCGAGATCAATCGCAAGTTGGAAGCAGCGGGTGTGCCGGCGAACGGCACGTGGTTAGCGATTTACAACCAGCTCAACCTCAAGACGCAAGCGTTGACGTACTTTGTCGGCATGGAGCTTGACGAATGCATTGACACACCGAGCGGGTTGCAATCACAAGTCATTGAACCCGCGCAGTGCATGCGTGTGACTCACCAGGGCAGCTACTCGCACCTCGGCAACGCGTGGTTCACCGCGCACCAACGGATCCGATCCGACGGACATAAGCTGGCGAGCAAGAAACCGTCACTGGAGGTGTATCGCAATAGTCCGGAGGACACCGCCCCCGAAGACCTTGTGACAGACGTCTACGTGCCGGTGAAGTAACATCGGCCTGACTACGTAACAAGCCCGGACTAGCTTGCCGAGTTCATGTCCTTCAGGGACTTGCCCAAACGCTTGCGGCTTGCCGCAGTCGTGGTGGCTTTTTTGCGTGTGCGAGTGGCTGTTGCCGTGCTGCCGGATTCATTTCCCAGCAAGGCCGCGAGAGTCGGTTGCGAATCGGCATTGTTATCTGGCAATCCCATTTGCTCGACCGCATCGCTGACACCCATCAGGACCGATTGACGAACGCCATCACGTAGCCATTGAAAAAAATTCATATCCATCGTCGACTGACTTTTCAATCTTGGTAAGGTCTGATTTCACCGCCAGCATTGCCGGAATCTCCGGCGAACGTGGCACGACGTCAAAGCCTTGATCGGAGAGGTTCAACCGACAGTCGGGCCCTGACGAATGGCTTCTAGGAAGAGTTGCCCCCTCGCGTCCAGCCTAATTTTGGGCCGCTCAATGCCTAGGGATCAGATTGCCGCAACTGTGGGGGATCGATCCACAAGATCTCGCCCCAAGAGGTGACTTCCACCTCGTCCTGACGGTTGCGGGGGACCGTCGCGATCATCGCATCGGCTTGCTTCAACGTTCTGGCTGTTGGGGCTGATTCCGCTGGCTCGGCGAACAGACATTCAAGCTCATCCATCGGGCTCAGGAACGACGCCGTGCTACAGGCTTCGGCATCGGTCGCGTTAGGACAGATCGCCGTCAGTGAAAGCATTTCGCCAGCCGGATAACCTGTTCGAGGGTCGATGACATGGCCGAAGCGTTTGCCGCGGTGATGAAAGAACTGTTTGCCCGACCCACTGGTCGACAATGCCGCGTCAATCAAACGGATCCCAGCCAGGCGGAGATTCGGTTTGGTCGGGTGTGCGATGCCAACCGCCCAGCCTGCCCTGCTCTCTGGTTCATCGCTTAGGTTGTCGACCGGCGATTGATTGCCCCTGGCAAGCACACTGCTGCCTCCGCCGTGCAGCAGAAAGTTTTTGATTCCCGCTTGGACGAGGCGGCCAGCGAGTTGATCGAGTGCGAATCCTTTTCCGATCGCACCCAAATTGATTTCCATGCCAGGTTTTGCGAAGCGGATCGAATGTGTCTCTGGGCAGGTTCGCAAGTGTTGGTAGCCGACCGTTTCGAGGGCTGCTTCGACTTCATCGCGAGTAGGTTTTTTTCCTTGGCGAGTGAGGAAGCCCCAGGTGCGAATCAGCGGCCCCGCGGTGATGTCGAAGGCGCCTCCCGTTTGTTCGCTCCAGCGAATCGATTGTTCGATCAATTCGAATGTTGTGGGGGAAACCGGCACCCAGCGCTTATCGGCGTTCGAGTTCACCTGCGAGATCTCACTATCGGGCCGATACACCGTCAAATTGGCTTCGATCGCGTCCAGGCATTCCAGGGCGGCAAACGCCGCATCAAGCAGGGGGGCATCCGACGGCGGGAGCATTACCACAAACTCACAAGCCATGGAGCGGTGGGTGAGTGTTGTCAGCATGTGGGGCAAAAAAAATTTTGAAAAAGATTTGAGAACCAAGCGTCAGTTTGGCGACTCTATCACTCTGTTCACTGGCTTTTTAGCCTGTACACCGAGGTTTTTTGAAGACGAGAGACATTCGTTGGGACGATAAATTGTTTACCCGGACAAGGGTTGCCAAAATAACGTTCATCCAGCACAATCTCGCCTCACGGTTAAGCATCAGTCTTACCGAAAGCCGAAGGTCACGGAGCGGTGGCTGAGTGGTCGAAAGCGCCGGTTTGCTAAATCGGTGAACCGGGAAACTGGTTCCGCAGGTTCGAATCCTGTCCGCTCCGCTTGAATGGGTCTCACAGTTTGACTGTTAGGGCTTGTTCAACAAAAAGCCCTTCGGCTAATATTTTTGGCCCGGGCACATGTTGCTTTGTCACCTACTTTTCGGTTGACTAAGCAAGATGGATCGCAAGGCGATAACCATCAGAGAGTGTAGCTCAGTCGGTAGAGCATTCGACTTTTAATCGAATGGTCCTGGGTTCAAGTCCCAGCACTCTCACTGAAAGGCTCCGCGAGTCACCGTTTTGATACGGTCCGATTCGCGGAGCCTTTTTTGTTGCGCTCGATACACTGCTGCGTTAGAGCAGGTGCTTTGCTTTGACTTCCAAGTACTGATTGACCAGCGGTGCGGTCAGCTCATCGGGATAGCTATCGACCAGCAGCACGCCGCGGTGCTCGAGGTCTTTGAGGACTTGGTCGCGCCAGATCAAAATGTCGGCGGCCGCGGCGGCGCGGTAGAGATTCATCTCGGAGCCTTCGGGATGGTCCGCCGCTTCGAACAGCGTGCGGTCGCGAAGGATGACTCCCAGCGGTAAGTGCTGGCCGCGGAGGTTGATCAGGTAGTCTGTGATCGCTTGGCCGTTGACTTCGTCGATCACGTTGGTGGTCAGGGCGACCAGCGAGCGTCGTTTGCAGTGATTGCGTAGATACAGAAAGGCCTGGTCATAACGCGATTCGACCATCCGCGGAAATTGATCAAATCCTGCATGCAGCAATCGATTCATCTGGCTTTGGCCGCCACGTGGCGGAATGTAGGCGTGGATGGAATCTGAGAAGCACAGCATGCCGACCGAATCGCCTTGGTGGAGTGCGACATAGGCCATCATCAAGCATGCGTTGAGAGCGTGATCGAGCAGCGTGAACCCGTCGCGGCTTGCCGTCATCATGCGGCCGCAGTCGATCAGGAAAATCACACGTTGGCTTTGATCGCTTTGGAATTGTCGCACGGTCAGCTTGTTGCGACGCGCGGTGCTTCGCCAGTCGATATGCCTGAAGTTATCATCGCGACTGTAGTCACGAAGCCTTTCAAACTCGCTGTCTTGGCCGATGCGTCGTGTGCGGCGGACTCCGATCAGGCTCAGGCGGTTCGTGCGAGCCAGCATCGCGTAGTCGCCGAGCTGCTTCATGTCGGGATAAACATTCAGCGAGCTCTCCAGCGGCAGTTCCAGGTAGCGTGTCCATAATCGCAGCGGGCTGGTGAATTTGATCGCCGCGAATTCAAGACGAAACGCGCCCCGTTGGGACGGGGTAAGTTTTCGCCGAAACGTAATGCGGCCGGTGGGCGGCAATCGCATCGAATGTGACTCGGGATGAGACTCGAATCCGTGCGGCGTGTCGTCACGCACTTGTCCCAACAGCGTCAGCGAGCTGCGGTTTTCCACCGTCAACAAGCTATCGATTTGAACGCCTTGTGAGCAGGTATGTGGGATTTCACGGCTAACGCTGATGCCACGGTTGGTCGCCGTATAAATCGCGATGAAATCGATGCTCGCCGCAACGATCAACAACCAGTCGGCGGCCAGCGCCCAGAGGAAGAATTCGATGTGGAACACCGAAAAAATACTGATGAGCAGATTCAGCGTTAAAGCGACAATCCAGCCCATCGTCGGGACGATGCGGAGACGCCATGCGGCAAAACACAGTGGGAGTGCAAACAGCAACAACATCAGCCACGGAAGTGACGAGTACTGTTGGAATTGCTCGACGGCGGATGCGCGAAAGGATTCATTCATGGTGACATGTTACCAAATCGGACACGAAAACTTTGTGCTGCCCCGTTGCCGTGATCATCGAATGGGCCGAAACTTTTTGGTCTGCTAAACATCCCGTTCGTCGCCAGCTTAATTTGAAATTCGAATGCGCATCGTTCTTTGCTACCCCGTTGGTGAAAAGCACATCCGTTTGATCCAGCAGGCCGCCCCCGATGCGGAGGTCGTCAACGCCGGTCAGGAGCGAATCGACGAACTATTGCCGACCGCAGAGGTGTTTATTGGTCACGCAAAAGTCCCCGTCAATTGGGACCGTGTCCTCGACGCAGGCAAGCTACGCTGGATCCAATCCTCCGCAGCGGGGTTGGATCACTGTCTGGTTCCCGGTGTGATTGCAAACGACGAGATCACTGTCAGCAGTGCGTCGGGCCTGTTCGCTCCGCAAGTTGCCGAGCAGACGTTTTCATTGCTATTTGGCGTGTTGCGCCGCGCACCACTGTTCTTTCGCGCGGAGCGAAAACGTGAGTTCGTGCGACTTCCGACAGATGACTTGCGTGGAAAGACGGTTGGGATTGTCGGTCTGGGCGGGAATGGTCGAGTTCTAGCCAAAATGCTCTCGCCCTGGGATGTGCGGATCATCGCGACTGACTACTACCCGATCGATTGTCCACAAGAGGTCGACGAACTGTGGCCCGCCGATCAGCTCGATCGTTTGTTGGGCGAAAGCGATATCGTGATTCTGACATTGCCATTGAATCGTGATACCCGCGGCCTGTTTGACGCCGAGCGATTCGCCAAGATGAAACCTGGAGCTTACTTGATCAATGTCGCTCGGGGCGCGATTGTAAAAGAGTCGGCACTGTGCGACGCATTGCAGTCGGGGCAACTCGCTGGCGCGGGGCTTGATGTCACAGAAGTCGAACCGTTGCCCGAAGACAGCCTGCTATGGGATGACCCCAAGGTAATGATCTCACCACACGTCGGCGCCCAGTCTTATCGTCGTGTCGATGATTCGACCAACCTCGCCGCGTTGAACCTGAAACGCTATCAAGCTGGCTTGCCAGTCTATAATCGGGTCGACAAGTCGTTGGGATTCCCACACCCGTCAGCGGCATACCGTGGCGAATCAACCTGACCGAACAACAGCAATCAGTCCTGACTCACTAGGCAAGCGACACACCAGGTAAACGCACCGGGTAGACAATGAGCAGCAGCAATCGTGGATCGGGAGAGTTTGATGGGACGATCTATCTAGACCAAAAGCCCGTCGGGCCAATCCGGTTGCCAGCACAGCACACGTCCAGCTTTGTCGAGCAATTCAATCGAATTTATGGTTCGAAACGCTATGCGCTGTTGGGCAACCAGTCGAGCGAGCCCGTCGACGTTTGTGCCTGCGAAGCACGATGACCGTTGAGAGCAGCATGCATCCCGCAAAAGCAGATGGCTCGGGGATCGCGGTGACGCGGAGCGTTTGCAGGCTGTAGCCGTCCGCTGCCAAGATGGAGGACAGTTGGCCTTCATAGCCAGCGAGCAAGGTCGAAAACGTGTCGTAGCGATCACCTGCTGCGGCATTGCTGCCTTCTGGAACATCAATGCCCATGTGAGTTCCCAGCACACCATATCGGCCGCCGACGGACATCAGTGCCGTCCCGCCAGAATCGCCTGAAAGCAGGCCGATTTCGTCCTGTCCGAGTCCCCCGGATCCTCCGTTGGTCGCGGTGTCAAACGAATACTGAACCGCGACCGTGTCGCTGCTCCCGGAAGTGAATTCCACGATGCCGAGTGCGTCGATCGTATTGCGACCGGCCCACTGGTGTTGTTCAAATGCGATCAGTTCCTGTCCGATAAAATCAGACGCCTCACCAACAACGATTGGGAGTGGCATGATTGCCGGATCGACTTCTTGATCAAGTCGATAGACCCGAATGTCGCTGGGAATGTCGCCTTCGCCATCGACAAACGTTGTCAAACGCTGCGAAGACGATGCGGTGTAGGTCCGCTCGATTCCGTCGAGTCCAACGAAGGTGGCCGAGGTTGTTGAGACGTGGTTCGCGGTCACATAGTGGCGGGGACTGATCAGCGCCGCACGTTGGTGAGCAACACCAGAGAGCTGCGTCTCGTCGAGAAAGAAATCTGGGTTGGCGGTGCCGTCTTCAAGGAATCTCGCATGGCGAGCCACATCAAATCCGTCGATGATGCCACCGATGCAATTGGCGGAGCAGAAGCCAGTGATCAACACTACGAATGAGCAGATCCGATAACACATGCTGCTTCGCCGCCCGTTTGGATTAGTTCGAATCTGAAGTTGCCGATTGATCGATCGCCAGTTCACCCATCGTATTCGCTCGGGCGCGATACTTGTGTTGGTTCAACGAATTGAGTTCGTACTGTTTGCGGAACGCAACTGTATTCAGGTTTTCGGTATCGCACCAGCATTCGGTGCCAGGGCAAGGCGCTGGACGGGACATTAGGTCAAAGCCTTTGAATAAGTTGCCCAGCGGCATCTTGTATGTCCCGCATCGCCAGACGTCACCGTTGATATCCACATAGACGTAATCGACGCCCGCGTAGCAATCGCCAGGTTGAATCAAGTCAACCATATGTGCGTAGTCGTGCTTCGAATAGAACACGCTGGCGAGCAGGTCTCGGTCGGCGTCGCTGTAGGACTCTGGGAATTTTTTCTGTTCATGCCAACCATGGAATGCTTGGACAAATACTTCCAAGCCTGCCTGTTCCAGACGTTCTTTGTTCTCGATTAGTGTTGGCATTAGCGGCGGCCAAGCGACCAGGACAATGGCCAAGTCGACGATTTGGTTGATCTCGGCGGCGGTCTCGATCCAACGGTCAATGTCCTTGATCTCGGTCGGATGGAAGCTGCAAACCATCGCGATCCGTGAGAGGTCAAAGCCCTGGAAAATCTTTTCGTACTGTTTGAAGCTGAACGATAGGTTGGAGATCAGGTTTACCGCAGCCGTGTTGGCATGGTTGGACAATCGCCGGGCACCTTCGACGACAGTTTTGTTGATGAACGTTTCGCCGCCGACGCCGATTCGCACGTCCAGCGAGTAAGGCAGTTCCGCGCAGCGGTCGATGATCCGCAAGTACTTGCCTTCGTCCCATCCGATCGTCGGGGTTTCCTTTCCAGGGAGAACTGGCAAGCGGTTGGCAACCGACACGACCTTTCGGAGCACTTTGGAAGGGTTGGCCGCGGCTGACCGGAGCCGTGAGAGCACCGGCAACGTCGTCGGCGAGTCATCGTTGTCGCCAATCGGTTGGTCCGTCACGCAGTACTCGCAGTGGTAATTGCACGTGTCCCATCCCGTGCCAAAGCGAATTTTCAAGCGTGGTAATTGCGTAGGGCTGGTCAAAACCGAAACTCGGAATACGAATTGAAAAACGGACAGGCTGTCGGCTCGCGCCATTGTAGTGCGCTGGCGAACCGGTTCCGAATCGAGTCATTACGAACGGTTTTAAGCATTCGTTCGTCGAGTCAAAGCGATTTCCGTCCCCTCGGCAAACAATTTCAAGGAACTTTCCGTAAACTCAGCCAGACTTCACCGCCGGGGCCTTGAACGCTCCGGTAAAAGCGATTTCGATGGCGCGGCGAGCAATTTCACTGATCGGAGGATAGTCCCGAGTCCGGGAATCGACATGTCTACGGTACGAAGGATTTCCGAACGATTCGGAATGAATCGCGCCGTCTCTTATGCGATGTTCGCTCGCATGTGGCAGATCCCATCAGGGGTGGTCACGACCCTCTTGATCGCCTTGTGTTTGCAGCCGGATCAGCAGGGTGTTTACTACCTGATCCTGACGCTCACGGGATTGCAAACGCTTGCCGATGCTGGCCTGATCAACACGATCCTGCATGCGGTCAGTCACGAAATTGCTCACTCGCATTTTGATCGGCAGCGTCGCTTCCGTGGTCCTAAGCGCGCACGATCCCGTTTGGCGGCAATTTTCCGATTTGCGGCGTTTTGGTTTTCCGTTGCGGCTGCGTTGCTTTGTATCGGTGGCGTTTCTTTTGGGTATGTCATGCTCGCCCGGCAACAGATGGCTGTCTCGTCGATGTTGCCGCTATTTGTGGCGATCTGTTTGAGCGCACTTGCGCTCGCGCTCTCACCGATGATCGCGATCTTGGAAGGGGCAAATCAAATCCACGAAGTCAATCGATTTCGTCTTGGTCAGGTGGTGACCGGAAGCTTCGTCGTTTGGCTGGCGCTGTCGGTGGGCGCCGGATTGTGGGCTGCCGCAGCGGCAGTGTTGGTGCAGGTGCTCTGGGAACTGGTTCTGATCGGGTTTTATTACCGTCGCTTCTTCGTTCAGTTGGTCCGAACTCCTGCTGGCGAATTTGATTGGAAACACGAGATCTGGCCATTGCAGTGGCGGATCGGAGTTCAATCGGTTGCTCGCTACTTGGCGTTCTTTCCGATCTACCCCGTGTTGTTTGACCAACACGGGGCCGCGCTTGCCGGACGCTATGGCATGACCTGGCAAATCTTTAGCAACCTGTCGATGGTTGCCTATGTGTTTGTGCGAACAAAGTCACCTGAATTTGGTCGATTGATTGCCGCCGATCAGCGTGACGCAAGTCTTCGGTTGTTTCGTCAAGCGACTTTGGGATCAACCATTGTGCTCGTTTCATTGGTCTCTGTCTTTTGTGTTTCACTGTCGATTCTGCAGCAGATTCCCTTCGACTTGGCCCGGCAATTTGGCTCTCGATTTTTGGCATCATCGCAGTGTTTGATTTTCGCAGTCGCCATCATCCCAATGCATTTGACGCAATGTTTCGCCATGTATATCCGCTCGCAACGTTTTGATCCGATTTGGCGAGTCAACTTGCCGACCTCCACAACACTGTTTGCATTGGGATACTTTGCGGCGTTACAGGGACGAGTCGAATGGATCGCGGTTTCTATCTTGGTTGTCTTTAGTGCCGCCGCCACGGCGCTTGGCACGATGAGTCGTTGGTACGATCGGCATTTTGCGGCTTTGGCAATCAAGTCTCAGTCTGTGTCCTCGAAGCCGGAACAAGGATGAGCGAAGCGGGTAAGGTTCTGATGACGAAGGAATCTCGGTATCGGCCAGAGATCGACGGACTACGCGCGATCGCGGTGCTTTCGGTCGTCATCTATCACGCGGGACTTGGATTGTCGGGCGGATTTGTCGGCGTCGATGTTTTCTTTGTGATCTCGGGCTATCTGGTCACCGGAATTATCCGCCGCCAGATCTTGGCCCAATCCTTCTCGCTGCGGCAGTTTTATTGTCGACGGATACGCAGAATCTTTCCTGCGGCGGCCGTGGTGACTGCGGTGGTGCTTGCGTTCGGTTACCGGTCGGTTATGTCGGTTGACCTGACGCAGATCGCGAAAGCGTCGCTAGCGCAGAGCTTTTTTGTCTCGAACGCATTCTTCTGGAGCGAATCGGGGTATTTTTCTCGCGATGTGATGACCAAGCCGATGCTGCATTTCTGGTCATTGGCAATTGAAGAGCAGTTTTACCTGTTCTTCCCGCTCGTGTTGGTTGTGCTTGCGAAGCTTCCTTCGAGGTTTGTTCGACATGTGATCGCGTTTGTCACCGTCCTGTCTTTTTTACTCGCGTTCTATGGGACGTATCGGCATACCAGTGCGACGTTTTACTTGTTGCCGACACGTGCCTGGGAACTGTTGGCCGGCGGTTGGCTTGCGTTTCGTCCTCGCGATGTCGACGAGACCGCAGCAAGGACATCAACCAGTCCGTTGAAATCGATGGCTATGTCGAGCGAGATTCTCTCGGCGGCCGGTTTAATGGCAATTGTTTGGTCCGTGTTCTGGATCGACGAATCCATCGCGTTTCCAGGTTGGGTGGCCGTGGTGCCGGTCTTTGGTGCTGTCGCGGTGATCGCCACAAATGAACGCCGACAAACTTGGGCCGGACGTTTGCTGTCGATCCGCCCGGTCGTGTTCGTCGGCCTGATTTCTTATTCGCTCTATCTGTGGCACTGGCCACTCATGGCGATGGCGAGGTACTTCGTCGTTGATCCTTCGCGTTCACTTCTGTTGGTGATCGCGTTGCTGTCGCTGCCCATTGCCGCATTGTCATGGCGGCTGATCGAACAGCCGTTTCGCAAACGGCAATGGCTGGCAAGTGACAAGCGATTGGTGATCACTTGCACATGCGTTTGGGGATTCATCTTGTTCGTGTCCATGGGATTGGTTTGGTCCGGCGGAGCTACTGGTCGGTTTGGTCCTGAAATGGAGACGCTGATCACCGATGCCACGTGGACGGGAAATTGGGCGTCACGTGAAATCGACGAAGTGAAACGAGGCGACGTGCCGGAGTACGGTGTCAAAGGAGCCTTACCGGCGGACGTGTTGCTTTGGGGGGACAGCCACGCGATGACATGGATCAACGTCATCGATCAAGCAGCAAAGGCAACCGGTCGAACGGGAGTGGCCTGCTTGCATGGTGGGACGCCGCCGATCACTGGCCTAACGCGGACCGGGATGCCAGGTTGTGATCAGTTCAACGCCGCGACGCTCGAATTGGCGGCCAAGTTAAATGTGAAGGACATTTTTTTGGTCAGCCGCTGGTCGGTCTACGTGGAGGGCTACAGTGCGAGTGATCCCAAGACCGATGGCAGGCGCGACGACGACCTGTTTCTGTCAGATGACGGGAGCCCAAATGAAACGGGGGCAGAGTCTCTGGCGGCGATGATCCGGCAGGTCCAGGCGATGGGGGAACGGCTGCAGAGCACGTTTTCGGTGACACCACCACGAGTCTGGCTGATTCGGCAAATTCCACCCCAACATTCCGTCGTCGCCGTCGCCGCGGTCAGGAATAAATTGTTGGGATGGCCCGCAAACGAAATTCGTACAACGACGCGTGACGAATACTTCGAGCAGCAAAAGCGAATCGAGTCGTTTTACGAAGCGGCCGATGCGGCGTTTTCACCGACTGGCGGCGGGGTAATTGATTTCAATGACCAATTTTTCGACAGCGAGGGCCGGGCACTGATTCGCTCGGGAGAGATTTTTTTCTATCGCGACGACGATCACCTCTCCCGCAGCGGCGCGGACCGATTGAAGTCGCAATTGGTGCAGTGTCTGGGGGGCGAGCAAGCTGCGGAAATGTCGCAATTTGCCGAATCAAACGCGATAATCGCGGAATAGTTTGCTGTGGGTGCCAATCTTGTTCGGCACAACCGGAAATCGTCGCCAGCGGAGGTAGAAGAAGAAAGGGTCGGTGCGCCGTCGCACCTTCGTATCGGCACCGTTTCTGGCTAAAATACCGCCGCCGAAGTCATGTTTTTGGCCGGCTTCTCGGGAACCAAACACATTTTCACACCGATGAAACACCTAATCCTTCTGCTCAGTCTCTTCGCGGGTTTGATTTTGCCGCAGTACGCGTTCGCATTCACGCCGGATGATCCGGTAGTGGTGCAGATGGTCGACCGCGGGATTCGCTTTATGGAAAAGCAGAAGATCCCCAATCAAGGGGAGCACGTTGTTTGTGCCTATGCTCACTTTAAAGTCGAGCACGACGATCAAAACCCTTTTGTTGTCGAAGGCATTCGGCTCGCGCAGCAATTCGCAAATGACATTGTCGGTGGGCAAAAATACAAGTCGAACTACGAATGTGCCGTTTCAACGTTGTTGCTCTGCGAGGTGAGCCCCACCCGCTATCGCAATGAATTGGCGACCTTCAAGCGTTACTTCGATGAAGTGCAGCTTTCCAACGGTGGCTATGCCTATCCGAACGAACACGAGGGTGATGTTTCGCAAACCCAATACGCCATCTTGGCCATTTGGACGTTGGATCGCCACGGGTTCAAGTTGGATTACAACAAGCTAAAGAGCGCCATGGATTGGCTGTTAGCGGTTCAGGACCGCAACGGACCTTGGCCGTATCACGGAGTTGTGCCTCGGACCGGTGGCTTGATCGGACAGAAGGAAACGTCAATGTCGATGGCGCTCGCCGGTGCGGCAAGTTTGCTGATCGGTGGCGATGCGTTTCGGATGTGGGGAGACACCGTTGCCGAGGAACAGGACACCGGTTTTGTTGGGCTTCCCAAGGCCATCAAGGTTTACACCGAAGACGTCAACGTCGCACAGCGTACGCGTGTCAAGAAACCTGACGAGTCACGGATCAAGAATGCGATTGGCCACATGGAACAGTGGCGTCAGGTCAACCCGGAGAAATATTCCGGAAACCTCTACTGGTATTTCTACACCGCATACACCACTGAGCGTTACGAGAGCTTTGTCGAAATCGCTTCGGGCAAGCCAATCTCCAAAAGCCCAGCTTGGTACAACGCCACCGTCACCGAGTTGATGGAGATGCAATCCAAGGAGTCTGGCGGTTGGGAAAGCCGTGCACACACCATGCCGCACGTTAGCACCGCGTTTGCAGTTTTGTTTCTGATCCGCAGCACTCAGAAGTCACTTGGTACCGGCGCGAGTGCGACCACGATTGGCGGTCAAGGCTTTGGTGACAACGTCAGTAAAGCTGACTTGGTCAACGGAAAGGCGGTCACCAAAACGCCGGCACAGAGCGTTTCCGGAATGCTGGAATTGCTCGAAGGCAACGGTGCTGATTCCCTCGATGGAAAAGCACTCGCTGATTCGGCCACCCTTTCAAAAAATCCGACGGAGCGTTCCGCACAGCTCGACCGGTTGGAGCGTTTGGTCCGTGGTAGCCAGTCGTGGCAAGCCCGACGTGTCTCTGCGAAACTGTTGGGAATGAGCGACGAGCTTCGCGTTGTTCCCGCTTTGATCTACGCTCTGAGCGACCCAGACAAAACCGTACGTCTTTATGCACGCGACGGCCTGCGGTTTATCAGCCGCAAATTTGAAGGGTTCGGTATGCCCGACAAGCCTTCGAATTCCGAGCTTCGCCAAGCACAGCGAAGTTGGCGTGAATGGTTCTTGAAGATGAAACCTGATTACGTCTTTGTTGACGACGTTTGATCCGTTCGGCGCATTAAAAAAACCGGCACGTTAGGCTGCTGTCTCGCAGCAGCCATCGCGTGACCGGTTTATTTGTTGACCGGGGTTTGCCCCCTTTCTGCTGCTCGATTAAGCAGCGACCTTGATGAACGATGCCAAGCGATCGGCGCGGCTCGGGCTTTGCAGTTTCGCCACCGCTTTCGCTTCGATTTGACGAACGCGTTCACGAGTGACTTTGAAGATCCGCCCGCATTCTTCCAGCGTGTAGCTGTAACCGTCGACCAATCCATATCGCAGGCGAATGATTTCGCGTTCACGATAGGTCAGCGTCTTGAGCAGCTCTTCGATCTTGCTTTTCAGCAATCCGTTGGCAGCCATGTGAACAGGGTTCAAGCTGTCGTTGTCTTCGATGAATTCGCCGAAGCTGCTGTCTTCGCCTTCGCCGACGGGACGGTCCAAGCTGGCCGGGTGGCGGCCGATGTCCATCACGCGTTGGACTTCTTCGATCGGTACTTCGGTCGCCTCAGCGATCTCTTCGTAAGTCGGTTCGCGACGCAGTTGTTGAACCAGTTTCTTTTGTGCTTGGCGAAGCTTGCTTAGTACGTCGATCATGTGAACGGGGATACGGATCGTACGCGCTTGGTCAGCGATTGCACGGGTGATCGCTTGGCGGATCCACCACGTGGCATAGGTGCTGAACTTGAAGCCACGGCGGTATTCGTATTTGTCGACCGCTCGCATCAGGCCGGTGTTACCCTCTTGGATCAGGTCCAAGAAAGACAGGCCACGGTTACGGTATTTCTTTGCGATCGAAACGACGAGGCGGAGGTTGCCACTGCTGAGCAGACGCTTGGTCGCTTCGAAACGCTCGAAGTACTCACGAGCCTTTTTGACTCGCTTGTCCAGGCTTTCCGGAGTTTCCTGAGTCAGCATCATCAGCTCGCGAAGTTCCTGACGCAGGTCAGCAGCTTCGTCACGGCTGACGGCATCGTGGCCGAGGTCTGCCAAACGGAATCGGATGTAGTTCATTCGCTTGGAGAATTCTTCCAGGCGAGCGAGCATTGGGGTGACGCGTCGGCTACGCAGGCTGAGTTCTTCGACCAGCTCGAGTGCTTTCTTACGGCGGGCGATGAAGTTGCGGCGGACAACCGCTTTCAAGCGAGGCGGCGTGCTCTTGCGAACCATCGCTTCGAAGTCTTCGCGGTTTTGTGCGATCAAGTGATCAAGCGTGCGAAGGTTGTGTGGCATCCGCGACGAAATTTGTTCTTTCGTCAGGTGCTCGGTCAGCGAGACTTTGATTGTGCGGTCAAACGGCAGTTCGCCTTCATGGACGCGGTGCAGCGTTTCGACGGTGTGACGAAGTGCGTAGTCGGACTCCAGCAAGCAGCGGCGGAACTGACGACGAGTGACTTCGATCTTCTTGGCCAGGGAGATTTCTTCTTCCCGCGACAGCAATGGGATCTCGGCCATTTGGCTGAGGTACATGCGAATTGGGTCGTCGCTTGCTTTGGGCAAGTCAGCACTGGACAGGTCCGCGGTGACGTCGTCCAAGTCACTGCTATCGACAGCGCCTTCGATTTCACGGCGGTGTCCACGGACGTTTGGTTCTGAGCGTCGTGCAGGACGCACGACAATGCTTTCGCTATCGACTAGCTTGATTCCGAAGCGTTCGATCGCCTCGATCAGGCGGTTCAGCTTTCGAGGGCTGCCGTCTTCATCGGGCAGGTACGCATTCACTTCGTCGTACGTCAGGCTACCTTGCTCGTGGTAACGTGCGACCAAATCAGCCAATTCTTGATCCATCAAAAGCATAATTCAAAACCTCTTGTTTGAGTTGCCCTTCATGGGCGTTTGCGGGTGCTGGGTCCTGCTGCCGTTTTGCTGCTTCGGGCGCTGCGGCAGGTGTGTTTTATCTTTGGGGAAAGATGGTGCGGGAAGCGGATCCGATCCTCCTAGCGATCGAGTTGTTGACTCGTCTTGGCACTTTCAAATAGTTGTTTTAGAAGTTCCAACTCTTGTTCTTCATCCAAGCTCGACGATTCAAGCTGAGCAATCTTCCGTTGCTTGCCAGCCTTCTCTTCACGATCGTGATAATGCTTGAGAACACTTTGGAAACGTTGTTCGGGCGATAGCGTACTGCGCCCTTCACGGCGTGCTAGTCGAAACTGCATCGTTACGACTTCATTTTTCAAAAAGTCATTTTCCAATAATAGCAAAAGGCTTTCTGCAGTCAGTTCACGACCTTCTAGATCGAGCTCTTGATAAGCCGACAAAATCATCTTTGCGGCATAGGTATCAAGCCATTCAGGGTCAATCGTTTCGACCGCGCGTCCGGCAAGATCAGGTGACTCAAGCAGCGCTTCAAACAGCTCTTTATCAATCGATGTCAACGGGATGTCTTGTTGAACCGCTTGCCTTGAAACGGGCGCATCAAGGCTTGGTTCAGACGGACCGTCGTAATATCCAATGTCGTCATAGCCAGCGTCTGCATAGCCGCCGTCATCGAAGTACATGTCCGCGCCGTCGTGATCAAAGTCAGCTGCTTCGTTGAGCAGCATGTTGGGATCGACAGGGCCGGTCGGTGCCGAGTTTTTCTTCGGCGGTTGTTGGGCTTGTTTGTTGGCCGGTGATTGCGTGCTGGGCTTTGCAGGTGCGTTTGCTTTTTGTTGTGTTTGTCGAAAGCGTTTCGCGTTTTGTTCGCGTTGCTTTTCGTCTTTACGTTTTTGATCCAGTCGCTCTTCGATGCGTTCTTTATCGATGCCAAAGGTACGCGATAGACGCAGCATGATCTGATCCATTTTCAACGGATCCATCTTTGGTGCTCGCGCCAAGATTGACGTCATCGTATCGATCGCCGACATCACTTGATGTGTGTCATTGGTAACGTCGATGCCTTCGGTCAATGAACGAAGTTTGTGTTCGAGCGCATCAGGCGCTTGCTCGATCATTGCCTCCATCGCCGGGCGGCCGTGTTCGGCAAGGTACTCTGCCGGGTCCATGCCTTCGGGCAAAGTCAACACTCGCAAGTCGGCATCTGCTTTGACAAACAGTTCCAGAACTTCGTCGGCACGTCGTCGTCCTGCGGCATCACCGTCAAGGACCAGAACAACGCGTTCGGTGTAGCGTTTAAGAAGCTTGACGTGGCCTTCGCCCAACGCAGTGCCGAGCACCGCGACGGCTGGTTCCAAGCCGGCTTGGTGCGCGGCGATGACATCGGTGTAGCCTTCCATCACCAAGGCTTGGCCGCTTTTGCGAATCGCTTCGCGAGACTTGTCCAGCGCGAACAGTTGCTGTGACTTTCGGAACAGCAACGTCTCCGGTCCGTTGATGTATTTGCCACCTGCTTTATCGCCATGGCGTTCTGCGATCGGCGGGATCACTCGGCCGCCCATCGAGATCGGTTTGCCTTGGGCGTCATGGATCGGAAACATCAGCCGACCGCGAAACAGGTCATAGCTGCCACCGCCGCTGCGGCGATTGAGTGCGACACCGGCGGCCGGTCCGATCTCGGGTCGGAATTTGTTTTGGTTCAGAAGCCCTGTAGCGAAGTCCCAGCTATCCGGCGAAAAACCGATTTGAAACTTCTTGCGTTGATCGTCGTCGATCCCGCGTTGGGCTAAGTAGTCGCGAGCAATTTTTGCATCGTCTGACTGTGGCGAATCGAGCAGTTCGAAGTACGCATTGGCGATCAGCTGCACGGCAGCTTGCAAGGTCGCCTTGTCGTCCTTGGATCCGGGTTCAGCCTTGGGGCCGGTCTGGTATTCGATCCCGGCTTGATCGGCAAGCATTCGCAGAGCGGTGACGAAGTCGACGCCTTCGCGTTTCATCACGAAGCTGAAAACGTCACCACCGATATCGCAAACCCAGCATTTCCAGGTTTGGCGTTCTTTGTTAACAGAAAGCGAGGGCGAGCGATCGTCATGCCATGGGCATCGCGCGGCTAACATTCGGCCCTTGGGTGCCAATGTCAGCGATGCGCCAATCACGTCGACAATGTCGACGGATGCACGCACACGTTCTTTGAGATCTAGGTCCAACATTGCGGACACAGCGACTCGCTGAAAATATCCCGCTTGATGTCAAACGCCATCAACTGTACTTAAGCAGTCAATGAACATTCATCGCGCAGGTGCCTGCGAAACCATCCGGATCGGTCCACCCGTGCCAAGCAAGCTTGGCAAAACTCTTTCCTGAGAGCTGACGAGCAAATTTCGATCACACGCACTCCTTTGCAGCGTAACACATTTGCAATCATTTCATTAGAGACGCCGTCGGGGGGACCGAGGTGCCGAAACGATCGCAAGCGGTGTCTCGCATGCGAGCGGGAGGAGTTTCACGATCTAGCCAAATCGAGTCAAGATCAGTTTCACGGCAAAAATTCGCTCAAGTTTCGATTTCTTTTTGGCGCCTGTTCACCTGTTTAGTAATCAGGTGAACGAAGGCTTCCCTGTGCAGGGGCTTCTCTGTGCAGGCAGCCGATCTGGCGATCCGTTATCGGCCTTCGGCGCCGATCCAGGTCCCAACGGTTTCGCCGTTGACCGCCCGGACGATGCTTCCGGACTGTTTGAAGTTGAACACCAGGATCGGTTTCTTGTGTTCGGCGCACAACGCGATCGCAGTCGCATCCATCACTCGCAGTTGCTTTTCGCTGACATCACGGAACGTCAGGGAGTCGTACAGGACGGCGTGCGGGTTCTTTTCTGGGTCGTCGCTGTAGACGCCGTCAACTCGGGTCGCTTTGAGGACCACGTCGGCGTCAATTTCCAGTGCACGTTGGGCTGCCGCGGTGTCGGTGGTCACAAAGGGGTTGCCAATTCCGGCCGCCAGGATGATCACGCGGCCTTTTTCTAGATGACGGATCGCACGGCGCCGGATGAACGTTTCGGCGATTTTGTCCATTGGTACAGCGGACATGACGCGTGTCGACAAGCCGGTTTTTTCGATCGCGTCTTGCATCGCTAGCGAGTTGATGACGGTCGCTAGCATGCCCATGTAGTGTGCAGTCGCTTCTTGGATCAGCGCGTTCGATCCAGAGAACTGTGCGCCACGAAGGATGTTGCCGCCGCCGACGACAATCGCAATTTGGCAGCCGCTCTCGTGAGCTTGCTTGATTTGATTCGCAATCTCTCCCATCTCTTTGCTGCTAATCCCACGGCCGCCGGAGTCGGCCAGGCTTTCGCCGCTCAGTTTCAGGATCACGCGTTTGTATCGAAGGTTGCTTTCGTTTTGGTCGGGCATGACGTTGCAAAGTCAGTGGGGAATGCAGGTTTGGCCAGGGGCGTCGCATCATCTGGTGAATCGCTCGATCGGCCACGGCGAGGTCTCAAGAGCATACGAAAAAACCTCGCTCATCCCGAGGGGACGAGCGAGGTTTCTCTGATGTGTCGTGTGGACGGGCTTAGACCCGCCCGAGCGTTGCGTTCGGCAACTTAGCCGCCAACGGAGACGCGTTTGAACGCGATCACTTCGGCGCCATCGCTGAATTCGGCGATCGCTGCTTCGACGGTTTTGGTGTCGTCGAGTGCGTAGAACTGGCTGAGCAAGCACTTGTCTT
The DNA here is from genome assembly GCA_002901265.1 of Rhodopirellula baltica. Taxonomy (GTDB): domain Bacteria; phylum Planctomycetota; class Planctomycetia; order Pirellulales; family Pirellulaceae; genus Stieleria; species Stieleria baltica_A. Next base: position 22,313 of record PPHI01000094.1, on the reverse strand, counting down.
GGTCAAGCAGCGTGTTGTCGGCGACGAAACGCTCCAGTTTGCCTGGGACGATTTTGTCCCAGATCTTTTCTGGCTTGCCTTCGGCCTTCAGCTCTTCTTTGATCGCTGCTTCGGCAGCTGCCATGACTTCGTCGGTCAATTGCTTGCGGCTAGCGTACTGAGGAACGTTCTTCAGTGGCTTGCCGAGGCGTTGACGGTCTTCGTTTTCGACTTTGATCTGGCCTTGAAGGGCTTCGGTTTCCTTGGCGACGAATTCGGCGTCGAATTCATCGGGGGTCAGGATCGAAGGGCTCATCGCGGCGATGTGCATGGCCAAGCTACGGAAGAACTGTGGCGCGTCGTCCTTGCCACCGTCTTTGTAGGAAACCAATACGCCGATCTTGCTGCCAGCGTGGATGTACGACGCGAGTTGTTCGCCTTCGACAACTTGGAAATCAGCAACTTCGATTTTCTCACCAACGGTGCCGGTTCGCTCGACCAATTTCTCGGCGACGGTGGCGCCGTCGAATTCCATTGCGGAGACTTCTTCTTTGGTCTTCAGGCCTTTTTCCATCGCAGCTTTTGCGATTTTTTCGGCCAGCTGCATGTGGTCTTCGTTCTTGGCGACGAAGTCGGTTTCGCAGCTCAGTGCCAGCAGGACGCCTTTGTCGCCTTCGGCCAATGCAACGACAACACCTTCGTTGGCTTCGCGGTCGGCACGCTTTGCGGCAACCTTTTGGCCTTTTTTGCGAAGGTAGTCCAGTGCGCCTTCAAGGTCACCGCCGGACTCTTCGAGAGCTTTTTTGCAGTCCATCATGCCAGCGCCGGTGGACTTTCTGAGTTCGCTAACGTCTTTGGCTGAGATCGCCATAGCTGCCTCCGATACGTTTAAATCTGAGTTGTCTTGTGTGAAGTGTTACCGGAAATCGCTCGGTGTGATTGCCGGCGGTGGATGGGGCGGTGTCGAGCCGCGTGGGTCGCGGTCGACGCCAAGATTGTCGGCGGTTCCGATCGTGTCGGGCCCTTCAACGACAAACGTCAGGCAAAAAAGGTTCTGACGTGAATGTGTGGTCACTTTGGATCAAGCAGACGGGCACTGTCTGGTCGCAGTGCCCTGTCGCTTTGGATTCACTTACGCTTCCGAGGAAGCGGCTTCGGCAGCTGGTTCTGCGGCGGCTTCGGCTGGTGCAGCTTCACCGGCAGCAGCTGGCATTTCGTTTTGCCCGCGGCCTTTGAGGACTGCTTCCGAAAGTTGCTTCAGGATCAGCTCGATGCTGCGGATGCCATCGTCGTTGCCGGGGATCGGCAGGTCGATCTGCGAAGGATCGCTGTCGGTGTCGATCAGGCCGACGGTGGTGATGCCCAAGCGTTTTGCTTCACGAACGGCGTTGCGTTCTTTGCCGGGGTCGACAATGAACAAGCACTCTGGCAAGCGGTTCATGGTCCGCAAACCGTTCAGGTTGCGGTACATCTTGCGGTATTCGCGGTTCAGGGCGGATTGCATTTTCTTGCTGTATCCGTTGATCGCGTCGCTGTTACGAATCTTTTCCAGCTCTTCCAGGCGGCCCAGTCGGCTGCGAATGGTGCGGAAGTTCGTCAGCGTTCCACCCAACCAGCGTTCGCTAACGAACGGCATTCCGCAGCGCGATGCTTGCTCTTCAATCGCTTCACCAGCTTGACGCTTGGTTCCGACGAACAGGATCAGCGAGCCGCCGGCAGCAACTTGGCCGAGGTACTTTTTGGCGCGCAGCATCCCGCGAAGGGTTTCGCGGATGTCGAGAATGTGGATTTGGTTTTTGCTACCGAAGATGTAAGGCTTCATCTTCGGGTTCCAGAGGCTGGTGCGGTGCCCGAAGTGAACACCAGCTTCAATCATTTCTTGTACGATCGGATTCGACATCGACAGACTTTCTCCGTTGCTTTTGTCAGTCAAGGCGCGCACGAAACGGATTGATGCGGAGAAACCAGTGTGGTCTCCGATCGGGCCGTTCCCAGGGGCTGACATCAACGCCGTTTGGCGATTGATGCCCCGCATTTGGCGGGGCCCTTCGTCCCATCAGAACTGACGGTTTTGGGGGTTAAATGAAAACAATCACCTTGTCGACAGGTGAGGGGGTCAGAAGTTAGCGGAAGCACTTCATCAGGACAAGGCATCAAATTTGCTGTGTCGGTTGGGATATCGGACTTTCATAGACTTTGGTCGCTCAGAATCACAGTTTTTTCGCAATCCCTCCCAGCGTTGCCTATACCAGCCCACTCCCCCTGGGCCGGTTTGTTTGACTGTTCTGTCTTGCCTTCAGCCGCTCGACTTCGCTATGTCGACAGTGGATTCCTTCTTCGAACCGCGTCCACGCGTGCAAAGCACGCCGTTCGGGCCATTTTGGCGTACTCGCCGTTGGCCATGAAAGCTGGCCATGAAAGCCACAGAGAAGGATTGAGTCGTTTCATTGAAAACACACGGACCTGACGACATGGATGTCTCCGCACCCAAGCGAACTTACCCAGCGCACAACCTGACGTCGGTAAAACGTCGCCGTTTTGCCAATGCGCTTGCGAGTCTTGTCACCGCGGGCGTCATCGCCTGCGGCGCAGCGTCGACTGGTGCGCACGCATTTGGTGCCGATGGTCAACCCATCCCGCTGACCAATCCCGTTCCGTCCGCGTCGAGTGCTTCGTCGGAAGCTGCGCCGCAGTCGGTCGCCAACGAGCCCTACGTGGTGTTCGTTTCTACAAAAGATGCCTTCACTCGCTGCGGACCTGGCACTGCCCATTATCGAACCGATCCCTTGCGGTTGGGGCAGGAGCTGGAGGTTTATGTCGAAACCGATGACGGTTGGTTGGGAATCCGTCCAACTGAAAAGAGCTTTTGTTGGGTCACCGGCGATTCGGTGCGGCTCGATAGCAACGGCCAAGTCGCAACCGTGCAGGAAGAGAAAGCGATAGCTTGGATCGGGACCAATCTTGGTGAGGCTCGGCGCTACCGTTGGCAGGTGCAGTTGCAACCCGGCGAACAAATCGATGTGCTGGAGGTAACGGAGCGAGAGAGTGACTCTGGAAGCAAAACCTGGCTGCGGATTGTGCCGCCATCGGGTGAGTTTCGCTGGGTTCATCGCGACGATGTCGTCGGATCGGCGGAGGCTCTCGCCGCCGCGATCGCCAAGGCACCCGCGCGCACGGCAGCACCAAAAGCACAGCCCAAAGTCGCCGTCGCAGAGCTGAAGCCTGAAGCGGTTCAGGTGCGCGCCGAAGCGTCGCAGCCGTTGCGCGGTGATTCGTCCAGTCGAAAGCAATACGACTCGGGAAATGTAGCGGCGGCAAACACTGCTGTGCCGGATGAGGGATTGAAGGTTGCCGGCAACGTTCCCAACCTGCGTCCTGTCGGCGAGACTGCCGCTGCAAAAGCAACGACTGCTTCAAAGTCGACGTCCGCGCCGAAATCAAGGACGGTGGTCAAGGACAGTGCGATTCAAATTCACCGCAATCCGGTCACGGATGAGTTCAAAGATCGTGGGGCTGTGATTGGCAGCGGCTTGCTGGATCGCTGGTCGCAGATTGAACGCGATGCCGACGAAGCGTCGCCTGAAGGCGAGTTTGGTCTCGATCAGGATGCCACTTCGATACTCAGTGACGAGTCGGTTGCGGGTCTGCCGGCCAACGGTGCCGCCGCAGCAGCTTCTGCGATTGCGGCACCGCTGAAAAAGGTCTCCGAGGTGGTTGCTAATTTCATCAGTCCTCCGCGGATCGTGCAGATCGATGCTCGTGATCCGAATGCGCTCGCTGCTCAGTCGTCCTTTGATCAAAACTGGACGGTCGGGCCTGGTCGTCCCTCGCCCGTTCAGCCTGGCTTGATGCCGCCGCAGTCTTTGGGCAGTCTCGGTGAGCCGCAGCCAACCGCAGTTACATCAATCGGTCTGCCAACTGCGAGTCCGTCGTCTGGTGTGGCCACGGTCGGTGGCGTTGCCCCGGGCGGGGCTGATTGGGCGGCCGCACCTGCCGTTGTGCCGGCAGCGCCTGTCGCAAAGGCACGTGAGGTCAGCGTGACGCAGATTGCTCGCGTGATTGACGCAATGGAAACTGCCAACGTTGCGACCGTGGATCGCTGGTTGTCAGCCCTTATCGCCGAAAGTGCTAGTGCTGACGAAATGGATCCCTTGATCCGTCGCGCCGAGGACTTGCTGCGGACGGGCGTGATTGGGGATGCGAATCGTACTCGCGAGTTATTGGCACGGGCGCGCAAGTATCGCTACGTTGCTGCCCGTCGCGACGGCCCGACCGTTGTACGCGGCAACGGGTTTGGCGTGCAAAGTGAACCAGTTCTGGCGACCGCTCCGGCAGTAATCACGACTTCGGCAACGATGTCGGATCGCCCGGCGGTTTCGTCAACTATCCCGTTGCAGGCACACGCTTCGATCAGTAATCGTGCTCCCGTCGCGACACAGGGGCCTTCGTCCGCTATCGCTTCGGCAGCAGCGTCGTCAGGGGCTGGGCAATCCGTCGTGCCTGGCAAGTCAGATGCCGGTAATGCAACCGGGTATTTGGTTCAGGTTTATTCGTCGCGACCGAATTGTCCGCCTTATGCGTTGACCGACGACTCTGGGGTGACGATTGCTTATGTGACCCCGTTCCCCGGCGTAAACCTGCGGCATCATCTCAATAGTCGCGTTGCAGTGCGGGGGCAGGAGAAACTGCTCGAGGGAATGAGCACGCCGCACTTTCTGGTCGACCAAGTTCTGCGACGCTAGTCGTCAATGCCTGAGTGTTGGAGTCTAGGCTTCAGCCGATCCTAGTTCTTGCACCGCTGGGGTCTAGGCTTCAGCCGATCCTTTGTCTCACCAAGCTGGAGTCGAGGCTTCAGCCGATTTTCGATCCCGGCATAACAACCACTTCCCAGCGCATCAACCGCTGTGTTGCTTCAACAAAAAAGGCAGGGCAAATCGCCCTGCCTTCCAGCGGAAGCATCAATGTGTGACAGTCACTTAGCAGCGTAGTGGCAGCGTTTGGCTGAGGAACTGTCTCGTGTGGTCGAGGACTTCGTCGTAGCCGATGTGTTCGATGTCTTCGCCGATCAGTTCGACTTCGACGGCACCTTGGTAGGAGTGTCGTACCAGTAGGTCCATCAGTTCCATGAGCGGAATGCGACCTTCGCCGAGGAGGCAGCGATTCATTTCGCCGTTGGGGCTGTGTCGTCCGTCACCAAGTTGGACCAAGTTGATGTAGGGGGCGTAGTCGGCAAAGGCGCGAATCACTTCGTCATCCATGCCTTGGTGGTAAGTGTCGAACACCAGGCCCAGTGACGGATTGTCAACGCGGTCGATGATGTCTAGGGTTGCGTCAAGGTCGTTGACGAAAGACCATTCGTCGCCGCATCCGGGGTGGAACGGTTCGAGCGCAACCTTCACGCCGTGTTCCGATGCAACCGCAGCGATGCGTCGCAAGGCTTGGCAGAGCACTCGATGGAGGTGCGTTTTGATGTGGTTGTTTTTACCACCGGCAAGAATGATGACCGTTTCGGCACCGAGTTCGGCGGCTTGAAGGACCGCCGCGATCCCGTCCGAGACAGACTCTTCGAATGACCGGCCATCGCTTCCAGTGAACCCGCCAGCCCAAGAAAGGGATGTGGCGGTCATGGAACGTTCGGCAAGCAGTTCCGCAGTGCGTTCGATTCCAAAGTCTTCGACTTTAGGTCGATACAAACCGATGCCGTTGAATCCACGCTCATAGTAAGCATGGACGTCTGCTTCCAAATCCCAACGCAACGTTGATATCTGGCTGACAGATAGCTTGTTCATCCGTGTTTGACCAATCAGGTAGTGAGCCCCGCTTGGGAAATCGCCCAAGCCGCTAATGCCAGGGGCGATTGTAATAGATCTCTCGACCCAGCGATGCGCGAACCAAATGATGGCAAAACACTTTTTTCAAAAGTCGTTTGGTTAATCCAAATCAGCGAACGCTGCTTCGATCAACTCACGTTGTTCCAGCACGTGTGCGGCCATGCTGCCCGTGCTTGGGCTTGCGGATTCAGCGCGAGTGATTGGCTTGAGATTCCAACCTGCCGCGGCAAGATCATCACCGAAGCTCAGTTTGACATAAGGCCAAGCGCCCATGTTTAACGGTTCGTCTTGTGCGAAGAACAGTTCTGTGCCTCGGCCCGCACCATCAAGTCCCGCGATCAGTTCTTCGCTCGAAAGCGGGTAAAGCTGTTCCACGCGGATCAGCGTCACGTCTCTGCGTTCGAGTTCTTCGCGATGCTTCTTGAGGTCGTAGTAAATCTTGCCAGTGCACAGGATCACGCGTTTGGCGTCGGAGATGTTGATGACCGGATCGTGCAGCAGTTTCTTGAACTGGCCATCGGCAAGCTCGATTCGTGTGCTGATCACTTCGGGGTGACGCAGCAAGCTTTTCGGCGTCAGCACGACCAGTGGTTTACGCCACTTGCGAATAACTTGTCGGCGGAGCAGGTGAAAGTACTGCGCCGGGGTGGTCGGTTGGCAAACCTGGATATTGTGCTCGGCAGCCATTGCCAAGAACCGTTCGACGCGGGCGCTGCAGTGCTCGGGGCCTTGGCCTTCAAAGCCGTGAGGCAGCAGCATGACCAAGCCGCTTAGTCGGTTCCATTTGTCTTCGGCACTGGCGATAAACTGGTCGACGATGACTTGGGCGCAGTTCCAGAAGTCGCCGAACTGTGCTTCCCACATGACCAGGTCGTTGGGGGCATCGAGCGAGTAGCCGTATTCGAATCCCAGTACGCCGGCTTCGCTCAGCGGGCTGTTGTGGATCTCGATGCTGACGTTGTCGGACGTCAGCGTCGAAAGCGGCATAAACGTCTTGCCCGTTTTGACGTCGTGCTGAACGGCGTGTCGTTGCGAGAACGTTCCCCGTTGGCAGTCCTGGCCGGTCAAGCGAACCGAGTGGCCGCCTGCCATCAACGTCGCGAAGGCCGCCAGTTCTGCAGTAGCCCAGTCAAACGCGACTTCACCTTTGGCCATTTTGCGGCGATTGGAAATCAGTCGTTTGAGTTTCTTGTGTGGAGAGAACTCATCGGGAAGGCGCGTGACTTGGTCGACCAATTCACCGAGCTGCGATTCTTCCACGGTGGTATCGGTTTGTTCGACCGGTTCGGGCCCGCCGAAGTACTCCGACCATCCGGCGGCAAGCGTTTGAGTGTCGGGGACGAACGGTTCGTGCTGGCTGGCATCGAATTCTGATTCCAGCTTCTCGGTACGTTTCTTTTGAATCTCTTCGGCGTCGGCGTCAGTGATTTTGCCAAGCGTCTTGAGACTGTTGAGGTACTGTTCGCGAACACTGGGGCGTTGGTCGATGGTCGCGTACATCCGTGGCTGGGTGAAACGCGGCTCGTCGCCTTCGTTGTGCCCCCAGCGGCGGTAGGCGTACAGGTCGATGACGACGTCGCGTTGGAATTCGTTGCGGAAATCCATTGCCAGCGAAACGACTTGGGCAACCGCTTCGGGGTCTTCGCCGTTGACGTGGAAAATTGGGATTTGCAGCATGCGGGCGACGTCGGTCGCGTACGTGGTGCTGCGTCCGGAATCCGGTTCGGTGGTGAAGCCGACCTGATTGTTGATGACGATATGTAGCGTCCCGCCCACCCGGTAGCCGTTCAGTTGGCTCAGGTTCAGCGTTTCTTGCACGATTCCTTCACCGGCAAACGCCGCGTCACCGTGAATCAGCATCGTCATGACTTCGCGACGATTCTCATCCCCCCGGTGGTCCTGTTTGCAGCGGGTTCGGCCCATCGCAACCGTATTGACGAACTCCAGGTGGCTGGGGTTAAAGCACAGTGAGATGTGCAGTCGATGGCCGCTGGCGGTTTTCCAGTCGCTGCTGTACCCGAGGTGATAGCGCACGTCGCCGCCGCCACGATTCATCTCCGGGTTCGGGTCATCGAAGGACCAGAAGATATTCATCGCACGCTTTTTCATGATGTTGGCCATCACGTTCAAGCGTCCGCGGTGGGCCATCCCCATCACGACTTCTTTGACGCCGTGTTCGCCGGCCTTTTCCAAGGCCAAGTCGATCATCGGGATCAGCGTTTCGGCACCTTCGAGAGAAAACGTTTTGGCGCCTACAAATTTGCGGCGCACGAATTCTTCGAAAATCGATGCGTCAGCCAGACGCGCATAAATACGGCGTTGAACTTCGCGTGGAAGTTCCAAGCGATTCTCGGTGCTCTCCATCCGCTGCTGCAACCAATCGCGAATGTTGCGATTGTCGATGTGCATGAACTGTGCACCGATCGAGCGGCAGTACGTGTTTTGCAATTTGGTCAGGATCACGTCCAGCGTGTCGCCTTTGACGTGTTCGACGGCAGAGGATCCCAGTCGGCGCTGCAAATCGGTTTCGCTAAGCCCATAGCGTTTGGGGCTGAGCTCCGGTGGCATTGCGCGGTCGATCCCCAGCGGGTCAAGCTGTGCACGCAGGTGACCCCGCACCCGGTACTCGCGGACAAGCTGGTTGACGCGGTCTTGCATCCGCGACATCCACAACGCTTGGTCGGTCGCTTCATCCCCGGTGGAGCCGTTGGCGGCTTGGACGATTTTTGCGCCGATCGAAGAACGCGGCGCCGTCGCAACGGCCGCACCTTGGCCGTTACCAGAACCTCCGGCGGCAGCGCTGCTCGTCACGCGAGCTGCGGCGGACGAGTCGCCTGCCGATGACGCCTTTCCCTTGCCGGGAGAGATCACCATGAACTGCTCGAAATATTGACGCCAGGTCTCGGGGACGCTCTCCGGGTCCTGAACATATTGGACATACAAGTCGTCAATGTAGTCCAAGCTAAACGTATTCATATCAACCGATGCCGATTGCGAATGTCGTCGTCCGCATAGGGTGGTTTGCGTCGACGAGCGTTCTTTTGACGGAGCCAATCGCGACAGTGTCGCTGCCCATTGGTAGTGATTAAGCCGACAAGTTCACAGCGGTTTTGTTGGTCCGGCTGATCCCTTTTTGTCAGTCTAGAACTCCTTCGTTTAATCGTCACCTGCGCCCCGACGCCCCGCAGTTCGTTTTCTCCAAAATTCCCAAACGGTCGGATCCATTTCAGTTTGTGAGGGTTCCTATCTTGCCACACGCCGTTCGCAGTGCTCGCTCTCCCTCAGCCACAAACCCGTCTGCGGTGCCCCTCTGCAAATCATTGCAGCCGATCCGAGTCGTTGTCCTTTGCCGTGTCGCTCACAAGTCGTCGCTACTCGTGTTGCGAACGATTCTCGATAGAGCCCTTTGTCGCCCAACGGATTTGGCCGACATCGCGGCATGACGTTATCCTGGTATCGATCAAGCTTTCCGGTTACTGTGCGAACTCTACTGTGCGGGCTAGGTTGCTGAATTGGCGGTGTGCTGAATCGGTGCCGCGCCCGTTCAGAAAGCAGTTACCGTTAAGAAATAGCTGCCAAGATCGGTCGCAGGTGACCGGGATCTGGCATTGTTAACAGTCTGGTGAAGATTCACGGACAGAATAACGTTCATGGAGTGATGTGATGCGAGCGGCGTTTACCGCAGCCCTTTCGGTTGGAGTTGTCAGTGGTCTTGTTAGCGGCGCGTGGATTTTCAGTCCGCCCGCGACGACTTCTTCCGCGTCTCAGCCCGCAAAGCAAGCGGAAAGGACACCGCTTGGGACCGCAATCACCATGCCCGACGGTGTGGTGCCGCCCGTTCGTACCAAGCCGTCTGATCCGGCGACGGAGCAGCAGATCCGCGATGCGCTCCAGTCCCCCGCGGCACTCCAGGCCGTCGGTGACCCGATGCTTCGCGACATCATCCAATCGGGAGGCGGGGGAAGCGTGCTTTCTGGGTCGCTGCTCGACGAAATGGCTGACAAGCCGCTGTTGGCGAACCCCGGCCAGGACGATGCGAAGCTAAAATCCGATTCTCAGGAGCTCAGCGCCGAACGACCTGCGTCTGTCCAGCAACGTCCTTCGGAAAACAGGCAACTGAAACGAATGAAGGCTGCAGAAGCTCTCCTAAAAGCTTGCCGATTGATCGGTCAACTGGACGATGATGCCCAACGAGATCAACTCCTGCGTCAGATGCGTGCCGAAGCGGTTCGCTTGATCTCGGAGCCAGCAACAGCGGCGTCGACTGATTAGTCTGCATCGTTTCCCATCCCCACGACTCGATTCCCACCCCAGCTTTGTCCGCACGCCGCCCCAAGAAAGCGTCACGCCAAAAGATCGCCAAGACGCAGCCGAACTCAAAGTCGCAGCCACAAACCCAAGATGGGCCGGTCGACGACGGGCCGGTCGACCAGGCGGCGTCTCGCGTACCCACGACCGCGAAGCCGATCGGTTCGCGGCGTCTGTTGGTCTGGGGGCTTATTCCGGTCTTGATGATCGCAGGCGGAGTGTTTGCCGATTATTGGTCGGCAATGCCCGAAGGGATCGAGCCGACCTTTGTCGGTCGTGATGCCTGTGCCAAGTGTCACGCCGAACAAATGGATGCGTTCTCGGGTTCCGATCACGACAAGGCGATGGATCTGGCAACCGACCAAACCGTACTCGGTGATTTCAATGATGTGACCTTCGAGCACGACGGGCTGAGCAACCGCCTGTTCCGCGACGGCAAGCGGTTTATGGTGCACACCGATGGCGAAGACGGCCAAATGCATGACTTCGAAGTCAAGTACGTCTTCGGTGTCTATCCGCTGCAGCAATACATGGTGGAGTTTGATCGCGAAGAAGGTACCGACGCGAACGAGGTCTCTGGGGACGACAAGTCTTGCGAAATCTCGCGGTTACAGGTTCTACGCATCTCTTGGGACAGTCGCGATAACCGCTGGTTCTACTTGCGGCCTCCAGATGTGACCGAAAAGCTGGCTGCCGATGACCCACTGCACTGGACCGGAATCGCACAACGCTGGCAAACGATGTGCGCCAATTGTCACTCCACCAACTTGCAGGAGAACTTTGATCCAAAGACAGCGACGTATCACACGACATTTTCGGAAATCGATGTAAGCTGCGAAGCCTGCCACGGTCCGGCCTCGTTGCATGTCGAACTGGCCAACAAGTCTTCGTTATTTTGGGATCGCCGCTATGGCGATGGCTTGGTCAATCATCTCAAAGGCGACGATGCCGAACCGCAGTTGCAAACCTGTGCCCCTTGCCACAGTCGTCGCGGGGTGATGGGCGCCGCAGGGACCGGCGGACCGAATTACTTCGATCACTATCGCTTGGAAATGCTCAATGAATTGACGTACCACGGCGACGGACAAATCAAAGACGAGGACTACGTCTATGGCTCGTTCCTACAGAGCAAGATGTATCACAAAGGCATTCGCTGCTCCGATTGCCACGACCCTCACTCGTTGAAGCTGAAGCATCCCGGCAATGAAACTTGCACGTCATGTCACCAGCACTCCGCCGGCAAGTATGACGTCGTCTCACACCATCATCATACACCAGGCAGCGAAGCGGCAAAGTGTGTCAACTGTCACATGCCAGAAACGACTTACATGGAAGTCGACCCACGTCGTGACCACAGCATTCGTGTCCCGCGTCCGGACTTGTCCGTCAGTCTCGGAACGCCTAACGCCTGCAGTCGCTGTCATGTGAAGGATCGCTTGCCGCAAATGGATTCTGATCAGCGGTCAAAGCTCGAACCATTGGAGTATGCCCAGTGGCTGCGTCTGGCTGGTGAGGAACCGAGTGCCGAGGTCGGCGCCGATGGTGCGACGTTGCAGGGCTTGATTGAACAGACCGACGCCTGGTGCGATGAAGCTTGCGACCGCTGGTACGGTGCGGATCGAAAGCGTGAACCGCACTTCGCCGAAACCTTGGTGCCGCTGCGTCGCGGCGAAGCTGGTGCGACGGAGCGGGCGATCGAGTTGTTGAAAATAACGGACTACCGATCCCCCGCAATCGCTCGGGCAACGATCATTGAGGAGTTGACTCGTCAGGGCGCCCGTGGGATTTCGAGCGTCGTCAATGAGTTACTCAATGATGCCGAGCAGCACCCGATGATTCGTGCGAGCGCGGCAGCGGCGTTGCCAGCAACCGGTTCCTCGCAAACGGTAACGCAGTTAGTGCGATTGCTCGACGACCCCTCGCGACTTGTTCGTTCGGCGGCGGCACAGGCCTTGGTGAATTCGCCGGAGCTTCAGCAGTTGTCGCCGGAGGATCGGTCGAAGCTGGAAGTCGCATTGAAAGAGGTGCACGAAGAATTCATGACAGCTTCCGACAGGTCGGGTGCACACCTGGGCTGGGGAATTATCTGTGAACGCTTAGGGCGTCCTGCCGAAGCCATCGAAGCGTATCAAACGGCGATTCGCGTCGAGCCCACGACAACCGGGCCGCACGTCAACTTGGCGGCTTTGTTCGAGCGGGTGGCCGGCGGAATGGAACCGGCAGAACGAGACCGTTACCTTGCCGCGGCAGGCAAGTTGCGAAAGCAGCATTTGGCATTGTTGGCCCGCGACGCCAAGCTAGCGCCCGAGCTAGCGCCCGTGCAATTCCAGTATGGCCTGGCGCTCTATTTGGACGGCCAGATGGAAGATGCATTGTCGCAGCTAAAGTTGGCGTCGGACCTCGAGCCAGAGAATCAACAGTTCAAAGTGGTCTATGAAGAGCTGAAGGCCAAGTTAGCGGCCGAGCAAAACTAGCGGCGAGTGGTTGAATGTCTGAGGGAGAGCAAAATGCTGACGCATCGGGCAGACGACTTGAGACACTGTTTTTTGGAGTCAACTTTACGCTCGCGACGATGTTGTTCATCACGAGCGTGATTGCGATCGTCGTTGCTGACAATCCCTATTCAATGATCGGTGGGCTGCTGCTGGTGTTGCCTGTTTTGGGTTATGCCATCGCCGAATGGATTCGCTGGTACCGGCAAGTTTCAAGTCTCGATCGACCGATGGGGTGATTGAATCTTTTCTCCGCCGCGTTCTTCGCTTTCGCGGCCGTCACCACCATCGGGGAAGAGATCACCAATGACGAACCGATTGATTGGGGATTCTTAGCCGTTTTTGGAGGCACATTCAGTCTCCTCGCAGCCTATCTTGGCTATTGCGGATGGAGAAGGATTCGATGGAGTTCTCGTCAGCTGCGCGAAGCGGTGGTAGGCGATTCAAATTGACCGCCCGCGTCCGTCCCGACCGTCGATCTCAGTTGAACGGCCGTTCTTGCAATGGAATTGCATCTGTGTTTCCCGCTTCATCGTGCTCGTGCTCAGCCTCGCGGTGCTCGTCCACGAGGTTTCATCAGCCGGAACGCGCTAGCGTGCGGTTAAGTGGCTTTGGTTTTGCACGGAAGTTGCAGGCGGGAGCCTGCGAGGCAATCGCGTGCAAGGCAGAGCCTTCGCACGAGGATTCAGGAGATCGGGACGACGAACAACCGAACATCGGAACGTACTCATGTGCGGTTGGCAGCCCAATGATTTTCAGAATAGGTTTCTGCCAATGTCGTTGTGTGTCAGGCAAACGCAGCGAATGGAAATCAACAATCAGCCGAAGCCCAACACCATGATGTCCATTGACCAGCGTTTGGGATACTCGGAAGCCATTCAATTCAACTGACGCCCTCCGCAAGCTTTCAATTCGCTAGCGTGCATCGCCATGCTCGCGATCAATGGCTACGAGCGACGCAATCGATACCGTTGAATATTGCGGAAGGAAATGGCAAACGCAGCTTGAAGGATCGGGCTCGCTTTTTCGATATCGCACGCGGGTCAGCTTTTGAATGTGCAGCGATTCAAGATGTCCTCGTCGCAACCGGAGGGATGGAGCTCGAGGATTGTCGAAAGCTCAAGGCGATGCTTCACCGGATCGTTTCCATGCTAACAAGGATGTCTATGAAATTTGACGGTGTCGGCGAATCTCATGAAGATTATCGATTGGAGCACGAGCACGAGCACGAGCACGAAGTCGTATCAGCCGAAACGCGATAGCGTGCGGTTAAGTGGTTTACAATGCTTGCCATAGGACTCATCGCTTCGTCCACGACCGCTATCTTCCGTACGTGCACGCATCCTTTTCCCGTGAGCGTTTTCAAACGCCCGAAAAAGTATCAACGTAGTGGCATTACCGGAGCACGGTTCAATCTCGGTTTATCTGTTCATCGATCATGACGGGTTTCTTGCCCTCGGCGAGCGGATCAGTGACCGTTTCGAAGACGCTTCGATGAGTGGGACTAAACGCAGTGGGCGCAGGTATCAGGAAACCCGCATCAATACTGCCGCGATCAACTCCTCGTGACGAGGCTCCCGCCTCGTCACGCACTGCCATTCAGGCTCCCGCCTGACCACGCTCAAACGGCTTTCCCAGCGGCAAAGGCGAGAGCAAACGGAAGCTGGTAATAGCCAATCGCGGCTAGCCAAGGATTGATTTGGCTAAACTCCAATCCCACTAGAAGCTTGCGTCCACGCGTGCCGCCGCTCGTGATGCAGCGCGGCGTTGTCGAAAGCTGGGATTGAACAGGTGCGGCTCGCCAGCTGATTCGATTCTGAGGTCTTCAAGCCAAGCTTTTCTGTCTGCGTTCGTCTCGGCGGTGTAAACACATCATGATTGAGAGGAGCATATGCTGGTACCCCGTTTCGCTATGGTATAGTCTGCATCCCAGTGTGTCCTGGTCCTTCGGTCGTCGCGCTAGCGAAATCAATTGGGTGCGTTCGTTTTTCCTGCGTTGAAATACGTAACTTTGGGTTCTGTCTTCAAATCTGAGGCGTATGCATGGGCTACGACCCTAAAAAATATGCGATTGCGGTCTCGTTTCCAGGTGAGCATCGCGAATTCGTACTTGAAATCGTCGAAATACTGGCGGAGGAGCTTGGTCGTGAGAAGGTCTTTTACGACCGATGGTACGAACATGAATTGATAGGTGCAGACCTTGACGTGAAATTGCGGAATATCTATCGCGAGCAGTCCGACATCATCGTTCCATTCTTTTCAAAGCACTACGAAAAGCCATGGTGTGGTATTGAATGGAGTGCAATCCGAGCACTTATGCTCAAGGCACGTAGCGAAGATCGTGTGAAGCCAATCAAGCTAGATGATGCAATCATTCCTGGTTGGGAGGCGACCGATCAAGCGATCGAGCTTGCAGATCGTTCCGCACGTGACATTGCCAATCTATTGATCCAGATTTGGGCGATTTCAAAGAAGTCGGGTGCAATAACGCGACTCGCCCTTGAAGATGCAGAGCATCACCAGCAATCGGAGACCGAAATCCCAGCTGAAGATTCTGAACGGTTTGAAACCGCTCGGAAAATGCTGCGGAATAAAGTTGTGGATGAGCTAGAGAACAAGTTTGTGCGACAGACGATGCTGAAAGCAAATAAGCTGCCAGAGTCGACCTCGCCCGAGGAGTTTGCTGATCGCATCTTTGCGTGCCTTCCCTCTGAGAAACTGAACGAGGTGACCAAGCATCCTGAGATATCGACTGCGCTCGATTTTATCGATAGATGCCGCAAAAATTTGGATCGCTTGTCAATTGCACCAGAAATCGGAAAACCGATGTTCCTGGAAAAGCTTTGGTACCTCGCGACCTTAATTGCACCTATATCATTTGTGTCTAGCGACTCTCAAGGTGTTCGAGCGATGGCGATCGGCGCTGCCGAACAGGCTGATGTCTTTGCCAAGAGACAAGAAGTGGGAGTGTCCCAACTGGCGTACTTTCTTGGCTTGGTGCCGAATCTTAATCATCAATATGCGTTCGATGGTGAAGCCAAATGTCCTCTTCCCGAAGCATCTGATGAACTGGAGGATTACCTGCATTTTGGGGATGGGCCCAATCTACTGAGCATTGATGCCGGAGATATTGCAAAGGAGGTGGCGCAGGGAATTTGGACTCAAGTTGACGCGGCGAGTGACGCCATAGAATCTGTCGACGCAGCCCTGAGGCTACTTGCAGCAAGTAACTCGTACGTCTGCCTGTGCGTTTCTCAGAGGCTGTCTAAGATCGCCGCACAGGAAGTCAAAAAGGCGTTCCCAACACTTTATATCATCATTCCGCAATCAAAACACGAAGATCGGATCAACGAAACAGTGTTTCTGCAGCTAAAACGATTAAAGGCCAAGTTGAATCAGATAGAAAAATGACTTCACGAACAATTCACGGGCCAGACTTTGCCCATATTTTGGAACCTCGCGAAGCGGGAGCGATACGTGCTGCTTTGGCTGCCAATCGTCCGCTTTTGGTCCGGGGGGAGCCAGGTGTAGGTAAGACACAGTTGGCTCTTGCGGCTGCTGTTAATTTGAACCGTCCGCTGGTCTCACTTACCGTGGACGCAAACACCGAACCGCGTGAAGTGATGTGGACTTTCGATGCCGTCGCACGGCTGGCAGAGGCTCAAGTAGCATCTGTAACTGTCAAGGACCAGGAGGAGCTTGAACGTCGGATCGATAGCCGCCGTTTTGTTCGGCCTGGGCCACTTTGGTGGGCGTTTGATTGGGATTCTGCAGCAAAACAGTTGATGGATCACGAGGCTCCACCGCACAAGCCGGACGGTTGGACACCACACCAGGGCGTTGTCGTCTTGATCGATGAAATTGATAAAGCAGAAAGTGAACTTCCCAACGGGTTGCTCGAAGCGTTTGGCGCGAGACAGTTTCGGCCAGTCGGATGGAGCCGTTCAGTCCAATTGCAAAACGTTGCTCCGCCATTGATCGTTGTCACGACAAATGAGGAACGGGTTCTTCCCGATGCTTTTATACGACGATGCTTTGTGCTCCGAATGTCGCTCCCCAGGATGACGCATCACAATCCACAAACGGAGGAGGAGCGAGAGCAGGATCAAGCGTTCATTGACTTTCTGGTAGATCGCGGTAGGGCTCATTTTCCTGACGCGGATGAAAAACTTTTGGGCGAGTCCGCAAAGATGTTGCTTAGTGATCGGCGGGACGCAATGCAAAGACAATGGTCACCGCTTCCCGGCCAAGCCGAGTACCTCGACTTTCTGCGTGCGATTCAGTCAATCGAAACGCGGGACGATCGTGCGATGTTGATGCAGCAAGTGCGACAGTTTTCATTCCGCAAGAGCAACCCGACAGCATGATTGACGGATCGCCCAAGTCATACGGTATTGTCGGACGCCGTGATTTGCTTATGGCTCTTGTGGCCAATGACCATGACATGGTTGATTCTATCTGCGAGTCACTTGATTTGGTTTTATTGCCGCAAGTCGTCAAAGAAGTGCCTGATGCGCATGCGGAGATTCCAGAGTTGCAATCGCAGGTTGCTGCTCCAGTCCGCGAGCGGGTTCCTGATCATGGATACCCCGCCGGGATCGAGCCGATCGCATTTTGGTTACAAACCCATTTCCATCAGCGAACTTCGCAACCAACGCAGGAGGAAGGAAAGCCTTATCACCGCTGGCGCGCTGGTAAAGAAAGTCCGGCGCCCTCGCATCGACCAATCGCATCATGGTCAGAGCTATCACCTCGATTAAGAGAATGCCTCGATGATACTCGGCCGCGAAAGCAACTCAATCTAGACAAAATTCTCGTTCGAATTGCCAATCGTGAGCATCTTGATCGGCTACCTGTGTTGTACGGACGTTCTTGGGGGCGTCGCGTCTGTGTTGTCAAAGACACGAATCCGTATTTGACGACCTTCGTGCCTGATCAGAATCTTGTGATTGAATCGTTGCGACGTATGTTCGCGTCTGAGCAATGGGCCGAGGTTCATGGGGCTTCGCCGAATTCGCTTTGGCATCGAGACGTTGCAACTGGTAAGCCTTTGACGATTCCACGAGCTTTCAAGCCATCGAATCAGCCTGCGTCTTTGTTTGTGCTAGGTGACCTTGGATGCTTGTCGCCTAACCGCAATTCATGGAAATCGTGGTTATGTTGGGGCGAACGGCTTCGCGGTCTAGGGTATCGGCTTTATGCATTGATTCCGGGGAGTGTCCAAGACACACCAGCACCTTTGGCAAATGTGTTTTCGGTGCAGACTTGGCAACCGTCACGGTCGTTGATACGCGATCATCAGCAACGACGCAGTCTTTTAGATCAACTCTTCGTCTACGCTGCTCCTGCATTGCTTGTTGAACCAGGGTTGCTACGCGATCTTCGGTTGCTGATCCCAGGGGCCGTCGATGCGACATTGGAAGTCGATTTTTGGCTAAGTGATCGACTTGCAAATCGCCATCCATCGGGCGCGATGATTGATCGAGAGTTGGTAGAGAAAGAATTGATGCCGCTCTTTCTTCGGCTGCAACGGTCTACCCAAAAACGAGTGCTGAGGACAATTCAAAACTGGCGTCGGAAACGAGCTGATGCCCCGGAACTTTGGTTTGAGGAGGTCCTGTCTCTTCCAGAGGAGCTACGTTGTTGGTTCCAAGAAGACCTTGTGGATGCAAGAGCATCAGTCCGTGAGCTTGAAATGAAATGGCGAACTGGTGATAAAAATGCCGACGCTATCGAGACTTGGCTCTACAACCAAACACGACGAATGCCCGCACCAGCGTTTGAAGACGCGGTCGTTGGCGAACGTCTGCGCCGCGTCTATCGAGAACTTCACGAGCGAAAAGAGGAATGTCTACCCGGTACTGATCCACGAGAATTCCCGTCGAATGTGACGCGTCAATATAAAGTCAATATCGATGACCAGGCGATCAAAATCTCTGCTGATTCCGATAGCTCTTTACCGGCAACTGGAGTTCAGCATTCGATTCGATCAGGCAATGGTATTTTCACCTGCTTTGATCGCCGCGAGCCATTTTGGCGCGATGGCAAGCCAGAATTTGTAACCGAATTCGGAACCGATCAGTTTGGGGCTTGGTTCGAATTTGAAGTGACGGGGGTTGGGGGAAAAGTCGCACGGCAACGAATGCGCTGGGTACCCGCTGGTAAGTTTTTGATGGGGTCACCTGCGGATGACACCGAACGATTTGGCGATGAAGGTCCGCAACACCTTGTCACCTTAACCAAAGGGTTTTGGATCGCTGATACGCCTTGTACCCAAACGTTGTGGGAAGCGGTTTGCGGAAACAAACCAAGCAAGTTTACTGGGGACGAATTGCCGGTGGAGTCGGTTTCGTGGGACGATGTTCAACAGTTTTGTGAGCAGTTAAACGCACTCATTCCCGAGCTTGGGATGCAGTTGCCTACCGAAGCCCAGTGGGAATATGCCTGCCGCGCCGGCACGACGTCTCGCTATTGGTGGGGTGATGGTTTTGATCGTTCCAATGCAAATGTCGAAGGTCAAATTGGGAGGACGACGCCGGTCAAGGCGTACCCAGAGAACCCATTCGGACTGTTCGACGTCCATGGCAATGTTTGGGAGTGGTGCGCGGATTGGTTTGGCAGCTATCGCGATGGATCGCAGATCGATCCGCAGGGCCCTAGCAAAGGCTCGGGCCGTGTCATCCGTGGCGGTGGTTGGGGCAACGCTAGGGTCGCGCGGTCCGCGTTTCGCGACGGGTACGGCCCGGGCGATCGCGGCTACAGCCTGGGCTTCCGTTGCCTGAGTTCGGTCGTGGCGGAGCCGAGTGAGGCGGCGGTGGTGCCCGTCGCGGAGCAGGGCTCACCGTCGACTCGGCTCGGCGGAGCTAAAAAAACTTCGCAAGCGAAAACCATCAAGGTCGTTGGAGAGAAGACTGCCAACGTCGTTTCGTTCCGGAGTGTGAACATCGGAGTGCGTACCGACACGGAAGAACACTGGTTCGAACGGATGACATTTCCCGATTGGGCGACATCGTTTGGGCTTGATTCATTCGGCGTTTATGCGGATTTTGAGATCGCTAGTGATGGTTCCGGATCCGTTCACCAACGTTTGCGGTGGATTCCGCCCGGTAGATTTCAGATGGGCTCTCCGGACGACGAGCCGAAACGTTCGCCAGACGAAATGGAACACGACGTCGTGATCACCAATGCGTTCTGGATGTTTGAAACTCCCTGTACGCAGGCTCTTTGGAAAGCGGTGATGGGCGAGAACTCAAGTCATTTCCCCGACCCAGAACGACCAGTTGAAAAGGTTGATTGGGATCAGGCCAACGCTTTTGCCGAGGCGCTGACCGAACGAATGGGGCACGAGGATCTCAATTTCGCGTTGCCAACCGAGGCTCAGTGGGAGTACGCCTGTCGAGCCGGAACGACGACTCCTATCTACTCGGGAGGTCTAGAGATTCGCGGCAATGCTGATGCACCTGCGCTAGACGCGATCGCATGGTACGGTGGCAATAGCGGCCACGAATACGATCATGAAGTGGCTGTCGACATTCGGGACAGAGCATCGCTTTCGGAAAGGCAATACGAATTTGATGCCGCGGGCACGCGAAAGGTCAAGCAGAAACGACCGAACCCATGGGGGTTGTACGATATGCTGGGTAATGTCTGGGAATGGTGCTCGGACTGGTGGGGAGATTATGATGACCGACCGCAGCTGGATCCGCAGGGACCTAGCGAGGGCTCGTACCGCGTTATCCGTGGCGGGAGTTGGATCGCCGACGCTAGGGACGCGCGGTCCGCGTATCGCAACAGGTACGGCCCGGGCCTTCGCCTCAACTTCCTGGGCTTCCGTTGCCTGAGTTCGGTCAAGCCAAGTTCCGAACAAGTGGTGGCTGCGAGCAGCGAGCCGAGGGACGAGGCCGCCGAGCAGCGACGAACGCCGTGAGGCCGGTCATTTGTGTCACGAGCAAGGATTGTCGACATGAGATTCGAGTTTTTTCACATTCCATCGTCGATGGCAGCGGACGCGGCCGAAGCACTTAATCAGTTCGTGGCAAGTTGACCGAACAGATGATTGTCCAAAATGGCGAGAAGATGACCGTATTGCTCCGTTCCCCTTTCGTCGATTGCAACTCGCCCGATTGGGCATCCGGTTGGGGGCAGGACAGGTATGGGTACTTTGCGGAGTTCTCAATCCGCACTGGCCCAATGTACTGGGAAATCGTCACGCAGCGGATGCGATGGATTCCGGCCGGTACATTTCTGATGGGTTCCCCTGAAAGCGAGGCAGAACGGAGCGACAACGAAGTTCAGCACGAAGTCACAATCAGTCAGGGGTTTTGGTTGGCTGACACAACTTGCCAACAAGAGTTGTGGGAAGCAGTGATGGCGAACAACCCTAGTCAATTCAAAGGCTTGCAACATCCTGTTGAAAACGTCAACTATCACGACGCGCTTGAGTTCTGTGAACGCATCGCCGAATTGGTTCCGGGCCTGCGTTTGCAGCTGCCGACAGAATCGCAGTGGGAGTATGCGTGCCGCGCGGGAACAACTACAGCGTTCTCGTACGGCGAAACGGTTTCGACTGATGACGTCAACTATGACGGCAATTATCCAATGCCAAATTCGCCGCCTGGCGAGTATCGCCAGACGACGATCGATTGCAAAATGCTGCACCCGAACGACTGGGGGCTTTATCAGATGCATGGAAACGTGCGCGAATGGTGTTCAGATTGGTACGGACCCTACGACCGAGAGGCGACCGTCGATCCGAATGGCCCTCCAACCGGCTCGAGCCGCGTTTTCCGTGGCGGGTGTTGGATCGTCGACGCTAGGCTCGCGCGGTCCGCGTATCGCTTCAGGTACGCCCCGGGCCTTCGCAGCAGCGCCCTGGGCTTCCGTTGCCTGAGTTCGGTCAAGCCAGGTGCCGAACAAGTGAGAGCTGCGAGAAGCGAGCCGAGGGACGAGGCCGCCGAGTAGCGTCGAACGCAGTGAGGCTCGCGCAGTCGCAAAGACCAGCCGTTCGATTCTTCGTCGACACAAGCGGTCTGGTAAGGTCTCAGGGCCGAAACGGATGTTGCAAGCCACCGTTGGCCAGCACGTCAGGTAACGTTCAATGTACTGTGCGATCGATTCCGTTTCTCTAATTGCCGCTCTCTCTCGACGCCGTTATTTATTGTGTGCTCGTCTTTGGGCGCAGGCCAGTTGTACTGCTCGCATCGTGGCCATGGCAAGTGAAATTGGTCTTCGGCCAATCAGGCACTTTGGGAATCGATTTCCTGTGGCGATGCCACAGGCTAGGGTGTGTGAGACCTTCGGCCAATTGATTGCAGGTTAAGCAGAAGGCACAGTCGCTGCCCATCATCGAGCGGTAAACAAGTCCAACGTTCGGTTAAGTGGCTTTGGTTTCGCACGGAAGTTGCAGGCGGGAGCCTGCGAGGCAATCGCGTGCAAGGCAGAGCCTTCGCACGAGGATTCAGGAGATCGGGACGACGAACAACCGAACATCGGAACGTACTCATGTGCGGTTGGCAGCCCAATGATTTTCAGAATAGGTTTCTGCCAATGTCGTTGTGTGTCAGGCAAACGCAGCGAATGGAAATCAACAATCAGCCGAAGCCCAACACCATGATGTCCATTGACCAGCGTTTGGGATACTCGGAAGCCATTCAATTCGCTAGCGTGCATCGCCATGCAGATGCGTCGAACTTCGGGCAAGCTG
>PPHI01000071.1 GCA_002901265.1 Rhodopirellula baltica | reverse complement strand
CATTTTTGCATCGTCAATTAACAAGCCCGACGCCATTGCCGCTGCCTCTGCCCATCACCGTGCGGTAAACAAGTACACCGCGACATCAGTTGCGATCACCAGGAAATTGAGGTTCCGTGAAATCCAATGGGCGAGATTCCTGCGCACCAATCGAGGCGTCGACGAAACGTTTAAACCACGAAGTTCGCGAAGGACACCAAGATGAGATGGGCATGACCACGAGGCGTTGGTTATTGCAGCCAGAGCTACCCGCGCGAACGGTCAGGATCACACGACCGCGGTGCACGATTCACCACTCCAACAACCTCGACTCCGCGGCTCGTGGTGCATACGTTAGCTATGCCCGATCAACCTAACCCTCAACTGAGAACGACAATTCATTGTCTAGGTCGACTCTGACGAGCAACGAGTGCTCGCCCCACAATCCAGCATCGTTGTGCCAGAATTCAACACAACCTGTTTCACAGAAGTGAAGGCCCTCCAATTCCAACATCGATGGGTGCATCTTCATGCCAGGATCTTCCTCTGCGAGTTCGGAAGCGACCGAATCGAGCAGGAACTGAGAAACCCGTCGTCCCAATTCACTTTCAGCGTGCATTATCTGCTCGGCGCGCTGGAGTGTCTGCGGGGCGATATCATCATCAGTGGCGGCAAGTGATACGGTAACATCGGCCCCGTTCCATAACGTATTGCCCGAAAACAGGTGAAGTCCGCGATCCAGAGTTAGGCTTCCAAACCGAGCATGGGTGACCTCGACTGGAACCGTCAGGGCCTCCGCATTCGCAGAGAGATCTGCTGGACAGTGGTCAGGCTCCAATCCCTCTACGATGACAGCACGAGTTGCCTCATCAGAAAACAACGCACGTACGCACTGATAGCTGTAGGCTTTAAGAGCATAGACGAACTCATCGGAATTTGGCACCGCGCGTGCCAACACAAGCTCCTCTGTACGAACGTCCTGTTCACCGATCTTCCACGCGACGAACGAAAAATTATGGACGCGGTATCCCCCGCCTAAGACGCGAGCAGACATCGTGCTCTGTGGTCCCTCACCGACAATGCCGTGGATGACCACAGGGTCAGAAGAGTAAGTCTTCCGAAGCCGCGACAGCTCCAAGTCAAGCGGTTTTCCGGAGGCGGGCAGATGTGACTTGATTGGAATCATCGCGAATTGGGCCTTTCTTTCAGGGCATAGCGGCAACAATCACCTGGCCACCGCGAGCAACTTGCCACTTCATTGAATACAAGTCGGCAGCTCACGTGCACAAAACCACTGAAACGTTCGAGGAGGAAATGGGAGAATCAATTCTGGGATGAAGGTGCGCGCGAACCGCAGCGGCTTAACGCGAGCTCGATGAATCGGCTCGCTTGCCGCTTATCCTCTTGACTTCTGACCTAAAGCGATGCGATGGTTCGCCCACATTATCCATCGAGTTGTTTTTGGAGATCAAGCTGCAGCGTCCAAGATTCGGCAACCGGCACGACGCCGCGATGTCGCTCACCAATCGATGGGCCCTCAGCCCATAAGAACGGGTAAACACACAGAGCCTGATCGCCATTCAATTCACGTGATTCAATAAGCCAATTATCCCATCGAGACGATTCATAGAAGGCACCCATTCTGTCCGAAAGCGCCCAAACAAAGAACTCGGAGTAAGTTAGATCACAAGCCTCCCATTGAAGCGAATCCGGGGCGTAATAGTAGATCTTTCCGACGTCCTCGCCAAACAAGCCACCATTGATTGCAAAAAAGCCGCCAAGCACGTCATCAGCAACAAGGTAGAATCTATCAGACTTGCCGGCGTTCCATGAGGGCAGTGACCGCAGAAAACGTGGGTGTCCGCCGCCCGCGAGAAAACGAAGCCAACCATTGTCAATGAAGATGCCAGCGGAATTATGAACGATCGCGCCCATGGGGCTTCTGGTGGTCACCTGAGTCACGACGAGAGCGTCATTCGCAGACTGAGGATCTACTGGCAGAACCTCAACCGGTACTGCCGCTTCTGCAATCCAATGTTGCACCATTGGCCAAGCGGGCTCATCGCGATCAATTAAGTCTTCGAGTTGACGCATACTTTATTGTGGGCGAACGTCACGCGTCACCGGGTACGCGCGAGAGATTTTCAACCTCAAAACCGCCGACTCGCGTACTCCGGTGCACGCGATTGTTCTGTCGCGATCTTTTTACTGTTCAGTCCCAAATTACGCGAACAACCCGTTCATCATTGTTGAGGTTTTCGAATACACCGTCAAGTTTGGCCGTCTCGTCAACTGCTCCGTCAGAGCCAAGTGCAGACGTCAGTTCGTCAATCTTATCTGAAGACAGTGTGGTCCGAACGATCAAACCAATTCCCGATTCCGAATCATCATCTGCCATGTGGATGCGGATGTCGGTGATTTGATCAACGCTCAGCAGGCCGTTTATGGATTCGACAAGTGCTGTGTTTCCAGGGTGGGGATGCAAATTCGGAAACAACGATAAATTTGATGTTGCTTGCGAAACGAAGTCATCAATCGTCGAAGTCGAAATAGCGGAAACGCCGCCAAAACTCTCGATCATCTGGTGGTAGAGTTGCGAAATGCGACCGGACGAGCCCGTCACGAGATCGGAAATTTTAAAGTTGACAGTCCTACCATCCACAAGCGTTAAAGTGGAGTTCCGTTTTCCGTCTCCATGTTTCGTGGAACATGTGACAACGGACTTCCAAGGGATTTGATTGGTTCCCGAATCGCCAACCACGAAAACAGATGTCGGCGTGAAGAAGTACTTGTGTTTATAGATCCCGTAAACCAATTCGTCAGATTCAATTGGCAGAAAGTCCATTCGCGTGCCATTTGGGAATGTTTGGCAATGCTGACCGCGCCCCTCACATTCCTCTTTGTGGAACATGAGCAAAATCCAAGCAGCGGGATCATCTCGAAGTGCCATAGATTCAAAGCGACAGAACGGTAGAATTCACGGGGAACGGACGAAAGACTCGCAAGCAGACCATTTAACACGACACCCGTTCTCCCGTGCAATTCATTGTTCGTACGGTCCCCACGACGACAGCCCGCAGCATCGTCGCTCG
>PPHI01000026.1 GCA_002901265.1 Rhodopirellula baltica | reverse complement strand
CAGCGCGAACGTTATTGATAACGGGGTTGCGGCCAGATGAGCTGACCGCAGCCAAAAGTGGCACCGCAACTCCCGTTCATCAAATGGTTCGCGGTCTCCCCACGACGACAGTTTGCAGTTCGCCGCTGACGACCAGTTTACCCGATCGACATTGCGAAGGGTAACTGCAGCGAATTAGCAGTCGAAACGCTAGGCGTTGGATTGTCTTGAATCGTGCTCGTGCTCAGCAACGCGGTGCTCGTAGTTGCAATCGGCTGCCAGGCATTGGATTGTCTTCATCGGCCAAGTCGACCGCGCACCAATCAAACCGTGACCTCAAGAGCGATCACCGGGAAACAGAGGTTCCGTGAACTCCTATGGGCGACATTCGAACGCTCCATCCATGCCGTCGACGAGCTGTTAAACCACGAAGTTCACAAAGCACACGAAGAAGAGATGGGCACGACCATGAGGCGTTGGTCACTGCTATCTGCGCGAACGTTACGGATCACGCGGCGGCGGCGATTGACTCAAACTCGGTACCAGCACAACTCCGCCGCTCGTCGTGCACATACTCTTAGGTGCAAGTGAATCAATGAGAGAGGAAAATGACTTCTCCCGATGTAGAACACGAGCGAAATCATGACGATTTGCTCACCGCTGTTTTGGGTCGTCATGAGAGATCCGGAGATCCCCATGCGACAATACATGCGAGAGAAGTCTCATGAATTCTAACCAAGCTGAAGCCCTCAAAGCAACAAAATTCGACGCTGCCTCACTGCAATCGGCAACGCACCAGTCAATCGTCAACGTCGCCTTCGATGTCAGCAGCAACACGCTCGACTGGGCCATGGAACTGTCCAGCAGGATGGTCAACGGTCAGTGCGTCAACTCTGGCATTGAGATCCGCGAGACCTTGAACGCCATCGCTCAGCAAGCCGCCGATGATGGGCACCAGCAAGTCCGTGTGATTTGCGAATCCACCGGAGTCTATCACCGTCGCCTCCTGGAGATCGCCGGTGAACTCGGGATGCTCACCAACCTCGTCCACGGCGAAGCCGTCGCTAAGTTCCGGGCGATCCAGTTCGCCGATCATGGCAAGACCGACAAACGCGATCCCAAGGCGGCACTAACGGTCGCCAAAGTCGGAAAGCTGATCAAACATCGAAAGCTCCCGGGACGCTATGCCCAACTACGAGAACTCCATCGAATTGTCCTTCGTTGTGAGAACCGAACCCGGGCAACAAAGTGTGAACTGCACGCCGACTTGCGATCGCTTTTCCCAGACCTCCGGCTCGACAAGTCTGTGCTTTACGGGCCGACCGGCAAAACGCTTATCAATGAGTTCGGCGCCAATCCCTATGCGATCGTTGCCGCTGGAAAGGAGGAGTTCGGGGTAACAATGAAGCAAGGGAGCAAGTACATCAAGAAAGCGACAATCGAAAAGATCTGGTCTGCGGCAAGTGACGTTGCAGAAGGCGATCATGATCCGAACGATGCCATCATCGCAGACATCCGGTCAAGCGGTGTGCGTCAGCTTTATGCGGTAATTTGCGAGTCCAAACGAAACCAGGACGAACTCGAAAAGCGAATGCAAAAACTTTACACCGAATTGCAAGCGACCGATTCGCGACTGCCTTCGCCCTGCAAGGGCGTCGTGACATTGCGGATGCTGTCGAGGCTGGTGGCAGAGATCGGACCGCCGGATGACTTCACGACGATCAATCAACTGATGCGTTACGCGGGCTTGAATCTCTGCGAGCGACAAAGCGGCCAGTGGAAGGGAAGGACAATGATCAGTCGGCGCGGACGGAGCGAGCTGCGTTACGTGCTGAACCTGATGTCGATCCCGCTCGTTAGCGAAGGTCGACTGTTCAGCGAGTACTACCACGGCAAGAAAGACGCTGGGAAGATGCCAGGCCAGAAGGCACTAACATGCGTGATGAGGAAGCTCCTCAAGATGTTCTTCGGTTGGTACAAGAGCGGCCGGCCGTTCGACTCTGACCGGGTCTTCGCACGGGCCAACTCACCCGCTGCCGCATCGTAGCCCCTAAGTCATCAACTAACTTCCATCATCCACGACCACACCACAGCGAGAAGCGTCACAACTGAACCACGGCGACCGGTGATGACCACCATCGGATGTTCGGTCGATCTTCTGGATCGATACGATCAGTGCACATTGCCCGGGTGATATCTGGGCCCGTCACACCGGTCGCTTTTTCCATCGACATGGCCAAAGAGTAAGATCACGCCCGCTCCGTCACGAGAGCCCAACAGCGAACATCGCCAGCCTTGGAATCGGTTCAACACAAGACCTTTCGCACAAAGCTTGGAGCCGACCAGCCACCCGCGACAAAACAACTGAAACGTTCGAGGCGGAAATGGGAGAATCAATTCCGGGATGAAGGTGCGCGCGAACCGCAGCGGCTTAACGCGAGCTCGAAGGATCGGCTCGCTTGCCGCTTATCCTCTTGACTTCTGACCTAAAGCGATCGCATTGTTACGCCACGAAATGGAGTACAGCTTGAATGCTAAGCGCACCAACGATCCAAAACAAGCCAAGGACCACACCAACGGTATCAATCCAGTCTCTTCGGTTTGATGTCTTCCCGACCAACAACTGGTGCGCAATCCAAGCCGCCACGGTGACGTTGGCAGGCGTCTCAAACCCTCGATTGTAATGGTTCCATAGAATCTGCCAGAAGTCATGCAGTCGAATGGAAAGAGAGTCTTGAATTTCATACGGATTGTCAAACGCAATAATGCTCCAAAGGCTGGCGGCATCCAGCACGAATGCGGAAGCAACAGCAAGAACAGAGAGTTTGCCTTTCGACCAAAACGTGTGCCGAAATCGTACGTGACGCCAGAGAATTCTTGCGGCAAGGGTCAGCGTTAAGATACGAATAGCAATGTGGGTGCTGAACAGGACATCGGCGAACGTGTTAGATGTGTCGACGTGCGTCCCAATGATTGCCGCCGATATCGCGAACGCACTGATCAGTAGAAGTGCATCAAGGATTCGGAATCGGTCTGTCTCAAGAGCAGTGGAGGTCAACGCATCCTCATTGGCGTAACGTTACGGATCACGCGGCGGCGGCGATTGACTCAAACTCGGTACCAGCACAACTCCGCCGCTCGTCGTGCATCCGATTGTTATTTGCCCGTACGCTTGGCTGACTCAATTGCTTCGTGGTCTTCGATACTCCTTTTTAGTCGCAATGAATATGAATTGTCATCATGAAAGATCAAAGAAAGGCAGAGAGCCTCCAAGTAGTTCGCCTTTAATCGAGCGGGAACTTCAGGTTCAAAGCGAATTACCATTGTCTGAATGGCGTTTGAATTACGATCGACAAACATCTCCAAACGAACCTTCTCATCAAGCATGTAGAGATGGACCCTAGGTGGGAGAGGGTCAGACGGCTTGTGTGGAACAAAGCCCCGCGCCCCACGATACTCTGTCTTGGTTGCTTCGGCGGATTCAAGCAGACGCCTTGCCTCGTCGAATTGCATTCCGGTCTTTACGACTCGAGCGTCTTTGGCGTCGACAGGAGTTTCTGCAGGGGAAGACGGACCAAGCGAGCAAGCTAGTGCGACGACAAGAATGCGGTCGAAAGCAGGCATTGGGGATAATTTAGGAAAATGCAAATAACGATTTCGATCACGTGGCCGCCGCGA
>PPHI01000023.1 GCA_002901265.1 Rhodopirellula baltica | reverse complement strand
GGTCAATTTCGTATGCCGTTGCAGTCAGGCCAACAAACACATGCAACCATGCCGGACGTCCATCGACACGCCAGCCTGTTTCATCACCAACAACTTGGGGCGAGCCACGTACGGCGTGGCGAACCTCCTCATGGGCCGATTTCAAACGTTTTGCGGTGCGAAGCATGCTTCGGCAGCTCGTACTGCGTCCGACGGTGATTTCGAAAAGCATTTCCAGCAAACGCTTTACCTTGCCGTGACTGAGCCCCAGTTCTTTGTTAAGCAATGCCATGGCGGCGTGAACGTTCGGTCCGAGCTGCACAGCTGCAGCTCCGGTCGCATCGGATGTTTGCAGTTCGTGCCGACCTTGCACCGCCGCGCCGCAACCGGTGCAGGTTCCAGCGTCGATATTGAACTGTCGATGAATGACGGTCCGAGGAATTTCAGTTTGATACTGGATTCGAGTTTCGGTCTTCGTCAGTTGATCGCATCCGCAACCAGGGCAACAGCTTGGCAGCGGCACATCGTATGCCTCGTCGATTTGCTCCGGAGCAGCACGACGATGGTGCTTGCCGTGGTCCTCTCCGCTCTTTCGGCCAGCCTTCTTTGGATCCGCCTTGCGCCCTTTACGAAATGGGGCAGCTTGGCGTTTGCCCTCGCGTTCGACCTTCTCGAGCCGTTTGGTTAGCTTTTCAACTTGTTCGACCAAGGCATCGATCACAGCTTGCTGCTGCTCAATGATTCGTTGCTGCTGCTTGCAACCTAGGCAATCGGTCGTGGTCTTGGGAACATCCATGATCTCCGAATTGTTGTCGAATCATGCAGAATTCACCAACACCAATTTTTAGCTTGGTAAACAAGTACCGTCGGATTTCATTCCACCGTATTGTTTTTTCCAGCGTCCCCAGGTCGCCACGCTAATCTCAAGTGCCTGAAAAACTTCAGCCTCGGTCTTGCCCGCCGCCATCATCGCTTCGCCTTCTTGGAGGGCCTTCACGATCTGCTCGGGTTTCCGCCGTTTTCGTTTCTTCGTCATCGAAAGTCTCCTTTGGCCGTCGTGGCCGGTAAACTTTCATAACCGATGAATC
The DNA here is from genome assembly GCA_002901265.1 of Rhodopirellula baltica. Lineage (GTDB taxonomy): Bacteria > Planctomycetota > Planctomycetia > Pirellulales > Pirellulaceae > Stieleria > Stieleria baltica_A. The sequence continues at coordinate 12,321 of PPHI01000023.1, read as the reverse complement.
AGTTTCTTGGGAGCACGCCAATGGTGCTGGTTAACGGTTACTTTGCACATGCATGTCGAAATGTGGTCGCTTGATCGGATCAAGCCTTACGAGAAGAATCCTCGAATCAATGGCGACGCGGTTGATCCGGTCGTCTAATCCATCAACGACTTCGGTTTCCGGCAGCCGCCCCTCGTCGATCCCGACGGTGTCATTATCGTCGGCCATACCCGTTGAAAAGCCGCCAAGCAACTGAACCTCGCCGAGGTGCCAGTTCACGTTGCGACAGATTTTGAGCCGGAGGCGGTGAAGGCCTACCCCATCGCCGACAACCGCACCGGCGAGAACACCAACTCAAAGAGTTTCCGAAAACAGCTCGGTTCATTTACTTGCCTTATGTATGCGTCTCAGTTTTGAATCCGCAATCGCTAAAGCCAGCAAAATCAATCTAAAAGTAAACTTCAACCCGAGCGGACTGATCTTCATCACGAATGCCTGAATTCGGTGGTTCTAGTAAACATCTCTTGACTACAGCCCCTTCAGAGACGAACCTGAAACTAGCGGTCTATCATTCTCCGCCACTTAGCTATCAGCATGCAAAGATTACGGTTCGAAAGCGAAGTTGATCCAGAAGTCGTAATTCGATTTCTCCTGCATGACAGCGAGCCCAGTCGCATTGTAGAGTACTTGAACCTAGAGATTAGACGCGATTCATCAATTACGAATCGAGTCGAATGTGTGCTCAAGGCGAAAAAGGAGGAGACTTTGCAAGTATTCGACCGAATGCGAATATTTCCTGATCGCATCCGGCGATGCGCAGACCATCTACGATATCTCGCGGTGACGAGTGAAGACTCTAATAGATCAGCAGAACTTTTCTTGTAGCGTCTGTGAGATGTCGCCGGCGAGATATCGTCAATTGTTGTATCCTGAAAAATGATCAGGCGGCGATTTCTTCCTGCATAACTCGGTCTTTGAAGGTACGTCCTTCGATGACGTGGGCAATCTTTTCTTGGCAGTTCAGTCGCCTCCATTTCTTTGAAGCCGACTCTTCGAGCTTGAACATCATCGCCAAGCTTGCATGTCTTGAGCCGCTCCCTTTCACCTTACGGTGCCGCAGGCGAATGATGGCGAACGTCGATTCAATCGAGCTGGTTGTTTTTAGGTGACTCCAGTGTTCGGCAGGGAAGTCGTAGAAGGTGAGCAGCACTGACCGATCTTTCTTTAGGCAGTTGCACGCGTTTGGATACTGGGCTTCGTACATTTCGCAGTATACGTCAAAGGCCTTCTCTGCCACTTCTTTCGTTTCATCTTGCCAAATTTCGCGCAGATCCCCCTTCGCTTTGGGCTGAACACTTTTCGGCATTTTGTCGAGGACGCTGGCCGTCTTGTGAACCCAGCATCGCTGCTCACGAGTTGCCGTGAAGACCTTGCGAATCGCCGCCCAAAAGCCGAGAGCAACGTCGCCGATTGCAATTTTAGGATCGATCGTCAAGCCACGTTGCTTGAGACCCAGCAACAGCTCCGTCCAGCTTTGCTCGCTTTCCGGGTAGCCATCCAGCACTGCGATAAGCTCTTTTTGGCCATCAGCGGTTGCCCCCCAGCAACACCAACAAACACTGCTTTTTATTGGCATCGTCCTCGAGGCGAACCCTGGCGTGGATCCCATCGGCCCAGACGCAAACGTACTGCTTGCCCGACAAGTCACGCTTGCACCACGCATCGTATTCTTGACACCACTGCTCCTTGAACCGCACGACAACGCTCGCGCCAAATCCGGTAGCTCGTTCACCAAACAACGACTGGAGGGCTTCGACAAAGTCCCCGGTAGAAATTTCTTTGAGGTAAAGCCAGGGAATCAATTCTTCGACGGCTTTGCTCTTTCGTAGATAGGCAGGCAGAACGCTCGGAGTGAACGTGACTCGCATCTCTGGATCAGGGTGGTTGTCTCGGACACGCCCCTGAGACACCGCAATCGCACCGGCACCTGCCATGATCTCCCGTTCAGGTAGTGTGCCGTCTTGACCACCGAGCGTCGCCCCTGCTGGTCTCGACGGTTCTCGTTTTCGTCGATGAATGCCTGCACTTCGATATTGATCGCCGACCGCAGCATCCGCCCGGCTCCCTCACGAACGATTTCGTCGAGCAGGCTTTTCTGATCAAACTGAGCCCGATATCCAATCACTTCAGGATCGAGTGACTCGTCTACTGGTGCCGCAGTTCGCTGTGATTTAGTCTGGTTCATGGCGTGTCCCTCTGCCCACGCTGGGCCGTTGAAGGGTGATAACTTCAACAGGATACGCCGCCTTTTTTCTTTCTTTCAAGAACACAACTTTTGATCATATCTCGTCGCCGGCTTTAGAAATGCTTCATCGAATCAGGCGTAAACAAATTCACAGCGTCAATAATTAGCGTATTAAATTGAAGACTGCTATTTGACAGACTGGCCCAGTCAAGTTCTTGCGAGCGATTGCAGAATCTGACGGAGCTCTTCCTCGTACCTGTTTGTTCGATCACCCCAAAGAATCGCCGCTGCCAGAGAAGCTGAAGGACGTCGTCAGCCGTCGCCTCATTTTCCGTTAGTTCGCGTAGGATCGCTGCTCGCAACTCATGAATCTTTGCCTGCTCCGACTGGAATCCGTTGAGCAAGCGTTTCAGTGCATGTCCGTTCCCAACGATATCTTCATTGCTACCGTCGTACACATTCAGCGAAGATCGCTTGAACTGCCTAGCAATACCTTGCAAAACAAGTTCACACGAACAGTCCAGTATCATTTCCCTCGCGAAATCTCGGACCGATTTGTGTACGATACCGTGGATGGTTTCTCGCCCAATTCTAATTCCCCCGGCTCTTTTCGCATGCTGAACTGATCGGCACAATTCATTCCCAATGCAAATAATCTGACGAGGCATCAAACGAGTATGACGCACTACGTAGTCGGCAACCTTTTCTCTTCTATTCCGAGAACGGTTCATTATGCTTCCAACGCCGAGCCAATCGCGAAGTTCATCGCTCGATGAATGAGTGAACTTAAACCGCGTTGGGAGTGAACTAACTTTACGTGACAGGAATCTCTTAGCATCTCGAGCTTCCCAGGCTAGCGTCATAATGTCGGCACGCGAACTATAGTTAAAGTATCTCGGCTGCCGTGTAGCTGCGCGATGCACTCTTGCAGAAGATGTAGCAACTAAGTCGACGGAGTGAAACAGTGAGTCCGACTTTGATGATAGCACAAAAAACATCAACCCCTGAAGACACTCAGACCATGCCACAGGTGCATTGTCAAGAACTTCATCACTCACGTCCAATAGGATCGGGAATCGACTGCCTGATCTGAGTGCTTGCTCAACCGCCACAGTCGCGCGAGCAAACTCATCAGAATGATAGTATTCACGGAACTCATTTCTGGTCATCAAGCCCTGGCAAATATGAGTTAAAGAATCCGTTACGCAAACTGGGACACTCGTGGCTCGCGCCCGCGTAACAAACGTTCGCAATGCTTCGATATCAGATGAGCCATTGCCATTCTTTTCCCTGCCGAACAAAATGTGTGTGGCGATCGCGCGGATTGTCGCCATTCTCCAATACTTCTCCCAGTATTCAACAGTATTGGCTTGAACAGGTCGAAGAGCTCTATGGACCCCCATGACCCCTTCTGTGTCGGGGTGCAGCCCCACATCAACTATCCCGATGTTGACTGCATCTTCCGCGAACGGGTGCTGTAGCAAGGTTCGCGTTTTACCAGCACCTGGTTCACCGACTATCAGCCTCGTGATAGACGGAGGCGTGCGAATCACCGACTCATTCGATTCATCATCTAAATCTATGAACTCAGAGGTGCCGATATCACCAACACGCCGCAAGCAGGGCAATCCGAAAGGAACTTCATCATTAAAGCTCATTGACAAATCCGCTTCTGAGCTTAGTTTCTTGCTGGGGTTATTTTGGCCAGCGTTGGTGCGAGCTGAATTCTTGCTGCACGCACACATCCCTCGTAGCCTGGAAATAGCTGGGCGTGATGAATATCCATCGTGTGCAAATCTTCGATAGCGACCGCAGCCTCTTCCTGAGGTACGAGAAACTTAGTGAGCGCCGGTGAAGCAGGATCCATCGAGCGGTGGTGATCTTCCAAAGAAGCCAGCGGAATCACCGACAAAGAAAAGAGTCCGCCCTGATTTCTTATTCTTTCATCGATATGCCGGGGAACTTTTACCAGGCGAACGCCACAGTGCTCGCTCCATATTTCACTCGTCGTGTCCATTGCCCAAATGGCAACATGGGTACTTTCACAACTCATTCCCGAAATCAACAAGTCCGTGAACGCGAAATAGGAAGCGATATACGGACTACGGGACCAGTCCAGCAATCTCGTTGGAAGACCGTGGTGCTGAGCAAGTGCCATCAACCACATTTCGTCCTCGTCCGGACCAATACGACGTGAGCGAATCGATTTCGGATCGTATTCACCAACGTATCTCGTGAAGTTCTCCATCAACTCCTTCGCTAACTTAGGCCTACGCTCAAGCGGTATTGAAGAGTATGTGCGATCAAAACTCGGAGTCAAGCACCAGTCAGCCGATTGATGCCCGCGAAAGACAAACCGATCTCGTTCCATAATTGATTGGCCTGCCAAGTCCTGAACAAAGTCAGACTTGAAGTGAGGCCAACTTTCATACTGGACGATCCTTATACCGTCACTATTCTCCATATTGTGCTCCCCGCCCAGGCAATAGAGGTCGTTTCAAAACAGAAGTTAGCCCCACAGAGTCAATCAAGCATGGATGAAGCAAATAGCGAGGCTTGTCACGTGGAAGCCGGAACTCACTAAGGTTGTGTTCGGAGTAGAAGACTTCAGAAAACTGCTCTTGGGATATCGGAGCGTCGCTGTAACCTAGCAAGCGATTTTGCCACAGTACGGACATAGCATCCGAACTTTCGCCAAACTTCTCCATTGCCGCTTCCTCAGCTTCCTTCAAGTCGTTCTGAGAAAACGAGTCCTTCCCCAGCAAGCGGAGCACTCGTCGTAACTGCTCATACATATCTTCTCTGTACTCAACATTTCCTGTGTACAAATCTGAAAATTCATATTTGGTCGATTCGTTGCTCAAATTGCTGGAAAGGATTTGGTTTGTGCATATCTTCAGTTGTTCTTCACCAAATGACTTTGCCTGCTTTGAAACGACATCACGGATCTGCTGACTTGCTATATTTTTGCGCCCAGACATCTTTGCTGCAACTACTATCGCTGCAAGTGCATTGCCGAGTTGCACGATATCCCTAGGGAGCTGACGTGTATGGCGAATGAGATATGCCTCTAGACTCTCCGTGACACCTAGCGACTTGTTTTCGATCTGGTCTTTCCCTAGCCATCGTAGTAATTCGCCGCCCGACGCCATGTCCGGATTCATGCAGAGCAACTCACTAAGTCGCCCGATCTTCGTTCGCAAGAGATGACTTATTGAGTCCCACCCCCAATCGAGGACTTTGATGTGAGGCTCACCGCGATACCGATTTTGATGTTCACTGCGCAGCACCGACGAAAAGACGTGATCTCTAATGGCAATGATGACATGCAACCGTCCGCCCAATCGATCGTGACGGAGCAATCGCATGACCGCGTAGAACAGCCCTTTCTGCGCTCTCAGCCAATGCATTGGTGCATGCCCGAACTCTTCGTCAACGGAGTCAAGCAAAAAACAGCAAGGAGGTAGATGGTGGATACTCTCGGCAAGATAGTAAGTGATTGAATCCCATGCAGGTTGGTTCGCAAACCTTGTGAACTCTTCTGAATGCCGACATGAAAATAGAATGTTCTTTGCTGAAGAGTAGATCGGTTCCGGCGTACCGATTGACAAGCCAACCAGCTTGCGAAGCTCATCGAAGGCCTCTAACACCGTCCTATCCACCTGTTTTCTGAGACGCGGTGAAAACAGCACGTGCGAGAGGACGGAACGAAGAATCGCGCAACGCCAGAGAGTCATCCACTTCTCAGTAAGTATTCGTTCATCGAAAAGCGAACAAAAGCGAAGAACTGGGTCTGTTTCTGGTGGGCTTCGCCCAATGTCTGGATCAACATATATCGACTGATTTTCTTGTCGGCTTATGCCGTCATGAAGCCTTCTTAGGTAGGCGGTTTTACCGGATCCCTTCGCACCGACCAGAACTCGAACAGTCAAATCGGTGGATTCAGCGCTTATACCGGAACTGTACTTCGATTGATCGAAGTGAACGAAATCTTGGTTCAGCAGATCACTGAGGTTCGCGTGAGAACCATCGGGATTACCAAATGGAAATTCGTCGATCATAACACTATCACCCGTTGGGAACATGCCGTTGGATTGTAGCAGACTTTTGATGATGGGTGGGATGGTCATTAATCAGCAGGCCCCGGGCTGACCGTTTGAGACCACGATTTGTTGAGTGGTCCCTGGAATTTGGGAGCTGCTTGGCGAGTTTCTGCTTTGCATTACGGCCAACCCGCGCCTTGGCTACTTCGCCTTAGGGTTGCAGATGGCATTTCTTAGTTGGCAGAAAGACTTGCCGGATATTTTAACGCGTAGCCTCTCTGTCGCTCTCTTTCGAAAACGTCATTTTGACTCGTGCGGATCATGGTTCGGACGCGGAGCACTACGGAGGCAGCGTGCGATAACGGCAGCGATCGGTCAGGATGGCTTCCAAGATCGCTTGGTAACTTTGGAACACGAACGATTCGATCGCACTGCAAGTCGATGCCAGGGACTGCGGCAACTCTTCAGTTTGGCCAACACGGCCTGAAACAGAGGGCAGCAGGCTTGCTGGACTTGATCGACCACAAACGCGAACATCATCAAGATCAGAAGGACCGTACTTAAGCTCTTCTTGCGATGACCGCAGTTGTGCTCGAAGTGGTAGCCTTGGTTTTTAAGTGTGTTGAACGTCTCGTTCTCGATCCTCCATCTACAGCGGCAATCACGAGCTATTTCGAGAACCGTTTCTGCGGTCAACCGATGATCTGCTACCCAACTAAATATCGACTTGATATCGCCGTCGGCAGTCAAATCGCTCCGCCCGACATAGTTAACCAAAAGATCAGGATTGCTTTTGTTGAGCGGGACTCGCTTGGCCAATTGCGTCTCGCTCCGAGAGCCTTTCTTGTCGACCTTCGCGGTGCGAATGACGTGCAAGCGTGATTGATCGCCAGCATCAACGACTTGCTCAAACAAGTGTGCGTGGTCACCGGGCTTCGCATCAAGAATGAAGTGGTAGCCGTGTTCTTTGCAGTCTGCGATGTGCGGCGTGTTGCTTGAGAGGCCATCTTCGGTAATCGTCAACTTCAGCATCGGATGCTGCTTCTTGATCCGCTTGAGCAAGCATTTCGTGGCATTTCGCTCGCAGTCGTTCTTCGCTTCCCCATCCTGCTTGACGATCGGTTCGACTGCCATCGGGATCACCACACTGAGCTTGGGATGAATCATCGCCGCCACAACTGCTTGGTGGGCATAGCGAGTGGAGCCGTCCTTTGACTTCTTCTCGAGGCAGTTCTCGCAACGCACATTGGACGAACTGAAGTACCCCGTTCCATCGATTGCGACGAGATATCCATCACCAAGAAAGCGAAACTGTTCCAAGACACCGCCACGCTGAAGTTCGGCAAACACGTCCGCGAACGCTTCATTGAGTGCGTCGGCCTCGATCGGATCGAGGATCTCTCTGAATTGCGTGTCACTGGGGATCGATTTGATTCCGAAAACGTTTTTCAACGACGGATCATCTTGTCGTTCGCCGTAGGCAAGTAACGACGGATCTTTGAGTGAAAACATTGCCAGACCACTGGCCAGCACGTCAGGCAAAGTGAACGTAAGGTGCGATTGTTTGCGAGGGTCCTGGACCGTTTCGAAACGCTGTCGCAGCAACGCAAAAAGGGTGTCGGCAGAAAGATAGCGTCTGGTACGTGGGGAAACGGCAGGGCCGGACGTGGTGCTTTCCACATGGCTTGCGAAAACTGTCAGACACTATCATAAAATATTTCGGCGTAACCGTTCACCAGCACCATCTATTTCTGACGGATTGACTGGCTTAGCAGACGACGGCGGGCTCGGCGAGTTTTCTTGCGGTCGACGGCTTGGCGACGTTCGTCTTGGCGGTAGCTGCGCACTGACTCTGGGTGCTCGGCTTTCCATGCGTGAGGTGCCATCGCGGCCCAGCCCGTCTCGTCAGCCAGCGATCTGCGGATCACGTCGTCCAAGTACGCATGCACGTCCAGCTCATAACAAGAATGGATGGTGCCATCCATCATCCAGAAAAGCGAGTTATATTGGAACCACAGCTCTCGCGGTACAAAAGGCGGTCGCTGGGCCTCTGCCGCGATTAGCCAACTCGCGCAGCATCAAGCAACTGAGCTTTGTTCCAGTGTCGGCGCAGCGTGGTACCGACGGATTTCACTTTCATTCAGTGGCTGGTGCGTTAGCGATGGCTAATTTGATCAGCGACACGCTACTCGAAGCAGGCCGCCGCGATTGCTTGGCCGCGATGATGATGCCGGCCTGTTTGCCTTGCGTGCTCTCGCATGGATTCTGGGCTGCCGATGCACGAGGCCTTGCCGAAGAACTTGGGCCAGTGCCAAACCAAGTCACGCCACAGCGAAGCATTGATCCGGAGTTGCCCCAGAATCTTGGCAAGCGATTTCGGGACCTTCGCCGACACCCCGTCGACACTCTGCTTCGCCGTCCAACGAAGCAATTCCCAGTACGTCTCCGGGTCCACATTCAAGAATCCCCGGTCACTGCTGCGCACGCCTTCGGTATGGACTTCGGCGTCTTCAGAAAGCCTATCGGGTTTCAGTCTCAGGGGGCTGAGCCAAGCGTCGCGCCGGATGCGTTTCCCTGGTGGATTTTTACGGCATTGCTTTCGCCTTTCGCGCAGTTCGTCGACTGGTGTTTCGCGGATCTCACGCCCCGCCTTTTCGGTGCTCACTGGCTTGAGATCAAACGCGGCGGATGGGATCTGCTCGCCGCGTTTTGATTTCGCCCGATCGTAAGCACTTGTGTGGGGACATTGGTCGGGACTCTCTGCAATCGCCGCACGGACCGGATTGAGATCAACGTACTGGGATCAACGTACATAGCGCAGGCCAACAAGCCTGCACCATCCACAATCCGCTGCGCTTTAAAGCGTCCTTCCCAGAACCGCCTCGTGCAGTCGTCTTGCTTGTTCGCCATCCGTGCGATCGGTTCGGACAAGGAACGCATGAACCACGACAGATCCGATAGGTGATCGCGAATCAGCTCGATCCGCTTGCCGTCACGCACCAGCCTTTTGACATCGTTTTCGTTCGGTTCGGCGAGGTGCTCTTCCAGTCGTTTGCCAGGGAAGACACGCAGCCAGCGGATCGCGACTTCTTCGTCGGTCCACTGAGCACAGACATCCGGCCTGTTGCGGAGGATCTGATGCATATGGTTGCTCATGACCGCATCGCTGAGCACATCAACGGCAAATACCGAGGCGAGCGATTCGAGACGGCGGCGGATCCATTCTTTGCGAGAGGAATAGTCCTTCCCGGAAACGGGATCGACGCCGGCGAGCACAACGCTGCTGGACATGGAATGTACAAACATCACCTGAGGTGAACTGTTCACATCGCTGAGGCGGATGCTTCACACTCTCCTAACTGGGGGTGTGAGCAGTTCACCGGGCGAGCGGATCGAGTCAAGCGTTTGATGGATGGCACCATCTATTAGATGATTAGATCGATGACGATATTTCGTTTTCTTGCAACGGTTTTTCGTTATCCACGAAATATCGTTCTCGCAGCCGAGATCGCAGAAATTCCGTAACCCCTTTGCATTTAACGCCTTGCGAAAGTTTTTGGTCGGTTGGCATCCGGCGTGCTAAGAGAAAGGCCAACGAATTAGCGAGCGACGCTAACCAATCGAACGGCTTCCTGAAGTCGATTTTCCACCAGCGGAGCAACTCGAACTGCCCGTCCTCAGCAAAAGCAACAACGAGTAGCACGCCCTCGAGAGTTTTCGTCGCATTCGAAGGAACTCAGTTTCAACGCCGAACCATCACCACCGGTATTTTTTTTTTCAATGGAGCCCATCGTGCCAACGCCAACCGACATTAAGCCGCCGTTCACTCGCCAAACAGCCATCCAAAAAGTGCAAGCAGCCGAGGATGGCTGGAACTCCCGCGACCCTGCGAAAGTTTCACTGGCCTACTCGATCGATAGCCAATGGCGAAACCGAGCCACGTTTGTCACAGGTCGCAAACAGATTATCGAGTTTCTGACCGGAAAGTGGCAGAAGGAGCGGGAGTATCGTCTGGCGAAGCAGTTGTGGGCCTACACCGACAACCGCATTGCCGTGCGTTTCCAGTATGAGTACCACGATGCCGACGGCAATTGGTTCCGGGCCTATGGGAACGAGAACTGGGAATTCGATGACGACGGACTCATGCGTCGCCGTGAAGCCAGCATCAACGACTATGCGATCGAAGAGTCCGAACGCAAATTCAATTGGCCGTTGGGACCTCGTCCGGCAGGTGATCCCGGTTTGGAGGAACTCGTCAGGTAAACACGACAAATTAGCGGACGCACTTTGCTGATTAAAAACCGAAATTGATTAGGAGTTCAACATGTCGAGTATACCACGGCCAATTCTTTCCCCTGTCGAACTGTTCGGGCACAGGCTATGCAACCGTCTGGCAGTCGCCCCGATGACCCGCGTGAGTGCCAGCGTCGACGGACTCGCGACGGATCGCATGAAACGTTACTACTGCGAGTTTGCTCGCGGTGGCTTTGCAATCGTCATCACAGAGGGGACCTATACGGACAATGATGGCAGCCAGGGCTACGACCGCCAGCCTGGTATCGCCAATCGGCGGCAAGCCAACTCCTGGGTGCCGATCGCCACTGCGATCTCCGATCACGGGAGTTTGGCCATCATGCAACTGATGCACGCGGGCGCGTTGTCGCAAAAGCGGGAACCCGGTCGCATCATCGCATCATCGCACCGTCCGCCGTTCCGCCGCTCGGCGAAATGATGCGAGAATACGAGGGCAGCGGTCCGTATCGGTTGCCTTCGGCCATGACGACGACTGACCTAGCGGAAGTTCGCAAGGGCTTTGTATCAGCGGCAAGACGCGCACGGCACGCCGGATTCCACGGAGTGGAGATTCACGCTGCAAACGGTTATCTGCTTGACCAGTTCATCACCGAATACACCAATCGCCGGAATGATGAGTACGGCGGATCAGCATCGGGACGGATTCGGTACCCGGCAGAGATAGTTGCCGCTGTTCGCGATTCATCACCCGCTGACTTCGTGGTTGGAGTGCGCGTTTCGGAGGCAAAAGTCAACGACTTCAACTATCGCTGGGGTGGAAAGTCCGTCGCCGAGACGTTTTTCGTAGCACTTGCTGAGGCTGGAGCAAGCTATATCCATGTGGCTGGCGAAGGCCGCGGTTTCCGCGAGTCGAGTTCAGACAAGCGAGAGCCGCTTTCTACGATGGCTCTCAGGATTACCGGACTGCCAGTGATCGCCAACGGTGGGCTAGCTGATCCGGATCTCGCTGATGACGTGATCCTTGACAAACACGCTGACTTGATTGCGCTCGGACGCGCCGCGCTGGCAACACCCGATTGGCCTCGAAGGATTGCCAATAGTGAACGGGTCATCGCATTCGAGAATGAGATGATTTCGCCAAGTGCATCGATCGAAAACACCGACGCGTGGTTCACTCGGAAACTTGCTGATGACGTGTATGGCTGACTCGTTGAAAAGCATCCGTATGTGAGTCCCGCATTTTTCCTTCGCATGAGACAATCGAAAGGGCCACATCGCTTTTCGCGTTGGCCCCGATGTAGGGAGACGTTGACGACAGATTCGATTTAAGCAACAGCCTGCTAAAAACAAAGTGACTACCGTGCAGGATGAGAACGGGGTGCGGTCGCGGCACCACTCAGTTCGGCGTCGAGGGAAATGAGCGATTCTTGCCAAGGTGATCCCCAGGCTGTCTTCGTCGGTGATAGCGACGTGCAGCCCGGGTATCGATAATTAATGGATGGTGCCATCCATCATCCAGAAAAGCAAGGTGTATTGGAACCACGACTCTCGAAGTGCAACAAACGGTCGCTGGCCTTCTGCCGGAAAGTCACAAAAGGTACGCGGACTCGTTTTGGTCGATTGATCGTCTTTCCGGGGCGTTGGTACAGTTTTGAGGATAACGATTACTCATTCCTTCAATCCCTTTTCCGGCTGGATTCCAAGGGCGACGCCCGAAAACCACCGGGTGAAATTGACCTTCGGCCAATCGTTGGCTTTGCATTGATGTTCCTGCGGCGTTGCCGCAGGCTACGATGATTG
>PPHI01000045.1 GCA_002901265.1 Rhodopirellula baltica | reverse complement strand
CGCTGCGTGGCGGGAAGCAGAGGGAACTGGCCAATTTATTGGAATGTTGATCGTTCCAGGGTTCGTTTACGGGATTATCTTTGCACTACTACTCGTTCCGATCGGCTTTCTCTTCGCGTACTTTTCAAAATCAGCCGAGGAACGCGTTGGAATCCTCGGCAATAGGCGTCAGCAGGCATCGCCTGTGCCCATTGCTGTTGCGGGAACACTGATGACGGGATACGAAGGCTTCTTGCTAGCGACATCGTCAAGCCGGGGCGATGCGCATCCTATTTGGCTTGCAGCAGCTTTGATCGGCACGGTGCTTGGCACAATAGTCGGATGCCTGGTCGCAAGCCGGCGTCGCGATGAAGTTCTTGATACCGTGGGTGGTGGTGCCGTCGGGGATGCATACGAACTCGGCGAACCGAGCGATGAACTGACGTCGCGATAACTTGATGACTCCACAATTGAGAATCAATCGCCGCGACTGCCTTATCGTAGACGTTCGCGTGGATGATTGTGGCTGCAATGACCGACGCCTCGTGGCCATGCCCATCGCTTCTTCGTGTGCTTCGCAAACTTCGTGCTTAAATGCCGTGGTTTAAATAGTTCGTCGACGGCTTGAATGTCGTGTTCGAAGGTCGTCCAGCAGATTTCGTGGAGTGTCTAATTCTCATTGACCGCTCTCAAGCTCGCGGTTTGATCCGTGCGCGGTCGACTTTTTCAATGAAGACAATCCGACGGCTGGCAACCGATTGCGATTACGAGCACCGCGTTGCTGAGCACGAACATGATTCAAGGCAATCCGATACCTGACGTTCCGACTGCAACCTCGCTACTCGTTACCTTTCGCAATGCCGATCGGGTAAACTTGTCAGCAGCGGCGAACTGCAAACTGTCGTCCAGGGTAGACTGCGAACAACTCGATGCACGCAAGCCACCGAGTTGTGCTCTATAAAGTGGTCAGTCGTTTGCGACGGCCACGTGATCGAAATCTCTACCTGACTGAATGATGCAAGACAAATACAAGAAAGCCGACCGCAAGCTCGTTCGGAATCTTGCAGGCGTTGCGTGGGAGCGTCAGTTGCGTGACGAGCTAAATGATATCGGCTGCGCCATCGCAGAAATGCAGTCTGGCAATCTATCGCCATTCGACGTGAATGAACGCGTGCATCAATTCCATAATGGTATTGCGCAAGAGCTTTACAATCTATATTCAGGTTCCGATCCATGGTTGTCGGTTTGCCGCGCACATTTCAATGGTGTGCTAACGGACGCAGACCTTGTCGATGCAAGTGACAGCGTACGCGAGGGGCTGCAACAATTCGCACAGCGGATTCAAGAATACAATGGCATTTAACTGAACCAACGACGCGGAATGACGGGCAACCAATGAATGCACGGCGAGCCGCGGAGTCGTTCGCCGAGGCCGCGTGATCCTGATAGTTCACACTGGTCGGTGCGGCTGCAATGATCAGCGTCTGGTGGTCATGCCCCTCCCTTCGTGTTCTTCGCGAACTTCGTGGTTTAAATGTTTCGTCGACGGGCTTGAATGGTGCGTCCGAATGTCGACCCGCGGAAGTCACGGGGCGTCTTTTTCCTTTCTGATCGCTCTTGATGTCAGGTTTCGATCGCTGCGCGGTCGACTCGGCCGATTTAGACAATCCGACGCCTGGAAACCGATTGCGAGTACGAGCACCGCGTTGCTGAGCGCGAGCACGATTCAAGACAATCCGACGCCTAACGTTCCGTCTGCTACTTCTCAACTCATTCCCCTTCGCAATGCCGATCGAGTAAACTTGTCGTTAGCGGCGAACTGCAAACTGTCGTCCAGGGTAAACCGCGAACAACTCGATGCAGGTGAGCCGCCGAGTTGTGTTCAATGAAGTGGTCGGTCGTTCGCGGCGGCCGTGTGATCAAAATCATTATTTGCAGTCCTAAGGACGTATCGATGGATGCCGACAGCTTGGCCGGAATTATTTCTAGACGTGAAACGTTGGCTCCTCATTTGAAATACCTCCGCACAATAGCCAAGCCTCGTGTCGACATTGATTTAGTCGACGATGATCCAACCGAGGAATGCAGCCGCTTCGGAGGTGAACCATTCCTGCCCAAAGGCTTTCAATGGCCATCGCACGATGTCGGTGAATATCGATTCCTCGGGCAAATCAATTTCTCTGAGATTCAAAACCCGCCCTCCATGCTCCCTCAATCGGGTTTGCTGTCCTTTTTCTATGCCTACGACGAGGATGGCGAGTGCTTCTGGGGGGACGACGGCTACGTGTTGGGATACTATTGGGACGACCTGTCGAGTCACTCGAATTTTCCTTCTGAATCGGTGGATACTCCGGCTACTCGACGAATCAGGCTGACCGGTGGTATCGACTTACCTCGCCACGAAGAACTGCGAGAGGATTGGCCGTTTAATCGCGATGAATTGTACGAACTCGCGGACGCAATTGACGCGAATCGCGAATACCTGCTCGGATACCCGTCGTTCAATACCTTGGCTTATGATCCTGCGCCAGGGCCGGACTGGATCTCCCTTCTTACCGTTGGCTCGTTGGATGAATTCGATTGGTGCTGGCACGATAGCGATACGCTAATGGTCTTTATTGAACCTTCAAAACTGCAGCGGAAGGATTTCAGCCACCTCAAGAGCGACGCGGGGTAAGCCAATAGCAATCGCACCCAACGGAAGTCGGCGGTCGGGTCGATTTTGAAATCAGCATCAATCGCGCCGCCCCGCTGATGCGTTACGTTCGCGTCCTCAAGAATTGAATGCGTCTACCAGCCATCTGCGGAATCATCGATCGACGCATTCTCGCGAACTATCGCATCGATCCAGCGTGCATGTCGGCTGCGTTGCCGGCGCCGTTCCGACCGCAAATCGTCAACGGTTATGCCATCGGTGGAATCTGCCTTATTCGCCTGAAGCGGGTTCGACCAAAACTGCTCCCAATTCCGTGGGGCATCGGCTCGGAAAATGCGGCGCATCGGATTGCGGTTAAATGGGACGTGAACGGGCAAACGATGCACGGTGTCTACATCCCGCGACGCGATACTAACTCAACACTCAATTCTTTGGCCGGTGGCAGAATCTTTCCCGGAATTCATCACCATGCCAAATTCACCGTGGAAGAGAATGACGATCACTATTCCGTGATGATGGCAAGTGACGACGGCGTTGCAGAGGTGCATGTTGCCGGTTCCGTCGCCTCGACAATACCGGACTCGTCCGTTTTCGGTTCACTCGAATCAGCCTCTGACTTCTTTGCTATGGGATCACTTGGATACTCGGACACCAATACGACTGGCAAATTCGATGGCCTTGAATTGCAATGCGAAAACTGGCAAATCGAATCATTGACGATTGATACGATCCAATCCAGCTACTTCGAGGATCAGTCGCGTTTCCCGAGTGGTTCGGTTGAATTTGACTGCGCCCTGCTAATGCGAGAAATTGTTCATGAATGGCACGGTCGCCCAGACCTGTGCTGTTCCACTGGGCTGAGCGGTTGGTTCGAAAGTCGCCCATCGGAAGTGACGGAACTTCTATTTCCTGGTGTTCGCAATTGATATCGGGTGGCGATTGGTGCGCGGTCGACTCGGCCGATGGGAACGCTCCGACGCCTGGCAACCGATTGCGATTACGAGCACCGCGTTGCTGAGCAAGAGCACGAGCACGATTGAAGACAATCCGATACCTGACGTTCCGACTGCCAATACGCCACTCGTTACCCTTCGCAATCCCGATCGGGTAAACTTGTCGTCAGCGGCGAACTGCGAACTATCGTCGTGGGTAAACCGCGAACCAATCGATGCACATGAGCCGCCGAGTTGTGTTCATTGAAGTGGTCAGTCGTTCGCGGCGGCCACGTGATCGAAATCGTTACCCGAATGACAGGTCACTCGCCCGTGGCGATCTCTCGCGACCGCCTAAAGTTGCTCGACTTCACGCCGTTGGAGCGTGAACACCAGGCTGCGGTCCAGCTTGATGTCGTGATGTCGCGTTTTGCCATCGACGACGCGGGACACATTGTCAAGCTTTACATCCGAGACAAGTTTACCGACGTACACGCTGATCTGGCTTTGTCCTTGACGCGGTTAAAGCAATTCTCAGCATTGAATCATCCACACTCGGCTGCTGGTGTTTCGGATTGTGGAATGGCTGAATTGCTTTCGCATCCCGCACTGGAAGATGTCACCTACCAGGGCAACCAAAAGCTTACAGGGGCATTCTTCAATGCACTGCGCCCCGGCTCATCGATTACGCGGATTGGTGTGCCATTTTGCCCCATCGATGACGCCAGCTTAGCCCTCGCCGATGGCTGTTCACTCACCCACATTTCTCTTCGCGGATCGCAAGTGTCGGACGATTCAATTGACACCCTTGCTTCCATGCGTTCTCTACAGCAAGTCCACGTCAAACAAACACGCGTGACACGCATTGGCGTCGAACGCCTGCGAAACCTGCTGCCGGGTTGTTGGATCGACATGCTAGATCGGCCGCACGACGGGTAACCATGGCATTCACACGGAGCGGGGCTTGCGGCCGCGTTTGAAATGGAAACCTTTACTCTCCCCGCCCGGTGATGCCGGACGTTCGCCGACAAAAGAAATGAGTTCTAGCTTTGCACCAGGACGACTTCAACTCACTGCACACGTCGATGACGACGGGACTGCTGATCTGTTCGCCATTGCAACGTCGAGCGGATTTGCTGGACAGGGAAGCGCATGGTTCAACATTAGCGAGATACGAGACTTCGCTACTCGCATCGCCATGTACCCGCTCCAAGACACTGTTGAGATCGCGGGTGGATTCTTCTCGGATTCGCGTCCTGGTGAACTAGTCCAAACACATTTGTCTATTTGCGTGTACCTGCTGGATGGGCGCGGTCAACTGGGCGTTCGTGTGACGCTTACCGATCCGCATCACGCCGATGCAATTCATTCTGTTGCTCTTGAATTCCGAACGATCTACAATCGCCTGGAGCGTTTCTCTCGGGATCTATTAAACTTGGTTGATGGACGAGCCACCGAGGCTGTGCTCGAAGAGGAACTGCTCTGATTGTCGGCAGAGCGGCGAACCATCGGTCGCAACGGAGGCCGCGAGCCGGTGGGTTCGAAGTGGTCAATCGTTCGCGCGGCCCCGCTGAACCGTACCGTTCGCGCGTGTAGATGTGACCGCAATGACCGACGCCTGTCTTCAATGCTGCTGATTGGTGTGCAGGAATCATGCACATCAGATCTCACGGAACCTCTGTTTCCTATTGATCGCTCTTGAGGTCACGGTTTGATTGGTGCGCGTTCGACTTGGCCGATGAAGACAAT
>PPHI01000035.1 GCA_002901265.1 Rhodopirellula baltica | reverse complement strand
CGAACCTGTCCTTCGGCGGGATCACCCTGTTCTTGGAGTTCCTTAAGTTCTTCTCTGCCACGCGTGATTGTTGATTCGCTAATGCCAAGTAGATCGGCTAGGTAGCGACATCCACCGTAGGGCAACGCAAGCGAGAGGCTTGCGGCAAAGCGTCGACGCTGCTTCTCATCGAGCGTCTGAAAGTTGGCTTTGATCTGGCCTTCTTGCTCAGGTGAAAGAAAGGGTTCGTTAGCATCGGCCATGGAGCAACCATCCTTGAATCTGAGTTACGAAACGAACCGTCGAGTATCCCAAAATTCGCCTCAAAACCCAAACGAGTTGCAAGCAAAGAAAGCTCAGCTATTTCATCGGCGTCCCCCGGAGTCAAAACTGCCGAAGCTGAATGTCGAGTATCCCAAAATTCGCCTCAAAACCCAAACGAGTTGCAAGCAAAGAAAGCTCAGCTATTTCATCGGCGTCCCCCGGAGTCAAAACTGCCGAAGCTGAATGGGCCTGCTTCGGGCTATGCGGAAACGATTGGGCAGCTTGGTAGCTTGTTGCGCGGACGGTTCGGAGAACCGTGCGACATTGTCGCTCAGCTCTCCGAGCTGATTGTGTCCCCACACCTGATTCCGCACCAGACAATGTAGGGACAAGTGGACGACGTGGCAGCGTGATGGGCGGACGGTTCGGAGAACCGTGCGACATTGTTGCTCAGCTCGGCAAGCAGGCTGTGCGCAGAATGCGCCAAGTTTGCACCTTCGCTGATGCCATAAAAAACGCCACGGAAACACGGTGGTTTTCGTGCGTAGTGCTTTGAGCGGAGGACATGGGACTCGAACCCACAACCCCAATGGGGCAACTGATTTCGAATCAGTCCGCTGGCCAATTCGCTTATCCTCCTCTTCGAAAAGGTGCCGAAATCGGCTGCCTCTCGATGTAGCGAAGTCTAACCGCGAAACCGGGTTCGCGGCAAGTGCCGCTTCTTAGATTCCGTTTTTTCAAGGCCACCCTGCCGGGGAGCCCCTGCGTTTGGTAACGAATGTCACAATTGAACGTGGCATTTGCCGAAGTCACACTCGTCCTAGCGACTGAGCACGGGGCAGACGTCGAACCACTCTCGCTTTTGATTTGCCATCCAATCATTGGCCTCATTCGGCCCCCAATTGCCCGTTTCGTATTGGTGAAGCTCCGGAGCCGCGGGACTGCGCCAGGCAGCCAAAATCGGGTCGATAATGCCCCACGCCAGTTCGACTTCATCACTCCGTGCGAACAAGCTTGCATCACCGAGCAGGGCATCGAGCAACAGTCGCTGATAGGCATCCGGCATGCTCCCGCTACCCGACGCGTTGAAATCGAAGTCGAGCGTGCTGGTGCGAGTCTTCATTTCGCTTTCAGGCACCTTCGATTCGAAGTGCAGCTGAATACCTTCGGCCGGCTGAACCTGGATCACTAAGCGGTTGCCGAGAGGTGCACGTGTTTTCTGACCGAACAGGATGTGGGGGACTTCGCGAAACTGGATCACAATCTGCGTTGTGCGGCAGGACATGCCTTTACCGCTGCGAAGATAGAACGGTACGCCTTTCCAACGCCAATTGTCACAGTACAGCTTTAGTACCGCATACGTTTCCGTCTGGCTGTTCGCGGGCACGCCTTCTTCTTTCAAGTAGCCATCGTACTGACCACGAACGGTGTTGGCGGCGAAGTCACCACCAATCATCTTGCGGACGCTGTGGAGGACTTTGACTTTTTCGTCGCGAACCAAGTTCGAGTCGTACTTCGCAGGCGGCTCCATCGCAGTGATCATCATCAACTGCAAGATGTGGTTCTGGAACATGTCCCGCAGGATTCCGGCGTTGTCGTAGTATCCGGCGCGACGTCCGATGACGACTTCTTCGGCACAGGTGATCTGTACGTGCTCGACGTAGTTGCGATTCCAGATGGGCTCGAAAATCGAGTTCGCGAAACGCAGCGCGAAAACGTTCTGGACGGTTTCTTTGCCGAGGTAGTGGTCGATGCGATAGATCTGGTCTTCGCGAAAGACCTTGTGGATTTGTTCGTTGAGAAACTTCGCCGAACTCAGGTCGGTCCCGAAAGGCTTCTCGATGATGACTCGGCGGAACCCTTGGCTGTCCTCGGCCAAGCCGGCTTTGCCGAGCTGCTGAATTGCTTCGAGGTACAGCTGCGGCATCGTTGAGAGATAGTAAATCCGGCCGACGGGCTCGCCTTCCTCGATCTCGCTCAGGAACTCGCCCAGCTTGGTAAAGTCGCCTGACTCTTTGATGTCGCCGGGCTGATAAAAAATCCGGCTGCTGAATTGCTCCCAGGCTTCCGCGTCAAACAGATCCTTGGTGAACTTCTCAGTGGACTCACGAAGCGAGTTTCGGAAATCCTCGTGTTCGAAGGGCGAGCGGGAAACGCCGACGATCCGCAACACTTCGTCAAGCTTGCCTTTTCGAAACAGGCTATACAGTGCCGGAATCAGTTTGCGGCTGGTCAAGTCGCCAGAAGCGCCGAAGATTACGATCGTGTGAGCCATCGCTGATGTTGGTTTGAGAGGCAGGAGAGTTCGGATCAACCGAGCTGCGCTGAAAACCAGTGGGCGCGGCCTGCCGAACCCCAACTAGTTGTACCTCTGCCAGCACGGATTAGTTGAAGTTAGCTTTAAACAACGTGTCTCGCCAGGGGACGGGGGTGGGGCGACGTGCCGGGAGGGGAAACCGTCTACGAAACGAACTTGCAACCGGATGAAGCGTTCTTGTGCAAATAAAAACGCGACCGAAGCAGGCTTCGGTCGCGTTTAGTTGATCTCAATGGCAGCGGGCTATCGCTAGCCGCGACGAGGTTTGGCGAACTTGATTTTCTCGATCAGTTTGACAACTTGCCCTGTTCCCTGATCGCGATAGCCGCTGACGGCGGTGATCGCTTGGATCACGTGCGCATACCGCAGGTTGTAGTCGGTATCGATTTCGATTTCGGGACCACTATCACCTTCAATCGGTTCACCGGTGCCGACCAAAGCGACGATTTCGGCACGCAGCTTGTCGAAGTCCGTGCCCATGTTCATCGAGTTCAGTTCGATCGAGGTCAACGCGCCTTTTCCATCGGCATGTAGACGCAATTTGTACGGCAGGTTCAAATCATCGGTACTCGATTGCCCATTGCCGGCCAACGGCATTCGGACGGTGAAGTCACCTTCCATTTCGACGATCTTGAACGTCATCACGAAGAACACCAGCAGCAGAAAGACGATGTCGATCATGCTGGTCATGTTCAGTTCGTTTTTTTCCTGTTCGACTTCGCGGCGAATTCTCATCAGGACCGATCCTCTTTAGCGCGGAGTGCGAACTGCTCAAGCTGCTCGTCTTGGGCCACCTTGATGATCTCTTGGATCTGGCCAGCAGCAGTGTCCTGGTGACCGCGGATGATCACATTTGCATCCGCCGGCGACTTGCCTTCGACTTTTAGGACCGCCAATTCACGGCGCAGTCCACTACCGAGTGTTTCGGTGGTGTACTTGTCGCCGCCCAAGATGATTTCGCCATCTTTAGCGACGTGCAGAATGATTGGAAATTCCAGCGGCTTGTCCGGCGGTTTCACCAGCGTACTGCTTGGCAAGACAACGCGTTCGTTCGATTCAGTTTGCGAAAAGTTGATCAGCACCATGAAAAAGGCGATCAACTGGAACGTCATGTCGATCATGGGCGTCAAGTCGCCCTCAGCCAAGTCTACCTTTTTGGATTTGACTTTCACTGAATCGAACCTCCGGGGTGCTGGGCTCCACCACCGGGTTGAATGTCTTCAAACCGGCTCATCAGGTTCTCGCTTTGCACGCCGACTTCTAATAGCAAACGTGCGACGCGGTTGCGCAGGATGTTGTAAGCGGCGATAGCGGGAATTGCGATCGCCAGACCGACTAGCGTCGTAAACAACGCGGTCGAAATACCTTCTGCCAACTCAGATGGCTTGGGGGTCTGAGGACTGGTGGCGATCACTCGGAACGATTCAATCATCCCTTGGACGGTCCCAAATAGTCCGATCATTGGGCTAAGGTTTCCGATCAACGCCATGTAGGACAACCGGTGCTCCAGCTTCATGCTCTCCTCTTCGCCGACTTCTTGCATGCCTTCAATGGCCTTGTTGTAGCCACGAGAGATCTTCGCTAGTCCGGCAGAGAGGACTTGGCCGAGCACTGATTCATCAGTGCGTGCCATGTCATACGCTTCCTGGAACTGCTTGGCGTTCAATCGCTCTTCGAATGCTTCGACCAGTTCTTGTGGACAGAGCGTGTCCCGGCGTGCGGCAAGCATGTTCATCACAAATAGCGACACCAGCGTCACCGACAACAACAAGAAGATGATCATGTAGGTGTAGCCGAGAGACTCGAGCACCCAGCCAAGCAGCGAATCGCCGTCATCGGAAGCACCTGCCGCATTGTCACCGGCTGGTGGGTTGGCATCACCGCCACCGGCGTCCGCCGCACCTGCATCGGCGCCATTGTCAGCGGGGGCGTCAGCGACGGGCTCTTCGCCCGGGCCGGCGATGTCACCGAACTCTTCCATTGCATCGTCTTGTGCAATGGCAACACCTGGGACCGCGGCGCCGAAAACCGTGATGCCTGCGAACAGAATCATCGCCAACAAAGGCAACTTGAAACCGTGGCCGTGGACGTTGATCATCAACGAAGCTCCGAAAAAGATAAGGTGATTGGCTGACGCGGAGGGGGGCCCGAGAGGGCGTGTTGTCGAGACAGCGGCAATGGTGCCTCGACTTCGATGCTTTTAGAACATGATAGTTTACCAGACGTTCTCATTCACCTGGATACAACCGCCGGGGAATTCGTCGTCTTGTGCGTTCAGTTTGAAGAGATCGGCCCGACCATTCCTGTCGATCCGCAGAATCACTGCCCACTTTCGCAGGTGCACGGTCGGTCAGGATGGTTGTGGCGGTTGAATCAGACGAGGCTCGGATCACGGCGCATAAAAAACGGCCTACGGTCGCGCAATTAATTTGCCAACCGCAGGCCGTTATCTGTCTGATACCGTCGGTGAATGCCCTCAGAGAGCGGGCACCATCGACCGACGAAACCTTAGAATGCCAACAGCAAGCGGCTGGGGGCTTCGAGATACCCAATCACATCGTTGAGGAACCGTGCGGCGGTTCCGCCATCGACCAAGCGGTGGTCGTAAGACAGTGAAAGTGGCATCATCAACCGTGGCTGAATCGAATCGTCGGGCATGACGACGGGAAGCTTGCGGCTGCGTCCGACCAGCAGGATCGCGACCTCGGGAACGTTGACGATTGGGGTCGAGTATTGACCGCCGATCGCACCCAAGTTGCTGATCGTGAAC
The DNA here is from genome assembly GCA_002901265.1 of Rhodopirellula baltica. Taxonomy (GTDB): domain Bacteria; phylum Planctomycetota; class Planctomycetia; order Pirellulales; family Pirellulaceae; genus Stieleria; species Stieleria baltica_A. The sequence goes on along the minus strand of PPHI01000035.1, from coordinate 291 downwards.
GTACCGCCACGAAGGTCGTTCACTGGGAATTGACCGCTGCGAACTTTGCCGGCCATCTCGGCCAAGCCACGGGTCAGGCCGGGAACGCTCATTTGGTCCGCGTTCTTGATCACGGGAACAACCAAACCACGGTCGGTGTCGACAGCGATTCCGACGTTGACGTAGTCTTGTAGATGACTTGTTCGTTTTCACGATCGACGGTGGCGTTGATCGCAGGGTGATGCTTCAAAGCAGTCGCGACCGCTTTGATCAAGAACGGCATCGTGGTCAGCTTCAAGCCTTGAGCGGCAT
>PPHI01000049.1 GCA_002901265.1 Rhodopirellula baltica | reverse complement strand
GTGTTGGGTGTGTTTGGGTGGTGTGGTTGTCGCCGGCACGTAACCGACGCTAACGCGTATCGGCTTAGGCGGTTCCCATTAGCCGGAACGCGCTAGCGTCGGTTCCCCAGCAGTCACCCTGCTCGGCGCACGCAGCCCGGCGGATCACGCCGTTTGCACTCGGCCAATACACCTAACCGCTCGCTATCGCGAATGCGGCTCATTTTGTTGCCCACGGCATCTAAACGACGCCAGCACGAATCCGACGTCACTTGGTCAGGTACAGAATTTGATTCTCGATGGCTGAAGCTTCCGTGTACACATCGCTTCGTCCATGACCTCGCCTACCAGTTACTAACTGTGCGGCGACGAGGTCGTAGCCTTGCGAGGCGACGATTTCGCAAGGAATCAGATCGCCGACTTTCGGTTCGGCGTCTTCATCGAAACCGCTGACATACATGACGCCATCGATTTCGGGGGCTTCGCATTTTGAGCGACCGATGTACACGCCCGGTTGGCCTTCCAACTGCGAATCAATGATCACATCAGTCGTCGTGCCGACTCGCGATGCGTTCCACTGGAATGCAATCGATTGTTGAACCGCCATCAGCTCGCTCTGACGCTGCTGGGCAATTTTGGCGGGCACACGGTTGGGCAGTTTCGCAGCCGGTGTGTCGTCTTCGACCGAATAGGTGAATACGCCGAGGTGCTGAAATTGCTGCTCAGCGACGAAGTCGACCAGTTGGTCAAAGTCGTCGTCGGTTTCGCCTGGGAACCCGGTGATCATGGTCGTCCGCATCACCAGGGAGTCGATCTTTTCGCGAAGGCCGGCAAGGATCTCTTCCTGCTTGCGGCGAGTCGTTTTGCGCGACATCCGTTTCAACATGGCGTCGCTAGCGTGCTGCAGCGGCATATCGATATACGGCAGGATCCGTTTTGCACCGGCAAGCGTGTCGATCAATCGATCGTCGATGTACATCGGATAGAAATACATCAGTCGGATCCAATCGACGCTGTCAACTTGATCGAGTTCGGTCAGCAAGTCCGCCAAGCGTGGTTCGCCGTACAGGTCTTTGCCGTAGTACGTCGTGTCTTGGGCGACGATGACGATTTCGCGGACGCCGCTGTCACCCAGCCGCTTGGCTTCGTCGATCACCTGTTCCATCGGCTTGCTGTAGTGCTTGCCGCGCATCTTGGGAATTGCACAGAACGTGCACAGCCGATCGCAGCCTTCGCTGATTTTCAAATAGGCGAAGTGTCGCGGGGTGACAGCCGATCGAATGCCGTCGTCGAGTGGCCGAATTGGAGCGGGGCGAAAAACTTGCTGCTGCTCGGCCAAGCCGTTTTGCAGGCGATCGGCAACTTCCACGATTTCGTTGCGGCCGAAGACGCCAATCATGGCATCGATTTCGGGGCGAGCTTCCAGCAACTTGCCTTGGCCGCGTTCGGCTAAGCATCCGGTGACGACAACGCCGCGGATTTTGCCTTGGCGTTTGAGGGCAAGCATTTCGTCGATGGCACCGAGTGATTCTTCGCGTGCCGAATCGATGAATCCACAGGTGTTAACCACCACAAAGTCGGCATTGTCGACTTCGCCAACCATTCGGTAGCCATCTTGGTCGAGTCGCCCGAGCATCTGTTCGGTGTCGACCAAGTTCTTGGGACAGCCCAGCGAAACGACCGCATAGCGGCCGCGTGGCTCCCGATCGTCAACTGGACTCGATGCGCGTTGCGTCGTGGTGTCGGGCTGATTGACGATCGGAAGTTCCATTCGATTTCGGGCTTATTCCCGACAATATTTGAGGGCTAATAGGGCGTATGCGGTGACCAGGTTTCGGTCGCCTTCCATCCAGCGGCTGCTGCCTGAGTTGACCCATGATCCGTCGTCTTGCTGAGCGGCCAGCAAAGTCGAGGTCAACTCGCGTTTCCAATTGTGGTTGACGCCTTCGGAATCGGTCAGCACCTGGATCCCGGCGGCATCGAGTGCCTTGGCAAACGTGTGATAGTAGTAATACAGCCCCTGTTTGCCCATGCCCGGATTATCCGACAGCGAGTAGTTCTTTTGAATAAAGTCCATCGCCGCACGCACGCGCGGGTCTTCGCTGGTCAAACCGGCAAAGATCATACTTTTGAGTCCGGCATACGTCATCGATCCATAGCTACGCAGTCCACCCCCGTCGTCACCTTCTGGGACTTCGACCTTTGATTGTCCACCAGCCGCCGGGGTGTAATAAAACCCACCGTCATTGATTTTGTCGGCGTGTTCGGTGTCGTTGCCGTGACCGGCCAGGTTTTGCGTCCGCGAGATAAACTTCAGGGCCTTCTGTACCGCTTCGTCATTGGCGTCATTGCCAAGGTCTTTAAGCGCGTCCAGCATGAACGTGGTGTTCGAAAGGTCGGGACGCGAGTGACTGCCGTATCCGGCACCACCGTAAGCTGGATTCGAGTCGTCGATGTTTTCGCTCTCGTCCCACTGGATCTCCTTCAGGAACGCTTCGGCCCGTTTTAGTTCGCTGTTGAACTGATCGCTATCGCTGGCCTTGACCAGAGCACCGATCGCGACGGAGGTTTCATAGTTTCGGTGGGTGGAGCCTTTTTCGTAAATCCCGCCGTCCGTTTGGACGCGATCGATGATATAGTCGACCGCCTTTTTGACGGCCGGCTGGGTGGCATCGGAAGGATGGTGGTCCAGGATCGCGCGAACACAGATCCCTGTCACTGCGACACCCGTTTCGGGACTGAAAGCGCCGTCCGAACCCTGGCCACGGTTCTTCAAAAACTCGATCCCGCGATTGGCCGCTTGATCGATTGCCGCATTCAAAGCCTCGGGCGTTTGCACTGCAACCTTCGTTGAAGCAGAGTCTTGCGCGAACAGGTGGGGTGCAAATGACGTCGAGGCGGCTGAGGCGATCAGAAACGCGGTCGTCACACGAAAACGAGGCATAGGAAATTCCATCATGTAGTTGAGATTGAGGGGAAACGCTTCCTCAACGTCCGCCGTGGCATCGTCGGTCAGCCCAGATGCTGTGTCCCATCGAAATGGACTGAACGCCACGTTCGATGCAAACAAGAATCCGGCCGACCAATCTGGGCTGGTCCGCCGTAGCGGGCCAGCCAGCCATACAGGCCGCTTCGGGTGATCGCCGATACCGAGTCGGCACGGGCGCATCCGAAGCGGAAGCAGAGGTAGCGTCACGTAAGGATGCAAAACACGGACCAACGACGAAAAACTCGCTTACGGTTCATTTTGCTTCGACAAATCCGCACGTTCACGGCATTTTGTCACACGGACGTCCGGCCACACACGCCATAGCTTTGCCGAAAATTCCGCCGGCGGTGATGAAAAAATCGCCGCCTCGAAAACTCATGAGCGTTTTACCACCGGCCAGTCCGTCATCAACCGCGCAATCGCCCACGACGGCGGTCCCGGTGCTATTTTCGATTCCGCAAGTCTCCGATACCACCGGAGCTCAAGTTGCCAAGGTTGTTGAAGCGACGGGGTCGCGGCGCGATCGCTACTGGCGGATCGACTCGGTCGCGAAGGGCGATGTGGAGTCCAAACCGGCGGTCGAGCATTCCGAAAGGGTTGGGGAAGATTACCTGCACCCCCATTGTGCCGATCTGATTGTTTCGCTCAGCCACTGGTCGCTGCGTCTCGATCAACGCGAAGCCGACCTCGATCGCCGAGAGCTCGAACTCAACCGCCGCACCAGGTTTCTACGGCAAACGCCCCGCCCCGCTGAAGTCTAGCCTAATGGCGATTTCCGTGATCACCGCCGCGGAAGGCTCATCGGCCGTAGCCGATTCAAGGCCGTTGCTAGCCGTTGTATCCAGCGGAACCACCTAACCGCTCGCTATCGCGAATGCGGCTGATTTGAGTCGTTGATCTTGTCCGGGGACTCATCGCTTCGTCCACTACGAATCACGAGATGTTGCTCCTCATTAGCCGCAACGCGCTAGCGTCGGTTCCCCAGCGGTCTGCCTTGCTCCGGGACGACGGCAACTCACGGAACGCCCTCGAAAACACCTAACCGCTCGCTATCGCGAATGCGGCTCATTTGGTTGTCGACAGCACGTAACCGACGCTAGCGTGTATCGGCTCAGGTGCTATTAGCCGCAACGCGCTAGCGTCGGTTTCCCAGCGGTCACCCTGCTCGGCGCTCACATCCCGGCGGATAACGCCGTATTACACAACGGAACCACAACCGCTCGCTATCGCGGATGCGGCTGATTTCAACCGTTGATCTTGACTCCGCATCCAAACGAAAAAACTCGTGCAAAACCGGTGTCTTGCACGAGCTCTTTGTTGGCTTCGTTTTGCCGCGATGGCAGTTCGACTAGGCGTCGTTTGATTTCGCGACGACCTTGTCGATCAGGTTGTATTCACGCGCTTCTTCGGCGCTCATGAAACGGTCACGATCGGTATCGCCTTCGATCTTTTCCAGCGAGTGGCCGGTGTGATCGATCATGATCTCGTTCATGCGTTTCTTGATGCGACGCAGTTCTTCGACGTGGATTTCCACTTCGCGTGCGGTGCCTTGCATGCCCGCCAGCGGTTGGTGAATCATGATGCGTGCGTTGGGCAATGCGTAGCGTTTGCCGGCCGCACCGGCAGTCAACAACACGGCGCCCATCGAAGCCGCTTGGCCGATGCAGTAAGTGGCGACGTCACAGGAAACGAATTGCATCGTGTCGTAAATCGCCATCCCTGCGGTGATACTTCCGCCGGGGCTGTTGATGTACAGGTTGATGTCCGCTTTGGGATCATCGCTCATCAAGAACAACATTTGAGCGACCAACGAGTTGGCGATTTGGTCATCGACCTGCTGGCCCAAAAAGATGATGCGGTCTTTTAGCAGACGACTGTAGATGTCATAGGTACGCTCTTCGCGTCCGCTCTTTTCGACGACGTAAGGAATCAAAGGCATTTCGGATTACTACTTAGATGAAAGGGTGTTCGGATATCGGTCACTGAAACGACTAATCTTCATCCTCTTCGTCTTCGTTTGGCGGTTTGGTCAGGATGTCGTCGACCAAGCCGTATTCCTTTGCTTCCGATGCGCTCAGGAAGAAATCGCGATCGGTATCTTTGGCGATCTTCTCCACCGATTGCTCGCTGTGTTTGGCGATGATCTCGTTGAGCACATCGCGGTAGCGGAACATTTCGGCCGCTTGGATTTCGATGTCGCTCACCTGTCCGCCGACACCACCCATCGGCTGGTGCATCATCACGCGGCTGTTGGGCAAGCAGTGGCGTTTGCCTTTGGTGCCGCCGACCAACAGCACGGCGCTCCGCTGCAAGCTTCGCCGACGCAGTACGTTGCGACGGGGCACGACAGGATCTGCATCGTGTCGTAAATCGCCAACGTCGCGGTCACACTTCCGCCGGGGCTGTTGATGTAAAAGTGAATGTCTTTGCGACGGTTTTCACTTTGCAAGTACAGTAACTTCATCACCAATTCGTTGGCGTTACCGGTGTGAATCTCGCCTTGCAAAAAGACGATTCGGTTCTCCAGCAACAGGTCGCCGAGCGTCAGTTGACGCTGACGCTGATAGCTTTGATACGCATGGCTGTTGGAGAGTTGGCCGGCCGCCAATTGGCCTGCCAGTGGGTGCATCAGCGGTGAATCCATTGATTGTCTTGTAAATGACTGAGAAGTGGAAGCGACATATGCGACCGGCCGACTGCGACAACCGCAGTCACGTCTCTCACGCACATGAACGGGACATGCACGCCGGTCTGTGGTTACACAGAAAGGATTGAGCTCGCCCCGATAGACTCACCTAGTGTTCGCATCTTCGCTGTTTCTGGCAAGACCAGTGCGGGACCGTCAATCGGATGGCGTTGCTGCAACTCCAACAGAAGCTTACCTGCCGATCAATGCCCACCGCATCATCGTCTTCGAACCGTTGTGGTCGACCGCCAGACTTCCGTGCGTTGAACCGCTACAATCGCTGTTTCAACGCCCGCGCAACGAAACTCTGCTCGGCAACGAAACTTACCTATCTTGACACCGCGCCGACGATGACGCCGAGATTGCCCCGTTTGTAGGATGCACCGTCGAGCAAAACCTACGCAACAAGCACGACCCGTTCGAGCTCCCCGATCGTGTCGGTTGACCCAGCCAATGCGACCGGTACGACCGACAAGTCACGCGACGCTAGCAAATACCCTCACACGATATGTCTTCCGACTCTCATTCTGCGGACACCACCAAGGTCAGCTGCCCGACTTGCGGCAAGCGGTTCTACATGGACGAAACGCCCGCCCCACCATTTTGCTGCCAACGTTGCAAGCTGATCGATCTTGGTCGCTGGTTGGACGAAGGCATCGGGCTGCCTCACGAGCCAGACGAGTCGCCGAAAACAATCGATCCCGACTCGGTTTGATCAGATCATCCCCCACCCCGCCGGAGTCAAGCCTCGAGGCGATTTAAGTCGCCCCGGCCGTGGAAGACGCATCAACCGAGCGTGAACAAGAGTTATTGCGAACAGTTTTATCCGACTGCAACACCTAACCGCTCGCTATCGCGAATGCGGCTCATTTGGTTGTCGACAGCACGTAACCGACGCTAGCGCGTATCGGCTCAGGTTTTATTAGCCGCAACGCGCTAGCGTCGGTTTCTCTGCGGTCACCTTGCTCCGGGACGACGGCAACGCTCGGAACGCCTCGAAAACACCCAACCGCTCGCTATCGCGAATGCGGCTGATGTGGTTGTCGCCGGCACGTAACCGACGCTAGTGCTACGGATTGGATTTCCGGTGCCACGAGGGAAAGTTCTGCGTATCTTTCCCAGCTACCCTAGTTCATGATGCAAAAAATTCCCTTCCCCTGCCTGATGTTAGTTTGCTGAAGA
>PPHI01000083.1 GCA_002901265.1 Rhodopirellula baltica | reverse complement strand
GACAGGGACAGACCCCGCATCGACAGGGACAGACCCCGCCGGTGAGTTGCTATCAACACAGGTTGCGGGGTCTGTCCCCGCCAAGGTTCCTAGACGATTTGCTAGCTCGTCGGCTTGTGGGCTGCGGTATTGGCCCCACCAGCCTTGTCGCATCGCGCGCTCGATCGAGGCCTGGATCTCGGGCCAAAGGGGTGGCCAAGCGGGTAAATCGGAGTCGCAAGTGTAAAAGCCGTCAAACTTAGTGGTCGGCTGGGCTTGTGACCGTTTTTGCCCTTCCATATCATGCCGCACTTGTATTTTGCCCGCAAAGCTATCGAAATCTCCCCTCTCCGGTCCGGGTAGTGATCCAAGACGTCGTTGAATTCGTACCGAAACTGATGTTCATCGCCGAAGATGCAGTGGCTGCAGAAGACCAACCTCTGCTCATCCACATGCTGGAGGGGCCGTGGATTTTAGTCATTGGATTCGTCGCGATTTTCTATTTCACGTATGTGATGCCAGAAAAACGTCGCAAAGCGGAGGAAGTCAAACGCTTGGCAGCCATCACAAAGGGCAGTCGGGTTGTGACAGTCGGTGGCATACACGGGACGATCGTCAACGCGAGCCCTGAAAGCGACGTGCTGACGATGAAGCTTGACGAGAGCGGCAATGTACGGGTGAAGGTCAGTCGATGGGCTTTGACGGTTCTCGACGAAAAGAAAGCCAAGGACAGCGAGCCGTCCAAAGATTAAGTACTGAATTCCGAATGGTAGCCGGTGTTCGAGAAGGCAGGAGCCTGACGTCCCGGCGAGTTACACGACATATCTTGGGCCTCACGCCCATCAATTACACATCACTCTAGAACGCCTACTATGGAATCGTTAACTCTCGCCCAATCGCTGATTGCACAGGCTGAACAGCAACAAGGCGTTTCTTGGCAGCAATTGCTGTGGTTGGCTGGCGCCTTCGCCGTCATCATCGTGCCGTTCTTTGTGGGCGGATTTTTTGCCAAGGCGTTGAAATTGCCAAGCCACTCGGTGCGAATCGGGTTTGTGCTCCTTGCCGTCACCGCCAGCATCGCGGTACTGGTCAACCGCTTGCCAGGTCTCGGCGTTGACCTTCGCGGCGGAACGATCCTGGTTTACGAGATCGACCCCAGCAAATCGAATCCAGAAGCGGATGGCGCGAGCAAGGTTAAAAGCCAGGATTTGGTTGGCCCGCTGACCAAGCGGATTAACCCCGCCGGTACACGTGAAATCGTCATTCGCCCCTACGGCGATAGCCAAATCGAAATCATCATCCCCGAAGTCGATCAACGGGAAGTCGCGACGATTGAAGAAGTCCTGCAACAAGCAGGTATCTTGCGTTTTGCAATCGTGGCCAACCGAATCGACCATCAACGCCTGATCGATATGGCGACGGAGCAGGCATCGTCGAACGACCGTGCCGTCCGATTGAGCGAAGTGATTCTCAACGAAAACAATGAAGTCGTCGGCCGCTGGGCCGAAGTCGATCGCGAAACGTCGGCCAAAACCGATGTCAAACCATTGCGTGTTGATGTCGGAAACGCGATTGTCCGAAATCCACAAACCGGCGAACTGATCGACCTGCCCTCCAGCGTTCGTGGCATGGATGGCGAATTCAAACAAGCCCAGTGGATCGACGAGAACGGTCTGAACGGCTTGGAAGTTTTGATGGTCATTGACCCGGCTATCGACGTCAAAGGCGAAGACTTGGCCTTTGCGTCAACGACATTTGACGACAAAGGGGCTCCCGCGGTCGCGTTCAACTTGACCGAATCCGGCAGCCGCAAGTTCCGCGTCCTGACCACCGAGAACTCGCCCAAAGGCACACGCCAACGACAGCTCGGTATCGTCATGGATGACCGTTTGTTGTCCGCACCAAACATTTTGCAACCGATTAGCAAGTCGGGTCGCATCACCGGCAACTTCACCACCGAAGAAGTCCGCTCGCTCGTCGACATTCTGAAAGCCGGCCAATTGCCAGCCGCACTGACGAAGCAGCCGATCGCAAAGAACCAAATCGATGCGACCCTGGGTGCGGATACAATCCGCAAAGGCGTCTACGCGATTGGTACTTCGCTGATCCTGGTCCTGCTGTTCATTCTGTACTACTACCGATTCGCTGGCCTGATTGCCTGTATCGCCCTAATCATGAACTTGGCGATGATTTTGGCAACGATGGTCCTGATCAACCAACCGTTGACCTTGCCAGGTCTGGCCGGTTTGGTTCTGACCGTTGGTATGTCGGTTGACGCCAACGTCCTGATCTTTGAACGGATCCGCGAGGAGATCAACAAAGGCGCCAAGAATCGTATGGCGATCCGCAACGGTTTTGCCAAAGCAACGGTAACGATTGTTGACGCTAACTTGACGACGCTGTTTACCGCGATCGTCCTGTACGCCATCGGTACCGACCAAATCCGCGGCTTTGCCGTGACGTTGATCTTGGGCATCCTGTACTCGATGTTCACCGCAATTTACATGTCGCGGACATTCTTCGACATTGCCGAACGTCACAACAAATTGACCCTCAGCATGTCTGACTCGGTCAACTCGATCCGCAACGCGCTCGCTGGCGGCGGCATGTTCGACTTCATCGGCAAAGGCAAAATCGCTTTAGTCGTTTCGTCGATCCTGATTGTGATCGGTGTCGCTTCGCTGGTCGTCCGCGGAAAAGGCATCCTCGACATCGACTTCGCGGGTGGTTCCTCCGTTCAATTCCGCGTGGCGGAAACAACATCGACCGAAGAAATTCGTCGCATTGTCGGCGATGGAATCGGCGAACAGAACGGCAGCGCAGTCCAGTTCACGGTGAACGGCGTGAAGATGGACGAAGCCGAGCCGGGCACCGTGTTTAAAGTCGACTCTTCCATCGAGTCGGTCGACGAACTGCAATCACGCATTGTCGAATCGTTCGCCAGCAGCCCTGAAGCAAAGCTGGTTACCTATAACGTTACCGTCGTTGACGAAAGCAACTCGACCTCGGCACTTCCGAGTGACGACAATGGCGTGATGCTGACCGCAGCACAAGCCGACGAAAGCGATGCGGAGACAACCGGTGAAGAGGCCGCTCAAGGCGACGTCGCTTCGCAAACCGCCGTACGCCGAATCACCCTCGGTGTTGACGGTTCGGAATCTGCCGCAGCGATCAGCGAACCAGCCCTGATCCAACGCCTTAAACAAGCCAGCGAAGAACTGTCGATCCCATTGAACGATCGAGCGGTTGTCCTGCTTCCCGATGGCGAAGGCTCCGAAGACTGGAAGACCGGCTCAAGCGTTCCGTTCTCGAACTGGAAAATCACGTTGCCAATGGACGACCAAAAGGCCACTCAATTGATGGCTGCGGTTGAACAATCACTTGGTGACGAACCCATTTGGGTCAGCAGCAGCAGCGTCGGTGCACGCGTCGCCGGTCAAATGATCGGTCGTGCTTCGGTCGCGATGTTTGCCAGCCTGATGGTCATCATCCTTTACATCTGGTTCCGATTCCAACGTGTTATCTACGGCTTCGCAGCTGTGGCAGCGTTGATCCACGACGTCTTGATCACCTTGGGTGCGATCGCGATCAGCTTCTACGTCGCTGACGCTCTCAAATTCCTCTACGTCGACCAGTTCAAGATCAGCCTGACGGTCGTGGCAGCACTGCTGACGATCATCGGTTACTCACTGAACGATACGATCGTCGTGTTCGACCGAATCCGTGAAACGAAGGGTAAAGCACCACGTTTGACGGGCGAAATGATCAACACCAGCATCAACCAAACGCTCAGCCGTACCTTGCTGACTTCGATCACAACGCTGATCGTGGTTGTGCTGTTGTATGTGTTCGGTGGCGAAGGCATCCACGCGTTCGCATTCGCCTTGGTCGTTGGTGTTCTGGTCGGTACCTACAGTTCGGTCTTTGTCGCCAGCCCCATCCTGCTGTGGTTGGTGCAACGCGGCGAAGCAAAGACACAATCGAACTAGTCGTCGGTGATCGATCGGCGAAACTGACTGAAGCGTTCAACCGAACGCGCGCCGACCACTGAAAACTTCACTCGCACGCAGTCTTCACACGAAGACTCGGCCGTGTTGCGTTTACGATCCGCCATCGCAGAGGATTGAGGTCGGAAAAGTAGACCGGAACGAGGTTGTCGCACCTTCGATAGGTTCCTTTGCTCTCTCACTCGGTTATGCTTCGCCAGTTGCTATTTCGACACTCTTTCCGGTTCCCGATTTGAAGTTTGATTTCGGCGGGGGCGTTGTGACCAAGGTCGGTGAATCGATGTCTGTAATTTCGGCGTGCCATCGCGTCTCGTATCTGCTGTGTGTGATTGTCTCTTTTGGCGTTAACGCAGTCGCCCAAGATCAACTTGGCAACAACCGGCTTGCTGAACGTCGACTTACGGAACACGAAAGCGAAGCACTTCGCACGCACTTGCAAGAAGACATCGAGTTTCTCGCGTCGGATGACCTGCGTGGACGCAGTGTCACCGATGACTCCATCAACCAAGCACGCGACTACATCCAGACGCGCATGGAGAACATCGGATTGCAAATGGATCTGGCCGGCGGCGACGGCTTGCAACCGGTGGATATCGAAGTCGGCAGCCAAGTCCGCAGCGACGACGCCAATGCGCTTGTCCTGACAAATTTCGACGACACCGGCAAAACGGTTAGCGAGCGGGAGCTGAAACTCGGCGACGGAATGTCACCGCTGTCGGTCGGCAACGAACGGTCCATCGTGACTGCTCGATTGGTCTTTGCCGGATATGGCGTCACGAGCGACGAACACGAATACGATGACTATGCGAACATCGACGCCAAAGGCGCGATCGTCATGATGCTTCGTAAAGAGCCTGGGCCAGACGATCCGAACAGCCCTTTTGACGGCGTTCGCAATACGCAAAATGCGTTCTTTGCGATCAAGATTGAAAACGCGATCCGCCACGGCGCAACGGGCGTTCTGATCATTAATGATCCCGCGAGCGTCCAAAAAGCTATTGCCGACGAAGTCGAACGACGCGAACTAGAAGAACGCCGACTCGCAGAACTCGTCACTCTGCAAAATGAATTGCCGCCGGAAGCGGTCCGTAATCTTGCCGCAACCAAAGATAAAATCGAACGCACGAAGAGCCTGATCGAGTCCATCGGTCAGAATATCACGAAGGCGGAACGCGGCGTTTTGAATCTCGCTGACGCGGGTGTCCAAACGGACCGTTCGAAAGCGATCCCTGTCGCGTCCATCGCTCGTGATATCGTCGATGAACTGTTCCAAAACGCCGGTGAAGGATCATTGAACGACGTCGAACGTCAAATCAACGAGACGTATCAGCCGCACAGTTTTTCGATCCCCAGCGTTCGCGCCAAGCTGTCCGTCGACCTCAAACCGGCGGTGATTTCCAGCGACAATGTGATCGGCCACATCCCCGGAAAAGGTCCGCTTGCTAGCCAAACGATCGTTCTCGGGGGTCACTACGACCACGTCGGGATGGGCGGCTACGGCTCACTCGCTCCCGGCACCATCGCGGTGCACAACGGTGCTGATGACAATGCGAGCGGTACGGCGGCAATGCTTTCCTGCGCCGATCTGCTAGCAAAGAAACTAGAGACCAGCGACAACCACCGCGGTGTCGTGTTCATCGCGTTCACGGGCGAAGAGCGTGGATTGCTGGGCAGCCAATACTATGTGGAGCACCCGCAGCTTCCGATCGAGCGAACGACCGCGATGATTAACTTTGACATGGTCGGACGCCTTCGTGACAACGAATTGACGGTGTACGGAATTGGGACGGCGACCGGACTTGAGTCACTGGTCGACGAAGCGAATCAAGCGTTCCGATTCGATTTGTACAAAGTTGCTAGCGGCTATGGGCCGAGCGATCATCAGTCGTTTTACCGTGCAGGAGTACCGGTGCTGTTCTTTTTTACGGGGCTGCACAATGACTATCACCGGCCTTCTGACGATTTCGACAAAATCGATTTCGGTAACCTAGGCCGCATAACCGATATGGTTTCTAACGTGGCTTATCGCTTGGCGGTGATGCCCCGTCGTCCGGTGTATTCTGAAACTGACTCTCGCGTACAAATCCGTCGCCAAATGACGGCCTATTTGGGAGTCAGAGTTTCGTTGAAATCGGAAAGCGTTGAAGTTGTCGAGGTCACTCCGGAAGGTCCGGCGGCCAAGGCAGGGTTGGCGGTCGGCGATCAACTTCGCTCCGTTGGCAGAAAGGAAATCCGGACCACGGAAGATCTATTATCGTGGGTCCGCAACCATTCTGCGGGCGACACATTTGCGATCGAACTGGTCCGCGAAGGCACCTCAAAAACGCTGACGGGAAAGCTTGAAAAACGCCCTGAATAATGGGCTGATCAATCTTTACGCCGGATCGCCGGATTGCCACAATCGAAAAAATGTCACTGAAATCGGTCGACGACCGGTGTAGCAAGGACACACCCGATCGTTCGCAGGCAATGGATGTCTGTGGGGTTGTGGTTCATGCGACAAAAAGGACGCGCGACTCAAAACGCAAGGAGAGCGAAAGTGCGAACCGTTCGCCACCAAGTCTATGGAATCGCCATCGGATTGGCTGCCGTGTTGGCACCCGGTCTCGTGGCCAATCAAGCTCAGGCGCAAAACACGGAACCGCATCGCATTGCGGTCGTCGATGTTGGCTACATCTTCAAATCCCACACCGGTATTCGCACGCAAGTCGCGAAAATCGAAGCTGATCTAAAAGCTTTCGATGCGGAATTGAAGGACAAACGCGAGCAACTTCGCGTGATGGCTGCCAAGCTAAAAGACCTTAGCCCTGGCACCCCCGATTACGCTGCTCTGGAAGAGCAAATCACCGACATGGATGCTAAGTTGCGATTGGAAATGAATCGCAAACGCAAAGAGTTGGCTGATGCCGAAGCGAAAATCTACTTTGACAACTACCAGCACATCGCTGAAGGCGTCAAGTTCCTGGCAGGTCACTACAAGATCAACCTCGTTCTGCGCTATAACAGCGAAGAGATGAAGGAAGGTGAAGGCCAGTCTGTTATCCGTGGCGTCATGAAAAACATCGTCTACCACGACGAGCAATTGGACATGACCCCAGGCGTGATGCAGTACCTGGACCGAGTGATCAAGACGCAAGTTGCCGGCAAGCCAGCCGCGACTTCGCCTCGCTAAGCAAATTCATAGTCGCAGGCCGCTGATTCAGCGGTCGCGTGGAAGTCACGGGGAGTGAGAGCTCGCCATCAAATGCACTCAAGGACGTGGTGCAGGGCGACCGCGAATCCATCGGAAGGACCCGATGGGCGACTTTTTTGATCCAACTGAAAGCGACGTGTCGGAAACGGCCGTCGCTTTTATTTTTCCATCATCCAAAGGGGAGGGCTCGAGATGAAGTTTTCTCGCAACCAACACACCATCGCATCGACCTGCGTTGTTTCCGGACGCGGCTATTGGTCCGCGAAAGAAGTTTCGGTGGTCATGCACCCCGCCCCTTTGGACACCGGAATCCGACTGGTCCGTTCAGACCTGCCTGGCAACCCGGGATGCGAAGCAACCGTAATCAATCGCAGCGATGCGAACTTACGAACCAATATCGAATCGGGTGACGCGTCGTTCCAGATGATCGAACACCTGATGGCTGCACTGTACGCTTTGGAAATCGACAACTGCATCGTTGAAATCGACGGCGAAGAACTGCCCGGACTCGACGGCAGCAGTAAACCTTATGTTGATGCGCTCTCACACGCCGGATTGATTGTCCAAGCCGCACAGCGAAAGCGTTTGGTCATTCAACAAGTCATCACACTACGCGAAGGATCGTCTTGGATTACCGCTTCGCCAGTCCCAACCGGCATCAGCCACTTCGGGTATCAACTCGCATTTGATTGTGACGGCCCGATCGCCGAGCAGTCGTATGGTTTTAGCTGCACGCCGATCAACTTCACCCGTGAAGTCGCACCGGCACGAACCTTCGTCACACTCGAACAAGCCAACGCTTTGCACCAACGTGGCGTTGCCCGACACGTTGGCTTCAATGAACTGTTGGTTTTCGGTGATGACGGACCAGTTGAGAACGAACTGAAATACCGCAACGAATGCGCACGTCACAAAGCACTGGACCTCGTCGGCGACTTGTCGCTGGTCGGTTGCGAGTTGGTTGGCAAGTTTATCTCGCACCGGGGCGGGCATAGCCTAAATGGACGCATGGCAAAAGCACTTTACGAACTTGCCGTCCAGCAACAGCGTTATGAAAGTGACTCGCGTCAAAAGCAAGCCGCTTGAAGTCGCCGCGATCGATCTTGGCAGACAGTTTTGATGCCGCATAAATAGAATTCAACTAAACAAACGCAGCGACGTGACAACGGACGCTGCGTTTTTGTTTGTTGGTGTTTCTGATTTGCTGCGACGTTGTTTCGCAGAGATCGACGGCTTGCCCGACAGTCTTGCCGAGCGTGAATCCGGTCGTTGGTGGGGTCAAGTGGAACGGAATTGATTTTCATCCAAAATCAATGCAAACCGATCTCGATTTCAAACCGAAGAATCCGTTACTGTCACTTTGCCCGTGCGGCTTAGATACCTTTCTTACCCTTTGAAATGACGTTTAGATATGAGCGTTGTCATCGCACCGACGGCCGTCGTGGATCCGAAAGCCCAACTGGGCAGCAACGTTCGCATCGGACATTTCTCGGTGATTGGGCCGGATGTTCTGATTGGCGACGGAACCGTGATTGACGAACACGCTGTGATCACCGCCCAGACCACGATCGGCGAAAACAATCGCATCTTCGCTGGCAGTATTATCGGCGGCGACCCACAAGACACCAGCTACAAGAACTCGCCGACGAAAGTCATTATCGGCGACAACAACATTTTCCGCGAACACTGCACGGTGAATCGCGCGACCGAAAAAGAAGACGGCATCACCGAAATCGGACATGACAATTACTTCATGGCCGGAACGCACGTCGCCCACGATTGCAAAGTCGGCGACCGTATCGTGATCGCCAACAACGGCATGCTTGGCGGACACGTCCGTGTTGGCAACGACGTCACCATCGCCGGCGGCGTTGGTGTGTCACACTTCGCCAGTATCGGACAGCTGAGCTTCGTCAGCGCGATGAGCCGAGTGCTGCACGACGTGCCTCCTTACACGATCGTCGATGGACAGCCGAGCAAACCCCGCGCGGTCAACACCATCGGACTGAAACGTCACGGTTACACCACCGAAGATGTCGAAGCTCTGACCCAAGCATTTCGTCTGCTTTACCGGGCACGCATCGGCATTGATAAGGCACGACAAGAAGTGTATTCCAATGGTCCGATTCGTCCCGTGATCAAGCACCTATTTGACTCTATCGATCGGTCCTGCTCCGGACGACATGGACGCGGACAAGACCAACGAGGAAAGAAGAAAGCGGCATGACAAGTTTGCGAGTTGCAGTTATCGGTGCCGGACATTTGGGCCGGATTCACAGCAAGTTGCTCGGCAGCGTTGATGGCGCCAAATTGGTCGCGATCAGCGATCCGATCGAAGAAGCCCGATCGCGTGCCGCCGAAATGTTCTCGGTGCCCGTGGTCGACGACTATCGCGAGTTAATCGATTCGATTGACGCCGCCGTCATCGCATCTCCGACCGACTCGCATGCTGAAATCGCGACCGACTTGCTCAAGGCTGGCAAGCATCTGTTTGTCGAGAAGCCGCTCGCTATCTCTTCGACCGACGCTGACCGGTTGGTGATGTTGGCCGCGTCAAAGCGACTGACACTGCAAGTTGGCCACGTCGAACGATTCAACCCCGCGTTCACCGCGCTCGGCAAACTTGGTGTCGATACCAAATACGTCGAAGCCGTTCGCGCGTCGCGTTTCCCAGGACGTTGCCTGGATGTCGGTGTCGTGATGGACCTGATGATCCACGACATTGACCTGGTGTGCTCGATGACCGAAGCCGCCGTCAAGCAAGTCAGTGCCAGCGGATTGGCCGTGGTCAGCGACCACGAAGATCTTGCCGAAGCCCGTATCGAATTCGAATGCGGCTTGGTTGCGAATCTCAAAGCGTCACGCATCAGCCCCACACCGGCTCGATCGATGCAAGTTTACGGGCCGAACGGTTTCGCAGAAATCGATTTCTCCGGCCCAGCACTGCACACCGTTCAAAGCAGCGAAGCGTTGATCGAGCGTGAGTTCGATCTCGAAGATGCTACCGACAATCCGCTCGGGTACGCCGACGAGTTGTTCAGCGATCACCTGCAACTCGGCACACAAAAACTGGAACCTCGAAACGCGATTCTGGATGAGCTGCACGACTTCGTCATCAGCATCCAATCCGGCATCGCCCCCACCGTCAGCGGCGCAGCAGGTGCTCGTGCGGTCGCGATTGCCGAACAGATTTTGGCTTCAATCGAAAGTCGTGCGTGGTACCCCAACGCGACACCCAGCGAAACCGGCTCGCTCGCGTCGGCACGCACTCGAATTGCGACGAAACCGCGTCTACGCAAGGTCGCCTAACCCGTTTCGCCGTTTCCAATCGATACAACGAATGCTTCGTCCAATCGGACGAAGCATTTTTTTTTGCACGATGCCTGTCGCAGAGACCAAGGATTCTTCGCACTCGCGAGGCACGACTGCCGATTCGAAGAGTTTCACCGGGGAGACGAGCAATAAGTTGCCTTTGCTGGTAAACTGGTTTGAGAAAATGCGTCGTCGCACTAAGGTTTCGCCCGCCCAGCAATCGCAATGAAGCTGGCGATTTCTCGATGCAGAACTCTCCCACCTGACAAAGCCCTACCGCTTCTCGCGAATTTCCAGATGCTGCCGATTGTTGAGCACCCGACTGCTGCAAAAGAGTTTGTCACCAACCCGGACCGTTCACGATGGCACGACCGTGCGTTGTGGTTCGTCCGCAGCAAACGTGACCTGCAAGCATCCTCGCTTCCCGAATGGGAATACCTCCGCGAAACCGCCTCGCAAATCAAAACGCATACGATCGCAAATCTTTCGCACTACCTCGAAGAATTCGAACGCAATGCGATCGCCGCTGGCGCAATCGTCCACTGGGCTGAGGACGCCGAACAACACAATCAAATCGTCCTCGAAATCCTTCAAAAGCATCGCACCAAACGGATCGTCAAAAGCAAGTCGATGCTGACCGAGGAGTGCGGGCTCAATCATTACTTAGAAGACAACGGGATCGACGTTGTCGACACTGACCTCGGCGAGCGTATCGTCCAACTTCGCAAAGAAACGCCCAGCCACATTGTCTTGCCTGCCATTCACATTAAGAAAGAAGAGGTCGGCGAGACGTTCCATGAACACCTTGGTACGGAAGAAGGTGCGTCCGATCCGAAGTACCTCACCGAAGCAGCACGCAATCACCTCCGTGACAAATTCCTGGCAGGCCAAATCGGTATCACGGGCGTGAACTTCGCGATTGCCGAAACCGGCGGGATCGTGGTTTGCACGAACGAAGGCAACGCTGACCTTGGAACGTCGATCCCCAAAGTCCACATCGCTTGCATGGGGATCGAAAAACTGGTCCCTCGGCAACGCGACTTGGGTGTGTTCACGCGGCTGTTGGCACGCTCGGCAACCGGACAGCCAATCACCAGTTACACCTCACACTTTATCGGTCCCAAGGACGACAACAGCGAATTGCATATCGTCCTTGTCGACAATGGTCGAACGCGACTGCGAGCGAGCGCGACGTTTCGCGCAGCGATGCACTGCATCCGCTGCGGCGCTTGCATGAATACTTGCCCAGTTTACCGACGCAGCGGCGGACACAGTTATCGTGCAACCGTTCCCGGTCCGATTGGCAGCGTGCTTTCGCCGACACGTGATCCGGATTCTTACAAGAGCTTGCCCTATGCATGCAGCCTGTGCGGTTCTTGCAGTGATGTCTGCCCGGTCAAGATTCCGCTGCATCACCAGCTACTCGCCTGGCGTGGCGAACTGGTTGGCAAAAAGCTCTTGCCCCTGGGTAAGCGGATGGCAATGAAGATGGCGTCCCATCTGTTTCGACATCCACGTTTGTTCTCCACCGCCGGCGCCATCGGACGTCGATCGCTGCGATTACTCCCGCGTTGGGCCACACACAACCGCTTCAATAAATGGACAGTCGCACGGGACTTGCCGAAACCTCCACAAGAAAGCTTTCGCAATTGGCACCGCCGGCATCGTGGCAGTTAACTCCTCTCGCCACTTGTCTTTTCCCACGCAAACCGTTCATCGCCTCGCAAGTCCCACCATGAGTTCAACGTCTTCTGCAAAACGTGCGATCTTGGATCGAATCAAAACGCAACCGGTCCAAGGACCACCGTTACCTGACGTTGATCCCAATGTGGTGATCAAATTTGATGACCCAATCGCAAAGTTTCAAGAGATGCTTGGAGCTGTCGGCGGACAAGCCCACATGGTCCAAACGCTGGGAGATGTTCACAGCACACTACAAACGCTGGAAGAGTTTGCTGACGCGAAGCAAATCGTATCGCTGGTTCCCGATGCCGTTCAAGGAACGGTTTCGACCGAAGCTGCCAGCGACCCGCTGGCCTATTCGAACTTGGACTGGAGTATCGTCGCGGGCGAATTCATGGTCGCTGAAAACGGTGCGATTTGGGTCAACGGGAACACGCTCCCGCATCGCGTGCTGCTGTTTATCGCTCAGTACCTTGCCATCGTGGTTCCGAGGAAACAGATCGTGGCCAACATGCATCAAGCCTACGAGCGAATCGAAGATTTTGGTGCGCGATTCGGCATCTTCGTTTCCGGGCCCAGTAAGACGGCCGATATTGAACAATCACTCGTCCTTGGTGCGCATGGCTGTCGCAAGTTGCAAGTCTTTATTGTCGATGACATGCCTTCGGCATAGACACTCAACCCGCCGCAGCTACGGGCTCTGCTTCTGGTTCTAAGTCGCTCGCTGGTTCCGAAGCCTCGGCCTCGACTGGGCCTGCGGCTTCTTCCATTGGCGGCTTGAACTTGGAAAAGATCTCTTCAAGCTCGAGAGATGATTTTCCTGTTGCGCTCGGACTGACCGTGTAGCGCGGCAGCTTCAATAGCTTGAACCAGAGTGCTGTTACCTTATCGGACAGGTGTTTTTGCATTGCAGAATCGACCTCGGAGTCGATTTCAAATTGGATTGCTCCCGTTTGCTTGTGGCAGGCCTTCCACCGCACCGATGCCCACGGAATCTGCTTTACACAAATCCGCCGGTCTAAAAAACCATGCTCGGAGAACTCCAAAACCGGTTCTTTCAGCAGGAATGTGCGTTTCGAAACCAAGCTCATATCGAGGGCAGACGCGAACAATCCTAGTCCGACCAATGTGACCAACAGCCCGATCACAATGGTTTTGGGGAGCAGCAAGGTCAGCCCAAAAATAGACAGTACCAGTGCGAGCACTCCCATCGTGCACCAAGCTGCAAGATAGATCGTCGCGTGCGATTTATTGACTTCGATTTGAACAGGTTCGCTCATAGATTGGTTCTCCAGTTGGCAAACAAGTCTGGGCCAACTCTCTCTGTCCGTCACGAAGATTCCACGCCCAATGGGGCTTGCCGAGCCGCCGCCGAAAACGGTTGCAACACTTGAAGGATTCTTAGCAGCTAGACGCCTGTTCGATTCCATTCGCACAGGGAAGCTATGCCGGAGAATGAAAACCGACAGCAGAGGGTTAATCCGACGTCGAATAACCTATGAATTCACAACGAGAACTTGCATTCACAATTTGGCTCGAAACGCACATCCAATGTTGCCTGAAAACAACAGTCGCTGAAACGTTTCGAAGTTGCCAAAAACGCTACCGCAACACAACAACTGCAGCCTAGCATCCACGTCTCCGGCAAGATCCGTTTTCGGTTGAACACAATCGGTTGCCTCTGGACAACCTCTTCTTAGCAAGTGGCGAGGCAACAGTTCCTTAGCGACTAATTCAACATCCGAAATCTTCGCTGGTCACTTCGAGACTTCAATCCTCGGTCGCGTCGTGATCGCGCCGCCGCGTGGAGATCATCCCGAATTCACGAATCGCTGCATGTTGTTGCACGGTATGTTTGAGTGCTACTCGAAAGGAGGAACGAAATTGGTGTGTTGAGACCTGAGATGCGAACGAGTGCTTCACCAAATCGCTTGAACGCTTCCATCAGAACTCGGCACATACTGTGACTTCTTGTAAATGGCCACCGCTACTCTTACAGAGGAGATTGCCATGATCACTCCCGTGAATTCGGTACTTGCAAGTTCGATCAATTTAAACCTGAACAATTACGCCAGTGCCTCCGAGAAGCTTGCAGACCCACAACGCTCTGAAGATGTCGATGCTGTCATCAAGATGAAGCGTTCCAAGCAAGCTGCCGAAGCAGCAATGGCTGCGATGGCACGTGTGAATGAAACAGCCGAACACTTACTTGACATTGTCGTCTGATTCTTCAACGCGTCCGTAACCCGTCCATCAACTTCCGCTTACCCTCAGCGATCTTCATCCGGCATCGATTGCCTCCGCAACCGCTCTAGCCTTTATTGGTGCTTGGCATCTTTCTGCCACAGCAACATCGGCTGGTTGAACGAGGCCTCGCCTTTGTCCATTTCACAACGATCGATTGCTTCATTTCATCTGAAGGTTATTCCGCATCCGCGAGTTTTTGAAAGTCGGCAGAACTGTCGGCAGATAACCGCGATCTATGGTTCAGCGGAATTTACCCGCATTGACAGTAACTTTACTGAAAATCGATGCATCTCTTTGACAGGTAGGGACATCAACAACCGTTGATGGCATTCATGCGGCGGCTAGGCATCTGCATTGTCCGCCGCATGATCCTTTAGGCGGCTACCAGCGAGAGACGAAACCAAAGCAAACGCTATTTGCCAACCGATATGGTCGTATGAAATACAACAATCTTTCGATGCGGACGAAGCTGTATCTAATGATCGGCCTCTACGCAGCCGGATTTCTCATATTCGGTGTCTGGTCGTATATGGCACTTTCCGCCTCTAAAGTCCACGGCCCTTTTTACAAACGGATCATCCAGGGCAAGGACTTGATCGCTGATGTGTTGCCGCCGCCAAACTACATTATCGAGTCGTATTTGAACGTTTTACGACTCGCTGATGCGATTGATCGACAAGCACCTGAAAGCGAAATCAAAACGATGCTTGCCAACGCGAAGATGCTTCAGGATGAATACGAAGTCCGCCAGGCTCACTGGGCCAGCGACCTTCCTGAGGGCGAATTAAAAACGACGATGATTGTCGACTCGCGAAAACCGGCCGAGCGTTTTTACCAGATTCGCAACCAACAGTTCATTCCCGCCTGCAAAGCACGGGACCTCGACCAAGTCAAATTGATTGCTCGCGGCCCATTAACCGAAAGCTACAACGAACATCGAGCTGCAATTGATCGCGTGGTTGAAATGGCCACAGCATGGCATCAAGCCGAAGAAGCGGACGTTGCAACGTTGGTCCAAAACCGAACGGTCGGTTCCATCGTGATGGTCGTTGTGATCTTGACCTTCGCGTGTGGTTTCGGCGGCTACACACTAATCAACACCGTCACACCGTTCCGGAAACAAGCTGACTCGACCCGAGTACTGGCACAGACTGTCAAGGATAATGTGAGCGAGCTAACCGGCGCGGTTCAACAACTGGAGTTCAGCATCCAAGAAATATCGGGCAACGCCAGCAACGCAGTCAGTGTTGTCCGCTCTGCTGTCGATGCGGCCGAATCGACCAGTGCGACTCTAGGCAAGCTTGGCGAAAGTAGTACCGAGATCGGCAAGGTGATCAAAACGATTAATTCGATTGCCGAGCAAACCAACCTGCTCGCGTTGAACGCGACCATCGAAGCGGCTCGTGCCGGCGAGGCCGGTAAAGGGTTCGCGGTTGTCGCCAACGAGGTAAAAGACTTGGCGATGGAAACGAGCCATGCGACCGAAGAGATTATCTCACGCATCGACTCAATTCGTACCGAGACTTTGGATGCGGTCAAATCGATCGAAAGCGTCTGCACCGTGATCGCGGAAATCAACTCAACACAGGAAGCCATCGCGGCCGCCGTTGAGCAACAATCGGCAATGACCCGCGAAATCTCTCATACGATCCTAACCGTCGCAAATGACACCGAATCAATCGCGACGGATGTACGGTCACTCGCTGAAGCTGCCAGCTCATTCGAGAGTGAAACTACGATGCCACAACGAGTCAGCAAGTTCTCATTGCCCTCGATGAACCCTGTCACGGCTAGCTAATCCCTGATACCGACGGGTCATCGAAAGACATCAAACGCAAAAAGCCCACCTGCATTCGGTGCAGGTGGGCTTTGCGATTGAAAGGTGCGTGGGGCATCCTTTGTTTGATTAACGGGCCGCTCGCAATTGCCCGCGTGCGCGACGAATCGCGGTTTCGCGAAGCTGAGCTTGCTCGGGAGTTCGGGCCGACATATCGAGCGCTTCCGCCAACGCTTTTTCGGCTTCACCGACGTCCAACAGATCGACAGGAATCGATCGGCTTGTCAGCAGGTTGACCGTGTTGCCTTCGACTTGGGCGAACCCACCGTCGACGAAAAAACGTTGCGGTCCGGCCGAGGTTTCAAGTTCCAATTTGCCATACCCCAGACGTCCGATCATCGGAGCTCGGTTGGGCAGAACGCCCAGCGAGCCGTCGAACATCGGCAACGTGACCGAAGTCGCTTCGGTATCGAGCTCGGTTCGTTCGGGGGTGACAACGATACAGCGAATCGCCATGGCTTACTTTTTCTCCATCTTCTTGGCTTGCGCCTCGGCTTGCTCGATCGAGCCAACATACATGAAGGCTTGCTCGGGCAGGTGATCCCACTTTCCGTCGCAGATTTCTTCGAAGCTGCGGATGGTGTCTTCCAGTGGGGTGATTTCGCCGGCTTTCCCGGTGAAGACTTCCGCGACCAAGAAGGGCTGCGAAAGGAATCGTTCGATACGACGAGCGCGGTGTACGACGGTCTTGTCATCTTCGCTCAATTCATCAACACCCAGAATCGCGATGATGTCTTGCAGTTCGCGGTAACGTTGCAAGATTGTCTGGACGCGGCGAGCGATCGTGTAGTGGCGATCACCGACATACTGTGGGTCAAGAATACGCGAGTTAGATGCCAGAGGATCGATCGCAGGATAAATACCCTTTTCCGAGATCGAACGCTCGAGATAGATAAACGCGTCAAGCTGACCGAACGCGGTCGCAGGGGCAGGGTCGGTCGGGTCGTCTGCAGGAACGTAGACGGCCTGAACCGATGTGATCGCACCTTTCTTGGTCGACGTAATACGTTCTTGCAACGCGCCCATTTCGGTCGCCAGAGTCGGCTGGTATCCCACTGCCGAAGGCATCCGTCCAAGAAGTGCAGACACTTCTGAACCGGCTTGCGAGAAGCGGAAAATGTTATCGACGAACAACAGGGTGTCCGCACCCGTGGTGTCACGGAAGAACTCGGCCATGGTCAGTGCCGACAGAGCGACGCGAAGACGCGACCCTGGTGGCTCATTCATCTGGCCGAAGACCATGCAGGTTTGCTCGATTACCTTACGGCCGGTTTGACCGATTTCGGTTTCTTGCATTTCCAACCAGAGGTCGGTGCCTTCACGCGTACGCTCACCAACACCGGCGAAGACCGAATAACCACCGTGGCTGCTAGCGATACGAGCGATCAACTCGGTCAAAATAACGGTTTTACCCAGACCGGCACCACCGAACAGACCCGCTTTACCACCACGAACGAATGGGGTCAAAAGGTCGACAACTTTGATACCGGTTTCGAACAGTTCGGTGTTCGTCGACAGTTCGTTGACCGGAGGAGCTTGACGGTGAATCGGCCAGTGGTCTTCAGCGGCAACTGGGCCACGGTTGTCGATTGGGTTACCGAGAACGTTGAAGACGCGTCCCAGGGTTTCTTTACCGACAGGAACCGAAACGGGGTTTCCGGTGTCGACGACGCTCATCCCACGCATCATGCCTTCGGTACTACCGAGAGCGATCGCACGGACACGTCCACCACCGAGGTGCTGTTGCACTTCACCGACCAAGTCAATGGTGACTCCCTTGTGCTCGCTCTTGATTTCCAGAGCGTTGTAAATCGCGGGGAGCTGGCCTTCGGGGAACTCGGCGTCGAATGTCGACCCGATGACCTGCGTGACTTTTCCGACGACGCGTGTTTCCGTTGCGGTGGACATGCTTTTCTTACTTCGGGTGTTGGATGTGTTGATGCGGTCGTCGGGACGACCGCTGTGATTGAATTGATTGGGGAGGGAGGTTAGTTTTCCAGAGCTTCAACGCCGCCGATGATTTCCATGATTTCACCGGTAATCTGGCTCTGACGGGCTCGGTTGTAGGTCATGGAAAGTTCTTTGATCATCTCGCCGGCGTTTTCGGTCGCACCCTTCATGGCGACCATTCGAGCGACTTGCTCGCTCACCGCCGCGTCCAAGAAGCACTTGAACAATCGAACCTTGAAGCTGGTCGGGACGACCTCTTCAAGAATGCTTTCGGCTGATGGCAAGAATTCATAGTCGACATTGCTGCCGCCCAATTCTTCTTCTGTCGACTCGTCACCAGCGAGTGATCCCAAGGGCAACAACGTCTCGACCATCGCGACCTGCTTCGACGTGCTGACGAACTTGGTGTAAACAACATCCAGACGATCGATTTCGCCGGTGATGTAGCGTGCCAAGTAAGAACTCGCGATCGCTTCGACTTCGTCGTACTTTGGCTGGTCTTCAAAGTTCAGGTGGCGTTCGTCAGTTGTGACACCGCGGAAACGCAACCCGTCAACACCACGCTTCCCACTGACGTCGACGGTGACGTTGGGAATCGTTTCCTTCATCTGGCGGATCTGGGGCATCGCCTCACGAAGCACTGCCGCGTTGTAGCCGCCGCACAATCCACGGTTGCTGGTCAGGACCAGAACCCGTGCACTCTTGATCTCGTCGCGCTGTTCCAACAACGGGTGTTTAACATCCAGACCGGCCGCAGCCAATCGCGAGACGATCTTCGTGATCTGATCGGTGTAAGCGGTCGCCGCCTGGGCTCGCTCCATCGCTTTCTTATAGCGAGCCGTTGCGATCAATTCCATCGTCCGCGTGATCTTGCGGATGTTCTTGATCGACTTGCGGCGTTTATCAAGCGCTCTTGCGTTGGCCATGAAACGTAAAAGGAATGGTGTTGTTCGTTGTTAAAACAATCGGATCCGGGGACCCGTCCGTGAAGCCGAAAGGCCCGAATTAGGCAGCGGGCTTGTAACCGGCTTTGAAGTCTTTGATTGCGGTTTCCAGCATTCCGACGACTTCTTCGGTCAAATCGCCGACTTCAACGATCTTGGTCAGCAAGCTGCTGTGCTTGTCATGGATGAACTGCAGGTAGTCTTTTTCCCACTGCTGAACCGTCTTGATTTCGACGTCATCCAAGAAGCCTTTGGTGCCGGCGTACAGCGAGCAAACCTGCTCGGCGACGGACAGCGGTTGGTACTGTGGCTGCTTGAGCAACTCGACCATGCGGTAACCGCGGTCCAGCTGAGCTTGGGTCGCGGGGTCCAGGTCGGTACCGAGTTGTGCGAACGCCTCCAAAGCACGGAAGGCTGCCAAGTCAAGACGCAGACCGCCGGCGACTTTCTTCATCGCTTTGATCTGAGCGTTACCGCCTACGCGAGAAACCGAGATACCGGGGTTCATCGCGGGGCGAACACCGGAGAAGAACAAGTCGGGTTGTACGTAGATCTGTCCGTCGGTGATCGAAATCACGTTGGTCGGGATATACGCCGAAACTTCGCCTTCGAGGGTTTCGATGATCGGCAAGCTGGTGATCGATCCGCCGCCCAGTTCATCAGACAGTTTGCTGGAACGTTCCAGCAGACGGCTGTGGCAGTAGAAAACGTCACCGGGGTAAGCTTCACGTCCTGGTGGACGACGCATCAGCAAGCTCATCTGACGATAAGCGGTCGCTTGCTTGCTCAAATCATCATAGACGACCAGTGCATGTCCGCCGTTGAACATAAAGTGCTCGGCCATCGCGGTACCGGCGTACGGTGCAATGTACTGCAACGGGGCAGGGGCACTCGCACCGGCGCTGATGACGGTGGTGTATTCCATCGCACCGTGTTTTTCCAAGACATCGACGACGCTCGCGACCGAGCTATCTTTCTGGCCGATCGCGATGTAGAAGCACTTAACGCCTTTGCCTTTTTGGTTCAGGATCGCGTCAATCGCGATGGCGGTTTTACCCGTTTTTCGGTCACCGATGACGAGTTCACGCTGGCCGCGTCCGATCGGAGTCATCGCGTCGATCGCTTTGATACCGGTCTGCATCGGCTCCATCACGGGCTGACGCTCGGCAACGCCGGTTGCGATGATTTCGACGGGACGAGTCACATCGGTTTGAACAGGACCTTTGCCGTCCAGTGGGTTACCGAGTGGGTCTAGAACGCGACCGACGACAGCGTCACCAGCGGGAACGCTCAATAGCGTACCGAGTGCTTTGACTTCTTCGCCTTCTTGGATGGTCAGGTAATCGCCGAGGATGATCACCCCGACGCTGTTTTCTTCCAAGTTAAATGCCAGACCGATCGAGCCGTTTTCGAACTCGACCATTTCACCGGCCATCACACCGGACAGCCCATAAACGCGAGCGATACCGTCACCGACTTCGAGGACCGAACCGACTTCGCGGACATCGATCTTGCTATCGAAGTTTTCGATCTCTTGCTGCAAGACCGTTGCGATTTCGTCGCTATTGAATTTCATGGCAATCTAGTGCGAATGTTAAAAAGGCTTTTGTATGGTTTGATCGCCACCGCTGGGGAACGCTGGGTGGCATCGTGAAGTGTTAATCAACTAGGTTCGCAAACTTCTCGGAGAGCTTTGCCGAGAAGCCTTGTTTTGCCCGCTTGCCGATCGAGTCGATTCGGCCAGCGACGCTGTTATCGAACACGGTGTCACCGACTCGGATCACCATGCCGCCGATCAGTTTTTGGTCGACAACCTCTTGCAGCCGGACTTGCTTGCCCAACTTGCCACCAAGGCTTTCGATGATCGAGGCACGAAGGGTGTCATCCAATGGCACAGCCGTTTTGACTTTGGCAAGCACACGACCGCTCATCTCGTCAAGCTTTTTCTGTGCACCATCGTAAACGGCACTGACGTAACCGAGACGTCCACGGGAGGCCATCACTTTGAGGAAGTTGACCAGCATCGGATCAAACTCGCCATCAAAGATTTTGGCGATGATTCGCTGCTTTTCTTCGACGTCGATTCGAGGCGAAGCGAACGCTGCCGCCAGCTTTGGGCTACCGGCCAAATATTCATTGACCAGGATGCCAAGTTGATCGACCACCTTTTCGGCGAGACCGGACTTGCTGGCCGCTGCCATCAGTGCCTGAGCGTAGGTTTTGCCCAACTGCTCGGCACCGGTGTCCATCACCGTTTCGTGTTCAACCGCTTGAGAATTTTCCATCGATGCTTCCAAACGTTAGCGACGCCACACGGTCGTGGCATCGCGATCAGTTTTCATTCTTCAGTTCTTACTTGGGATCTGATCGAGCGCGTTGCGGATCAAGTCCGCATGGTCGCTCGGTTGCAATTCACGACCGACGACTTGCTTGGCGACGCTCATCGCGACGGCCGAAGTTTGGTCGGCGATTTCCGCCAACGCAACTTTCTTGGCGGTCTCGATATCGGCTTGAGCACGTTCGCTTTGGCGAGCGGCTTCGGCTTTCGCTTCGTCGACAATTCGGGTGGCGTTTGACTGGGCGTCCTTGCGAGCATCAGCCAGAATCGTTTGAGCTTCGGCGGAGGCTTCGGCCACTTTCTTTTCGTAGTCTGCGAGAATTTGCTGAGCCTTCTCGTTGGCTTCCTGTGCCTGATGCAAGTCGCTGTGGATCTTGTCTTCGCGAGCCTTGAGGCCACCGAGGATGACCGGCCAAACGAACTTTGCCAGAATCAGGAATACGCCCAAGAAGATTGCCAGGTTGGCAACAGCAGCCCCCGGGTCGAACGACAAGATCGGAGGCATCTGGCTACTGTCGTGGCCACCGTGTCCGGCTTCGTCGTGTTCGCCTTCAGCGTCTGCGTGTACTTCATCACCCTCGACCGTGCCGTGGGTTTCGGTCGCCTGCGCCTGACCTGCTTCGGTTTCGTCAGCGGCGCTGGCAAAGTTGCTCGCGGGCACCGTCAAAACGAGAACGCAAGCGAGCAGCAAGGTTTTCAACATCGACATCAACTTACCTTGATGGGTGCATCAGGATCGGCCTGCGTGGGACAGCCGTCGGCACAATCATCACTGTACCGAGCGTCGTTTCACGCAATCCGGAATGGACGAAATGAACTGCGAGCCACACCGGTCTGGCCGAGAGTGATCCCATCGGCCGCCGAGAGACTCGCCAACGTCCACTTATTTCAGGAACATCAGAATCAGAGCGACAACGGTCACCCCTTCGATCAGAGCGGCCGAAATCAGCATCTGGGTGCTGATCGTTCCGCTCGCTTCAGGCTGACGTGCGATCGCTTCAACGGCGTTACCGCCAATTCGACCAATGCCCAAGCTGGCACCGATAATCGCCAAACCCATGGCCAGACCGACACCCATCGTGCCGAAACCTGCGTCCTGTGCCAACAACATTGCGAAGTCAATCATCTCTCGTTTCGCTCCTAGGAAGTCTTTCGTCGCCCGCACCGAGCGGGAAATCAAAAAAGGGGAAAGTCAAAGGGTTAAGTAAACAAAGTTATGCGTCAGCCAAACCGGCCAAGCGGGCCGGATCGGTAAACTTATCCAGGTCCATCTGAGCTTCGTCGCCCAGCGGATCATGTTCGTGTTCGTGGTCATGATCGTGGTGATCGTGCGATACCGTCGCGATGAACAACACCGTCAAGAAGGTGAAGATGAACGCTTGCAGCAAGCAGATGAAAAGCTCCAGCAAGGTCAACGCGATACAGCCGAGCACGACCGCGACCCAGACACCATAACCAAGCAACTGCGAGACGGAAGCGGCCGCGA
The DNA here is from genome assembly GCA_002901265.1 of Rhodopirellula baltica. Lineage (GTDB taxonomy): Bacteria > Planctomycetota > Planctomycetia > Pirellulales > Pirellulaceae > Stieleria > Stieleria baltica_A. The sequence continues at coordinate 144,005 of PPHI01000083.1, read as the reverse complement.
AGACCAATCCCACAATTGCGGCGACAACCAAGTGACCCGCCATCATCGTGCCAAACAAACGCATGGCCAACACGACGCACTTGATAATCAAGCCCATCCATTCAAGGACGTACAGTGGCAACCCGATCCCATAGGACATCAACTTCGGTCCGTCCCAGCCGATCGGATTGAAGTGCGAGAAAAACGTCTTCGCACCTGTTTCATAAATACCGATGCCGACGATGGCAATGAAACTGCACATCGCCAACATGATGTTGAGCGAAAGGTTACCCGTCGCCGTTCCTCCCCAGTGACCAAAATGCGCGGCGTGGTCCGACATCGGCAACGCTCCCATGTGCAAACCGGCACCAAATGGGATCAGACCGAGGATGTTGGCGAACAAGATAAAGAAGAACACCGTCCAGACATACGGGATGTAGCGGTCGGTCTTTTCATGCAAGTTCGGACGGACGACTTCGTCACGAATGAACCAACAAATTGTCTCGAAAACTTGAGCCAACCGGCCCTTCGTTTGATAGGCGTCTAAGCCCTGGCCTTTGACGCGAACTTTCGTCGCGACATAAGCAAACACCAACATCACAGCGATCGCCGTAACGGCAGTCATCATCAGGTGGTTGGTGATGTAAAAGCTGTACTTGCCGTCTTCGATAAACAGCGCGGGGATATCCCCACCGCCAACATCAATCGTGAATAGCGGCTTCTCGTGCAACCGGTGGGGCACGACGTGCGAGATCGGATTATCGGCAGCGGCTAAAAACAGATTCATTGAACCGATGGATTGACTTTTGAGCGGGTGGAATCCGCGAACTTGTGACCTGGGCTTACCAGCGAATCACGCTTTGACAAGGCGTGGGCAAGCGTGATGACTTCTGTGGCCGTCAAACTGACGTACCAAATCAAGATCGCCGCGGCGATCTGTTCACCAGCGGCGGGCAATTGATACCTGCACAATGCCGCAAGTGCAACAGTCCCAACGAGACGAATCAGCACTCCGACGAAAAAACCTGTGGTGACAGGCGCAACGTTGTTCACAGCAGCCTCAACCGGTCGCTTACGGAACGCCTCAAGCAGCGCACCGGGAAGGCCCGCGGCCAACGCAATCAAGCCGCTACCGACACAAACCGCAACTAACAGTTCACCTGTTTCGGACGCTACCTGAAGGGCAGCGAGTGCGGTCATCCCGGCGCCACACAACCACGTCATCCCAACCGCAACCAACCCACGCAAGGAGATCATCCCTGCGAGGTGACTCGGCTCGATCGGTCGTGCAGTAACAGTGGCCAAAATGAACGTTCGCTTGATGAGATTTGAATGTGAACTTCTGAACGTGAATTTCTAACGCGACCTGGTCGCAATCGCTTCGCAGCACTCGTTTCGCGAGGCTTACTATTTGTCATGTCGCTGCTTGTCGCGCGGCGTCAACTGCTCGTCTGCTTGATCGGAGCGATGCCCCTCGACTCGAACCTCAACTTCACGTTGAGCCTTGGAGGTCTGGGTCGCCAACCGGATGAACCGAATCATCCCCAGCGAGAACCCGACAAGCCCTCCCATTGCGAGCCCCAGTGGACGTTCGGAACCAACGGCCCGGTCCACGACTGCTCCGATGCCACCAAACAGCGTTGCGACAAATGCCAGCTCCAAGCCAGCACCCGTCAGCCGCAACCAAGGCGCGGTTGACATTCGCGGTGACGAACCCACCCGCTGATCCGAGTCCGACAGGGCAGCTCGGCGATGTTCTTGATCCTTGCTCAATATTGACCTCGTACCAGAACAACGCGTTACGCCCGCACGCCTCGTGCGGGGCAGCTTCGTCGGGACAGAGTGTGACTAACTCGATCGAAAGAGATAGGAGGGGCGACCGTTAGCCGCAGTTTTTTGCACACCTGCGTACGCACACATCACGCCCGCTTTCGGCGGGATTGTCTTCCGGTTGAAGAGGCCTGATCGACCTCTCCCACGCCTCATCGCTGGCTGAGTTCGCAGAAACGCAATGATTTTCACAACAGGCAGTCCGTCTTTTCCGTTTAGGGGGTAAAAAAACATCTCCAAAAATTTTCCGACTGGAAACCCGCCCGCCTTAGCAGGACTAACTTGAAAAATCATCCCCGAACCGCAGGATTAAGCCAAACGGAGTCTAGAAGTTTTCCAAACGGCTGGCATAATGGTTGTGGTGTTGATTACTCCTTTAGAGGCTCCTGAGCGGCACGGTGACCCCGCCAAACCCCACTCTTTGGGACCAGTTGCACCCGATTCGGGAGAGCTGGTAGCAATCGACCAAGTTGGCCTGGAATATTTGCGTGTCATCAATTTGTGAACTGCGAGCGCCCCAATGCTGAGCAACGTCAGGACCTTTTCTGAAGTAGTTGACGGCTCTGGTACCTTGGCGTGCATCGCGTCTCGATCGCTCCTGCGGTCGTCGGCTACTCGTCGCTTCACAATCGGCACGTTTCAGCCAATCGCCCCCGCCCCAGCCGCATGACTAAATAAATATCCGGAGATAGAGCTTTGATCACGACTGCAGATCTCAAATCCCAGACACGTCGAGAGCTCGCCACCTTGGCCAAGAACTACGGCATCGAAGGCTGGCACGGGATGAGAAAAGACGAGTTGGTCGACGCGATTAGCAAGACGCAGCGACGACTCCGTCGCAAGGCCAACGCCGCTACCGGAGCCACCACCAAAACCAAGTCTGCGAAGTCCACCTCTCCGCGTTCACAATCTGCCAACGCACGCCCCAACGGCGCATCCGAAAAGAAACCCTCGCGTTCAGCTAGCCCTCGTACACCTGTACGCGAAAGCTCCCCAGCATCAACAACGGCTAAGCGTAGCCGTACGAAAACGAAAGCTCGCGGCGGCAGCGTGTCGCTGAACGACCGCCCACTTCCAGAAATGCGCGGCCCCAAAGTTTCCGCCAAAACTGCTCGCATTCGCGCCCAACTGCGCCGCCAGAAAGAACAAGCCGAACGCCACCGCGATCTCTCGACCGGAACACTGGTCGGCGGCGCGGCAATGCGAAACGGCTCTCACAAGTCCGCCGATCCACACCGCGACCGAATCGTCCTGATGGTCCGGGACTCGTACTGGTTGCAAGCGACCTGGGAAATCACCCGCGCTAGTGTCTCCCGCGCCGAATCATCGCTCGCCGAACGCTGGCACACCGCCACCCCCGTCCTGCGCGTCATGTCGGTTGAAGACGTTTCAAATAACTGCGCCGAAACCGTCCAACGCGATATCGCCATCCACGGCGGCGTTGATACCTGGTACATCGATGTCCAGGATCCGCCCTCGCGATTCCGGGTCGCCATCGGCTACCTCACCTCGGACGATCAATTCCACACGCTCTGCCGCAGCAACATTGTCGAAACGCCTAGCCCCGGCGATTGCGAACGCCTCGACGAACACTGGCAAGACATCGCTGACGACTACGAGCGGATCTATTCGCTGAGCGGCGGATATGACAGCGAGAACAGCGACCTGAAGGAGATCTTCGAAGAGCGTCTTCATCGGTCGATGCCTTCACGAAACGGCAACGCCACTTCGGCCGCCGACCCGACGCTACTTCGTCAATCAAAGCTGCCTTTCGAAGTCGACGCCGAGTTGATCGTCTTCGGCAAAACCTCAGCCGGATCGTCGGTCTCACTTGGCGGTCGCCCCGTCAAATTGCAAAACGACGGAACCTTTACCGTGCGGATGAAACTGCCCGACAAACGCCAAGTCTTGCCAGTGACCGCTGAAAGCCGTGACGGGATGCGTCAACGCACAACCGTCATCGCTGTTGAACGGAACACCAAAGTTCTTGAAGCGGTTGACGTCAAAGACGCGCTGTAAGCTTCACTCGCTGGCAATCCAGATCAGCCCCCGAAAACCGTGTATCATTGCAAGGCATCGGGGCGACAAAGAACCCAAAGTGGTCCTTTGTTGCCTCGGTGCCTTGTTGCTTTTTCCCACCCCATGAATGGCCCACGCCCAACGATGACCTTCAACCGACTCGCCAGCTTCGGCATGACCCTGTTGCTGACACTATCCGCGATTTTCACAGGCCCAGCACAAGCAGAAGAAACGCCCACGAAGGCAAGCGCCAAACCGATTCGCGTCCTTCTGATCACGAGCGGATGCTGCCACGACTACGACTTCCAAACCAAGCTTCTTCAGCTTGCGTTCGAAAAGCACGACGTCCCGGTTCAGTGGACTGTTGTTAACGAGGGCGGCAACGGCACCAAGGCCAAAATCGATTTCTACAAGGACTCAAGTTGGGCCAAGGATTTCGACGTCTGCATTCACAATGAATGCTTCGCCGACACAACAGACCCGGACTACATTCGCAGCATTACCAAACCACACCACGAAGGGCTCAATGCGGTCGTGATCCACTGTGCGATGCACACCTACCGCAGCGCTGACATCGATAACTGGCGGCAGTTGCTCGGTGTGACGAGCCGTCGCCACGACCACCGGAGTGCCTACAAAGTCAATGTGTCCAAGCCAGATCACCCGGCAATGAAATCTTTCCCCGACGGCCACACAATCGCGGACGACGAGCTGTACATCATCGAAAAGGTCTGGCCGTATACGACCGTTCTAGCGACGAGCACCAGCGAAGTCACTGGGAAAGACCACCCAGTCATCTGGACGAACGAATACGGCAAAGCACGAGTCTTCGGAACCACCTATGGTCACTCGAATTCAACCTTCGAGGACAAGGTGTTCTTGGACCTGATCGTTCAAGGAACGGTTTGGGCTGCTGGCCAGTCGAACTGATTGGCGCCTAGAAAAAAATGCAGCGATCGAAAGATTAGCAACAGGCGATGATCTGAAAATGCCCGAGTTGGGGGCGCAACGTTCACAGCGACTGTGAAAGCGAACGCGCCCCGACCAACTCGCGGGCGAATTTGCTATGCCTCCGCTCGACTTGCTACTGCGATTCGAGCATCGCCCATCGGGGCGGTATTCGGTGTCGCCTCGCTGCGATGCAGCTCGGCTTTGTTCAACTCGCCTCGAATGATTCGCACGTCCTTGGGGGCTTCGATGCCGATGGCGACGCGATTTCCAGAGATTCGGTTGATCGTCAAAACAACGTCATCGCCGATCATCAACTTCTCGCCAGCTTTGCGACTCAGTACCAACATGAGCTTTACTTCCTTGAATTCCTTGAGGAATAAATTTTTTGTCAAACGGTTTTGCCAGACCGGTACAAACCGTATGCCAATCCGGTAATAACTACACGCGATGTGGCCATGTTTAACAGCAGACTTGAGCCAAACCGGGAAAAAAGCTGAATTGCCAATTTGCCTTCCTGGTTTCACTTGCTAGCAATCTCAAGCTGAAACGCTCAACATGGAACCATCGTCGCGATTTGAGACACCCTAACTCTCTCGCTCACGACGATGCCTTGTTTATCCACCGGCCGTTGACACCACTGGTCCGGCGTCGATGACAGGGCAACACGGGGTCGATTCCCGAACGGCCGGCACCGAATAAGGCCGACGAAAGAGGGACGCGAAAGCAGACCAAAGGGTGGAAATATGCCGCGATTGAACGGGTTTCGCATGTCGTTCGACCGCACCTGGAGCGATGCTATACTCCTGCTGAGGCGTGCTTCGTGTCCCGCCGCACCAGATTGGACCGATGAAACGAACAATGCATCTAGACGACTTATTGAAGGACTGGGAGTTTGACCCGCACACGTTGAACGTGCGCATGGTCAAGGGGAACGATGGACGGGATGTCATACAGATGCGTGTCGATATGGGCATTTTGCAACTGGAAACCATCGCCAGGCCGGATGGCCAGGTAATCGAGGGATACCCGTCTTACCTGGAGTATCTGCAAGAAACGTTGCTGGCGACTCCGGAACTGGTATTGGATGAGGACCAGTGCATGGAAGTCGACCGCGAGTTCATGCAGTTCTATCACCGACGGATCTGCTGGCTGCGATTGCAGTACTACAATCGTGCGGTGATGGATGCTGACCACACACTTCGATTGATGGATGTCAGCGAACGGGTCAGTCCAGACGAGGATTGGACACGTTCACACGAACAGTACCGTCCGTTTGTACTATTCCACCGGACTCAGGCGGCGGCCTTAGGAGCCCTCGAGGACAACGAGTCGGGCGAAGAAGCGGTTCAGGCGATCAACATTGGCCTGGAAACCATCCGCGAATTCTTCACCAAACACGAAGCAGAAGAACACTTCGACGAAGACGAGTTGGTCGTACGGTTGGTCGAACTTCGTGAAACGCTGCGTAGTGAGTACGAAGTCGGACAAACTCTACGCGAGAAACTCAGCACTGCGGTTGAACAAGAGCAGTATGAGTTGGCGGCAAAACTGCGTGACGAGCTCAATCGCCGAGAGCTTGATTAGTGCGAAGCAACAAAAAAACGGCCGCATAGCCCGCGACAGCGAAGCCATGCGACCGTTCACTCGGTAGCAGCGAGCGGCGGTTAGACCGCTTGCAACAAATCGATTTCCTTTGCCAAACGCTTACGGGCGACGTGCAAACGACGCTTGATCGTCCCGATCGGAGCTTGGAATTCGTCGCTCATTTCAATCAACGTACGGCCGCGGAGGTAAAACGCGGTCAACGTTTCTTGATCAAGTGCTCCCAATCGGTCGATGCCGTTACGGATCGCTTGAGCTTGTTCGCGGCTTTCGGCGACTTCCTCAGGTGCGTCGTCGTTTGCACAAGTGGCTGCCAAGGTTTCCGGATCGCAAGCGACGGCCCCCCGATTTCGGGTCACGCGATTGATCGCCATGCGGTGCACGATCTGGCGCAACCATCCGCCGAATGCTTCTGGGACACGTAATTGGTCGATCTTCTGCATCGCTTGGATGAATACGTCCTGGGCGAGTTCGTCTGCTTCATCGGCATTACGAACTCGGCTCGTCGCCCCGGCAACGATCGCCGGTCGGTAACGATCAAACAGTTCGCCGAATGCGTCTCGGTCGCCGCCTTGAGCTCGCACAACGAGTTCGGCGACGGTCAATTCTCGAAGGTCAAATTGGATCTCAGTATTGATGTTCATTGCTCGGTTCCTTCCGATTCCTGACGGGAACACGGCGTCGTGATGCCGTACGGTTCCTGGGGAGTCAGCGAGATCGGTTTAGGCTTGGCGCCGTCGCCATGACAGGCGAGACCGACGTTCAAACCGCGTACGTGATCGGGATGAAGCAAGCCTGAGCGGGTGGGTGTGACTGGCATCGTTGCCAGACAAAACACGTCACGCATTCAGGGATCTGTATCAATCGCGTTTGCCGCGTGCCTGGTGAGATCGTGGACCACTGCGAGATCGTGAGTAACAGAACGATGCGAGACGCAAATTCTGATCTGACGACTGCGAACGGGCCACGACCGAGAGGCCTGGACACGCTTCGAAACCTAAAAAGGGTCGATCGTGTCCGGCCTACATCCGGGGCTCGGCAAAGCTAAATTTCGAGTTCAGCAGGACTGCTGGGGGCTCGCTTTAGCGATCTCTGCAGGGCAGAGATTGGTGGCCGAGGCCGGGTAGGCTGACTAGCCGTTTCAACAGTGAACGTTTCCGTTTACTGCCGGTGACTGTCGTCGCCGGTGTGGCTGTCGGTGGATTCCAGTTCCAGCCCCAATGACAATGCATTAGATGCATTTCTAGCTGGGAACCCGAATACATCCCGGGTGATACAGACGCCATACAGAGGGGGAGGTTGCCGACGCGTGCAAACGCAACAACGCTCTTGACCTCACGGACACCGGCAATAACCAGGCGACGTGCGACAACTGCGATGATTTGTTCAAAACGCATTTCAAACCTCCCGGCACCTTGTGGGGTGCGGCGTGGAGCAGAGTTATTAATTGGACATTCACGAACCCGCCTCGTCGGCGTCTTCGATCGACTCTGCAAATGGTCAATCAGAAGCCGCGTCCGCCACCGTGGCTGACGCCCGCCGACACAACGGGTAACATACCGCTGCGAAGTGGGCCACTTTGTGGTGGGTTCATTTACCTGCGATAACGGTACCGCAAGTGATCGGTAAAAGCCAGCGAAATTCGCCAGCCCTTCTTTGTAGATGATCGTACAGACTCGACCGTCTGTAAAAGGTTCGCCTGAATTTTTTCTTTTTTCCGACGCAGCGATTCGTTGCCGACGAAAATGCCTCTGGACGAGTGATGAAGATGCGACACCACCGTGCCTGGCAGCCCCTCGAAACGCTAATTTCCGGGGAATGGTGGCAGGACGCCCTCGGATTGTTGCTGCCGCCGACTTGCAAATTTTGCGACCAATGCGTCTGCGTGGGCAAAGACTTTTGCGACCGCTGCGAAAATTTTTTTCAGGCCAGCGAACAAATCATGCGAACCTCATGTGACCGCTGCGGGCGTCCAGGGGCCGCGGCAACAGCCGCTGAAAGCGGTCACTCGTCTAACCATTCTCCGCAGAGTACCGCGACCGACTCACCTCAAGTCGATTCGTCCTCACGATCGGACGCCCGAGAAATAGGCTGCTTGGCCTGCCGAGGGCAACGTCTGCAGTTTGATCGCTGCGTTGCCATGTGGACCTACCAAGACCTGATTCGAGACGTCGTTGTCGCCTCCAAATACGGCAGCCGACTACCGTTGGCAGACGCACTCGGCAGACGATTGGGATCTCTTTTAGAGCGTCAATTCTTACTCTCGCCCTGCCCGGAACTTCCCGACCTGGTCACATCGGTCCCGTCGCACGTCTTTCGGCGGATGGCCCGAGGCGTTGGTGGCAGTCGCATGATCGCTTTGGCGGCACACCAAACCCTGCATAAAACCTGGAACCAGTTGTCGTTTCGTGATTGTTTGACAACGACGCGGCGAATCCAAAAGCAAGCCTGGTTGGGTGAACACGAGCGTGCCGAAAATATCCGCGGTGCCTTTCGCGTGACGACACCGGGGTGGCGAAGTCGAAAACGCCCGTATTTGAGTGGCAAACATGTGTTGCTCGTCGACGACGTGATGACCACCGGTTCGACCGCAAACGAAATCGCAAAGACGCTCAAACAAGCCGGTGCGGAACGTGTCACCGTCGCTGTCCTTGCCCGCGCAGTCGGTTTGGCATGAACGAGACGCGAATGATCTCGGCTTCCAAAGTCGAATTCCAGTCGCCAAACTCAACTGCTGAACACAAATATCGTGCTCGGAAAATTTGCCGGTTTCACGCGCAGTGGGGGACTTGGAAAAATCAGCCGATTGCACGAAAAAGGCTCGATCCAAACAAAACGAATGCAAAGATGTTTGCGAATACGCCGATTGCGCCTAGGGTGAATAACGCACACACGCGGTGCGAGTACTTTTCGAATGGTCCCCTCCGTCAATCGAGGGCTGGAGATTTCGGACCCGAAACGCAAGCTGTAGCGTAGATTTTCCCAGCATTTATGCCCTCGTCAGCCATCTCGGGCTGAATTGATTTTCCAGGTCATCCGTGAACGAGAACTCACAAACTTCCCGATCCGCCCATTTTCGCAGCTTTATCTTCCGCGGCTTAGGCGTTGTCCTTCCACCGCTGTTGACGATTGTGGTGCTGATCTGGGCGTGGAACACGATCGAAAGCTACGTCCTGCGGCCGATGGAATCGACGGTTCGCAAGGGGGTCGTGTGGTACCAGGAAAGCTGGGGCCAAGGGGTTCTTGAAGAGATCCCAGCCAACGCGATCACTCAAGGCGACAATTCGTTCTCCTACGACGGAGTCCCGTATGTCCCAGGGCCAACCGGACGGAAGTACCTGCCGGCGTACGTTGTCGACACGGTTGACGAAAACGCCGATTACTTCGACACCAACTCGCCGCCGCTAAACTCTGCCAACGGATACTGGCATCGATACATCCAAGTCCAATGGATGCCCCGTCGCATTGTGATTCCGATCTTTTTGATCGTGTTCGTCACCGTGCTGTACTTTGTGGGCCGCTTGTTCACGTTCAGCCTCGGTCGCTGGTTCGTACGAGCCTTTGATGCGGCCATCCTGCGCATCCCCGTCGTCAACAAGGTTTACGGCAGCGTGAAGCAGGTCACTGACTTTGCATTTAGCGAACGTGAAATTGAATTCAATAACGTGGTCGCCGTGCAATATCCCAGCAAGGGCATCTGGTCGCTCGGTTTCGTTACCGGCAACAGCATCAAGCAACTCAGTGACGCGATGGGCGAACCGATGTTAAGCGTCCTGATGCCGACCAGCCCGATGCCGATGACAGGGTTCACCGTCACCGTCCGACGGAGCGACACCATTGATGTCGATATGACGGTGGACGAAGCGATCCAGTTTGTCGTCAGCTGCGGTGTGGTTGTACCGCCGAATCAACGTGTCATTCGAAACGCGGCCGGTGAAGAGGCTCGCCCCAAAGCCAAATACCGTGATGGGGCGGTCGTACTGCCAAGCAATTCGACTGCCGAAGGCGATCGTTCGACAGTCTGACAATTACGGCTTCGTCGCCGTTTGCGATTCCACAAGCTCGCGGTACTTTTCAATTTGCGTGTGCAAATGCCAGTCATCCGGATCGTCGATCAGGCATGCCGACTCGATAGCCAAAGCCTGACGATCATCACCTTGACGGTGAAGGACCTCTGCCAGCGTGTCGCGAAAAATCACGCTGTCCGGTTCCAACAGAACAGCTTGGCGGCTCAGTCGCATCGCGTCGTCTAAACGCTTGCCATTCATCGCCGCCGCCCAAGCAAAGTTGTTCAGCGCGGTCGCGTCAAAGGGATAGCTCGACGCGTAGTCGATACCGCGATCCATCAAACGATCCAACGCTTGCTCGGCAATTGTGGCCAGCCCGGCTTCACTTAACTCGGGCAACAACCGTTCGCCGAAATCAATATTCAAAGGGTCGAACTGTTCGATTTGTTCAATCGCGGCTTCGGCCAAACCGGCGTCCTTCGTCTCGATCGCGTGCTGCAGCTTCGTAATCCGAACGCTCAGCGGCATCGCGATAAACGTGCGTTCCAAATAGGGATCGTTGAGGATCCCGAGTACGGCCAAGTCACTCCATTTGACCACGTCTTGGGCATCGAGGCCGGACGCAGCGAAGGCTTGCTGGTCTTCTTCCTGCAAATCGCTTAATGCACTGACATACGAAACGGCAACACTGAATTGGTCAGGGGCATCGGCGCCGGCATAGCTGTTCTCGATCACGAGGTCCTGCAGCACTTCGAGCGCGATTTCGTTTTGCTCATAGTCATGCAGATACTCAGCGAGCTCATGACGGAGCTTTAGCGAAGGCGACATCGCCATCAAACGTATCTGCATCGCGAGATCCCCCGCTTGATCAACGTACCCAAGTCGCTTGGCTGCCAGCCATCGTCCCACAACGGATTTGGCAAAAGCCAATCCGTGATCAAGCGCGACCTGCGTGATAGCCGTTGATTGCTCAGCGATTTCGGTCCACAGATTAAATGATCGATCGAACTGTCCTTCACGATAAGCGGCTTCAGCCAAGCGAATTTTTGCGTCCAAATCACCTTGATTGGAGAGCATTAATTCGCCTTGGCGAGCTAGCTCCAAGTGCCCATGAACGGCGAACATCTGCAAGATTTCTTCGTTCAACGCAAATGACGGAAGCGGTATCTGACGACCTGAAAATCCACGTGTCGGACGAGCACTGCACAATCCCAAAAAGAGTCGCTCAAAGTCCGCCTCGGCATCAAATCCATCCGGCACATTGCCTTGCAGCAAAGCGAATGTCATTTGAAATCGCTCGTAATACGGCTGTCGCGGAAACATCTGCTGGACTTCTCCGGCGACAGCTGCGAACGTTTCGGATTCGACATTCAGAGCCTGCTCCACGACACCTCGCGTCGGTGCCCGTGTGCTGTGGTCATTCGGTTCCACAGCCAGCTTCGCCACCCAGTCAATTTGCTTTCCCCAACGCAGCTCCGTTAACGTCATGTCCAGCAACGAATGCCCGAGCGGCGTAACGATCAGATCCCGATGCTTCAGTCGACTGTAGAGATGAAACGCCGCATCCTTTTGCCCCATACGAATCAACATGCGAGCGAACGCATATAGCCGTTCGACCGAAGGAGCGAGTCGGCCGATGCCTTTGTTCGACAATTCCTGCTGGTCGACCAACGCGAAATCGATCCACTCATCAAGCTTCCAAGACATTTCCTGTGGGTCACAACCGGAATGCAAGATCGCTTGTTCGAAACGCGATGACGCGACAGAGATCTTGGCCGCATTGGCTTTGTCCGCCAGCGCCGCGACTTCGATCGCTTCATCAACTTGATCGTGCATTGCAAGGATTCGCCAACGCAGATCATTAACCCCCGTTGCCTCTTGATCTTCAGAATCCACAAGAAACGTTTTCGCTTCGTCAAACGCCGCTTTGTCGTCGCAACGATAGGCTGCGGCAAGCATCCAAACAGCTGCCTCGACACGGTCTTGAACGTCGAACGCGTCATTGAAGCTCTTGCGTTCGGACTGAAGCAACTGCTCCCAACGACCGAGGATCATCATCGCCATTCGACTGATCGTGGGGTCACCCGCTTGCTCGGCGAAGCTGATCGCTTGTTCTGGATCGTCATGCAGTGCCGCAAACAGAGAACGACAGATCAGCCGCTCGCTCGCAATCCAATTGTGAGCGCCTTCTGGCAAGCAACTTTCTTCATCAATTGGCCTTCCAAGATGTTGTTGCAATTCCCAGTGCGTTACCGCCATCTCGCGATCGATCGCGACCGCATTCACCAATGCGGCAAGGTCGGGCAGCGTGCCATTCTTGATCGCTGCGGAGGCATAGATCGGGAATCGTTCGAGAAGCGACCGAGCAACACGGCGTTTAATTTGTTCCCACTCGATCGTACCGGCGGACTCCTCGACTGCGACCAAGGCGGCGCCAAACTCGCCCCGATCCATCACCGCGGCAAGTGCGGCTGGACCATTTCCGTTGTGACTTGGCAATCCGCCTTCGTTCTCATCTGGCAAGATCCCGCTCCGCCATTGCCGCAAGATCCACTGCGCTCGCTCGGCCACTTCGGGGTCATCGTTTCGTGCCGCATCCTGGACGGCCTGCCGCGAGAGTGTTCGCTTGCGCCACATCTCCAACGTCGCCCGCTGGCGATCAGCGTAGCTGCCAGTCGCAAGCTCGCGTGGAACGAGCAGAGGACGGTCCTGCTTGGCTGCAGGGCCTTCGGCGGCGTCAGTTTGCGCCCATCCATTGGCAACGGGGCCGCAGAGAGGCATTGCGAACAAGGCAAACATTGCCGCTGTAATCCGGCCGCAGCTTGACTGCCGACCACGGGTTAAGTCACGTCGTTTGCCGGCGTCTTTTCCGAGGGTAACGACACGGTGAAGCAGCGTTTTCATTTTTCTCTGTTCGAACAACGGAATGTCCACTGCGGTGTTATCATTCGGGATGATTCATCATACCATAACGGCATCAACCCACCGACCGGTTGCTCAATTGCCCGCTCGACGCCGTGACCTTGCTTTCGGCATCCGCCCATGCGGATCTGCCAGCACGACCACGGCTAGCGAATCACATTGTAGGAATCCCGCCATGCGTCTCACCCGAATTCTTCCTTACGTCTTTTCTTGCCTCTGTTGTGCCTCGGTCTTGCACGCCGATCAACCCGCTTCCTGGCCGCAGTGGCGTGGCCCCCACCAAAATGGCGTCGCCGGCGAAGGCGATTATCCGGCCACTTGGTCCGAAACCGAAAACGTCCGCTGGAAGCAGACGATCGATGGCCGCGGCGGTAGCACCCCCGTCGTCGCGGACAACAAAGCATTCCTGACCTCCGGAATCGACGGCAAAAACGTCTTGCTCGCCTACGACCTGGTCGACGGTGGACAGTTGGTTTGGAAAGCCGACTTGGGTGAGGACACTAAAGGAAAACACAAAAAAGGTAGCGGTGCGAATCCCTCCGCCGTCACCGACGGACAACATGTGTTCGCGTATTACCGCAGTGGCGATTTGGGCTGCGTCGACATGAGCGGCAACGTCGTTTGGCAAGTCAACTTGCAAGACGAGTTCATCAAAGACTTGCTCTGGTGGGACCTCGGTTCGAGCCCAACGCTGATCAACGACTTGGTCGTCATCGCTGTCATGCAATCACCCGAAGAGAACGCCGCAAACGCCCCAAGTGACGTCAGTTACCTGGTCGCGTTCGATCGCAAGTCTGGCGAAAAGGTTTGGAAAGTCAGCCGTAACTTGGAAGCGCCTCGCGAAGCCGGCCAAAGCTACACCACGCCAATCGCGATCCCCGACCGCAACATGATCGCCGTAATGGGCGCTGACCACCTGACCATCCACTCCGCCAAAGATGGCAAGGAGCTCGGACGTGTCGGCGGATTCAACCCGGCCCAAGACCAATTTTTCCGCTCGATCGCGTCGCCAATCGTTAGCGGCGACATTGTCATCTGCCCATACTCGCGTGGTGAAACGATCACCGCTTGCCGCATCAGCGACGTGATCGCCGGAAAAGGCCGCGATAGCATCGTCTGGTTTCGCGACGACATCGGCAGCGACGTTCCCACACCAGCTGTCGACGGAAACACGGTGTACGTCACTGGTGATCGAGGCAGTCGCGGGAACGTGACCGCGGTCGACGTTCAAACCGGCGAGACCATTTGGGAATTCCAACTCGACAAATCGCGTGTCGACTTCAGCAGCTCTCCCTTGGTCGCAAACGATCACCTTTACGTCACCGCCGAAAATGCAACGACGTTTGTCCTTGGCCCGCTGAGTGCCACTGAACCGGCACTCGTCGCAACCAACGAAGTCAGCGACAACGACCAGTTCACCGTCTCCAGTTTAGTTCCGGTCAACGGCAACTCGCTGCTACTGCGCAGCCGCAATTCGCTGTACCTGTTCGGCAAACCCTAAACGCCGCCCAGAAAACCAAGCGATCAAGAAACGCAAAACGCCATTCGCACCAGCCGTGCGAATGGCGTTTTTCATTGCGACTCGACAAGCGACTTTGATTCAAACGCGAAGACGTCGATAGCTGTCGATCAATAACTGCGATGCGTGTGTGATTTCGGATTGCGTGTTGAACTTGCCAATCCCAAAACGAACACTGCGACGGGCTTCGCTTTCGCTTCGCCCCAGCCCCATGATCACGTGACTGGCATCGGCATCCACGCTGCTGCAGGCCGAACCGCTGCTGAACGCGACCTCGCGGCACGCCGCCATCCAAGCTTCACCTTCGATATCCGGCAGCATCAAATTCAGGTTCCCGGCCAACCGCTGCCCCGAATCCAACGCCAGCCCGTTCAACTCGATCCCATCAATCGCACCGGACAAGGTCGCGAAGAATTGGTTCCGCAATCCACGCACCGACGATTCTGTCGACGCAAGTTCTTCCACGGCGAAACCCAGCGCCGTTGCCATCGCGATCACGTTGGCAGGTGACATCGTTCCGCTGCGCAGGTTTCGTTGTTGGCCGCCGCCGACGAACAGCGGTTTCAGCCGGACACGACGACGCTCGGCACCGCCACCAAACGTCAACAGCCCGACGCCTTTGGGTCCGTAGAACTTGTGGGCGGACGCACTGACCAAGTCAACATCCGCCGCGTCAAGCTTCACTTCGATCCGACCGACCGCTTGCGTCGCATCACTGTGCAGCAATGAGCCGAACTGGTGCGTGATTTCGGCGATCTGGGCCATCGGCTGGATCACGCCGATCTCGTTGTTCGCCCAGTGGATTGAAACCAACGCGGTACCTTCGTCGACGACGCGGCTTAGCTCGTCCAAGTTGACCTGGCCGGCCAACTCATGTCCTTGCGGATGCACACCGATGAAGCTGACTCGATAACCGTCCCGCTGCAATCGCTTAGCCACATCCAAAATCGAAGGGTGTTCGATCGTTGAGGTAACGAAGTGCTTTCGTTTTTGACGCGGATGCCGACACACGCCATCAATCGCCAAGTTATTGCTCTCGGTCGCACCACTTGTCACCAGCAGGGTTTCCGAAGTAACGCCGAGCGTCATCGCGATCTGCTCCAGCGACGATTCGATCGCATCCGCCGCCTCGCGTCCCATCTCGTGCGACGTACTGTGCGGGTTGCCGAATTGCTCCACCAACCAAGTCATCATGGATTCGGCGACACGACGATCACAAGGCGTCGTCGCATGATTGTCGAGATAAATCAACGGGGCACCTTACTCAAGCGTTCGTTGCCGAATGTGGATTTGCCGATTGCGGATAAAGCGCGTCGAGCGCCAACTGACTCCACGTTTCCAACTGATCACGTTGCTGACGCAGTTCCGATACCGGCACAAAACCACCTTCGGCTAGATCGTCTTCGCGGCTCGACACCTTGGGCTCGGCAAGCCGAAACCGATGCACGACACCGAGGTGAACTTGGCCGACTTCGTTGGACGGGTCATAGATCAATCCTTCTTGGGTTTCGGTGTATTTCGATTCCAAGTGGATCTCTTCCTCTAGCTCCCGACGCATGCCAACTTGATACGCGTCTTCGCTGCCGCTTGCGTCTTCCTGGCTAATGTGTCCGCCAATCCCAATACTGCGTTTAGCGTGCAATCGTTTTTCGCCACCACCGCCTCCGCGAGTGTAAGTAAACACTTGCGGTTCGCCCGACTCCCCCTGCCACTCAAGGACAACATAAGGAATCAGTTGCTTGAAACTCGGGTCGACTTCCATCGCACCACGGGGCTGATATGACAACTGATCGCTGCTCAGAATTTTGTCCAAGTAACGCTCAATATCGGTCTCAAACCCCTCGAACGCTCCGATCGAGTCGATCACCGAAGCGGGGATAACAAGCACATGTTCTTCGTGGGCTGGCATAGCGTCGCGCTGAATAAATGGGTGTGACGGATGCGGCAAAGCCTATCACGATCGGATCGGGCGACGAAGTGGGTGGGCCCCCGCCGGAGATCACGCGTCGGGAAAGGCCAGGCACAAAACACGTCGATCGCCGCGAATCAGGACGCGATTGCCGATCACGACCGGGGCGGCCCAGCACGGAGGGGTTAGCTGATCGCTGAAGTCGAATTCGGCAATCTGCTCGAACTTCGTTGGTGTCGGACGGACGATTTGCAACTTCGCAAACTCGTCCATCACCATCAACAAGTCGCCGACCCGCGTCACCGAGCTGCGTCGTCGCCGCCCGTCTTCCCACATCACTTTGCCGGTTCCAAACTCCACACAACGAAAATCGCTGTCCGGGTTGTTGCGACCGCTGCAGCCATACAAGTACCCGTCGATTAACACGGGCGTCGACCAATGGCATCGCATCGCATGACCGCGCAGGCTGCCCGCCTCGTCATCACGCCAAATCACCGACGCTTCTTCCGAGGTTACGCCCAGCAACACACTGCCGACGTCGTAGCACTCGCTGATGAAGACTTGATTCTGATCGACGATCGGCATCATCGCGTTCACGCTTTCCAGCTTGTCGGCTCGGTGTGCGAACTTCCACAGCACCTTCCCGGCTTGCGGATCGACAGCCAACAAGTGATCCCGGCAGAACGCCAAAACGATCGTCTTGCCGTCGAGCCTCATTGTCCGTGGACTGCTATACCCCGCCAAATCCTCGCCGCATCGCCAGCGTTCTTTGCCATCGGCCAAATCAAACGCGACCAGCGCCGATCCGTTCGGGATCACTCGATCGAGTCGCCCCGGTGCGATCGATTGGTCTTCCGGTGGGCTGCCACCGACAGGCACGATCACCATGCCGTCAACGATCAACGGGGATGCGCCCACGCCAAAGAAGTTCTGCACGACGCCGTAAACTTGATTCGTCGCGACACTCCAAATTTCTTTGCCGTCAGTGCGTGCCCGACAAGTCAGTTCGCCATCGACGCCGAAGGTGACGATGCGATCCGCGTCGATCGCAGGCGTCCCTCGCGGACCACTTTCATAGCCATACAAGTCCGAATAATCGAATGGCTTTTCGACAGACCAGATCGGCTCGCCAGTCTTGAGGTCGATCGCACGCAAACGCTGCACACGCGGTCGACTTTCTCGTGGCGCGTCAAAGTGATAATAGATTTCGTCGGCAACGCTGCCCAAGCCGTATCCTTCGCCGACGGGTAACACCCAAGTGACTTGTGGCGATTGCGTCCAATCCGGGTTCGCCGCCGATGCCGGAGCTACACCGTCGAAGTGACTGCCCAGCAACCTTGGCCAAGCGACCTGCGTCCCCACCATGGGGATGTTTTCAGAGGCTGTCTCTGCGGGCGTGTTGCCTGTCGCCACACTTCCTGGGGGCGCACTGGCTGCTGCCGATGCGTCCGGTCGGTCGGATGCGGTCTGTGCCATGGTCGGCTCGTCGCGATGACAGCCGACAAACACAAGACAAACCAGCGCCAACGACAACCGAAACGAACCCATTGGACACAGCATCGCAAACACCAATCAATCAGTAGACAGTTCTGGGGAACCCGCAGGCTTCGTCAACAACGAAACCACCACCAAAGTGACAAACGCGAGCGGGATCGTAATGATCCCCGGTTGGCTGAACGGGGCGATCGCGGTTTCGGGGTCCCATCCATAAACGGATTTGTAAGTATCGCTGGACAGCAAGATCCAACCAAGCGAGCTGATCATGCCGACCATCACGCTTGCCACGATGCCTTGCTTGCTGGTGCCTTTCCAGAACAACAGCATCACAAGCGCCGGCAAGTTCGCACTGGCCGCAACACTGAACGCCCAGCCGACCAAGTACCCAACGTTCATTTCTTTGAACAAGATCCCGAGCACGATCGCGATCGCACCGACCACCACCGCAGACAGCTTGGCGATCCGGACCTTTTTATCCTCTGACAAGTTGATGCCCATCACGCCAACCAACAGGTCGTGCGCCACCGCGCCACTGCTTGCCAGAATCAACCCGCTGACCGTTCCCAAAACTGTCGTGAAGGCGATCGCAGAAATGATCGCGAACAGCCACGTGCTGATGCTGCGTGCAAGAAGCGGTGCGGCCATGTTGCTGTCGGTTAAATCCATCGAACCGCTCGTCATCGCGCCCAAGCCAATGTACAGCGTCAGCACATAGAAAAAGCCGATACTGGCGATTCCGACGATCGTGCTTTTACGCGCCGCCGCGCCGTCCTTTACTGTGTAGTACCGAATCAAGATGTGCGGCAACGATGCCGTGCCACAGAACAACGCCAACATCAGCGACAGAAAATTCAACTTGCCGATGATCGAATCGCCGCGAATCCCGGCGAACTTGGGGTGCTCCCCTGGCCGCAAAACCTCTTTGCCGTCTGTCAGCTTTTGGAAATGAACCGTGGTCTTGGTGCCGTCTGCATGCGTGACCGTTTTGTTACGCCACAACACCACACGACTGTCGTTCAGCGTCGTAAAGAAACTGACCAGACCTAGTCCGCCCGTTTCTTCTTTGCCCTCCGGTAAAACTTGAATCGTACCGACGGGTTGAATCTGTTTTTGACCTTCGTCGCGTCCTTTGGGTGCACCGTCAATCAGGATCGCATCGTCGGTTTTGCGAATCGCCTGAGCCTTCCGCAGCACGACCAGACCTTCGAGCCTCGCGGGCTGAACTTGGAACAAATCAAACCCGTGTCCATTCGCGTCCGCCAATCGAATCAAATCGGGATGCTCTTCCCAACCATCCTCGGCCGGAAGGACTTGGCGACCGTCGATGATTTCTGCCGACACGTCGGCTTCGGCCATCGGGCCGATCTCTTCGAACGCTTCGGGTTGTGCCTTGAATCCGCGCCCGAGCAACAAGAACACCAGGATCGCGCTAAAGATCACCAACAGCGAGCCTTTCAGGAACTGTACCCACGTTGTCGAAACCATCCCGGCAGTCACAACGATTGTGATCACCACGACACCCACCAGGACAACGCCGACCCAGTGTGGGAATCCCAGTAGCGGCTGGATCAACGAACCGGCACCGACCATCTGCGGGATCAAATAAAACACACTGACAACCAGCGTGCTGATCCCGGCGGCCGCTTTGATCCCGCGTGAATCAAACTTCGAATCCAACGCGTCAGCAAACGTAAATCGCCCCAATCGTTTCATCGGTTCGGCGATCACGAACAGCGCGACGATCCAACCGGCAAGAAACCCGATCGAATAAAGAAATCCGTCATAGCCGTACGACGCGATCATTCCACAAATGCCAAGGAATGACGCGGCGGACAAGTAGTCGCCGGCAAACGCGATCCCGTTGACTGCCCAAGGAATCTGGCCGTGTGCGGCGAAGTAACCTTCCGACGATTTGGCTTTCCGCCCCAGAAAGAAACTCAGGCCGACCGTGGCACCGACAAACCCAAAAAATACAAAGACCGCAACCCAAGAAGGATCGTAAATCACTCGCTGTCTCCCGACGTCCCGGTTGATTCGGTATCGCGTTTACAGAACGCGCCATAGATAAGAGCCATCACCAACGCGCCGATGATCAAACCGAAACCGTACACGATCGCAAGATTCAAGCCCGCCAAGACCGGACGTTCCATCACCGATGCGGCAAACGCACTCAGCAACACAAACCCCAGGTACAGCAGTAAGTAAATCGCGAACAGCCAAAGTCCCAAACGTGCGTTGTAACGACTGGCATCCGGCAGCGATGACATGGAAGCCTCAGGCAGGAAAGAGGGAGGTGGGATGACTTAAAGGTGGGCAACTCATTCAGGTGGGAGGCGTAATATACCAAATGCCATCATTGGCGTGTTGCTTTCCAGAAAAACAACGCGAGGCAAGAAGTGCCTGCCGTAGAGAGTACGCAGTCACGTAAGGGATACGGCGCGTCGCCCCCCATGGAGACCTATGACAAACAGACGTCGACCTGCATGCCGTCGTGTGCCATCTCGACGCCAGCGGGAAGGCTGGCGTTGGTCGCGTGAAACTCCAACTGGTGCCCGGTGTGTGTTAACAGCGTCCGCTGGGCGCCGACCTTTTTTGCAACGTCAATCGCTTCTTCCAGATTGAAGTGCGTCGGGTGCGGCTCATCACGAAGTGCGCCGACGACCAGCGTGCGAACGCCTTGCAACTTTTCGATCGACGAATCGGGGATGAAATTGGTGTCCGTGCAGTACGCAAAGTCGCCGATGCGATAGCCAAACACATGAAAGTGCGGCCCGTGCTTCATTGGGATCGGGGTGATCCGCTGGCCCAAAATCTCCAACGGACTTTCGTCGATACGATGCAGTTGCAATTTCGGCGTCGCGCCAGGGTGCGTGTCCTCACGCTCGGTGAAGGCATAACTGTATGCGGCGCGGATTTGCGTTTCGACGATTTCGGTGCAGTAAAGCGGGATGGCGTGACCAAGCCGAAATGGCATCAATCGCAAGTCATCCAAACCAAAGATATGGTCGGCATGTTCGTGCGTATAAAGAACGGAATGGACCAAGCGAATCCGCTCGCGAAGCAATTGCTGGCGTAGATCCGGCGGGGTATCGATCAGCAGCGTTCCTTGGGGAAGCCGAACGGTGATCGCACAGCGTGACCGACTGTTCTTCGGATCGCTACTTTGACAGACCTCGCAATCACACCCGATCGCCGGGACGCCGACACTCGTTCCCGTGCCAAGAAACGTCACCAGGGCAGTACCGGGATCACTGGTTTCTGGAACAAACGTCATCGCGGTCACTCACCAAAGCTGCCAAAACCAAGATTCGAGCCCGGCGGAACGGCACCCGGCACATGGGACAGAGTACGCAACCCGGTAACGCATGGATACGGGTCGGGAAAACCGTGATGCATCAACGCCCGAACTTCCAAAACGATGACGTCCCAATAAACTGTGCCGGTTGCAGCGGCTCCTACCGCCCAATCGAGCCACTAAATGGGGCGAATAAACGGTTTTACGGAACCTGCGGCGCAGCGAAAAGCGAAGGGCTTGGGAATTCTGACTGGACTTGGCGAATCGACCTTGACGAATGACGGCAATCTCCGTGCCGTTTGGGCTTGCAGAGAATCGCTAGCGTGACATACTTACCCGCTTCGCTGCGAGTTGCGGCGAATGTGAGGGCCCGGCCTGAGCCAAAATGAATGGTTCCCAAAGCCGACAGAGGACAGTATTTGTCCACGCCGGCGGACCACTTCAGCACAAACTGCACTCCACATGAGTCAGTCGCTCAGCTGTGGCATGGAATTAACAGAACAGATCAATTTGTCAGGGTGATCCGCGATGGCGGAAGTGGTACAGGTCCAAAAACGAGAAGGCAAGCTCGGCACCGCAGCTTCGCAACGGCTGCGCCAGTCCGGTCAAATTCCTGCCGTCTTGTACGGGCACAAGCAAGAAAACGAACACCTGTCGATCGATCGCAAGACCGTCGAGTCGATCTTGCGTCATCACAGCAAAATTGTCGAGCTGGAAGGTGCAGTTAAAGAAACAGCACTGGTCAGCGATCTGCAGTTCGATCCATTGGGCATCGAAGTTCTGCACATCGACCTGCAACGTGTCGACATGAACGAACGCGTCACGGTTACCGTGCCGATCCGTTTCAAAGGCGACCCAGCAGGCGGCAAGCAAGGCGGGATCGTCATCGAAAACGCTCACGAAGTCGAAGTCAGCTGCCCAGCCGTAGCGATCCCAGAATCGATTTCGCTGAACGTTACTCCCGTCAAAGCGGGTGAACACCGCAGCGCCGGCGATTTGACACTGCCCGAGAACGTCGAATTGGTCACCCCAGCCGACACCGTGGTCTTCCACATCGAGAAGCCTAAGGGCGCCAAAGCAGCGACCGACGCGGAAGAAGGCGACGAGTAATCTCGCCAGTTTGAGCAGGCTAAGATGAAGTTGATTGTTGGCTTGGGAAACCCAGGTCGAAAATACGAACTGACCCGACACAACGTCGGCTTCATCGTCGCTGACAAAGTCGCGGTACTCACCTCGGCCAGTGCGACAAAAACCAAATTCGAAGGCGAACTCTGCGAGTCGTCGATCGGAGGCGAGAAAGCGGCCATCCTGCAACCGCACACATTCATGAACGCCAGCGGACAAAGCGTCCGTAAAGCCATGGATTTTTATAAGCTGTCACTCGAGGACTTGCTGGTCGTTTGCGACGACCTCAATCTGCCGAGTGGCAAACTGAGATTGCGGCCATCCGGAAGTGCCGGAGGCCAGAATGGTTTGAAAGATATCATTCGGCATCTTGGCTCGGAATCGTTCCCACGATTACGAGTCGGGATTGGACGCCCTCCCGAAGGCTGGGCGGTGAACGACTACGTCTTGGGGAAATTCTCCAAGCAAGAACAAGAGACCTTCGAGGCTGCCACTACGCGAGCCGCTCATGCCACAATCAGCTTCGTCAACCACGGAGTCGGCCAAACCATGAGCGAATTCAACGCGGACCCGGCTGCACCGAAGTAACCTGAACAGTGAAAGAGTAACGTCGTGGCGAAAAACACTTACGAAACCTTGTGCATCCTGGATAGCAACCACTACGCACGGGACCCCGGTGGAGTCAGCAAGCAGATCGAAGACCTGATCACCGAAGCCGGTGGCAAGGTTGAAGTCAACCGCTTGTGGATGGAGCAAAAGCTCGCCTACCCAATCGAAGGACACCAAAAAGGCACCTACTGGTTGACCTACTTCGAAATGGAAGGCCGCGAAGTTCCTAAACTGGATCGCGCATTCCAACTTTGCGAGCCTGTCCTGCGTCAAATGACGATCAAACTGGACCCTCGCTTGGTTGAACCTATCCTGGCGAACGCTCGCGGAGCTTCTCCAGTCGCACCAAGCGGCGAAGCAGCAGCGGCTGGCGACAGCGACGATTCGTCCGACGACAACTAGTCATTTGAACGCTCGGTTCAACTGGGTAAACAGCGGCGAAATTTCGCATTTCGCCTTCCAATGACGCGTGAAACACGTTGTTGGCCCTGTTCATCCGTGAATTGATGCCTAAAATGGCCTGTTCGTTTTGCGGCCGATACGCCGGCGGCATGTTTCCTCGTCCAACTTCGCATGCACAACCAGGATCGAAATGGCAAGCTTCAATCGAGTCATTCTGGTCGGGAACCTGACACGCGATATTGAATTGCGGTACATCCCCAGCGGACAAGCCGTGTCCGACGTCACGATCGCGGTCAACGATCGACGAAAAACAGCAAGCGGCGATTGGGTCGAAGAAGCCTGTTTTGTCGACGTTACCCTTTGGGGACGCAACGCAGAAGTCGCCAGCGAGTACCTTTCCAAAGGTTCGCCGGTCTTGATCGAAGGTCGGCTCAAACTGGACCGCTGGGAAACCGATGGTCAAAAGAGAAGCAAACTGCGAGTCATTTGCGAAAAAATGCAAATGCTCGGAGGGAGGACGGGTGCCGGTGGTCCGGCCGGATCGTCCCGACAAAGCACGGCAGAATACGAAAGCGATTACGATTCGCCACCACCACAATATCAGCAACGCGGCGCTGGTGCCCGTGATGCACAACCGACCGGCGGCGGAGCCGGATACGAAGACCCGAATATTCCATTCTGATCCAACTCTACTGACCAGGCGACAACGCCCGGCTTTCGAGACCACAGAACATCCACCAACCCTCGCCCAGAAATAGAACGATGCCACGTCACGGACGCACCGTCAAACGACCCTTCAAACGGCTTCCCCAAGGTCCTAATGGCGGAATTCAACTGCTCCTCATTCACAATGTAGAGCACCTCGGAAAGCAAGGCGATATCGTCGAAGTCAAAGACGGCTTCGCACGAAACTACCTGCTGCCCCAGGGCATGGCGACGATTGCCACCGACCACCACAAACGCATGGTCGAGAAGCACCGCGAGAAATTGCGTGCGATCGAACTGGAAAAGCTGAAAAGCTACCGCGATTTGGCAGACGAACTGGGCAAGCAATCGATCACGATCGAAGCCAACGCCAACGACGAAGGCCACCTCTACGGCAGCGTCGGCCCGCACGAAATCGTCGGTGCCCTCAAGGAAGCTGGCTTCACCATGGCCAACGATCAAATCCGCCTCGACGGTCCACTCCGCGAATTGGGTCTGTACACGGTGAAAATTCACCTGCACAGCGAAGTCGACGCCAGCTTGAAAGTCTGGGTCGTCCCAACCGCGACCGAAGACGCTCCCACCGCGTAGTATTCGGTGACCACGAGCCGGTGCACACGCACGCCGGCTCACGCACCCTGCGATATCAATCGACGCATGTGAACCTGCCAGTCACATCACATGTCGTCGTAGTGCAGGTGCGTCAGTTAATTCGAACAAGGGGCTGTGGCGGAACTGGCAGACGCGCTGGATTTAGGTTCCAGTTTCTTCGGAAGTGCAGGTTCGACTCCTGTCAGCCCTATGGCCGTTTCCTGATAAGGGAAACGGCTTTTTTTATGCGCGGGGTTACCGATTTCTGATCGATACCGTGCGGAATTGCAGCCGTTCGATCACCTTGCGAACCACAACGTTCTCGCATCACCTTTGCCTTGTCGAGGTTCGATCTTCTTTCGGCCTGGGCGGCTTTGAAATCGTCAGCCTTCGTTCGCTTTTTCAGTTCATCGAGCGTTTGAGTACACCGCCGATGGCGCTCGACGCGATTTTGTGTGTCGAGGATCGATGGCGCACGATATTCGGACGTCGTCGACGTCTTTCGGCCAAAGGCCTGACACAGCGTTGCCTGCGGCAACGCCGTAGGAATTTGATTGGCCCAATCGGTCATTGGCCGAAGGTCAATTTCACCTACTAAACAACGCGAAACCTGCAGTGCCTGTGAACTGGGGCGTTTCCCCAGCCTATGGTACTCATGGCCTTCGGCCAATCTGCTGATGCGTCCTATGGCCGAAGGCCTCGCACACCGTAGCCTGCGGCAACGCCGTAGGAATTTGGTTGGCCACATCGGTCATTGGCCGAAGGTCAATTTCACCTACTAAGCAACGCGAAACCTGCAGTGCCTGTGAACTGGGGCGTTGCCTCAGCCTATGGTGCTTATGGCCTTCTGCCAATCTGCTGTAGCGTTACTACAGCTTCACCTGCTTGATCCAGCGGTCACTGCGACTGTCACGGTGCTTGCCAGGCTTGCGTTCGATCTCGGCTGACATGGTTTCGGGGTATTCGACGAAGACAACCGCCAACAGCTTTTCGTTCGAACCGATTCCGAATTGCTGCGAGACACTGGGTTGCTTGACCACGCCACCACTGGACCAATACGTTCCCATCCCAGCAGCAGTCAGCAACACAAGCAGGTTTTGCACCATCGCAGACGATGCCGCCAAGTGCTCGTCGTCGACATCGATTTGTTCAGGCTTTGCCGACGGTTGGTCACGAAACTGTGGCAACCATGTGATCAGGACGGCCGCACCGCAAGCGGCGAACATCGCCGGAAGCTTGCCCGCGGACTGTTCTGCACCGATCCATTCAGGCAATCGATTGGCGACGTCTCGGCAACCCGAATTCCAAATCACATGCGCCCGCCAAGGCTCGGCGATCGAGTCGATTGCGCGGTCATAGTGAAACGGAGCCATCCCGGCGACTCGCAAAGCGTCGAGCACCTGAGCATCACGGACCGAAGCGACCTCCGTCGCAATCGCGATCGGATCTGCCGGATCACCGAGCACCTTCAAGGTCTTGCGAGCAGCGATGACTTTTGCGACGCGGTCCAAATCGCTGGACTTGTTGGAAGCGGATTGATCTTGGGCAGACATTGTCGTCCAGTGGTGTGGGGCAGCGAGCGAAGTCGTCAATGTTGTTTTGCGACTTCATCTTTTCCCGACTGGCGAAATCCGGCAATCCCTCATCTCGGTAGCCCCTAGCCTGCCCAGTCCGTTACCTTGATTGCCGATTGAAAAATGCCAACGATACACCCCGCATCGATGACATCGACCAGTGACTGAAGCGGTGCGGATTCATGAGCTCGCACCATCAATCGCATCTCACTTGGCTGACTCGAAACGGCACTGCGCAGCGTCGTCACCAGAGCTTGCTTGCCAACAATTTCGCGTTGCCAACGCTCGGTAACAATCACCACTCCGCCGCGTGGATCGATTTCCGCGATGACTTCACGCAGCGTCTCGACAGGTTCCTGCACACGCTGGCTCGCCCGGTCTGATTGTTGACTTGGCATCGCCAACGCTTTTTGCAGACTGAACGCGGCCGTCACCATAAAGAAGATGAGCAACAAGAACGTGACATCAACCATGGGTGTCATGTCCAGTTCAGATGCAACCGCATTCGCATTGCTACGACGACGTGGTGACGTGTGATCGGTTGGCAGAATACCGCTTTCAATTCGTTGGATCATCGTCACCACATCCGTCAAAGGTTAATCGTTGCTATTGGTTGTTTGCGTCACGCTTGTTCCTTCGTCACTTGCGGCGACCATGATCGTCAGCATGCGTCCGTCTTTCGACAAACCCTGGATCCACATCGAATCACCTTGCTTGCTCACCGACTCTTCCTTCCAACCCTCCTTGGCTGCGGCGGCGGCATAGAAATCGATGACCTCTTGGAATCCGGCGGTGCTGTTGCCTTGAATGACAAAGGTGCCTTGGTCCTTGTTGGCGTGTGACATGTTTAGCTTCAGACCGTCAAAGACAGGAATGTCACTCGGCCAATCGGCAGGCACCTTCGCACTGGCACCGATCGCGTACTGTGCTTTCCCATCAACGCCGTCGACTTCGGCACTGAAACCGTCTTCGGTCAGGTCGAAATCGGCCGTACCGCCGTCCTTTTCCAATTCCGATTCGATTGCTTGCTCGGCCGCCTTCTTCGCGATCTTCCCACACCCGCTAACAAACAGCACGCTCGTGACAACGGCAACCGACACGCAACTGGACCACCACTGCATTTTCATTCCCAAACACTCCGACAATCTTGGTCTTGTGAATTGACAATCAATGACGACCGCTGTGGCTCCAGGCAGGGTGCGATTGAACAGCGGTCGTGATTTTCTAAACCGGCGGAGTGTAGCAATTTCCCGGCAAATTGTCCTTGCTCAGATTCACGGTTTGGACTCGAAATTTGCTGCCACGCACCGTGAAACCAACGCTTCACTAAGGAGGCGTCATCGTGGCGGCGATGCGAACGCATGGACTCTGCTAAAATTCGACTCTGCCAGAATTCACCCTGCCAAAATTCAATCATCAATCCATCACAGGCTTTCGGGAGTCCATCGTGTCGCAACCGGTTTCGCTAACGGGTTACCATCGAATCTTGTTATTGACCGACGGTTATTCGACGCCGTTCCTGGCCAAAACGGCAATTAGCATTTTGCGTTATCGAACGGACGACGTGATCGCGGTGTTTGATCACGAGCACTCCGGGACGGATTGTGGTGAGTTGTTCTCGACAGGGCACGGTATCCCCGTCGTGGACGTGATTCCGGAAGGCACCGACGCGATCTTTATCGGGATCGCACCGCCCGGCGGAAAGCTGCCGGCGACATGGCGTCCGGTGCTGATCGAAGCCTTAGCCAAAGGGATCGACATCATTTCAGGACTTCATGATTTTCTGTCAAACGATACCGAATTGGTCCGCCTGGCTGAACATCACGATTGCCGCCTGATCGATGTCCGTAAGAACGACGAGAAGGAAACGGCGACGGGACAGCCCTTCCGTGATGGATGCCTGCGAATTCATACCATCGGCCAAGACTGCACCGTAGGCAAAATGGTCGCGTCAATTGAGGTTCAGCGCGAGTTGGCGCGACGTGGCCATGACGCAAAATTTCTCGCCACCGGACAAACAGGAATCATGATTTCGGGTGAGGGAATCCCGATCGACTGTGTGGTTTCCGACTTTGTCAACGGCGCCGCAGAACGTCTGGTCCGGCGAAACGATGACCATGAGATCGTGCTGATCGAAGGACAGGGATGTTTGTCGCACCCCAGTTTTTCCGCCGTGACGCTCGGATTGCTGCACGGTTCGGCTCCGCAAGGGTTAATCTTTGTGTACGAAGTCGGCCGGACAGAGGTCAAAGGTTTGGACAACATCCCGCTCCGTTCACTGCGTCAACTGATTTCGGCGTATGAAACGGCAGCCGCGTTACGTCATCCCAGCCGTGTGATCGGGATCGCGATGAATGGTCGCAAAGTCAGCGATGAGGAAGCCGCCAAAGAAAAGGCGCGCGTCGAATCGGAATTCGGTTTGCCAACCTGTGATGTCTATCGCGACGGAGCCGGCGCACTCGCCGATGCCGTCGAGACCTTGCAAAAGGAACTGAGTCTGTGAAAGTTCAACTGCATCCTGTCGAGTTGCCGCTGGAATACGAGTTCACGATCGCTCGCGGTTCGATCAATGTCCAGCGTTCACTGATCGTCGAACTCGAACACGAAGGGGTGCATGGATTTGGTGAAGTCACCGAGAATCCCTATTACGGGCACACGATCGAATCGATGTCGGAATCGATTCAAAAGCAACTGCCCATGATCGAATCTAATACCTTCACCGCACCGGATCAGCTTTGGACACAGCTGTTTCCAAAGTTCAAAAAAGACCTGTTCGCGTTGTCGGCAATCGACCTCGCCGCGTACGACCTTGCCGGCAAACTGAGTGGACGATGGACGTACGAAATCCTTGATCTCTCCTGGGACCAAATCCCTGATTCCAGCTACACCATCGGCATCGATAGCATCGAAACGATGCTCGCCAAGTTAAACGCACACCCCGGCTGGAGCCACTACAAGATCAAGCTGGGGACCGACCATGATGTCGACATTATTCGGGCGCTGCGTGATCACAGCATCGCGACATTTCGGATCGACGCGAACTGCGGTTGGACCGCCAAACAAACCGTCAAGAATTCAGTCGCGTTAAAGGAACTGGGCGTCGAGTTTATCGAACAACCGTTGCCAGCGGACGCTTCGGACGACGACCATCAATTCGTCTACAAGAATGCGGCGCTTCCGATCGTCGCGGACGAGAGTTGCCAAGTCGAAGCGGACGTCGAACGCTGCGCCGGACGATTCCATGGTGTGAACGTCAAACTCTGTAAATGCGGTGGGCTGACTCCGGCCGTTCGGATGCTGAAGCAAGCGAAGTCACTCGGGCTAAAAACGATGGTCGGCTGCATGGTGGAAAGCTCCGTCGGAATCTCCGGCGCCGCGCAGTTAGCGCCGCTGCTCGACTATGCCGACCTGGACGGCGCAGTCCTGATCGCAAAAGACGTTGCCGAAGGCGTTGAGATCGATTGTGGCAAAATCAAGCTTAGCGGCCGATTCGGCAGCGGCATCGAATTCCTGACCGGCCCCAAACCCGGTGCTTGGGAAACTGTCGAAAGCGATGAGTAACTGACCTACGGCGCCTAACTCAGTGAGCAATCTTCAATGGTGTTGACCCGCATGCGATTCTATTGCTTCCTTTTAGTTGGCTTAGTTGCCGGACAAACAACGGCAGCGGCTGTTGACTACACGCCAGCTTTGGAACGGCTGCAATCGGCCGTCCGTCATGAGGTTGAACAAAAAGATCTGCCTGCGTTTTCGATCGCCTTGGTCGACGATGATCACGTCGTTTGGTCAGACGGTTTCGGTTTTCAGGACGCCGAACAGAAAACCGCAGCATCAGCAGACACGGTGTATCGCGTCGGATCGATTTCGAAGCTGTTTACCGACGTTGCGGTGATGCAATTGGTTGAAGCCGACAAGATCGACTTGGACGCACCGGTACAAACCTATGTCCCAACGTTCCAGCCAACCAATCCGTTCGGCGAAACGCAGACCTTGCGTCAAATGATGTCCCACCGATCCGGCTTGGTCCGTGAATCGCCGGTTGGAAATTACTTTGATCCCGAGGAACCGTCTCTCGCCGACACCGTCGCCAGCCTGAATCGAACCAGCTTAGTGTACGCGCCAAGTACACGGACGAAATACTCCAATGCCGCCGTCGCGGTGGTCGGCGCCGCACTGGAAAGTCGACTCGACCAATCACACCCCGACTACGTCCGGCAATCCATTCTCGAACCGCTCGGCATGACGTCCAGCAGCTTTGTGACTGGGCCCGAGATTGAATCGGACTTGGCAACCGGCTGGATGCGAACCTATGACGGACGTCGATTTGAGGCCTCTACGTTTTTATTGGGAACGGGCCCGGCCGGGAACCTCTATTCCAGTGTCACCGATCTGTCGAAGTTCATGGTCGTCCTGTTCGCAAACGGAAAGACCGACTCGGCCCAAATACTGACGGCGGAATCGCTTGCCGAAATGACTTCGCCGATTTTAGACGCGAAGGGCAACGCCACTGGCTTTGGTCTCGGATTTCACATCGACAAACTTGACGGGATGAAACGTGTCGGCCACGGCGGCGCGGTGTATGGCTTTTCGACTCAGCTTGAAGCTCTTCCCAACCGTAAACTGGGCGTCGTCGCGGCCTGTTCGCTGGACGGCACCAACGGAGTCGTCCAACGATTGACCGACTACGCCTTGCGTTTGATGGTGGCAGTCCAAGACGACCAGCCATTGCCAGACTATCGCAAAACGACGGCGATCCCGCCAAGTCGCGGAAAAACGTTGGTTGGACTCTATCAAGATCCCGACAACACAGACCGCTTTGCAAAGATCAACGAACTGGACGGCAATGTATGGATGCAACGTGGTACGTTCATGCATCAGTTGCGAGCCGACGCGACAAACGGCGTGATCATTGTCGACGACGAGATCGGTTTCGGAACCGAGGTTGAACTGGTCGATCAACAGCACTTACGCATCGGAGAAACAGTCTATCAGCGTCAATCAGATCAACCGCCGGCTCCAGCAACGGATTCTTGGAGAGGGCTGATCGGCGAATACGGATGGGACCACAACACACTCTACATCTTGGAAGAAAACGGCCAACTGTACGCGTTGATCGAATGGTTTTATTACTACCCGCTGACACCGATCAACGAGAACGAATTCGCGTTTCCCGACTATGGCTTGTACCACGGCGAAGGGCTGAAATTCGAGCGAGGTGGGGACGGAGTTGCGACCGAAGTCGTTGCCGCAGAGGTTTGTTTTCCGCGACGTGAAATCGGCACCAAAGACGGCGAGACGTTCAAAATCACGCCGGTCAAACCGATCGATCAACTTCGTGACGGGGCATTGGCAGCCTCGCCTCCGAATGAAACCGGCGATTTCTACCCAACCGATCTCGCTGAAGTCGTCGGACTTGATTCGAGCATTCATCTCGACATCCGTTACGCAACCACCAACAACTTCACCGGTGCGGTGTTCTACAAACAGCCGAAGGCGTTCATGCAACGTGACGCGGCGAAGGCGGTCGCACAGGCCAACGGCAAACTTAGCGAGCACGATCTCGGATTGCTGATCCACGATGCGTATCGCCCGTGGCATGTCACCAAGATGTTTTGGGACGCCACACCGGGCGAGTTCAAAGACTTTGTGGCCAACCCGGCCAACGGATCACGTCACAACCGTGGCTGCGCCGTCGACATCACACTGTACGATCTGAACAGCGGCGAACCGATTCAAATGGTCGCGGGATACGATGAGTTCTCGGCACGATCGTTCCCGCTTTATCCCGGCGGTACCTCACAACAACGTTGGTACCGTGACCACCTTCGCCGCACCATGGAATCAGTCGGCTTCACAGTGTACGAATTCGAGTGGTGGCACTTCGATTACCAAGATTGGAAAAAGTACCGCATCGGCAACGCCACCTTCGAAGAACTGCTCGGCGAGGCTTCCCAATAGGCAACTTGCATCCTAGCGGTCCTAGAAATGCGCGAGAGCAGAACGCGAGGTTCGCGGGAGCGAGAAGCGGCATTGGACAACGACCAAGCTGCTAAGCTTGGATGTCGCGGACAACGTTTCCGGCGACGTCGGTCAGACGGAAGTAACGTCCTTGGTATCGATAAGTCAATCGCTCGTGATCGAGCCCGAGTTGGCTGAGGATCGTCGCTTGCAAGTCGTGAACGTGGACCGGATTTTCGGTCACGTTCACGCTGTAGTCGTCCGTTGCACCATAGCTGTATCCGCGTTTGATTCCGCCGCCCGCCAGCCAATACGTGAAGCAACCGGGGTGGTGATCTCGTCCGTAAATCGAATCGGTTAGCTTGCCCTGACAATAGATCGTTCGTCCGAATTCACCGCCCCAGATCACCAGGGTATCTTCCAACATCCCACGTTGCTTCAAATCACGAAGCAAGGCAGCGGTCGCCTGGTCGGTGTCGTTGCACTGGGCGCGAACTTGCTTGGGAGTGTTGTTGTGTGCGTCCCAGCCACGATGGTACAGCTGAATGAACCGAACGCCACGTTCGGCCAAACGTCGGGCCAGCAAGCAGTTGTAGGCGTAGGTTCCAACCTTGGTCGCATCGTCGCCGTACATGGCCAACGTTTTCGCTGACTCGTCCGACAAATCGATCAGCTCGGGGACACTCATCTGCATTCGATACGCCAGTTCATACTGGGCGATACGCGTCACGATCGCTGGGTCGTTGAACTGGTCCGATCGCTGGCCATTCAATTCGGCCAGTGAATCCAGCATGCGTCGCCGCTGCTGCCGTGACACTCCGGCGGGGTCATACAGATCCAGAATCGGATCGCCTTGGCCACGAAACTTGACGCCTTGGTATCGCCCCGGCAAAAACCCGGATCCCCACAAGCGATCGTAAAGCGGCTGTCCTGTTTTGGCGGTACCGTTGGATGTCATTGCGACGAATGACGGCAAGTTCTCGTTTTCGCTGCCGAGACCATAGTCCACCCACGCCCCAAGACTGGGACGACCGGCGATGACAGATCCCGTTTGAAACAATGTCGCCGCGGGATCATGATTGATCGCTTCGGTGAACATGCTTTTGACCAGACAGATCTCGTCGACGACATTGGCAAGGTGCGGTAACGTCTCGCTGATCCATGCGCCGGATTCGCCATGCTGTTTGAACTTGAAGCGTGACGGGGCCACCGGAAACGAAGTTTGCCCCGACGTCATCGTCGTCTTGCGTTCGGCAGGGTAGACCGACGTTGGAACTTCCTGACCGAAGCGTTTCGCTAGCCCCGGTTTGTAATCGAACAAATCCATCTGCGACGGACCGCCCGACTGAAACAGATAGATCACTCGTTTGGCCGGAGGTGCTGCGGTCGTGATCGCGTCCGCCGGGTTCGGCTGATCCGATGCGATCTCAGCCGCCAAGCAGTCGGCATTCAATAGCGTCCCGAGTGCTGCCGATCCCAACCCCAGTGTTCCGGCAAGGAAACTCCGGCGATTCGACTCGGCTAGAAATCGTTTGAGTGGATCCATGATTCAATTCAGCGTGATCGATTCGTCGAGATTGAAGATGGTGTTGCAAACCAATGTCAACGCGGCCAACTGGGCTTTGGGAATCGAATCGTCACAGCAAGACTCGCCGATCGACAACAGTTTTTCGGCTGCGGCCGGATCGGCGGCGAACTCCGCACAATACGTTTCGAAATCCTCGCACAGCAGCGCGACTTCACCTTCACTCGGAAAACGTTTGATCGCAAAGACGAAGGCCCTCGTGATTTGCTCCCGTGGCGTATCGTGCAAAGCGATCGCTTTCGCCGCCAACTGCCGCGCCGCTTCGACAAAGGTCACGTTGTTCATCAACGTCAACGCTTGAAGCGGCGTTGTCGTCTGGTCCGACCTCACGATACAGGTTTCGCGAGCGGCGGCATTGAACGCCATCATCGTTGGCGGTGGCAGGGTCCGTCGCCAATAGGTATAGAGACTTCGCCGATACAGACTCGCACCGTCATCGCGTTTGTATTTTGAATTTGAAATGCTGCTCCAAATCCCGGGCGGCATGTACGGCTTGACCGAAGGACCGCCAAGGATAGGTTCCAGCAATCCGCTCGCTTGCAAGACACTGTCGCGAATCGCAAACGGGGACAATCGTTTCCTTGGACCGCGAGACAAAAAGCGATTTTCGGGGTCGGTTTCAAACGCCGCTGCTGTTGCGATCGACCGTTGGCGATACGTTGCGCTGGTGACAATCAACCGATGCATCGCTTTCATGTCCCAGCCCTGCCGAATGAACTCAGTCGCCAGCCAATCGAGCAGTTCCGGGTGGCTGGGCAAATCGCCTTGGATGCCAAAGTTTTCGCTAGTTTTGACAAGCCCGGTCCCAAAGAAGTGTTGCCAAAAGCGGTTCACGGTCACTCGCGACGTCAGCGGGTGTCGTGCGTCGGTCAGCCAATTCGCGAGTCCCAAGCGGTTCCGAGGCCATGCTTCATCCCAGTTCCCAATGGCCTCTGGAATAGCCGCCGTTTGTTCCTGTGAATGGTCGGGCTGGTCGTATTGGCCGCGACGCAACAGATAGGTTGTGCGTGGCTTGGGCAGTTCGTGCATCACCATGACCGTTTCCGGCGATCCGGCTTGCGGACGCGGCACGTTCCCTTGGACAATCCGAATCTCCATCGGATCGGGAACGACGAATGCCATTTCCTCGTCTGACAATGACGGCCAATTCTGTGGCACCGCGACAAACGGCGGGCTGTTGCCATCGTTGGGCCCCAATCCGGCTTCGTCGATCCCATTGAAGAACGCGAACAGCTTGTAGAACTCTGCCTGGGTGATCGGATCGTACTTGTGATCGTGGCAGCGAGCGCAGTTGATCGTCAGGCCCAGGAACATCGTTCCGGTGGTTTCGACACGGTCGGCAACATATTCGACCAACCATTCCTCCGGGATCGATCCCGCTTCGGAGTTGATGCGATGGTTGCGTTGAAATCCGGTCGCGACTTGCGTCATAAAATTTCGGTCCAGAATCAAGTCGCCGGCCAGTTGCTGCGTCACGAACTGATCAAATGGCAAATTCTGGTTGAGCGAATGGATCACCCAATCACGCCAGACCCACATGTAACGTAGGCGGTCATTCTGGTAGCCGTCGGTGTCGGCGAAGCGTGCGGCTTCCAACCAACCGACGGCCATGTGTTCGCCATAGCGCGGCGATTGCAATAAACGGTCAACGGCGCGTTCATAGGCATCTGGTGATTCGTCCAGAAGAAACCGTTGCAAGTCGTCTTCGCTGGGGGCCAACCCGGTCAAATCGAAACTGAAACGGCGTAGCAATGTTGCTTTGTCCGCTGCAGGCGATGGCTCGAGTTGCTCACGTTCCAAACGATCAAGCACAAATCGATCGATCGGGTTGATCGGCCAATCCGTTCGACTGACATCGGGGACACCGGGTCGCTTTGGAGGGACGAAGGCCCAGTGTCGATCGTCCTCTGGCCAGGGCGCGTCATCACTGGCCCAGTCGGTTAAAATTTGACGGTCGCTTGGACGAAGTGGCCGGTTCGCATTGGGCGGCGGCATCCGCAGTTCTGGATCGTCGCTGGTAAGTCGTGCGAGCAGTTCGCCGGACGAAAGCACGCCGGATGCCATCGCCGCATCCCTTTGATCGAACCGCAGGTCAGCAGCACGTGCGTCAGCGTCAGGCCCATGACAGTGATAACAAGCGTCTGACAGGATCGGACGGACTGTTGTGGCAAAGTCATACGCGAGAATCTGGTGGTTGAAAGCGAAAACGCCGACGGCCAATCCGATCGCAAGGCGGACAAATCTCGGCCACTGGTTCGTTCGAAATCGCATGACTTCGTTTCGGTGGGAAGCGATGATGTGAGGCGGGTCAGGTAACTTTCGCTGTCTCCGATTCTAGTCGATTGTCATGCCACAAGGGTGACATCCGAGTGACGGATTGCTGATCGTTGATATTGCCAAGCTCAGAAAAACAGCCGCAAAGTTGCCGAGGTGCTATTTTCAGCAGGCTTCGAAAGCCACACAATTCGCTTCAATCGAACGTCTTCTTGGTTTAACTTTTTGCCGGTACCTTGTTCCGTGGATAGTGAAGTTAGCTTGTTGGTTGTCACCGCGTTTTCCGTCGGCCTGCTGCATACGTTGATGGGCCCCGATCACTATGTTCCCTTTGTTGCGATGAGCAAAGCGAACGGCTGGTCGCTGCGGAAGACGTTCCTAATCACATCGATTTGCGGGATCGGACACGTTTTGGGATCCGTCGTGATTGGATCGATCGGCTTGGTCTTGGGCACCGCCGTGTTCCATCTGGAATCACTGGAATCGTTTCGCGGCGACGGGGCAGCGTGGCTATTGATTGGGTTCGGACTCGCGTATTTAACTTGGGCAGTTGCGCGGCTCATGCGCGGGATTCCACACACCCACGAACATCATAGCTTTGACCATTCCCATGGCGGGGAAAATGTCGACCAATCAACACGGTCGTCCGTCACCCCATGGGTGTTGTTTCTGATCTTCGTCTTTGGGCCTTGTGAAGTTTTGATCCCGTTGCTGATGTACCCGGCCGCGGAAGCCAACTTCGGTGCGGTGCTGTTGGTCGTTTCCTCATTCACTCTCGCGACGCTCGGCACGATGCTGACTGCGGTGATGGCGTTGACGTATGGACTGCGTCTGGTGAAGTTGCCACACCTGCACAGCTACAGCCATGCGACCGCAGCCATCGCAGTCATCGGCTGCGGAACACTCATGAAGGTCGGACTGTAGCGTCGGCTTGTTAGTCCTGTTGCTAGTCGTGTTGTTAGTCCTGACTGACCGGCTGGTGAAAGTAGTAACATAGCCCGTCGGGAGCGACGACGAAGAAAGCGTGTAGCTTCTTGCCATCACGTTCATCCGTTTTCATCTCGCTGACATTAACGCCGGCGGCTTCCAAGTCGCTGCGTAGTTGCTCGATCTCGCTGACCAGAATCGCTGCGCCGTCTTGCCCCGGATCTTTGCCGGTCATCGCAAAACCGATTTGAACCTGATCACGTTTCATCGTGACCGCAGGCTGCGGTTCGGCCGAACGGGCAATTTCCACCATGCCAAAGTGGTCGGCATACCATGCGGATGCGGCATCAATGTCCGTGACCGGCAAGGTACTAAGACACTCGAGATACGGGAACGCTTCGAGGAAAGTTGGTCGAGTCGACATTTGACACTTGCGCCTTGGTAAAGGATCTGATTTGCTTAACGACCTTGGGCAGTCTGCTTCAATTCGTTTAGGTAAGACTGCGTCGAAAGCGGATCGACACGAATCTTATGGTCACGCAGCGGAGGAAAGACATCACCGCTCGCAGTTTCGATCGACATGTTCTCGGTCGCCCGCTTGGGCATATGACAATCGATACAGTTCGAATCAATCGATTCCCCGATTCGTTCAAACATCCCGCAGTTTGAACGTTCATGACATTCCAAGCAACGCTGCGAAAAGGTGGCCATTTGCCCGCGTTGATTGCGATGGGGATCATGGCAATCAACACATGCCATCGAAGATTGCTTGAAACACTCGCTTTGTGATAGTCGTTCGAGCTGGTTGCTCGTGTGAACCCCGTTAGCACTCGTTTCGTTGCTATCCTGTGCGGCATAGTGATCCTCCAACGTGTCACCAGGCCGGAACTGAAAACCTTTCGGGTCAAGCAGTTCCCTTACCCCGGTGTGACACTGTCCACAGACCTGCATCTGCTGTTGACGGGTCAGCGCCGATGGGACCGTGATGTCATGCGGCTGTGACGAATCCGAATTGGCATGGTGGAAATCGACATGACTTTTTCCGGGGCCATGACACCGTTCGCACGAAACGCCCAAGATCAAGGAACTCGGCGTAAAGTGGGCGTCGTCTTGTCTCGCATCGGCGTACGTCGCATGACACTCTAAACACGCGGTATGAATCTCGCGGGCGAAGATGGCATCCCCATCGACGAAACCTGGGCTGTTGGCCCATTCATCCGGCTCCGTCAAAAACGACGCGTGTAGTTGGTAAAGCTTGTCGCCATGCCAGTAAAGATAGGACTCGCCGAGTAGGTTTGATCCGACGGTGATGTCAAACGGGACTTCGAACATCCAGTCAAAGAACTTCGCGCGTTGAAACGCTTTGCCATCGCGTTGAATCATCTCGAACGATACATCTTCGCTGTGCGTGAGCAGCGTATTATCCGGCGGCGTAAGAGCCCCCGCGATATTGTCCAGCGTCGCCGGCCGAGAGGTTCGATGGTGTGCCGTTTCGATGAACGACTGATAGATCGACTCGTGACACTCGCGGCAGGATTCGGCCCCCAGGAAGCCTGGATTTTGATGGACGGCCTCGACATCAGGTGCCGGATTTGGCAGATGCCCAGGCTGGAACGGAACCTCGACACCGACCTTGAACTTCTCGCGACCGACAAACCACGAATTCGTATCTGGCATCGGACGGGCAACCAAGTTTGCTGGGACCGGCTGACCACGCCCTTCTTCGGCAAGTTGCTCGATCTCCGTCGAGCTCAATCGTTTGTCAATTCGATCGAGTTCTTGTTGACTTTCACGCAACGTTTCTCGGCGCACCAAACGATCTAAGTCAGCCGGATCGGTTCCCCCGTTATTCGCTGTCAACCAATAACCGGCAACCAACAGAACGACGGCCAAACCGACAAATGCGAGAGCAGATTTCGACATGCAGCAGATGACACGTCAGAGGCAAAAAAGGGTGAACCAACAACGCACCATTGTACACGACAAGCTTCTTGTGCTTTCCTGCTCAAGTAGCGGTTCTTGTCAAAGATCCGACCCGTTCGATCCCAAGATCAATCAGCTACGCCGCACGACGTTGAAACAATACTTGTGTCTGGGGCGCGCTCGCGTGCCTTGCGTGCAGGTGTGACTTGATCGCTGACGCGTCTTTTCCACTGGCAAGCGCCAATGGGTTTTCTTGTGCGATGAGGTTCAGGAACCACGACGGCATTGGGAAGCCACGCTTGCGAGCGAGGTCGGCATAGAAAAAACGTTCGTTCGGTTCCAGTTGCCTGAGTTCGGCTTCGCTGAGCGGCTGATTCCCCGACAAGGCTTTGCGATAAAGTTGGAAATGAAACATCGTAAAGCTCGTAAATCCATCGTCAGGGACAAGGCTTGACCACATCTTACCTGTGGCCGCCAGCGTCGTGCCGGCGAAGGTTTCATCGGACCAGCCCCCCGGCGGATCAAGTGATTCCGTGACATTCACCGTGAAACAAGAGCGACCGGTACCACTCGTGCGGGCTGGCATGCCTGTGTTTCACGCCAGCGTTTCGTAGCCTTGTTGCTAGACTGTTCGCGTCTGCTTCCCTTGCCGAGAGAGTTTATTGGAAATCGCCACGTACGCACTATTGGCCACTGCCGGTTTTATCGCCGGAATCATCAACACAATTGCCGGGGGCGGTTCGTTCTTGACGTTGCCAGCGTTAATCTTTTTCGGCCTGGATCCCAAGATTGCGAACGGGACCAATCGCATTGCGGTGCTGTTTTCGAGCGGTTCCGCCGTCGCGACGTTTTACAAACACGGACACCTCGATCGCACCATGGCGTGGCGTCTGACTTGGCCGACGATGTTGGGCGTACCGGTTGGATCATTGGCAGCGGTGTACCTGCCGCCGAATGCGTTCGAGCCGGTCTTCGGTTTGATCTTCCTTGCGATGGCAGTGGTATTGGCGAAGAACCCGAAACGGATCGCAAAATCAATGACACCGGATCCGTCGTCCCATCGTTTCATCACGCCGGTGTTTTTTGCGATTGGGATCTATGTCGGATTCATCCAAGCCGGCATGGGAATTCTGGTCCTCTTGGCGATGAGTTGGACAACGGGTGGTGACCTGCTATCGGGCAACGCGATCAAGAATTGGGTCGCATTCCTAGTTACCCTGACCGCAACGGTCATGTTCGCAATTTACGGCATGATCGATTGGGTTCCCGGACTAGTCATGGCAGCCGGAAATTTGCTGGGCGGCTTCGCAGGTGCAAAGTTGGCGATCAAGAAAGGCAACCAGTTGATCTTTAAATTCCTGATCGTGGTGATGATCGCGACGGGAACCAAGTTGATCGTTTCGGCATTTTGGTAAAGGCAATGTTCAACGATCTGATTGGTGACTATTGCCGCTGACGAAAACCGGTCGAGTCGCGCAAGTGGTCACGCAATCGGTTGCGACAGTCCGTTGCGAATGCGGCGACATCGTCGGTTCGGTAATCCGGATACGTCCAGCGATGGTGTACCCAACGCTTGGCGGTATAGGTCAACGTGATCTCGCCAAAGATCCCATCACGAAGATAGACACGATGGTCGCGGTCTTTTGTAGTGGCGAGCACCAACTTTGCTTGCGTGATGTATCCCGGGTCAAGGTTTAGCGGACGCTCTTCGAACGTGAAGCGTTTCGCGAACTCGATTTCCAAGTCATTCGTCCACCGTTTCCAGTCCGCCATCGTGTCGGCGTCGATCGGGTCGCCATACGCGACAAGCACTTTTTTCAAGTCACCGCCCATCGCTTGGGTGTAGTAGCCACCGGCAATGAAGGGCAGCGGTTCACTTTGCAGTGAGATCGGCCCCCAACGATTGGCAATGCGTTCGATCGCTTCGTTGCGGACCTGTTCGTTGTGTGAAATCACTGCGCAAAAGCGAATCACCGGTTCGACGTAAAGCACCTCTGCCACAACGCTACTCTTGTGTAGAATTCCCAAACACTGAATCGACTATTCCTTTCACCGGCCAGCATAGCAAACCCATGCATCCTTGGATCGCCCAACGCACCACCACATTTGATGCCAGCGGAATTCGCAAAGTCTTTGACTTGGCGGCGAAGTTAAAGGATCCGATCAACCTGTCGATCGGACAACCGGATTTTGATGTCCCGGAATCGATCCAGGAAGCCGCCATCGAAGCGATCCGCAGCGGCAAGAACGCTTACTCGCCGACCCAAGGAATCGCACCCCTTCGTGAAGCGATCGCGAGTGAAGTGCAAGCGAAATACCCGAATCCCGATCGCGACGTGTTTGTTTCGAGCGGCACCAGCGGCGGGTTGATGTTGACGATGATGTCGATGATCGATCCCGGTGACGAAGTGATTTACCTGGATCCGTACTTCGTCATGTACCCGGCACTGCTGAAGATGTGTGGCGGCGTTCCGGTCCCCGTCGATTCGTATCCGACGTTTGAACTGGATCCCGACAAAATTGCAGCAGCTGTCACCGACAAGACCAAGATGATTTTGCTGAATAGTCCCGCCAACCCAACCGGCGTGACCGCAACCGCAGAGCAGCTCGAAGCGGTTGCCAAGTTGGCCGCCGACAAAGGCATCGCGCTTTTGAGCGACGAAATCTATTCACGGTTCCACTATGACGGCGAGTTCGTGTCGCCCGCACAGTTCAATCCGGACACGATCGTGATCGACGGGTTCAGCAAAAGCCACGCGATGACGGGCTGGCGTGTGGGGTACGTTCACGGCCCTCGCGAAATCATGGCCACGATGCTGAAGGTCCAGCAGTACTCGTTCGTCTGCTCGCCACAACCGGCACAGTGGGGTGCCCTTCGCGCGATGGAGGTTTCACTGGACGGTCACATCAATGACTACCGCCACAAACGCGACCTGATCTGCGATCTCCTGCAGGACGATTTTGAATTCACGCGGCCGGGCGGGGCGTTTTATCTATTCGCAAAAGCCCCCGGAAACGAAGGCGGCGAGGCATTCGTGCATCGAGCGATCGAACGTGGGCTGCTGATCATCCCCGGCAAGATTTTTAGCGACAAAGACACGCACTTCCGCATCAGCTTCGCCGCGACTGACGAAACGCTTCGCAAAGGTGCCGCAGTCTTGACAGAGTTGGCAAAGGGTTAGTCCCGATCCGCCACAAGCGGGACGCATCGACGGAACATCGTGTGACTGGAAACTGCGGAATCAAGGCCGTTTAACGCCCCTTCCGCATTTTCGGTCCGCGCGGGACACTAAGGGGCGATTCCTCTTTCGTCGAACTGGCTTGCGAGCCACCAACCCTGCAAATAGGCCCATGAAGTACGTCATCGTGATCCCGGATGGATGTGCGGACGAACCGATCGAAGCACTCGGTGGCAAAACGCCATTGCAAGCGGCAACGCTTCCCAACATGGACGCGATCGCGAAACGCGGCAGCCTTGCCCTCTCGAACAACACACCACCGCAGTATCCGGCCGGCAGCGAAGTCGCCAACCTGTGTTTGTTCGGCTACGACCCGGACCAATACTTCACCGGACGTGCTCCCCTGGAGGCCGCAGCGGGCGGAATCACGCTCGGCCCCCACGACTTTGCCGTCCGATGCAACTTGGTCACGATCGAAGACCAAGTGATGATCGACTTTACCGCCGATCACATCAGCACCGAAGAAGCGACGGAACTGTTGAACGCGGCCGGCGAAGCGTTGCTGGGCGACTATGGCGGACGTTTCGAATTCGTCCCCGGCGTCAGCTACCGCAACCTGCTGATTTATCGCGGCGACGCCAACACACCGGCACCATTTTCGGGCGAAACTCGCTCGCGGGCCCCGCACGACATCACCGATTTACCGATCACCGATGATTTCCCACGCGGCCCGGGAAGCGATCTGCTGGTCAAGCTGATGAACGGTTCGGCAGAGGTTTTCGCCGACCACCCGGTCAATCAAAAACGCGTTGCCGCCGGAAAACGTCCGGCGACCAACGTTTGGCTGTGGGGCCTTGGCGGCGCGCCGTCGATGCCGTCCTTCGAAGACCGCTTTGGTGTGAAAGGAGTCATGATCACGGCCGTCGATTTGCTACGTGGAATCGCCGCCCTAGCAGGGTGGCCGCGGATCGAAGTCGAAGGGGCTACCGGTTACCTGGACACCGACTATGCTGCGAAGGGTCAAGCGGCCTGCAAAGCACTCGACGAGTACGACTTGGTCTGCGTGCATATCGAAGCCCCCGATGAAGCCTCGCACGAGGGTCGTCACGACGCCAAGATCGAAGCCTTGCAACAGATCGACACGCATATTGTCGGCCCTCTTGTCGAAGCGTTGAATCGACACGGCGAACATCGCATCCTGGTCATGCCCGACCACCCAACGTATTGCAGCACCAAAAAACACACGCACGGGATGGTGCCGCTGGTCATGGCAGGTGACGGAATCGAACCGGACACCCAAACGACCTACGACGAAGTTGCCGCCGAAGCCGCGGGTACAAGATTCGAGAAGGGCTGGGACTTGATGGGCGAGTTCATCGCACCTGCCAAAGTCACTTCCTGATCGCTCGCGAAACAGCGACTCTGTTGGACGCTCCCCTCCCTCCACCAACCTCCCGTCTTTTTCAGTTATTTCGATGTCATTGATCGTTCAAAAATTCGGCGGCACCAGCGTTGCCGATGTCGAAAAAATCCGTGCCGCGGCTCGTAAAGCGATTCGAGCCCAACACCAAGGCCACCGGGTCGTGATGGTGGTCAGCGCGATGGGCAAGAACACCGATCGCTTGTTGGAATTGGCCGGCGAATTCGGCCCCAATCCGCCCGCGCGTGAAATGGACATGCTGTTGAGCACTGGGGAACAGGTCAGCGTTTCGTTGGTCGCAATGGCGATCGCTTCGCTGGGCAGCCGAGCGGTCAGCCTGACAGGTGGCCAAATCGGGCTGCACACCGACAGCAGCTTTAGCAAAGCCCGCATCCGGTCGATCTCCACCGAACGCATCGAAAAACTGCTCGACGACGGCAACATCGTCGTGGCAGCCGGTTTCCAAGGCATCGACGATGACTTGAACAT
Source organism: Rhodopirellula baltica (assembly GCA_002901265.1). Classification (GTDB taxonomy): domain Bacteria; phylum Planctomycetota; class Planctomycetia; order Pirellulales; family Pirellulaceae; genus Stieleria; species Stieleria baltica_A. Next base: position 99,714 of record PPHI01000083.1, on the reverse strand, counting down.
CACCACGCTGGGCCGCGGCGGCAGTGACACCACTGCGGTTGCCCTCGCGGCTGTCTTGGGCGCCGACGCGTGCGAGATCTACACCGATGTCGATGGCGTCTACACCACCGACCCCCGCTTGCTTCCCGAAGCACGTCGTGTGGACGTGATCAGCTACGACGAAATGCTGGAACTGGCTAGCCTTGGGGCCAGCGTGATGCACAACCGCAGCATCGAGTTCGCCAAGAAATTCGGCGTCCCGATTCACGTCCGCAGCAGCTTCTCGGACTCGCAAGGAACGATGATCGTCGCCGAGCAAGAATCCGAATCGGCTCCTGTCAGCGGTGCCGCAATGACGCCCAACGAAGCTCGCGTGACGGTGCTCGGCGTTCCTGACGTTCCCGGCAAAAGCCTGCAAATATTCTCGGCAATTGCCGATCAGAAGATCGCCGTCGATATGGTCGTCCAGAACATTGGCGACGGGGGCAAAGCCGATGTTTCCTTCACCGTCCAACGCGGTGAACTCGCGGCAACACTGGCGGCGTTGCAACCGATCTTGCCAGCCATCGGCGCCGACGGAATCACCCACGACGACAGCCTGAGCAAGATCTCGGTCGTCGGCGCGAACATGGTCGACCAGGCAGGCGTTGCCAGCCAAATGTTCCGCGCACTTGCTGATGCCGGTGTGAACATCCACATGATCACCACCAGCGAGATCAAGATCAGCGCCCTGGTCAGCCGCGACCAAGCCTCCGAAGCACTCCGTGCGGTCCACCAATCGTTCGAACTGCACGTCTCGCCAAGCGATGCCAAATCTTGGACACAGATCAAGGCCGACCGCGAAGCCAAGGGCGTCGAAGTCGAAACGTTGGTCAGCCGACTTCGTGATGACGCCTTGGAAGCGCTGACGTTGACCGGGATTTCGTTGCTCGACGGTCAAGCACGCGTGACACTGTCCGGCGTCCCTGATCAGCCAGGCATTGCCGCTGACATGTTCGAGCGAATCGGTGCCGCTGGGATCTCCGTGGACATGATCGTCCAAGGCTACGATGGTGATGACGGATCAACGAGCGTCAGCTTTACCGTTGAAGAATCGGCTCTCGAATCCAGCCTGAAAGTCGCCAACGAAATCGCACAATCGCACGGCATGCGTGGCGTCCAAGGCGAATCGGGAATCGCGAAAGTGACCGTCAGCGGGATCGGCTTGCGAAGCCACACACACGTCGCGACGCTGTTGTTCCGCACGCTAAGCGACGCGAACATCAATGTCGAAATGATCGGCACCAGCGAACTTCAAGTGAACGCCGTGATCGACAGCAAGTCCGCCGAAACCGCAAAGTCCGGCTTGGAAAAAGTCTTCGCCGGTTCGCTGTCCTAGTCGACCGATGTTTCACCGCCCAAGCCAAAGTGGGGATCCACTTTGCTGAGCGTGATCGCTCCGGAAAAGCAATGATCAACGTCGCGCCCGTTCTCTCGAGGGCGGGCGTGAAAGTCCAGCTCAAAGTGAACGGTGCCGTCTTCGCCGACGACACCGGCACGGTCCAATGGTTTGCGGTCGACCGCACACTCAACACGAGGTGGGACCCAACCGGACTGGGGCTCGATCGCAGGAAGATTCACATTCCAAAGGGGCGCCGAAAGGCTCGGCACACGTTGATCGTATCCCTGTGCGACGTCTAGAAATTCGCCGATCGTTTGCTCCAACCACAACGGAGTGTGGTCCCAAAGCTTGGCAACGTCCGGGCGACGGTAATGCGAAATCGCCATCGCGGGAACCCCTTGCAAAGCGGCCTCACGCGCGGCGGCGAACGTGCCACTGACCAGCAGGTTGATCCCTAAATTTGCCCCCGCATTGACGCCGGAGAACACCACATCGGGTGCAAAGCTCATCGCTTGCAGCGCGACGCGAACACAGTCGACCGGGGTTCCGGCAACCGCATGCCAGCGAGGCGAAACTTCAGTCACCTGCAGGGGCCGTATCGATTCCAGGCTGTGACCACATTCGCTGCGGCAACGGTTTGGCGCGACCACCAGCACGTCGCATTGTTCTAGCGAACCTCGCGAGCGAAGCGTGTGTTGCAGACATTCCGAAAGCGCCTTCAGCCCCGGTGCGTCGACACCGTCATCGTTGGTCAGCAGAATCTTCACTACGCCAATCCTTTACTCGGTTTCCGTCAAAATCGACTGCTTGATGCTCAGGGCCATCAGGGCAAGGCAGACCATTACGCCTTGGCAGATTTGCTGGCGATCAGGGTGTCGAGTTCTTCTTGCAAACGCGGCAAGATTTCGTCGTAACCGAAGGCGCCCAGAGGTTCAGGGCCACGTTTCAAGTTGACTTTGGCCGGACCACACCACAACCCCAGATCCGCGTCATCGGTTTCGCCAGGGCCGTTGACTCGGCATCCCATCACGGCGATCGTGATGTCGTAATCCTTGGCGTACTCGGTCATCACTTTGACTTGTTGGGCCAAGTCGATGAAGGCTTCGTTTTCGACGCGCGAGCAGCTCGGGCAACTGATAATGTTGAGCGACTTTTCGTTTAGCTTCACGACCGAACGAACGCGTCCGGCATAGATGTCCTCGACGATTTGCCGTCCGGCATCGATTTCTTCCGGCTTGCGATCGTTTGGCAACGTCAGCGAAACTCGCACGGTGTCGCCGATCCCTTTGCCGATCAATTGCTCAAACGCGATCCGTGTTTTGATGATGCCTTCGGGTGGCATTCCGGCTTCGGTGACGCCGAGGTGTAGTGGCACGTCGGGTCGTGCGGCGGCAAAGCGTTTGTTGACCTCGATGACCTTTTGCGGGTCGCTGTCTTTTAGTGAAACGACGTAACGTGTGAAGCCGAGCGAATCGACGAAGTCACAGTGCTCGAGTGCACTTTCCAGCATCGGTGTGATCGAATCGCTGGGGTCGTATTGCTCTTTCTTTGCCGGATCAACGCTGCCGCAATTCACTCCAATCCGGATGGCGCAGTCATGCTCCATGGCTTGGTTGATGATAAAGCGAACCTTGTCCTGCCACGGTTTATCACGCTGGTGGTGATAGAGGTGACCGGGGTTGTAGCGAATCTTGTCGACGAAGGGCGCGACGTCTTCTGCCAAGCGGAAATTTTCTTGCAAGTCGACGGCCAAGTTCGCTTTCGTTTGGCGACGGATTTCGCCAAGCGCTTCGGCGTCCTTGGTGCTGTCAACGGCAACCCGGACAACGCCTGCACCGGCTGCACGATAGGCTTCGGCCTGCGCGACGGTTGCGTCGATGTCCTGCGTCTTGGTCGCCGTCATACTTTGGACGGCGATCGGATGAAAATCACCAACTGTGATGTCACCGATTTGAACAGGGCGGGTCGCGTTTCGTTTTATTTCCATGGTCGATTCAATCAGAGTTCTGACAGTTTTCAATTTCATCTGTCGTCTAGCACCCCGGCGGGGTAGCGGCGTGATGCCTTGCCGCTCAATGCCGAGCCGACATTGTAGGTCGTCAGGGCAGGATCGTCACCGCGTCGAAAGCCGTTCGTCGCAAAGTCTTCACGGGTCCTTGTCTTAAATGGATCCTCGGTCCTGCCGTCTCAAACGCGCTGGCGGAGCAGGGTACGGTAGAGCGCTTCATAGCGATCAACCATCCGATCAACCGTTAATTGCTGGCGAACAAAACTGCGGTTCGCTTCGCCCAAACGATTCCTCCGGTCAGCGTCGTCCAGCAATTCGCAAATACGCGTCGTCATCGCGTTACCATCTGCACGCGAAAAGGTCTGCATGAGGCTGCGTTCGGGCGGATGGTCGCCCGCCTGGCCAATCGCCGGAAAAAGCTCCGCAGTACCTTCGATGCGACTGCAAACGACGGCCTTGCCGACAGCCATCGCCTCCAAAACAACGTTGGCCATCCCTTCGTAGTGACTGGGCAGGACCAACAGCTCACTCGCCAACAGATACGGCACGATGTCAGACTGAAACGGCAATCGTCGCACACGACCGCGTCCTTCATGGGAAATCCAATCATCGATTTCGCTTTGCAGCGGTCCCTGGCCGATCAAAACGAGCCGAAGATCAGGATCGTGCGATGCCAACCGCTGCCATTGCTGCTGCAGTAACTCGATTCCTTTTTGGGGATGCATTCGCCCCACAAACAGCAGCACTCGACTGCTGGGCGGAAATCCAAGATCGCCCCAATCGAATGGGGTACATGTCTCGGGGTCGACTAACTCAGTGCCGTTTGGGATGACCGTCAAGCGACTGGGGGCGATCGAAAGCGTTTTGTTTGCAAAGTCTCGAACCGCATCGCTAACGCAGACCACATGGTCGATTCGGCGCAGAGCCTGTGATTCGATAAACGAACGCATCACGCGTTCTTCGGCGACCCGGATTCCGCCAACCACGCAAGGAATGCGGGCAATCCGGCCAGCGTAGGCTCCCAAGCAATTCGCATGAAACAAAAACGTCTGGCAAACATCCGCTTGGCGACTTCGGAGTTGTGCCGCTAGCCAACGTCCGGCGGCAAAGAATCGTCGGGCTGAATCACAGTTTCCAAACAGCACCGGGATCGATTGAGCCTCCAGTCGACTCTTCAAGGCCGCTTGCTGATCTACCGGAGCGGAGCCGATCGACAAGACGCGAGCGTCGTGGCCGCGTTGCTGCAATCCCAGCGCTAATCGAGTGATCGCCTTTTCGGCGCCACCAACGTTCAGCTCTGTGATGACCAAGTCGACTTTCATGCTCCCCCACTACGTATTGAGGCCCAAACAGGTTTTCCCTCAAGCCACACGCGTCCTCCCTGCAACCGCTCTAACCGCGCTCGTCCACGATTGCGTCGGAGTGAATCACGCCCAATGTTTCCTGAGTGAAGGACGCGGATAACCGAAAGTGAATTGCACGTTCTTGCGATCGCAACGAACGCCGCGTTTGCTTTTCCCGTGTCGAAGCTATCTGCGAAACCAATAGAAATTCAATGATCACCCCTCCTTGCCCTACGTCACAACCTGTGATGACAATCGAATCGGTTCACGGTTTGAAGGAAACCGTGTGGGTTGGCCCAACCGCCAATCACGATCACCCCCGAACGGTTGCAGCCGATCACCCAATGCGGTCGCGTGAAACTGCGATCGACAGGCAAGGTTGTCATACGAAGTCGACGTAATCGTTCATCGAATTGTATCGAAAACGTAATATATCGCTCGAATTCTGACCGTCGCCCCAACCGCTAAATTCGTGTAACTCGTGTTTAGCAAACGGCTTCCGTGCGGCGGCCGGCTGATTGGCGTGTGTTTGACGCGGTCGCGATTTTTGCAATGCTTACCCGGTGTGATCGTCCGAAGGAAACGTTGAGGCGAAACGTTTTCCGGCGTTCCCTATCGAAGAGCGATTGTTGATGAGCACCGTTACGCCAAGCGATAAAGATTCCAAACCCGGCGATTCCGATTCTAGCGGCAAGCAATGCGACACCAAGCCGCAGCGTCGCAGACGGTTGGGCGTCCCCCATGCCGCAAAGCTGTACCATAACTTGGTCCCCGCTTACCAAGCATTTTGGCCAGCCGTCGCGGGGCGAAATATCCGCATGGCGATCGGCCGGATGGAGATGGCTGCTGGCGCGAAGGTCCTCGAGGTCGGTGTCGGCACAGGGCTATCTCTGCCCAACTACCCGACGCATATCGACCTGACCGGGATCGATCTTTCCGAATCGATGCTGGCCGAAGCGGAAGCGATGATCGATCGCAATCGCTGGCAGCACGTCGATGTCCAAGCAATGAACGCTGAAAGCTTGGACTTTGAAGACAACCAGTTTGATGTTGTCACGTCGTTTCACACCGTCAGTGTCGTGTCCAACCCGACTCGCATGATGAGTGAGATCGTACGCGTCTGCCGCCCCGGCGGGCAAATCTTGATCATCAACCACTTCCGCAGCGACAACCCGCTGATCGCACGTGTTGTCGACTCCGCCGGCAACGTGACGCGGCGACTGGGTTGGCGTACCGATCTGGAACTGGAAACGATCATGAGCGAACTACCGATTCGCATCGAAGAACGCTACAAACCGAACCCGTTTTCGTTCTTTACGATCATGCGAGCGATCTGCAAACCAAACCAGATCAACTGACCGCGGGCACGGGGCCCGCTTTGCCGAACGATTGTTGGGCGATGCTACTCGTCGCCCTGTTGCTTGTCGACCAAGCGGGCTCGAATGCGATTGCCATGCTCCTGAGGGGCGTCTTCGCGTTTATACATTTCGATCGCTTCGTCGGTATGGCCGAGTTTTTCGTTCAAACGGGCCAGATTGTACCGGGCGGGATCGACCCAAATGGAAAGCTGCTCTTCATCGAGCACCCGATCCGCGATCCAACGCTCAGCGGTCTCCGTTCGGCCGTCGTCGCCTTGCAACAGACTTAGCCAATACGTCGCGGTACGCTTGCCCATACGCATCATCGCCTGGATCTGGGCGATCTGTCGATCGTATTCTTCCGCGTCCACGTTCAAGTCACTTCGTCGAATGCCGTAAGCAGTTTGCAGATCGACGTCGATCCGCAAGTCTTCGATCTCGAATTCGGGAGCACGCTGTTCCAAGTACATCGTGCGTGCGCCTTTGACGTTGGAGTCCTCCTCGTCAGCAAACTGCCCCAACAGGTGCAACCAGCGGCCTTGGGCGAGGCTCTTTGCGCTGTCAAAGTTTGCTTCCAACATTGCCCAGCGGGCGACGAACCAAAAATTAAAGATCGGATCGCGCTGGCCATACTCCATACAAATCGCTTGATAGATCTCCGCCTTCACGGCGACGTCCCACAACTTGGCACTGCTGATGCCAGTGACAGCATCAAAGTCCTCCGCCAATTGGTCTGGATCGACATAGACGTTCATACGCCGCATGCCCGTCAGTCCAGATTGCAACTGTTTCATGCGAGGGCTGACCGCGATTGGCGAAAGATTAAACAGCGCCGCGCACTGCTGGACATCGTTTTTAGAGAGCGGGTACGTGAACTCGTCGAGGCCCGCGATGCTAAGCCGACGCAGTACCAATTCGTCCAAGCGAGCTTGGGAAAGCGTTGCGATCCCCACTTGGCCGGGGCCTGGAACGAAGACACCCAATCGTGGCTCGAAAAGATAAATTTCGTCGCCAACCAGGACACCAACAAAGTAAGGCGTGACCGCTCCGGTTGACGAATCGATGGTGCCGATTACTGCTGCCGGAACGTTCGCTTGCCGGCAAAGCTGTGTAAACACCCCGGCACGTTGCAGTCCGTCGCCGGTACCGCGCATCACTGTCTGGTAATCGGTTTGGCGGTACCCAGGACCACGGAACTCCATCCCGAACGGAAACGTCGGACCAGGAGGTGCACCAATCACCGGCACATCAGGCTCGTAGGCCACGTTTCGAACAGTCCAATCAAACAAACGTGCTGCCGTCTTCAGCTGATCGACCTGTTCTTCGCTCAGTGACTTTGCCAGATCAGCGAACCAATCGCTCAGCAGCAATTCATCCATCTCAGCGGTGTCGACCCAACTGTAGAGCGAATGAAAGAGAAAGCAGTCACGAAGGTGATCCGCATCACCCGGCTGGAACGTGGTGTCGCCAACCAGCTTGTCGAGTTCCTTCGGGGGGAACAGTTCCGAAACTGACTTGAGCAATTTTGGGAGAGACGTTGCCGGTGCGGGCTGATTTTCACTCCACCGATTCAAGTGGTAAGCAACTTGTCGCCTCGCTTTTTTCGGATCCAGTTCGACGAACTGTTTCAGCAGCGCGAAGGTTTCCCCCAAGTGATCCTGTTGCGATCGCGCCTGCTGCTCGGCTTGGCGTTTGACTTGGATCTCACGCACCAATTGTGAATCATCGTTGCAGCCGGTCAGTGTCGCCAAACAGCACACGAACAGGGATGCTGCGGCAGCGACCAGACGCATCGAAGCCTTGGGCATCGATGACGGAGTTATTTTACGAAGTGCCATGAATGGGGCGGAAAGATTGAATCGTTTCGCGGATTGCCAGCAGCCTGTTGACCATCGCACCGAAATCAGCAAGGGGAACCATATTGGCTCCGTCACTGGGGGAGGATTCGGGTTCTGGGTGGGTCTCAAAAAAGACTGCGTCGATACCCACTGCTACGGCAGCCCGGGCCAATGGTTCGACCATTTCTCGGTTTCCGCCGGTGCTTCCCTGGCCTGATCCGGGCCGCTGAACACTGTGGGTGGCGTCGAACACCACCGGCACACCGAACGAACGCATGATCGGCAGCGATTGCATGTCGTTGACGAGACGCCCGTATCCAAAAAATGTCCCCCGTTCGCACAGCAGCACACCGCCACTGCCGGCCCCTTGTGCCTTTTGCACGACGTATCGCATGTCCTCAGGGGCCATGAACTGGCCCTTCTTGATATTAACCGGCTTACCGGTTTCGGCAGCAGCGACGACGAGGTCGGTTTGCCTGGCCAGGAACGCCGGGATCTGCAGCACATCACAAACCTGTGCGACCGCGGCAGCCTGTTCCGGCAGGTGGATATCGGTCGTCGTCGGCAGCCCAAATTCGCGGCCAATTTTTTCCAACATCGCCAAGCCCTCTTCGATCCCAGGCCCTCGGATGGCGGCGGCACTGGTCCGATTGGCTTTGTCAAACGACGCTTTGAAAACAACGTTGACCGAGGGGGAATCATTCAGCGAGGCCAACGTTTCAGCGATTTGCGACGAAATCGTATGATCCTGTAAAACGCACGGCCCAGCGATCAACATCAACGGCTGACCGTCACCGCATTGATAGGAACCGATCGAAACAGGCGTGACGGCTGGGATGCCGACGTTGGCCACTGAATCTGTAGTTGGGGTGTGTTCGCTCATGCGGTGCAGTTTCGGCGAAGACAGCATGCAACGCAATCGGACCAAACAAATCGCCAGGCCGACAAATCGCTTGGCCTGCGTTCACCCAGATCAATGCTCTTTCAAATCTGCGACCGCTTGGCGGGCCCGCTTCAAGAACGCTTGCTTGGGTTCGCCGGTTTCCAAAAAGATCGGCGCCCCAATCGTGATGCAGCTCAGCAGCGGCACGGGCAAGACTTCACCACGCGGCAGAATGCGATTGACGTTGTCGATATAAACGGGAACCAGTTCCAAATCGGGGCGTTTCTTGCCCATGTAGTACAAGCCGCTTTTGAACTGCCCCATCTCTTCGCCAGAACTTCGTCCTCCTTCAGGGAAGACGATCAGCGAATAGAGGTCGCCCATTTCTTCGAGCATCACATCGATCGGGCTACGATGGACCTTAATCTCTTTTCGATCGATCAGTAACGCATTGAAGCTGGCCGCCATGTGCGGCTTGATCCAACCAGAACTCCAATAGTCCTTGGCGGCAACAGGACGTGTGACTGCGCGAATTTCACGCGGCAACGCCGACCACAGCACCACCGCGTCCAAGTGGCTGGTGTGGTTTGCAAAATAGATGCGTTGGCACGTGTCCGGTTGGCAATCTACCCAACGGACCGTGAAGCCGCTGAACAGCTTCGCAAGCAGTACGATTACATGACTCGTCAATGTCATGGGCACAGTCTACTCGCACACGAATTGTGGTGGCAGTGGGGGCAGACCACCAAAAGGCATCCTAAGACGTCGCCTTTCGCTTGACGCCGACGCCCGATGACACACGCCTTGGTTTCCGCGCAACACGGTCATAGCTGGTGGTCATCAAATTCTGATACCCGCTGACCATGGACTGCAGCGACCCGCTATCGAGCACCAACTGGCGGCCTTCAATCCCCATCGCATGCCGCTGTGCCGGATCGAGCAACAGTTTTTCGATCGACGCGGCCATGGCATCAACATCTTCTGACGGGAACAGCCAACCGGTTTGCCCCGGGCGGATCGATTCGCTGACAGATCCAACATCCGTCGCGGCTACTGGGACTTCGCATGCGAGTGCTTCGAGTATCGATACCGGCGAAGCCTCGTTAAGCGAACACAACGTGAAGACATCCAACGCTGCGACCAGATTTGGGGTGTCGTGACGAGTTCCGAGTAAACGAATTCGCTCACGAACGCCAAGCTCGGTCGCCAACGATTCGATCGAATCGCGTTCGGGACCATCACCAACAATCAACCAATGCAAATCTGGGAAATGATGATGAAGCTTTGCAGCCGCTCGGACCAACAGACCGTGATTTTTTTCACTACGCAAAGCGGCAACAATTCCGACAAGCGGCGTATCGGATGCTAAACCGAGTTCGGCCCGAACGTCCAACCTTGCTTGGTGATCCGGTCGAAACCGTTCACAGTCAACTCCGTTTCGAATCACATGAACTTTGTGTTCGGGAAAACGCTCGAACTCATGCAGAAACTTTCCGTGTGAATCTGCGACGGCGATGAACGCGTCGGTGATCGGCGTCAACATCCGATTCAATCTTCCCACGCCATCTGGCCAACCGGTGCTGTGAAGTGCCGAGGCAATGACGGGAACGCCCGCCATAAATGCAGCTAATCGCCCCCAGAACATCTTGTCGCCGGCGCCGACGGTGATGACGACATCCGCGTGTCGCATTCGTTTGGCTAAGCGAAACGCAACCCGTGCATCCCATTTGCCACCGATCAAATTGCTGTAGAGCGGAAACTCTTCTGCGATTTGCTCACCCAGTGGACCGGGGTCTTTCAAACAGATCACCTCCGGGCGGACAACGGCTGGGTCAAACCGCCGAAGCATGTTGACCAACAGCGTCTCCGCACCGCCAACCGGCATGCTGGTGATGACAAACTGACACCGCATTGCACCGCGTTCGCGCCTTGGAGGAGTGGAACGCCAAAGTTGTCGAAATCGCATGGGAACGGACCGGAATGAATGTGAGACAAGCTGATACTAAAGCCTAGCTCACCGAGCCGAGGAGCTTGCCAATTCGGCCGTCATTCCGATTAACTTGTACAGACCCCGCCGAGGGGGCAGTCGGCTTCCAAAGTCACCGGAACTTGACGATCTGAATGCAATGTCGGTTGCCACCTTGAGCGAATCTGGCGGATTGCTACCGAAAAGTGAGGTTTTTGACCGAGTTGGACTTTCCGCAAAATTGACGCTTTTGTTAAAGCCAGCCTGAACCCTCTTCCTCAGCAGGCCTTCAAAATGCGTCGACACCTCAACTCGTCAAAACTTCCCGCCGCCGCGATCACGTGTTCCGCAGCGTTGCTGCTAGTTTGCGGTTGCCGAAACACGACGAACGCTCCGATCGGAACGTTTGGCCAAACGTCGACGCTCGCCCCTGTTCAAGGCGGAGTTCCGCTCTCACCCATCCAGCCGACATCCGGCGTCAGCGCATTTGGTTCCCCAACACGCGTCCCGCCCCCATCAACGGGTTCGTACAACGTCCCCGGCAACTACGGACCATCGACTGGCTACGCCCCTAACAATTCGACCTCGTCGCTGCCTTCCGGTGCGGCGTATGGACAAGCCGCATTGACTCGTGGCGTCACCGACCTGACGACCGCAGGCGGTACGGGTAACTACGACAATTCAATTCGCCAAACTGGCTGGATCTCTGATTCGCCGCTTCCACAACAAGCTCCGTCGAACCCTGCACCTTCGACAACACCGTCCCCCGATTCGATTCGCGCCGGTGGCATGCAAGTGATCGATCTCACCGGTTCGCCTTATCCGCCCGGATACGTCCCGCCACAGCAGCGCCCTGGTTACAACTATGGCGCGAGCTATCCGACATCGCTTCCGCAGCAGCCGCCGTACCCGAACGTTTTCAATCAGCATGACGTCGTCACGCAAGGGTACTCGAATGACTTGTCGGCAAACGCGCCGCTGGGGCAACCGACCAATTCAACGTTCGTTGCAAACACCAACGCCTTTGCCGGCCAAAACGCAATGAACAATTCAGCCCAACGACAAGCCTCGCTCCCGTCAACGGAACCGATCACCGACGACAGCGAATCGAACTTGTCCTGGCGGCGACCAACACCACGTTTCTAAATCTCTCCTGACGAACCGTTTTCACCACGGTTTCGAATCGCCCACCTAAGGCAACAACCGAACGTTGTCGATCCAGATTTTGACGTCGACCGGTGGATCGACCAAACCAAGATCGATAAAGCGGATTTGACTTCGGTTCAGACCGTTTTCTTCCAAGGCATCGAGTTGCTGTTTGTTGATCGTCCAGCGGAAAGGCTGGCCTGGCGACAGATTCTGGACAAACTTCGCTTCGCCAAACTGTCCCGATTGATCGACGATTTTTAAGACAGCGGTGACTTGATCGATTGCAGTATCAGGATCCAACAAGAGGTCCAATTGCAACTCGCTGTATTGTCGCCAGTCGTGAACCAATTCAATCAGCGTGACCGCCGGAAAGTGGCTGCGACGAAAGGTGACTTGGCCACTGTGTTCCCCAGCGGTGACATGCTCTGAACTAAGCACCAGTTCGCAATCACGACGATACCACCGTGACAACTCCGTTTCTGTTTCGAAGGACGCGAGCAGTGGAAACTGATACATGATGGCGAGGTCGTCGGACAGGTCGATCGCGGGGTGCACCCACGCGGCGGCTAAGAGCAAGAGTCCGCCGACGAACGCTGTTTTTGCGGCACCATTGCGTTGCGAGCGTCGAAGTTGAATCCCATGAAAAATCGCCAATGCCGCCGCGACGCCGAGCGAGTTTGCGATCGCATCATGCAACGCCATACTGCGTCCCATCTTCCACTGCGCAAGCTCCATGACGACGCCAAAGCTGCTCAGCGTGATCCAAACGACGGCCGTTCGAAAGATCAACTTGGAACCGTCAGCAGACGGTTGCTGCGCGAGACTAATTCGGCGCTGCCAAAACGTGATCCAAGCGAACGCGAGCGACCCGAACAACGGTGCATGGACCAAATCGCCGAGCGCACTCGCGGTGCGACCATGCAACGGAATGGGCACCAACAACGCCAAGATAACTGCCGCCAAGATGCAAGCGATCCGTTTGACGATCACGGCGTTTGACAGCCCAACTGACGGAGGATCAGTCGTTTCGGTCACTCGTTCGACGCCATCCAACGCATCCACTCCGGTTCATCCTTTAACGGCAATGTCGGTTCGGGGATCACTGCCAAACGCTTGCTCTCCGGCGTTCCGGGTGTTTGCGCGCGAACGGTTAGCAAGCCGTCAACATTTAGTTCGAATGCGATCATCCACGTGCGCCGGACTTGCCCATCAGCTTGGCGACTGACTTCAAATGTGAATCGTCCCAGTGAATGCCACGTCTCGCTATGGACGCCCGAAGATTCGACGACGGATAACGTCATTGACTCGCGTTCTTTTGCGATCGATAGTTTTCGATTGGTTCGCGCAGGCAGCTTTTCGCCGCGTTTAATGATCGGCAGGATTCGCCGTCTGCCATTGTTATCTTCGACCACGATACCGATCGATTGCCCGGCAACGCTCTTTGGCGGCACGAGAACATGAGTGCGTTGTGGCAATTCGGCTTCCAAACAAGCCGCCGCACCTCGCGCAACATCGCTACGGTCGGTCGCTCGAATCGGCAGGTCCTCGGGCAAGCGTTTCAACAATCGTTGACGCAAGGACTCGATTCTCAGTAGCGACCCCAAGGTAACAACGGAACTGATTTTCTTGGGATGTATACCGGTCACTTGGCAAACCTGATGCATGTCTTGCCGAATGCCATGAATCAAGTCCGTACATCGTTCCAGCCATCGTTCTCTGGAAACGGTAATCGAATAGGGTCGTTCGTCAGTTTCGACACTGACGGTGACATCAGGCAAAAGCAACAACGAATTCAACGCGCGTTCACAAGACATTTGCAGACGTGACGCGGTGACAGACTTTTTGCGCGGGTCGAATCCGTGGATCGTACGAAAACCTTCCGATGCGAGTTCCACCAAACGGTGCTGCCAAGTCAGCGTACCGTTGTGCCAGTGTCCAGCCGTTGCCAATTGTCGAAGCTGCGCGCCGTCGCGATCGATCAACGCGACCTCGGTTGCTTGACCGGACAAGCCAATAAACAACAGCGTCTCGCTGCCATTCAAATCGATCGGCATGTCTTCGTCTGACGCGTCAGTGTCTGCAGCCGCCAGCAGGGACTGGACCGCGGCTAAGCTGCGATCGACCAAGCGAACCGATTCAAGACCGGCCAACCGGCAAGCTTGCTTGATACTACGGCGATGGAACTGGTCATAGCTGGCGGGGACGCTGACCGCCGTCAGTTTGGGCCAATTGTCATCGGGATAACTGTTCCCGACGGCACGCCGAACCGACATCGCCATCAGGACCTCCGGGGGACATCGCCGTCCGGCGATTTCGCGTTCCACCAAGTCTTTGCCGATGTAAAGCGGCAAGCAATGCACGACGCGTCGCGGCATCGCCATCCGCATCTGATTCGCATCGACATCGTACAGCACGTCATCGTCGCCGTTGGCGATCGACATTCGCAGCAACGGTTGACCTTCGGCACCGGCAGACAAGTTGTGAATCCCGACGCCAGGGATTGCTTCGGCGGTCGCGATGTAAGTCATCCCCAAGTCGATCCCGAAGATTGGCACATTGCCAAGTGCGGTCGAACTGCCAGACAAGGTCGACGCATCCAGTGAGGATTGCCGCTGAACGAATTCGGAAAGCCATGCCGGGCTGTGTGATTCCTCGGCATAGGCGGCGAGATCTTCGATGACTTCGTCGAGTGAACCATAGCGCTCGCTCAGTTTCTTGGCCATCATCCTGCGAAGGATATTCGCAAACCCAAGATCAACGTCATCACGCAGCTGCATCAAATCCGGAACTTCGCCGTGACGATGCCCATAAACTTGATCGAGGTATTCACCTTGATAGGGCGGCTTGCTGGTCAACAAAAAGAACATCACCGCGCCGAGTGAATAGATATCACTGCGCGGGTCAACTTCGTCGGGCATCTCCAGCTGCTCGGGCGACATGTACGCAAGCGTTCCGACCAGTTTTCCTTTGCGTTTGTGAAAGGAATTCGGATCTTGCACCCGTCCGATTTCGCGGCCATCGTCGGACCACAAAACGTTGCTGATTTGTGCCAGCCCTAGGTCCAACAATTTGATTGTTCCGTCGTTGGCCCGGATCAAGTTGCCGGGTTTGACATCACGGTGAACAATCCCATTGCGGTGTGCGTGCAACAATCCCAAAGCGGCCTGGCGGATCACGGCTGCGGCCATGCCGGGTGTCAGCGGACCATTCTTTGACACGAACCGAGTCAACGTCATGCCTTCGACGTATTCCATCACCAAGAAATGGATGGAATCGTATTCGCCAGCATCAAACGCGGTCACGACATTGGGATGCATCACGCGAGAAGCGGCACGGACCTCATCGTAAAACCGCTCCACCGAAGCTGAATCCCGAATACGATCCCCGCGCAACATCTTGAGCGCGACAAGCCGTTGCATGCGGACATGCTCTGCTAAGTAAACCTGCCCCATCCCACCGGTACCGATCAGCTTCTTGATCCGATAGTCGCCAATCTGTTCGGGCAATTGCAGCGTCGCAACGTTTTTTGCGGCGGGCGGACCGGGTTCGTTTTGCCGAGCCCCTGAATCGACCAGCGACAGAGAGGCCACCGATTCGGCGGCATCGTCAAAGTCACGTGTCGCGCCGTCGGTAATCATCGCCGACATGTCTTGCGAAGACAGCCGCCAAGGCGCAGACGAATCACTCACAGGATTTTCGTCCAGCGATCCGTCGGAAACCGATTTGGAATGTTCAGAAGACACGGTCGTGTTTTTGCCCAATTCGTTTCGACCCCATCGGGGCCGAACCAATACCTTGGGAAGCGGAAAAAGCAGCACGTGTGCGGCTTCTATCCTTGTATGTTATTTCTATTCGGTCCAGTCCGTTTTCGCCCAGTTTATCGTGGCGGCGTTGATTAACGAGGCCAACGGAACACTTGGCGGATGCGGTGTAGCCGATTTCACGGCGGCATCGTCCGCTCACTGCCTGCTGTCGGGAAGCGTGTTTGGGCGGTAAGTTGGATGGCGCTTTTGAACCTACGCCTTGCCTAAGCGATGTGCCGCATCGGACGGTCGGGCCCACACCAAAACTCTCGCCCCCCTGCTGACGTTTTGCCAAACCCGGACCAACCGTCATTATCGTCACCGTCGACTTCCCCCTCGGACGAACGTGTTTTGCGGATCGCGACTCGTGAAAGCCCGCTCGCAATGTGGCAGGCCGAGCATGTCGCTGCGCTGTTGACCGAGTTGACCGTTCCGCCAAACATTGTCCCGATGGTCAGCAGCGGCGATGTCGACATGCGACCGATCGACGGAAAACGCTCCGTCGGTGTGTTCACCAAACGAATTCAACAAGCCTTGCTGGAAAACGAGGGCGACGTCGCGGTCCACTCGATGAAAGACTTGCCGACCGAGCAGCATCCGGATTTGATCATGATCGCCTCGCCCGATCGTGAAAACGTTAAGGACAGCTTGGTTTCGCCGCAATCGCACGATCTCGAATCGCTGCCCAAGGGAGCGAGAGTAGGCACCGGCAGCCGACGCCGCGCGGCGCAGCTATTGCGGGTCCGCCCAGACCTTGATGTCCAGCCGATCCGCGGCAACGTCCAAACACGATTGCAAAAAATGAACGATGGCGAATTCGACGCGATCGTATTGGCATCCGCAGGCATCGAACGACTCGGCATGAGCGACCTGCCTCGCGTCGAGCTTCCTTTAGACGTGATGCTTCCGGCGCCCGGCCAAGGGGCGCTGGCAATCGAGGTTCGGCGCAAGGACTCTTTGGCGATGGAAGTCGTCTCGGGAATTGACCGCCCAATCTCCAACGCCTGCACACTCGCCGAACGCACGCTGCTGTCGGAACTTCATGGCGGCTGCTTGGCACCGATCGCCGCCCTTGGCACGATCGACCAAAATGGAGAACTATCTCTGACTGCTCGTGTACTGTCGCTCGATGGTACCGTGTGCTTGGAAAGCTCAGCCAGTTCGGTGATCCGCTTGAATGACGATTCTTGGCCCGACACGGCCAAAGCACTTGGCAAACAGGTCAGCGAAGTGCTGCTGGAGCAAGGAGCACGTGCCCTGATCGACGCCGGGCGCTAACAGCAACTTTGGCACTGCCATTCGGGTTATGATCATGGGGAACGCCTACCTCGCTTCCCCACGATCCCCAGCCCTGAAGATGACACCTTCACACAACCAGTCTCGCCGCAAATTTTTCACTGCGGCTGGTGCACTCGCCACTGCCACCTGCGCAACCGCAGGCACCAATTTCGCAACCGCCACTGAACCGTTCCCGCGAACCGGTGGACCGCGTTTTCGCATCGGCCTCGCCGCATACTCTTTGCGAAACAGCTTTTCTTTTATGAAGGGCAAGCCGAAGAAGCCGACTGATCCGACCAAGGCGATCGACATGCCAGGCTTCCTCGACTACTGCGTCGAACAGGGCTTCGAGGCGGCCGAGCTGACAAGCTACTTTTTCAAACCGGATGCGGACGACAACTACTTTCTAGATCTAAAGCGGCAAGCGTTTCTAAAAGGCGTCACGATCTCGGGTACTGCAATTGGTAACAACTTTACGCGCGGCGCGGGCGATCGCCTGGATCAAGAGATCGCCGACGCGTTTGCCTGGATTGATCGTGCCGCAATTCTCGGCGCTCCACACATTCGCTTCTTCGCCGGAACGGGCAAAGAACTCGATGAACATCCTGAGCGTTTCGATGATGCCGTGTCAGCGATGAAACGCTGTGCCGACCATGCGGCCAAGCGTGGCATTTTTCTTGGCATTGAAAACCATGGAAACTTGAAAGCAGACCAACTGCTCGGATTGATCGAAGCGGTCGACCACCCTTGGGTCGGGATCAACTTGGACACCGGAAACTTCTTCACCGACGATCCCTATGGCGACTTGGAAAAGTGCGTTCCCTACGCGGTCAACGTTCAGGTAAAAGTCAGCATGCGGCGCCCAGACGGGACGCATTACCCGGCCGATCTGCCGCGCATCGGCAACCTGCTAAAGGATGCCGGATACCAGGGATTCGTGATTCTTGAGTACGAGGACGAATCCCCCTACGAGAACATCCCCGTAGCTGCGCAGCAGTTGCGTGAAGCACTGATGTAGCTGGCGCGATCGGGGCCGAAACGTCACACCGTTTCGTATTCGGAATGTCGGTCAGCGGACATTTTGCTCCCCCGGGGACACCTCAATCGGATCGACCGATACAGCCGGAATGGTTTGATGGGCGGCAAATTGAATTTCGCCGCATTTGATCAAGATGACGCGACGTCCGAGGCGGAATCGGACTAGTTTCTTGGTGTGCGAGGGACGCAAAGCAACGCGATCGTCACAACCAGATATTAAGCGTCCCCCCGTGCGAGGCGTGGTCGGTTCTTCGGAGCTGGCCTCGCCTTTTTTTATGCGCCGACGGGACGGCATTTCGGCGATGACCGAATGTGTCCGCCGAATTCTGATACTTCTTCTGCAAGCGACAACAAGAGCTTTCTCAAAGCCACCGCGTTCTCAAAACGCCTTTGTCGCGGAACTCAATTCAGGTTTCGAAGGAGAAGAACGATGAAGAATATTTTGCGTCGAGCGATGATCGATTCAGAGACGTTTGTCGTGGAACTGGAATATGCCGATGCCAAAGGCAACTTGACCCGACGGATCGTCAGTCCGATTCGCTTTGTCGGAAACGACCGCGTCCTAGCACTTTGCCTGTGCCGCGAAGAACCGCGACAGTTTTATCTATCACGCTGTTCCAACGTCCGCTTGCTGCCTGCGGTCGAAGTGATCATGCCAGTGCCCATGCAGCCGGTCGCCACATCAGCGGCCTTGGCGGGCGCAAACGCGGCCGGGGGAACAGCCGGGTTGGAAGTCTGCTTGGCCTAGTCAGCCAGTGCGCCCGTCTCAATCGCGAAGCTTTCAAAACGCACGACCGATTTTAAGCCGACTGGGCTCTCTCCGAGACCGCGTCTTCTTTTTCCCAGCGATGTCGTCCGGTAATCAGACGGGCAGACCGATCGCGTGTGAAGAACGCCCACCCCCATTGCACCAACACAAGGACTCGGTTGCGAAAACGGGTGATGTACATCAAGTGAATCAATAGCCAAATTGCCCAAGCGACGAAGCCGTGAAACTTGAACCGCCCGATAGTGCCGATCGCTTGCAACCGACCAATAACGGCCAAGCTCCCCTTGTCAAAATACTGAAACGATTTCCGCTCTCGGCCTTCTTGATCAGCGCGAATACATTTCGCCGCGTGTCGCCCCATCTGACTTGCGACTGGCGCCAGACCTGGCAATTCGCCTTTCTCGGGGTCTGTGAACAGCGCCAAGTCACCACAAACAAATACCCGTTTATCGGTTTCCAAACTGCAGTCGGCTTGCACAGGAACGCGGCCCCCACGCGCCAGTGCGATTCCCGATTGCTCCGCGATCTGAACGCCCAATGGCGACGCCTTGACACCCGCCGCCCAAATGACGTTTCGTGTTCCAATCGTTTTATGAACTTGGCCATCACGAGACGTCAGCACAACACTCCGATCATTCACATCCGTCACATGAAATCCGGTAACGACGTCAACTCCCAAAGCCTCCAACGCACGCGTTGCCTTTTGTGGCAAAGGACTCGGATAGATATGCAGCGGCGCGTCGGAAGGCTCGATCAACATCACTTTCGCTTGCGTGGGATCGATCTTCCGGAACTCGTATCGCAAGGTCCGCTTGGACACTTCGGCGAGAGCCCCTGCCAATTCACAACCGGTCGGTCCGCCACCAACAATCACAAACGTCAACAAGTCATTGATGATCTCCGGATCCCGTTCCAATTCGGCCGCTTCAAAAGCTTCCAAAATTTTGGCGCGAATTTCGGTCGCGTCTTCCACCGTCTTTAGCCCCGGCGCGTACTTTCCCCAACTGTCGTTACCGAAGTAGTGATGCGTTGACCCCGCAGCGACAATCAAGTAATCGAAGTTCAGTTCTGAATGAGCCAAATGAACACAACGATTCTCCAAGTCGACACTTTCGACCGAGTCCAACAGCACCTCGACGTTGCGATTGTTTTCAAGGATCGCCCGCAGTGGACTGGCGATGTTCGCTGGAGACAACTCACCGGTCGCGACTTGATAGAGCAACGGTTGAAACAAATGAAAGTTACGTCGATCGATCAACGTGACGTTCACCGGACAGTTCTTCAGATGCTGAGCAGTAGCGAGCCCGGCGAAACCGCCACCAATAATGACAACATGGGGAACTGCTTCCTTTTCAGTAGCATGATTCATTGAACTTCAGCCATCCTCTCAACGTTGTTTGAAAACTTTGAACGCATGCCTGGGATTCGACCAGGCCACTTTTTCGCCTTCGTCGTTCACCACTATTGATACCCGGATTCGATCCGCTGTTTACAGGTGATTCGGTCGCATGCTCCAGACTTCATCGTATACCCCACCTCGATTGGCCATGACGTGCAGCAACTTGCAGACCGCAAGAGATTGACACAGTTTGACCGGTTTCCGGCCAAGCCAAATCGTTTTGCAACGAATTCCACGGTTGATTCATTGGTTCGGCACATCATCTGCTCCGAACGACAACCACACTTACGACTGACAAATTGAAGAAGGTTTGGTTCGATGAATGGTTCCTATCGTCTCGGAAAATTCGCCGACATCGACGTCTATGTCCACTGGACATTTTTGCTACTGCTCGCCTGGGTTGGTGGATCTGCGATCTGGGGAGGGGCTCCGATCGTTGCCGCAATCGCAAATATTGCTCTTGTGATTTGCGTTTTCGGCTGCGTGCTAGCTCATGAATATGGACATGCGTTGGCCGCCCGGATGTATGGCATCCCTACGCACGATATCACGCTGCTCCCCATCGGCGGAGTCGCTCGACTGCGTGAAATCCCCGAGCGTCCCCGCGAAGAATTAGTTGTTGCCATCGCGGGTCCGGCGGTGAACGTTGTCATCGCGGCGATACTCGCTGTCGTCTTGGCTGTTCTAGGCAGCACGCTCGTGCCCGCCTCGGTCATTGCCGGTACCGCAGGCGTCGTACCGTTCTTGCAAAGCCTGATGATGATCAACGTCATGCTGGTCGCGTTCAATTTGATTCCCGCGTTCCCAATGGACGGCGGCCGAATGCTGCGGGCACTGCTCGCGATGAAACTGAATCGGATTCGTGCGACTGATATTGCCGCAACGATCGGACAAACGCTTGCTTTTGGCCTTGGATTTCTCGGCTTGTTTGGAAATCCGTTTTTAATCCTGATCGCCGTGTTCGTCTTCTTTGGTGCACGTGCCGAAGCACAGCATGTTCGTTCGACGACTCTCGTTAGAGACCTGCCGGTGCGTGCGGCGATGATTGCACACATGCAAACGACACATGGCGATGACCACCTGATGTATTTGCGTGATCTGTTGCTGGACGGTTCGCAGCAAGATTTCCCGGTGCTTGACGAGCACGACCGTCCAATTGGATTGATCTATCGAAACGACATTGTCGCGGGACTTCAGCGTGGCATGCAACACGCATCCGTCCACACGATGATGCGTCCCGTTGACGAAGTCTCAACCGGTCCGTCCGATTCACTTCGTTCGGCAATGGTCCGTCTACAGGACAACGACGTCCCCGCGTTGTTGGTCGTAAACGGTGATCGATTGGTCGGCCTGCTGACCCGTGAAAACATCGCCGAACTGTTGATCTTCCGCGAAACGGATCCTGAATTCGTTCCGCCTGTGACTTACCGGCATGAATATGTCGCCCACTAACGTTAGCCCGTAATGGCATCGCCGCACCAGCGCGCCAACGGAACCGATTAAACTGCGCCTCGACCATCTACATTCGACGAGGCGTGTGCAATGAAATTTGAGAAGACGATTCGTTTTTGGCAGGTTGCAATTCTTTCGCTCGTTTCATGCGGCTGGTGCAATCGTTCTTCTCTGGCAGCTGATTCGCCGCCAAACGTGTTGCTACTCATCACTGACGAGCACAACTTTCGCACGCTCGGCTGTTACCGCGAGATCCTTCCGCAACCGCAAGCGGAAATGTGGGGCCGCGACGTTACCGTTGCCACACCCAATCTCGACCGCATCGCCCACGAAGGCCTGATCGGAACACGAGCTTACGCGACAGCTCCTGTTTGCACGCCAAGTCGAGCCGCAATGGTGACCGGACGGTATCCGCACAACACTGGTGCACCGCAGAACAACCTCGTCCTTGATCGCAGCATTCCGACGCTCGCCGATCGACTAAATGAACAAGGATACCGAACCGCCTTCATCGGTAAGTGGCACTTGGGCGGAAACGGCAAACCAGAATGGTCGCCAAAGGTCGATGGCGGTTTTCAATCCAAGGAATTCATGTTCAATCGTGGCCACTGGAAAAAGTTTGAAATCATCAATGGCCAGCCGCGTGTGGCTGCTCGCAAGAATAACACACCAACCTATGACGTCGACGGAGCCGACGAAAACTCTTTCGCCAGTGATTGGTTGACATCACGAGCGATCGACTTCATTGAACATGATGGTGACCGGCCGTTCCTTGCGGTCTTAAGCTATCCCGACCCACATGGGCCAAATACTGTTCGTGCCCCGTACGACCACCGCTTTGACGACTTGCCATTTTCCCCGCCGCGAACTTACCAAACGGGTATCGCATCACCGGGTTGGCTCGGTGGCGGAACGAAGCATCCGGTATTCCGCGGATCGGACATGTCGCGGTACTTTGGCATGGTGCAGTGTATCGATGACAACGTCGGACGTTTGCTGCACTCGCTCAGTGAGATCGGCAAGCTGGACAATACCTTAATCGTGATGACCAGTGACCACGGCGACTTGTGCTATGAGCATGATCGATTGAACAAAGGCAATCCCTATGAAGGCTCAGCGCGAGTGCCTTTCCTCGTTCGAATGCCGAGTAAGATTCCTGCGGGCCAAGTCTATGACCAACCGATCGGTACCGTGGATCTTACGCCGACGGTGATGGGACTCATCGACCAACCTAATAACCCGGATGATGAAGGGCGTGATCTGTCCGCCGCTTTCACCAGCCAGTCTGTTAAGCCTGGTGACGAAGTGACGTTTCTGCGCAACGCCGGTACGTCGGCCAGCTGGGTCGCCGCTGTCAATCGTCGCTACAAGTTGATCTTGTCGACAGACGATCGCCCCTGGTTGTTTGACGCCGAACAAGATCCCGACGAGCTTCTGAACTTCTACCGACGTCCCGGAACCGAGGGGGTCGCGGAAAAGCTGGCGGAGTCGCTACAAACATACTCAACCCGGACCAATGATCCGTACTTTCAACACCCGGCGATCAGACGATCACTCGACGAAATCCTTGCCGATCCCCCACCAACAAAACCCATTCCATGAGCAACCCAACCGCGAAACACGACAAAGTGATCTACAAGATCGTGCCGACTTCTGAATGGGAAACGGCAGAGCAGGGAGGCGCATTCTCAGGCTGTGGCATCGACATCGACGACGGTTTCATTCACCTTTCTGCGGCACCGCAGGTCGCCGGTACGCTGAATCGATACTTTGCCGGTCAAACCGGATTACTACTCGTTTCAGTCGACACGCAAGCACTTGGCAAGACGCTTCGCTGGGAACCTTCGCGTGATGGCGAACTGTTCCCGCACGTGTATGGTGAAATCCCAATGGCAGCCGTTGTAGCCGTCCATCCATTGACCGTCGACGAGGCCGGCAACCACGAGCTGCCGCAAGAGTTCGTCAATTAAAGCTCGAACGTCTCGTCGACTTTGCAGTAGTGCCTGCGTCCCACGCGACCAATCGTGGAGAGAACTTTTTCGTCGACTAACGCGTCGTCAATGTGAAAATGGACGACGTTGCCGATGACCAGATTTGCGCCCCCGGGACCGGTCCCTAAACCGACCACAGAATGCAAAGTACACTCCATTGTCGCGACCGCCTGTTCGACGCGTGGTACGTCGATCTTGACGCATGGCAACTGCGAAACGCCCACCAATTCGAACTCATTGACCTCTGGAGCGACAGGATCGGCAGACTGGTGCATCGCTTGTGCCGTCGACTCCGTCACGATATTAACGGCGAATTGCCCGGTTTGCCGAATGTTTTCCAAGGTGTCCTTGGCTGAACCATCGGGATTGTTGGCGGGTGCAAAACAAAGCGTTGGTGGGTTCGCACCAATTCCTGTAAAGAACGAAAACGGCGCCAAGTTGGGGACGCCATCACCTGATCGGGTCGAAACCCAAGCGATCGGGCGCGGTGAGATCACCTGCACCATCCGCAAGTACGTCTCTTGCACTGACAATTGATCAACGTCGAATTGCATTGCGATCACTCTCCGGTGAGCAACGCGACCATGGTGTCTTGCATCGGCTTGGATGACGTGACACAGAATCGTGGTAACCAATCGTCGAGCGGATCACCGTTGTAAGCGGTCAGCTGCGCGCCCGCTTCACGCGCGATCACGGTCCCGGCGGCGGAGTCCCAAGCACAAACATTCGTTGCCCAGTAACCGTCCAAGCGACCTGCCGCGACGTAGCACATATTGAGCGCACAGGAACCGAGCCTCCGCAACGAGCGGCAGCGTTCAAGAACCTTGACGAACCGCACGACTTCGGGTGAGTCACCCTGCACGCCAGCAGGGAAGCTGCAAGCGATCAACGCTTGAGACAGATCCGTACAATCGCTGACATGGATCGGTACTCCGTTTAAGTGAGCACCTTGACCGTCGACGGCGCTGAACAGTTCGTTGGTGACTGGATCGAGAATCACTCCCAAACGCATCTTGCCGTTGTGATACAAACCGATCGAAACGGCAAAGGATTGCAAACGGTGGACGTAGTTGACGGTACCGTCGAGAGGATCGACCACCCAGCATGGCGGAGCGTCAGCTTGACCGAGCCGAACGGATTCCGGCGGATCGTTTTCGCCTTCTTCCTCACCCACAAACGCATAGCCATCGAAGGCGTCCATCAGGATCGACCGGATTGCTTTTTGCGATGCCAAGTCGGCGTCGGTGACCAGGTCTTTGGGTGCTTTCTCAGAAACGGTTCGGCTGCCCCAGCGACTGAGCAGCTCGGATGCACCAGCCTTGGCGGCCTCGATCGCAACGTCCAGGTGTTGTTGATTCACGGTTCAATTTCAAGTCGTCGTAGTTCTTCTAGCCATAAACGAATGTCATTGTTGTACTCGGTTGCCATGTCGCCGATAACCAGTTGACGGTGAAAAGCGGCCGCCCCGGTATCGACGTGCTCGGCCGCCTCGGCATTGGGAAAACGACGTGTGGGGTCTGGCGAGATCAACCCCAACAGAAACTGCATCAGCAATTCGTTGCGGCAAACCTCGCTGGGCAGGACTTCTCGCAATCGTCCTGGGAGTTCAATTTTGGCGTTGATGAGGTCACGAAGTTTTTCGTTTCCGGCAAAAATATTCCGCCCGCTCAACAATTCGATCAGAACGTAACCGACACTCGCCAGGTCGCTCCGCGGGGTGGCTCGTTCATTTTCGAGAACTTCGGGTGCTGCATACAGCGGCGTGCATTCGCGTTCACGCGGCGGATTCTTGTATTCGATCGCCGACCCCATATCGATCAGTTTGGCGTGTCCACTGCGTTTAAGCATGATGTTCGCCGGTTTGACGTCACCATGGACAATGCCTTCGCGGTGCAAGGCGGCGAGGGCAGCCAAGCAATCACGCATGATCGCGACGGCGACACCGGCTTTGAACCGCAAAAAATCGTGACCGTGCGTGATGATCACGTCGTTGATGTAGCGATAGCGACGGTTGTCCAAGTTGCGTTTCAGCAACGTCAGGCCATCCGGCGAGAGCAATTGCCGAAGGTCATAACCGTCAATCCACTCCATCATCATGATGCGGATGCGGTGCCGTTCAAAAAAGTTCTGAACGGCCAACAGGTTATCGTGCTGGATCAACGCGACTTTCGAAGCGATCGTTGCGATCCGTTTCATCGCATCGTCGTATGCCCGTGCACTTTGGTAGTGTTCGGGTGAGAAAATCTTCATCGCGACCGGAACAGTAAAACTGTCGGTGCCGCGGTATTCGGTCAGGTAAACCTCTCCCTGTCCACCGCGTCCAAGCAGTCGGATCATGTGATGGTGCCCCGTCCAGCTCACTTTTCGACGGTCGATCAGATGATCGTACCAGTGAACAAGGTCGGCATCACCGGCGGCCCGTGGTTGGCCGTCTCGAGTGATCGTCAGGTGGGGTTCAAAACGGGTTGTCGACTCCATTAAAGCGACGTTCCATCATGGTGGTTGTGGTAGACCGAATCTCGGTGGATCAGATTGGTGCCGAGCAGACGATTTGGGACGGTCCGACCAGGTGAGAAGTTCCACAGTTTTTAGCTGCACCCTGTACTCACAGTGTACACCGCAACCGGGAATGAAAAAGGCTCGTGAGGAGGGAAAATGACGCCGCCAAACGAAGGGAATGCGCTTATGACGCGCCAGAAGCCCCGCCACGATGACGATTCGTACGTTGTAAACGGTGGCTTTCTTCTTCCTGGGTTAACATCCCCCACCGCAACGCGCGGTCTTGATTGTACTGCTTCCCCAATTGCAACGCGATTGTTGCCTTTGCCAATTCGTACCCCAAATAGAACGCGTGCCCGGCATCAACATTGTCAGAAATCGGTTGTCGCAACAGTTGATCGAACAACAAAAACGCATCCGGATCGGACAAATGAAGTTTTCGCGTCACCAAATGGAGCAACCCGTCTTGGGCAAAAAGCCGATAGTTGTTGTCCTTGATCGTTTGCGCGAGCTCTTCGAACATTTCAGGAGAGAACGGTGTTTGGCGACTGTCCCTCAACATCACCAACGCGTCCGACATGTTTTTCGGCGGAGTCCCACGCTGAACGGAAGCATGAACGAGACGCCGTGCCGCATCACACTCACGAACACTCGTCTGTGCCCAATTGATGACTTGCGTCGTCAAAACACTCTCAATCCGAAGCTCCTGGCAGATCCCCAACAGGATCAAATTGACTCCGGCGGAATCGACGTCCGAAAGCTCGGTCAGATTACCGATCCCCATCATCATCGGAAGTTCAGGATATCGGCGACGCGTATCCCAATATCGCATCAAGCTATCCGCCAAACCGGCACCGATGGGTTCCAATATTGGATCCAATCGCATCGGAACATTCTGCCGCGACAGGAACTCGACCGTCGCATCCAAACTGTCCAGGTTGCTGGGCGAGTCCGGGATCACGACCACCTCCGTCCCCCAGTCCTTTGCCAAGTGACGGTTGGATGAATTCACGCTCAGCACCAACGTAGCGCCGGCATCGATCGCAAGCCTTGCTTCCATCGGATCAAAGGTATCGATGCTGACACGGATACCTTCATCAACCAAGGCAGCGACATAATCACCAATGCGACGTGTTGGTGAGGCCGGGTCACAACCGATGTCGATTCGGTCAGCCCCATCGGCAACCAGTCGTTTCGCTATGGCCAGCACCTCGGCAACGTTCTGTCGCGGCGCGTGGTTGATCTCCGCGATGATTTCGATGTCATAACGGTCCAGCGCAATCGGCTCCGATTGCTCACCAAACAACTGGCCCAAGTCACGGCAGTCTTTGGGGCCCACGATCAAATCGGCGTCGGTCGCTTCGATTAATACGCGCAGCTCGCGATCACAGTAACCGGGTACGACCAAGTGAGTCGTCTCTTCAGGAGCGGTCAGATGCTTGGCAATCCAGCGTGGCGTCATTAAAGCCGCCACAGTGATCGGCAAGACGCCAACCGAATAGTCAAACCCGTGCTGTTCGGCGAGCTTCGCAACCACATCACGTACCGCCGACGCGGCAAGTTTGCCGGTGACAAAGTGATAGTGATTCGTTTTTGATTCGCGATTCATTCGGGACCAAGCGATGGACAGCCACATCGTTTCAACAACGGTCCTATCGTAACTGATCCCATCGGCAGTGACGATGCGCTCGCATGCATCGACATGCAAATCAAGTTATCAGCGTCTTGGGCCACAACAAGTTTTTACTAGCAACCGCTTGACATGCTATTGACGCGAGCGAGGTAGGACGTACAACATCATTTAGCGAGAGATTCGTGATCGAACCTAACAAGCCAATTGGATATGCGGTGAGTTGGATTCGACGTGGCCGGGATCTCTCGTTTTTTTATGCGCTGACCGGTCCTCTCTTCTACTCGCGTGTGTTTCATTCAAACGATCGTGCTGGACTTCGTTTGCCAATGCTGACCACTCTTGCTTGATGCCCCATTTGCCAATGAACGATTCAGAGATTGAGGTGGTCTGGCAGTGTGATTGTGCTTTGGCCATCAACAAACCATACGGCGTTGCGACACAAGCTCCCGCAGGTATCGATAGCGTTGAAACCCAACTGATTCGACAGCTTTCTCGTCATGGTGAATACCTGACGTTCCCGCATCGTCTCGATCGCGCGGTCAGCGGAGTCCTGTTGGTTGCTTTGACCAAACGAGCGGCGCGTTTGCTTTCGGGGCAATTCGCCACTCGCAAAACCGCCAAGCACTACGTGGCGGTCGTCGAAGGAATCGTTGAAACAGACAACCAAGCAGATGTTCGCTGGGAAGACCAACTATTGAAACTTCCCGGTAAGCCACAAACCCAA
The DNA here is from genome assembly GCA_002901265.1 of Rhodopirellula baltica. Classification (GTDB taxonomy): domain Bacteria; phylum Planctomycetota; class Planctomycetia; order Pirellulales; family Pirellulaceae; genus Stieleria; species Stieleria baltica_A. The sequence continues at coordinate 71,223 of PPHI01000083.1, read as the reverse complement.
GTGGTACCACCCAATACCGAAGGGGCCAAACAGGCGATCACCGATGTTCGGGTGCTTGATCAGTACCCTGATGAAGATCGCACTCGGTTGGCATTGCGTCCACTCACCGGCCGGATGCACCAACTTCGTGTCCAGTGTGCTTCGCGCGGCACACCGATCGTCGGCGACCAGCTTTACGGTGCATCCCAAAGTATTCAGACCGATATCGGCGAACGGATTTTACTGCATGCCGAAAAGCTCGAATTTCACAACCCCAGCACTGGGAGACGGGAAACCGCGATCGCACCCTGTCCTTTCTAGATGTGTGATTAACGACGGAGTCAGCCCTGCCGCGAGATGGATTCCGCCACACGCGGCAGGTGTTGGTTTGCGAGCCCCAATCAATTCGGCGGACTGCTAGGGTTGTTTGCCATCTATGTTCTGCGGTATCTAGGATAGAGTTGCTGGTGCTGGCGACCGAATCCCGCCCGCAACAATTTCCCCGCCATTTGATCGGCGATCTCATTCCACCTGTCAGGCATTGGCATGACTCGCATTGGTGCCGTCTCGTACCTCAACACCAAACCACTGATCCACGGGCTTCGCGAAGCATTGGGGCCGAGTGATTCGCTGGTGCTGAACCTGCCTAGTCGCCTTGCACAACAGCTCGACAGCGGCGAATTGGATGTCGCATTGATCCCGTCGGTCGAGTTTTTTCGTGGCCAGGCAAAGTCGCACTACCGGATTGTTTCCGATGCCGCGATCGCTTGCCGGGGTCCCGTCTGGAGCGTGAGGCTAGTCAGTCGGGTGCCCGTCAACGAAATCCGCACCCTTGCTCTCGATGAAGGCAGTCGCACGAGCGCGGCGCTCGTGCAAGTCTTGCTATGGCAAACTTACGGACTGCGGCCACAAACGCAGGTGCTTCCGATGGAGCAGGCGCCCGAGCGGTCCGACGCCGACGCGGTGCTGATTATTGGCGACCGTGCGATGCACCCCGAAACCGGGCTGTACGAAGAAATTTGGGACCTGGGTGATCGCTGGTGCCACCACACTGAACTGCCGTTTGTATTTGCCATGTGGGTCGCTCGTGCGGATGCCGATGTCGATGAACTCGTCCCGGTGCTCGAAGCTTGTCGCGACCAGGGGCTCGCGGATGCCCAAGCGATCGCCCGGCGGTACGCAGCGTCGCATGGGCTGACAACCGAAGACCTATATCGGTATTTTGCAGAGAACTTACACTTTACGCTCGGCCCTCAAGAAAGGGCGGGGCTAGCCCAGTTCCGCCAGGGTTGCGAACAACTGGGTTTGGTACCGGCAGACAGTCAGGTTTGACGTGCCAACCATTCGGATCAGCTAGCGGATAACAAACGCCCCGCCAGCAGGAACCTGTTTCGACATACGCATCGAGTTAAGTGATGATCGCGGACATTTTGGACAAAGCGGTAGCCGGCGAAAGGATCAGCGGAGAGGAAGCGTTGCAGCTACTCGAAAGCCGTGATCTGGCGGCGATCGGTTCGGCGGCCGACAAGGTCTCTCGGCGGATGCACCCCGAGCCCTATCGGACCTACAACGTCGACCGGAACATCAACTACACCAATATCTGCACCGCGGTGTGCCACTTTTGCGCGTTTTACCGCGGCCCCAAGAGTGACGAAGGCTACGTCCTGCCACGCGAAGAGCTGCTCAAGAAAGTCGAAGAAACGGCTGCGGTCGGCGGCAACCAAATTCTGCTCCAAGGAGCTTGCATCCCAAGTACAAACTGGAGTGGTACGAGGAGATGCTGCGCGACATCAAAAATGCTTTTCCGGAAATCAACATTCACGGTTTCAGCCCCCCGGAACTGCACCACTTCACCAAAGTCAACAAACTGTCCATCGAAGAAGTCCTGACGCGTCTAAAAGACGCCGGCTTGGGCAGCATCCCTGGCGGTGGCGCCGAAATTTTGGTCGACCGCGTCCGCGACGAACTGACGCGCGGCAAGGTGATGAGTGACGACTGGCTGAACGTCATGCGTGTCTGGCACAAACTTGGCGGCATCAGCACCGCCACGATGATGTTCGGCCATGTCGAAACACTCGCCGAACGCGTCGAGCACTTGCAACGTGTCCGCGATCTTCAAGACGAAACGAATGGCTTCACCGCCTTCATCTGCTGGACATTCCAACCCGATAACACCGATCTCAGCCACATCCCGCCTCGCGGATCGTTCGAATACCTGAAAACGCAAGCCGTCTCGCGTCTGTTCCTCGACAACGTCCCCAACATCCAGAGCAGCTGGGTGACGCAAGGTCTGAAGATGGGCCAACTCGCGATGCTCTACGGCGCGAACGACATGGGCAGCTTGATGCTGGAAGAAAACGTTGTCGCCGAAGCCGGAACCGTGCACTTCCTGTCGCTGATGCAGATCCGCGAAGCGATCGAGGAACTGGGATTTCAGCCTCGCCAACGGGACGTGTTCTACAACCTCGTCGCAGAGGAGCTCGAGCAAAAAGCGATCACCGCGAACGGCAACTCCGGTCCCAAAGACCTCGTCCAACTCGCCGTGTAGACGGTCTGACTCGCGAAGCAAGACCTGCCACTCGCGGGGCAAGCCTTGTGCGACAGACTCCTCGGCGACGAAAAACGTTCCCCTCCCGCACGTCGCAACGGGATACAATAGCACTCGACCTGAATCGTACCCCCGTCTCCAACGACGACTTGGCAATCCGGCATGATCTTTCGCGTGCAACTGGCGACTTACAACGGTCCGATGGACTTGTTGCTATACCTCGCTCGCCGCCAAGAAGTCAGCTTGCCGGACCTATCACTCGCCAAGGTCATTGACCAATACGGCGAGTACTTAGAACTGCTGCAAGAATTGGACTTAACGGACATTGGCGATTTCCTTGACCTGGCCAGCACCCTCGTCGAACTGAAAAGCCAAGCGGTTTTGCCAAAGACCGTCGAAGAAGACGAGCCACAAGCGGAACAATTGGACGATCCGCAATCAGAACTTGTCGAACGGTTGCTGCAGTACAAGGAGATCCGCGACGCCGCGTCTGTGCTGGACGAAATGGCTGGCCGCTGGCAACTTCGTTACCCTCGCTTGTCGGACGATTTGCCAAAACGGCGAATTGATCCTGGTGACCAACCGATCGCCGACTTGGAAATCTGGGACTTGGTCAGCGCATTTGGACGAATCATGCGCGAAGCGTCCGGGCCACCGCAGACCGAAGTGATCTATGACGACACCCCGATCCACGTTTACATGAAAAGGATCCACAAGCATCTGTCGTCACAGACCCGCGTTCCGCTAATGGACTTGGTCGATACAGGGCTGCATAAGTCTGCGGTCATCGGTTGGTTCCTCGCCACGCTGGAACTAACACGTCACCACGGGGCCGCCGTCGAAGAAGACGAAGGCGGTGACATTGTCATCGTGAAAACCGAACATTATTCGTCAGAACTGTCGGTTAACGAAGTCGATAACTACGGCATGAGCGGTAAGGTGGCTACGAACTTGCCAAACCAACCGCGTTAACGGCCTGTTGATTTTCTAGCCGGTTCTCGCCCAAAGTCGCCTTTTGCTCGGCCAAAGTAGCAGTAGAGAACGCTCCTTTCGCGGAGCGAAAGGCGACACTGGAAAATCAACAGACTAAGCCTGTCGTCGCCTTCGTTCCGATATCCACGACCGCAAACGGATTCCGTGTCTTTTTCCAACATCGCCATCCTGCACTGTCACTACCGTCGTGGCGGAGTAACTCAGGTGGTCGAAAATCAAGTTGCCGCGATCGCCGATCACACCGGCGCGAACGTCATCCTGCTCTCCGGCGGACGCAACGACGGACTTCGTGAATCGACCATCAAACGATGTCACGTCCGTTGCATCGCTGGTCTCGAATATGACGATGTCACCGCGCAGAAGTCGCCCAATTTTCACTGGGACCATGACCTGCAATCCCGAGGTCGGTTGCTCGCCAAGGCGATCGCTGACGAATTGGCAGATGCTGGCTGCGAACTCGATCAAACGATTCTGCACTGGCACAATCATTCGCTCGGCAAAAACGCGGCCGCTCCTATTGCGATTGAAGTTCTGGCAAGCGAATACGGCTTTCGCACCCTGTTGCAACTCCATGACTTTGCCGAAGACTTTCGCCCAGAGAATTACGTCAAGCTGATTCATGCCGCCCAGGCAAGCGACACCGAACCGGTCAACCGTTACCTCTATCCGATCAACTCGATGATCCGATATGCCACGTTGACATCAGGTGACGCGGACTTGCTTCGCCACGTTGGAATCCCGGCAGCGAAGATCGATGTGCTGCCCAATGGGGTACAACTGCCGGCCGGCGAACGACCAGACGCGACTGACGCGTTGAACAAAATCCGAGCGGCGGCACAGCTACCCGCGGACAGTTCATGGTGTGTTTATCCGGTCCGTGGAATTCGTCGCAAAAACGTTGGCGAGTTCATGCTGCTGTCGCGTTGGATGCCCGACAACATGTATTCAGGCTTGACGCTGCCGCCGACAACGCCGATCGAGCGTGCTTCCTATGAACGCTGGAAACACCTTGGAAGCAAGCTTGCCCCGCGAACCGTCTTTGACGCCGGCACCTTCGATGGCATCAGTTTTCTTGACAACCTCGCGGCGAGTTCGTTCATCCTGTCGACCAGTGCTGCGGAAGGTTTCGGGATGGCGTTCCTTGAACCCTGGCTCGCCAATCGTGGTGTCGTGGCGCGAAGATTGCCACACGTGACAGACGACTTCGGGCGCGCCGGCGTCAAGCTCAATCGGCTCTACGATGCCGTTTGGATCCCGGGCAGTACCGAGTGGATCGCAGAATGTCGCAAGGAAACTCAGCAGATCTTTGATCAGGCGTGGCAGTCCCTCGCGACACGATTGGACACCACATTCGCCTTGCAATGGAACGATCCGCCAGAACACTTGTCCGGTCAAGCAATTGACTTTGCTCAGTTAACAACGAATCGTCAAATCGAAGTCCTAAAACGATTGTCGAACGACCAAGGCTTTGACCAGGCAACGCAGACGATCAACTCGATGCTGGTAGAATCGCTGCAAGCACCCTTCGATGCGATTACCTTGCGAGCGAATCGCGACCAAATCGCGACCGCCTATTCACTTCAGACCACCGCCGATCGATTGATTCAGACTTACCAACAATTAACGAACCAAGCGACGGCGGTCGACAGTGTTCACAATCAGCAGCCGGATCACAACAAGTCGCTTGTTGAGGCAATCTGCCACCAACGACCATTCTTTCCTTGCCGCGTCGAAACGGAGATCGCTTGATGGGACACCCGTGGTATCAAGCGGTTCTCGATCACCGCAAACCGATCGCACCGATTCCAACAGAGTACGCTGCCAAACTCGATCGACTCGGCAACGTCAAAGCAGTCATCTTTGACATCTATGGAACGCTGATCATCAGCGGCAGCGGTGACGTTGGGTCGGCAGACGCAAACGATCGCGGCATGTTTTTGGCACAAGCGATCAACGCGGCGGGAATCGATGCGTCCTCAGGTCGAGTGCCTACGATCGAAGACCTTCACCAGCAGATCCGCCTGAGCAACGACAGTCGGCGGAGCGAAACGTGCACGAAACCCGAAGTCGACATCGTTGAAATCTGGCGAGCGACGCTGAACAGCTGTGGAATTGGTTGCTTCGATACCGAATCGCTTCACCGCTTGGCTGCCGAATACGAATCCCGCGCGAATCCGACTTGGCCAATGCCTGGTGCACGTGCGTTGCTGGAACAATTGCGTTCTCGCGGACTTCGCTTGGGCATTGTCAGCAACGCACAAGAGTTCACTTTGCCACTGATCGAAGAAATTGCAGGTGACTTTGGCGGTGATTCAGTGTTTGATCTCAGCTTATGTGTTTTTTCATACCGCTATCGTCGTGCGAAGCCAGATGCGTGTTTGTTTGACGTATTGTGTGACAGGCTTTCGAGCCTTGGAATTGACCCCGGCGAGGCGGTTTACGTCGGAAACGACCGTTTAAACGATATTTGGTGCGCATCCAACGCGGGCTTGCGGACGGCATGGTTTGTCGGTGACGAACGCAGTTGTCGTCCACGCGAAAGCGACCCACGCATGCTCGGCTTGGACCAAAACATCGTTTTGACACGACTGGATGAATTGACAACGTGTGTTTGATGCGACGAGAGGAGATCGTCGCTTGGCACATACCGACGAAACATTGCTTTAATAGATTGACGAGATAATGGGTGTACAAATCGGATTTGTCGGGACTCGTTTCGCGGGGACGGACGGGGTCTCACTCGAGAGTGCAAAGTGGGCCCAGGTGCTCTGGGATCACCGGCACGTTAGCCACTGGTACTCGGGACTGAGCGACCGTGACCGCGATACGTCAATGGTGGTCCCGCACGCTTATTTTGGCCACCCTGACATTGAGTGGATCAACCGACGTGCGTTTGGGACCAGAACGCGTACGCCTGACGTGACACGTCGCATCTATGCGTTGGCGGACTATCTGAAAGGGACGCTCTACGAATTCACTCGTCGCTACGACTTAGATTTGCTGATCGTTCAGAATGCACTTTGCATTCCGATGAACATTCCGCTTGGGATCGCACTCACGCACTTCATTGCGGAAACCGGATTCCCAACAATCGCCCACCACCACGACTTTTATTGGGAACGCGACCGTTTTAGCGTCTCCGCCGTGACGGACATGCTGTGGATGGCCTTTCCGCCGGCCTTGCCGTCGATTCAAAACGTCACGATCAATTCTTTCGCCCAAGAAGACCTTGCCCACCGCCGAGGCGTCTCGTCAATCTTGGTCCCCAATGTGCTGGACTTTGATAACGAACCGGAAGAAGTTGACGACTATGCGCGAGGCTTCCGCAAAGACATCGGACTCGAAGACGACGACATTCTGTTTTTACAACCGACCCGAGTGGTTCCACGAAAGGGAATCGAGCACTCGATCAGCTTGGTATCGGCACTGAAAAACGACAAATGCAAACTGGTCATCTCTCACGCCAGTGGCGACGAAGGCAACGAATACCTGGCCGCGCTCAAGGATCTCGCCGAAGCCAACGGTGTCCACCTGCTGCTCTGTGATCAACAGGTGGGCGACAAGCGAGGTTTGAACGAAGACGGAAGTAAGATCTACACGTTAGCCGACGCGTATTCACAAGCCGACTTCATCACCTATCCCAGCCTTTACGAAGGATTTGGCAACGCGTTACTAGAAGCGTTCTATTTCCGGAAACCGGTTCTGGTCAATCGTTACTCGATCTATGTCGCTGATATCGAACCGAAAGGTGCGAAGGTCATCGCGATGCAAGGTTACCTCACACGGGACGTCGTCGCCCAAGTCCAACGGATCATCGACGATCGCGAGTACCGCGACCAAATGGTCGACTTCAACTATGAGATCGGCAAATCATTCTTCAGCTACAGTGTGCTGCGTCGCAAACTGCGTGCCTTGGTGACGAACTTCACCGGGCAAGACAACCTGTAACGGAATGCCGAACAGATACCCCTGACGTCGATGCGATCAACGCGTCGACGCCGGGGACAATTCAGTCCGCAATTTCAGTCCGCGAACTCGACTTGGACACGGACGATTTCTGACGCCCCGCGAAAGAACGCGTCCAAGACGACGGGATCAAAGTGACTGCCTCGACCGTCTTCCATGATGCGGAAGCACTTCTCTCGCGGCATCGCTTTTTTATACGGACGTTCTGACGACAACGCGTCGTAAACATCCGCGACGGCAGTGATCCGGCCTTCGATCGGGATATCTTCTCCAGCCAAACCAATCGGATAACCTGTACCGTCAAATTTCTCGTGATGCGTTTGCGCGATACTGGCAGCTAGTCGCATCAATGAATTGTCATCGGAAAGGATCTCCGCACCTGCGCGAACGTGCCCACGCATAGTGTCAGCTTCGCGTCCGACATAAGGCTGGATGATTTGCCGGCCGTGTCGGACGTGCTGCTGGATAACCTCATACTCCTCCGGCTCGAGCTTTCCCGGTTTAAGCAAGATCGAATCGGGGATTGCGATCTTCCCGACGTCGTGCAACTGGGCGGCGAGTTCCAAGTCGCTGATGAAGTCTTCGGAAAGTTCAAGTTGTCGCGCAACGATCCCCGCATAGCGCCCCACACGGATCACATGATTACCGGTGTCGTTATCGCGAAGCTCGGCGGCGCGTGCGAGACAGTGAATCGCGTCACGCCGGGTGTCCTCGAGTTGCTTGGTGCGTTTGCGGACAATGTTTTCCAAGTTCTGTGTGTATTTGACCAACGTGTCGCGATACTGCTTGCTTTGCAACGCATTGCGAACCCGAGGTGCGAGTTCCATCGGGTCGATTGGTTTAAGCAAAAAGTCAGTCGCGCCAAGTTCCAAACACCGCAGCTTGATTTCGCTGTGACTGTTGGCGGTCAGAATCAACACAGGCAACTGGCGGAACTTTGGAACGCTACGAATCTGCGATAGAATCGAAATCCCGTCGACATGCGGCATATTGATGTCGAGCAGCACCACATCTGGCTCGGCAGTGTGAAGCAGATTGATGGCCCGCGTCGAGTCAGTCGTGGTGACAAAGTCGTCATGCCCGGCGATCGAAAGTAGACGCTTAGCGACTTCGACGTTCGTGCTCTCATCGTCCACGATCATGATCCGCCCTCGAGGCACAGACTCGGAGCGCGCATGATGTTCCACACGCCCGATCGGCACCTGGGAATTCAGGACCAGCGGAGCATTTACCTCGGGGACGGGGAGCCCCTGGGCGGACTGATGGGTGACTGGAAAAGTGGGTTGAACCGTCGTCGTCATGGTCGCTCAACAGGGAAGGAGAACTTTCCGAAAGCTTTGAATTCGCTTAACGGGACGCCGTGCAATTTGCAGTCTGAGGGAACCAGGATGCAGGTTTGCCCTCGCGAATTTGTTCCGGTCGCACCAGATGTGACAAACGGACAGTCAATCCTTTGACGGCAACTCCCCCCGACAGATTGACTAGCGACCGAATCGTGATATTCGACGTCTGATGGCTGTTCGAGGCCGGATCAACCGTCGTTGACCACCTGATTGTGTGATATCCTCGCCCCATTGCTTTCGATCAGTCATACGGAGAATGTACGCGGTGAAGAAACGGCCCTTGGGAAAAACCGGCTTGGAACTTTCGGCACTCGGGTTTGGCGCATCGTCGATCGGCGCGGAGTTCCGATCCATCGACGTTGACGAAGCGTTGCGGTGTGTGAATGTCGCGATGGACCGTGGGATGAACTACATCGACACAGCCGCATACTACGGTCGCGGGATGAGCGAGATCATGTTGGGGCGAGTGCTGCCCACGCTAGACCGAGATTCTTATGTGCTCAGCACGAAGCTTGGCCGGTATGCGCCCGCACACTTTGATTTCTCCGCCCGCCGTGTCGCCGAAAGCATCGATATCTCGCTCGAGCGGATGAAGCTCGATCACTTGGACATCGTGTTTTGTCACGACGTCGAGTTCGTCGACTTGGATCCGATCGTCAATGAAACGATCCCCGCTTTGCAAAAGGAAGTCGAGAAGGGAAAGGTCCGCTACATCGGCGTCAGCGGATACCCGATGAAGATCTTTCATGAAATGATCGAACGATCGGATCTCGACGTGGTGCTGACGTACAACCATTACACGTTGCAGAACGACATGGCGCTGGCACTTGTGGAACCCTGCCAACAAGCCGGCGTCGGTCTGATCAATGCAGCACCGTTTTCGGCCCGCTTGTTAACCGACGCTCCGCTTCCCGACTGGCACAAGTCGACCGCCGATGTCCGCGACGTTGCCGCCAAAGCCGCGAAGCACTGTCGCGACAAAGGCACCAATATCGCAAAGCTCGCCCTACAGTACTCAGTCGCCAACGATGACTTCGCGAGCTGTGTTGTCGGATCGGCGAACCCCGATCGGGTCTCGCAGTGGTGCGATTGGCTCGACGAACCCCTCGACGAAGCTCTTGTCGCGGAAGTCAAAGCGATATTGGAACCGATCCATAATTGGGTCTATGTCGAAGGTCGTCCCGAAAACAACGACCAGTAAACCGTCTGGCAGCGAACTGCCATTGGACTGCTTGCCGCCCCACCTTTCCTCTGCGATCACACCATGAAGTCTTGCATCACGATCTCGCTTGTCGAAGAAGCACGCGGCGGCCCGTTCGTTCTTTGGGATGGCCTTGAAGAATCGATCCGTTTTGCCGGAGAGCTTGGCTTTGACGCGGTCGAGATTTTTGCCCCCTCAATCGAAGCGTTAAAACTGGATTCGCTCGGCGGAATGCTCGACGCGGCCGGAGTCCGTTTGGCGGCCCTTGGTACCGGGGCCGGTTGGGTGAAACATCGTCTGCAACTGGCGGATGCTGACGCGGAGAAACGCAAACAAGCGCGCGCGTTCGTACGCACCATCATTGATGCGGCCGGTCAATTCGGTGCGATGGCGATCATCGGATCGATGCAAGGCCGCAGTGACGACCAAGTCGACGCCCCGACCGCGCTTGCTTACCTTGCCGAAGCACTCGAAGACGGCGGTGAACACGCCCGGCAATACAACGTTCCGCTGATTTATGAACCGCTCAACCGCTACGAGACAAATCAGTGCTGCACCGTCGAAGCAGGCGTCAAACTGCTCCAGTCACTGCAGACAAACAACGTCCGATTGTTGTGCGATCTGTTCCACATGAATATCGAAGAAGCGGACATCGCACAGGGCTTGCTGATCGGTGACAAACTGGTCGGCCATGTCCACTTCGTCGACAGCAATCGCCGCCCGGTCGGATTCGGTCACATGCAATTCGTCACGATCATCGATGCGTTGCGCGAGACGGATACGACGGCTACCTGTGTGCCGAAGCGTTTCCATGGCCGGACCCACACGAAGCCGCCCGGCAAACGATGCGGGCCTATCAATACTGGACCTCGCGGCGATAGGCACACCCGCTTGGCGATCGCGACAGTGAATCGGGCAGGAGGGAATTTCAATTCCCGTTGTATCTTGCCTAGTGCGTTAGATCGGTTGCCGTACGGGTAAGATCGCTTGTCAATTCCATCGGGCTGGGACGCACAACGCTGCGGTTCCGTGCTATCCTCTGGGCTTTTCTGTATGCCACACCGCGCTTTCTAGGGCGTGGATATCCGATTAATTGATCATTGGGCGTTGTAGATGAGTGATTCGATCTGCCGGTGGGGGATCCTATCCACCGCGAATATCGCGCGAAAAAACTGGAAAGGGATTCGTTTGAGCGGCAACGGGGTTGTCGCCGGGGTTTCCAGCCGTGACCTCGATCGGGCGAACCAGTATATCGACGAATGCCAGCGGGAAGTTCCGTTCGACGAACGCCCCGTCGCGTTCGGCAGCCACCAAGCACTGCTCGACAGCGACGCGATTGACGCGGTTTACGTCCCCCTGCCGACCGGTTTGCGAAAACAGTGGGTGATCGCCGCGGCAAATGCGAAAAAGCACGTTTTGATCGAAAAGCCGATCGCTGATACGGCGGCTGACGCAAAAGAGATGCTCGACGCATGCAAGGCGAACAACGTCCAGCTGATGGACGGCGTCATGTACGACCATAGCAAACGGATCGTCGGGCTCCGCGATGCGGTCGCCGAAGGCCAAATCGGAAACATTCGACGAATCCAAGCTCACTTCTCCTTCACTGGCGACAAAGAATTCCAGTCGGGCAACATCCGCACCGATGCCAAGCTGGAACGTCACGGTTGCCTGGGCGATCTCGGCTGGTACTGCATCCGACTGATCCTGTGGACGATGAACTGGAAAGCTCCTTCGAAAGTGAGCGGCCGCACGATCAAGAAGCTGAGTCGCGAAGGCGTCGAAGGCTGGGTACCGGGTGAATTCCAAGGCGAATTGATTTATGACGACGGCCCCTCGGCCTCGTTCTTCTGCTCGTTCCTGAGCTTCAATCAACAGACGGCCACGATCTCGGGCGATGAAGGTTACATCTCGTTGGACGACTATGTGCTGCCGCTCTATGGCTCGCAATCATCGTTCGACGTGAACCGCCACGACTTGCAAATCGACAACTGCCGCTGGAACTTCCGCCGCATGACGGAAACGCGGACCTTTGACGAATTCCACAGTGGCGAACCGAACTCACAAGAAGTCGCCATGGTTCGCCGCTTCGCCGATCAAGTCCTCCGCAAGGAAATCGACCAAGACTTGCTTCGACGCGCGATGCTGACACAGCAAATTCTCGATGCCTGCCGCACCAGTGACGAAGCCGGCGGTGGCCTGATCGACTTCAACGAAAGCTGATCAAGCCGACGGCGAGTCACTGGACTCGCCTCTTCACTTCGCGTCTCGAAATCACCCGCGACGCCGAAGGCCGTTTCCTACCATTGATCTTCACTTCCCTGCCTAATCCCAATGACAATTGCGACATTCTTTTTGTTTACCGCGCTGGTTGCGGTCGCCACGTGGTTTGTGACTCGTGGCACTGATGAGGCGACCGACGAAGGGTACTTCTTGGCAGGCCGCTCGCTGACAGGCGTATTTATCGCCGGGTCATTGTTGCTCACGAACCTGTCGACCGAACAGCTGATCGGCTTGAACGCTGCCGCGTTTGACGAAGGCTTGTCGGTAATGGCATGGGAAGTCGTCGCAGGGATTTCGCTTGTCGCACTCGCCTTGGTTTTCTTGCCTCGCTACCTAAAGTCCGGCATTGCGACGATTCCCCAGTTTTTCCAAAACCGATACGGTAACGGGGTCCAGATTCTCACGACGGGTATTTTCGTCGTCGCCTACATGCTGATTCTTTTGCCGTTCGTGCTGTACCTCGGCGCACGTGGCTTGTCGGGGATGCTGCAACTCGAAACGCGTCTCGGCCTGACCGAAGTCCAAACACTTTGGACGGTGATTATCTTTATCGCGGTCGTCGGCGGTGCCTATGCGATTTGGGGTGGTTTGAAAGCGGTCGCCGTTTCGGACACTTTCAACGGCGCCGGTTTGTTGATCGGCGGTTTGCTGATCACCTACTTCACGCTCGACAAAGTGGCTGGCGGTGACGGATTCTTTTCGGCATTCACGAAGCTTTCCGAACATGACCCCGATGCGTTTCAATCGCTCGGTCAAATGTCAGAAGACGTTTCCTGGCCGACCTTGTTCACAGGCGTGTTGCTGCTGAACTTCTTCTATTGGTCGACCAACCAGCAGATTATCCAACGGACCTTCGGTGCAAAGAACTTGGCCGAAGGTCAAAAAGGTGTCTTGCTGGCCGCGTTCTTCAAGATTTGTGCCCCATTGATTTTGGTACTGCCGGGTATCGCGGCTGCTTACTTGGTTGCCACCGATCCAACCTTCGCCGATGCGGTCGGCTTGCAAGACAATAAGCCGCAAGCGGACAAGGCATACGGCGCGTTGGTTGCCAGTGTGCTTCCCGAAGCACTCGCCGGTTTCTTTGCCGCCGTCGTTGTCGGCTCGATCCTTTCGACATTCAACTCGGTCCTCAACAGTAGTGCGACGCTGTTTTCGCTGGATATCTACAAGCATCACCTACGTCCCAATGCGAGCACTCGCTCGGTCGTGATCTCCGGTCAGTTGTGCAGCTTCATCGTCGGCACGATCGCGGTCATCTTGGCACCGACGTTGTTCTATGGCCGAGACGAGATCTTTGGGTTCTTTCAAAAACTGAACGGCGTTTACTTCATTCCGATTCTTGCGATCATGTTGGTCGGCTTGGTCAACAAGACCGTCGACGGATTGTCGGCGCTCACGACCTTGATCGTCGGCCTGGTTGTGATGGCGTTCGGGACGTTTACCGGTATGACGCTCTTCGGATCCGGTTACCACTTCATGACCGCGGTCTTTATCGGCTTGGTTATTTTGCAACTGACACTTGGCGCCTTGGGACTCCGTCGCAGCGAGCCCTATGTGCAAGCGGACGTTGGCGCCGTCGACCTGACACCCTGGAAAGCCGCACCTTATGTTGGCGGCGGATTGATCGCATTCGCTATCGGTGTCTACGCGTTCTTCGCGCTGTAGAAGTGCTGTGAAAACACTCGGCGATTGGCCAAACACCACAGGTTTGGGGTGTCGACAAACATCAATTCTGGCGACTGGCCGTCAGTTTTCAGGATTGATGGGGTAAACCCACGGGATGACAGAAATGAAACCCGCTGGACGGATTTACCGGCCTTTTCTTGTGGATTCAGTCACTCCACATGGGGAGAGTGGGGTGTGCGTAGCGTGTCGATGACTGCCTTTATGGGGTCTTAATGCATTAGTTGGTGAAATCGCCGAACAGGTTGTTTGGCGGTTTGTATATACTTCGCCTTGCATTTGACGACTTGTCGCGGCGCGGTTTAGACGTTCCGAATCGAAGTTGGCTTTACCGTGGGGCGCGGTTGGTCAAATGTAAGTTCGATCTCGTGTTCAGTCTCCCATTCGTTAATCCCGATACGCAATGGACGCCCCTCCAGAAGAACCGTTTGTGGATCCATCTGGTGAAACGCCAGTTCGCCCTGCTAGGGAGGGCGAAACGCGAATGTGTAACGCGCTGGAAACGAACATGACCTCGCCACTCGAGCCTGGTCAACGTTTCGGCGAGTTCGAAATCCGCGAGCTGCTCGGCCGCGGAAAAGCGGGATTCGTATACTCCGCCGTCGACTTGGTTTCGAAGCAACGCTGTGCGCTCAAATTGCTGTGCCGCATGTCGTCGCACGACTTGTATCGCAACAAACTAGGGTTCCGGCGCATGTCGCCGTTTCGACATCCCAGTTTGATGCGTACCGATCGAATTGAGATCATCGATAATTTCACCGTGTTGACGATGGAAGAGATCGATGGCGAGACACTGTATGCTGCCGCGCGTCGATTGCGCAACGAACCATCGCAAGTGGCGTATCGTAAGCTGCACTCGCTGCTGCATGATTATGCCTCCGGCTTGGCGATGATGCATTTTGGTGGCCTCGTTCACCGCGATCTGAAACCGACCAACCTGATGGTCCGCTCCAAAGGGAACGGTGTCATTGTCGATTATGGCTTGGTCGCGAGCTGTGATCCTGAAACCGATCCGTTCGGATTGCGCCCCTACATTGCTGGGACGCCACGATATTTCTCGCCCGAAGCGTTGTGGGATCAAAGTTATACGCCGGCAGGTGACGTTTTCAGCTTGGGATTGGTCATGCTGGACTGTCTCAACGAAGTTGCCGGCAACGATCAATGGCTTCGCCGCGGTGACTTTGCCGATTGGGTTCGCGACGAAGACGAAGAAACGATCGCGACGGCAATTTCAGAAATGGACGAAGAGATCCCGCCGGTGCTGCGCATGGCAATCGCGGGGATGCTTTCGGCGGATCGTTCGCGACGGCCATCGTCCCTCGAAGTCGCATCCATGACGAAAGTCGGCGAAGGCCCCATTCGCTTGATGACGACACATCACTTGTACGGGCGCGATCAAGAACTCGAGCAGTGCACCAATTTCATTCGCGACATCTATCGCGGGAAAACGGGACGGTTGCATGTCTATGGTGTCCCGGGTGCCGGAAAAACAAGATTGCTGGACGAGATCGAACGGCAACTGCGACAGATGCACTGGGGCCAAGTATTCCGCGTGAAATGCCGATCACGCGAAAACCAAACGCTGCAGGTCATCGACCAATTGGCTGACCAGATTGCACAGCGTTACGCACAACGCGATCGCGACCGCATCACGTTGGATTCGGTCAGCGCGTCGATTCTGAAAAAATCGTTCCCGCAGCTCAAACACGTCATTCACGAGGATCTGTATGAGGTCCCGGCGTCGTTTAACGGCAAACCACAACGTCTGGACGCGTTAACGGCCGCCATTCGACTCAGCCGCGAGCTTCGCAAGATGGGACCGCTCGTCATCATCATCGATGACGTGCAATGGTCCGACCATGATAGCCACACGATCTGGGACGCTTTGCTGTCCGACCCATCGGGCCAACTGGCAATCATCACCTCGTCGCGTGAAATGGAAACGCAAATTCGTTACCCAGCAGATTTACGTGTCCCAGTCGGCCCCTTACCGCCGGAAGCCGCGTTTTCTTTTCTGCAGACCGCTGCAAGTCGCTGGGGTGCGAACATCAACGTCGCTGGCTTGCAGCAATTGCTCAAGCTTTCGAAGTGCAATGCATTTCGGCTTCAGGAACTGGCCGAAGAATTCCGTCCGGGCGGCATGCTGCATGGCCTGGAAGATTCGCCGAACTCCTCGATGTCGAACTTTACCGATGTCGATCGGTTCTGGCAGACCCGGTTCGAAAAACTCAGTCCCGAGGCAAAGTCGATTCTGGCGTTCATCGTGACCGCCAACGCACCCGTTTCGATCGGCGAGCTGTTAGACCTCACCGGTCTCGGGGAACAAGTCGATATTTTGGTCTTCGAATTGGTCCGACAACGTTTGGCCGTGGACGATTCGTCCAACAGCGAATGCGTGACTGTCTTTCATGACAAAGTTGCCGAAGAATTGATCGACAACTTCGATAAAAAGGAACTGCGTCGCGCTCACTTGGCGTGGGCTGAACTGCTGAAGAAGCAAAACCGCCCACGTGATTTTGCCGCCCGGATCGCTGGCCACCTCTATGATGCGAACCAGGACGGTGCCGCGTTGCCATTCGCGATTCTGGCAGCTGAAAATGCGGACCGTGCATTTATGAAGGCCGAAGCGGCCGAGTGGCACGAAAAAGTGCTGCAACAAGTCGCCGGAGAAGCACGGCTGAAACACCTACGCGATGCCGCACGATGCTTCGAAGAAGCGGACTTACCCGAGCGTGCCGCACCTTACTATGAAACGCTCGCGGAGACGGCGTCGGACGAATTTCAAAAGCGACGCTTGAAAGCGACCGCAACTCAATTGTTGGTCCGCAGTGGGCGGTTAGATAAAGCGCGACCATTGATTCAGGACTTGAGCGATGAACTGAATATCTTGCCGCGTCGACCGATCACGATGGCGACCTGTCGTTCCGGTCTCGCAATGCTGACCGAACAGCTTGCCAAGATCGATTTCAAGAAACTCCAGTCAGAGATTCTGACCAGTGAATCCGTGCAACGACCAGATGACGTTGCGACGGCGATGTACCTTTGCAGCGACGCGACACGGTCGATGGCGTTCCTGGATTTTCATGGAACGATCCAGTTAATGTCGCACGGCGCAAAGCTGGCGATTGGCCACGGAACCAATGCGGATCGATTGCACTTTGGCGTCCGGGCGCATGTGTGGTCAGGCGTGCTTTCCGGTCGCGAAACCGACTCGCTAGAACAATCACAGTGCTACTTGGAATCCTTGGTCGGCAACCTCGAGAACTTTCCGCCGGGTCTGATGACCGGGGACGTTTGGTCGGGCTTGGCTTTCTTGAACCTGCTTTCCATGAACTGGACCACGGTGCCACATGCCGTCGATTCTTGCATCGCAGATTTTGGAAATGATTTGAAGCGATTGCGATTCGAGTCGACGCACACGCGATGGTTGAAATTGTGGGCCGATTGGCAACTCGGCAATTGGGATTCGCTGCGAACGAACGCCAACGACATGGCGGAGGATGCCGATCGCCGAAACGACAATTACCAGCGATTCGTTGCCACCTCCGGCTTTTCCGGAAATGGATTTCTCGTTGACGGTAACCTGGCGCGTCTGTCTCAACTCGGCAGTGATTCCTATCGCATTGTCAGTGATACCGGCAGCACGGAATTGAAACACCTGTTTCAGTGGATTCATTCGACGCAAGTTCACCTTTACGAAGGCAACTATTTGGCGGCTTCCCAGGTTGTCCGCAAGATGCGCCGTGAACTCGGACGATCTCCGATCCGAAGAATCAGCCTGTTGCAAATCGTTGCGGATTACCTGCTTTGTCTGTCGTCGTTGCATCAACGCCAAGAATCCGTCCTTTGCGGTAAACCGTCCGCGTCAACCTCCGGGGCGGCCACCACCGATCCGGCGATCGTACGCAATGCAATCCGACGGTTGAATCAGCAGCCGTTTGACTTTGCCAAAATGCTCGGTGCGTTGATGCGTGGGATCGAACGACGCATTGCCGGACGCAAAAAATCAGCCGCACAAGCGTTCTCACTGGCGGCGAAAATGGCACAGCAACAAAAGCTCGTCCCCTATCAATTGGCCGCTGACGATGGTCTGCTCAGTCTTGAGCGAGATGTTGATCATGACTCCTTACGGCAATACATGCTGACACATCGCGTTAAAGCTCCCAATCAACTGGAACGTCTCTATACCGTTGGCTTGCCGAACGACGAATATCCCAACGACTGACACAGTCGAAGTAGCAATCAAGAAGCAACTTTGACGAAGCAATCGCTCGGGCGTCACGCGAACGCCTGGGCCATCGCACCAAACGGAAAAAGAGTGTGTCGACGGAATCGACACACTCTTTTCTGTTTTCACTCGGGTGAAGCGATTGGCGACGCTAGCCGATTTTAAAATCAAACCGCTCTGAATTCAGACGCGGCTTGACCACACATTGAAATCAATCCGCTAGCAGCGACTAGAAGCGGTAGATCGCTTCGAGTTGCAAACGGCCTTCGCAAACGTCTTTGTTCGCAGTCAACGGGAACTCGTAAGCAATCCCGTATTCGGTCGAACACGTTGGCTTGCACTTCATCCCGACCGACTGGGTCACCAAGTTGTTTCCGGCAACGTCGCTAGCTGATAGGTTGAACAAGTCTTGTCCGGCTACGCCCAATGCCGCACCGTTGTCGGCACCATCGGTCCAGTGCCACCAAGCCAGTTCGGTCAACAGATACACGGTATCGGTGACCTTGACATCGAAGTGGTTCGACCAATGGACCGATTCCGTTTGGACCGTCCCATCGGCTGGCACACGCCATCCGAAAGCGCTCATCAAGTGAGCGTTTCCGTCCAAAAATCGCTGCCCACCGGTCGCGAACAGGTGAAACTCACCGTCGCCGATGTCTTGCAAAGCGTCGCGGCTTCCCATTGGGATTTCGTAAGTTCCGCCGACGGACAACAGCGTTCCACTTTGGGTGTCACGCAGCACGTTGTACTTCAAACCTGCCGTGACCGAAGCCCAGCCATCATCGAGCAACGTATCCAGCGTGCCGCCAGTGTTGTCCCAGATGTAACCGTCTTTGACGCCGATCAAGCTCAATCGCTCGGTCAACGCAACGCGGAACTGCATCGCCAACAGTTGGATCGATCCGCCTGCGGGAATGTTGTTTCCGATTGTCGACGGCACCCAGTGGTTGACAAAGATCGGACGGATCTCGGTCAGTGTACGTGGGTCTTCGAAATGGACAAAGTTGATCATTGGGCTGACGAAGTCGTCAAAGCAATGGTCAGTCGGCTTAATCAAACCGGCAAGCAAGCTATCGCCGCATGCCGATGCACAGACGGAATCACATCCGCTGTCGCAATTAAGCAGTGAATCGCAATCCGTCGTGTCACAGCATGCCGACGAATCGCAACCGTTGCTGAAGAGTCCCAAACCGGCAGCATCTGCGGCAGGCGCGGCACCCGTGGCAACGGCAATTGCCAGAACCAGTGTCTGTAATTTGTTTCGTACCGTTGATCTCATCTTATCGCCTCCGTGTGATCGATTCGGTGTTCACTTCCATTCGGAACCGCACACCATGAAAGCAAAATCAAAAAAAAGACCTCGAATAAACCGTTCAGCCGCGCCAGTTTGACGGGCAAGCTTTCCCAGACGGTTCAAGTTCTCGCCGTTGGCGATCGCCCCTCGAAAGCAAGCTGGGCGAATTGGCAGCAAACCGTGACGCATCAGCACAACCGGGACGTCGCCCCCTCAAGCACTTCTCGCGTCGCACCAAAACGACGACGAGCGGACAGTGCCACGAGGATTTTTTTCGGTGCCCGTTGTCCCGCGAGTAGCCCCACGTCAATCCGCCGCCGATTGGGTGCGTTCGAATCGATCTTGCGACGGTCAGCGGACGCGTTCTACCCTACCGTCGTATTTTGCCAATTCTCCATTCCGAGACGATTGCGCCATGGACGGCCGACTAATTGAACCACCGGCGATCACCAAGCCAACTATCGATTCGTTGCGACAACTGACTGGCCTCGGTCTGCCCAGGACTGCGATGCTGATCGCCAGTTTCGTCTGCCTCTTCGCGACGACCGCGAAATCGGCTGACGACGCCCAATGGATTTGGGCGAACGGGACAAGCCCCGAGCAGTCGATTCCTCGCGGCGCACAGTGCTTTTTCCGCAAACCGATCAACTTAAAAGTTCCCGCAGACGTCCGTGTTGAAATCGCCGCTGACGACGAATACGAGCTGTTCGTTAACGGAAAACGAATCGGACATGGCAGATCTTCGCGTGAAGTGAACCAATTCGAAGCGACTGAATCGTTTGGCGTCGGCCGCAACATCGTCGCCGTTCGAGTGATTAATCGCCAAGGCGATACTGCCGCCCTGGTGGCTCGTATCTCGGTCCGACCGGAAAACAGCGACCGCTGGTACACGTTCAACAGCGACCCGTCCTGGAAAACCAGCTCCGAGCCGCAGGAACTTTGGGAAACCGCAACGTTCAATGACCGGCTGTGGGGAGCGGCATCGTCATTCGGTACCCTCGAAGAAGAAACACCGCCGGCCGCACCACAACCCAAAATGCAGGCGGCAACACCTCGGTCGAACACGCCTCAAGCAACCAACCCTGCACTCCCTAAGCCGCCCACTGCTAGCGAAGTCGCATCCAACGATCCGAATTCGTCGGTTCTGGCTGGCCCGACCGCGACCGAAAGTATCGCTGCCGAACCGGCCGCAGGCGATTCCACCGAACAACAAGAACGCTTCCAAATTCAACGTGGCTTCGGCGTGCAGCGAATATTGGCTGACGACAAAATCGGTTCGGTGTTGGCGATGACATTTAACGAATTCGGACACCTGTTGGTCAGCCAAGAAGGCGGCCCACTGATGTTGGTTTACGACGACGACGAAGACGGCGTCCCGGAGACGATTCGCACCTACTGCGACAAAGTCAATTCATGCCAAGGCATCCTGGCTCTTAATGGCCAAGTGTTTGTGACCGGCAGCGGGCCACAAGGCCTCGCGCTTTACAAACTGACCGACGCCGACCGCAACGGGACGCTCGAGAAGGTCGAAGCGATCGTCAAGTTCACCAATTGGGCCGGCAAAGCGATCAAAGCACACGAGCATGGACCACACGGTTTACGTCTTGGTCCTGATGGAATGATCTACTTGGCCGTCGGAAGCCATGTCAAAGCGGTTGGCAAAACCGGTGACGGCGAAACCTACAACCATGAATACGAAGGCGACCTGCTGCCGCGATACGAAGATCCCGCGGGTCACGCACGAGGCGTCAAAGCTCCCGGCGGTACGATTATTCGTACCAACATCGACGGCAGCGTGATCGAACGCGTCGCCGGTGGCCTGCGAAACCCCTATGACCTTGTCTTTCACAGTGGCGGAGGACTGTTCGTCCATGACGCCGACATGGAAGCGGACCTCGACACACCTTGGTATCGTCCCAATGCCGTTTTCAATGTCGCCGAAGGCGGTGAATTCGGCTGGCGAACCGGGTGGGCGAAGTGGCCTGAATACTACTTTGACCGCCTACCAACGATGCTGGACACCGGACGTGGCAGCCCGACAGGCGGCGTTTGCTATGAACACTACGCGTTTCCAGTACGCTTCCAAAACACGCTTTTCCTGGCCGACTGGAGCGAAGGGCGAATCCTGAACGTTCGCCTGACGCCACGCGGTGCGAGCTACACCGCCGAAAGCGAAATCTTCCTGCAAGGCCAACCGCTGAACGTCACCGATTTGGAAGTCGGCCCCGACGGCGCGTTGTATTTCTGCACCGGCGGACGATCGACCACCGGCGGCGTCTATCGCGTGATCTATAAAGGCGATGTACCGGAAAAGATGAAAAACTTGGGCAGCGGAATCGCTGCCGCCATTCGCCAACCACAAATCGAATCGGCTTGGACGCGACAAAAGATCGCTTCGATCAAACGTGAACTCGGTGACCAATGGAACCAACTCGTTGCGGGCGTTGCGTACAGCGACGACAACCCCGATGACTATCGCGTTCGCGCGATGATGCTGATGCAACTGTTTGGCCCCGTGCCAAGCGAGGCGTTGTTGCTGGAACTTAGCAAAAGCAAAAGCGATCTCGTCCGTGCCCAAGCGGCTTTGATGCTTGGACGCGATCCTGGCGAAGAAAGCAAACAGCGACTGATGGAATTGTTGGTTGATAAATCACTGCCGGTTCAACGTGCCGCTTGTGAAGCGATGTTGCGTGGTAAAGTCGTCCCCGAGACTTTCGAATCACTCAACGGCATCTTGGCCAGTGGAGATCGAACACTTGCTTACTTGGGATACAAAGTCCTGCAGTCGATGCCGGTCGAAAAATACCGTGACGAAGTCTTGCAAGCACGAGACACTCGCGTTGCCATCATGGGCATGTTGTCCCTGGTCACCGTTGACCATAGTGAAGCGACCGCATTGAAGGTCTTGGCGCGAAACAGCGAACTGATGAAAGGCTTTCTCAGTGACGCCGACTTCATCGATGTGCTGCGTCTGTGCCAAGTGACATTGCACTTGAGTGAAATCGACACCAGCCAATTGCGAGCCTTAGCCGCACAAGTTGCCGAAGAATTCCCCGCCGGCGAACCACGCATCAATCACGAAGTCATTCGCTTGGCGACCTACCTGAACGCCGAATCACTCGCTGATCGTGCGATCGATTACCTGGAATCCGAAGCCCCGTACGAAAGCCGCACCCTTGTCGCGATGTGTTTGCAAGCGATGAGTGACGGCTGGAAAGCGAAGCAACGTTTTGCGTTGCTGAAATTCTTTGAGAAGGCAGCCAACCGATCGACCTCGGGTTCGTTGCCGCTGTACATGATGGACGTCACACGCGATTTCGCATCGACACTGTCCATGGATGACTTGCATGCCATCTTGGAACAAGGTCACGTTTGGCAAAACGCAGCATTGGCGGCGATCTATAAAGTCGAACGGCCGATCAGCCCCGAGTTGGCGAACACATTGATGGAACTCGATCGCAAAGTCCGTGACGGTGATGAAGAACGCGATGTTCAGCGTCGACTGCGCACCGGTATCGTGGCGCTCCTCGCGAGCAGCGAAGTCCCCGAATCGTCCGAATACCTGCGTGAACTTTGGCGTGACGAACCACAACGTCGTGCCGTGATCGCGATGGCTTTGTCCGTTCATCCGGATGGCGACAACTGGGATTACTTGGTTCGCAGCTTGAGCTTGGTGGATCACGAAGCGGGCATCGAAGTCGTACGTGCTCTACGAACGGTCGAGATTGCAACCGATGACCCGACCGCGCTGCGTCAATTGATCTTGCTGGGTTTGAAAGCAGAGGCCGAGGAACGCTCCTTTGCCGATGTCGAAGCCTTGCTCGAACACTGGACCGGAATGGAACGCCCCGAAGGCGAAGCACCATCGATGGAGCTATGGCAAGAATGGTATGCGTCGGTTTATCCAAACCGCCCGGCGGCAGTCCTGCCCGCAGCCGACCAATCACGTTGGGACTTTGAAGAGTTGGTCAGCTACCTGGAGAGCGACCAAGGACGTCACGGCGATCCGGCTGGCGGAAAACTGGCGTTTACCAAAGCCAAGTGTGCCCAGTGCCACCGCTTCGGAAACTATGGCGAATCGATTGGGCCTGATCTGTCTGGAATCGCTCGTCGATTCACCAAACGTGAAATTCTCGAATCGATCCTGTACCCGGCGCATGTGGTCAGTGACCAGTATGCCAGCCGCAAACTGCTGACGCTCGACGGAAAAGTCCACGTCGGCATGGTCAGTGAACAATCCGATGGCACGATCGTTGTTCGCGATTCGAACAATGCAATGGCGATGGTCGCCGCGGACAACGTGGATCAGATCCTGCCTAGCAATACCAGTATCATGCCCAGTGGACTGATCGATCAGATGACCGAACGGGAAATCAGCGACCTGATGTCCTATCTGGGTGTCGTCCCGGCTGCCGAAATCGCGGCAAAGCCTAATCCTGATGACTTCGCCTCCCGAATCGATCGATTCGGGACGGCGGTTGGATACGCAACGGACTTAGGCGTCGATCGCGACAATCTGTCGGATTAGAGGCGTCCTGGCGGACAATCCCTTAGAAACTTCGCGGGATTAACGACGTTCTGCGGCTGTCACGCGGAACGCGGGCAAGAGTTACAAGCCTGCAATATCTTGGTGTGAATCGCGTTTTCCCTGCAGCGAATCGGGCTCAACGCTTGTTTCGTCTTCCCAAGATTCGATGATCCAGCCAGAATACCGGGCTAATGCGCCCCGGAGGCTCGTGGACCGAGCCCCCTCTCGGTGGGTTGCAACCGGTCACACGATTTCCCCAATCGTCCCTATCGCCGGCCAAGACACTCCCAAGTCATTCCTCAACGAATCGAATCGATCGTGGATCGTCGCACTTATACCTTTCTGCTTCTCTCGGCGGCATTCTTTTTTTTCTACATGTCGATCCGGTCACAGATCGTGCCACCGGAAAATGTCGAGAACGACGCAGTCGCCCAAGTCGATGGCGATAACGCCGAGCAAGCAACTGCGGCGGACGCCGAAAACACCGACGCCGAACAATCAGACAACGCCGAAGCCAACGGCAATGAAGACGCGATCCAATCGACCGAAGGCGACGACGAGTGGTTCACGATCGGATCGATGGATCCGGCCAGCAACCAGAACTTGCTCGTCACGTTTCGTAATCGTGGCGGTGCGATCGAACGAATCGAAGTCACCAAGCGAGATAGCGAAGGCAACCTCGCTTTCCGTCGTGTAGACACACAAACGGGTTACCTCGGCTACTTCGCCGGAACACCAAGCAGCAAAATCGACGGCGTGACCGTCAACGTTGTCGGCCCCGGAACGCCAGCCGCCTTGGCCAAAGCCAAAAACGGCACCACTGGAATTCAAACCGGCGACATCATTCTGGCGATCGGCGAAACCGCGATCCAAACCAACAGCGACATCGAAGCCGCCTTGGCCAAGACAGAACCGGGGCACTCGGTCACTGTCGAAGTCCAACGTGAAGCCGGGACTGGGCAAACCCCAGTCAAACTGTTGTTCGACGTTGAATTGTCACAACACCCCTTGGACCTTGTCCGCCTGGCCGAAGACGGCGGCGACGATCAAATCGCTGGCAACCTGTCACGCCTGTCCTGCTTGGTGACGCTTGCCCAAGCCAACAACAAACGGATCCCAAGCGGCGAACGGTTTATGAAAGCCCTCGGCGATCCGTCGGCGCAGTACTGGTCCGCTTCGACGAGCGAAGGCGAAGGGGGCAGCCAATCGATCAAGTTGGAAACCGTGATCGGTTCCGCCGCGATGGAAGAAATCGGTGGCGAACCGGTGCGATTGGCACGGACTTTCACCGTGACGCCAGGCAGCTTTGTCGTCGATATGGACGTCGAAGTCACCAACCTTGGCTCCAAGCCACAGGACCTCGCCTATCGCTTGGAAGGTGCAAACGGCATCACCTTGGAAGGCTGGTGGTACAGCAACAAGATCAGCCCAAACTTTAGTGGCGCCGCGGCTCGTGACATCGTTTATCGCACCGCAGCGGACGGGCACACGTTGATCAGCGGCGTGACACTGCTGAAAGAACAACGCAAGGACCCTGAAAACGCATTCGAAGGCATCTTCGCATCGGACAGTGAATCGTCCGCCAAAGACCTCAAATACATCGGTGTCGACGCACAATACTTTGCCGTTGCGTTTTTACCAGAAGACGGCGAGTCCGCATTGAAGGGCTACTCACGCGCCGAAGCGATGCTGGTTGCAAACGAGTCGGGCATCGAAAAACACAAAGAACGCGCCGTCAACGTTTCTTTCTCACTCAATAGCGATAGCGTTCAAGTTGCTCCCAACGAGTCGTTCAAACAAAGCCTGCGCATCTTCGCCGGGCCCAAAGAACCCGAATTGCTCGCGTCCTATGGCATCGGCGATTTCATCTACTACGGGTGGTTCGCGATCTTTTCGTCGATCCTGTCGGGACTGTTGCACGTGCTGCATTCCGTCGTCGGTAACTACGCCGTCGCGATTATTTTGCTGACCGTGATCGTCCGTGGTGCGATGTTCCCGCTCAGCCGCAACGCTGCCGTCAACGCGCAGAAGATGCAAGAGCTGGCACCGGAGATGAAAAAGATCGCCGAGAAGTACAAAGACGACATGGAAGGCCGTCTGAAAGCCCAACAAGCGTTGCAAAAACGAGTCGGGTTCAATCCCTTGGCCGGATGCCTTCCCATGTTCCTGCAGTTACCAATCTTCATGGGACTGTACCGGGCATTGTCGGTCGACATCGAACTGCGGCAAAAGCCGTTCTGGTCGCCGACCGGATGGGCATCCAACTTGGCCGCGCCTGACCAGTTCATGTACTGGGGCGATTCAATGACCGACTTCATCGCCGGACGTGGCACCGGTTGGTTGGGTCCGTACTTGAACATCCTGCCGATCATCGTGGTGATCTTGTTCATCACGCAACAGAAACTGTTCATGCCTCCGGCAACCGACGAACAGACGGCAATGACACAAAAGATGATGACGTTCATGACGCTGTTCATGGGCCTGTTCTTCTTCCGTGTTCCAGCCGGATTGTGCTTGTACTTCATCGCCAGCAGCATGTGGGGCATTGGCGAACGCATGATGGTTAAAAAGACGCTGCCTAGCGGAAAGCACTTCGACCTGGACGCCGATGGAGACGTTCTGGATGCCGTCTCGGTATCGGCGAAAAAAAATGACGGGAAGCAAACGCTTGCCGAGCGTCTGATGTCGCAAATGCAACAGAAAGAACCCGAGCCCGCCGTCGCTCGCCCCAACAAACGCAAACGCCCGCCAAATAAGAAAAAATAGGGCGTTTCAAGCTCGATTCGAATACAAAGCGAGCGTTCGCCGCTCGCCAGTTCGGATCCGATTCGGCGCCTCATCCACGCCGTATGGCTGAACCCACAGTCGCGACAGGGTAAACTGAAACCGTCCTTCGGAGGACACTCGAGTTACGGTTTCTGTTTTCTTGCCCTGGCACCGGATCGGCTTGTCCATGTCGTTGCGTTTCATACGTTCTGCCGCACAGCAAGCGGCAACTTTTGGGGGACAACCAAAGCGATGGCTGCGATGGGGCCTTGTCATCATCGTGGCAGCACAGGCAGGCTGTGACCGCGGCAAAAGTGATCCGCTGCCCAGTGATACATCGAACGCAGCGGTCAAGCTTCAAGCGAGCACAGCATCCGACCTCGCGTCAGATCCAGCCCCCATCACACCAGCCTCTCGCGAAGAAACGATAGCGCTTGCCGAGCGTGCGGCACACGATGGTGACCTAGTCACCGCAGAAACAGAACTCAAACGTCTGTTGGTCCGTGACCCCGACGACGCCGAAATCGTGTTTCGTCTCGCCGCATTCTATGCCGATCAGAACAAGCTTTCGCTAGCGATCGACATGCTCAGCAAAATTCCCAGTGGGCACCCCGATGCCGGACTGCCGGCCCTTGGGCAAGCCGCCGACTGGTGTATGCAGGTTGGGCGTTACGACGATGCCGAGCAACGCTACAGGGCGATCCTTGATGTGGTCCCGTCGGCTGCCGAAGCACACCGGAAGCTCGCCTTTCTTTACAACTGCCAAGGCCGGCGTCACGAAGCTGCCTCGCACCTCCAGCAGTTATGCCGCCAAGGCAACATTCGACAAGACGAGCTGCATGCTCTTATCCATCTCAGTCATGCGATGACCGACGAAACGGAGACGGTCGAGGAAATTCAATACAAACCGCTGGGTGTCTCCGCAAAGGCCCGTTCGTTGTTTACCGACGAACAATACGAAGAGGCGTTTGAGTGTTTACAGGAATCGATCCAAGAGGACACGCAACCTGCGTCGATCGAAGCCCTATTCGGACGTGCCGCGGCCGAAGCACAGGACATGACACAACTGGAGAAATGGCTTTCAAACGTCGATCCCGAAGTGCAACAGTATGCCGAGTACTGGGCCGCGATCGGGTTGTGGCTGGTCACCCAAAATCGACACCAGGAAGCCGCCCGGGCACTGCTTGAAGCGATCGATCGTGATCCCACCGATTACCGTTCGATTAGTCGCTTGCGTTCGGTCATGGAAACATTGGGCGACGAAGATGCGGCCAACCGTTGGGACACACGTGCAGTCACACTGCGGTCATTGTTTTTGGCCAACAACCGTGTCGCCGACATGGCTGCCCCCGATCCCGAGACGATCGAGAAACTCGCAGCGATTCTGGACCAGCTTGACCGATCACTGGAAGCAGTCTTGTGGCGCTCGATCGCCGCTTACCACCAGCAAGCCCCTCGCGAAACAATGCTGAAACTTCAGCAAACGATGAGGACCTTGGTGAAAGCAGAACACGGTTTCCCCGAACGGCAGACGCGTTTATGCGGGGTGAAGATCGGTCGTTTTCCTCTCCCCAGCATTGAACAACAACAACTTCGCGAATCGATCGCTGAAGACGCGATAACATCCACGCAATCCGAACAGGAAAGGTTTCCGGCAGCTTTTCGAAACGTCGCCAACGAGATCGGTCTGCAACACTCTTATCAAGTTGCCAGTAGACCGCTTGACCATGGATTCTCGATCTACCAATCGTTTGGCGGCTCAGTCACTGTCACCGATTTCGATTTGGACGGACAAGCGGACCTGTATTTCTCCCAAGGCGGTGCGGACCCACCAACGTTCATCGGCAGTCAAACCAACCAATTGTTCCGTCATCAAGGTGACCA
This sequence comes from Rhodopirellula baltica, assembly GCA_002901265.1. GTDB lineage: Bacteria > Planctomycetota > Planctomycetia > Pirellulales > Pirellulaceae > Stieleria > Stieleria baltica_A. The sequence continues at coordinate 42,527 of PPHI01000083.1, read as the reverse complement.
AGTAGTCGACGTTACCCTGTCTGCGCAGGTCGACGAGTACCGCTACTCAATGGGAACAACGGCGGGGGACTGGAACCAAGATGGCTTCGCGGACTTGTTCATCGCGAACATCGGCACAAACACCTTGCTGCTAAACAATGGCGACGGCACCTTCACGCAACAGCCAATTGATTACCGGGATGACCAGACACTGTTGACCACATCGCTAGCAGTCGCCGATCTGAACGGGGACATGCTTCCGGATTTATTTGAACTGAACTACGTGCACGACGAACGCTTGACCGACGAACCGAAACGGAATGAGCGCGGTGAAGTTCTTGAACCGTTGATGCCGCAGTACTACCAAGCGGCCTTTGACCGAATCATCTTCCAATCGGCCGACGGCGGTATCGAGTTTCACCAGATGGATCCGGATCCCGATGCCGCACGAGCAGGACTCGGTGTGATCGTCAGTGACTTTGATAACGAACCGGGAAACGAAGTCTTCGTCGGGAATGATGTTTACGCCAACCAGTGGTGGCAACGTGACCACGACGGGAATTGGCACGACCTCGCGATGCTTCGCGGATGCGCCTATGGTTTCAGTGGCGCGAAAACCGCATCAATGGGGATCGCGTCAGGAGACTTTGACCGGAACGGTTGGCTCGACTTTCACATCACCAATTTCCAACGTGAACACGTTAGCTACTTTCTAAATCAATCCGGCCAATACCAAGACCGCAATGTTCAATTTGGTCTAGCAAAAGCCAGCCTTTCGGTGCTTGGATTCGGCACACAGTCGATCGACTATGACAACGACAGCGATCTGGATTTGGTCGTTACCAATGGGCACATCGAAGATGCGATTGCCAACCGAGCACCATTTGAACAGCCCTCGCAGTTGTTTTCGAATGAAGGGTCAAGCTTTGAATTGGTTGATGTCACTGACCCATCCGGGTACTGGGCAAAAAATCACTTGGGACGTGGACTGGCAAAACTCGATTGGAATCAGGATGGCAAGCTCGATTATGTGTTAACGCACCTCAACGAAGACTCGGCGTTGCTAGTGAACGAAAGCCCCAACGAAAACCATTGGATCGAAGTCGAATTACGTGGCACGAAGTGTGAACGGGATGCGATCGGGGCACGCGTCAAGATTCAATTCAACGGACGTGAAATGTATGAATGGGTAACGGCCGGTGATGGATATTTGTGCCACAACGAAGACATTGTTTCATTCGGACTCGGAACGGCCAACAAGATTTCGGAATTGACTGTCATCTGGCCCAGCGGCAGTACGCAAACGATCAACGACGTCGACGCGGACCAACGAATCCTGATCATCGAAGACCAGCCAGAATCGTTTCGGCGATAGAGCAAAAATCGTTTATACTTGGGGTTTGCTTGCCCTACCGCCCTATTCTTGTTCTCTATGTCTTCGCACGACTTGTTCAAACGCGGGGGCCTGATCGCGATCACGTTGTTGACGTGCTTTGTGGTCGGCTGTGACTCGCAATCGATTGAAAACATCGCGACGGATCAAGTCGTCGAAGAAAAACCCAATGACCTTTCGCTCGCTCGTCGTCGAGCCGCCGAGGGGAACTGGCAAACCGCCGGTAACGCCGCGATCCGTTTCTTGGTGCAAGATCCGGAAAATCATGAAGCGATTCTGATTGCCGCCGAGTCCGCGTTGCGTCTCGATCACTTGGACAGAGCCTCCGAATTGGCCAAGTCCATCGGTAAGGAATCGCCGCTCTATGATGCAGGAATCGATTTGCGAGCGCGCGCCTTGTTTTTGGCCGGACGTGCCTCCGAAGCGGCAGATGTCTTGGTCAGCGGAATCGAAGTCCGGCCACAAGAATGGGTTTGGCATCATCGTGCTTGGGGACTGCTGACCCGGGTCGGTCGACGTGAAGAAGCTTCCCAAATTGCCGATCGACTTTGTTTGGCAGGGGAAGCAAATGAGATGGAACTCAATTCGCTCATCCGGCGAACCGAGGCGTTCCCTACGAAGCCAGATCCCGCCATCGAACTCGGCGAGTATTTCGAGCCGGGACTCGGTCTCGCCCGTTGGCACTTTACACAACTGAATTACCCCGAAGCCATCGATGCTTTGGCGTCCGAACGAGATTCCGGTTGGCCAGTTCCCGCTGCGTCGGCTCTCTATGGGCGTTTGCTTGCCGAAACACAACAGCACGAACAGTTTGTCGATTGGCATGCCGAGTGCGATCGCGATCGGCTGCAACACTTTGGCGATTACTGGGCCGCGATTGGCACTTACTTTTTTGACACACGACACTTCGAAGACTCTGCAGCGGCTCTGTTGAATGCCGTGTATCAAAACCCAACCGACCGCAACAGCACCCAACGATTAGCCAAAGTTTTCGATGCACTCGGAAAGTCCGAGCAAGCCCAACAGTACCGTGTACGCGGGATCGATTTAGCGCAATGCGAAAACACTTCGAATCAATTACAAAGCCCCGGACTGCAGTTCAGAGAACATCTGGACCTGCAGAATCGGATCATGAAACAAGTCCTGGAACTCGAACGCCCCTTCGAAGTCTTGGGCTGGGCGAGCCTCGTACATTCCGGCAGCTCGGTTGCGAAACAACGTGAAATCATTGCCAAGCGACAGCAACTTCTGCAAACCGAAGGGATCGACAAACTTGCCCGCGATTCCGCCTTGCTTGGGGAAAAACGCTCGGGCTATTCGTTGGGCGATGCCTATCAGCAACTTTGCCGCGGCACGCCACAATTCGATAAGCCAGTCGACGTAGTGGAAGTCTCGCCGATCGCTAAACCGCATTTTGAAAACGTTGCCTCGACCGTCGGCGCCGATTTCCAGTGGTACCGTTCGCTGGAACTGGACGATTCGCCGATCCCGATCCACGAATCGATCGGCGGTGCGATTGCAATCGTTGATTTCGACCTGGATGGATGGCCTGACGTCTACCTGGCACAAGGATCGGGCGAACCGCCTACGGACGCGTGCACGCGATCAAATGTGCTGCTACACAATCATGATGGAAAGTTTATCGACCGGACCGTTCCGTCGATCACGGAAGATTTTAACTACGGATCGGGCATCGCTGCTGGTGACGTCAATCAAGACGGATTCATCGACCTTTGGCTCGGAAGCCTCGGACGAAATCGCTTATTGATCAACAATGGCGATGGTACTTTTCGTGACGCCACGGTTGTCATACGTGACGCCAGCGATCAATTCACTGCTTCGTTGGCAATCGCCGACCTGAATGGCGATTCCATCCCCGATCTCTTTGAATGTGATTACATCGAAATGGAGGGCGCGTTTGCGCTCCCAAAGCTGGGGCCCGATGGGCTTCCGTCGCAGCCGTCGCCGCTGGAACACTATGCACAATCCGATCGCTGGTTTTCGAGTCGTGGCGATGGGACGTTTCAGCTTCATACGATCGGACGCGACATCGCAACTCCGGGGACCGCGTTGGGAGTTGTGGTGACAAACTTTGATCCAAACGACGGCAACGAAATCTTTGTCGGAAATGACGTGCGTCCCAATCACTTGCTGGTTTATCAAGGCGATCAAGCATTGGCGAACGCGGCTGATGCCAAAGGCGTCGCCAACGGCTTCGAAGGCGCGGCGAACGGATGCATGGGAATTGCCTCAGGAGACTTCAATCGTGACGGAACGATCGATTTACACATCACCAACTTCAGCGAAGAATCGGCCAATCTTTACCTTCAAGCGTCCGACGGCGGGTACACCGATTTTGCAACGCGATACGGGATCAAAGACCTGAGTCTCCCGATGGTCGGCTTCGGAACCAAAGCATTGGATATCGATCGCGACGGATGGCTGGATTTGGCAGTCACCAACGGCCACATCTTTGACATGCGTCCCTATGGCAATGCGTACCAAATGCGTCCGCAACTGTTAATGAATCATGGCATCCGGTTCGAATTGACGGACGTCACCGACAAATCGGGATATTGGCAAGGTGAGTACCTTGGCCGATCAATGGCAAAATCCGATTTCGATCGGGACGGTGATCTCGATTTGTGGGTCAATCATTTGGATCAGCCTTTGGCTCTGTTACAAAACCGCACAGAAACGTCCGGCTCCGCGATCCAACTTGAGCTGATCGGCACGACATCAGAGCGTGACGCGATTGGCACCCGCGTTGACGTCTTTGCCGAAGGCAATCAGTGGAGCGATTGGGTGACCGCGGGAGACGGCTACCTTTGCAGCGACGAACCGGTGCTGGACTTTGGTATCGGCAAGATTAAGTCCGTCGAACACATCGACGTAAAGTGGCCTTCCGGGATGACGCAGCATTTCGCGGGGCCGTTCACTTCGGGACGCTACCTCATCGTCGAATCTGCCGACGGCGTCTGGCAACGCAGCGAACCTGTGCAGGCAGGGCGGAAAAATGTTCACGCAGATTGATCGTGAATCCGTGTTGTGGCTAGCAAGTTCTGTTATCTTGGGGTGTCATGTTTTGCACTGATATAGTTTTATATCGTTGCCCTCCCCGTTAACGTGGATCACTCAAATGAAAAAGTTCGTCGTTGCGATGTTCCTGATTAGCATTCCGGCAATTGGTTTGACCGGATGTGGCGACTCAGGAAACAAAGTCACCGAAAAACCTGAAAACTCGTCTCCAATGACCGATCAGCAAATGCAGGACTACGAGGCGCAAATGCGTTCCGGCGCCGCGACAAGTTCGCGTCCAGGCAACTGACATCAAGACATTTGTCTGTCGATCAAAACCGCAGCGGCGCCCCAAGTTAAGCGCCGCGAGCGGTGATTGACCGATTGTGGGATTGCGGCTTACTGGTAGGTCGCAATCTCAACACCTTCTTCGCTGCCTTGTACGATCAAGTAATCCCGATTAGCCGCCAACTCGGGCAACTGTTCCGTTGATCCGTCCGGCCATTCGATTCTCACATCAGTAACGCGAGTCGAACCGCCAAGGCCAACCAGTCGCTTCTTTTCGTTGCTACAAAAATAGCCATCCCCAGAAAGCTGCCACACGGTTCGCTCGTTCCCGTCAACCTTGAAGCGAATGACTGCTCCGATGGCATCACGGCTGGATCGCGTCCCCACCAACTGAAACCCAATCCGATTGGCTTCGCTTTGCGTTTCATTCATCACCAAAGCGATTCGTTCTCGCGTGTGCGTGATCAAAAAATCGCAACGACCATCACGATCCACGTCCGCCCGCCACAACGCCCTGCCAACATGCTGCGACTGGAAATACGGTCCCCATGATGCATGCTCCAGCTCCATAAAAGCGCCGGTATCACCGCGGCGAAATGCCTGAAACGGTTGCTCATAGCGGTCGGCGCCGGGTTCGGAGAACTGGCCGATGTTCCCGTTGGTCACCACCAATTCGTCGATGCCGTCGTTGTCAAAATCGATCGCTTGAGTCCCAAAGGCAACAAACTCTAGCGTCGGCACAATCAGGTTTTGTTTGGCCGTCGTGTCACGCCATAGTCCTGGCGAGATCTGTTCATAGTAGATGTTGTACTCACGGCCGAAGCCCGTCACATAGAAATCAAGGTCGCCATCCGAATCGAAATCACCCGCCGCGATTCCCATACTGGCTTGTGCAAGCGAGCGTCCATCAACAGCCAGTCCTGCCGCCGTGGCCGTGTCGTTAAGCGATATCGCGTTGTTTGTTGTAGCGGTTTCGACAGGGTAGTAAGCGTTTCGAGTCATGTCGTTTGCGACATACACTCCCATCCGCCGCGAATCGAGTTTCCCCGCTACGATCCCAAGCCCACGCCCAATCGGTGGAGATCCGATCCACGATTCGGTGACATTTCGTAAACGCCCGTCACCAACCGACTGATACGCTTGGTCAATATCGCCCGCAAAGACCATCGGATGGCATGGCCCTTCGACTCCCGCCGCATTGGTGCACGCGCGCTCGAGCTCCGGTATCGGGACGCAGTACTGGTCAATGATCAAATCAGTTATTGAATCGCCATCGACATCGACAAAAGCAGCAGACGTCGACCATTGTGCAGCTTCCGAATCGCCGAGCCACTGTGAGCAATCTGTAAATGTGCCGTCGCCGTTGTTACGCAACAACTGGTTGCTTCCCAAGTTGCTGACCAACATGTCAGGAAACCCATCTTCGTTGATGTCACCAACGGCAATCCCCTGGCCAAATCGTTTGTCATGAAATCCTGCGCGGTCACCAACACTTTCGAATCGAGCACCGACATTCCGCAGCAGTTGATTCGGCATCGAGTCTAACTTCATCATCGTGCCACCCGCATTAATCACGGCGATGTCAACACTCCCATCCAAATCGAAATCGATCGCGCCTCCACCAGCACCGGTCGATCGAATCAGTGGCGCCAATTTTGGATCGCTGGGATCATTTTTGTTACCGACACCATCGAGTCCCCATTCCGATCCTCGCTCGACGAATTGGATGTGATCATGAGTTGTTCGCTCAGGGATGACCGCCTTGGCGTCTGTCGATGCAACGCTCGCAATCGACGGTTCTGGTAATTTCGAATAGTCAATCAGCAGGGCGGGCGCGTGCTTCGTAATCCATGATTGGTCAGCCTTCAGTGACTGAACGATTTGTTGCCGCAGCACCGCGAGTTCGTCGGTAGGTTGTTTCTCCAACGTCGCCGCGATCGCAGACCACGCTTCGGCTTCCCAGGTTCGTCCTGCATCAAACAGCGTGTGAGCAACTTGAAAGGCCGCGTGTTGGCTGTCCTTGCTGTGACCGGCGAAATCGTTGAACGCATCGCGAATCGCGAGCAAACGCTCGGTGTGTTTCTCGATCGCCTGCAAATCTTTGGGATCGACTTGTGACGCCAACTCCGAGCCACTTGCCTTGAGTTGTCGCGCCGCTTGGCCAAGACGACTCCATGACAACGCACGACTTGGCGCCCGCCGACATGCTTCCCAATAGGCGCGAACACTCGGCGCGAGCTGACCGGAATTTTGAAGATAATCACCAAGTGTCAGCCAATAGTCCGCGTATTGTTTGCTGGCGTTCGGCGCGCTACTCAGCCAGTCCGGGATCGCTTGCCATTGCGACATTCCGACAAGTGCTTGCCCCTTCATCGCGTACGCGGCCGCAAAGTCTGGGTGATGTTTCAGAACGTCATCGAGCACCTCGGCCGCAGATTTGAATTGACGGCGATAGAGGTACAGAAACGCCTCTGACAAACGGACGCGATGATCCTTAGGATTGCGTTGTAGCAACCGTTCGGCCGACTTTTCAGACAGACGCCGCGACGAATTCTCAGTCGTCGTGAGCAGCAACGGCAACGTAAAGTGGCGGTGTGCAATCAGCACTTGTAAGTGCTCAGGGATCTGCTCGCTGCGCTGCACTTCGTTGTAAAAACCGATCAGGATTTGACGATGCGCATCGCGATTGGGAAACCGCTTTAGCGACTGCTCGAGCAACTCGATGGCGGCATAGATTTCACCGACATCCATCAAGCCTCGGATCGCATTTTCAACCCTTGAAGCGGGCTCAAAATCGGCGACACGGGCTGCATCAGCCAACAAGGTTGCGGCATCACGTTTGCGGTCCCGAAAGGCGAGGACTCCGGCAGCCAACGTCATCACCCCCGGGTCATCGGGTGACTCGATCAACGCCTGGTTTGAGTACCTCTCTGCTGATTTCCAATCCTGACGGGCGATGGCTTCCCGCATCTTCGCGTCGGCCGTTCCGTTGACCTGGCTGGCTTGCGTGTCGGACTCAACATCAGCAGCAGGCGTGTATCCGCCACTATCCTTCGCTGTTGGTGCGCATCCCAACACCAACAAGCTAAACAAAAAACACACCTCTGCTGTGGGGATTGAAAAGTTCACTTGAGTGGTATTTGCGGATTATTGAGAGGTCTGAAAAGAACGAAAGCGCACTATCGCGGGATTTTTACTGATTAATCAGCCCATTAGCGTGTGATTAACCCCCTAGGTTCCTATATTGAGGGGTAGCGTGCCAGTGTGAGTTAATACCCCCACAGTTTTTATCCGTGGGGGGATTCGTTCGACTTTTTTATCGGGAGACTTGGAATGGTGCGAAGTAAGGGGATGTCCCGTGGTTTCACGCTTGTGGAGCTGCTGGTCGTCATTGCAATTATTGGAATTCTGGTGGGATTACTCCTGCCGGCAGTTCAGGCGGCTCGCGAAGCCGCGCGACGAATGAGTTGCAGTAATAACTTTAAGCAGATCGGGTTGGCGATGCACAACTACCATTCTGCGTACAAGGAACTGCCTCGCCAAAACGGCGGTACTGGCCTGGGTATCCTTGATGGATGCACCCAGTGGTGGGAAGGCTCCACGACCACCAACAACGAAGAACTCAGTGCCTTCGTTGGAATGATGCCGTTTTTGGAGCAGCAAGGACTTTGGGACAATATCGTCCAGCCCGGAACCCGGACACTCGGCGGTGCAGCACTGCCACGAGCTGCTGGTACGTTGGGTCACTGGACATCAATGGGCCCCAACCCGCGTCTGGACCGTAACGGCGAAGAATCGCGTTTGTTCATTCCTTGGTCAACCGAAGTCGCGACTTTGCGCTGCCCCAGTGACCCTGGACAAGGCGCTCCTGCGGGTGGTCGGACGAACTATGCCGTTTGCTTGGGTGACTCGTACAACCAAGTTTGGGACAACGGTATGAAGAACGGTGACTTAACGCCCGGCGACGCTTGGCGTGCGAAGTTCTTTAACGCTTCGGACCGTGGTTTCTTCTCACGTAAGAAATCGACGAAGTTCCGTGACATCCTCGACGGTCTTTCCAACACCGTCGCAGGTGGCGAAATCATCACTGACCTTGGTGACCGTGACAAACGAAGTGCGTTGGCCGCCGTTACACAAAGCTGGGTTGTCGAAAACAACCCAATGTACTGCGTTCAACAGGGCTGGATTGACCAAGAGTCACCTTCGTTCTGGTGCGATGTTAGCTCCACCGGATGTACTCCTCCGACTCGTTACATGGACGGTGCAGCCGGCCGTGGGATGAACTGGGCCTGGGGTGCATTTACCATGACAGCGATGCACACCATTCGTCCGCCCAACAGCGAAATGTGTGAAGCCCACTGGTACGACAACGTCGGCCTGTGTCCACCAAGTAGCCGTCACCAAGGTGGCGTTCACATTCTGATGGGCGATGGTGCTGTTACCTTCATCACCGACTCCATCGATGCCGGTACGCAAACCGAACCCTGCATCGGTTCGCACTCGGAACCGCCACGTAGCCCCGATGAACCTTGGCGAGTCGGTAAGAAGAGTCCCTATGGTGTTTGGGGAGCTCTCGGAAGCTCTCGTGGTAAGGAAACGATCGAAGAATCGTTCAATTAATCACCTCTCAAGATGTGATTCAACACTCGGAAACCCCGTCCGCGATCGCGGACGGGGTTTCTTTTTGTTAAACTTGAACGCTTCAGTTCTTTCTCTTTCGATAGTGAGACTCGGTTTGAAACGCGTGCTTGGAATTCCGGTCGCTGCGTTGCTGTTGCTTGGCACGTCGATGTCGCTGCACTTTGACGAGTCGACGCAAAGTACCGAGACATCGAAACCAGCGATTGCAATCGCTGATGGAGTTTCAAGCGACACCAAGCCAACCTTTGTTGGACGTGATATCTGCAAAGAATGTCATCAGACGAACTATGACTTGCACGCTCACCATGGTCACAAGTCGACGTTCTACCTGGCCGATGATCCTAAAATTGCCGAGCTGTTCGACGGCAAGACCTACGACGCGGGTGAACCGTACGGAACCTATCACTACCACACTGACGAGGACGGCCTTTACGTTACGCTGCCAGAACGTTTTGGTGACCGTCCTTTCCGCTTGGACTATGCCCTCGGTTCCCCCGAAGGCGCGATCACATTGCTCTCTTTGATTCCCGATCAACAGGGCAACACAATCGCGATCGAGCACCGGGCATCCTGGTTCAATGCCACCCAAAAGCTCGGCCCCACGCCACAGGAAGCTCCCGGCCCGATGCCAGTCCAAGCCGAAGCATTCGGATTGAAACACCAAGGCAACGTGATGCGAAAATGTGTCTACTGCCATACGACCGCCGGGGAAATCGAAAACCAAACCGTCGTCGGACTCGTTGCAAATGTGAACTGCGAGAAATGCCACGGACCGGCCAGTGAACACGTTCGTCTCGCGCGGCAAATGGAGAACCCGCCCAAGTATTCGGTTGGCAAAGCGGACTGGGATGTCGAATCAGAAATTCAACTGTGTGGTGATTGCCACCGACTGCCAATGACGATTTCACGATCCGAGTTGCGTGAATACCCCGACGAACTCGTACGGTTTCAGCCGGTAGGGATTCTACGCAGCCGATGCTACCTGGAATCCGAACGCCAGCTCGGTTGTTCGACTTGCCACAATCCGCATGAATCCGTCGAAACGGTTCCAATGGAACGGCACGTTAAGAAATGCGTCAGCTGCCATTTGGAATCCGAGTCGGATCACGTCGCTTGCCCCGTCTCGCCTAAAACCGGTTGCATTGAATGTCACATGCCGGCAAAACAATTGCCCGGTATTCATCTCGACTTCCACGATCATTGGATTCGAGTTCATGAACCACAGTAAAACCATTCGCCGCTTCCGCGTACGTGTCTTGGTCGCGACCGCATCGTTCGCGCTCTCGTTTAGCGGTTGCACCCAGCCGACCGAACCGTCCTCGTCAAAGGATCAAGCCAAGCTAAACGGTCGGTCTGTGCCGCCCCTTGACGTGGTCGGTCGTCCTGAAAAAGTCAGCATCAACACCCGCCCTTCGGAACGTTCTCCTGCGTTAGCCAAGCCACAACGGGCTGAAGAAGAAACTGATCCCGTCGCATTGCAAGACGCGGCGATCGAAGCATTGGAACGCGGCGATCTGGTCGCCGCGTACGACTCGATTCGACAAGCGAACCGAATCGCTCCAGAAGATCCGCAAACCGTATTCCTGCTCGCTCGCGTTCTCGCCGAACGAAATCGCTTTCCCGAAGCCATTCAGATTTTGGATGAGCTCGCAATGGTGACTCCGGATGCTCGCCTGCCCATTCTTGGCCAGACGGCTGAGTGGATGGTCATCCAAGGCGATTGGGAACAGGCCGAAACTCGCTACCAGTCGTTGCTGACCGCGACGGATGGTAGCCCGATGGTCCATCGCAAACTCGCCGAACTCTATCTGCGTGAAGGGCGTCGAAGTGAAGCGTTCGTCCATCTCCGGTCGCTTTGCCAATACGGGAACGTCGAAGAAGCCGAGTTACGTGCGTTGCTCAACCAAGTTCATCCCTTTACTGGCGAGCTTTCAGAGGATGAACAATCTCCGATCGGCGTACTCGGCATCGCAAGGCATCTGATTGGCCAAGGTGACTGGGTGGGTGCACACGAGGCGTTATCGAAATCGCCCAATGCGAACACACAAATCCAAGGCCTACGTGGACGAGTGGCGGCTCACTTGCCCGACACCAAGACTCTCGCAGATTGGTACAAGGAAAACGAGTCTTTCCAATCCACCATAGAAGACAACACCTCGGACCATTGGTTCGGATTTGGAATGTGGCAGGCCAGCCAAATGGAATGGCGCAAAGCCGCGTACTCGTTTGGCCAGGCTTTGAAACTCGACCCGACTGACGCAGAGGCTTACCAACACTACGCCACGGCATTGAAATCACTGGGGATGGATCGACAGTCGGACATTGCACAACAGCGTTTCGAGTGGCTAGCGAAAACCAAATCCATCGGCTCAACAATGGCGATCAAAGAGCAGCGAAACGATGCTGCCCTGGGTGAACTGGTCGACTGTTTGGATCAATTACGTCGGCCGCTGGAAAGTGTCGCGTGGCAAGCGATTCGAGTAGTCTACGCCCAACAACAAGGAACGTTGTCCGCACAGCAAGCTCGCGAAAAGCTTGAATCAATCCGCCAACAGCGTCAGAAACTGGATCCTTCGGGCAGAGATACGGCGAGTGCGTCGTTCATCTTGTGCGACATTGAACTCGAACAATTCCTTGACGAATCATCGGGCGACGAAACGAGTACTTCGGCTGACGACGGCAGCGAGTGAACGGCCCGTCGTTTTTCGCAATCGTTACAACCGTCAAGCGTCGCGTCGGATCCCCAACAGATTCGATTGCGATCGATGATCAGCAGGTTTCTTTGGCCGATGTCAGCATTGGACCGTGCCGCAGATTGACTCGCACCACACCCGTTGTGCCGAGAGTCTCAAGATTGCGCCCAAGGAATATCGATGCGGACATCCAATGCGACTTCACTAGCGATCGGCGTGCTGACCGCCAGTCTGACCGTGGGATGCGCAGCAACACCGCCAACTGGCCCAGCCACCGACATCAGCCATCAGGTGACTGCCGTTGCGCCAATAGCGCCGGTAGCAAATGGCACTTCCAATGGGACGCTTGTCAGCCAAGTGGACTATGAATCATTCGCCTCGCTCTTGAGCGAAACGGATACAGTACCACCGCACATAGACGCTCCGGGACCATCGCATCTCCCGTCCCTCATCGACGATGCGCTGGCGAATAATCCTCGCTTGGCCAAACTTCAAAGTGAGTACCAAGCGGCGGCAGCCCGTTCGCGATACGTCGACAAGCTTCCCGATCCGGTATTCGGCGTCAACGTATTCGGCAACCCTCTGGAAACGGCGGCGGGCTCGCAACGTGCGAACATGAATGTGGGGCAAGCGATCCCGTGGCTTGCCAAACTTGACGCACAACAACAGCAAGCCTGCTTAGAAGCGATGGCAATCCACGCGGAATTTGAAGCCGCGCGGCTAGCGGTCACGGCACAAGTCGCGACCGGTTGGTACCGCCTGTACGTCATCGACAAACAAATCGAAACCGCTGTCGCCAATCAAGAGTTACTCGAGTCACTGATCGATGTCGCCAACGCGGGTGTCTCAACAGGCACGACAACACAAGGCGATGTCTTGCTCGGTACGCTGGAGCTGTCACAGTTGGAAGAACGCTTGCTCGCTCTGCGTAAACAGCGGACGAGTGTCCAAGCTGAAATGAACCGCTGGATCGGACGTTCGGCGGCGACCGCCGTGGTGACCGATACAACGATTGCTCACAACGATGTCTCTCTCGATGCAGACGCTTTGCTGCAACTCGCGATGTCACATCAACCAGAGATTCAAGCGGCGCAGCTACGTTCGCAGGCAACGCGCTGGGGTGTCGAAGTCGCCCGACTGAGCCGCCGCCCCGAATTCAGGTTATCGGCCAGCTACTTTATGACAGACGACAACCGCCCCGCGTCATCGGTCGTCAATGTGGGCGAAGATCCCTGGGCGATTGGGGTGCAAATGAGTTTGCCTCTGCGGCGAACAAAGTACGATGCGATCGCAAACGAAGCCGGCTGGAAACATCATGCGGCCCACGAGACATTGCAAGGCATCGTCGACCAGTACGACGCAATGATTTTGGAACAGGTCGCTGAAGCTCGACGAGCCTCCGAGACTGCGGCATTGTATGACGCGACGATTCTGCCACAGGCGCGCCAAACTCTGGCCGCCGATCAAGATGCCTACGCCAACTCCAAAGCCGACTTTGACCGAGTTATCCGCGACTACCGAACCTTGCTAACCTTGGAGCTCGGCTACCATCAAGCGATCGGAGAATTGGCTATCGCCAGGGTGAAATTGGAGCAGCTCGCCGGACAGACACTCGGCATCGAATCCTCTGATGCCGAGTGACCGTTGGAGACAACGAACGAAATCCGATGTGGCCGGATTCGAATCTTCGGTGTAGAATTCCAGCTCTCACCTCAAGGAAGACCTGTTTTGTTCGATCTGCTGCGAAAACAAACCGTTTGGCTGACAGTAGCAATGCTGCTGATGCAAGCGGTGTGTCCACGCAACGGAATCGGCTGTGGCTGCCAGTCTGCTTCTGGCTTCCATTGCCAGTCAAACGAGACCGGATGTTGCTGCTGTGCGGGGATGACCTCAAAACCAAGCCCCCAGACAGAGGCAGTTCGCTGCCCACATTGCACAGGCCAGAATGTTGCGAATCAGACCGACGCCGTTCGGCCATTGCAACTTTGCCACTGTGGCGACCATGACACGAGTGTGCCGCCGCAATCAAATCTTCCTGATTCGACGAATACGTCACTACAGGTTTTGCTGGACCTTGTCGTCGCCGCCCATGTTGGTGTGATTTCCGAACCCGTGCTCACATCGGTTCCGAACACGCCTCCATCCTTCTCTTGCGAAACGCTGACCAACCACTACAAGCAGATCGTGCTTGGCGTCTGGCGGACCTAACGTCCGCATTCTTTTCAGTCAGCCTCTCTCTCTATCAACCGCCGGCGTGAATTGCTGCGCGCTCAGCACGTAATCGATCTCATCGAGATCCGTGTTGCGAGGGAAAGGCGTCTTTAGTCCCCACTGTCTCCGAACACTGTCTCCGAACGCTGTCAGCGCTCGGAACCCATTTTTCCTTTTGAAACTTGCGATCCGTTTTAGAAACTTACCCGAGGTAAAAAACATGCGACGAATGACTTCACTTGTTCTCGTGACCGCCGCTGCAATGTTCGCCGGCTGCTCGCCAAAACCGACCCAAGAAACACCGGTCGACGAAGTGGTCGAGGTGACCACCGTTTCGACCGACAACGAATACTGCCCCATGATGGGCGGCAAAGTCACCGAAGACGGCGGGACGGTTCAATGGGGCGATAAGACGATCGGCTTTTGCTGTGACGGTTGCGACGAAGAATGGCAGGCACTCTCCGAAGAAGAGAAGCAAGCCAAGTTCGATGCCGCCCAAGCCAAGAGCGACGCGAAGCATGACGACGAACACGACCATGAAGGTCATGACCATGCGGATCACGCCGAGTAAGACGTGACGTAGCGGTAGGCACCGCTGATGAATCAGGCGACTGGTCGGGAATTCATCCGGCACGGTCCAACGCTGGTTTTCTTGGCCAGTCGCACTTTTTCGAATCCATTCGGCCAAACAAGTTGGCCCTTCGTCCAGCGAACTTGCAATGTCAAACGAATCGCCCACGCCGACGTCTTCAACGGCAGTGCGCCCATCACGGCGTCCGCTGTCATGGTGGCTATCACGCTTCGGACGCGTCGGAATGTTTTTCGCAAGCGGCGTCTTGCTGATTGTCTTACTCGGCCTTGCACAGCGACTGGGCTGGATCCGTAGCGGTCCAGGTGGGCCGGCGAACCCTTCCGCCAATGCCGCACAAGAAACATACACGTGCCCCATGCACCCACAAATTCGCCAGCCTGGCGAAGGACGCTGTCCAATCTGTGGCATGCCTTTGGTACCGGCCGCGTCGTCTGGAGGTGACCTTGATGACTTCGCAATCAAGATCGAACCGGCGCAGCGACGCCTTGCAAATATTCAGACCGAAACGGTCCAGTCACATCCGGTCACGTCAACGATTCGCACGATCGGATCGATCCAGATCGACGAAAGCCGTCAAGCCACGCTGTCGTCCTATATCGACGGCCGAATCGAACGGCTTTTCGCCGACTATACCGGCGTGTTGGTCAACCAGAACGACCACCTAGCTGTCATCTACAGTCCGCAACTCTATGCGGCACAGGTCGAATACCTCGAAGCGAAGAATTCACTCGCCAAGCTTTCCGGTTCGACGCTCGATTCGATCCGCCAAACGCAACAAAAGCTGGTTCAAAATTCTCGTCAACGATTGATTGAATATGGCATGACCCCGGAGCAACTTGCCGAGATCGATCAATCGGGCGAAGCACAATCGCGATTGACCATCTACGCCCCGATCGGTGGAACGGTGATCGAAAAGATGGCCGAAGAAGGCATGTATCTTTCGGCAGGCGAACCGATCTACCGAGTCGCCAACCTGAATACGGTTTGGCTGATGTTGCAGCTCTATCCCGAAGATGCTTCGCGCGTACGCTTTGGCCAACAAGTTAGCGCGGAGTTGAACTCGCTTCCTGGCGTCGCGCTGCAGGGTCGTGTGGCGTTCGTCGACCCAAGCGTCGATCGAAAGAATCGCACCGTGGGCGTGCGTGTCGAATTCCGAAACGATGACGGCAAACTGCGTCCAGGCGACTATGCCGAAGCGACAATCGATGTGCCGATTGGGCCTCAGGGCGAAGTCTATGACGCGGAACTGGCCAACAAATGGATCAGCCCCATGCACCCGCAAATCATTCGCGATGCACCCGGTGAATGTCCGATCTGTGGAATGGCGTTGGTCCCGACATCACGGTACGGCTACAGCGATCGCCCTGTCGACCGAAAGAACTCCTTAACCATCCCGAGGTCGGCGCTCTTGATGGCTGGCGAACACAGCGTCGTGTACGTCGAAACCGAACCCGGCCGCTTCGAAATTCGCAGTGTCAAAGTCGGCCCAATCGTTGACAACAACGTGGTCATTCAAGATGGCGTTCAAGCGGGCGAGCAAGTCGCTACGGCAGGCAACTTTTTGATCGACTCTCAAATGCAACTCGCGGGCAAACCGAGTTTGATCGATCCGACTCGGGCGATTGCCAAACAAGCGATTCGCAACGAGCCGCTGCAATTCGAAAACATCCAAGTCGCGAGCTTCGATGGCCCAACGGGTCAGTCGCTGGAGCAACTCTATCAAGCGTACTTTCGAATCCAATCATCCTTCGCTGAAGATAAAAAGCCGAACGCGGCCAACGTCGAACGGCTTCAATCCAGTACCCAAAAGTTACTCGAGGACTCGTCACTCACTGACGACGTCAAACAGCAACTGGACAACATTGCAAAGAACACCGCCCACCTCCATCACCTTCCGATCGACCAAGCGAGGGTTCAATTTAAAACGATCAGCCACGCCGTCATCCGGCTTGCCACCGAAGCACGTGGCGCTCAAGCAGAACAGCCGTTTTATCAGTTCTTTTGCCCCATGGTCAAACAAGGTGAAGGCGATTGGCTACAAAACAATGACCAATTGCTGAATCCCTACTGGGGCAGCGAGATGCTGCACTGCGGTGAATTGGTTCGCACGATCCCTGCCGACGCTTCGGGGGACCAATAGATGCTGCGAGGACTGATTGCGTTTTGCGTTCGCGAACCCCTGATTACCGGTGTGATCGCCGCGGTATTGATTGGATTTGGTCTCTACGCGACTCGCCATGTTCCAATCGATGCGATCCCCAACGTCGGTGAGAACCAAGTGATCGTCTTCACGGCATGGCCCGGACGATCCCCCAAGGACGTCGAAGATCAAGTGACCTATCCCTTGTCGGTCGCGCTATTAGCGGTACCGCATGCCGAATCCGTGCGTGGCAAAAGCCTGTTCGGATACAGCTTTGTGCAGGTCACATTCAGCGACGACACCGATTTTTATTGGGCCCGTTCACGCGTCGCCGAACAGCTTGGTACCGTCGGTGCGAAACTGCCCGAAGGGGTCGTGCCGACGCTTGGTCCCGATGCGACCGGGTTAGGGCAGGTCTTGTACTACACGCTGACGCCAGCCGAAGGGATGAACCTCGCTGACCTACGCAGCATTCAAGACTTTGTCGTCAAATATGAACTGCAAGCCGTCCCCGGAGTCAGCGAAGTCGCCAGCGTCGGTGGTCACGTGCGTCAGTATCAAATCGAAGTCGATCCGGACAAACTTCGATTTCACAACTTGCCGCTCGATCAATTGGTCGACGCGGTGCAAAAATCCAACTTGGACGTTGGCGCCAAAACCGTCGAATCCGGAGGAATGGAATTCATCATTCGCGGCCGAGGACTACTGGGCGCTGATCAAAGTGTCGAGCAAGCGATCAAAGACATCGAGCAAACGGTTGTCCGCACGAGCGACGGTATTCCGCTTCGGATCGAAGACATCGGCGGCGTCCAGCTTGGCCCCGAGTTCCGTCGTGGCGCGATCGACTTGAACGGGACCGAAGCCGTCGGCGGTGTCGTCGTGATGCGGTTTGGCGAGAATCCCCGTGACGTCATCGAACGGGTCAAGGCGAAGATCAATCAAATTGAACCAAGCTTGAGTGGCGTCAAAATCAATGTCGTCTACGACCGCACGGGGCTGATCAACGAAACGATTGGGACACTGACCGAATCGCTACTCCAAGAAGTCCTGATCACCGCCGCAGTGATCTTGTTCTTTTTGTTGCACTTACGTGCCAGCCTGGTTGTTGCGATCACACTTCCGGTGGCTGTGCTTTTGGCTTTTATCGCCATGCAAATTTCCGGAATCGAAGCGAACCTGATGTCGCTCGCCGGGATCGCGATCGCGATCGGAACGATGGTTGATATGGGGATCATCGTTTCCGAAACGATCTACGACCGACTTGCCGAATGGGAACAGGCCGGTCGTCCAGGTGGCAGCGAGCGTCGCTTGGAACTGATCAACGAATCGGCAAGCGAGGTCGCACCGGCTGTGGTGACCGCGGTGATGACGACCGTGATCAGTTTTCTCCCCGTACTAATGTTGACCGGTCGCGATTACAAACTGTTCGCACCGCTGGCTTGGACGAAATCGTTCGCCTTGATCGCTGCACTCATCGTGGCCGTCACGCTCGTCCCACTGCTCAGCCGCCTTTTGCTTCAAACAAGCAGATGGACTCGGCAACGCAGACTGCTTGGCGCCTTCGGAATGGGATGTGTCTCCACAGCGGTCGCAGGGGGATGGCTGTACTGGTTCGCTGTCGACGGCAACCATTTACTCGCTTTGTTCGCTGTCGCAATCATCAGCAGCATCGCGGGTTACTGGATGCTGGGCGAACGCCTGCGTCCGACCGACCAAAACCCGGTCAGCCAACTCATCTTGCGCGGCTATGCACCCACACTGCGATTCTTTTTATCACGCAAAGGCTTGTTTGCGTTGCTGCCAACTGTGGTTGTGGTGCTGGGGCTTGGTGCCTGGTTCGGCTTGCCGACCGTGCTGCGACCATTCGAGCAATTCGCGTCGAAGCTGGGTGCCGATTTGAACGGCGTCCCAGGCTATGTCGAATTCAAGCACCAGATGACCGGTTTGGAATCCGATGACTGGATCGCCCTCGATGAAGGCAGTTGGTTTTACATGCCAACGCTGTATCCGGCAGCCAGCTTTTCGCAAGCGATGGAGGTGCTGCAGACCCAGGACGCGTTGATCAAAGAAATCCCCGAAGTCGCCAACGTGCTTGGAAAAATCGGGCGAGTGGAATCGGCTCTCGATCCCGCGCCGACCGCGATGATTGAGACCTATGTGATGCTGAAACCTCGCGACCAATGGCGTGATGGAATGACCGGCAAACAGATCTGGGACAAAATCAATGCCGTGGCGACACTGCCGGGCGTCACCCCCGCATCGCCACTACAACCGATCGAAGGCCGCGTTGTGATGTTACAAAGTGGCATCAAAGCGTCGATGGCGATTCGCATTTACGGCGACAGCTTGGAAGGACTCGCCAACGCTTCCCTGGACGTTGCCGCGCAGCTGAAAACAATTCCCCAAGTTGACGCCGCGACGGTGAATCCCGATATCGTCTTGGGAAAACCGTATGTCGAGTTTGACGTCAATCGTGACGCGGCCGCCCGCTATGGGATGTCGACAATGATGGTCAATCAAATTGTCGAAACGGCGCTCGGCGGCTCAAACGTGACACATACGCTCGAAGGCCGCGAACGGTACCCCGTTCGGATCCGCTATGAGCGTCACCTTCGTGAACGACTCGACGAACTGAAGCGTTTGCCGGTGGTCACGCATTCCGGTGAAGTGGTCCCGCTTTCGGTGCTTGCCACCATGAAGACGACTTGGGGCCCGGCGTGATCAATAGCGAAGATGCCCGACTGGTCGCGCACGTTTCCTTTTCCCCATCCGGAATGGTCGGCGACTTGGAAACCGTCGCAATGGTCGAGTCAAACTTGCGTGATGCGCAGAACGATGAAAAATTGACACTACCGACCGGCTATGCTTTAAAAGCCGTCGGATCGTTTCAAAATCAAATCGAAGCCAACCGGCGATTGATGTGGGTGATCCCCTTGGTGATCCTAATCAATCTGTTCATCATCTACTTGCAGTTCCGACACCTGCCGATTTCGATCAGCGTGTTTGCGGGAATCCCTGTCGCGTTTGCCGGCGGGATGATTTTGCTGGCGATCAACGCAGTCGAAATCAACACCGCCGTGTGGATCGGATTCATCGCATTGTTTGGCATCGCAGTAGACGACGGTGTCGTGATGGCAACCTATTTGGATCAGGTTTTCTCACGCAAACGCTTGGCCAGTGTCAGTGATATCCGCCAGGCGACCGTCGAAGCGGGGTGCAAACGGATTCGACCGTGTCTGATGACAACCTTCACAACAATTATTGCGTTGATCCCTGTCATTCAATCAACCGGTCGAGGCTCTGATGTCGCCAAGGCGATGGCCTGGCCAGTGATCGGCGGGATGTCGGTCGAGCTTTTGACGCTGTTCGTCGTCCCGGTCTTGTTCGCGGCCTTCAAGGAATTCGAAATGAACCTGGGCCTGCAGGACCGGCACTGGGAAGCATCAGCAGAGAGGGATTGATGCGAGTTCACGGGTAGTTAACCTAGTCTCTTCCAATCCGCGTCACCCTTCGATGGCCTTGATCTGATGTCACGCAAACCACACCTAATCTTGTTGGTGGCGGTTTTACTGTTTGTCGTCTTGCGGTATCCGCTGTTGGAGAATCATCCGGGGATTCAAGACGAACAGTGGTTTGCGATACCGGGGTACACGATGTGGACTGAAGGGGTCCCGAGGATCCCTTATCTTCCTTCGCGGATTCGTTCGTCATTTTTCGAAAATGCTGACGTTTGCATGATGGCGTTGCCACCGGGGTTAGCATTCGCGCAAGCACCGTTCTTTGCAGTGTTCGAACCTGGTTATCCGACAGCACGGTTGCCGGTATTTCTGGCCGCTATCGGCACCATCATCGTCGCCTACCTCCTCGCGAGACTGCTTGGTCTAAAGGAACGCGTGGCGGGGGGCGTCGCAATCTTGATCGCACTCTCACGACCGCTTCTGTTTGCAGGCCTGACATCGCGGCCGGACGCGTTGTGCATCTTTTTCGGCATCTTGTGCTCGTATTGGCTTTCGAAGCAAGTCCTTGGCTTGGCTGATGCGTCTCCTTCGATGCGATCGAAAAACATGGCCGTGTTTTTTGCGGGACTGTTTTGCGGACTTGCCGGATTGTGTCACCCGCTTGCGATCGTCTTCGCAATGCAATCCGGAGTGACGCTGTTGTTTATCGGCGGCGGACCGAAGCGGATTGTGATCGCTCTGTGTCTCTTTGCGTTAGGTGCATTGCTTGGTATCGCTCCTTGGCTGCCGTACGTGCTGACGTATTCGTACGAGTTCAATTCTCAGTTTATGGCCAACGTCTTGGATCGCGCCGGGCCGGGCCTGTTTGCTCGCCTGCTATGGCCCTTTCCGTCGCTAGTTCATCATGCGGGGCTTCTTTTAGCATTGCTTGGACCGGCGCAATTGGCACTGTTGGCGACTGCGATGATCGCTGGAACAATTGCAGTGATCCGGTCACGTTCACTTTCGCATCGCAGCCGCTTGCTCGTCACTTTTTATGCTTGGTCAGGCCTCTACTTCACCGCGACGGCAGCTGGTCGTCACCCGAGTCAGCTTTACTGGTTGTACGCATTTGTGTGGTGCATGATTTTTGGAGCGGTTGGCGTGAACGCCGCGATCGAGTGGATGCGCGAAAAGTATGCGAATCGAACCAAGCAAGCTTTGATGGGGATTGGGATCGCCGCATGCATCGCAGTGATGATGCCTGGCGCGGGATTGCGAACTTGGCTGACTTATGTCACGCACTGGAAAGACGCCCGCTACAACGGGCAAGCGTTTATTGCAGAAGTGCTCAGTGACATCCCGAAGGATGCCGAATGCTGCGTCGATGTGAGCTATGTATTCGATGTTTATCTGAGCGGCCGGCGACGCGACTTTGTGCCCACCGCCAAGGCATGTGGGGCGACGAAGAAATCGAGTACGACTTTTTATTGATCGCTTGGGAAGGAGCCGATGGCGACTGGGCCAACCAATACGAGGCTCGCTTTGTCAAACGATACGGATCCGACACCTCACCCCAAGAATGCTACGTCGACCTGTTCGTCCCAGCGAATCAATAATACCTAACGCATTGATTCGCTGTTCTGACGCTTCGCATTGCGTTTCAGCTGTGCGTCATAGTTTGCTTGTGCCTGGGCGACGTCTTGGTGCGTTTGGGCGATCGCCAGATTGATTGGGTCAAGCTTCAACAACGCTTCATCGGACTTCGCTTCATAAACGGCGCGCACAAAGTCTTGCCATACCTGACCGCCGATCACCGGCACCAAGAAAGGCGTGTGTTTCTTTCCGTCGCGGTAGAGCGGCCTTGGCATCGGCTGATAGCACAGGCCGTCACCAGAATACATTCGCATCTTGCCGTCGCGGACCGTTCCGTCCGCCGAGGTCGTCGAATAGAGAAACTGTTGCTCGATCGTCGCCATCAAGTCCAGTTCCCACAATTGAGGTTGGCGATAGTCCCAAACGTTTTGTGTTGGGTTTAATTCTTTGATCCGATGCTGGCCATCGAGAAGCTTGCCACCTTCATAGCGAGAGAAATAGTCGAAGCGAGTTTCGGTTGCTGGCTTCATCGACGGGTGATCGGTGAGAAACGACTTGCCGGTCCGCTTCTCGAAATCGAACATCGCGTTTTGAAACTTCCGCATCAGCGTCACGTCGGTTTTGAGTGGCTGATGGGGCCGCAGCAGAATCGCTGGCTTGTTCGATACCGACGCGATAGCCGCTGGAGTTGGTGTGACTTGTTTCGAAGGCGATGCTGCGAACGGCGTGCGATCGACCTTTGCGATCGCCTGCTTTGGTATCGCTGCCAGGGGCTGGTTGCCGCCAGACGCAGTAACACTAGGCACAGCGACACCAGACGCTAGGACGTCGAACTCTGTGACATCAAACGCTGGGGCGACTGGCTTGGGCTGGACGGGCTGACTGAGGAACCACCAACCCGCGCCGACGATCGTGGCAGCAACGAGGACTTTGTAATAGTGTCCGGCGATGTAAGCACCGATCAATCCCGTGACGACACCGGCGAAGATTTTACCGTCGCCTGGCAGCAGCCCCATTCCCCAAAAGCCAGCGGCTAAGAATCCGAAGATTGCAAACATCGGATTGATCGGTGTCGCTGGCGTCGTTTGAACGCGTTTTTTCGACTGACGTTGGCTTTTGGACCTGCCGCTTGAGACCGACTTCTTTCCCGATCGCCGCGATTGAGGCTCATTTCGACGGGGCGAGCCTGCCTGCTGCTCAATGGCTGCCTGCTGCTCGGCCTGCATCATCGCGGCATCGTGGGCTTGCTGCTCCGCGAGCTGACGATTCATCGCATCTTCTTGCATGCGTCGCTGCTCTTCAGCCTGCGACCCGGCGAGGTCGTTGTAGCCATCGACGCTGCTAAATCCGCCGCCGGGATGATTTCCAAAGTCGCTCATCCGTAGTCCTTTTCCAAATGCTATTCGACCGCCAACATCCGACTGATTCCTGCCCTATCTTCGCTAGCCCACCGTACCGAATCCGAGAGTGGCAGAGCTAGTGCTATTGCTGGTCTCCACTCGCCTGGCATCGTCTTGGGCACCTTGAACATGCAAATCCTTCAATTTTTTCGACCAGTGCGTTATGCTGATGGCGTTTTGTTCGAGCCAGCCACGACCACATGCGTCGCATTTGTGGTAAATAGCCAGCCAGTTCTTTTTCCCGATTGGCAATCCGCTGGCATGAGATTGTCAGCCGAACACACTCGCAATCTCCATGAAACGACTTTTCCCATCCCGACGCCGTCGCGTGATTTCCCAAACGGTTCTCTCGCTACTCGCCTGCACAAGCTCCTTTGCCGTTGCAGACGAATTCGAATGGCCGAAATTCCAAAACGCCGGAAATTCCGTGAACGTCAATCTGCCGACCGAATGGTCGCCGACCGAGAACATTGCCTGGACAGCTGACATTGTCGGCTATGGCCAATCGACACCCATCGTCGCTCATCAACAAGTCGTCGTCACATCAACGAGTGGCGAAAACAAAGACAACTACCACATCAGCTCGTTCAGCCTGACCGACGGCAGCCCGAATTGGCAAGTCGATGTGAGCAACCCATCGCCGTTCAAGAATTCGCCCATGGTCAGCCGCGCCGCACCAAGTGCGGTTGCGACCCAAGAGGGTTTCGTCGCATTCTTTGAAGGCGGCGTCTTAGCTGCGGTCTCGCCGGATGGAACGATCCGCTGGGAAAAGAACTTGGTGGAACAGTTCGGTCCGATCGAAGCTCGCCATGGCCTTGCCGCATCGTTGGAAAGCGACGCCAAACGTGTCTTCGTCTGGGTCGAACGAAGTGAGGACCCTTACGTTTTGGCGATTGATCCGGCCACCGGCGAACAACTCTGGAAAGCTCCCGGGGTCGGTTCCGCTTCATGGGCGTCGCCTCGATTGGTTGACGTCGGCGACCGGCAGCACTTGGTGTGCAGTGCCAAGGGCAAAATCGTGGGAATGGATCCAGAATCCGGCAACCAACTTTGGGTGTTCGAAGACGTCATCAACAACACGTCTTGCACCCCGATGCCAGCCGGAAACTCACAATTCCTCGTCGGCGCCTCGGACGGTCGTGGCGAATCGTCGGCCGGTGATGCGGCGTCATCGAACGGGCTGGTGCAAATCCGGCCGCAAGCCGACGGCACGTTCGATGTGAGTTACAAGTGGCAAGCCACGAAAGCAACGTCAACGTTTGGCAGCCCCATCGTCGCCGGCAAAACGGCCGCCATTGTCAATCGCGCCGGTGTGCTCTATCGGTTCGACCTCGAATCCGGCGAAGAAATCTCCGTCGAACGCACCGATGCAGGCGGCATCTGGGCGACACCCTTGGTGGCCGGTAACAACCTTTATCTGTTCGGTTACAAAGGCACGACGTCGGTGATTTCGCTCGAAAACGGCAAAGAGATCGCCGAGAACCGCTGCTGGGAAGCCGCCGCGGAAGACCCTGGCTTTGGTGGCGGAAGCGTTTTGTATGCCGCGACGCCAGCGCCGCCGTACCTGCTGATTCGACGCGGCGATCGCATCTACGCGGTCAAATAACGCGACAGCGTATTAGCTTTTCCAAAAGAAGTCGGTGTGCGTCCCGCCGACCCAGATGCTGTGCTCGGCGGCAAGGTTTAGTTTTTCGAACTCTCCCTTGCCGCGCATCTCGATCACCAAGTCACGCAACATGTCGCCAACGTAGCGATCCCAATCAGCGACTTCGGAACTTTCGGGTTCGATTACTAGTTTCGTTCCGTCGGGCAATGCCAACTTCAGCGACTCGCCCTCATCAATTCGCATCACGGCATCATGCCAATGTTCCAAATCGAGCACATGGTCAGTGCCTTCGATGAACTCCACCGACTCGGCTGATTCGGGGCGTGTATCGAACACCAGATCGACGAAGCCTTCATATTCGATATCGAAAAGCACTGAAATCGCCGTGATCGGGCTGTCAGCTTCACCCGCATCTGGCTGTGGACGTTTGATGTAAGCTTTGATGCGTTGGCGAAGATAACGCTGGACCTTGCCACGATCTGTTTTCAGATTGATCCGCAGAATTTTCGATCGCGTAAAATCCTGCAAAGTCAGCGTCAGACTGTCTGCTTCGCCTTGGCTCAGATAGTATTTGTAGCGCTGGTGTGCTTCGTGTCGCTTCGCTTCATCCCATCCGTCGAACGCCTTACGAAACCTTCGACGCTTTTGGTTTTCCAATTGCTCGAACGCTAGCTCAAACTCGTTCGCCGGTTGATTGGTCCGGAGCATGACCGCCAATCCGGAATCGTGTGCGCTGCTACAAGCCTCGATCAGACATTGCAACGTCCGCACTGCGGACTCCAAATCGGATGGCGTCGAATGATCGGCGTTCAGCCACTGGCTCGCAATCAATTCGACTTCGCCAGCATCGATCTCGGCAAGTTCCCCTTGAAAGGCATGCGGGATCATTGCCAAGGTCCGCGACGGGATCGCATGGTGTTCGGCGAAACGGCCATAAACGTCACGTCGCAGCTGCCACCATGCTTTTCGGTCGTCCAAGATACCGCGCCGAGCTGCGATCACAATGACAATGTCATCGATCGTCAGCGGCAGCGATTCGATCACCTTCAATTCCAACATGTTGTTGGAATCTGCCAAGATCTTGTCGAACTGGTCTGAAGACGCGACGATCAGGTCTGCGTGTGGTTGCATCGTTTCCCGCCTTTGAAGATCGCAACAAAAACTGACTAGCGTGACCGCTCGGCATCGATGATCGCTGCGAGTTCTTCACGCAATGATGCGACGATCTTGGGATGCTCGTCGACCAGATTTTTGGTTTCTCCGAGGTCGTGATCGAGATTGTAAAGCTGGCCTTTGTAAGATTGATTGCGATTTCCGCGCGGGCCGCGATCGCTGAAACCGCCCGATCCGTCACCTTCGATTAACTTCCAAGGGCCGCGTCGGTAAGTCATCAGACCGCGACCGCTTTGCAAGGCAAGCGACTCACGTTTGGGACGATCAGAAGGCTTTCCGGTCAATTCGCTTAAGAAACTGAAACTGTCCGGACCGGCTGCGATGGCCTCGCTTTCAGACGTTGATTGGACGCAGTGATTTGATCCGACGAGTTCATCCATTGTCGCGACAAAGTCGACGAAGCTGACCGTCGCATCGCTACTGGAACCGGGCTTCACGACACCGGGCCAACGAACGACCATCGGCATCCGGTGTCCCGCTTCCCAAGCGTCTGCTTTCATACCTCGCAAACCGCCACAACTGTCGTGGCCGAACGCTCGAGTGTCTTTGTCGTACCAGACCGGCCCGTTGTCACTGGAAAAGATCACCAGCGTGTTTTCTTTCATGCCGGCGTCTTCGAGGGCGCCGAGCACTTTGCCGAACATGTCATCGACCATCGTCATGAAATCGCCGTACAAGCCCGCTTTGGATTGGCCTTCGTACTTTGGTAGCGGCAACCACGGTGTGTGTGGCGAGGGCAGGGCGAGGTACAACATCAAGGGTTGATCATTGCCTTGGTGTGACCGAATGATGTCACAGGCTTCGCTCGTGAACCGGGGTGTCACATCGACCAGATCCAGTTCGGGAGCGATCCCGCCGGCCCGCCAAAACGCACCTTGAATTTCATTCCACTGGCTACCGGTTTGCTGGCTGCCGGATTGGTTGGCTTCGATTGAATCGGTGGGCGGCGTGACCGCGTTCCGGTCGCGGATATAAAAATAAGGCGGGATATCCGTCGAGGCCCGGATGCCAAAAAACGAGTCGAAGCCGCGATCAACGGGTCCGCCAGGCAGGGGGCGATCGTAGCCATTTTCGTCAAAACCGACATGCCATTTCCCGACCATTGCAGTTCGGTATCCGGCATCGCGGAGCAGCGACGGTAACGTGACCTCACCTTCTTGAATCAATGCGTGCTTTGGCCACTGACCTACATTGATGCGGAACGGATATCGCCCCGTCATCAGGCCATAGCGTGACATATGACATAGGGGGCCTGAGGCGTGGGCATCGGTGAAACGCATTCCCTCGGCAGCCAAACGGTCGATGTTCGGCGTCGGGATTTTGCTTTTCGGATTGAAGCAACGGGGATCACCAAAGCCCATGTCGTCGACCAAAACGATCAAAATGTTTGGTAATTTTTCGGCAGCCCCCGCATCGGTGGAGCCGATGGAACTGAACGCTACGGCGATGAAGACGAGGAATGCAGAAAGCGAAGTTGAACGCATCGATCAATTTTTCTGGAAATAGCAGGCCTTGTTCGAAATCGCCCGGCACTGCGGGAAACATCCCCATGGGGATGTTTAGAATCGAAGAATCTTGGCAGAATTGTACGCTGATCAGGCCAACCGCGTTTGCCCACCTTCAACCAAGTCTGGAAAAGACGCTAAACTTTTCGGTCCGATACTTTTACAACCACAAACCCAAGGATGCTCATCATGTCCGCCGAAGAAACTCTGATGGATGCCGAAGAACGAATGGAAAAGGCGATCGCCGTGCTGGGCAACCAGCTTTCCGGAATTCGAACCGGCCGTGCGACCCCGGGTTTGGTTGATTCATTGAAAGTCGAAGCGTACGGGTCTACCTCTCCGCTCAAGCAACTCGCTTCGATCGGTGTTCCCGAACCGCAACAGATCCTGATCCGCCCATACGACGCGGGTACGATCAAAGACATCGAAAAAGCCATCGTAGGTAGCGATCTGGGATTGAATCCCCAAAACGATGGACGCGTCATTCGCTTGAACGTGCCAGCTCTTTCGACCGACGTGCGAAAGAAGATGGTTTCACGAATCAAAGAACTCGCCGAAGATTCCAAGATCTCGATCCGCAACATTCGTCGTGATGCCAACAAGCACGCCGATCAGTTGGAAAAGGACAAAGAGATCTCCGAAGACGATCGCGACAAGTTGAAAGACGAGATCCAAGAACTGACCAAAAAGTACGAAGAGCAAGTCAACGAGTTGTCGAAAGCTCGCGAATCGGAAGTCATGGAAAGCTAGTTCGCTTTCGAATTTCACAATCGTTTCATCCCTTCTTGCAAGGTCAGCGGCAAGGTGACGGCGGATCCACCACAAGGCTCGAGAACGACGCGTATCAATGTGATCGCGGCAATCGCAGGGCCCCTCGGTGCTGCCGCCGTCGGAGCGATTGTGTCAAGCTATGGACACGATTCTGCGGTCGCGATCGCCGCAGCAGTCGTCGTCTGGTGCGCGATTTGGTGGATCACCGAGCCGGTCCCCATCGCGGTGACGTCCTTGCTTCCGCTGGCCATCTTTCCCGCCTCCGGTGTGCTCACATCGGCACAGATCGCTGGTGCTGTCGGACACCAATTGGTCTTGCTGTTCATGGGCGGGCTGATGTTGTCGATGGCGATGGAACGCAGCGGCGCCCATCGTCGTTTGGCCCTGGTGATGGTGCGGACCTTTGGGGGACGGAACGCCGACGGTGCCAATCCACGCCGCGTTGTTTTCGGATTCATGGCCGCCGCGGCAATCTTGAGCATGTGGATTTCGAACGGGGCGACAGCACTGATGATGCTGCCGATCGCATTGGCAGTGGTCGAACGCTCCAACAGTACAACGCTGGCGCCGTGCCTTCTGATGGGCATCGCCTTCGCGGCAAGCGTCGGTGGGACAGGAACACCGATCGGCACGCCACCTAACTTGATCTTCATCGACAACTATAAAAAGATCGGTGGTGCCGAACCTTCGTTTCTTCAATGGGCGGCGTGGACCTGGCCGATCATCGCGTTGATGTTACCGATCCAAGCGATCTGGCTCACACGACGCCTCTCCAGCAAAGAGCGTTTGTCGATGCCATCGGTCGGCGATTGGCGTCCCGAAGAACGACGGACGTTGATCGTGTTCGGCATCACAGCGCTACTGTGGGTCACGCGGACGGCGCCGTTCGGTGGCTGGAGTGAGCTTGTCAATCTTCCGCACGCCCATGACTCCAGCGTCGCCTTGTTCGCCGTCGTGGCCATGCACTTGATCCCCAACGGCAAAGGCGAAACTCTGCTGACCTGGAACGATTCGGTCCGCATTCCCTGGGGAATCCTGCTGCTCTGCGCCGGCGGATTTGCGATCGCGGAAGCTTTTCGCTCGACCGGAATCAGTCTGATGATCGGCAAGCAGCTTTCCGGACTAGGAGACCTACACCCGTTCTGGATTGTCGGCGTCGTCTGTCTGGCGGTTACGTTCTTGACCGAAGTAACGAGCAACACGGCGACCGCGAACTTGCTGTTGCCAATTCTTGCGTTGATTCCTGCGGAGGATCCCAAGTTAATCATGATCCCGGCGACAATCAGCGCCAGCTTTGCGTTCATGATGCCCGCCGCGACCTTCCCCAACGCGATCGTATTCGCGAGCGGCAGGATCCACGTCAAAGAGATGGTCCGAGAGGGCTTTGTGCTCAACCTGATTGGCGTCGTGATCGTCACCGCGATCTGCTTTCTGATTCTGTAGCGATTCAGCGCTCGATTGCAGAAAGCCACTTTGCAAGAAAGCTTGCCACCAAAAACCTTTGCGCAGGAACGCCAAACCACGCACCCGTCCTGCGTCATGACGAGTCGCAAGGCTATACTTTCGTCTGGCGTCGTACGCAGCAGTGAGCGACACGCTGGCCGGCGAACGCAATTTCTCATTTGGTTCACGACGGTTTTTCAACCTTCAAACGGGGTCCGCTTGAACAATGGTCACCGTAAAGCCCAACCTCGAATTTCAGATTCCCAACCCATTTTCGACAAGCTTTATCGCCCCCACACAGGTCCGATACCGCTTCAATCATGGGGTCAGTGGAACGAATCCACAGACCATCGACATGCACCTCGAAGGGCTTTTGGCGACGCTGAAAAAGACGCGTCGAGGCGTCATTTTGGGGCCACATGGAACAGGCAAGTCAACCTTGCTGCATACGTTCCTGCCAAAGTTGCAACAGTGCTATCCGATGGTTGCCTTTGACCAAATCAATAACGATCCGTCGGTCGGCTGGATCGGAAGGGTCAAAGAACGCCTGCGAGCGGGACAACGGATTCTAAAAGAATTAGCCGGACTTCCTCGTGACGGCCTGCTGATTGTCGATGGGTGGGAACAGCTCTACCGTGTCTCTCGGCTCCGGGCAATCAGGGCGGCTGCCGCGAAGAAGCTCACCCTATTGGCGACGTCGCACCAGCGGATGACCGGCTGGACGACGATCCATGAAACCAAAGCAACGCAAAAGATGGTGCAATCGCTCGCCGGTGACTTACTCGAAGACACCCCCTACGAACTCCGCAAGATGGTTGACAGTCACCTAAAGAAATGTAGGGTGACACCGAAAACAAACGTCCGCGATCTGTGGTTTGAGATGTACGATCTGATTGAGGACGCCCAAACCGATCCGGTCAATCAGACCACCCTGCCAAACTCCACAGCAACCGGCCCAAGCACTCGGTCTGACCGCTTGGCCCACTAACGGCGATGCCTCCCGCGATGCGACTCCCAGTCATTCTCGTTCAAAACCCGCCGGCTGCCGGACACGCCGTTGCTGATGCCTTGGTCGCGTCGCTGATCGGATTCCCCGGATTAGACCTAACACTGGTCGAACGCTTTGATTCGATATCCGTCGACTCGACCGATTGGATGACACTGTCCGCGATCACCGTTCCCGCGGCAGTGCTGGACTGGCGCCCGGCCGAAGAGTTGATGTCGGCACTCAACAGCATCGATTTTCCGGGCTATCGATGTGCCCACCGCCTGGATCCCGATCCGCCAACCTCGACGACACCCCATCGTCGACGGCTGTTCCTTTTCGACCTTAATCAACATCGCGATGCGACGAGCATCGTCGCAGAACTTGAGCGGCTGCGCGACTCACTCAGTGTGAAAACCGTTTCAATCGGCGGTTTGTCAGCACCGGGCTCGGCCACCAAAGCATCGACATCTTCAACGGTCGCTCCGACCGCAAATGCGGCGGCCGGAACCGAGCCCAATGCGGCGAATGCTACAGGTCACCGCAAAGCCATTTCGCCGATCAATTTGGGGCACGACCCCAGTGACGATTCACTGGACCAATTGCTCGACCAACTCGACGATCTGGACGTTTAGGGGCCCCCAGCCGCCCCCACTTAAGTCGATTCTCAAACGTATTCGAAGTCGATCGGCGAATCGATATCCGGGTGCAAACTCTGGTGCACCGGACAATGCCGTGCTGCGGTTTCCAGTCGAGTCCGCATTGCGGCGTCGGCGACACGCTCGGCAGGAATCGTCACCACGCATCGCAACGCACCGATGCGACGAACAGGCTTTTGGATCATCTCTTTGGTCACGCTGACCTTTGCACCGCTCAAGTCCAACTCGTGGCGTTCGCTGACCAGACCTAAAATCGTCAACACACAGGTCCCTAGTGCGGTTGCCACCAAGTCGGTTGGCGAAAACGACAAGCCCTGGCCGCCGTTATCAACCGGGGCATCCGTTACGAGCTGTTTACCACTCGGACCGTGGGTCGCTTCGCAGCCAAGTGTGCCGGTATAGACCGCTTGAATTTCAACTGCCACGGGCAATCTCCTCGTCGTTGGCAAGTTCAGTGTCGGCTCGATCGAATAGCCCTCCAGTACTGCGACCGGTTTGCATCGCAACCTCGCCATGGAAAGACCATTGTGAATTGTTCGGGCATCAAACCACAGATATCCGCTGCTCACAATCCACCACCACCAGCGGTGAGCAGATTTGCTGTCCGGAGACCCTTGCACTTGCAATCCGAAAAAGAGACGTCAATCGGAACGAAAAATGCTACTTGTAATAAATAACTGTTTTTTCTGGTGGATTTTTCGAGCATCTGATTAGCGTTAAGTGACGATTACGGTTGTGAACAACGCATTGCGCGTTTTTCGACATCCTGGAGTTTGGAGTCGCAATCCGTCTCGACGCTGCTGCCTGCTCCTGTTATCAATCCGCCCCAAGTTAGTCCCGTTTCTACAGAAACATCCGTTGGCCCGATTCGCTGAGCATTAGCGTCAGGAACTGAATCTCGCCAATTGGGAGAAAGGCCGATGGCTACCACGATCATGCGCGATGGGCGCACCGCCCAAACGATCAACCGAATTGATTCGGTGTTGTCGAATCACCGAGAGCTTGCCCCCTATCGAACGGGCCTCGACATCACACTGGAAGGGTCACGGATCGTCGTCCGTGGTCAATTGCCAACAGCGGCTCTACGACAAGCACTGGTCCCAGCGATTCGCCAAGCTGGCGTGCTCGGACAGGTGTGTAACTGCGTCGAAGTTGCTTAATCGCTGCACCGCGGTTGGCGTTCAGTGACAGGTGCCAGTAACACTTGTCAGTAGGAAGCCAACAGCGACTTGCTGCTGTTATTGAAGCATTCGCCCAACACCTGCGGTGCGGTCTTTGCGTTTGGGATCTCGTGGAGGGTTCATGCCCTCAAACAACTTCTCGAACCGCAAGCCGACGTTCTCGAGTGCTTTACGCTGAATGGTCGGATCGTTCGCCGGGCCGGTAACTTCAACCGTCCACAAGGTATAACGATCAGCCGCCAACGGTCGCAGGATTCGTGTGAACGTGTTGCGTGGTGAAACGCGTGTATTGAACGTCAGATCGATGTTTTTGCGCCGGTCCATCGTGCCACTACCGTGCAGTGCAATCAGACTTCCCCAAAGCTTCAGATTGTTGAACTCCACCTGTCTTCGATCAGCGTGTAGTCGATTTCCGCATTCGTGAACGCTGACTCTTCGTTCGGGGTGATCGATAGCACGTTCAACAACTGTACCAGTACGGGTAGCTGATAGAGGTTCGCATCTTCAATCGTCGCCTTTCCGCGACCTCGCAACAGGTCGCGTGTTCCTAACAGACCTTCCAATGTCATGTTGGCATCAAGGGTACCGGACAGTTCCTGTTCGGCTTGACCAATATCTGCCAAGACGACTGGCACCGACGCCCCAACGAGTGCCAATCGCACATTGAAGCTTGCATCGGACAGCGTCATCGTTCCATCAAGCCCGATCGATCCGTCAAATAGCTTTCCTTCGATTGGTCGTGCGCTCACGTCGCCTGATTGACGAACACCTAAACGCAGATGCTCGTCGCGGATTTGGAAGGGTCCTCGGATCTGAGTGATCTGCAAATCGTTGACATGCATCGAATCGACTCGGACTTCGCCCTGCGCCGAAATTCCTGTCGAGTCCTTGCGCCCACGGATATCGAGTTCCCCGCGGAGCGAGTGGACAGGCCCCACATCGCCAATCCGATTGCCTTCCAATTGAAGCTTCAAATCCCATCCGAACACCGGCTCCGGATGGGTCGCGTCCGACAACAAAGTCTCAGTCAATCCGCTTAGTCCGACAGGGCCACGCAGGTTCAACTCACGTACCGCGGCACGCATTTGTTCTGGCAATGCGGCCGCAAATTCAGCGTCCGGTACAAGCCGACTTCCGTTGTGCACATCCATCGCGAGCAACCACCTGCCATCAGCAATCCGCTTGCAACTTCCGTCTGCGGACACGCTCGATCCGCCATGTTCGGCATGCAGCGAATCGATATACACGCTGCCTTTGTCATACCGAACCATGCCCTGGGTGATGTCCAAACGATAGGGCAACGAACGCGGTTGTAACCGCAAGGTTTCGGCACCGATTTGGTTGTGATCGTACTGCCGCGCGACAACACTGAGGTCAAGCGGTGTGGAGTTGCCACCGCGATGGACATCGATCTTCAACTGATCGAGCATGCCACTGGGGGCCAGATGATCCCAAGCCTCTTGTGATGATTCTGGCAACGCCCGTCGCAACGCCTCATCGAGTGCGATGCTGATCGCATCGAAATGCAATTCCAACACGTTCCCGCCAGCGGGTGCAACCGAATCCAATGCAGCGCGGACTGGGGAAGTGTTGTCTGCAAGTTGGACATCTGGCGTCGAATCTGGAGTCTCCGGCATTCGGTAAACACCGTCACACTGGATCAAACCGCCGTTCGAGTTCGCACCTTGAAAATTGACCATCCGCACATGCTCGTCGACAACACGGATTTGACCGGTAACGTTGTGGAGCGGATACGGAAACAAATCGTAACGCAACGTACCGTCGCTAATTTTCAATTCAAAGTCGCGATGCTTGGTCCCATCGTCGTCCGTCCGAAGCGTCCCGCGAACCAAGTGGACTCCGCCCAACGGATTCAACGAACGAATGAAATGCTCGAGCTTCGAAGTCGATTCGCCTCGCGGTGTCAGCGCATTGAGCAGGTCATTGTTGATCGCAATTGGCCCATCCATCGCCGCGGAAAACACCTTGGGCGAATTCGGCAACGGCTTCATGGGGAAATCGAACAAGCACTGCATCAAACGTCCGCCAACCCGGCCACTCATCAACGAACTCTTCAAGCGTCCGTGTTCCGCAGTGACCGTGCCGCTCAATTGCCGCACCGGATAGGGGAACTTGTCGAAATTAACATCGACACCTTTGCAAAGGATCTCGGCTTCTGTTTCGACTTTGCCGTCTACCAAATCGAATCGGGCTCGCGGGATATCAACGACGCCGCTCGGTTCAAGTTTCTTCCAACCGTCTTTCAATTTTTCCGGAATCACGGCAGCGAAACGCTGGTCCAACACCAAGTCATAGACGGACACATTCATGCCGCCACGAAATTGTGCGATTCCCTGACGGTTAGGATCATTTTTAACTTCGCCGCCAAACACCATCCGAGCTTCGCCCCAATATCCCTGGCAAGCATCGAAACGAACCTCCGCTTGACCGTGTTCGTCGAGCGTGCCGGTGATCATCCCACGAATGCCTTGGACCGGCATCACCGATGTTGGATGCTGGAACGAACCCTCGTGAATCTTGCTCTGTGTTTTTAGCTTTGCGAGTTTCCCGCCTCGAATCCCCGCACTGATTTTCGTGTCAACATTCAGCTTTAGTCCCCGGGCGTGCTCAAGCTGTTGAACCTGATCACGCAGGACTGCGGGCAACTGATCGATCAAACCGCCTTCGATTCGTGCGCCGTTGATGTCACATGTCAGCGTACCGCTCGTCCCAACCATTGACATTTGCAATGCGAATCGATCGGCCAAACTTGACGATCCGATCGCTTGCAACACGGTCGAGCAAACGTCGCCCTCGGCTGCGATCGCCCCCGAGGCCGGATTGACCGCATGCTTCAGCATCACGGCTTTGGAAACATCCAACTGTATTGGACGACTACCTTCGATCTGTGTTTCCAGTGTCAATTGCGCGTTGCGAAGTTCCATTCTTGGACAGATCGCGTCGCTGAACTTTGGTGGTGGCCAAAGTCTCTCGAGTGAGAACTCATCATCGGATTCCATCCATGCGTGACCACGCAGCCCGCTGATCAACACGCGTTCGGTCATCAACGGATTTTGCTGCTCCAGCAATTTGCTGAAATCAGCTTTGGCAAATACGACGACACGATCGATGCGCAACAATTCTCGCGATGGGCCATTGGACAACCCAAGACGCTGGATTGCTTGTTCAATCGCCGGCATCGCCTCGGGGCGGTCGGGCGGAACCCCGAAGCGGACGTCTTCTAGAATCAATCCGATATTCGGTTCAACACGCCCATGACCGATCGTGACATCCAGCCCAGGGTATTGCTCACGCAACATTTTCTGAACGTGGCGGCGGACCTGATTGCCGACCGTCTGTGGGCCGATGAAACGCACCACAAACACAATGGCCGCGATTAGCAATACAGCGACCATCCATCGGGACATCTTTCCCGAGGGCGCAGGCTTAATCGTTTCGGCGTCCTTGCCGCTCACGCGAATACGTCACGTCCGTTTTGGATGACGAGAGGAGTGCGGAATGCTTGCGATCTTGCAATCACCCGCCGGCAACGAGCCACCGTTCATTGCCACCTGAGCCCGCATCTTAATTCCGACTTTAAGCCGCAATCCAGCCCAAAAAACGCCAGAACCGATACAACCAAGGGGACTGCCAAGGACCATTCAGTGCGGTCGAAACCGAAAAAACAGAAAGTGCTAGCAATACAACCGCGAAACGCCTTCCCCAAACTCTCTGGCCCAGCCAATTTGATGGCCCACTGCAAGCAAATAGCCAAAGCGGCGCGAACCAAAGCATCCAGCGAAAACAGACACTGACACCGCCATAATTTCGGTCGATCTCCGGTCGCATCACATAGAACGCCATGCAGACCAAACTGGCCGTTGCAATTGCTGCCAAAAGCAGGCGGTGGTCACGTCGGGCAACCACATCGCTTGATGACGCATGTAGGTTCGCAAACCCCAAACCCGCCAACCCAAGCGGCATCAGCAACCAAATCGGTGTCAACGAAAACAGACCGTAGTGCCCGATCGTCATGTTGACCAAGTAAACCAGTCGTGATGACTCGCCTCGATCGACGCCTTGTCGGCGTCCGTCTACCCAGTAGCTGCCGGGGTAGTCGTACCAATCATCCCAGTACCGAAGCTCGGAATCGCCGCCGGAATTCAATATCAAACCGTACTGGCGATGCTCGTCCACCAAGATCCGTTTGCGACCATCTTGTCGCGAGCCATAACGCTTGACCGATGAAGCAGCCGTTGCCATCCCATGCTCGATCAACAACTGCTTTGTTCCGGCAAGGTCTTGCTGCAACGATCCATCTGCTGTCGCAATCAGGCCCCCGTTCCCGCGGTGCGTGTATGGCGGGCGCAGACTATGGTGCGCCAGCCAGTTGGTTGCAAAGAACGCGATCGCGATCACCACCACACCGATCGTATATCCGATGACAGCTTCGCGTCGAACCAGCACAAACAGCGCGCCAAAGAAAACGGTCATCGAAAGCGCAGGCAGTTCGTTCGCGGCCAAGAAACCGCCGGCAAGGCCCGCCAACAGCCACCACAGAAACCCGAGCTTTTGATCAAGCGAACGGACAAACACGAAGAGCACGACAGCCACCGAAGCGGCAGCTGGCAAGTGGTTGTTCAATGAGATCGTGAACGGAACCATCATGGTTCCCAAGCAGGTCGCGGCCGCCAAAAAGCATTTCGCCCACCAGTGCGGCGTGACGCGATCGATCGCAGCAATTGTCGCAAGCAAGAAGATCGCCAAAGTCGGTACATTGACCAACCACAAAATGATGCGGCCAAGATAAAGCGGCTGATCGCTTAACCACATCCCCATTGTATTGGCGACGCAGTAGTAAACACCGGCATAGATCGTCGGCAACAGCGGCGGCTTGCTGCTGTAGTAATGAAGCTCGCCATCTTCACCGACATGCCGCACCAAATCGATTGTCGCCCAAGGCCTGCGGTTCATCTTCGAACCACGCCGAAAGATATAGTCATCGATTTCGTAGGTGCCGTATTCGACCAGCGACGCAATCGTGCACCAGCGTGATCGGTCGTTTGCACTCAAGAATGCCGTGTCGCCTTCGCGGCTGACCACGACCGCAATACGCCCCGTCGCGATCGCAAGCGTCGCCATGATCAACATGGCGTAGACACTGCGTACCCATTTCGATGATTCGTTGACGTCGCTCATCATGGCGACTCCGTTTCTTCGGCGATGCTGTAAGGTGACTTCGATTGTTCCGCCAACGAAACCACTAGCTCCGATAACAATCCGGCCAAGAACAATTGTGACCCCAGCAGCAACGCCGTGATGCAGTAATAGAACAACGGTGACTTGTGCAGGTGAAAATCATTCATCGATTCGATCTGCCAGGACAAAATCCGATGCCCTGACAGGTACACGATGCCTAGCCCGCCGGTGACAAAAAATAGCATGCCGATCGCACCAATAAAGTGGAACGGGCGTTTGCCGAACGTTGTCAGAAAGAAAATCGACAGGAGGTCCAAGAACCCTTTGGCAAGACGTGAGACGCCGTACTTGCTTTGACCAAATTCACGCGGGTGATGAACCACAGGCACTTCGCCGATACGCCAACCACGTGCCGCGGCAAGCACCGGTACAAATCGGTGGCGTTCGCCGTACAGTGTCACGTCTTTGGTAACCGCTTGGCGATAGGCTTTGAAACCGCAGTTATGGTCGTTCAGCTTGACACCGGTTAATCGGCTGACCAGCCAATTGAACACTTTGCTGGGCATCGTTTTATCGAGTGGGTCGTGACGTTTCTGCTTCCAGCCGCTAACAACGTCGTAGCCTTCGTTCAGCTTGTCGATGAACTTGGGAACCTCCACCGGGTCGTCTTGCAAATCGGCGTCCATGGTAAACACGACGTCCCCCCCGGCACGGGCGAAGCCTGCGGCCAGCGCAGCCGCTTTTCCAAAGTTGCGTCGAAATCGCATTCCACGCACATGCTTGTGCTGCCGTGACAACTCAGCAATTCTCGGCCACGTTTGATCCGTCGAACCGTCGTCGATTAACAAGATGTCATGACGCAGATTCAACGTGCCACAAACATCGTCGATCTTTTCGACGAGCGTCGCCACCGTCGCTTCTTCGTTCATCGTGGGGATCACAAAAGTCGCGGATCCCGGAAAGTCATTCATTAGATTTGTGCTGTCTCGCCAGAGCTTCGTTTTCGGCCCATCTTATCTTGGCGGACTAACCACGGAAACAATGGTTTCAGGGGCAAAGACAAACAGATAGGTGTTTCGGCCATCGACAACCGTAACCGACGCTTTACGTGGCGGTGCGAAGGGCATCCCGTTGCCGCCGAGTGCCGACAGATCCAATTGGTGTTCGCCGGAGGGCAATTCCGCCCGCAGCACTTGGAACTCGCGGGGGAGCATCGACCAGCATCGTGTGTCGGCATGCTCCGTCGCAGCCCAGGCATTGACGGCAGCGAACTGAAAAATCGAAGCCGCGTTCCCGTTCAAACCGATCGCTCCTGAAGCGGTCGAGACGCTCGCCTCTTTGATCGCACGCCTCGCAATCGCACGACCAATGATCCACGGCATCTCGGCATCCAATCGGTCGGTTGCCAACCCGGCGACATCCGTCAGCGGCTGGGTTGCTCCCAAGAAAACGCCATCGCCAATCCCAACACCGATCGCGGCAAGCGAACTCGGCGGCACGTAGACTTTCGGAACTTTGACTTCGGCGATTGTCGGCAACACGATCGTGTCATCGTCTTCCTCGCCGTCCTTTTTCTTTTGATTCAAACTCGCATGCCGGACCAATGTCGACGCGATTTGCAGGGACTGGGTCGTTGTCGGTGCGACAGACTCAACCAGCTGCGGGCCTTCGCCAACAAAGCCGATCACATACAGCACGCCGTGTCCCGGTCGGCTATGAACGCCTTCGCCGACCCGTTGGATGTCTTCCGCGGCAGGCAAAAAGCTCGGCTGAATCGAGCTGACCAGACGGAACGAACGCAGCGCATCGTCGTAGTTTTGATGAGTCGCTTCACGCAGTGTGCCGTGCAGATACGGTGCTAATGCGACGGAGAAGGTACCGGCAAGTTCGTCGGACTTCGCATCATCGGCCAACTCTCGGGAGCGGCTTTGGGCTTGCAAACAATACGCGCTGGCATCACCGCTGCCGGACGCCAGTGAGGTCAGAGCCAACATCGAACGCAGCAATACTTGTTCGTAACCGGCCAACTGAAAATCGCGTTTCGTGTCGTCAGTGGCTAGCGAAGCGGCATCATCCAAGCCGACTCCGCCAACCGAATCGAAGTGATCGCGAAGGTCTCGAAGCTGACTTTCGGCTTCGGCCGGGCGGCCTTGGGCAAGGTTGACGACTGCCAAATCGAGCTGGCTCGCGGAGCGTTGTTTGCGTTTGCCGTCTGCCAACTTTTCCAGCGCGGTCGCGGCAGACTGTAGGTCTCCGCCGCGATAGGCGGCGTGCGCATCGACGAGCTTTGGTCCTGTCGTGCGGCACCCCGCGGTCACCAGGACCAATCCCAGAATCCACCAGGCAACCGTTTGCAGAGACTGTCGCGGGGCGGAACGCGATCGAACGTTATCGCAGATCATCGGGCCAAGCGGCTATCAACCGTCCGCTTGGTCAAATGGGCCGTAATTCCACCATTTGCCGGCACGCGTCTTGGAGTAGCCTTTGCGGATTTTTGCAGACTCTTTCAAAAAGTCACCGGTGTGGACGTTGACCATTTCCAGGGTCAGCAAGTAATCACGCTGGCTGGTTTTATTGCGGTCGGTCGTTCCCGTCGTGATCGTGGCGAACAGCAAGTAATCGACTGGCGAGCCGCTGCGGCCCAACGTCGCAGTGAAGACGTCGCGGTTGGCAGGCAGGAATAGCGAATCGGGACGCAATCGGCATTCGCGAAGTGCGGTTTCGACCACGCGTCGGCTGATCGCGCGATAGGTCCCGTCGTTGATTTGACTGTCGATCTGTTCGTAGAGCTGGTCTTTGAAGTCGCCCAGTTCTTCGGCACTTTTGTTTTCGATGCCGACGAAGCAGATCGTCGCGGGGCCGCTGGATGCCAGAGCTGCGTTGATCGATTGCGGATCGAGCGACATTTCGTCTGACGCTTCGAACGCAACGGGCTGGACGTTGGTCGGGCAGCGCGAGAGCAATTGGGCAACAGACTGCTCAACCAGGGGATTCCAGGTGGCAGCTCCGGCGGCGTGGCTGCCCACCAGATCTTTGTCGTCGTTGGCTAGCAGGTGTCCGTATTGACGGCCGGCGCATCCGCCGATTGCTGTCAAAACCAGCGCAACCGCCAAGCCAGGGAAAAGACTGGCGAATTGTGATTTGACCGGCGATAAGAGCCGGGATTGGCAATCGGTACGTCGATCCATGACGGTTCCTTCCATGAAGTCTGCAAAAACATTCCGATTTTTGACCGTTGCGGCTTGGCCATGGACGTCCGAAACGCTTCCAATGGGCTGCAAAATCTCGTAACGAGCCGAATTTTCGCTTGGGTCTCTTGCCGGAACTGGCTTAGGTATCAAAATGTGCGTCCGTCGGACTAGGTTGATCTTCCTAATTGCGAGCCGGCGACCGAGCCAGCACGGATCGATTCCGGGGTCCACACATTGAGACTGTGTATCGGCTTGGCGACGCGTTTTTATCCACCTGTTGCTGCCGCAAACATCAACTGCTGGGATAACCCCGCAAACGTCTGCGACGACTGATCCATACTGATTTCATACGGCGGCCCGATGGCCGAGAACCACCAACCAAGGTGGTTTGTACAACTCAGACTCCGGTTCCACTCCGGCGACCGGCCACCGAAATTCGCCGCTTTCCCTCCCCATCTATTTGTATTTCCGGTTTTTTGATGAGTGTTGCTCTAGTCGATTCAGTGGCTAACCCAATCGCCCCCATCGCGGATATCGTCACCAGCCCGGGTGCTGCACCCAACTGGCGAACCGGTGGCGTGGTCGCCAATCCGAGTCTCGGGTCCGACATGGATGACGACGACGATGATGATGACGACGACATGGACGACGACGGAGATGGCTTCGACGACGACATGGGTGGCGAGGAAGTCGACGACGAATTCAACGACGGCTTGGACGACGACGACGACCTGGACGATTTCGACGACATCGACGAAGACGATTTCGATGATGATTTCGACGACGACTTCGAAGAAGAACTCAACGACGACTACGAAATCGAAATCGACGACGAAATCAGCGACGAATTCGGCCTCAGCACCAGCAAAGACGAAGAAGAAGAAGAAGACATCGAACTCGACGACTTCGAAGACTTCGACAGCGTTTAAGGTGTCAGGTACCTTTTTAGCAGTCTAGGCAAAATAGCTACTGCACGCTCCCCCGCGAGCCGCCGCATCTCGATCACCGCGTCTGCTCGCATTTGCCCCACGCAAAAACGTTCGACATTCTTCCCGCGGGGCTGCTTTCTCGACACCGACGGATGTGTGACGGTGAGCAAACGCTACAGCAGGCTAACTCCGTCGCCAGATCAGCTTGTTCCAACACACAAAACAGCAAGTTACCTAAAGCGCCCAAAAGGTACCTGACACAATACTGTTCGGCACGGAATTTGCGCAGTCACAATAGGGCAACCAGGGGCTTTGGGCGGAGTTGCGCGTCGAGCGATGACATGACATACTTTGTTGGTGAGACAACCACCTGACACCGCCGACGATTCTAGGAAGATCAACGCTTCGGACATCACCGGGCTAAAGTTCTTTCGAAAGGTCAAGCCGTTACTCGACTCCCTGCATGGCATTGGGGCCGCGAGAGACACCGCCAAGAA
>PPHI01000007.1 GCA_002901265.1 Rhodopirellula baltica | reverse complement strand
GCGGGATAAGGCACGATGCTGTATTTACCTTTGACACCGTATTCGCCACACCATTGGCCAAACTCACGAACGAAGGAATCCGGAATCTCGCGTGGCCATTGTTTCCACGGTTGGCGATAGATTTCTCGATCAGGCCACGCCTGGGCGAACTGCGGCATGCAGTAATGCCCCATATTCACCAGGCATGTCGAATCATCAATGATGAATGCGAGTGGAATGCGACCACGTGGGTGAACGACTTTGGCCGTTCGGCGGTGCGTG
Source organism: Rhodopirellula baltica (assembly GCA_002901265.1). Lineage (GTDB taxonomy): Bacteria > Planctomycetota > Planctomycetia > Pirellulales > Pirellulaceae > Stieleria > Stieleria baltica_A. The sequence continues at coordinate 8,375 of PPHI01000007.1, read as the reverse complement.
ATCGACGATTCCTGCGCATCCGCTCGATGGAACGGCAGTTGTGAGCTCGCAAGTGATCCGCCGAGCACTCCAAGCGTTGTTCGGCGATTAAGAATTGCACGCCGTGGAGAAACTTCCGAGAGTCGGTTTGGAGTGTCCATACAATGCCAAATTCTGTCGAGGCCAAGTTCAGTCGAAGGGGATCGTCGGTTAAGCGATAACGGCACACGCAGGTGACCGACCTATCATACACAAAACCGACAGCCTCATTTGAACCGCGACGAGTTGGCTAACGCAGGAATTCCAACAGTCCGAGCGAAGAGACGTTGGCGGTCACTGCGTAGGTGTACTGCAGCAGCGTTTGCGAATTCTGCATGCGGATCACGGCATCGGGGAAGTCTGTGCCTTGGACTTCGGAGATCGACGTTTCGGCGGAAAGCATCATGTCGTCGACGCGGGCTTCCATGGTTTGCATCGTTTTCAGCGAAGTGCTTTGTTGGCCCATCGCGGCAAAAATTTGGCTGCCTGCCCGATCAAGTTCTGTCCAGCGTCGGTTCAACGCATCTGAAGCACCGGCCGAGTCTAGTCCTCGCACGTTTCGCAAGTCGTCAGCAGTTGCTTTAAGAATTTGGAAAAGATCAGATGTCCCCGGGAACTCCAGTTGGTCATCACCACTTCGCGTGATGTTGGTCGAGTCGATGGTGACGTAGCGTCCGGTTGCCGAATCGGTCACGGTTTCTTGAGCTGCGAAGCCGATCGGAATCGTCGATGCTCCGTCGTCGATGCTGAGTGTGCCGGTGCCTTGAAGGTTGACTGTTCCGGAGAAGCCCGCCGTAACTGCCGTCGTGTCGACGTAGACAACGCCTCCGTCCTGGCCTTTGACTTCAAGGTTTGTATCGGAATTGGTAAACGAAACGGCGGGACCGTTGTTGAGCGAAATCGTACCGAACGCACCAGTGCCACTTGTGTCGTCGATGGTGATGGTGTGGACGCCGATGTTGCCGATCACCGTATCGCCAGAGACGGAGTCGGTTCCTGTGGCAATACCCGATCCTCCGAAATAGGTTGTCGCGGTATGTTTGACCTGCAGCGTGGCGCGTCCGAGGACCGTGTCGGTGCCGCCACCAAGCTTGGCACCCGAAAGTCCGGCAAGTACTGTCGGTTGGCGTCCCGAAGCACCGAAGACTTCTTTTCCAGAGTAATACGTGTCGATCGAAATCGATTCACCGATGTGTGTTTGGCTACGCTGTGCTGAGCCTTGGTAGTTCGAGATGGGCAGCCCGTTTTCATAGGGCGAATTTGAAAAATCGAACGGCGGGCGATCCGATTGAGTTCCGCTGAACAGGTAGTTGCCGTTGAACTTCGTCAAGCCGATTGACTTGGCTTGCTCAAGCAAGGCGTCTATCTCGGTCGCCAGCGATTCTCGCTCGTCCGAATCGAGTGCTTGGATCCCTTGTTGGATAAGCGTTTTTGAATAGCTGACCAAGTCACTCGCGTCTTGCAGATACGCGACGCTGGTATTCAGCGTCGACGTGGCGAGATTGATTGAACTCTTGTCGGCTTGGAGGTTGACGAATTGGGTACGCAACGAGCGAACACGCCGATAATCAATCGGTGCTTCGGAGGCGTTTTCGAATCGCATACCCGACGAAATTTCCTTCTGTGCAGAGAGAAGTTTCGTATTGTGCAGCGACGTGAAGTGAATCGCGTTGCGTGTAAAGCTTGCGTTGGTGACACGACTATTCATCGACTTACCTTAAGATCGAAAAGAGCTCGTTGAGAATATTGTCAGTCGCTTGAATTACCCGCACCGCAGCCTCGTATTGCTTTTGGTATTGCTGCATATAAACAAGCTCCTCATTCAAATCGACAGCCGATTTGGAGTCGCGTTCATCCTGCAGACGCAACTTATACGCACCCAAACTATCGGAGAGTTGTTCGTTCGCTTTGATTTCGAATCCGATCCCCGTCGCGATTTCGTCCGTGTAGCTTGAGAAAGAACGATTACCCGGCATTAACGGCGCTTCGTAAACGTCGATGAAACGGGGCAAGTTGGATGTGTCAGACGGTGCTCCTGTTCGCCCACTCGCGAGCTTGGTCGGGTCCTGCAGCAACTGGTCAGCGACATGAATCGTCCGTGCATTGGTACCTGTGAAAAATGAATTCAGCTGCAAGGCTGACGTCAGATTCACCTGGTCAGGATCACCCACAAACGTTGAGGAGAACTGGTCCGCATTGTTCAACGTCCCGGCATCAAACGCAAACGTGACCCCGTTCGGCAATTCGATGTCAGTGCCCGGTTCATAGCCTTCACCGAGGTTAATCTTTTCGACTAGCCCGCCGCCAGAATCCAAGACGTTAACAAACAGGTTCGATGACTGGCCGACTGTACCTGTTCCTTCGATTTGAAACGTGTACGTTTCGTTGGTGCTATCGTTGTAGGTTCCGCCTAGCGTCGCGACACTCGTGCCCGTGACCAGCGAAAGATCCGGCTGCGTATCGATCCCGCCGGCGAAATCGAATTTCGTTCCTGCTACGCTGGTAATTTGCAGTTTTCCGGTGGCGGAGTTGACTGCCGCGTTCAGCCCGGGGAGCGACGAGATCGTAGCAGCGATGTCGTCAAGGCTATCGACGTCTGGGTTGATCGTAAGGGTATACAGCTGGCGGTTGCCATTTGCATCAGTCAATCCGATCGTCAAGTCACCGGGTTCTAAAGCGGCGTCGGTGATTGCCGTCGAAAGCGGGTCGCTTGATGAACTGACCGCCTTATTCGAAATCAGGTTTTGGAATCCGCCCGCGGCGCCAATGCCCGTTCCTTGGATCTGATTGATCGTGTTGATAAATTCATTGGCGAGTCTGTCGAGCTTCTCTTCGATCTCTGGGATGGTTTCGTTGTACGCTTTGACCAAAGCACCCATGCGACCGTTGTCGACAGTCAGCGGTGACTCGCGTTCATCCATGAAGATTTCGATCTTGTCGGGGCTGCCACCGACTGAGACGACATTCTCATGATTCCCTTGTTGCATCGAATGGCGGCCGATCGTCAAATTCAACGTGCCATCGAACTGCTCGCTACGATGCAGACCGATCGCCTCGGCCAACCGATTCAATAGCGCGTCTCGGTCATCCAGTTCGTTATTGTGCTCGACGCCTTGCGCTTTGAACTGCGCGATCACAACACTTAAATCGCTTAGCTCAACGAATTCGCGGTTCACATTTTCGACTTCATGGTCGACTTGCAAACGCACGGTCTGTTTGAGACTGTTGAGCTGTTCCGACGCATTTCGCAACGCTTCTGCGAATTGTTGCGCGGACTGCAAAACGGCTTCGCGCTGCGCCGGTTCGTTCGGGTTCGCAGACAGGCTTTTGAACTCTGCCAAGAACTCGTCCAGGGTTCCACCAAGTGGGTTGTCGCCGGCTAGCAACGCGGACTCGATTTTCCGCTGAATGCCCAGTGACTCTTCGACAAAGCTGACGTCCGAGGTAACGCCGGTGAGCGTCGCTTCGGTGATCTTGTCTTCGATGCGGCGGATGTTGGAGATGTCCACGCCATTGCCGATACGGTGACCGGCAACCAAGTTGGGAGGCACAGTCTTCATATCGACTTGCCGGCGGTGGTAGCCTTCGGTGTTCGCGTTGGCAATGTTGTTGGAAACGACCTGAAGCGCGAACTGGCTGCTGCGCAGTGCCGATAAGCCGATGTTGAAGTTGGGCATCTTTAGCAATTCCTCCCGAAGATTTTTTCGGTTGGCAGTTTCACCGATTGTCCAGTCGCTTGGTAACTGGATTGGTCGTCAGTACATTCCAAGATGCCCATCAGGTACCGCCGATGAAAGTCCATGGAGTAATAAATGACAGCTTGGGTTGCGGTTAAACTATGGCGTGCATGTTCGAGGCGATCGCTGACGGCCTTCCGCCTTTTGTCGAACTGTTCGGTTTTATCCTCAGAGGCGCGCTGGATTAACTGGCGCATCCCGACGTTTTGAGGGCTTGCATCGCTCAGCTCGTCGGACACACTTTTCAACAGTTGTTGGCGTGACAGACGGCTTTGCTCGGAGCGATCTTTGAGTTGCTCAAGCAGCGGTGCGACACGCTCCAGTCCGTCACTGGTCGGGCCGTGGATGCCTTTGCCCTCCAACATCGAAGCCATGGTCGCGTTCAACGCTTCCAATGTTTCGGCCAGTCGTTCTTCGAGTTCGAGGTGCGATTCCAGCATCGCGTCATAACTGTCCGTGTGCAGCCTCATTGCTGATCCATAGGTAGGTAGGCTGGGCCTGCGAAGGACCCGTGACTGTCGTTTAGTAAACGGTTGAAACCTAAGAAACCTTTGACAGGCTTTCCCCAACTGAGGGTTTGCCGTCCTGTTGGCTTGCGTATTGTTCGGCCAACATCTGGCCAATGCCGATGGCGTTGGACTCTGCAAGGTGTTTTCCGATGAACATGTCGAACATCCCACCGAAGGAGTCACTTGATTCACCACCGAAGAATCCTTCGTCCAGCGAATTTCGCATCTCCTTGAGCAGCATCGATACAAAAACGCTTTCAAACTCGTTGCCGACTTGCTCCATGTTTTGAGCGGACGCGGCAAATCCATTCCCGATTGATCCACTGCTGATCGCAGATGCTCCCGCGGGCATCGGCGTGGGCATGCTTGACGAAATTCCATCCATCGCAATTCTCCCTTTGTTTACTCGATTACCAATTCGGCCTTTAGTGCACCATGATTCCGCAACGATGTCATGATGTTGATTAACGTCGTGGGTGACACCGCAAGCGTATTCAACGCGGTGGCAAGGTCGCCCACGGTCATGCCTGCGGGGAGCACGTTGTAACGTCCACCGCTTTCGAATAGGTCGATTCCCGTGCGTGGCAGCACAGCGGTATCGCCACCGGCCAAGGCATTCGGTTGTGACGCGACAGCCGTTTCGTTCGTTGCGATCACGATGTTTTCGCTCGCAAAGAGGACCGGGGCGATCTTGACATGGTGGCCAATGACGACTGAGCCCGTTTTCTGGTTGATCACCACTCGTGCCGGTGTGTCTGGTGTGACACGGAGGCTGCCGATGATCGAGATGAACTGTGTGACCGAGTCGCTAAACGCTGGCGGAATAAAGACGTCGACAGTGCCACTGTCGGTCGCGCGAGCGTATCCGGGAAAGACGCGGTTGAGCGCGTTGGTGATCTCGGTTGCTGTGGTATAGGATTTGTTACGCAGCACAATTCGGATCTGGCCATTGTTGACGATGTTCGTGCAAGGGATCTCGCGTTCGACGATCGCTTCACAGACGCCAACGGTCGGGTGATTGACTTGAACCGATGCCGCAGCCCCTTGGGCACTGATGCCGCCGCCGATGATTGGCCCTTGGGCGATGGCATAGATTTCGTCATCAATCCCACGGAGGGCGGTTTGGTTGAGCGTCCCGCCACGCAAGCTGGACGCATCATCGGCCACCGACACCGTGACCAGAATCGTTTCCCCTTTGCGAGCGAACGCCGGAATTTTTCCGGAGACCAAAACGGCGGACATGTTCTTGGTGTCAACCGTCCCGACGCGAAGTCCGCGATGCAAGTAAAAGTTGGTTGCCATCTGGCGTGTTTGAAGAGACTTTCCGCCGGTACCGCTAAGCCCAAATACAAGTCCTTCGCCTGAAAGATGGTTGACTCGATCACCCTCGATAAAGGTGATGTCTTTGATGCGAACACTGGGGTCAAAGCGTGTCGCCGCGTCCGCAAGATTTGGCAGCACATTTCCTGGGTTGGTTTGTGGTGCCAATTGCGGGTTGATCGGATTGGCCACCGCCGGTGCTGGCAGGGCCGCCGCAGGAGGCCCTCCGCCAGGATTTACCGCGGGCGGCTGCGCGCCGCCGGGAGGGAGCGCGGGCAAGCCTTGGGCAACGACAACGTTCGTGCCGCACCAGCCGATCCATAGGACAGCGATGACGCAATCAGTGATCGCCAGAGTTAGTCGGAACAACGTTGGTCGGAACAACTTGAAGCTCATCCGTTTTGAGTTGGGAGGGGACATCATCGTTCGCTCGCTCCTCTAGAAAGGCCACCAACGATTAAATCGTGTGCTCAGCCAGCCTTGGCTTGTGAATGCTTGCTCCGCCCCGTCCGCATCCAACGTCAAACGTAGATCAGCGACCAGATAAGACGGCACGGTATTGCCGGGCAGAATGTCATATTGACGGACCACACCGGTCAAACGAAATCGGCGGACGTCTCCTTGAACGCTGACCGAACGATAACCTTCGATCACCAGGTTGCCGTTCGGCAAGACGTCAACCACCGTGACTGAGAAGCGATCGTTGATCGCGCGGGCGCTGCGGAATTCCGCGTCACCGGTAAAGCCACGTTGGTTGGCGCTGTTGGTGTTTAAGAGCGCGTCGCCGACGCTGGTTCCGACATCACCGCCGAAACCATAGTCGAATCCCTGCGAGGAACTGGATTGGCCCTGCTTGTCCATGATCCGTTCATCTCTGTTTTCAACATCGGTGCTTTCGGCGATCATGACCGATAGCGTGTCGCCCCTTTGTCGAGCGACGAAGTCACGGTATTGATCGACTTGGTTCACACTGCGTCGTTCAAACAGACTTTGCGCGCTTGCATGTTGGCACCACAGTGCAGCGGCTACCAACCAGGTGAACATCCAGACGAAGATCGTGAAGCGAATTTGGGTCATCGAACAATACTCCTTTGCCAGGCTGGCGCAACAGTAGCCAAGTTGGCGCTAACCACTTCGGCGTTAAACCGTTTGCCAGATTTTGGGTTTAGCACTTCGATGGTGTCACCGGCCCGGCCGGGTTCCATCGCACGCGCATTTTTAAGACGAATCTCACCCGCACCGGCACGAATTACGACATCGATCAAGTCGTTTCGCCGGACGATCGGTTGAGTCGCGGTTTGGGTCGTGATCAGGTGGTTGGCCAACAGAATCGTCCCCGGGGCGATGTATCGGCTGGCGGCGCGACCGGCAACCGAGTTGGCGTCAACAAAGTCAGCACGCGAGGTCATCGTTCGATCGACAATCTGAAACATCGAATCGGTGATGTTGACGCCGCGACTGATCGGCTCTTTCGCGACGGCGACGCGCATCGAAAGCCCAACGGTCGCGTCCAGCCAGACTTGGTGTGGAATCGAAGTTTGCGTGGTGCCTTTGGCGATACATTGCAACTGAAGTCGCGTACGTCCGATGGGAAAGTCGTTGCGTGGGGCCAGAGAAATCGTTCGCGTTGATATTTCGAATTGATTGACGAAGCTTTCCAGTTGCGTCTGGTTTTCGAGACGGATGTCAATTCGTTTCGCGTCGATTCCAAACTGTTGACCGAGTTGGCTTTCGATAATGCTTGAGATTTGCTTGGATTGATGACCGGGTGATGCGGACACAACGGAAGTCGCCGAAGCGCCAATCACTTGGAATTCGTCTCGCGAAAACCCGGCAAGCAGCAATCGTGTATTCACCTGGCGCTGTGACACTAGGCAAGGCTCGCCGTCATGGATTGCGTCCAAGTCCAGTCTCGCAATCAGCCGACGGTCGGTTGTTGATCCGCCCTCGATTTTGGCGACATCTCCGACCCGAACGGTTCCATCGGTCACCGTTGAACGATCCGTATTCATGGTCAACACAAGGTTGCCGGCAACGGCCACGTGACAAAGCAGCCCGTTTGTCGCGAATAGCATCACGATCATGCCAGCCCATGCATGGGCTAACGTCAGTTGATGACGCGGACGGAGGCTTTGTTGGTGTTCAAGCTCGTTCATGTTCGAGATCCATTCAAACATTAGGGCGATTGCTTACCGAACCAGGTCGCTAGCCGACGACAGCATCTCGTCGCCCGCACGGATGGCACGCGAGTTGATTTCGTAGGCTCGCTGTGCGGTGATCAGCGAAACCAATTCAGAAACGACTTCAACATTGGAACCTTCGACATAGTTCTGTCGGATCAGTCCGTTGCCGTTTACGCCAGGCAACCCCAGTACCTCGGCGCCACTTGCAGGCGTTTCGATGTAGAGGTTGTTGCCGACGTTCTGCAGACCGGCAGGGTTGGGGAACCGTGAAATCTGGATGGTTGGGCCGGTGGCCGAGATGCCGTTCTGTTGATAGCTGACCACGCCGCCAGCCGAGATTGACAAGTTGGTCGCATCGGGAGGAATCGTAACAGGAGGATCGAGAAGGTAACCGTCCGCCGTTGTCAGCCGTCCTTGGTCGTCGCGTACGAAGGATCCATCACGCGTGTACGAGATGTTGCCATTTTGCGTGACCTTAAAGAAACCTTCGCCTTCGATCGCCATGTGCGTATCGATCTTGGTTTCCATCGGTGTTCCTTGTGAGAACAATGTGGTGGTTCCAACTGTGCGGACACCACTACCGATCGGCCTGCAAATCGGTAGTGGTG